>CAVUPN010000017.1:0-91250 GCA_963743225.1 uncultured Actinomycetota bacterium | reverse complement strand
CGTTTTGTGAACGCTTGTGAACGAGCGACGGTCGGCGTCTGTCGTTCGTAGGCCGTCAAGAGCGGCAACGGATGCTGGAATCGCTGGGCCACCCTCCCCAGTCGTCCCCGCATCATTGCGATGGTCAGTCGGTCGCATTCACAGGTGGTCGATGGGGTGCCGTCGTCCGGTCGTTGGCGAATATGCCCTCAGTGCCCGACGGGCCAGTGCTCGACCGTGATGTCGTCCATGGGGAAGTCGGCGGGGTTGCCCGTCGCCAACTGAGCATTGATCCCAGCGGTGGCTGCGGCGATCAGGCAGTCGGCTTGGTGAAGGGTGATCCCTTGCCCGGCGAACTGGCGGCGCCACCGTCCAGCGCGAATTCCTTCGGACGGGCCCAACGGTGCGCACCGTAAGCCGCGCACCAGCCGTTGTGCTACGGCTTCTTCGCCGGGAAGCAGTCCGCGCCAGATCTCTTCGATCGAGATCGCGCAAGTCCACGGTTCGTCACCTTGGCGGCGCAGAGCGCGTAGGCGCTCGCCCGCCGGACGGCCGCGGAGAGCGTCGATGAGGACGGTCGAGTCGAGCAGGATCCTTGCCACGTCAGCCGACGCGACGCCGGTCGGAGCGTTGGCGGCGGACCCATTCACCGGGATCGTCATCCCATTCGTGGCCCTCGTCGGGGATAGCCCCGAGCGCTGCCTCGATGTCGTCCCACCGCCGCTCGTCGTCGAGTCCGCGGCGAATCAATTCTGCGATGAATGCGCTGCGTCGCCTGCTTCCAGCCCGCTGGTCGAGTTCGGCAATGAGCTCGTCATCAACGGTAATGTGCAGTCGCATGTGCCGACTATAGCCCACTAGCTTTCCGCTTCACTTGCCACATCCCGCCATAGCACTTCCAATTCCTCGACTCGTCGAGCGTCACACCGTCCACACCCAGCCGCCGCTCCGACGCCCGGGATTTCAGGCGGTCCCGCGTCACTGTTCGAGGAGACCATTTGAGCTGGTCATTGGGCAGCCCGGTGCGAACCGGGGCGTTGAGCCTGCTTCCGGCGTGGGTATTCGTCAACGGCCTACCGGTCGGTGCCGTTCATCGGAGGGAAGGCGCACCCATCCATATCGGAGTCGAAGCAGGGCCGGATCGGCGTGCCGCACACAGCCGTTGACCATTCTTGGATAGCGTCGACGTGGCCCTGGACCAACGTTTGGAAGGAAGCGATGTGACGGCGATCGCGAGTCTGGTGGAGCGCAGCGCGGAGCTGAAGCGGGAGCTGCTGGAATTCTCCTGGCAACCTGGCTTTGACCGCGAGCGCCGCGAGGTGCTGCGGGACCACCTTGCTGATCGATTCGTCGGCGACGAGGCGGAAGTGATAACGGCGCTCGACTACTTCCTGCTGCAGCACGAGTTACGCAGCGGCAAGACCGTGGTGGAGCGGTTTGTGGCTAGTCGCCCGGACTTGCCCGAGCACGAACGCGAGCTGTTGCTCGGCTGGCGCGACGTTGTGGAGGGCATATTCGAGGTCCACGGCCGCGACGGCGACGCGCTCGTCGTAGAGAACCTCGTTGACGAGTTGACATATCGCGTGTATTCGAACATGGGACCGGGCGTGTTCCAGCCGCTGGAATCCGGCGGTTTCGTGATCGCCCGGCTCATGCCAGTCGGGCCCCAGTGGTTGATCAGCGGCAACTTCGTGTGCTATCCGAAGAGTGACCGTGCAGCGATCCATCGCACCGCCTGCGAGATGGCGATGCGCCACCCGAAATGGGCATTTCGTAATCCCGACAAGCTCGCCCGCGCACGACAGCAGCAGAGCGCCGAGCACGACCGGTTCGTGCAATTCTTCGGCGCCGACTTCGTCGTCATACCGGGAGCGCAGCTGACCGAACGAATGCGGAGCTTCTACACCTTCTGCTGCGACCAGGTACTGGCAGAGCTGGCCGCGTCCGGTAAGCGACCGAAGCATCCGCCGTTCAACGGCCCGGATTATCCTTCTGATCTGGTGGCCTCGGATTCGGTCGCAGTCACCCACGACGAGGTGGATGGCTTGGGCCTGTATGCCGAATTCGGGATGATCGAGGAGGCGTTCGCCGACCCGAGCCTGCTTCGTCATCCAGATTATCGCCGACGAGTGCGCGACTACCTCGACGATCCCACCATTTCGCCCGTGCTGTTCGAGCGGATGGCCGCGCGCGACCCCGAGCGTACGAACCAAGTGTTCCGTAAACTGTTGGGGCGAAAGCACTTCGACTGGTCGATCGGTGGCGAGAAGCTAATGCGGCAGCGCAAGCCGGACTACTTCGATCAGCCCCGTTTGCCGTGCATCGTGCCGCTCAGCGACAAGCTCGCAGCGTACGCCGCAAGCGCATAGGACGCAGTAAGGTGGCGCGCATGTCCAAGACGAACCGACGTCGCCGTGCAGAGAAGCGCCGCCGCCCGGCTCGGCGTACTACCCGGGCTCGGGAGCACACCGCGGCCGAGCCAGACCTGCTCGCTGATGTTCGACGCGCCCTTGCCGATCCGAACCCGCTGAGCCTGTTGACCTACGTGAGCACGCTACTGTGCGTCACCGATCCCCGTCGCGACCACCCGTTCGCCCGGCACGACGCCCCCGACCCGGAAGCGCTGACCCGCGAGGGACTTGTCCAGACGTTCCTCGACGTCCGCATTCCGGAGACCACTGCGCTCCTGGCCGTGATCGCCGAGATGGCGGGTGACGACGATGTGCTGCGTGCTCGCATCCGACGAGAGCTCGCCGCACGACCGAAGGTCGAACCGGCATGGCTTGCACAGCTGTCGGAGACGTCAACCTATCGGGCAGTGCGAATGAGTCACGTCCTCAGTGACGGCGACAACATCATGCTCGGGGTGCGGCTGCCGGGCGGACACGAGCTCGCCTGTTTGGTCTACATCGACCATAACCTCGGCACGCTGGTGAAGGACGCCTTCGTCGCACCCGCGTCGATCGCAGACATGGTGGCCGAATTCAGGCGGGTGACCCAGGATCCCGACACGCGGTGGGATGACATCAGCCTGGCCGATGCGCGAGCGTGGATCGATGCGGCGATCGAACTGGGAGCGATCACCTTCCCACCGCTGGAGACGGAGAGCTGGCCCGCGTGTCGCGCATTGGTCGAGTGGATTACCAGGGGCCTCCCAGAAGGTGGAGCCGGATACCAACGGCCACAATGGGATTCAGCGGACTTCGTCCGGATCGCGGAGCGGTTCTTCGTCTCGCCGTACGGAGCGCGACTCGATGATCCCGATCACCGCGGGCTGCTCGAGTCCCTGCTCTGGTACGGCACCGACTACGGCTCAGGCGACCCGCTGCGATGGAGCCCGGTGAAAGTCGAGATCCTGCTTGAGGACTGGATTCCCCGGAAGATCGTGGCGCCCGGGGAGTTCCTGGCCAAGGCGCCCGATCTGCTGCGGGCGTTCATCCGCTTTGCACACGCGGAAGTGGGACTGCGCTCTGACCTTACCGACGAGACGCTCTCCTCGATCGACGATTGGGAGCCGCAGTACCAGCAGACGATCCGCTCACCACGACCGCAGGGGCCGGCCGCGCTGATCGCTGCGCTCGGCATCGACACCGAGGACATGGCGGACATGCCATTCGGCCGTGAGGAGTCGGAGAACTTCGATCACTCGATGCTCGACTGGCTCGCTCTGGATGTCGGAGACCCAATTCAGTTGGATCAGCTCGATGACGACCCACTACCGGATGAACCGTTCCGGTGGGACGGCATCTCCGACGACGTGACGGCGCGTGTGCACGAGGTTCTCGTGTTCGTCGACGGCTGCTGCGAGGAGATGCTCGGCCTCGAGTACCGCACCGCATGCCGACGGGTACTTGCCCGCGTCGCGTTCAGGGGACCAGACGTGTTCCGTCGCAAGAGTCGTGCGGAAACCGCTGCCGCAGCGCTGGTCTGGATCGTCGGCAAGGCCAACGACCTGTTCGAGCAGCGGACCGGCGGTATGCAGGTCAGGGATCTGATGAGCCATTTCGGGCTGGGACAGGGCAGCGTCGCCCAGCGCGCCGCCACCATGCTGCGCGCGGGCGGATTCAATGACGACACGTACATCGTGCGACTCGAGTCGCCCGACTATCTGGTGGCGGCTCGCCGACGACGGATCATCAAGATGCGCGACAAGTACCGGGAGCTCGCGGAACAGATGAGCTGAAGCCGCGAGCTTTGTGCAAATTCGAGCCGGTTCCCGATCACGCCAAGGCCCTCGCTTGATGCTCGTAGCTGATCCGGCGCCACAGGTGCGGTTGTTGTGAACGGATCTGTGAACGAAACGGGGCGCAACTGCCGAGATGACGTGAGACGCAACGTGTTGGCTCGGACGGGCAATTGCTCGCGACCAGCGCGTTTGAGACTCGCGAGGCGACCTGAGACTCGGACCGGTTAGCTCATAACCCAGAGGTCGCAGGTTCGAATCCTGTCCCCGCTACTAAACAAAGTGGCTCTGACCACTGCAGACGCCCGCCAGCATCAGCTGGCGGGCGGTTTGTTTTGTGAACGTTGTGAACGAAACAACGAATGTGGGTGCTCCCCGGCGGCCCGTCCTCCCGGAGAACTCTCCGGGGACCGTTAGCCTCGCTAATGAGTTTGGCGGGAACAGATTGGGAACGTTCCGATCGCTTACTGAGCGGCCGAGCGACCGCGCACGAGTATCCAAGAACGCTGTCCGCCTTACGATGATGACCCGCCACCGATCCGGATCCAACAGCTCACGCTGACTTCCCGATCGACGCTGCACGTCAAAGTGATCACCGACAACCACGCCCAACAGTCCGACGGCGGGCGACGCCGGGCCGGGTACCTGATCAGCCGGGCACGGTCGGCTTCGCGCGGCAACTCAGGGACGCCCGTGATGGGCGTCCCTCGTTGCGTTCGACGATGAGGCGTCAGCAGGCCACATCGACATAAACGGTCTTGTTGGTCACTGTGGTGACGATGTCGTCGTCGGCGCCGGGTGCGCCGGAGTCTGTGCGTGAAAACGTCTGGCCGGGCCGGACCGCGCGGACTCCGCACTGGTCAAGCCGAGCGGTGCCGACGCGGTTCACGATGACGTGAAAGCCCTGGGACCGCAGCTGGCTGACCGTTTGGTCCACGGGCGAGGGGCCAGACGGAGCGGCGTTGGCGGTTTCGGCCAGTCCGAGTGCGGCGGATGCCAGTGCCCCGGCAGTGATGGTGGTCAAGACGAGATTCTTCATGGTCGTACCTTTCGAGTGTGGTGGTGGTTTGCAACATGGATTGATCGTCCGCCGTTACCGGGTGCGCGAGCTTGGAGGTTTCGTGGAGATTGGGTGGAGAATGTAGGTATGTCGATTACGTCGGGCATCTAAGCCACGCGTTTGGACCGAGTAGTTGTGCAGCTGACTGAGTTCCGGGTGGCCTTTCCGGACATGACGGGACACACAGCGCAGAAACGAAAACCGTTGCATGCCAGTTGATTTGGCGATATTCCGCATCGGTAACCCTCAGTATTCCGCCCGTATTCGGCTTGCTAGCCGGTCGGGCGACGGGCCTTTGCCGCGAAGAACTCAGGAGGGCATCTGTCTTGCATGAAACGGTGGATGGGGGCCTGACCTTGTCGTTACGGCAGTTTCTAGCCCTGCTCGCCGCGCCGCGACAGACATTGACATCAGCGAGGCGCACGTCCTGGCCGAACTCGTACTCAGCTGACGGTTTCGGGCGCACAATGGAGGTGTCCGTCTGAAACCTGGGGAACCGCGATGAGCGAGCAAATGTACGACTTTTTCGGCGAGATCTTCCAGCGGTACTTCAAACCCGCCATCGGCGCATATCCGCGAATGGGTGGAGAACTCGTCGAAAGGTTGCTCGCGCTGACTGATGACGTCCCGGATCGATTGGCACAGACCCGGGGCGCCGCAATGGCATGGGGCAAAGCCGAGACCCCGAACGCCAGGATCACCTCGGAACTCTTCGTGATCACCCAACACGGACTGATGTATGGCGCCCGGTTGAACGAGTCGCGCCGGGCGCTGTATTACCTGGCCACACCGCCCGCGTTGTTCGATCCGTTCGTCGATCAGGTCCAGACCGCCGAACTGCGTGAGGGCACGGTAGTCGTGGTGGACAGCCGGTTCGGCCGCGACCTCGCAGCAGCTCATCCGATGGACGCCGCGCTGCGCCGGATACTCGATGAGCACCTGGCGCTGCGGGTGGATCTGCCCGCGTAGCTATCTCTTCGCCGCGGTCTTCTTGGCCGGGGTTTCCGCGCCGTGCGAGCGGCGATCGATTGCGACTTCACACAACACCCATCGTCGTTTTGCTTGGGAACGGGAACGAAAGGCGACGCAACTGCCGACGCGGGATGCGAACTGGAGACGGCGACCGGTTGGCTCATAACCCAGAGGTCGCAGGTTCGAATCCTGTCCCCGCTACTAAAATGAGACGGCCCCCGGGAGACTTCTCCGGGGGCTGTTTTCATGCCTCGGCCCATGCCTCGGTGGCGTGGCGGCACTTCGCGACGTGATCGAGTCGGGCCAGCGCGGCCGCGATGTCTTCGACAAGAGGTAGTTCGGCGTCGGGATCGCAGATTCGCAAGATCCGGCGCACCGTCCGGCCGCCGACAATCATCCAGTCCACATCGCGTCGGGCGCACTGCACGCTGATGTAGTGCAGGGCCGCGAAGCCCTGGCTGCCGAAGAAGTCGACGCCGGTGACGTCAAGGATGAGTTGCTTGGAAACGCGGGTGTGGCGGTGGACGAAGCGGCCGAAGGCGTGACTGTTCGTGGCGTCGACGTCTCCTGTGATGGCGACGAGCACACGTGCTGCGGCTAGGCCCTGCGCCGAAAAGACGACTCGCCCCAGGCGTTGTTCCTCATCGGCGGATGGCAAATGGACGCGATCTAGCTGAACAGTGCTAGCAGTTGGCACGGTGAACCCCTTCCCGCGCGCGCACCAGCGCTCGAACGGCCCTGCGTCCTGAAGGCCGGATAAGCGATGCTGCAACGGCGCACCGCAACCGGCTGTAGCTCAACCGCTGTTGAGAATACTACGGATTCCGCATCATGGCCTGGGCCTCAATAATCTCTAATAATCATTGGTAGGCATCACTTTTCGGAGATTCGATCTTGATATATGTTCGCCGACAGCAGTCGTCGCTGTATTGCCACAACGGAATTCGTTGACATCGGAAGGACAGGTACGCTCCTGCCATGGAGCTACTACGCAACGTAGTTGTTTTGCTGCATATCGCTGGTTTCGCGATCACCTTCGGCGCCTGGGCGTCTGAAGCTGCTGCACGCCGGTTCCGCACGACCCGCTTAATGGACTACGGCCTTCTGATCTCGCTGCTGACCGGACTTGCGCTTGCCGCACCCTGGCCTGCCGGAATCGAATTGAACTACCCGAAGATCGGGATCAAGCTCGGCATTCTTGTTGTGCTCGGCGGCCTGCTCGGCATGGGCAACGCGCGACAGCGGCGCACGGGCGAGGCTGTGCCGCGTCCCGTGTTCGCCCTGATCGGATTCTTGGCGCTCACCGCCGCGGGGATTGCGGTCCTGTGGTGACACAGTCCGATATCAGCGGGCCCTACGATCCGGGGATGACGACAGCACCTGAGCCGTTCGTGACCGACGGGCCCGGTGGCGTTCGCATCGTCGCGGACCGGCTGGGGGATCCCCGGGCGCGCGCCGTGGTGTTCCTGCACGGCGGCGGGCAGACTCGCCGCTCCTGGTCCCGCGCCGCTGCCGCCGTGGCGAAGCGTGGCTGGCAAGCCGTCACCGTCGACTTTCGCGGGCACGGGGAATCCGACTGGTCGAGTGACGGCGACTACCGCGTCGTCACGTTCGCCGAAGACGTCCGCGAGGTACTGCGCGGCCTGCCGCCGAATCCCGTGCTGGTGGGCGCGTCCCTTGGCGGCTTCACCTCGATGCTCCTCGCTGGCGAGCTGGCGCCGGGCATCGCGAGCGCCGTCGTGCTGGTCGACATCGTGCCGAATATGAACCCGTCCGGCGCGGCGCGCATCCACGACTTCATGGCCGACCGAATGGTGGACGGGTTTGACTCACTCGACGAGGTGGCCGACATGATCGCCGAGTACAACCCACATCGGCCACGGCCAACCGATCTGAACGGCCTGCGCGCCAATCTGCGTCGCCGCGGCGATCGGTGGTACTGGCACTGGGATCCGCAGTTCATCGACGGCACTGCCGCGAATCCGCCGATCGAGGTGACCGATCCGGATCGCATGCACAACGCCGTCGAATCGATCCTCGCCGCCGACGTGCCGATGCTGTTGGTGCGCGGCCAGGTCAGCGATCTGGTCAGTCAGGACCGCGCCGAGGAGTTCATGGCCCGCTTTCCCCAGGTCGAGTTCGTCGATGTCCAGGGTGCGGGACATATGGTGGCCGGTGACCGCAACGACCTCTTCGCCGAGGCCGTCGTGGACTTTCTGAACCGGCACGCGGACGTGCGGTAACCGTTCCATACGATCAGCGCATGCGCGGATCCAAGATCCTGATCACCGGGCCGAGCGGCCAGGTCGCCGCTCCCATCGCCCGGGCACTTGCGGCCGACAACGAGGTGTGGGGCATCGCCCGCTTCACCGACGCCGCGGCGCGGAAGAGCCTTGAGAAGGCGGGGGTTCGGTGTGAGACCGTCAACCTGGCCGCCGGTGACTTCACCGGTCTTCCGTCCGACTTCGACCATGTCCTCAACTTGGCGGTGGCCAAGAGCGGCAGGTGGGACAAGGATCTCGCGGCCAACGCGGAGTCGGTCGGCCTCTTGATGGCTCATTGCCGTGGTGCGAAGGCGTTCCTGCACTGCTCCTCGGCGGCGGTCTACGACCCTCCGGATGACGAACCGCGCACCGAGCGCGCCGCCTTGGGCGACAACCACAAGCCTTTGTTCCCAACGTATTCCATCTCCAAGATCGCGGGGGAGGTCGTCGTTCGGACGATGGCCAGGGCACTTGGCGTGCCCAGCATCATCGCGCGCCTCAACGTGCCTTATGGCGACAACGGTGGCTGGCCGTTCTACCAGATGGAGATGATGCTGGCCGGCATGCCCATCCAGGTACCGCCAGGAGGGCCGGCCGCCTACAACCCGATCCACGAGGACGACATCATCGCGACCATTCCGAAGCTGCTCGAGGCGGCGTCCGTTCCGGCGCCCACGGTCAACTGGTGCGGCGAACAAACCGTCAGCATTCAAGAGTGGTGCAGCTATCTCGGCTCGCTCATCGGCCGCGAGCCCGTCTTCGAGGAGAGCACGCAGGCGCTCCGCGGGAATCCAACCGACGTGACCCTGATGCGCGAGCTCGTCGGCGGCACCGCCGTCGACTGGCGCGACGGCATGCGCCGAATGGTGGCCAAGTTCCACCCGGAGCTGGTCGGCTAGCTGCGCGTGGCCGAGCGCGTCAGCTTCCCCAGCACCACGGGACCCGCACTTGGCGGGTCTGGTCGATCTGCCCGAAGGAGAGTTGCGCGGCTGGGGCGTCTTCGCCCACGGCTTCACGCTCGGCAAGGACAGCCCGGCCGCGAGCCGGATCTGCAAGCAGCTCGCCGAGCGAGGGCATCGGCATGCTCCGCTTCGACAACCTGGGCCTGGGCGACTCCGAGGGCGACTGGGGCGACGGGTCGTTCTCCCACAAGGTCGCCGACACGGTCCGCGCGGTCGAGTTCATGAACGCCTCGGGCCGCGACGTCCGGCTGCTCGTCGGACATTCGTTCGGTGGCGCGGCCGTGATCGCCGCCGCCCACGACTGTCCGACCGTGGAGGCGGTGGCCAGTATCGGGGCGCCGTACGACCCCGGCCACGTCGAGCACAACTACGACGCCCTGGTGGCGCGAATCGAGGCCGAGGGCGAGGCACCGTTCCTGGTCGGCGGTAAGGCGCTGACGCTCAAGCGGCATTTCATCGAAGACGTCCGCGACGCCGATCTCCGCGAGCAGATCCGCACCCTGCGCCGGGCGCTGCTGGTCATGCATTCGCCCACCGACAACACCGTCGGCATCGCCAACGCCAGCGAGATCTTCCGCGCCGCCCGCCACCCCCGCAGTTTCGTCTCGCTCGAGGGTGCCGATCATCTGCTCACCGGAAAGAACCAGGCGGCGCGGGCGGCCCGGATCATCAGCGCCTGGACCGACCCCTATTTGTGACGCTGTCCCGCGGGTCGGCCTATGGACTTCGGCGTCTAAGGCGGCATTCCACTCCGAAGTGGTCAGACGGAAACACGCGGGGTAGCTCGGCAGTGATCGGCTCTGTACCCAGTAGCTCGATCTCCGTTGCCGCCCACTGACGACCCTTGAGTAGGACCCGGTCGAATCGGACGTGCCGATGCTTGTCCTTCATGTCGTAGCGCATCAAGTTGATCGATGTGTCCTCGGTGAAGCCCTCCTCGTCGGGCCGCAATAAAGGCCATACGTCGCGGTAGGGGGCAGCGATGCGTGAGTTCTCGGCATCGCGCATGTTGAAATCGCCGAGCAACACAGCGTCCTGCACCGGCCTCAGCGCGCCGAAAATTCGGCGTAGTTGCCAGCCACGCAGGCGCGATGACGCCTTTCCGCTGTCGAGGTGTATGCAGCAGACGGTCGTCTGATTGCCCTTGACCACGAGGTCCGCCTGAAGAAATCCGCGCGACTGGCGCGTGGGCAGCCGTGTGTACGTGACACGGGAGACGGGCAGCCGGGACAGCATCAGTAGTCCGTAGTTGCCGACCTCGCGACCGATAACCGTTGCGCGCGAATATCTGTCGCGGATCCACTCCTGTGACAGGAAGACATCGAGCGCGGCCGGCGTGACTTCTTGAAACACCATGATGTCGGGCGCGCGTCGGGACAGCAGATCCGCGATCGCGAGGTAGCGCTGTTCGGCGTGCTTGTCGTCGAACCAGATGTTGTAGGTCGCAAGCGTCAACTCGTCGCGGTCGATGGCGCTTGGGGCGTCGGAATCCGTCCACCGACCCGTTGCGGCATCGAACGTTTCGACGGTGACGCTGCGGCGTCGCGGGAGCAGCCTCACCGGAGCGTGACGACGACCTTGCCCTTGGCGGTGCGGTTCTCCAGCGAGGCGATCGCCTCGCCTGCGCGCTCCAGCGGGTAGATCTCCGGCTGCGGCGCCGACACCTTGCCCGACGCCAGCAGCGGTTCCAGCTCCTCCCACTGCTCGCGAAGGTAGCCGGGATGCGTGCCCGCCCATGCGCCCCAGCCGACGCCGACGGCGTCGACATTGTTGAGCAGCAGCCGGTTGACCTTGACCGTCGGGATCTCCCCGCCGGTGAACCCGATCACGAGCAGTCGGCCGCCGGGCGCCAGGGAGCGCAACGAGTCGGTGAACCGGTCACCGCCGACGGGGTCGACGACGATGTCCACCCCACGCCCGCCCGTCAGCTCCTTGACCGCGTCCTTGAAACCGTCGGCCAGTACCACATCAGATGCGCCTGCGGCCTTGGCAATTGGGATCTTGCGCTCATCGCCGACGACCGCGATGGTCCGCGCAGCCCCCCACGCCGGCGCCAGTCGCAGCGTCGAGGTTCCGATGCCGCCCGCTGCGCCGTGCACCAGCACGGTCTCACCGTCGACCAGCCGGCCGCGGGTGCGCAGCGCGTGATGCATGGTGAGGTCGTTGAACAGCAGGCCCGCGCCGGCCTCAAACGAAATGCTGTCGGGCAGCTTGAACACCCGATCCGGTTGCAGCGCGACAACTTCCGCCATGGCGCCGTTCAGCATCGTCAGCCCGGCGACTCGATCGCCCTTCTTGAACCCGCTACCGGACGGCGCGCTACGGACCACGCCGGCGATCTCGGCACCCGGCACGAACGGCAACTCCGCCTTGTACTGATAGAGCCCGCGGGATTGCAGCGCATCGGGAAACGCCACCCCGGCCGCGTGTACCTCGACGATGACCGCGTTCTCGTCGGTGGGCTCGTCCAGCTCGACGAGCTCCGCTGCCTGGGGACCGTCGAGGCGGGGTATCTGAATTGCGCGCATCGCCCCATTTAACAACGTCGGGTGGACGGCCCTTACTGGGCCTAACGGTAGGATTTGCCAGTTATGGCAAGGAGTCGGCAGGTCAAGCGCAGCATTCGGCGGTTCGCCGCCGCCGATGCATTGCCGACTTCGCGTGAGATGACCGTCCGGGCGGGCGACGGAACCCGCCTGCATGCCGAGGTATTCGGGCCCGAAGACGGCTATCCAATCGTGCTGGCCCACGGCATCACCTGCGCGATCCGGGTGTGGGCGTACCAGATTGCCGATCTGGCTCGCGACTATCGGGTGATCGCGTACGACCACCGCGGTCATGGCCGCAGCGGCGTGCCGTCGCGGCGCAGGAACTACGGCCTCGACTTCCTTGCCGCCGACCTCGACGCGGTTCTGGAGGCGACGCTGCAGCCCGGAGAACGAGCGGTCATCGCAGGCCATTCCATGGGCGGTATCGCGATCACCTCGTGGGCCGAGCGCTATCCCCGGCGGGTGTCCGAGCGCGCCGACGCCGTCGCACTGATCAACACCACCACCGGCGAGCTGCTGCGTCACGTCCAGCTCGTCCCGGTACCGCCGCGACTGGCCGATGCCAGGGTGCGTGCCGCGGGAACCCTGCTCAAGACCTTCGGGGCGGCGCCCCTGCTGCGTGCGGCGGACCGGCCCAGCAGGCAGTTCGTGTCGATGATGGCGGTGGGCCGCGACGCGGATCCGGCGATCGCCGAGTTCGTCTACGAGCTGTTCACCGGCACGCCGCCCGTGAGCCGCGGCGGCTGGGCCCGCGCGCTGGTCGATGCGCTCGGGACGCACCGGCACATCGCGTTGCAGAACCTCACGGTGCCGACGCTGGTCATCGGCAGCGAGAAGGATCGGCTGCTGCCGATGGTCTCGTCGCGCCACATCGCGAGAATGGCGCCCAACCTGGCCGAATTCGTCGAGCTGTCCGGTGGGCACTGCGCGATTCTGGAGCGCCCCGAGGAGGTCAACGGGCAGCTGCGCTGGCTCATCGAGTCGGCCGGCCAACAACGACGCGCCACGTCCTAGCGTCCGTGAGTTCCTCGTGCAGCTCGCGGATGCAAGGTCGATTCGGCCCGCCGAACGTGCGACCACTGCGAAAATCCGACCAATATTTCGCAGTACGCGCACGTTCGATGTTGTGACGACCTTGTTGACCAACCAACGAATTGCGTCCCCGCCAGCTCGACGATGCGCGACGTCCTAGCCCGACAGCTCCTCGTGCACCTCGGCGGCCGCTCGACGCCCCGACCGCACGGCACCGTCGAGGAACCCGGTCCACTCGTCGGCGGTTTCGGTCCCGGCCCAGAAGATCCGTTCGACCGGCTTGCGTAGCCACGGCCCGTAGGTGGTCCACGAACCCGGCGGCACCGCCGCCGTCGGCCCGCCCGGCGCGAAATCCTCTGTCCCCCAACAGTGGTCGACGTAGTCGATCGGCTGCAATGCGTCGTCGCCGAACAACGCGGCGAAGCCGGCCAGCGCGCGCTCGCGGCGTTGTTCGGGGAGAAGCGTGTCGAACGAATGCGCGTCGGTGAAGCCCAGCAGGATGCCGGGCCCCTTCTCGTCGGGGCTGACGTCGAACGTGATGAACACCGGGCCCTCGTCGGATACGGCCTCGCCCGAGCAGCCGTTCTCCCGCCAGAACGGTGTCTCGTAGGCGGCGTAGGCCTTGCTCAGCGAGCCCTGCGGCCAATGCTGCGCCAGCTTGCCGTATTCGGCGGGCAGCTCCGGTGTGAACTCGATGCCCGCCCGGTGCGCGGGCGGAATCGCCAGGATGACGGCCTTGGCGGTGACGTCGCCGCTGTCTGAGCCGACGGTGACGGTGCCGTCGGCGTGCCGCTCGATGCTGCGCACGATCGCATTCAGCACAACCCGGGGAGCGAGTTCCTCGGCCATCCGCAGCGCGATCTGCTGGGTTCCGCCGGGGAACCGGTCCTGCTGCGCGCCGCCCTTCACGTCGAGCATGCGGCCGAGCCCGCCTGCCGCCTTGACGTAACGCACCGCATGCAGCATCGACACCGCGTCGGGCTCGCAACCCCACGTGACCCGCGCCATGATGGCCATCAGGTCCCGCGTCGACGCGCTCGCGTGGACGTACCGCAGCCACTCGTCAAGAGTCTTGCTGTCGAGGATTTCGGCGATCGGCGATGTCCATGGCTCGGCGACCGGCACCCGCCGGCTCACCCGGTCGAACCGCCATTGGATGCGAGAAACGTCGACCAACTCGATAATCGACAGCTTCGGAAGCGTGCTGCGATACGACCGAACCTTGCCTCGCCACCGGATCAGGTTCTTGCCGTGGCTGTAGGTTGGCATGGTCTCGCAGCCCAGTTCTTTCGCCAGCTCGACGACGGCGTCCTGCGTCGGGCCGACGAATGTGCCACCGAGGTCGACGGGGGTGCCCGCGATGGTCGTGGTCGCCGACCTGCCGCCGACCCGGTCACGGCCCTCCATCACGACGACGTCGTATCCGAGCCGGACCAGTTCCCGCGCCGCGGACAGGCCCGCGAAGCCGGCCCCGACGACGACGACGTCAGTGTCGGTCGTTGTCCCCGCCCTTCGGCGGAGGTGCCCCCACTTCGCGCGAGCGCTCATCGCCGTTGGGAGTGTCACGCGACTAGGCTCTCACGCCGTGAAGGTGATGACAGCACTGTTCGGACCCATCAATGCGATCGAGCAGGCGCAGGCCTTCCGCGAGGCAGGGGCCAGCGGCGTCTTCACCTTCGAGGGAACCAACGACGTCTTCGCTCCGCTGACCCTGGCCTCGACCGTCGGCGGCCTGGACCTGATGACCAACGTCGCAATCGCGTTTCCGCGCAACCCGATTCATCTCGCCCACCAGGCGATCGACCATCAACTGCTCAGCGAGGGCCGGTTCGCGCTCGGGCTGGGCACGCAGATCCGGACGCAGATCGAGAAGCGGTTCGGCGCGGAGTTCGACAGGCCGGTGGCCAGGATGACCGAGCTGATCGCGGCGCTGCGGGCGATTTTCGAGTCCTGGGCCACCGGCGAGCGGCTCAACTTCCGCGGCGAGTACTACCGCCACACGCTGATGACGCCGACGTTCAGCCCTGGCGAGAATCCCTATGGCCCGCCGCCGATTTACGTCGGTGCGCTGGGCCCTCGGCTCACCCGCGCGACCGCCGAGCACGCCGACGGCCTGCTGGTCATGCCGTTCGGCAACAAGCGGTTCCTGCACGAGGTGACCATGCCGGCCGTGCGGGATGGTCTGGCGGCGGCGGGCAGGTCGGCCGACGAGTTCGCGGTGATCCCGGAGATCATCATTTCCGTCGGGGACGACCACACCGCCGCTCGCCGCCTGCTGGCGTTCTACGGCTCGACGCCCGCCTACCGCCCCGTGCTCGACATTCACGGCTGGGGCGACCTGCAACCCGAGCTCAATGCGCTGTCCAAGCAGGGCCGATGGGCGGAGATGGGGCAGCTCATCGACGACGACGTGCTGCACACCATTGCGGCCTGCGGCACCGCGGCCGAGGTCGCCGCGCATATTCGTGACCGCGTCAGCGGCGTCTCCGACCAGATCTGCCTGTACCAGCCGGGTCCGATCGCACCGGAGACGTTGGCCGAGATCGTTGACGCGCTGGGAGGCTAACCACATATCGTGGTACCCAGCCGGACCAAGGGAGGTCTCATGGCCGAGCGGGTCGATGAGCGCTTGCGCGAAGAGCAGACTGTCCCGCAATACTCCGACGTGCTGATCATCGGCGCGGGGATCTCCGGGATCGGCGCGGCCTACCGCATCCACGAGAAGAACCCGAAGCTGTCGTACACGGTGCTGGAGCGCAGGGAACGGATCGGCGGCACGTGGGACATCTATCGCTATCCCGGTATCCGGTCCGACAGCGATATCTTCACGCTGAGCTATCCGTTCGAGCCGTGGACGCGACCCGAGTATGTCGCGGACGGGCCCGACATCCGCGAGTACCTGACCCAGACCGCGCGCAAGCACGGCATCGACGAGCACATCCGGTTCAACACACGTGTCGTATCGGCCGACTGGGATTCGGCCACCGACACCTGGACGGTGCAGACCGACGTCGACGGCGAGCCGAAGATCTACCGTGGCCGGTTCCTGTTCTTCGGCACGGGCTACTACAACTACGACGAGCCCTACCGGCCGGACTTTCCTGGGCTCGAAGAGTTCAAGGGCGACGTCGTGCATCCTCAGCATCTGGCCCGAATCGCTGGATTACAGCGGCAAGAAGTTGGTGGTGATCGGCAGCGGCGCAACGGCGGTGAGCATGATCCCGTCGCTGACCGAGAAGGCCGGCCACGTGACGATGCTGCAGCGGTCGCCGACGCTACCTGCTGTCGATGCCACGGATCAACCCGATCTTGAAGTTCGTCCGGCAGGTGCTCCCGCTGCGCGCCGGAAACACCGCGGCCCGACTGTACGGAAAAATTATCGACGGTGTTGATCTATGCGATCGCCCGCAAGGCGCCGAAATTCAGCAGGCGGTTCGTCCGCAGTGCCGCGAAACGCAATCTGCCCGAGGGCTATCCGGTCGACGTCCACTTCAACCCGCGCTACAACCCGTGGGATCAGCGATTGTGCCTGATTCTCGACAACGACTTCTACGAGGTGATCGGCGATGGCCGACTAGATGTGGTGACCGATCACATCGACCACATCGACGCCGACCGGTATCGTGCTGCGCTCCGGTGAACGGATCGATGCCGATGTCATCATCACCGCGACGGGAATCCAATTGCAGGCGCTCGGTGGTGTCGCGTTGAGCATCGACGGCGCCGAGGTCAAGCCACAGGATCGGTTCGTCTACAAGGAGCACCTGCTCGAGGACGTTCCCAACGCGGCGTGGTGCGTCGGCTACATCAACGCATCATGGACGCTGCGGGCCGACCTGACCGCACGAGCGGTGGCAAAGCTGTTGGCGTACATGGATTCCCGCGGCTACACCCACGCGTACCCGCACCTCGGCGATGTCCCGATGCCGGAGAAGCCGGCCTGGAACATCAACGCCGGCTACGTGCAGCGCGCCCTGCACGCGCTGCCGAAGTCCGGAACCCACCGGCCGTGGAACGTCCGGCACAACTACGTGCTGGATGCGATCGACCACCGTTTCGACCGGATCGAGGAGTCGATGGTGTTCGGACGCGTGGACGCCAAGTCCGCGCAGTCCGCGTAGGAAGGCACCGGTGGTCGTTGCGGTCATCGCGGTGATCGCGGTGTTCTTTCTCGGCATGGGCGTCTACGCGCTGGCCGCTCCTGCCGCGCTGATCCGGCCGTTCGGTGTCACGCCGGAAACACCGACGTCGCGTTCCGAAATCCGGGCCGTCTACGGCGGTTTCGGGCTGGCGATCGCCGCGGTGCTGGCATACGCGGCCTGGCGGGGAGGCGACGTCGGCAAAGGCATCCTGATCACCGTCGGCGTCGCGCTGGCCGGAATGGCGTTCGGCCGCATCGTGTCGGCGGTTATCGACGAGCGGACGCCGTTCTACCCGAACTGGTTCTACTTCATCGTCGAGGCCGTGGCCGCAGCCGCGCTGTTCGCGGTCAGCTAGTTGCGAATGCATCGAGCACCTCCAATAAGGCAGACTGATCCAGGGCCATCACGATGTTCCTCCCGGTAGTGATCGTTGGTCTTTTCACCACAGCGACTCATGCGATGGCCTCGACATCAACGCCGACACGCCGCCATTACGTACCACCCTGGGACGCTCCCGTGCAGGGTGGGCGGGCCGCGATGACCTCACTTTGCAAGAATGGTTTGCTATGTCGCGTTCATTCGAGATCTTGACCGAATCGCCCGCCAGCGTTGAACAAATTCGTGCGGCGTTCGGCCGCGAGGACTATTGGCTGGCCCGCCTCGCGGCCGGCGACGCGACCACCACGTTGGATTCGCTGATCGTCGACGCCGACGGCACGGTGACAGTGCGCCGCACACAGCACCTGGTTCGCCAGCTACTACCCGGGCTGGTTGCCAAACTCATTCCCGGCGACCTGAAAATCCTGTCCAGCGAGACGTGGAGACCGGTCGATGATGACCGCCAGGTACGCGGGCAGGTCAGCGTCTCGGCTGTCGGCGGGTTGGGATCAGGTCGTGCGGAAGCGTGGCTGGCGCCCGCGGGCAACGGCTCGCAACTGCGCTACGCCGCGAGAGTGGAGGTCAAAATCCCGTTGATGGGCGGCAAACTCGAGAAGTCCATCGGAGCCGGTTTAGCTGAGAGCATCCCTGCGATGCTGCGCTTCACCACCACGTGGATCACCGAACATGCATGACATTGGGCCTGCCTGCTGCTCCTGGAGGAAATCGTTCTAAGGCGCGACAGTGAGCCAGTCGGCGAAGCCCGACGGGTCGTGGCGTCCGAGTGCGCCGTGCTCGAACAGGCCCCAGCCCTCGACGGGTGTGCCGCCGTCCTCGGTGCAGATCGCCCGGCCGACGTGATCGATCACGCCGAAGCCGGCGCGCCCGATGATCGCCGGATCGGTCATGTCGTAGGTGAGCCGCTCGGTGAACTTCTCGCCCTTCCACATGCCGTGGATCCAGTCCGAGTCGCCGCCGTATCCGCCGCCCACGTGAATCGGAACGGGCAGTTTGGATTCCACGTCGAATCGCACCGGCGTGCCGTCGGCTGCGGTGGCGTCGATCGTCGCACCGGTCGGTATCCGGGTGCCCGACGTGTAATGGATCTTGACCCGCGGCCAGCCCAGCTGCTCGACGCGGCCGTCCTTCCAGATCCGGGTGCAGTCGTTCAGCGACCGGAATCCGCTGGGCTCCTCCTGGATGATGAGCACGATCGAGAAGTCGTCGAACGCCATCGGCACGTACAGCCACCACATGCCCTCGAACGGCGGATCCGCCGGGCCGCCCGGCGGGTTCGGCCTCGCCGATGGGCCGGATGCCCCAGGACCGGTCGCGCGTGCCGATCCACACCGACGGGTCGACGGTGATCTCCTCGCCGTCGATGACGAGGTGCCCGCTCCACGAGCCCACCTGGGCGAACCGCTGTGCGTCCAACGTGATTCGGGTGCCCGCCCGCAGGATGTGCCGCTGCTCCTGGACGACGTCGAACAACCCGTTCCAGGTCAGATCGACGGCCATGCCCTCGGTCTCGTCCATCACGATGCGCAGCTGGTGCAGCGGATCGGTGACCTCGACGCGGTAGCCCAGGACGTTCTGGTTGAGCCGATCCTGGTCGATGGCGTCCGACAGGTGCACCGCCGTCTGCGTGTCTCCGCGCCGGACCAGCACGAACGCGTCCTTGACGCCGAGGTTGGGGTAGTAGCCGATACCGGTGATCAGGAAGATGTCGCCGGTGCGGTCGTGGGCGTTGAAGTAGGACCGGTCGTAGAAGTTGCGGTCCGAGCTGCCCGGCCATGCGATCGGCTGCGGGATCTGGTGGACCGGGAACTCATCCATGGGGCCGAGCATCAGGCTTCACCTCCGATGAGACGCCGCAGCAGGGCGCCGTGATAGAACAGCGTCTCGACGTCGTCGGGCTTCTCGATCTCGCCGAAGCGCACCCGCCGGGCGCTGGTCCGCATGAACACGCAGCACCAGATCACCCCGGAGTAGACGTAGAACCAGTGCAGGTCGCCGAGCTGCGACGCCGGTCTTCTCGGCGTAGGTCGCCTTGACGTCGTCCTCACGCATGAAGTCGGGCAGTCCGGGCATTCCGGCCAGGCCGGCGAGTTCCTGGAAAACCATGTGCGCGAAGATCATCCACGCCGCATCCATTTCGCGCGGTCCCAGCGTCGCCATCTCCCAGTCCAGCACGGCGACGGGCTTGAAGTCCTCGTACAGCACATTGCCGACCCGGGAGTCGCCCCAGATGAGCACCGGCTCGGTGGCGGCGACGTCCTCGGGCCAGTTCTCCTCCAGCCACTGCAGGGCCTGCTCGACCAGCGGCGACCGGCCGATGTCGGGCACCGCGAACTCGTACCAGGCCTTCAGCCAGTCGAGGTTGCGCCGCAACGCGTTGCCCTCGGCACCGTCGGCCAGGAACCCGAAGGTGGACTCGGCGTGCGGGATCGAGTGCAGCTTGGCCAGCACGTCGACGGTGTTGTCCTGCAGTTCGCGCTGCGACTCGGCGGGCGCGTCGGAGAACCAGTTGCCGCCGAACGTGTAGGGCATGACGTCGGGCGGCACCACACCGGACACGTAGTCCATCAGGAAGAACGGCGTGCCCAGCACGCTGCCGGTCGGCTCCAGCCACCGCACTCGCGGCACCGGCACATCGGTCTTCTCGCCGACCAGCCGGATCACGTCGAACTGGTGGTCCATCCGATACGACGAGAACACCGGCACGTCCTGGTCGGTGGGCGCGACCCGCGCCACCCACTTCTCCTCGTGCTGTTGGCCGTCGGCCTCCCAGCGTCCGGTCAGGATGATGGTCTCCGAGGACATTCCGTTGGAGTCGACGCCGCTCTCCACGGTCACCTGCGGTTTCGTGCCGCCGGGCATGACCGTCGACAGCCACTGCGACATCACGTCGGGCAGCGTGCTGACGTCTCGACTGGAGTGTTGGAGTCGGCCGACGTCTTCGACGGCCGGTTCTGTAGCCAAGGTTCTTCCTCCGGCATAATTACGATACGGTGGGTAGCGTTATGAAAGCAGACCCGACATCGGTTGACAAGGCCCCGGCGGCCGGGAGGCCCCGGGATCCGCGTATCGACGCTGCCATACTGCGCGCAACCGCGGATCTGCTCGTGGAAATCGGCTATTCGAACCTGACCATGGCCGCGGTGGCCGAACGGGCAGGCACCACCAAGACCGCGCTGTACCGCCGGTGGTCGAGCAAGGCCGAGCTCGTCCACGAGGCCGCGTTTCCCGCGGCGCCGACCGCGATCGAGGCCCCACCCGGCGACTTCCGTGCCGATGTCGGCGCGATGATCGCCGCCACCAGGGACGTCTTCATCAGCCCCGTGGTGCGTGCCGCGCTGCCTGGTCTGATCGCCGACATGGCGGCCGACGCCGAACTCAACACGCGGGTGATGGGCCGCTTCACGGACTTGTTCGCCGCCGTGCGGACGCGCCTGGCCGAAGCGAGGCGGCGCGGCGACGTGCACGCCGACATCGACCCGGATCGGCTGATCGAGGTGATCGGCGGCGCGACGATGCTGCGGTTGCTGCTGTGGCCGGACCGGGAACTCGACGACGAGTGGGTCGACCAGACGACCGCCATCGTCGCCCACGGTGTGATTGCCTGAGAGCCGTGGTTCATCAGCCGTTCCCCACCGACTGGCGCACCGCGCTGGTGCTGGTGCCCCATCCCGACGACCCCGAATACGGCGTGGCCGCGGCCGTCGCCAAGTGGACGTCACAGGGCAAGCACGTGCTACTACGCGTTGGCGTGCCGCGGCGAGGTCGGCATTCCGGGCATGCCGCCGGAAGAGGCGGGTCCGCTGCGCGAACGCGAACAACGCCAGTCGTCGGCCATCGTCGGCGTGGACGACGTGGAGTTCTGGGACTTTCCCGACAGCCAGATCTTCAACACACCCGAACTGCAAGCCAAGATCGCCGAGACGATCACCGAACTGGCGCCCGACGTGGTGATCACCCTCTACAGCGGTCCGGAGTGGGCGCCGGGTGCGCCGAACCAGCGCGACCACATCGAGTTCTCCAATGCCGTTGCCGCCGCCTATGATTCGCTGCCGAACCCGCCGCGGTGGTTGTTCGAGAACGGTCCGCACGGTACGCACGGCGAAGTCGTGGACGGTTTCATCGACGTCGCGGTCGCGTCGCTGGCCGCTCATGACGTCTACCTGTCTGTTTTCGATCCCGACACGCCGGTCGTAGAGCAGGCCCGAAGCAGGTCGATCGAACCACCTGCCGCCGCTGCCCGGGTTCGAGGGCCATCGTCCGTCGAGTTCATCCTGAAGCGTGGTGCCTGACGTCGTGAGTTAGTAATTTGCGTGCAGCTCGCGGGTACAAGGTCGATCGGCCCGCCGAACGTGCGGCCACTGCGAAAATCCGACCAATATTTCGCAGTACGCGCACGTTCGGTGTGGTGACGACCTTGTTGACCAACCAACGAATTGCGCCCCGGCCAGCTCGACAACCGATCAAGTCTGACCTGCAGCAACATAGCTCCTGCAGGATTACGCTCACTACGCTCTAGCCGCTGTCGATCTGCTTCTTGTTGCGCTCGGACACGGCGCGGAACTGATCGCCGAGTCCCTCGAAATCGCGGTGTTGGGCGAACGCGATCTTCTCCTCGGCGGCCAAGGCGGGATCGATCACCGCAGCCGCCCCGGTTGTGTAGATCTCCTTGAGCCCCAACATGGTTGGGCCAGGCACCTCGGCGATCTGGCCGGCCAGCTCCAGCGCGCGGTCCAGCAGCCGCTCGTGAGCGACCACCTCGGTGACCAGCCCGATCCGTTCGGCGCGGGCGGCGTCGACGACCTCGCCGGTCATCGACAGCCGCCGGGCCATGCCAAGGCCGACGAGCTGGGGGAGCCGCGCGGTCATCCCGCCGCCGGGCAGGATCCCGACGCGGGCGTGGGTGTCGGCGAACACCGCTCGTTCGGAGGCGATGAGGAAATCGCAGCCGAGCGCCATCTCCAGGCCGCCGGTGAACGTCGCACCGTTGATCGCCCCGACGATCGGTGTGCGCATCTTCGCCACCGCGGCGATGCAGCTCTGCGACCGGAACTCCTCGAAATACTTGAGACCGTCGCGCTGCGCCTCCTTGAGATCCACGCCCGCACAGAATGCGGGGTCCGCCCCGGTGAGGACCACGGCGCGCACCGACTCGTCGGCATCGGCCTCCGTCAACGCGGCGTAGGCGGCCCTGATCAGGCCGCGGCTCAACGCGTTCCTGGCGGCAGGCCGGTTCAGCGTCAGCACCCGAACCGGACCGTGATCGACGGTCAGGACAAGCGGTTCGGGATTCATTGCGCGAAAGCTAGCGCAGGAACTGGTCGGCGATGTTCGCCAGGTCCAGTAGCGGCTGCGGCAGCGCGCCGAGCGCGAACGTCACCGCGGCGGTGACCGTGACGACGGCCGTGGTCAGAACGCTGGGCACCACCACGGCGGGCGCATCATCGGGCGGATCGGTGAAGAACATCAGCACGATGACCCGCACGTAGAAGTACGCGGCGATGGCGCTGGCGATCACGCCGACGATCACCAGCGGGATCGCGCCGCCCTCGCCTGCGGCCTTGAACACCGCGAACTTGCTGACGAACCCGCTCGTCAGCGGGATGCCCGCGAAGGCGAGCAGGAACAGCGAAAACACAATGCCGACAATCGGATAACGCCGGCCCAGCCCGGCCCAGCGGGCCATCGCGGTCTCTTCCTCACCCGCCTTGTCGCGGACCAGACCGACGACGGCGAAGGCGCCCAGCGTGCTGAACCCGTAGGCGAACAGGTAGAACAGCGTCGAAGACAGCCCCGACTCGTTCGCGGCGATCACGCCGGTCAGGATGAACCCGGTGTGCGCGACCGCGGAATAGGCGAGCATCCGCTTGACGTCGGTCTGGGTGACGGCGGTGACCGTGCCGACGATCATCGTCAGGATCGCGATCGCCCACAGCACCGGCCGCCACTCGGCGTGCAGTTCGGGCACGCCGACGTAGAAGATGCGCAGCAGGGCCCCGAACGCGGCGATCTTGGTGGCCGCGGCCATGAATGCGGTGATCGGCGTCGGGGCACCTTGATAGACGTCGGGAATCCAGGAGTGGAACGGCACCGCCCCGACCTTGAACAGCACTCCGACCAGCACCAGGCCGGTGCCGATCAGCGCCAGCGACGTCTTGCCCGATCCTTCCGCGATCGCATCGGCGATCCCCACCAGGCTGAGCGTGCCCGAGTAGCCGTACAGCAGCGCGGCACCGTAGAGGAAGAACGCCGACGAGAACGCCCCGAGCAGAAAGTATTTGAGCGAGGCCTCCTGGGAGAGCAGCCGACGGCGACGGGCCAGTCCGCACATCAGATACAGCGGAAGGGACAGCACCTCGAGCGCGATGAACATGGTCAGCAGATCATCGGCCGCAGGGAACAGCAGCATCCCTCCGACCGCGAACAGTGTCAGGGGGAACACCTCGGTCTGCATCACCCCGGCCTTGGCCGCCACCTTCTCGGCGACACTGCCGACGATCGCGGACGCCTGCGGCGTGAACCCGTCCAGTCCACCTGCGCCGCTTTCGGATTCGGATTCGGACTCGGCGGGGATGCGGCGTTCGGCGATCAGCAGGATCCCGAGAATGCCGACCAGCAGGATCGTGCCCTGAAGGAACAGCGCTGGGGCGTCGACGGCCACGGCTCCCAGCACCGCGGTGTGGCCGACGGCTCCGCGCAGCTCGCGGGCCAGCTGCACGACCGCGACGAGCGCACCGGCCAGACCGACCAGGCTGAGCACCACCTGCGCGGCGTAGCGACGCTCCCGCGGCACGAACGCTTCCACCAGCACGCCGGCGATGGCGGCTCCGAACACGATCAGCATCGGCGACAGCAGGCCGTACTCGACGCTGGGCGTTGGCAGGTTCATCGCGCCGGGCCTTCCGCCAGTTTGGGTGCGGGATCGGGTTGGTCGATCGTCGTCAGCGTGTGGCTGACGGCCGGATTGATCACGTCCAGAGCCGGTTTCGGATACACGCCGAGCACCAGCAGCAGCGCGATCAGCGGCGCCACCACCGCCAGCTCCCGGGGGATCAGGTCGCGCAGCCGGTCGTTGCCCTCGGTGACCGGCCCGCCCATCATCCGCTGGTACATCCACAGGATGTAGATCGCCGAGAGCACCAGCGCACTCGACGCGACCACGGCGAATACCGGGTATCGGGTGAATGTGCCGATCAGCACCAGGAATTCGCTGATGAACGGCGCCAGGCCGGGAAGCGACAGCGTCGCCAGCCCGGCGACCAGGAACGTGCCCGCCAGCACCGGGGCCACCTTCTGCACGCCGCCGTAGGCGCTGATCAAGCGAGTTCCCCTGCGGGACACCAGGAACCCGGCGATCAGGAACAGCGCCGCGGTGGAGATGCCGTGGTTCACCATGTACAGCGTCGAACCCGACTGGCCCTGCGTCGTCATCACGAAGATACCGAGGATGATGAACCCGAAGTGCGAGATCGACGTGTAGGCGATCAGCCGCATCACGTCGGTCTGGCCGATCGCCAGGATCGCGCCGTAGACGATGCCGATGACCGCGAGGGTGATGATCAGCGGCCGGAAATACGTTGATGCGTCGGGGAACAACTGCAGACAGTACCGCAGCATGCCGAAGGTGCCGACCTTGTCCATGATGGCCATCATCAGCACCGCGCTGGCCGGGGTGGCCTCGACGGCCGCATCGGGCAGCCAGCGGTGGAACGGCCACAGCGGCGCCTTGACGGCGAACGCGAACATGAAGCCGAGGAACAGCGCATTGAGGATCGCCGGGTTGACTGCGAACTCACCGCTGGACACCGCGGCGACGATCGCCCGGAAATCGAATGTGCCTGCCTCGAAGGCATCGCTTCCGGCGGTGACCACATACAGGCCGATCACCGCGGCCAGCATGATCAGCCCGCCGAAGAGGTTGTACAGCAGGAACTTCACCGCGGCTTTAGACGCCGCGGAGGCGCTGTCATTAGACCCAGCCCGTTGTCCTCCAAATCCCCCGATGAGGAAGTACATCGGGATGAGCATGGCCTCGAAGAAGACGTAGAACAGCAGCACATCGAGCGAGATCAGCGACATGATGACCATGCCCTCGACGGCCAAGGTCAGCGCCAGGTAGGTGTGGGTGGAGCGGCCCCGCAAGCCGACCTGGTCGTCGGCATCGTTCCAGCCGGCCACGATCAGCAGCGGTACCAGCACCGCGGTGAGCACGACCAGCACCAGTGCGATGCCGTCGATGCCGAGGATGTAGCCGGTGCCGAAAGACGGTATCCAGGGGTGGGATTCGACGAACTGGTACTGGTCGCCGCCGGGCTGGAAACCGACGGCCAGCACAACGGCGAGGGCCAACACGGCGACCGAGACCAGCAGCGAAAACCATTTGGCCAGTGCGCGCCCTGAGGCGGGAACGAGCATCACCAGCGCGGCGCCCAGCATCGGGACCGCCCACAGGATGGTCAGCAATGGCAGCGAGGTCACCACAGTTGCACCGCCAGGATCACCGCGATCACCAGTGCCGCGCCCGCGAGCATCGACAGCGCGTAGCTGCGGGCGTAGCCGGTTTGGAGTTGCCGCAGGCCGTTCGACGTGCGCCCGACCAGCGCGGCCAATCCGCTCGCGGCGCCGTCGACGCCCTTGTCGTCCACCCAGACCAGGTCCTTGGTCAGGACTTGGCCGGGCTTCATCAGCAGCTCCTCGTTGATCGCATCGCCGTAGAGGTCCTTTCGGGCGGCCACGGTCAGCGCCGACACATCGTCGGGTGCGGTGTCCGGGACCGTCCGCTGCGCGTACATGCGGTAGGCGACGAGGATGCCGACCGCGACGACCGACAGCACGATGACGGTGACGACCCAGGCCGGAACCACGTGATGTGCTTCGTGCGCACCGACGACCGGTTCCAGCCAGTGTTCCAGGGTGCCGCCGATCGCCAGCGCGCCACCGGAAACCACCGAGCCGACGGCCAGCAGGACCATCGGCCACGTCATCACGCGCGGCGACTCATGCGGATGGGGCTCTGTCATTTCTCCCGTCGCTTCGCTCGCCGAGGCTTTCCAGCGGCGCTCGCCGAAGAACGTCATCAACATGACGCGGGTCATATAGAAGGCGGTGATGCCTGCGCCGAGGATCGCCGCGCCGCCCAGCACGATGCCCTTGGCTCCGCCTGCGCCGATGGCGGCCTCGATGATTCCGTCCTTGGAGAAGAAGCCCGCCAGTGGCGGGACACCGATGATCGCGAGATAGCCGAGCCCGAAGGTGGCGAACGTGAGCGGCAGCAGCTTGCGCAGGCCGCCGTAGTGGCGCATGTTCACCTCGTCGTCCATCGCGTGCATCACCGAGCCGGCGCCGAGGAACAGGCCGGCCTTGAAGAAGCCGTGGGTCAGCAGGTGCATGATCGCGACCGCATAACCGGCGGGCCCGAGGCCCGCGGCGAGCACCATGTAGCCGATCTGGCTCATCGTGGACGCGGCGAGGGCCTTCTTGATGTCGTCCTTGGCGCAACCGACGATCGCGCCGAACAACAGCGTGACCGCGCCGACGATGACGACGCCCAGCTGCGCGCCGGGCGCGAGGTCGAACACCGGCCCGGACCGGACGATCAAATAGACGCCCGCGGTGACCATGGTCGCGGCGTGAATCAGCGCGGACACCGGGGTGGGGCCTTCCATGGCGTCGCCGAGCCAGGACTGCAGCGGCACCTGTGCGGACTTGCCGCACGCGGCGAGCAGGAGCAGCAGTCCGATGGTGTTGAGCGTGCCTTCGCCCAGCGCCGGAGCGGCGGCGAAGACGCCCTCGAACGAGATCGAACCGATGTAGGCGAACATCACCATCAACGCGACGGCCAGGCCGATGTCGCCGACACGGTTGACCACGAACGCCTTCTTGGCCGCGGTGGCGGCCGACGGCTTGTGCTGCCAGAACCCGATCAACAGGTAGGACGCCAGGCCGACGCCTTCCCATCCGACGTAGAGCCCCAGGTAGTTGTCGGCGAGCACCAGCAGCAGCATCGCGGCCAGGAACAGGTTCAGGTACCCGAAAAACCTTCGGCGCTCTGGGTCTTCGGCCATGTAGCCGACCGAGTAGATGTGGATCAGTGAGCCGACCCCGGTGATGAGCAGCACGAAACACATCGACAGCTGGTCCAACTGCAGGCCGAAGTCCACCTGCAGTTCACCGACCGGCACCCAGGAGAACAACTTCTCGTGGAGAACCCTCTCCTCGCCGGCCCGGCCGAGCATGTCGGCAAAGAGCACCGCCCCGACGACGAACGACGCGACCGAGGCGGCACAGCCCAGCAGATGGCCCCACGGGTTGGACCGTTTCCCGGACAGCAGCAGTATTGCCGCGCCCGCCAGGGGAAGGGCGATCAGGAGCCAAACCGGAATCGTCATCGAGGCCTTAGTTTTTCAGCAGGCTGGCGTCGTCGACCGAGGCCGAGCGGCGGGTGCGGAAGATGGTCATGATGATGGCCAGGCCCACTACCACCTCGCAGGCCGCGACCACCATGGTGAAGAACGCCACCACCTGGCCGTCCAGGTGCCCGTGCATGCGGGAGAACGCCACGAACGCGAGGTTGGCCGCGTTCAGCATCAGCTCGACGCACATGAACATCACGATGGCGTTGCGGCGCAACAGAACTCCTGACGCACCGATCGTGAACAACAGCGCGGACAGATACAGATAGTTATCGGGATTCATCGGCGCTCCGTCGCTGCAGGATCGCGCTGACCGACAGCTCGGAGCCCGAGCCATCCGGAAGCCGCGCCTCGATATCCACGGCGTTGTGCCGGGCGAACACACCGGGCCCCGGCAGCGGAGTCGGATGGCCGCCGGGCCGGAACCGCTCCTCGGCCAGCTCACGCTGAGTCTTGGCGCGCTCGAACCGTTCCCGGTGCGCCAGCACCATCGCGCCGAGGGCGGCCGTGATCAACAACGCGCCGGTCAACTCGAACGCCCACAGGTAGCGGGTGAAGATGAGCGCCGCCAGGCCTTCCACGTTTTCGTTGGCGTTCGCCTCAGGCAGGCCGGTGAAGCCGGCCACCGACACGTTGCCGATACCGGCGATGAGCAGGGCTCCGAAGCCGACACCCGCCATGATCGCCGCAATGCGCTGGCCGCGAATCGTTTCCACGAGCGATTCCGACAGGTCGACGCCGATGAGCATCATCACGAACAGGAACAGCATCATCACCGCGCCGGTGTAGACGACCACCTGGACCACGCCGAGGAACAACGCCTCCTGTGCGATGTAGAGCACGGCAAGCGAGATCATCGTGGAGGCCAGAAAGATTGCCGAGTACACGGCTTTCGGCGCGGCCACCACCCCGATCGCTCCCATCAATGCGACGGCGCCGAGCACCCAGAACACCACCGCCTCGGCCGTCGAGGTCATTGCACGTCCTCGGTAATCGGTTTGATGTTGCCCAGGTAGTAGTCCTCGTCGGTGCTGCCGGGCTGCATCGGATGCGGCGCCTGCACCATCCCAGGTTGCATCGGTGCGAGCAACTTGTCCTTGCCCCAGATCAAGTCGGCGCGGTTGTCGTCGGCCATCTCGTAGTCGTTCGTCATGGTCAGCGCGCGGGTCGGGCAGGCCTCGATGCACAAGCCGCAGCCGATGCATCGCAGATAGTTGATCTGGTACACGCGGCCGTACCGTTCGCCGGGCGAGAACCGTTCGTCCTCGGTGTTGTTGTCACCCTCGACGTAGATCGCGTCGGCCGGGCAGGCCCATGCGCACAATTCACAGCCGATGCACTTCTCCAGCCCGTCGGGATAACGGTTCAGCTGATGACGGCCGTGGTAGCGCTTTGCGACCGGTCCGGGCTTCTCCGGATACTCCTCGGTGATCGGCTTCTTGAACATGGTCCCGAAGGTGACTGCGAAGCCGGCTAGGGCGTCGAGAAACTTAGGCATCAGTTTTTTCCCTGGCTTTCTGCTCTGCCGCGGGTAGCGGCGGTACCGGGAAGGCGTTGGCGTCAACGGCTTGCACCGGGATCTTCCGAATATTCCTGGCCCGCAACGCGCGCCACAGCATGACGGCGAGGATGATCGCCACCACCGCGCTTACAGTGATGAGCCCGACGGCCCATGCGGTGTAGCCCTGCGTGCGCAGGCTGCGGGTGGTGGCCACGATCGCAATCCACACCAGCGAAACCGGGATGAGGATCTTCCAGCCAAGGGCCATGAACTGGTCGTAGCGCAGGCGCGGCAGGGTGGCGCGCAGCCAGAAATAGAGGAACAGGAACGCCCACACTTTGCCGGTGAACCACAGCAGCGGCCACCAGCCGGTGTTGGCGCCGTCCCACATGTTGATCGGCCACGGGGCGTGCCAGCCACCGAGGAACATCGTGGTGGCCAGCGCGGAAACCGTTGTCATGTTGACGTACTCGGCGAGCATGAACATCGCGAATTTCAACGACGAGTACTCGGTGTGGAAGCCGCCGACCAGTTCGCCCTCGGCCTCAGGCAAATCGAAAGGCGCGCGGTTGGTTTCGCCGACCATCGACGTCACATACACCAGGAATGACGGCAGCAGCAGGAACACGAACCAGATGCCGTTCTGCGCGGCCACGATGCCGGAGGTGGACATCGTTCCCGCGTAGAGGAACACCGCGGCGAACGATAACGCCATGGCGATCTCGTAGGAGATCACCTGGGCCGACGACCGCAACCCGCCGAGCAGCGGATAGGTGGAACCCGACGCCCAGCCGGCCAGCACGATGCCGTACACCCCGATCGAGGTGACGGCGAGGATGTAGAGCACCGCCACCGCCAGGTCGGTCAGTTGCAGCGGGGTTTGGTGACCGAATACCGAAACCACCGGCCCCATCGGGATGACCGCGAACGCCATGAACGCCGGGACAGTTGAGATGATCGGCGCCAGCAGGTAGATGGGCTTGTCAACGCCCGCCGGGACGAGGCCTTCCTTCAGCCCGAGTTTGAGGCCGTCGACCAGTGACTGCAGCAGCCCCTTCGGGCCAACCCGGTTGGGACCGAAGCGCATCTGCATCCGGCCGAGCAGTTTGCGCTCGATCAAGATGGCAGCCAACACTGTCAGCAGCAGGAACACAAAGATGCCGACCGCCTTGACCAGCATCAGCCACAACGGGTCGTGCCCGAATGCCGAGAGATCCGTCATTGTTCAGCCCGCCCTATCGAGACCACGGCGCCCGCGGTCACACCCAGTTGTTGGTGCACGGCCGACCCCGCCGAGTTCAGTGGCAGCCACACCACTCGGTCATCCATGTCGGTGATCTCGACAGGCAATGTGATCTCACCCCGCGTCGTGGCAACGGCGACCGAATCCCCGGCGGCGGCACCGATTTCGGCCGCGGTGGTCGCCGACAGCCGAACGACGGGTGCGCGCGCGGTTCCGGCGAGGTAGGGCTCGCCGTCCTGGAGCCGACCGGCGTCCAACAGCATCCGCCAGCCGGTCAGCACCGCCTCGCCCTTCCCGGGTGCAGCGGCGTCGGCAGCCACATCGGGGGCGCTCGGCCGGGTTCCTCCCCACCAACCGAGCCGGGACAACTCTTCACCGGCAGCCGCTGCGTTCGGCAGGCCGAGATCGATGCCGATCTCGTCGGCGAGTGTGTACAGCACCCGCAGGTCGGGTGCCGCGTTGCTGGGCAGCGCCGGCTCGAACGGCCGAATCCGGCCTTCCCAGTTGACGAATGAGCCGCCCTTCTCGACCACCGGCGCGATCGGAAACACGACGTCGGCGAGGTCGGTGACAGCGCTCTCGCGCAGTTCCAGGCTGACGACGAAGGGTACCGCCTCGATGGCCGCGATGGCAGCGTCGGGGTCGGGCAGGTCGGCGGGCTCCACGCCACCGATCAGCAGTGCACCCAGTTCACCGCCGGCCGCCGCGGCGAGTATGCCCGCGGTATCGCGACCGACGGCATCGGGCAGGTCGGAGACATGCCACGCGGTCGCGGTCTGCTCGCGGGCGTCTGCGTCGGCGACGGGTCGCCCGCCCGGCAGCAGATTCGGCAGCGCACCGGCTTCCAGGGCGCCGCGGTCTCCCGCCCGCCGCGGGACCCAGCCCAGCCGGGCACCGGTCGCCGCCGCCAATCGGCTTGCCGCAGAAAGGGCTCCCGGGGACGTCGCCAGCCGCTCACCGACCAGGATGACCGCACCGGGCTCGTTCAGCAGTGTCTCCTCGCTGAGACCGTCGAGCGCCGCCGCCTCGCCGCCCGGTGCGGTGCGGATAAGCGTTCCGGACATCTTGGTCAGGCCGCGAGTGGCGAATGGGGCGATGGACAGCACTTGCACGCCGTTCTTGCGGGCGGCCTTCCGCAGTCGCAGGAAGACGATGGGGGATTCCTCTTCCGGCTCGAAGCCGGCCAGCAGCACCGCGGGCGCCTTCTCCAGATCGGCGTAGGTGACCGTCATCGGCTGGCCTGCGACGTTCGACGCCAGGAACTCCGCCTCTTCCTCGCTGTGTGGGCGGATTCTGAAGTCGATGTCGTTGGTGGCCAACACTATCCGGGCGAACTTGGAGTAGGCGTACGCGTCCTCGACGGTGCTTCGGCCGCCCACCAGCACGCCGGCCCGCCCGGCCGCGGCCGCCAGTCCCGTCGCCGCCACGTTGAGGGCCTCCGACCAGGATGCGGAGCGCAGCTTGCCGTCCTCATCACGGATCTGTGGCGTGGCGATGCGATCGCCGACCGTGGCGTAGGTGAAAGCCCACCGGCCCTTGTCGCAGTTCCACTCCTCGTTGACCTCTGGGTCGTCGCCTGCCAACCGGCGCAACACCTTTCCGCGCCGATGGTCGGTGCGCTGAGCACATCCCGACGCACAGTGTTCGCACGCGCTGGGGCTGGACACCAGATCGAACGGTCGCGCCCGGAACCGATAGGACGTGTTGGTCAGCGCCCCCACCGGGCAGATCTGCACGGTGTTGCCGGAGAAGTACGACGAGAACGGCTCGCCCGGCGCGATGCCGACCTGCTGCAGCGCACCGCGCTCCAACAGCTCGATGAACGGATCGCCGGCGATCTGTTGGGAGAATCGCGTGCATCGCGCGCACAGCACACACCGTTCCCGGTCCAGCAGCACCTCTGCGGAGATAGGGATCGGTTTGGGGAACGTGCGTTTGACGTCCTCGAAGCGGGTCTCCGCCCGGCCGTTCGACATGGCCTGGTTCTGCAGCGGACACTCGCCGCCCTTGTCGCACACCGGGCAGTCCAGTGGGTGGTTGATCAGCAGCAGCTCCATCACACCCTGCTGGGCCTTGTCGGCGGATTCCGACGTGAACTGCGTGCGGACCACCATGTCGGGCGTGCACGTGATGGTGCACGAGGCCATCGGCTTGCGCTGGCCCTCGACCTCGACAAGACACTGCCTGCAGGCACCCACCGGGTCGAGTAGCGGGTGGTCGCAGAACCGGGGAATCTGGACGCCCATCAGCTCGGCGGCGCGAATCACCAAGGTGCCCTTGGGCACACTGATCCGCACGTCGTCGATGGTCAGATCGACCATCTCGACCACCGGCGCATCGTGCGTCGGTTCCGTCACCGTCATCAGGCACCCACCTTCTCTGCCGAGCAGACGCAAATGTCCGCTTCCACTCGGCGTGTCGGGTACTTTTGCGTCTGCTCGCGGGGTCTTAGCTCGCGCGACAGCGTCGTCAGCATCAGGCCCCCACCCCCTCGGTGGCCATCAGTGTCGAAGCGTGCGGATCGAACGGGCAGCCGCCGTCCAGGTGCTCGACGTACTCATCGCGGAAGAACTTGATCGACGACAGGATCGGGCTTGCCGCACCATCACCCAAGGCGCAGAACGACTTTCCGAAGATGGTGTCGGAGATGTCCAGCAGCTTCTGGATGTCCTCCTCGGTCCCGCGCCCGGTTTCGAGTCGCTCGTAGATCTGGCTCAGCCAATATGTGCCCTCGCGGCACGGTGTGCACTTGCCGCACGACTCGTGCGCGTAGAACTCGGTCCAGCGGCGCACCGCGCGCACGACGCATGTGGTCTCGTCGAAGACTTGCAGCGCCTTGGTACCGAGCATCGATCCGACGCCGGCCATGCCCTCGTAATCCAGTGGCACATCGAGATGTTCGGCGGTCAGTAGCGGAGTGGACGAGCCGCCCGGTGTCCAGAACTTCAGCTCATGCCCGGCGCGGATCCCGCCCGCGTACTCGAGGAGGTCGCGAAGCGTGATGCCGAGAGGTGCCTCGTATTGACCGGGGTTGGTCACATGTCCGGACAATGAGTACAGCGTGAAGCCGGGCGACTTGTCCGTGCCCATCGACCGGAACCAGTCGATCCCGTTGAGCAGGATCGGTGGCACGCTCGCAATGGATTCGACGTTGTTGACCACCGTCGGGCAGGCATACAGGCCGGCCACCGCAGGGAACGGTGGCCGCAGCCGTGGCTGACCACGCCTTCCCTCCAGGGAATCCAGCAGCGCGGTCTCCTCGCCGCAGATGTAGGCGCCCGCGCCCGCGTGCACGATCAACTCGAGGTCGAAGCCCGAACCGTTGATGTCGGTGCCGAGGTAGCCGGCCTCGTAGGCCTCGGCGACCGCGGCCTGCAGCCGCCGCAGTACCGGCACCACCTCACCGCGCACGTAGATGAAGGCGTGGTGCGCCCGGATCGCATACGCGGCGATGACCGCGCCCTCCACCAGGAAGTGCGGCGTCGTCAACATCAGCGGAATGTCTTTGCACGTACCGGGTTCCGACTCGTCGGCGTTGATGACGAGATAGTGCGGCTTTGCCCCCGCGCCGGTATCGTCCTGCGGGATGAAGGACCATTTCGTTCCGGTCGGGAAGCCCGCACCGCCGCGGCCGCGCAGACCGGAGTCCTTCACCAGCGTGATCACCTCGTCGGGATCCATCGCCAGCGCCTTCTCCAGCGCGCGGTACCCGTCGTGACGGCGGTAGGTGTCCAGCGACCAGGGTTCGGGATCGTCCCAGTACCGGCTGAACACGGGGGTCAGGGGAGTAGCAGGTGCCATGTCAGTCGCGTGAATCCGTTGTGCTCGGGTCGGTTTCGGGTGTGGCCGGTTCGGCCGGCACGGTGGCCGACGGTGCGGGTGCCGGTTCGTCCTTGGTGGACTCGACGGCCTCGGGCTTCGTGCCGTCGGACTTCGGTGGCGGCGCCGTCGCCTCGCCGCTCGGCGGTTGCGGTGCTTCCATGCCGAGTTCGTGGGCGACGCGCAGCCCGGCCAGCGTGGCCGTGGGGACCTGCCCGTCCGCGGTGACCGGACGGGAATCGGGCAGGCCCGCGAGGATGCGTTCGGTCTCCCGGAACGTGCACAGCGGTGCGCCACGGCTGGGCACCGCGGGCTCACCCTCGCGCAGCGAGTCGACCAGATCCCTTGCGGAGGACGGTGTTTGGTTGTCGAAGAATTCCCAGTTGACCATGATGACGGGCGCATAGTCGCATGCAGCGTTGCACTCGATGTGTTCGAGGGTGACGCGGCCGTCGTCGGTGGTCTGGCCGGCGTGAATTCCCAAGTGGTCCTGCAGGTCATCGAGGATGGCGTCGCCGCCCATGATCGCGCACAGCGTGTTCGTGCAGACGCCGACCAGATACTCGCCGGTGGGGGTGCGGCGGTACATCGAGTAGAACGTGGCGACCGCCGTCACCTCGGCCTCGGTCAGGTCGAGCTGGCCGGCGCAGAACGCTAGCCCCGCCTTGGTGAGATAGCCGTCTTCGGACTGCACCAGGTGCAGCAGCGGTAGCAGCGCCGACCTCGCCCGCGGATAGCGGGCGATGATGTCGCGGGCGCTGGTCTCCAGCCGGGACGTCACGTCGGCCGGGTAGGAAGCCTCGCCGCCGATCGGCGGGCCCGCCTCGTCGGGGCGCTGACCCAGCTCGATGAACACGGGCGAGCCGTTGGACGTGATGGTCATCGGTCGACGCCCCCCATCACCGGATCAATCGAAGCGACGGCGGAGATGGCGTCGGCGACCATGCCGCCCTCGCATATGGCGGCCACCGCCTGAAGGTTCGTGAACGATGGGTCGCGGTAGTGCGCCCGGTAGGGCCGGGTGCCGCCGTCGGAGACCATGTGCACGCCGAGCTCGCCGCGCGGCGACTCGACCGCGACGTAGACCTGCCCGGCCGGGACCCGGATGCCCTCGGTGACGAGCTTGAAGTGGTGGATCAGGCCCTCCATCGAGTGGCCCATGATCTTCGCGATGTGCTCGGGCGAGTTACCAAGCCCGTCGGGCCCCAGCTTCAGGTCGGCGGGCCAGGCCAGCTTCTTGTCATCGATCATCACCCGGCCCGATTTTCCGTCCAGCCTTTCGACACACTGCTCGATGATCTTCAGCGACTCGTCCATCTCCTTGACCCGGATCAGGTAGCGGCCGTAGGCGTCGCAGCCGTCGTCGGTGATGACGTCGAAGTCGTAGGTCTCGTACCCGCAATACGGCTGCGCCCTGCGCAGGTCGTGGGGGAGTCCGGTGGAGCGCAGCACCGGACCGGTGATGCCGAGTGCCATGCACCCGGCGAGATCCAGATAGCCGATGCCCTGGGTGCGGGCCTTCCAGATGTAGTTCTCCCTGAGAAGGTCTTCGAGGTCCTTCAACCGCTTCGGCATCAGCTTGAGCATGTCGCGGATCTGCGGGATGGCTTCGTCGGGCAGATCTGCGGCCAGCCCGCCGGGCCGGATGTAGGCGTTGTTCATCCGCAGGCCGGTGATCGTCTCGAAGATCGACAGAATCTGCTCGCGCTCGCGGAACCCGTAGAACATCGCGCCCATGGCGCCCAGCTCCATGCCGCCGGTGGCCAGCGCCACCAGATGCGACGAGATGCGGTTGAGCTCCATCATCATCACGCGGATGACGCTCGCGCGTTCCGGGATGTCGTCGGTGACACCGAGCAACTTCTCGACACCGAGGCAGTACACGGCTTCGTTGAAAAGCGGTGAGAGGTAATCCATTCGGGTGACGAACGTGACGCCCTGGGTCCAGTTGCGGTACTCCAGGTTCTTCTCGATTCCCGTGTGCAGGTAGCCGATGCCGCAACGGATCGAGACGATGGTCTCGCCCTCGATCTCGAGGATCAGCCGCAAGACCCCGTGCGTCGACGGGTGCTGCGGGCCCATGTTGACGACGATCCGTTCGCCGGCGTGCGCCTCTGCGGCCGCCGTGACCACCTGTTCCCAATCCTCGCCGCCGACCATGACGACGGTTTCGGCACCGTCCGACTCGGGCGGGGTGGTTGTGCTCATCAGCTGTAGGCCCTCCGCTCGTCGGGCGGCGGTATCTCGGCGCCGTGGTACTCCACCGGGATGCCGCCCAACGGGTAGTCCTTGCGTTGCGGATGTCCGACCCAGTCGTCGGGCATTTCGATGCGGGTCAGGGCGGGATGGCCGTCGAAGATGATCCCGAAGAAGTCGTAGGTCTCCCGCTCGTGCCAGTCGGTGGTCGGGTAGACGGTGAACAGCGACGGGATGTGCGGGTCGGCGTCCGGTGTGGTGGCCTCCACCTGGATGCGCCGGTTGTGGGTGATCGACATCAGCGGGTACATGGCGTGCAGCTCGCGGCCACTGTCCTGCGGGTAGTGCACGCCGCTGACGCCGAGGCACAGCTCGAAGCGCAGGCCGGGGTCGTCGCGCAGCGCCTGCATGACCGCCGGCAGGTGCTCGCGGCGTACTTCCAAGGTCAGCTGGTCGCGGTACACCACCACCCGCTCGATCGCCGCCTCGAACGCCTCTTCGCCGAGCGTGGCCGTGAGGGTGTCGACGACCTCGTCGAAATAGCCGCCGTACGGGCGCGGCGAGCTGCCGGGCATCGCCACCTCGCGGACCAGTCGCCCGTAGCCGGAGGTGTCGCCGGTGCCCTCGGGTCCGAACATGCCGCGGCGGACGCCGACCACTTCCTGGTTTTCCTGGTTCCCGTCGGCGTCGGTCACCTCAGGAGCCCCTTGAACTCGATGGTCGGCGTGACGGCGAGCGCGGCCTTTTCCGCTTCGCGGACCGCTTCCTCCCGGTTGACGCCGAGCGGCATCTCCTGGATCTTGTCGTGCAGTTTCAGGATCGCGTGCAGCAGCATCTCCGGCCGGGGAGGGCATCCGGGCAGGTAGATGTCCACCGGAACGACGTGGTCAACGCCCTGCACGATCGCGTAGTTGTTGAACATTCCGCCCGACGAGGCGCACACGCCCATCGCCAGCACCCACTTGGGCTCGGCCATCTGGTCGTAGACCTGCCGCAGCACCGGAGCCATCTTCTGGCTGACCCGTCCGGCCACGATCATCAGATCGGCCTGCCTTGGCGTCGCCGAGAACCGCTCCATGCCGAACCGCGAGATGTCGAACCGTGGGCCTGCCGTCGCCATCATCTCGATGGCGCAGCAGGCCAGGCCGAACGTCGCCGGCCACAGCGAGCCTTTGCGGACGTATCCCGCCAGCTTCTCGACGGTCGACAGCAGGATGCCGCTCGGCAGCTTTTCCTCTAGTCCCATTTCAGGCCTCCCCGCCGCCAGACATACGCGTAGGCCACGAACACGGTGGCCATGAACAACAGCATCTCGACCAGCGCGAATATCCCGAGACTGTCGAAGGCGACGGCCCACGGGTAGAGGAACACGATCTCGATGTCGAACACGATGAACAGCATCGCGGTCACGTAGTACTTCATCGGAAAGCGCTGGCCGGCCGCCTGCGGATTGGCCATCTCCGGCAGGGGCTCGATGCCGCACTCGTAGGCCTCGAGCTTGGCCCGGTTGTAGCGCCTGGGGCCGCCCAGTAGCGCGGCGGCGACCGAGAACACGGCAAACCCGGCCGCGACGACGCCGAGTATCAGGATCGGTAGGTACAGACTCATAGGGCTGTGACTGCTCCCTCGTGGGCTTTCCGATGTGAGCTGACCCACAGCCTAGCGATGTTTTGAATGCATGGAACAACTCGGGGTTAATATCTCGTTTAGCAGCGAGCTGCCGACTTTGTGGTGCCGCGAAGAGCCTACGGCGGCAGCAGAATTGGCGGAACGGCTATTGCACCGGGGCACGCAGCAGGGACACCACGGCTTCGCCCAACCGGATCGGGTCAATCGGGTGCGGAACCGCGGCTTCGGCGCGCGACCAGCTCGCCAGCCAGGCGTCGTCCGGGCGGCCGGTGAGCACCAGGATCGGCGGGCAGTCGTCGATCTCGTCCTTGAGCTGCTTGGCTATTCCCATGCCGCCGACGGGGGTGGCCTCGCCGTCGAGAATGACCAGATCGAATCCGCCCGCGTCCATCTGCGTGATCACCATCGGGCCGGTGGCGACCTCCAGATAGCTCAGCTCGGGCAGGTCCGGATGCACGCGCTTGCCCAGTGCCAACTGAACCTGCTCGCGAGTCCTCGGATTGTCGCTGTAGACGAGGATTCGCAGCGGCCGAGATGATTCGGGCATGCGCCAGATGCTAAACCACCGTACGCCCGCGCGGCGGAACACCACGTCGGCTGTGAGTGTGGTGGCGTCGCGGATCATCCCGACCATGTTGCCGTCTGACCCCGAAGTCCTTGCGCTTGATGTCGGCCGCAGCGGTGACCCGCACGGCGCCGTCGTCGAGTACCGCAACCTTCGCGTGCAGGGGCATCGGCGCGGTGGTGCCCTTGACGGTCAGATTTGCCCGCAGATCGACGGTGTCGCTGCCGATGCCTTCGGCGCTGGTGACGACGACGCTGATGTCGGGGTACTTCTCGACGTCGAAGAAATCCGCAGAGCGAAGATGCTTGTCCCGCTTGCTGAGTTTGGTGTCGAGCGATGCCGCCTTGATGTCGACCCGTCCGAAAACTATTTGGAGCATCGGTGATTTGACCGTCGCCACTGAACTCGTGGAAGCGGCCCTTCACGGGTACGAGTCCGTACATCGATTTGGTCTTGAACGCGACGGTGGACCTGTCTGGAACCAGATTCCACACGCCGACCGATGTCGGTGTTGCCGAGGAATTCTTGCAGTGTCGTCATAGCAGTGGCTCCAATTCTGCTCGGGTCGAAGTACTCGTCGATTCGGTTGATCAAGCCGTTGGCTCCCACCTTGATAACGAGACAGACCCGCATCGAGATCGATCCGCCGTTGCGGCCGGTGGCGTGCAGGACGTGCTGCTGGACGAATCCGCCGTCGAAGAACTGCCGGTCGAGGATCTCGTAGCGGCGCTCGGTGGTGCTGTCCATGAACCAGGCGATGACCCGAAACGCGCGTTTCTTCGCTTGGTCCTCGGGTTCGGCGGACTTCCACACCAGCACGTCGTCGTCCCAGAGCGCTTCGACCGTCGCCGCGTCGCCGCTCTCGATGGCGGCGAAGAGCCGGTCGGCAACGTCGGCGACGACGTCGGCTGTGACTGTGGGCATAGCTAGAACTCCTTGCTCTCAGTTGACCTCAAGTCCGGTTGAGATAGAAGACTGTGTTTCATGGATACAACACCCGCCGTGTCCCGTTTCGATGACTTCTACCGATCGAGTACCCCACCGTGGGTGATCGGTGAACCACAGCCGGCGATCGTCGAGCTGGAACGGTCCGGGCTGATCCGGGGCAAGGTGCTCGACGTCGGCTGCGGAACGGGAGAGCACACGATGCTGCTCACCCGACTCGGCTATGACGTGCTCGGCATCGATTTCTCGCCGCAGGCGGTGGAGCAGGCCCGGCGCAACGCCGAGGCCAAGGGCGTGGCCGCCCGATTGGAGGTCGCGGACGCGATGAATCTGGGTGATGAGCCGCGCTACGACACCATCGTCGACAGCGCGCTGTTCCACATCTTCGACGACACCGACCGGCCGAAATACGTCGCCAGCCTGCATAACGCGTGCCGGCCGGGCGGCATCGTGCACGTGCTCGCGCTTTCCGACGCCGGTCGCGGATTCGGGCCGCAGGTCAGCGACGAGGTCATCCGGGAGGCATTCGCCGACGGATGGGTGCTGGAGGCGCTGGACACCACCACCTATCGCGGCATCGTCACCGAGGTGCACGCCGGGGCGCTCGACCTGCCGGTCGGCACCCGCGTCGACGAGCCCGCATGGCTCGCTAGGGCTCGTCGGGTCTGACCCGGCTGGTCCTGCGTTCGCCTGTCAGGTCAGACCCGGTGCAGTTGTCTGCATGCACGCCTCGTCCGCGAGCTCGGACGCCAGTCGATCCGCGATTTCTGCACCAGGGCTGCGATTGTGCGTGGATCCACGACCCTGGTGCAGAATTCGGCGCCGTCAGCGCCCTAGGGCTCGTCATATCCCGGGTGGGCGATCGTAAGCCGATGTCGCACCAGCGTGCGTAGGCACGGCAGCACCTCGCCCGCCCTGCCGTCGAGTTCGCCGGCGCGGATGGCGGCGGCCAGTTGCGTTTCGTCGGCGAAGCCCAGCTCGCCGAGCACAGCGGTGACCTCGCCCGCGGTCTCGTCGAGGAGTTCGCGTTCGACGGTCCGCAGCACGTTGGCGGCCACTCGCGCGTGGAAGTTGACCTGCCCTTCGGTGGCCCCCCGTACGTCGGAGTCAAGGAAGTCGGCCACCGCCGCGACCAGTTCGGCGGCCGTGGGCCGCCCGTACAGCCAGTTCACTTCGGCCCGCCTCCCTCCAGAAGATCCAGCACGTCCCATTCGGTTTCGCTGACGCGCCGCCCGATCGCGGCCAGCTCGACCGACGGGGTGTGTCCGGACAGGTGGCGTTCGGCCTGGAACCGGCAGATGACGCCCCAGCGCAACGTGGCCACGGTCAGCCACCACCGGAACGCATCGCGGTCCAGGGCCATGCCCGCGGCCTCCTCGTAGGCGGACAGGAAGCTCTCGACGCTGCCAAGGCCACCGGCGCCGAGCGCCTCGGGCGCGCCGAACCGCCAGGCCCGAATGCAGAACCAGGCCAGGTCCTCATAGATCTCGCCGAGGTGGACGAGTTCCCAGTCAAGGACGGCGGCCAGGCCGGACTCGTCGACGATCAGGTTGCCCATCCGGAAATCCCCGTGCACCAGCCGCGGCGGCGTTGGTGGTGGCCGGTGCGCGGCCAGCCACCGAAACGCCCACTCGAACGTCGCCGTGGTGTCGCCCATCTCGTCCAGTCGGTCGCGCCATTCGGCCAGCTGGTCGGTCTGTGTCAGCCCAACCCCGTCCGGGTCGGCGCGGTGGACGGCGGCCAGGGCCTGGGCGCACTGCCGCAGCAGCCGGTCACGTCCGGCATCATCGAGCGTGCGATGGATGCGCCTGACGATCGTCTCGCCACCGATGGCGTTGCAGATCAGGTATGGATTGCCCAGTGCGGCAGGGGAATCGTCGGCCGCCAGGATGTGGGGGACGGGCGCTCCGGCGGCCGCCGCCCGCTGCTGGACGCGTGCCTCGAGTTCCATCCCCGCATGCACATCGTCGGGTGGTCCGGTGCGCAGGATCAGTGCCTGCCGGGTGTCGTTCCCGACCGCATCGAACGCCCACGTGGTGCGGCTCGCCCCGCCCGTCAGTGTGGCCAGGTTCTCGATGCTCACCTCGCCGACGACCGGCCGAAGGACTTCGGCTAGTTGCTCTTTCACTTGCGCCCAAAACCGAAGAGTCGCTGGGCGACCCGGCGGATCTGGATTTCCTCGGCACCCTCGGTGATGCGGTAGCGGCGGTGATGACGGTAGATGTGCTCGAACGGCTCGTGCCTGCTGTAGCCGACCCCGCCGAACACCTGCATCGCCCGGTCAGCGGCCTCGCACACCAGCCGGTTGGCGCGATAGTTGGCCATCGACACCTTGTCGGACACCTCCATGTGGTGGTTGCGGTCGAGTTCGGACGCCGCGAAGCGCACTAGCAGCCGCACCATCTGGGCTTCGGTCTGCAGCTCCACCAGCGGCCACTGCACGGCCTGGTTCACCGCGAGCGGCTTGCCGAACACCTTGCGGTCATTCGCATACCCGACGGCACGGTCGATGCAGTACTGCGCGGCACCCAGGCTGCTGGCGGCCTGCCGAATCCTGTTCTCGTGCAGGAAGGTCTGGCCGACTTCAAGGCCGCGGTCCACCTCGCCGAGCACGGCGTCGCCGGGTACCCGGACATCCTCGAGCTCAACCTCGCCGTGGTCGGTCGGCATGTTGAACGTCCACCAGTAGTACGGGACGGTGAATCCGGGTGTGTCGGTCGGTACCAAAAACGCGCTGATGCCGCGGGCCTGGCCAGGCTCTCCCGAGGTGCGGGCGAAGATCAGGTCGTGCGTGGCCCGGTGCACTCCGGTGTTGAACCGCTTGGCGCCGTTGATCACCCAGCCGTCGCCATCGGCCTCGGCGCGGGTCTCCAGCCAGGTGGCGTCGGAGCCGTGGTTCGGCTCGGTCAGTCCGAACGCCATCGACCGCTCGCCGGTGATCAGCGCCTCGGTCCACTCCTGCTTCTGCGTCTCAGTGCCGAACCGGTCCATCATGATGACCTGCGGGAAATTGCCGACGATGGAGGACTCGTCCTGCAAGTCGTTGTGCAGACCGAGGCCCTTGTGCGCCAGATGTTCCCGGATGACCGCCATGTCGATGTTGGTGCCGTCGCGGCCGCCGAACTGCGACGGCAGCCCGTAGCGCAGCCAGCCGGCTTTGTCGGCACGCCTGCGCATCTCGCCGAGCAGGTCCTCCCACTCGCGCCGGGGAATGCCTCCGTTGTCCCAATCGGTGCGGGCATTCTCGCGGCGCTGGTCGAAGTACTGGATGTTCTCGCGTTCCAGCGGTTTGATCTCGGTCTCGATGAACGCGTCCATCTCGGCCAGCAGGCCCGGAAGGTGCTCGGGGAGAGCAAAATCCACTGTGATCTCCTTTGTCGTCAGAACCCGTACAGCGTCTTTTTCCAGATTGTCGAGAGTGTCGCGATGGCGTCCTTGTCACCGATCTCGAGCCCGAGGCCGGACCGGCCGACGAATACCGTGGTGAAGTTCTCGAACAGCAGCGCGATCGCCGCGGCAGTGTGCTCAGGGTCAAGGTCTGCGCCATGGCCCTGCTCCTGGGCCTGACGCACGGACGCCGCGACGATGTCCATGCCGAAGCGCCGGAACTCGTTCTGCACGTCGGCGAATCGCTGTTGTGTCGCGGCCAGCTGGGCGACCGCGATCATGATACCGATGTTCTGCTTGAACATGTTCCAGTAGCCGGTGACCACAGAGGTGAAGAATTCGCTGTCATCGGGCGAGTCCGGCAGTCGCACGCTCAGCCCCGACGGTGTCACGATGTCGCGCAGAAAGGACTCGGCCAACGCGGCCAGCAGGTCCTCTTTGTCGTCGAAGTAGCGGTAGAACACCGCAGGTGACTTACCCGCGGCCGACGTGATATCGGCCAGCGTGGTGCCGTGAAAACCACGCTCGGCGAACAGCTTCCGGGCCGCCTGTTCGATAGCATGCCGGGTTTGTCGGCCCTTGGGCGTGAGTGGCACGGATTACTCGCCCGTAAGGCGGTCGCCCGCGCGGAGCAGCGCGCCCGGCAGTTCGTGCCCGACCGCGGCCTGTGCGACCTCGGCCGCCGCGATCGCGCCCTGGAGATCGACGTCGACGTGAATTCCACTGTCCCGCAGCAGATATACCAGGTCTTCGGTGGCGATGTTCCCGCTGGCACCGGGGGCGAACGGGCAGCCGCCGAGGCCGCCCACCGAAGCGTCGAGCCGGGTGATACCCGAGCAGACCGCGGCGTAGGCGCTGGCCAGGCCGGCTCCGCGGGTGTTGTGGAAGTGCGCCCCGAGCGGGACGTCGCCGATCAGCGGGCGAACCATAGCGACCAGGTCGCTGACCCGCCGCGGCGTCGTGGTGCCGATGGTGTCGGCGATCGCCAGCCGGTCGACGTCGTTGTCACAGGCGACCGACACGATGTCGAGCACCCGCTGCGGCGGGGTCGGGCCGTCGAATGGGCAGTCCCAGGCGGTGGCGACGATGACCTCCACCGAAGCCCCGCTGTCGTGCGCGATGGCGATGATGTCGGGAATCAGCGCGACGGCCTCCGCGGTGGACCGGCCGACGTTGGCGCGGCTGTGCCCGTCGGCCGCCGACACCACGTACTCGATCGACCGCAGGCCCGCGGCGATGGCGCGCTTGGCTCCGTTCGGGCTGGCCACCAAAGCGGAGAACTCGACGCCAGCAGCATCCCGGAAGTTGGCCAGCTCGGCGGCCAGTTCGGCGGCATCGGCGAGGGCGGGCACCTTGGAGGGGGAGACGAACGCGGTGGCCTCGATCTCTTTCACGCCGGTGGCCACGATCGCCTCGAGCATCTTCACCTTGTCCGCCAAGGGAATCGGGTCTTCGATCTGTAGACCGTCGCGCAGCGCGACCTCGCGGATGTCGACGTGCTTTGGTAGTTGCGTCATATCACGCCTTCCGAGCGCAGTGTTTCCAACTCGCTGTCGGTCTTGCCGAGCAGCCCGCGGTACACCTCGTCGTTGTGCTGGCCGGGCCGAGCCGGGCCGGCGCTGCGCACCGTTCCCGGTGTGTCCGACAGGACGGGGACCACGCCGGGTCCGAGAACGGTGCGGCCGATCCGCTCGTCGAAGTGGTCGGCGAGCATGCCGCGTGACCGCAGCTGCGGATCGTTGACCACCTCGGCCACGGTGTTGATCGGCCCGCTGATGACGCCGGCCTCCGACAGGGTGGAGATGATGTCGTCTGGGCTGCGCTGGGACGCCCAGTCGCCGATGATCTTGTCCAGCTCGTCTTGGTTACGCCCGCGCGCAACGTGATTGGCGAACCGGTCGTCGGTGGCCAGCTCGGGTTGGCCCATCGCCGCGCACAGCCGCCGGAACACGGTGTCCTGGTTGGCGGCGATCACCACCCAGCTGCCGTCGGCGGTCGGGTAGATGTTCGACGGTGCGATGCCCTCGAGGCGAGTGCCCGACGGGCCGCGCACCACGCCGCCGACGTCGTAGTCGGGAATGGTCGATTCCTGCACGGCCAGACAGGATTCCGTCAGCGCGGCATCGACCACCTGCCCTTCGCCGGTGACGCTGCGCCGATACAGCGCGGCCATCGCACCCTGCGCGGCGAACATGCCTGCCAGGCTGTCGCCAAGCGACAGTGCGAGCCGGGGCGGTGGTCCGCCGGGGAACCCGTTCATGTGGCGCAGCCCGCTCGCGGCCTCGGCGACGGAGGCGTATCCGGCCTTGTGTGCTTCCGGTCCGGTCTGGCCGTAGCCGGAGACCCGGACCAGGATGATTCCCTTGTTGCGGGCCTTGAGCGTGTCGTAACCCAGGCCCCACTTCTCCAGCGTGCCGGGTCGGAAGTTCTCGACGATGATGTCGGAGCGATCCACGAGATCGAGGAAGAGGTCGCGGCCCGCGGCCTCACGCAGGTTGAGCGTGACGGCTTTCTTGTTGCGGGCGTGCACCGTCCAGAAGAAGTGATGCCCGTCGAGTTCGGCCTGGCCCCACGTGCGCAACGGGTCCGGTGCGCCCGGCGGCTCGATCTTGATCACCTCGGCGCCCATGTCGCCGAGGAGTCGGCCTGCGAACGGGCCGGAGATCAGCGTGCCGACCTCGATGACCCGGATACCGTCCAGCGGGCCGGTGGGTGTCATTGGGCGAACCCGTGCCTGTGCAGCCAGTCCGTGCAGATGCCGACCGCTTCGCGCCGGGGTTCGCGCTGATCCGGCCCTGAGTAGTAGTGGTTGGCACCGGCGATCTCGTACATCTCCTTGTCAGGATGCCCGATCGCCTCGAACAGCCGGTGGGTATGGCTGGGCGTGCAGGCGTCATCGGCGCGGTTGCCGATCACCAGCGCCGGCACCGCGATATCGGGGCCGCACTTGACCGCGTCACCGTTGGCGTCGTCGTAGCTCCACTGGGACAGCCAGCTCCGCAGCGTGCAGAACCTGGCCAGGCCGACGGGCCCGTTGTTCACCACTTGAGGATCGCCCAGATAGGTGGTGCGCGGGGCGCGATCGTTCGGGTCGACGGCAGGATCCAGCCAGCGCGGGTCGGCCATCGTGCCGTGCACGACAAACGCGTACTCGTCCTCGGGCCTGTCCGCGGCCTTGAGTTCGGCGAGTTTTTCCTTGACCCACTTGGTGATCCGCCGGTTGCGCGCGATCTGCGCCTCGCGATAGCGCTCCAGGAACTCTTCTGTGTATGGCGGCTGATTGGGGTTGTCGGGGTCGTACAGGTCCAGCTCGGGATCGCGTTTGGACGGGTCGGATTCATCGATGATCGACGCGTCCAGCCACTCGGTGAGGGTGCCGTGACGGCTGATGTGCGCGGCCAGCATCATGATGCCGTCGGCGGGGATCAGCCCCAGTTTCGTGAGGTCCGGCCCGTCGCCGGACGGGCTTGCCGTCACGGTCGGGTTCTGCGCCTGTTGCTGGTAGAACGCCGACAAGCGAGCCGCCGCCGCTCCAGCCGGCCAGCACGACCTTGTCGTAGCCGAGCCGATTCTTGGCGTCCTTGATGCACTCGCCGAGGTCCTCGACGACCTTCTCCATCAACAGCGCGGAGTCGGTGCCGCGGAACCGGCTGTTGCAGTAGATGACGTGGTGGCCCGCGTGGGCCAGCGCGTTGATCATCGGCAGGTAGGCACCGCCGCCGATGGGGTGCATGAACACCAGCACGGTATCTGACGGTTTGTCCTTCGGTTTCAGCAGATAGCTTTCCAGCACCACCAGCTCGGCGACACCGCCGTATGTGTCGCGGACACCCGAACTATTCTGGAACACAACCAGATACGGAACTCTGTCGTAGTCGTACCTGACCGCTGTTGTCATCAGTGTTGCCCCAAGTCATTGGCGAGGACGTCGGCGGACGGGACCAGCCTGCGACGGGTGTCGATCGCGATCACCGACCAGTCGACCTTGTCGTACTCGTCGAACTTGCGGCGGGCCCGTTCGCGCGCCTTCTCCGGCGCACCGTGGTGAACGCCTTGCGGCGCATGCGAAATCAGGCCGGGCGGCATCGGAATGCCGTACAGGGATCCGCCGTGGAAGAACGCGATCTCGTCGTAGTCGACGTTGCGGTGATACCACGGCGTGCGCTCGGTACCCGGAACGCTCTCCGCGGGCTTGGGTAGGAAGTTCATCACATAGACGCCGGTGGCCTGCATGAAGAGGTGCACGGTCGGCGGCAGGTGGACGCTGTCGGAGGTGACGACGTTGTAGTCGGCGATGTTGAACGTGAACGCGAAGTTGTCGCCCCGCCAGCCCTCCACGTCGATCGGATGATGTTGGTAAAAAAGAGAAGTCGGCCCGACCCCGTCTATTGGGGAGTGCATTAGCCGGACCTCGTACTCGTCGCGGCCGTCATCGTCGATGGGCGCGGGCTCGGGGATCACGGCCTGCGACGGGTCGAACGGGAAATGCCTGCCGAGCGCGCCCGGCGGCGGAACCCGGAACTCGTCGGTGGCCTGGATGAGAAGAAGAGTCGACGCTCCGGCTTCTCCGCTATCGGGCACCTGGCGGAACGTGCACGCCTTCGGGATGTACACCCAATCGCCCTCGCGATAGCGCAGCGGGCCGAACTCGGTCTCCAGCAGGCCGGAACCCTTGTGCACGAACGACAGCAGATCCCCGTCGACGTAGCGGACGAAGAACGGCATCGGCTCGCTGCGCCGCGACAGCAGCACCTGGCAGTCGGCGTTCGAGAACAGCAGCATCGGCCCGCCGGCCGCGTCGGTGGCGTCGCCGGGCTTGAGCTCGCTGGCCAGCACGTCCACCGGCCGCAGTGGGCCTGCGCTGCGATAGTCCGTCGGATCGTTTCGCCGGTAGATGTTGGCGGTGCGGCCGGTGAATCCGCCGCGGCCGAGCTCATCGTCCTTCAGGCCGCCCAGGTCGGCATGCAACCGCCGCGGGGTAGTGCCTTTTCGCAGGTGAACGAACGATTCCATGGCAATCTCCAATGGCCGTCGACAGCGGTGCGGGAAGAAAAGTAAAACTGACTTTACTTTTTACCGGGAGGCGGGTCAACGCCTCAGTCGGTCAGATCGACCCGGATCGTGAGCAGGTTGGTGCCGAAGGTGCGCACCCCGAAGCTGTTGAGCTGCGGCAGCGAGCGCAGCCGTTCGTGCGGGTCGTCTTCGGGCACCAGGTGGGCGGTTCCGCTGTGCCAGCGCCCGCGGAGCCTGCACCCGGACGTTGGGGTTGGCCTTGATGTTGCGCACGTACTGCGACTTCTCGCCGAACTCTGAGACGAACCAGAACTCGTTGCCGACGCGACTGCCGCCAAGAGGGGTGCGGCGCGGCTTTCCGGACTTGCGCCCGGTCGTCTCCAGCAGGGTCTGGATGGGGACAAGTCGCATCAGCGGGTTGGCCACCCGTTTCTGGAATACGCCGGTGATGCGGTCACGAAGGTCGTCGGCCATCGGGGACTCCTTTCTCAAACCATTGCGGTCCGCGGGATATCCATTCCCAATATGAGCGCGCCGGCAAGCTCGCGGCCCGTGTCGTAGTCGAACACCACGTGACCGGCCAGCACGTCGACATCGCGTTTGATCCGCTGCAGCGGGTTGTCCAGGAAGTGTGCGCTGGCGCCGGACGCCCCGAGCAGGCGGGCGATCAGTGCTCGTGACTCGTGCACAATGTGGGCCGCCGCAAGCCTCGCCTCACCTCTCACCTGCCGAGGCACGGGATCGCCTGCGGCAACGATGGTTTCGATCTGGCCGACGGTGTCGGCGAGCAACCCGCGAAGCGCGCGCAGCCGCACCCGCGCCTCACCGAGGTGGGCCTGGGCGATGGGTTTGTCCTTCTGCGTGATGCCTTCGTAGGCCAGTACGCGTTTCGACAGGCGCTCGGCGTAGATGTCGGCGACGCGCTCGGCGCTGCCGAGTGCGGGCATGGCCGCCAACAGCGCAAGTGCGGGCACCATCGGCCAGCGATACGTGTCGGAGCCGTGCAGCGCGGCCCCCGGCGCGGTGCCCTTGTAGATGTCGGTGACCCGCACCAGCCGATGGGCGGGCACGAAGACGTCGGTGATGACGACATCGTTGGAGCCGGTGGCGCACATGCCGTCGGTGTGCCACACGTCCTCGATGTGGACGTCGCTGATCGGCAGCAGCGCCAGCGCCGGGTAGATGCCGGCTGGATCCTCGCCGGATCCACACAACGCACCCACGATGATCCAGTTGCCGTCCATCACGCCGGTGGCCCACGACCACCGCCCGGACAGCCGGAGGCCGCCGTCGACCGCCACGCCACGGCCCGTGGGCGCAAGGGGAGCCGGTGCCAGGAAGGGCCGGGTCGCGAAGGCCTCTTCCTGTGCCTGTTCGCCGAACAGGGCCATCATCCAGTTGTGCAGGGTGTAGAAGCCGAGGGTCCAGGCGCTGGACGCGCATCCATGCGCCATCCGGCGGACCGGATCGAGAATCGCGGGCCACGGCGCCTGCACGCCGCCGTAGCGTGCCGGCACGAGCAGCTCGGCCAACCCCGACGCGATGAAGTCGTCGACGGTGGCGCTGGGCAGCCTGCGCAGTTTCTCCGCTTCCTGCGCGCGGTCGGCCAGCCTTGCGACGAACTCCGGGCTGATAACCGGCGAGGTGGCCGGAACAGCGGTCATGGGGGTGAACGTACCATACTATTTGGTATGGAAGGCCCGATGGTCAGCGCGCCAGCATGAGGTCGATGAAGCGCTCCCGGCCGGCCGCCCCGCGGGCGTTCGGCGTCTGTCCGGATAGATGCAGGAACCCGATTCCGGCCGCGAAAGTGGCGTTGGCACGCAGATCGGCGTCCTCGGCGTCGAACCCGTAGTCCAGAAACGCTCGGCGGACGGCATCAAGAATCCGTTGGTCGGCCGCTCGGACACTGGCAGCCACGGCTTCGTCGGTTCGGGCCCACTCGCGCATGGCCCGTTCCAGCGTCCAGTGCCGGGTGCCCAACAACGACGACATCATTTGCGACAGTCGTTCTCGGGGTGGCATACGGGCCATCTCACCGAAACGGCGGCGATCCTCGTCGCGCAATTCCCCCCACGCTTCTATCAGCGCCGCGCGATAACCGGCGATATCGGTGAAATGCCAGTAGAAGCTGCCCTTTGTCACCGCCAGCCGACCGCACAACCGATCGATCTTCAGCGCCTTGATGCCATCCTCGGCAAGGATCGAAAAGCCGGCATGAACCCAGTCGTCGATAGTTAACCGGCTGGTAGTGGCGCCCGCGCGATCGTCGGCCATGAGCGGCAGCCTACGGTGGATCAGCGGCAGTCATCTGCGCTGTCTGGCCGGATCCAATTGTCGCTGACGTCACGCGAAATTTAGATTACAAAAGTGTCAGGCATTGCCAGCCGGGGTTTCTCCCCCACTGGTCACGTGTTTTACTCGGTACCGCACAATTGAAATTTCTCGGTCCGCTCTCCGCCGACCCGGATTTGTAGAGCGGGCACGACAGCGCAGTAGAGTCACATGCTGCGGTGTCGGCGGCGATCTTCGCTCGCGGGTACTGAAGCATAGGCGTGTTACGCGACAACCGAAAGATGGATGGACTGCAGTTATGACGTTCGTTGAGAAAATCCGAGGCCACTGGGCGCGCAGGATCACTGTCGCCGCGTTAGCGGCGGTGCTGCTGCCCGGGATCATCGGCTTCGCGGGAGGATCTGCGACGGCGGGTGCGTTCTCCCGGCCGGGTCTGCCCGTCGAATACCTGATGGTTCCCTCCCCGTCGATGGGCCGAGACATCAAGATCCAGTTCCAGAAGGGCACCGGATCGCATGCGGTGTTCCTGCTCGACGGTCTGCGCGCGCGCGACGACTTCAGCGGCTGGGACATGGAGACCCCCGCGTTCGAGTGGTACTACGAAAGCCCGTTGTCGATCGTCATGCCCGTCGGCGGTCAGTCGAGCTTCTACACCGACTGGTATCAGCCCGCTTGCGGCAAAGCCGGTTGCCAGACCTATAAGTGGGAAACCTTCCTGACCGCCGAGCTGCCACAGTGGCTGGCTGCCGAGAGGGGCGTGTCCTCGACCGGGAACGCGGCGGTCGGCCTGTCGATGTCCGGCAACTCCGCGATGATCCTGGCGGCATTCCACCCGGATCAGTACGTCTACGCCGGCTCGCTGTCGGCGTTCCTGAACCCGTCCGAGGGCCAGTGGCCGTTCCTGATCAACATGGCGATGGGCGATGCCGGTGGCTACTCGACCGGTCCGATGTGGGGCCCGGCGGAGACCGACCCGGCCTGGAAGCGCAACGACCCGATGGTCCAGATCCCCACGCTGGTGGCCAACAACACCCGGCTGTGGGTGTACTGCGGCAACGGCACACCCAACGAGTTGGGTGGAGCCAACCTGCCTGCGACCTTCCTCGAAGGCCTGACCCTCCGCACCAACGAGACCTTCCGCGACAACTACATCGCGGCCGGTGGTAATAACGCGGTGTTCAACTTCCCGGCCTACGGCACGCACAGCTGGGAGTACTGGGGCGCGCAGCTGCAGGCGATGAGGCCCGATATCGAGGCGAACCTCGGGTAATCAGCGCCTGATCGTTGGACTGTGACCAACCCTCGTCAAGGGTGTCCTTGACGGGGGTTGGTTCGCTGCGATCGCGACGCACGTGCCGAGGTGGCCGGCGACGCAGGGCACACCGTTCATCGTCGGCACCGGGCCGCCGGAGATGACCGTTGGCACGCCGTCGCCGTAGGGCTCGTAGCCCGAGTTGTCGCCGGTGGGTTCGGCCCCCGCCGTCGGCGCGGTGGCGATCGCGGCGGCGCACACGCCAGCCAGAATCAGTCGGCGCATCTAGAAGCCTCCGGCCACCCGAACCACCGCCCGCCCTGAGTACCGGCCCGCGTGTACCTCGTCGAGCACACCGGTCACGTCCTTGACGTCGACGTCGTTCGATATCTCCGAAAGGTGTTGCGGGCGAAGTGAACTGCCCAGCTTCTGCCAGAGCTCGCGGCGCGGCCCGATCGGCATCATGCACCGAGTCGATGCCCAGCAGTGCCACTCCGCGCAGGATGAACGGCATCACGGTGGTGTTCAGCGCCGCCCCGCCGGTCAGCCCGCTGGCCGCGACCGCACCGCCGTACCGCACGGTGCTGAGCACGTCGGCCAGCGTCTTACCGCCGACGCAGTCGACGGCCCCCGCCCATCGCGTCTTGCCCAGCGGCCGTGGCCTGGCCTCCGGATCCTCGGGCAGCCGGCCGATGACGTCGGCGGCGCCCAGCGCCTTCAACGCGCTTCGCTGCGTCCGGCTTTCCGGTCGACGCCACCACTTCGTAGCCCGCGGCGGCCAGCAGGTCGACGCTGACCGATCCCACCCCGCCGGTCGCCCCGGTCACGACGATCGGCCCGTCGTCCGGCGTGATGCCCCGGTCCATCAGGGCCTGCACGCTCATCGCCGCGGTGAAGCCGGCCGTGCCGATGGCGGCGCCGTCGCGCGGACTCAACGAGCCGAGTGCGACCACCCAGTCGGCGGGCAGCCGCGCGTATTCGGCGTAGCCGCCGTGGCGGGCGGTGCCGATCTCGTAGCCATGTGCCAGCACCGCGTCGCCGACCGCGAACTCGGATGACTGCGAATCCACCACCTCGCCGGTGAGGTCGATGCCGGGCACGATCGGATAGTCGCGCACCACACCGCCGTTGGGCGTCACGGCCAGCGCGTCCTTGTAGTTGACGCTGGAATAGGCCACCCGCACGGTCACCTCACCCGGCGGGAGCCCGGACTCTTCCAGGGTTTCGACCGCGCACTCGATGCGATCGTCGTTCTTGCGGGCGACAAGGGCCGCGAAGTTGTCCATAGACCCGACGCTAGTACGTCGGGTCGACCGTAGCGGCTACTTCAGCTCGGACGATGACAGGCCGAGCAGCCTGCGCGCCACCACCAGCTGCTGAATCTGCTGGGTGCCCTCGAAGATGTCCAGGATCTTCGAGTCGCGTCCCCATTTCTCCAGCAGTGTCTCCTCGGAATAGCCTGTGGTGCCTGCCATTTCGACGGCCTTGAGGGTGATGTCGCTGGCCACCCGGGCTGCCTTGGCCTTGCCCATCGACGCTTCCTTCGAGTTCGGAATGTCGTTGTCGGCCTGCCAGGCCGACCGCACCGTCAGCAGGTAGGCGGCCTCCCAGTCGGCCTCCATGCGCAGGAACTCCGCGGCAGGGGCGCTCTGGGCGTGCGAGGGCTTGTCGTAGGAGATCTCCACGCCGGCGTCGACGAGAAGCTTGCGCAGTTCCTCCAGGGCGGCGCGGGCGATGCCGACCGCCATCGCGGCGACGACGGGCCGGGTGTTGTCGAAGGTCTCCATCACCCCGGCGAAACCCTTTTCGACGTGGATCTCGGGGCTGCCGAGCAGGTTGTCCTTCGGGATCCGCACGTTGTCGAAGCGGATGACCGCGGTGTCGGAGGCCTTGATGCCGAGCTTGTCCTCGAGCCGCTCGACGGTCACGCCGGGATGTTCGCGCGGCACGATGAACGACTTGATCGCCGCGCGGCCCAACGACTTGTCCAGCGTCGCCCACACCACGATGTGGGTGGCGCGCGATCCGGCGGTGACGAAGATCTTCTCGCCGTTGATCACGTACTCGTCGCCGTCGAGCTTGGCGGTGGTCGACACGGCGGCCGAGTCGGAACCGAAGCCCGGCTCGGTGATGGCCATCGCGGCCCACACGTCCTTGCCCAGCCGCTCCAGCTGTTCGTCGGTGGCCACACCGCTGATCGCCGCATTACCGAGTCCCTGGCGCGGCACCGACAGCATCAACGCGACATCGCCCCAACTGATCTCCATCACGTTGAGCACAGCGGACATGTTGCCGCCGTTGTGGTTGGACTCCTTGGCCTCTTCGGCGTCGCGGAACGCCTCGGCGCCCGCGAACGCGAAAGCCTTTGCCTCCGAGATGCCTTCGAAGAGGATCGCCAGGGTCTCCAGCTCGACGGGGTAGTCGTGCTCTCGCAGGTCGTACTTGCGCGATATCGGCCGCAGCATCTCGGCGGCGCCCTGATGCGCCTTGTCGATCACCGCGTTCAGCTTGCTCGGCAGTTCCAGATTGATTGCCATGAACGTCTTCCCGTTTCCTAGATGACTACAACGCCCTCGGCGACGCCGATCGCGCGCAAGTCGCGGTACCAGCGTTCGACGGGATGTTCCTTGGTGTAGCCGTGGCCGCCGAGCAGCTGCACGCCGTCCAGGCCGATCTGCATTCCCTTGTCGGTTCCGAGCCGCTTGGCCAGCGCGGCCTCCCGGGCGAACGGCAGGCCCTGGTCGGCTCGGGACGCGCCGCGCCACGTGATCAGCCGCAGGCCGTCGAGTTCGATCGCGATGTTGGCGCACATGAAGGCGACCGACTGGCGGTGGGCGACCGGCTCACCGAACGCATGCCGCTCCTTGATGTAGGGCACCACGTGGTCGAGCACCGCATGGGCGGTACCGACGGCCAGCGAGGCCCAGCCGAGCCGCGACAGTGCGACGGCCTCGGAGTAGTCGTCATCGGTTGCGCCGTCCTCGCCGAGGCGCGCGGACAGCGGCACCGAAACGTTGTCGAGTTCGACCTGACCGAGGGCCGCGGCGCGGATTCCCATGCTCGGGTCGGCTTTGACGGTCAGGCCCTTCGACGAGGACTCGACGATGAACAGCGCCGGCTTGCCGTTGAGTTGCGCCGCGACAACCAGCAATTCGGCGTCCTTTGCGGCCACCACCAATGACTTCACGCCGTCGAGGCGGTACCCGCTCGGCGTCCGGACGGCGGTCGTCTTCAACGAGGTGGGGTCGAACAAGGGCTGGGGTTCGGCGATCGCCAGGCAGGCCTGGGGCACGTTGTCGCCGGCGAACTCCTTGAGATAGGTCGCCTGTTGGTCGGCGCTGCCCCAATGGGTCAGGGCCGATGCGACACCGGCGGGTGCGAGGATCGGCAGTGCCAATCCCATGTCGCCGTACGCAAGTGCCTCGGCGACCAACGCGTTCGTCACGGCGGCGCGGTGGGCGGCGAACCCGTCGAAATCCTCGGGGATGTTGATCGCCGTGATGCCCAGTTCGCTGGCCTTCGTGACGAGATCCCGCGGATAGCTTGCGCTTTCGTCGGCTTCGCGGGCGGCGGGCCGCAAGACCTCTTCGGCGAATTCGCCGACGGTCTCGACGATCATCTTCTGGTCATCGTCGGGCGTCAGGTCGAAGTAGTCGGCTCCGCTCGCCTTCAGTCGAGTCGGGCCGCTCTTGCCGCCCCGGACACCCGCTTGAACTGGCGGTTGGTGGCGCCGACGACGGAGAAGACCTGCTTGACGCCGTACTTGAGCCCGCGGTTGAGCGGATCGCGCAGGTTGTGCTTGTCCAGGAACTCCTGCCCGACGATCGGCGTGATCAGCGCCAGGCCGATGTCGGTCGGGGTCCTCTTGTGCTTCCGGAGTCCGACGGCGCTCTCGCGCTTTGGCGCGCGCGCAGAATTTCGGTCGATTGTGTTGGTCATGTCAGCAGCCTCGGGTGGTAGTGGCTCGTGCCAATGACCGTATCTTACTCCAGAGTAAGATAGAAACCGAATGTTGGGTGGTTCACATTCTGCTCAAGCGATATGCACCGGTAGCCGCCGGGCGCCCCAGGTCCCGACCGGCCCGTCGTAGACGCCCGGCAAGTTGGGTGCCACAGTCTCGGCAACCGCCGGAATCGGACAGGGCGTAGCGGCGCATCGAGTACCAATCCCGAACGATGACGGCCGCACCGCAGCCGGGACACGACGTGGTGCCGCCGTCGGCGTCGTGGACATTGCCCGTGTAGACGAACTGCAAGCCCTCCTCGATCGCGATGCGGCGCGCTCGCGTCAGCGTCGCAGGTGGCGTCGGCGGTCTGTCCAGCATCTTGTAGTCGGGGTGAAAGGCAGTGAAGTGCAACGGAACATCGCTGCCGAGATGCTCGCGGATCCATGCGCACTCGGCGGCGATCTCGGTATCGCTGTCATTCAGTCCGGGAATCAGCAGCGTGGTGATCTCGACCCAGACGCCGGTTCGGTGTCGCAGGTAGACGAGCGTGTCCAACACATCGTCGAGATGCCCGACGCAGACCTTGCGGTAGAACTCCTCGGTGAACGCCTTGAGGTCGACGTTGGCGGCGTCGATGTGGCGGTAGAAGTCGGCGCGTGCCGCCGGGCACATGTATCCCGCGGTTACCGAGACGGCCTTGAGGCCGCGCTCGTGGCAGGCGTCGGCGACGTCGGCGGCGTACTCCCAGAAGATCGTCGGATCGTTGTAGGTGAATGCCACACTGCGACAACCAAGTTCGTCGGCCACCCGCGCTAATGCCTGCGGTGTCGCTTGCTGGCCCAGCGTGTCGATCTCGCGCGACTTGGAGATGTCCCAGTTCTGGCAGAACTTGCAGGCGAGATTGCAGCCTGCGGTGCCGAACGACAGCACCGCCGAGCCGGGCAGGAAGTGATTGAGTGGCTTCTTCTCGATCGGATCGACACAGAATCCGCTGGACTGCCCGTAGCTGGTCAGCACGATCTGGTCGTCGAAGCGGCCGCGGACGAAGCACAGCCCGCGCTGCCCCTCGCGCAGTCGGCAGGCGCGCGGACAGACATCGCATTGAATCCGGCCGTCAGGCAGGAGGTGCCAGTGTTTGGTCGGCGTCATCGCATCCTCCGACGCCAGGCTACCTCCCGTTGAGCCTGGTCAGAACCGCTTCGTGGAGCAGTCCGTTGGTGGCCAGCGCACCGCGGCCATGCGGCCCGGGTCGCCCTTCCAGGTTCGTGAACGAGCCGCCCGCCTCGCGGACCAGAATGTCGAGCGGCGCGACGTCCCACAGGTTCACGTCGGGTTCCGCGGCGATGTCGACGGCACCCTCTGCCACCAGGCAATAGGACCAGAAATCGCCGTAGCCGCGGACCCGCCACACGGCATCGGTGAGATCGACGAATCGCGACCGCTGCGCATCCCAGCCCGTGGTGAGATCCGAGAACGACAGGCTGGCCGAGTCGAGGTCGTTGACGCCGGAGGTCGAGATGCGCCGCGTTACGCCGCCGAACGACGTGAACGCGCCCTCGCCGTCGCCCGCCCACCACCTGCGTCCCAGCGCCGGCGCGCTCGCGACGCCGACCACGGGGACGCCATCCACCATCAGCGCGATCAGCGTCGCCCACACCGGCACGCCGCGGACGAAGTTCTTGGTCCCGTCAATCGGGTCGATCACCCACTGGCGACCCGTGAAAGCCGCTGTGCCCCCGAGCTCTTCGCCCAAAACCGAGTCGTCGGGACGCTGTGTCGTCAGCGACGAGCGCAGCAGCTCCTCGGCCGACCGGTCGGCATCGGTGACCGGTGTGAGATCGGGCTTGGTGTCGACGCGCAGGTCGAGCGCGCCGAACCGGTCGAACGTCAGCGCGTCCGCCGCGTCGGCCATTTCCAGGGCGAGCGATACGTCATTAGCGACCGAGGTCATGGCAGCAGTCCTACCATGGCCGTGTGGTGGAATTCGCCCTGCTGCTGGTGGCTATCGGGGTCCTGGTGCTGGTGGCGGGGCCGTGGATCATGCGACGCCGTGGTCTGCGGGGTGAGATGGCGCACGGCACCCTGGTGGTTACCGGCGTCAGCCCGCGGCCGGACGAAATCGGTGAGCAGTTCGTGACGATCACCGGTGTCATCAATGGGCCGACCGTCAATGAGCACGTCGTCTATCAGCGCCTCGCGGTCGACGTCGACAACTGGCCGACCATGGGGGAGTTGTTCCCGGTGGTCTACTCGCCGAACAACCCGGACAACTGGCGCTTCGCCCCATCGCAGACACCGCCAGGCTAGGCGGCGTGTTGTTCGGCGATGGCGATGCCCCTTGGTCGATTCTTCATCACCACCAGCCGGTCGCGTTTGCCAATCGGTAGTGATCTTGCCAATCGGTAGTGATCTTGGGCCCATGGGCGTACTGTTTGCTGTTATGAGCGAGTCGGGGACCGTAGTGCGAGGCACAAACGTGCGGTGCACCACGTGCCAGCACATACAGTGGGTGCAGGTCGACATGACGGAATTTGCTTGCGAACGCTGTGACGCGCAATTGACACGGCGTTGAGTCCGAGCACGTTTGCCCATCACGCATAGCTGTCGCCGCCGGCTTGCGGGCGATATTCGGCACATCGACCGAGTGCTTGCGGCGTTGGATCGGCGGTTTCCCGTCGATGAGGAAGTCAGGCGCCGATCTGAGATTGCTCTTCCTTGGCGTTGCGCTCAACAAACAGCGGGATGAAAGTCTCGGATGGGTCGCCCGTGAAACCGGGCGTACTCCATCGTTGACGATCCTGGAAACCTGTGCTGGTTCCAGCCGAGGAATCTGCTCAACCAGCGCAGACTCATCTACTTAGAACATAGTTTCGAAACTAGACGGGCACTACGACATTCAGCCGTGCGCGATCCGTAGCAGCTCGGCCACGCTGGTCACCTTCACGCGCGGCCGTCCGCCCGTCCCGCCCGCGGTGCGCTCGTGTTCGTCGATCAGCTTCCAGTGGTCGTCCGTGACGACCTTCGGCTGCCGCTCCACCAGCCACTCGGCGAGCACCTCGGAATGGTTGTCGGCGAAGTCGGCCGGCTCCGCGCCGCTCAGGTCAGCGACCAGGGTGTCGACGGTCTCCTGCGAGTCGCTCTTGTTGCTGCCGATCACGCCCGTCGGTCCGCGCTTTATCCAGCCCACCACGTATTCGTTGCGGCGGCCGTCCACCCGGCCGCCGGTGTGCGGAATGGTGCCGTTCTTCTCGTCGAACGGCAGGCCCGGTGTTGGCACGCCGCGGTAGCCGATCGCACGCACCACCAGCTGCGCGGGCACCTCCTCGCGCTCGCCGGTGTCCTTGGCCACGACGCGCCCGTTGTCGTCGGTCGCAAGTTCGTTGCGGCCCAACACAATCGACTCGACCCTGTCCTCACCCTTGATCTCGATGGGCGACGTGCGGAACCGGAACACGATCCGCCGCTTCGCCCCCTTCGGTGACTGCTCGGCGTAGCCGCGCAACACCTTGATGTTGTTGCGCACGGTCTTGCCCGCTGCCTCGACGTCCTCGTCGGAGATGTCGGCGAAATCGGCCGGGTCGATGACCACGTCGACGTCGCCGAGACCCTCGAGATGGCCGAGCTCGCGAAGCTCCAGCGTGGTGAACGGTGCCTGCAGCGGCCCGCGCCTGCCGACGATGAGCACCTCCTCGACACCGCGGTCGTGCAGGATCTTCAGCGCGTGGTCGGCGATGTCGGTGGTGGCGAGCACGTCGGGGTCGGTGACCAGGATGCGCGCGACGTCCAGCGCGACGTTGCCGTTGCCGACCACCACGGCCCGCCCGGTCGACAGGTCGGGCGCCATCTCCTCGAAGTGTGGGTGCGCGTTGTACCACCCGACGAAGTCGACGGCGGCGACGCTGCCCGGCAGATCCTCGCCGGGGATGTTCAGCGACCGGTCGGACTGCGCACCGACCGCGTAGATCACCGCGTCGTAGTGCTCGGCCAGCTCGTCGGCCTGCACGTGCTCGCCGACCACGATGTTTCCGAAGAACCGGAACCGCGGGTCGAGGGCCGTCTTCTCGAACTGGGCGCTGATCGACTTGATCTTCGGATGGTCGGGGGCCACGCCGGAGCGGACCAGGCCCCACGGCGTCGGCAGCATCTCCAGCATGTCGACCCGCACGTCGGCGGCGTCGTCGCTGTCGGCGAATTTCAGCAGCGACGCGGCCGCGAAGTAGCCGGACGGGCCGGAGCCGACGATCGCCACGTGGTACGGGCGCCTCTGGGGCATATGTGTGCCTTACTGTCGCTGCCCGGCGGCGTGCAAGGGGGCTGTCGCATCGTCGCCAAGCTGGTTGCAAACCCCGATGTTGCCACGCCGGTACCCTGAACTCCCGTGGATCCCGACCGTCAAGCCGATATCGCAGCCCTCGACTCCACCCTGACCACGGTGGAGCGGGTGCTCGACGTCGAAGGGCTGCGCGGTCGCATCGAAAAGCTGGAACACGAGGCATCAGATCCCAACCTCTGGGATGACCAGGCCCGCGCTCAGCGCGTCACCAGTGAGCTATCTCACACCCAGGGCGAGCTGCGCCGGGTCGAGGAGCTGCGGCAGCGCCTCGACGACCTGCCGGTGCTCTACGAGCTGGCCACCGAGGAAGGTGGCAGTGAAGACATGGCCGAGGCAGACGCCGAGTACAAGAACCTGAACGAGGACATCGCGGCGATGGAGGTCCGCACGCTTCTCGGCGGCGAATACGACGAGCGCGAGGCGCTGGTCAACATCCGTTCCGGTGCCGGCGGGGTGGACGCGGCGGACTGGGCCGAGATGCTGATGCGGATGTACGTCCGCTGGGCCGAGAAGCACAACTACGCCGTCGAGGTGTTCGACACCTCATACGCCGAGGAGGCGGGCATCAAGAGCGCGACGTTCGCCGTGCACGCCCCGTTCGCGTACGGCACGTTGTCGGTGGAGCAGGGCACGCACCGGCTGGTCCGCATCAGCCCGTTCGACAACCAGAGCCGCCGCCAGACGTCGTTCGCCGAAGTCGAAGTGCTTCCAGTGGTGGCCACCACCGACCACATCGACATCCCCGACAGCGACGTGCGTGTCGACGTCTACCGGTCCAGCGGGCCCGGGGGACAGTCGGTGAACACCACCGACTCGGCGGTTCGACTCACCCACATCCCGACCGGTATCGTGGTCACCTGTCAGAACGAGAAGTCGCAATTGCAGAACAAGGTCTCGGCGATGCGAGTTCTTCAGGCAAAGCTGTTGGAACGCAAACGTTTAGAAGAACGTGCTGAACTGGATGCGTTGAAGGGTGACGGCGGCAGCTCGTGGGGCAACCAGATGCGCTCCTACGTGTTGCACCCGTACCAGATGGTCAAGGACCTGCGCACCGAATACGAAGTCGGAAACCCCGCAGCGGTACTGGACGGAGATATCGACGGATTCCTCGAGGCCGGAATCCGTTGGCGCAATACACAACGATGACGAATAGCACCCTACTTGCACTGGATTTGGCCGATCGCTGGACTGGCTTCTGGCGCGGCGACTTCGGCGCCTGGATTCTCGACCGCGGTGTGCGGATCGCCCTGCTGCTGATCGGCGCCCTGTTGGCCGCGCGGTTCATCAGCTGGCTGGCCAACCGGGTGGTCCGGCGCATCGACGCGCAATACGAGGAAAGCGACCAGCTGGTGCGCTCCGAGAGCACCAAGCACCGCCAGGCCGTCGCATCGGTGATCTCGTGGGTGTCGATGGCGCTGCTGTTCGTCGTGGTGATCGTCGAGGTCACAGACATCCTCGCGATACCGGTGGGATCGTTGGTCGCTCCGGCCGCGGTGCTCGGCGCCGCGCTCGGTTTCGGTGCCCAGCGCATCGTGCAGGACCTGCTGGCCGGGTTCTTCATCATCACCGAGAAGCAGTACGGCTTCGGTGATCTGGTCCAGTTGAGCATGGCTGCTGTGACGGACGACGCCCTCGGCACCGTTGAGGACGTCACGCTTCGGGTCACCAAGCTGCGCTCGACCGAGGGCGAAATGATCACCATCCCCAACGGGCTGATCGTCAAGGCGTTGAATCTGAGCAAGGATTGGGCGCGTGCGGTGGTCGACATTCCCGTGCCGACGTCGGCGGACCTCAATTCCGTCAACGACGTGCTCCACGAGGTCGCGGACAACGCGATCGAGGATCCCGCGCTGAAAGATCTGCTGCTCGACGCCCCGCAGATGATGGGCGTGGAGAGCATCGAACTGGACACCGTGAACCTGCGGATGGTGGCGCGCACGCTGCCCGGCAAACAGCACGAGGTCGGTCGACGGCTCCGCGTGCTCGTCGTCCGGGCGCTACGCCGCGCCGGCATCGTGTCGTCTGCTGACGGGCCCGGCCCGATGGTCGCCGCGATTCCGCATTCTTCGGAGGCTCTCGGCGGCGAGGAAGAGACTCAGGGCGCGCCGGAGCAGAAGCAGTGACGTCGTGGTTCAAGGCCAGACTCGGCCGTTCCGGGTCTCGACGGTGGTGCTCATCGTCGTGTTCATCGCGTTGTTCTGGGTGCAGCTGACCTTCACGCCGGAACCGGCCCCCGAAGCGCCTGCGCCCGCGGTCGTCCCGCCCGGTTTCGTGCCGGACCCGAACTACACCTGGGTGCCGCGAACGAACGTCCGGCGGCCGAAGGAACCGGAGACCACCACCGCGACCACCACCACGACGAGTCCGACCGAGACGACGACGCCGTCGCCGGACGACACCACCAGCCCGACGTCGCCGACCCCGACGACGACGCTGGTCGATCCGGACGGTCCGGGTGGCCCGCTGGGGCCGCAGACCCTGACGCAGACACCGGCCCCGGAGACGCCGACCACGACCCCGCCCGTACCGGGGACGGTGCCCGCCACGCCCGATGCGCCGAGATAGCCTGACCGGCCCAGGCTGACGTCACCGCTACACTGGCGCTGCCGTGATGATCACGCTCGACCATGTGAGCAAGCAGTACAAGTCCTCGGCCCGGCCCGCGCTGGACGACGTCTCGGTCAGGATCGACAAGGGTGAGTTCGTTTTCCTCATCGGTCCCTCGGGATCGGGCAAGTCGACGTTCATGCGACTGCTGCTGGCCGAGGAGTCGCCGAGCCACGGCGACGTGCGGGTGTCGAAGTTTCACGTCAACAAGCTGCCGAGCCGCCACATCCCCAGCCTGCGGCAGGTACTCGGCTGTGTCTTTCAGGACTTCCGGCTGCTGCAGCAGAAGACCGTCTTCGAGAATGTCGCATTCGCCCTCGAGGTGATCGGCAAGCGGTCCGACACGATCAACCGGGTTGTCCCCGACGTGCTGGAGATGGTCGGGCTGTCGGGCAAGGCGAGCCGGTTGCCTGCCGAGCTATCGGGCGGTGAACAGCAGCGGGTGGCCATCGCCCGCGCGTTCGTGAACCGTCCGCTGGTGCTCTTGGCCGACGAGCCGACCGGAAACCTCGATCCCGAAACGAGTAAGGACATCATGGATTTGCTTGAGCGCATCAACCGCACCGGGACGACGGTGCTGATGGCCACCCACGACCATCACATCGTCGACTCGATGCGGCAGCGCGTGGTCGAGCTGAGCCTCGGCCGGCTCGTCCGCGACGAGCAGCGCGGCATCTACGGAATGGATCGCTAGTGCGCTTCGGCTTCCTGCTCAACGAGGTCTGGACCGGCCTTCGTCGCAACGTCACCATGACGATCGCGATGATCCTGACCACCGCGATCTCCATCGGTTTGTTCGGCGGCGGTCTGCTGGTGGTGCGGCTTGCCGACCAATCGCGCAGCATCTATCTGGACCGGGTTGAGAGCCAGGTCTTCTTGACCAACGATGTCTCGGCCAACGATCCCACCTGCGACGCAGACCCGTGCAAGGGGCTGCGGTCACAGATCGAGGCCCGCGACGACGTCCGCTCCGTTCGGTTTCTCAACCGCGACGACGCCTACAACGACGCAATCAAGAAGTTCCCGCAGTACAAGGATGTGGCGGGCAAGGACGCGTTCCCGGCGTCGTTCGTCGTCAAGCTGGATGATCCCGAGCAGCACAAGGATTTCGACGATTCGATTGCCGGCCAGCCCGGCGTGCTGAACGTGCTGAACCAGAAGGACCTGATCGACCGGCTGTTCGCAGTGCTCGACGGGATCAGCAACGCCGCGTTCGCGGTGGCAATAGTCCAGGCCATCGGTGCAATATTGTTGATAGCCAATATGGTTCAAGTCGCCGCGTACACACGCCGAACCGAGATCGGCATCATGCGACTGGTCGGTGCGAGCCGCTGGTATACGCAGCTGCCGTTCCTGGTGGAAGCGATGCTGGCCGCGCTGATCGGGGTGGTGATCGCGATCATCGGGCTGATCATGGTGCGTGCGCTGTTCTTGGAGAACGCGCTCAACCAGTTCTATCAGGCGAATCTGATCGCGAAGGTGGACTACGCCGACGTCCTCTACTACAGCGCGCCGTGGATGATATTCCTGGGTCTGACGATGGCCGGCATCACCGCCTACGTCACCTTGCGCCTCTACGTCCGCCGCTAGCCGTGTCCAAGAAAGCCGACCCCACGAGATCCAGCAACAACCGGGTGATTGCGACCAATCGCAAGGCGCGGCACAACTATTCGATCCTTGAGACGTTCGAGGCCGGGGTCGCGCTGATGGGCACCGAGGTGAAGAGCCTGCGCGACGGCCAGGCCTCCATGGCTGAGGCATTCGCGACCGTCGACGACGGTGAGATCTGGTTGCGTAACCTGCACATCCCGGAGTACCACCACGGCAGCTGGACCAACCACGCGCCGCGGCGCAACCGCAAACTGTTGTTGCACCGCAAGCAGATTGACGCGTTGGTCGGCAGGATTCGCGACGGCAACCTGACGCTGGTCCCGCTGTCGCTGTACTTCTCCGATGGCAAGGTCAAGGTCGAGCTGGCACTGGCCCGCGGTAAGCAGGCCCACGACAAGCGGCAGGACATGGCGCGGCGCGACGCGCAGCGCGAGGTTGCCCGCGAACTGGGTAGGCGCGCCAAGGGCAAGACCTGATCGGGATCGCCCTCGCGCTGGCCTCGGCGCTGGGTTACGGCATCAGCGATTTCGTCGGCGGAATCGCGTCACGACGCGTGGCGGCGCTGCGTGTGGTGCTGGTGTCCTACCCGGTCGCGACTGGTGCTGCTGTTGGGGCTTGCGGTGATCGTCGGCGGGGACATCTCGCACGGGCGCGATGTTCTGGGGTGGGCTCTGCGGTGTCTCGCAGGCATTCGGAATCTGGTGGTTCTACGCCGCGTTGGGCGCGGGCCCGATCTCGGTGGTCTCGCCGCTGACCGCGATCCTGGTGGCGGGGATCCCGGTCGGGGTGGGTCTGGCGCTGGGGGAGCGCCCAGGAGCGATCGCGGGCGTCGGCGTCGTGCTCGCGCTGATGGCTGTCGTGCTGGTCAGCCGGGAGGCGACCGACGAGGATGTCACCCCGCACCGGTTCACGAAGAAGGTCGCCTGGCTGACGGTGGGCGCCGGCGTGGCGTTCGGGCTGAACTTCGTGTTGATCGCCCAGGCGCCGCACGACGCGGGGCTGTGGCCGCTGGTGTTCGCGCGGATCGCGGCCAGCGTGCTGGTGTTCGTCATCGCGGCGGTCTCCGGCAATTTGCGGCTGCCGACCGGTACGCCGCTGCGGCTCGCGCTGTTGGCGGCCGTGCTCGACGTCGGCGCCAACGTCGCGATGCTGTTGGCGCTGCAGGCCTCGCTGCTGTCGCTGGCGGGTGTGCTGATGTCGCTGTATCCGGCGGCGACGGTGCTGCTCGCGATCGTGGTGCTGCGCGAGCGGGTGACCCGATGGCAGGCGGTCGGCATGGTGCTGGCGCTGGTATCGGTCGCGATGATCGCAGCGGGGTAGGCCCGGCGGGGGTCGCGAAGGCCTGCAAGGCGATGTCCAGCGACCTGAGCTCTCACACGTGGGGCCTCTTCGAGTCGGAGATGCCGGAGTCGTGGAACACGACCATCGGGCCGGCGCTCGGCGTCTAATATCACCGGGTGGCCGAGCGTCCCCTGACCCAGCTGGACAAGTCCGACGTACTGAGCGGTCTCTTCGCCAGCTGGGACGCGATCGACCGGGTCATCGGCGACCTGCCAGAGGCGGACTGGAGCCGGCCGACGTCGCTCCCTTCTTGGACCGTGCATGACGTCGTCGCGCATGTGGTCGGGACCGAGTCGATGTTGCAGGGTGTGGGCACGCCGGAAGCCGACATCGACGTCTCCACGCTCAAGCACGTCCGCAATGACATCGGCGTGCTGAACGAGCGGTGGGTGCGCAAGCTGCGCGGCCTCAGTCACGCGGAGCTGCTGGACAGCTTCCGCACGACGACGGCCGAGCGCCGGGATGCGTTGACCGCCATGGGACGACGCCGCAGTGGGATGAGCTCACCGCGACGCCGGCCGGGCCCGACAGCTACGGGCGGTTCATGCGGGTGCGGATCTTCGACTGCTGGATGCACGAACACGACATCCGCGATGCGTTGCGGGAACCGGCCGCCGACGCCGAATTCGACGGGCCGGACGCCCGGTTGGCGCTCGACGAGATCGCGGCGAGCATGGGCTTCGTCGTCGGCAAGCTCGGCGGCGCGCCCGACGGGTCGCGGGTGCGGCTCGAGCTGACCGGGCCGCTGCAGCGCACGATCAACGTGGCCGTCGAGCGGTCGGGGGAAGGTGGTCGACGACTTCGGCGGCGACGACCCGACGGCGACGATCACGCTCGACGGTCTGCTGTTCACTCGGTTGGCGGGCGGCCGGACCACCCTGGGCCGTCACTCGGACGCAGTTTCCTACGGCGGTGACGAGGCCGTCGGCAAGCGGATCGTCGAGCACCTCAATTACGTGATCTGAGCTGGGGAAACACGTCGGGGCGGGATTAAATTCTTGGCTTCGGCCGTTGTCGCTGGCGTACCATTGAATGTCCTGCCGAAAGTCGGCGGGGATGCGAGGGGCTGAACGGTTTCGACTTCGCGCATCGAATCAAGGGAAGCGTGCCGGTGCAGGCAAGAGACCACCGTAAGCGTCGTTGCAACCAATTAAGCGCCGAGTCAAATCAGCGCGACTTCGCCCTCGCTGCCTAAGCGACGGTGAGTCTGTCAGACCGGGAGAGCCCTCGGCCCGGACCCTGGCATCAGCTAGAGGGATCCACCGATGAGTTCGGTCGCGGGACTCATCGGGACACCAAACAGCGACTGGGATCGTCATCCTGACTTGTTCGCGTGATCAGGAGATCCGAGTAGAGGCATAGCGAACTGCGCACGGAGAAGCCTCGAGGGAATGCCGTAGGACCCGGGTTCGATTCCCGGCAGCTCCACCGGAGAAGGGCCGCAGAGATGCGGCCCTTCTTGTTGCGCAAATCAGCCGATTTCCCGGACGAGGCGAACCTCGTCGTCGAAGGGTCCGGCAACAGCGGCGGGGGCCGCCGCGATATGGGTTTCGATTGCTGCGCGCTCATTTTCCGAGACGGCATCGAGCGCGTAGGGCTGTCGCCAGCTCGAGCAGTTCGAATTCCGACGATTCAGTCATGTCACGCCTAAACAGTTTCTCAGCCCGCGCAGCGCGTCGCGCATGCGTGACTTGATTGTCGCCAAGTTGGTTGACAACCGTTCGGAGACTTGGGCATAGGTAAGGGCGCCGTAGTAGGCCAGCTCTATACACTCCCGCTGCGCGTCGGTCAGCGTATCGAGACACTCGGCGACTTGGCGGCGTTCTTCACGAAGGATTGCCGAGTCGGCAACGACGTCGGCGGGCCGATCAGCGGTGGCGCTTCCGTAACGGAATTCGCGCTGGGCTGCGGCCTGCTCTGCGCGCACGCGGTCCACCGCGCGCCGATGGGCAAGCGTCAGCAGCCAGGCCAGCGCAGACCCTGCTGCGGGATCGTAGTTGCCGGCGTTGCGCCACACCTGCAGGTAAACCTCCTGGGTGGTCTCCTCGCTGTAGCCAGGGTCGCGCAGTACACGGGCCACCAGCCCGAAGACACGGGAGCTCGTTAGGTCGTAGAACTCTGCGAAGGCGTCAGCGTCATGCTGGGCTACCCGGCGCAGCAATGAGTTCAAGTCGCCGGTCGCTGGCGGCTTTTCGCTCATGGTGCCGTAGCGTAACGGCGGCCGCGCGACCCTCACCGGTAAGCCGGTCGAATCGGCGTACATAACCTCTGCTGCGGCGCGCAGGCTTCCCACACCCGGTATTCGATCCGGACTGATGCCCAGATGACCCATCCAGGCCGCTGATTGCTCCGAATGACAACACGTAGACAAGTTCGGGCACGGCCGCAGGCCGTAAGTGAGAGGGAGATCAACAATGAAGATTCGTCTAGCCACCGCCGCCGGCGTCACGGCCGCGGTCGCCGCTGGTCTGCTGCCGTTCTCCGCCGGCATCGCCAGCGCGGATCAGACGCCGAATCTTGTGGGTCCTGGCTGCGGCAGTTATGCACAGCAGGTGCCCACCGGGCCTGGCTCGATCGCCGGGATGGCGCAGGAGCCGGTCGCCGTCGCAGCTTCGAACAACCCACTGCTGACCACGCTCACCGCGGCGGTGTCAGGGAAGTTGAACTCGACTGTCAATCTGGTGGACACGCTCAACGGTGGCCAGTTCACGCTGTTCGCACCGGTCGATGACGCGTTCGCCAAGCTCCCGTCGGCGACGATCGACTCGTTGAAGACCGATTCGGCCGGTCTTACGAACATCCTTACTTACCATGTGGTGCCAGGTCGGGTGAACCCGCAGAACGTTGACGGCGTGCACAAGACGTTGCAGGGCGCGGATCTGACCGTCACGGGGTTCGGCAACAACCTGAGGGTGAACAACGCGTCGGTGGTGTGCGGCGGCGTTCAGACGGCCAATGCCACCGTCTATCTGATCGACACGGTCCTTACCCCGCCGGCCATGTAAGCCTCGCCGGGTCGTCGTTCCCCTGGGACGGCGACCCGGCACCATCGGCGCAATCGCCGCCGCGACCGCGGGTTCCTCAGCAACCCGGACGTGCGCTCTTCACCGCCGTCGCGCGGTCTCGGTGAATTGCCTCCAAATGCGACCCATCCAAACCGACCGCGCCGCCGAATGACTTCAAGCAAGAGCAAGGGTGGCGTCCACAGCACCGACGTTAAGGGCAGGAACCATGACGATCGTCTCATCGGGCCAGGGCTCGATGACGGCAGCCGACGCCGAGTCAGGTTCGCGGATCGGCCGCGGACAGCGGGCAGCCGGGTGGTCGACTACGTCGTCGACCACCTGACGGCCGCGGGGGTCGGCCACGTCTTCGGTGTGGACGGGGCGAACATCGAGGATCTCTACGATGCGGCCTTCTTCTGCCCGGACGTCACGGCGGTGCTGGCCAAGCACGAGTTCTCCGCGGCGACGATGGCCGACGGTTACAGTCGCGCCACTGCGAGCCTGGGCGTGGTGGCGGCCACTTCCGGTGGCGGCGCGCTGAACCTGGTCGCCGGACTGGGTGAGTCGTACGCCAGTCGCGTTCCGGTGCTCGCGCTGGTCGGCCAGTCGCCGACCACACTGGATGGGCGCGGCGCCTTTCAGGACACCAGCGGCCGCAACGGCTCGCTCAACGCGGAGGCCCTGTTCTCGGCCGTTTCGGTGTACTGCCGGCGGATCGTCGACCCGGACCACATCCTGACCGCGTTGCCCGAGGCGGTGGCAGCGGCCCGTGATGGCGGTCCCGCGGTGCTGCTGCTGCCCAAGGATGTTCAGCAGGCCACCGTCCACACCAACGGCGCGTCGACCGTGAACGGACAACGGCACTGTCCCGAAGATCCCTATCCGATCCTGCGGGCGCTACACGATGCCTCGGGACCGGTGACCATCATCGCCGGTGAGCAGGTGGCCCGTGACGATGCCCGTGACGAGCTTGAGCGACTTCGCGCGGCGCTGCACGCGTGGGTCGCGACGGTGCCCGACGCCAAGGACGTCAGCCAATCGGCCCTGAGGGCGTCAGCGTCGCTGGGCGTGACCGGCGTGATGGGCCATCCCGGGGTGGCCGACGCAATCCGCAGCGGTGCGGTGTGCCTGCTAATTGGCACCCGCTTGCCGGTCACCGCCCGCGCCGGTCTGGACGCGGCGCTGCGCGAGACCTGCACCCTGTCGATCGGGTCCGCCCCGCCGTATCTTCCGTCTATTCACGTGCACACCAACGACCTTCGGGCGTCGTTGGCTGAGCTGACACGCAGGCTCACGAACTACCCGCCGCAGGGACTGGGCGCCGTCGACTCGACGCCCCCCGCGGAGTTGAGGCCGCCCACCCATCGTGGACCGGGCATCCGGTACCGCGACGCGATCACCGCGCTCGATGCGGCTGCTGCCCGACGAGGTGGACATTGTCGTCGACGCGGGCAACACCGGAGCGGCGGCGATCCACCATCTGCCCGCCCGGCGCGCAGGCCGGTTCGTGGTGGCGCTCGGGATGGGCGGCATGGGCTACAGCTTCGGCGCCGGCATCGGCATGGCGTTCGCCCGAGCGTCGCCGCACCGTCATCGTGGCCGGCGACGGGTCGTTCTTCATGCACGGCCTCGAATTGCACACCGCCATCCAATACCGGCTGCCAGTCACGCTGGTGTTGTTCAACAACAACGCCCACGCCATGTGCGTGACCCGCGAAAAGCTTTTCTACGACGGCATTTACAGCTACAACCGGTTCACGCCCAGTCGTCTCGGCGCGGGGCTGGCCGCGATGTTCCCCGGCTTGCCCGCAGTCGACGTCACCGACACCGACGCGCTGGCGCCGGCTCTGCGCGACGCGCTGGACGCCGACGGCCCGTCGGTCGTCAGCATCGAGTGCTCAGCCGACGAAATCCCGCCGTTCGCACCGTTTCTCGACCGCAACCGTCATGCACCCACCTGTTTCAACCGACTACCAGGAGGACTCCGATGTCGCTGCCCGCACTTGAGGATATCGCCGCCCACCGGCTCGACCGAGACGACATGACCGGCCCGATCGAGGGCGTGATCCGCATCGAAACCTCACCACGGGAGAAGGCGACGCCGATCATCATGGAGATGATGCGGTCGGTGTATCCGCACGACGAGGTGTTCGGCCAGTACTGCACCGTCAACGATTACATCGACTGCCCTCCCGACGAGCTCTACGAGTACCTCGCCGACACCCGCAGCCTGGAGGAATGGACCTACAGTCTGCGTGGGTTCACCCCCACCGACGAGACCGGGGCTGTGGTTGGCCTACGACCGGCTGGGCTCGGAGACCGAAATCTACACCCGCACAGTGGCTCAGCCCGAGGCGCGCACCGTCGACTATCACTGCGCCTGGGACCAGGGCAAGCACCTGTGGATGATCTACCTGATGCGCGTGGTCGACGCGCAGGTGGTGCTCGACAAGCCCGGCTCGGTGGTGTTGTGGACCAACTGTCACCACCCGTTCTACGACCACAACCCGTACCCGGAGGCCGCACCGCCCGAGCGGCCGGTGTGGGTGGGTGACTTCTGGGACATGTTCGGCGCCGGCCACCGCCTGGAGCTGCTGAACCTGAAGGCAATCGCCGAATACCGCCACCACAACGGGCTGCCCGTCAAGCCCGACTGGATGAGATGAGCACCGCCATGACTGTCAGCCTGATCGACGTCTCCACCTACCTGCCCGGCGAGCCGGTGCCGGCGGAGCATTACGCGCAGTACGCCGAATCCGATGAGCTGCGGGACAACTTGATGTTCCGCGCCCCGAGATACCGCCATCACGTCGCCGCGGACGAGACCGCCGTCGACATGGTCGAGCGCGCCGCCGCCGGTCTGCTGGACCGCCACGGCCCCGACGCCCTCGCCGACGTCGACGTGCTGATCACCCACACCCAGATGCCCGACATGCCGTTCTACGGCGGCGGCGGCGCGATGGCCCACCGGCTGGGCATGAAACCCAGCTGGGTGATCGACCTGCACAACGGTGGCTGCGCGGCATTCGTGCTCGGCCTGAAGATGGCGGCCAATCTGCTCGAGAGTGGGCAGGGCCGCACGGCCTTGATCGCGGTGGCGCAGAACGCCGCCGGGCAGATCTTCGACCAGCCCACCGTGCGCCGCAAGGCCCAGGCCGCGGTTCCCGGCGACGGCGCCGCGGTCGGCCTGGTGACGGTGTCGGACGAGTCGCCGATCCTGGACGTGGAGTGCCGCACCTACGGCGAGTACGCGGGCGAGATGACCATCGCCGTGGACCCGCCGCGCAAGTGGTGGCAGCCGGGGACCGGCGAGGGCTACATCGGCTTCACCGAGAGCAAGATCACCAAGGTGCTGGCCCGCGGCAACCGTCAGGTGCCCGAGGTCGCCTACGCGGTGTGTGACCGAATCGGACTCAAGCCCAAGGACATCGACCTGTTGGTCACCAACCAGCCCAACCGGGTGTTCCTGCGCAACTGGCGTGACGCCCTGGAGCTGCCCAAGGAGAGGCATCGCGACACCTTCGACGAATGCGGCAACCTGTTCGCCGCCGGCATTCCGGTCAACCTGGACCGCGCCATCGCCGACGGTCAGGTCAAGAAGGGCGACGTGGTGATGATGGCGGCCTTCGCCCACGCCGGTGACTTCGCCGGTGCCGCCGCGGTGCGATGGGGTGGCCGATGACCGCCGCGTTGTCCTCCGGGCACTCACCCTGCGGTCTGCCGCTGCGGATCCCCGACGCCGAAGATCCATTGGCCCTGTCCCTCAACGAGAGCCCGTTCGCTCCGCTGCCCACGGTTCGCGCCGCGATGATCCGGGCCGTCGACTCGGTCAACCGCTATCCGGAGTTCCTGCCGGAACGGTTCCGTCGGCTCATCGCGAAGCACCTCGGTTTCGAGGACGAACAGATCATCGTCGGCGCCGGCGCCACCGGCGTCGTCATGCAGGTGCTGCAGGCGCTGACCCGCCCCGGCGACCGGATCGTCATGGCGGCACCCACATTTGACGGCTATCCGATCTTCGCGCAGATGGCTCGGCTGCAGACCGTCACAGTGCCGTTGGACGAACAGGGACACCACGACCTCGACGCCATGGCCGACGCCGCCACCGACGCACAAGTCGTGGTGGTGTGCCGGCCACACAACCCCACCGGCACGGTGGCGCCGGCCGACGACCTCCTGCGCTTCCTTCAGCGCATTGGTTCGGGCACCGCGGTGCTGCTCGACGAGGCGTACATCGAGTTCGTGTCGCCACGACATCGCATCCACCCCGAGTTCCTGTTGCGACGGTTCCCGAACGTCGTTGTCGTGCGCACCTTCTCAAAGGCGTACGGGTTGGCGGGCATACGGACCGGGTACGGCATCTGCTCGCCGGCCATGGGTCGGGCACTGTGGTCGATGCAGTTGCCGTTCGGGGCCACCGTCGCCAGCCTGGCCGCGGTCGCGGCGTCGTTCGAGGCCGAAGCTCAGCTGCGTCGCCGGATCGAACGGATCACCGCAGAACGCGACCATCTGCGCTCGCGGCTCTGGGAGATGGGTGTCTGGAGCGCTGACACCCATGCCAACTTCGTCTATCTGCCTGCGAAGGGGCAACTTTGGCCCGAGGCGTTCGACGGCACCGGCCCGCGGGTGCGCCTCTATTCGGACGGCGGCGCGCGGATCACCGTCGGAAACCGGCAGTCCACACAGGCGGTGCTGGCGACGATCGCCGCGACGCTGCCGACGGATGCGCATGACACCCTCGCTGAGCACACCGTCGAGTCCACGATTCCGGCTCATGCACAAGATCGGCGCGTGGTACGACGCCGAGGCCTACTTTCGGCGACGAGCCAAGAGCGGCAAGGCATTTGCGATGCCGATCCCGGGTTTCGGCGATGTGTTGTTCGCGGCGAAACCCGCCCACATCCGCGAGTTCCTGAAGATCCCGGTCTCCGCGTTCACACCTCCCATGCCCAACCCGATCGAGCCGGTCGTCGGCGACGGATCGATCATTCTGCTCGACGGCGCCGCCACAAGCAGGAGCGTGCGCGTTTCCTGCCCGCGCTGCACCATGACCGGATCCGGCGCTACACCGGGTTGATGGTCGAGGCGGCGTTGGACGAGATCGCGAAGTGGCAACCCGGCACGACCATCGACACCCGCGACGCGGCGCAGTCGATCACGTTGCAGATCATCGTTCAGGCGGTGTTCGGCATCGACGACCGGATTCTGCGGGACCGCTATGTCACCGTCGTCAAGGCGATGATGCGCGACTACGTCGCCCCGTTCATGTTCTTCCCCGCGCTGCGTCAGGCGCCGTTCGGGCTCGGGCCGTGGCGACGCTTCTCGGCGCGTCGCGTCGAGCTGGATGCCCTGCTGTCGGAGCAGATTTCGCACCGCCGACACACCGGCGCCGACGGCCACGACGATGTGCTGAGTGTCCTGATGTCCGACGACGACGGCGCCGGGCGCAGCGACGACGAGGTGCGCCAACAGCTGCGGACGCTGCTGGTCTCCGGTCACGAGACATCGGCGACCACGCTGGCATGGGCGTTGTTCCACGTGCACGCCGACGAGAAGGTGCGGCGAAAGCTGCTCGACGAACTCGCCGACAACCCCGGAGCAGAGCAGCTGCCGAAGCTGCCGTACCTCGCCGCGGTGATTGCCGAGACACTGCGGATGCATCCGACGGTGTCGATCGTCGTGCGTCAGCTCACGTGCCCGGTGACCACATGGCAGACCGAGCGGGCGCAGGGAGACGTGATCGGCGTGGCGCTGCCCGCACTGCACGCCGATCCGCAGGTCTGGCCGGACCCGAGCGCCTTTGACCCCGAGCGCTTCCTGGGCCGCAGACCGTCACCAACCGAGTACTCGCCGTTCGGATACGGGCACCGCCGCTGCCCCGGATCGTCGTTCGCGGCCCTCGAGTTGGCGATTGCGCTCGGAACCATCCTGACCAACGTCGAGCTGCGGATTCCCACGGGACGGCGGCGAGGCAGGTTGCCCAGGTCGATCCCGCGGGGCGTGGCCGCCGTCCCCAGCCGGCCGATCACGCTCGAAGTCGTCCGAAAACTCCAAGGAGGTAACTCATGAAGTTCAAGCAGCGCGTTCCACTGCTCCGATGGTCGTTCTGGCGGATGGCCGCGTCGCAGGGCAACATCGCGACCGTCGGGCAGGTCGGCGACGGTCGAGAAGCCGCCGTGGTCCAGTACGTCCTGGACAACGCCCGCAAGGGCGACATCCACAGCGTGCTCGACACCATCGACCGGTTCGCGTACACCGAGTCGTTTCTGATCAACGTCGGCGACGAGAAGGGCAGGCTGCTCGACGCCGCCGTGCGGCGCGCGAACCCGAAACTGGCGCTGGAGTTGGGAACCTACTGCGGTTACGGTGCAATGCGCATCGCCGCGGCCGCGCCGTCCGCCCACGTGTACTCGGTCGAAATGGCGGCGGCCAACGCCGTCAACGCCAGGCGGATCTGGGAGCATGCGGGCGTGGCGGACCGGATCACCTGCGTGGTGGGCACCATCGGTGACGGCGGGAAGACGCTCGACGTGCTGGCCGCCGAGCACGGTTTCGGTGCCGGTTGCGTCGACTTCGTCTTCCTCGACCACGACAAGAACGCCTACCTGAGTGATCTGCAGAGCATCCGGTCGCGCGGGTGGCTGCACAAGGGGACGATCGTCGTCGCCGACAATGTCAAGATTCCCGGAGCGCCGAAATACCGTGCCTACATGCGCCAGCACCAAGGCCGCGCCTGGCAGACCGTCGAGCACAAGACCCACGGCGAGTACGGAACGGTCATCCCCGACCTGGTGCTCGAGTCGGTGTACCTCGGCGAGGCGGTTGGCGGCGAATAGATGACAGCGTCGCCAATGCTCGCAGCAGGAGCCGAGACCGACCACTCGTCAGCGCACGACGGCAAGTTCTGGGATCGCATCGCCGTTGCGGTGACCGCGCCCCGGTCATGGTTGATCGCTCTCGCCGTCGCCTTGCTCGGCGGCGTCGTCATCGGTCTGGCGGGCGCCAACGACGCCGGCACCCGGTCACCGGATTTCCTGCCGCCCAGCAGCGAATCGGCGCGCACCGACACCGCTGCGAAGCAATTCCCCGGCGGCGACCGGACAGCGGCGATCCTCGTCGTCACCCGCTCCGACGGCGGGGTGCTCACCCCTGCCGATCTCGCCGTCGTGACACAGGCTCGGAACCGGATGCTGACAACTGTCGGCACGCGGGACACCCCGGCGCCGATGGTGACATCCGACGACGGCCGCGCCGCACTCGCGCCGGTGCCGCTGAGAGCTGATCTCTCGGGCTTTGAGCTGAACGACGCAGTGAAGGCGGTGCGCAACGCCGCGGGCGACGGATTGCCGGCCTCGCTTATCGCCCATGTCACGGGTGGCCCGGCATTCGGTGCCGACATCGCCAATTCGTTCAGTGGGGCCAACATCAAACTGCTGGTCGTCACCGCGCTGGTTGTCGCGGTCCTGCTGCTCGTCACCTACCGCTCACCGGTGCTGTGGCTTGTGCCGCTGGCCGTGATCGGTGTAGCCGAGCAGGTGGCCGCCGCGGTGGGAACCGCAGTCGCCGGCATCACCGGGCTGACATTCGACGGGTCGACGTCCGGCATCACCAGCGTGCTGGTGTTCGGCGCGGGCACCAACTATGCGCTGCTGCTGATCTCCCGCTACCGCGAAGAGTTGCGGCGCAACGCCGATCACCGAAAAGCTCTGCGCCGCGCAGTGCGCATGGCGGGACCTGCCATCCTCGCGAGCAATGCGACCGTGGTGCTGGCCTTGCTTACGCTGATCCTCGCCGTGGTTCCCAGCACCCGCAGTCTCGGCGCGCTGGCAGCATGCGGGCTGGTGGTCGCCGCCTTGTTCGTGCTCTTCATGCTTCCGCCATTACTCGCGTTGTTCGGGCCTCGGCTGTTCTGGCCGTTCGTCCCGCGACCCGGCAGCGCCGACACCGTCGAGACTGGACCGTGGCATCGCATCGCCGAACGGGTGGCACGACGGCCGGGGCTGATCGGCGGGATCTCTGTTCTCGTCCTCGCCGTGCTGGCGACGGGGCTGTTAGGCACCACCATCGGGCTGTCGCAGACTGAGCAGTTCCGCGTGAAAGCCGACTCAGTGGCCGGATTCGACAAGCTCGCAACGCATTTTCCAGGCGGGTTGGCCGACCCGACCGTGGTCATCGCCGACACCAGCAGGACAAGCGCCGTGCAACAGGCGATCGACACGACGTCCGGGGTGGTTTCCGTGATGCCGACCGGCCAGTCGGCGACTGGCAGGAGCAGCTGGTCGGTCGTGATCGACGCCGCGCCCGCATCAGAGCGGGCATTCCAAATCGTTGCGGCGCTGCGTGATTCAGTCCACGCGCCGATCCGGCCGCGCTGGTAGGCGGATCGGACGCCAAGGCGCTCGACATTCGCGACGCCGCGACACGAGATCGGATGGTGGTGATTCCGGCGATCCTCGCTGTGGTCCTCATGGTTCTCTACGTCCTGCTGCGGGCCGTCGTCGCGCCACTCGTGCTGACGGCGGCGACCGTGCTTTCCGCGCTCGCCGCACTCGGGCTGGGCGGCTGGGCCAGTATCCACGTATTCGGTTTCCCCGGACTGGATAACAACACCCCGCTGTTCGCGCTGCTGTTCCTAATCGCTCTCGGCGTCGACTACACGATCTTCTTGGTGACACGCGCCCGCGAAGAGACTGGCCGAACACAGCACCGGTGAAGGGATGGTGCGGGCCGTTTCCGCGACGGGCGGTGTGATCACCAGCGCGGGCATCGTGTTGGCCGCGGTGTTCTGTGTGCTCGGCGTCCTGCCGCTGATCGTGCTGACGCAGGTGGGGATAATCGTGGGCCTCGGTATCCTGCTTGACACATTCGTTGTCCGCACGCTGGTCATCCCGGCGCTGTTCGCGCTGATCGGCCCGAATATTTGGTGGCCGTCCGGCACGGACAACCGCGCACCGCAATCGCCGCTACAAGCCAGCCGCAACGATGGGGGGACGGCACCGCCGGTGACGGGTCATGGGGTTGATTGCCGACCGTCGACACGTCGTTGTGGTGTAGCGGGATCCGAAGTCGTGATATCCGTCTGACGGTATTGGATGTCGGAAGCGACGTCGGTGACACTAGTGATGATTACCTGAAGCGAACTCAGCGCTGCGCGGGAGGTGAGACGATTGGCAGCTTTTCCCGATACAGCCACGCTTGAGAGGGCGTTGGACATGGCTGCGCGAGCGCCGTCCGCCCAGAACTCCCAGCCGTGGCATTGGCGGGTCAGCAGGGAGGGCGTGCATCTCCACGCTGACCGCAGTCGCCAACTCGGCGACGCCGACTCCGACCGGCGTGACGTCCTGCTCAGCTGCGGCGCCGTGCTGGACCATTGCGTCGTGGCGTTGGCGGCACACGGTTGGCACACCCGCCTCCGGCGCTTCCCCGACGCCTCCGACCACGACCATCTGGCGTTAATCGAAATCATCGAAGCACCGGCCCCCGAACCCAGCAGGGAGCTGGCTGTTGCCATCCCACGCCGCCGTGCCGACCGTCGCCGTTACGGTGCGGGTCCGATTCCGTCCGGCACGCTGGAACTGCTCTACATCCGCGCCGCCCGGCGCCAGGTCACGCTGGGCGTGGTCCCCGCCATGAGATGGGCCCGCCGGGACGACGACGGTGTGGCGCTGGGATACGGCGGGGCGGCGGGCAGCGCAGACGCCGCGCATGGGGACGACGGTGTGCTGCTGGTGCTCGGAACCGACACCGATGACGACTTGATGCGGCTGCGGGCCGGTGAGACCATGAGCCGGCTTTTGTTGTCAGCCACCGCGTTGGGGCTGGTCAGTTGCCCGCTGACCGACCCACTGAAGCAGACCCGCGACCGTCTGGCGCTCGCGTGCGAGGTATTCGACGGCGACGGGTATCCCCAAGCCCTGATCCGGTTGGGTCAAGCGTCGGCTGACAGCGACCCGCTGCCCGTGGTCGAGCGATTGTCGCTTGCCGAGACGACGAGCTGGGACAGGGGCATCCGTTAGGTTCGCCACACAAACGCCGAACAGCCGTCCGGGAAGCGTGCATGCCGTGCATTGACGAGCGGACGGCACGTGCTGTCGATTCCAGAAGCGCTTTAACAATTGCGCGGTCAATCGAGGGACTGGATGGGCACATTTTGGGCACACTCAGTGTCCACAGAGGTCAATTCTCGTGAATCACAACGAATGTCATTCCGCAGCTCAGTGCCCGTTCGGCTCAGAGACCAGCACCCCGAAGCGGGTTCGATTCCCGGCAGCTCCACCCCTGTGACCAGCGGAAATAGAGGTACTAAGTAACACATAGCCACCAGAAAGCCACCGGTGGCATGCTCAGCTAACATCGTGAAAGAGACGGCTGCCGGTGCCACTCTGTATCGCGATCCTCGTCTGCATGCCCCTGTCTGGAGTACCGGTCAGCAAACGTGGCTATAGCCACACCCGACTGACATCCGCCGGGTAGCACAGGCCTCGCCAGGCCTCCCCAGGCTAGGTAAAGGCTTGCTCAGAAGCTGTTTCCGCAGGCTAGCGGCCCTTTTCGATTCCCGGCAGCTCCACCGATGGAAGGCCCAGGTTCAGGGACGCGATCCCGAGCCTGGGCCTTCTGCGTCCGCCACCATGTGGTGGCCTCCCCGCAGGTGGGCTCGGCGTCGGATCGCGGCTGTGGACGCCTGAGGAGCTGCTCGACAAGTTTCGCCGTGAGGTCGTGCCGAGTCGAAGCGGTGTGACGCATCACCTGTTCTGGCGGCGATGACAGCGGGCACCGGTTACTTCACATTTACGACGACCTTGCCTTTGGCCCGTCCCCTCTCGACGAAATCCAAAGCGTCATGGATCGATTCGAACGGAAACACCCTCTCTACAACTGGGCGGATGACGCCCTGATCGATGAGGGAAGTGATCTGGCTTAACTGATCGCCGTTCGCCCTCATGAACAAGAACGAGAAGATCACGTTGAGCCGCTTGGCTTTTCTCCTTGCGCCGAAGCTTAAGACGCGCATGATCAACTTGACGTACCAAGGCACGCCGATTTCGTCCGCGAAGGCCGGGTCGGGTGGTCCCGATATGGAGATGAGCGTCCCGCCTGGCTTCAGCACCCGCAGGGACTTGTCCAGAGTCTTCGAGTCCTGACTGTGCAGAACCACGTCGTAGCCATGCAGGATGGACTCGAAGTCCTCTGTCTTGTAGTCGATCATGACGTCCGCGCCGAGGGATTTGACCAGTTCGAAGTTGGCGGCGCTTGCCGTGGTAGCCACCGTCGCCCCAAGATGTTTCGCCAGCTGAATGGCGAACGTCCCGACACCGCCGGTGCCCGCCTGAATGAACACCTTCTGCCCGGGCTTCAAGTTGGCCATCTCGACGAGTGCCTGCCAAGCGGTCAGGCCGACCAGCGGAATGGAAGCCGCTTCTTCCATGCTGAGGTGGGTCGGCTTGATCGCCACGTCGCCTTCGTTCATGGCGATGAATTCCGCGAAGGTGCCGATCCGGTCCTTGTCCGGTCGCGCATAAACCTCGTCACCGGGCTTGAAGCGCCGCACTCGTGCTCCCACCTCGACCACAACGCCGGCGACGTCGTTGCCGAGAACAAGCGGGAAGCGGTACGGCAGGAAGATCTTGAATTCTCCGTCCGCGATCTTTGCGTCGAGGAGATTGACGCCGGCCGCGTGGATCTGGACGAGTACGTCGTCGTCTCCGACTTCCGGCTGCGGCAGGTCGACGATGCGGCCGCGGTCCTTGCTCTTGTAGCGATCGATCGCGAAGGCTTTCATGACAAGCGCTCCCGGATCGGCTTGTTCAGTTGGGCACGAACGACGCGAGTCATCTCGTCGGCCAGAACCTCGTCGGCGCCGGACTCGATCCCATCGAGAACCTGACGGACCACCTCGGCTGGGTCGGACTTGGGATAGTTGGTGAACTTCGCCATGTCGGTCTCGACCAGCCCCATGTAAACGCCCATTACCTGCACGCCACGGGGCCCGAGTTCGGTGCGCATCGAGTCCGTGGCGCTCCACATCGCCGCCTTTGACACCCCGTAACTGGCCCCGCCCGGCATCCACGCAAGGACCGACGCGACATTGACGATGGCGCCGGACTTCTCGGCTATCCGATAAGCGAATGTGGACGCCATTGTGAGCGGGCCGAACAGGTTCGTCTCCAACTCTTCGCGAAGACTGGACATGTCCGGATCGAGGACCGAGGTCGCGCGATAGATGCCGGCGTTGTTGATCAGAACACTGACATCAGATGCAACCGCAGCCGATTCAGCCACGGACGTTGCGTCAGTGACATCGAGCTGAAGCGGAACGACGCGCGGGTCTTCGACGTCGATTGTCCGCGGATCGCGAGCAGCCGCATAGACTTTCCTCACTTCCCGATCGAGAAGCTGCGCGACGTATTCGCGGCCCATGCCACGGTTGGCTCCCGTGACCAGCACCGTCTGATTGGCGAGCGAAGTCATGAAGTCGTCGATCCCAGGAAGGCGAGCGCTTCCGGTACGAACCGTTCGTGGGCCTGGAAGATGCCGCCGTGTCCAGCGTCCGGGTAGATCCGCAGCGTCGCATTCGGGAGGCGCTGAGCCAGCTCATAGGAGTTACTGGACGGCACCATACGATCGGCATCGCCGTTGGCCACCAGGACAGGCTGTTGGATGCGTGACAGGTCGGCCGGCTTCTCGACGCCAAAGGCGTGAATCGCCTTGAGCTGCGTGCGGAATGCTCCGATCGCCATCGCCTTATCCCGATTGCTCGTGCGCTCCTTCAACCGCTTGATGAATGCGCGCGCCTCCGACTTGCCGTGTGCGGTTCTAGTGAAGAAGAGAAGTTCCTTGGGATCCTTGAAGGTGGCGTGCGCGTGGAACGTGTCGAGGTACGTCAGCTTCGTCACGTCGACGATGCCTTCGCCTCCGGCGGGTCCCGTCCCCGCGAGGATGATCTTGCGCACCAGCGCCGGCTCCTGCTGCGCGATCACTTGCGAGACCATTCCGCCGAGCGAAAACCCGAGAAGGTCAACTCGGTCGAATCCCAACGCGCGGATGAAAGCCACGGCGTCGTGTGCCATTGCCTCAACCGTGTCCGGCGTCTTGCCCTCGGAAGCGCCGACCCCGCGATTGTCGAAGGTGATCACGCGGTGTTTTGCCGCGATGCCGTCGACGACCCTGGGGTCCCAGTTGTCGAGGTTCGCGGCCAGGTGATTGAGGAAGATCACCGGTACGCCGCTATCGATTCCCAGCTCACGGTAGGCGAACCGGGTTCCGCCCACGGACACGGATTTCGTCGGCGCGTTCTTGTACAACGTGCCGCCCCGGCGGGCGCTCGCTGCACGCAGATGACTTGCGGGATCGTGCCGGGTGGTTCGTATGCCTGCCATGACTTCCTCCTGAGGTAAACCGATTGGTGTACTTCCTGATATGACAGTATCAGCTTGCTTGGCCCTTTGTACACCGATCGGTATACCTCGAAATATGACGTCGCTCACCGGTAGGCCGAGCGGCGCTCAGGCCGGTGCTCACGGCAACCGTCGAGGCCCTTATTTCGATGTGGTTGCCGCTGTCAGAACCGCGTCGTTGACCGCGGTCGGCGTGATTGCGACGACGGTTTTCTGGGCCCGACTGACGAAATCGAGCAGGTAGCGACGCTTAGGACGCCTCGATGTCAGTGCGTGATCGACGGCCTGCGTGACCCTCTTGGGATCGGCAGCAAGTTTTTGCAGACGTCCCATCAACTTCCGACTCCCAGCGAGGTGCGACGCATACAGTCGGCGATGCTCGTCACTGAGTTTTTTGGTCATATGGTCGTAGTCGTCGAGCGCGTCAGCCCACATATCGGTACGGATCGGCCCTGGCTCGATGAGTGACACGGGAATGCGCCACGGACGCAACTCCACACGGAGTGCATCGGCCAAGGACTCGATCGCGTACTTCGATGCGTTGTAGGCGCCGGTGCCCGGTGTGGTGAACAATCCACTGACCGACGACATGAATACCACCCGCCCCCGGGCGTTACGGATCTTCGGCAGCACCGCCTGCGTCACTGCGATCTGCGAGATGACGTTGATGTCGAGTTGCTGGGTCAGCTCATCGAGGGATAGACCCTCGACCGGCCCGTTGACGATGATGCCGGCGTTGTTGACGACGCCGTTCAGCTCAGCGGGAAGCTGATCGGGAAGTGCTGCAATCGCGGACCGGTCGGTGATGTCGAGCGCGATCGCGTGAACGTTGGGCAGGCGGTCGAGGCTGTTGAGGGCGGCGTCGGATCGAGCGGTGGCGTAGACGTTCCAGCCTCGCCGGCTCATGTGCTCGGTGATCGCCAGACCGATTCCTCTGCCTGCGCCGGTAACCAGTACGGAAGGCATCTGTTTCAAACCGCCTTCGCAGAAAGGCGCCGCTGCCAGGCGAGCAGGATCGGCACGCCGATGGTCTCGAGGGCGATCGCCCCCACGGTGATGGGGTGCGGTCGCCCGCGTTGTTGCCATGACCTCAGCCGCGCGAGGCCGCCAAACGCGATGGTTGCCGCCGCGAAAGACACGGCCGGTGACTGCTCGATATGTCGGAGTTGAGACCAGATCACAGGTCCGACCGCGAATTTGAACACGTTGGCATAGCGGAGAGAACTGTCCACGGTCGGAATCACATCGGGTGAGCCGCCCGGCACCCCCTGCGGGCCTCGAACAATCTCACCCGTTGCGCTCGCCACGGGTATCGCCGCGAGCACCCCGAGCGTCCATTGCAATCTTCGCCGGCTGCCGCTACTTTGCTGACTCATGTTCGCTCCTTGTATACCGATCGGTGTACTTTCTCGCGACCGACGTTACACGCCTTTGCGGGCGATGTAAACCCATCGGTATGCTTGGGCAATGACCACCCAGCGTGAGGCACGCTCCACCGATAGCCGTGGCGGCCGTGGCGCCCGACAGCGCATCGTTAGTACGGCCACCGACCTGTTCTATCGCGAGGGCATCAACGCCACCGGTGTCGAGCGACTCGCCAGCGAAGCGTCGGTATCCAAACGGACCCTTTATCAACACTTTCCGAGTAAAGCCGCCGTTGTCGAGGAGTACCTGCGTTGCATTCAGCAGGTCGTCGGTGACCCCATCCGTCCCGGCCCGGACGCCGCCAGCCGCACACCTCGCGAGCGCATCCTCGCCCTGTTCGAAACCCCTTCACCAGACGGGCAGATGCGCGGCTGTCCCTTCCACAATGCGGCCGTCGAGGCCTCCGAGGTCATGCCGGAAGTTCAAGACATCGTCCACGAGCACAAGCGCGCCTACATCAAGGGTCTGATCAAGCTCGCCCGGCAGGCCGGAGCGGCCAACCCCACACTGCTGGGCAACCAACTCGGGCTCCTCTACGAAGGTGCCGCCGCGTTGTCGACCTCCCTCGACGATCCCGCTCCCTGGACACACGCACGTAAGGCGGCGGCGACGCTCATCGACCAAGCGGTCGACTAATCAGCTGGGGCGGTGCTGGGAGATGAGTTCGTTGAGGTGACGGGTGACCTGCGTCAGCGGCTTGGTCGACCGCGCGGCGCGGGAAAGTATGACCGCCCCTTCGAGTGCGGCGACGACTGTCGTCGACAACGATTGGGCTGCCGCGCGATTGATGCCGTCTTCACGAAGCCTGTCCGCGAGCAGCTGTCCCCACTCGGCGAAAACATCGGCGGCGGTGCTGGCGGCCTCGGGGGCCTCAGCGCGACTGAATGCGGCCGCCACGATGGGGCAGCCACCCTCGTAGTCCGTGCTAATCAGCATCTCGCTCCACACACGAGTGAACGCCGCGATCGGATCCCGCTGCTCGATACAGTCACGCAACGTAGTTGACAGCTCGTCTCCCGCAGCACGGGTCGCCGCGGCGACCAGTTCGGCCTTGCCGCCAGGAAAGTTTAGATAGATCGATCGTCGCGTCACGCCGCTGGTGGACAAGATCTCCGCAATGCCAGTGCCGGCCACACCTTGTCTTTGCATCAGCGTGGCCGTGGCTGACGTGAGCCGCTCCCGTACTCGCATGACTTGCACTATACCAGTCGGTGTACTACGGTGGCCATCTAGCCAGTAGACTGATCGGTATACCCAGTGTTCACTGGCCAACTTCACCAGTAGAAAGAGATGACTGTGTCCTCCTTGGCTCCAGACGATTTCGCATGGCTACCGGCGACGGAACAACTTGCGGCGCTAGACGCCAAGGACGTGTCCAGCGCCGAATTGGTCGAGCTGTACCTGTCGCGCATCGGCACGCATAACCCATCGCTGAACGCGATCGTCACCGTCGACCCTGACGCTGCGCGGCGCGCGGCAACAGAAGCCGATGCCGCACGCTCACGCGGAGACGATCTCGGCCCGCTGCACGGCCTGCCCATCACCGTCAAGGACAGCTACGAGACAGCCGGTATGCGCACAGTCTGCGGTCGACCCGACCTGGCCGACCACATACCGACGCAGGACGCTGAGGCAGTCGCCCGCCTGCGTCGCTCGGGGGCCATCATCGTCGGCAAGACCAACATGCCGACCGGCAACGCCGACGTGCAGGCCAGCAATCCGGTGTTCGGCCGGACAAACAACCCTTGGGATCGCTCGCGCACATCCGGCGGCTCCGCCGGTGGCGGCGCCGCCGCCACCGCTGCCGGGCTGACGAGTTTCGACTTCGGGTCCGAAATCGGTGGCTCCACCCGGATTCCGGCTCACTTCTGTGGCCTCTACGGCCACAAGTCGACCTGGCAGTCCGTGCCACTGGCCGGCCACATCCCGGGCGGGCCGGGAAACCCTGGACGATGGGCTGAACCCGATATGGCCTGTGCTGGCGTGCAGGCGCGTGGTGCCCGCGACATCATCCCCGCACTGGAAGCCACCGTCGGCCCGCTGAACCCCGACGGCGGATTCTCGTACACCCTTGCCCCGCCGCGCGCGACAGCGCTCAAGGATTTCCGTGTCGCGGTATGGGCTGACGATCCCGCCTGCCCAACCGACAAAGACACGCACCGAGCCATCGACGACGCCGTCACCGCGTTACGCGACGCCGGCGCACGGGTAGTAGAGCAACCCGCGAGCATCCCGGTGGATCTGACTACCTCACACGACCTGTTCCTGAGCTTGGTGATGGCCGCGTTCTCGGTTGACCGTTCCACGATGAGTCCGCAATTCGGCGGTGCCCTTGCCCTGCGCTCCCTCAGGCATCCCCGCGGCGACGCTGCCGCCGCGCTGCGGGGAACGATCCAGAGCCACCGCGCGTGGTTGTTCCGCGACGCGGCTCGCCGTGAGATCGCGCAGCGCTGGGTCGGATTCTTCAAAGAATTCGACGTGCTGCTGCTGCCCGTCACACCCACCGCGGCACCCCCTCACCACAACAAGGACCATGACCGCTTCGGTCGCACCATCGACGTCGACGGCGTCACCCGCTCCTATTGGGACCAAACCAAATGGAGCGCATTGGCCAACATCGCCGGAGCGCCGGCCACGACGATGCCCATCACCACCAACGCGGCGGGCCTTCCCATCGGCATCCAAGCGATGGGACCGCCAGGGGGAGACCGCACGACGGTGGAATTCGCCGCGTTGCTCACCGAGGCTCTCGGCGGCTACCGCGTCCCGCCGGAGTTCCGCTCATCCGTCACGAGTATCGCCTGATGCGTCGCAGCTTGTCGGGTCAAAAGCTGGTAATCACCGGAGCTGCAAGGGGAATCGGGGAGACAGTGGCACGTCTTGCCGCCGCCCGCGGTGCTCATGTGGCTCTCATCGGCCTCGAGCCCGATCGGTTGCGTGTCCTCGCCGACGATCTCGGGCCCACCGCGTCATGGAGGGAAGCCGATGTGCGCGACGGCATCGCGTTGCGTACGGCGATTGATGATTGCGCGAAGGCAATGGGTGGCATCGACATTGTCGTCGCGAACGCGGGCGTTGCCGCCTACGGCACCGTGCGGCAGACCGACGAGGCCTCGTTCGAGCGAGTCCTGGACATCAACCTGAACGGCGTCTTCCGCACACTCAAGTACGCGACACCTCACCTGGAACGCAGTCGAGGCCACGCGATGGTGGTGGCGTCGGCGATATCCTTCACACCGGTCGCTGGCCTCGCCTCCTACGCCGCAAGCAAGGCCGGAGTCGAAATGCTCGCCCTGGCCTACCGGCAAGAGGTGGCTCACCTTGGCATCACCGTCGGACTTGTCCATCCCTCGTGGATCGACACGGACCTCGTCCGAGGCGCCGAGGCGGATCTCCCTTCGTTTCAGGAGCTACGTGGACGGCTGCCGTATCCAGGCAATGTAACGACGAGTGTCGACCGGGCGGCCGCTGCGATCGTGCGCGGCCTCGTGCGTAGGCGCAGCCGCGTATACGTGCCGCGCGCTGTTGTCGTCGCCAACTGGGCGAAGGCTGCGCTGAACTCGCCAGCCGCGTGGCCGTGGATGAGGCGATTCGCGGCCGAAGTGACACCGGCGCTCGAGCGTGAGGTGGCGGCTTTGGGAAGACATGACCAACTCGTGCCGAGCTCCGAAAACCACTCGCGCTCAGAGTTTTCGACCAATGCAGGAACGATTGAAAGTAGATCGACATGACACAGAAAGACAATGGTCACCTCGAGGTCGAGGACCGTGGAGCCACCCTGATCGTGCGGGTCGACGGCGGGCCGCACAGCTTATTCGGCCTCGACACCGCCAACGAATTAGACGAGTTTGTGGACCGCGTCAACCACGATCCCAGCGTGCACGCCGTCGTGTTCACCGGCGCGCGTCCCGGCCGCTTCGTCAGCCATGCCGACGTGCGGTGGCTCCAGGCAGAGGGCGCCGCGGTGCCGGACTTGAACCGACGCGGCGCGTCTGTCGCTCTACGCCTGGCCAGAGGCGTAGACCGGGCCCGCGTGCCCGAGCCCGTCCTGCGCAGGACGCCCCTGCGGGGAGCCGCCCAGCTCGACCGCCTGCACGCGACGTTCCTGCGCATGAATGCCAGCGGCGTGATCTTCGTTGCCGCCCTCAACGGTTCGGCGCTGGGCCTGGGCGCGGAATTCGCCTGGGCCTGCGATCTGCGCGTCATGGCTGATGGCGAATTCTTCATCGGCCAGCCAGAAGTCCTCCTCGGCATTATGCCGGGCGGCGGCGGAAGTCAGCGGCTTACGCGGCTCATCGGCACCCACAAGTCACTGGTTGCGATCCTCGACGGTAAGCCGTTCACGCCCGCGCAGGCTCTGGCCAATGGAGCGGTTGACGACGTGGTGGCACCCGACGAGGTCGTAACGCGGGCGACCGAACTTGCCGACTACTTCGGCAAGCGGACCAAAGGGTCAGTCGAAGCCATCAAAAGGTCGGTGTACTTCGGCGGCTCGATGTCGTTGTCGGAGGGCCTACACGTCGAGCGCACCGAGTTTCTCCAGACCGATCAGTCCGAGGTCGGCCAGGAGCTAATGCTCCAATACCTCACGGATACTGCCTCCACCGACGAGTTGCCTCTCTACCGGCCGGAGATCTACGCGCAAGCCCTCGAATCGGGCCGGGTGCCCGCGGTGCGCTCGACGAACGGGGCGGTGAGCCGGTAATGAGCACTGCACAACCATACACCCGGCACGACGTATCGTTCACTTCCGGCAAGAACACCTGTGCCGCATGGCTTTACCTGCCCGACGGTGTTACCCCGCCACCGGTGGTCATCCTCGGGCACGGTCTCGGTGCCACACGTGAGATGCGCTTGGACGCCTTCGCTCAGCGGTTCGCACAGGCCGGAATCGCCGCGTTGGCCTTCACCTACCGGCACTTCGGTGACAGCGGCGGCCAACCCCGCCAGCTGCTGTCGGTCAGGCGACAGCTCGCCGACTGGGATGCCGCCATCGCATGGGTGAAGAATCGTCCCGGCCTCGACGGCACCCGAATTGCTGTCTGGGGAAGCTCCTTTGGTGGCGGGCACTCGATCACGGTCGCCTCACGTCATCCAGAACTGAGAGCCGCGGTGGCGCAATGCCCATTCACAGACGGCCTAGCCTCAGCACTCGCGCTGGGTCCGACGGAGTCCATGAAGGTATTGCCGACGGTCGCACGAGATTTTGCATCCATGGTCTTCCGTAGGCCGCCAGCGATGATTCCGCTCGCGGGACCTCCCGGTTCGCTCGCCCTGATGAACGCCCCAGATGCGCTGCCCGGCTACGAGGCGCTGCTGCCACCCGAAACGACCTTCCGCAACGAGGTAGCGGCGCGGGTTGCTCCGGCCATCGCTACCTACCGGCCGGGGCGTGCGGCCAAGAAGATCAAGTTCCCAATCCTGTTCTGCGTCAGCAACACCGACAGTGTCACACCACCCGCACAAACGCTGCGATATGCGCGCACCGCACCGCGGGGCGAGATCAAGCGCTACGACGCCGGCCATTTCGACTTCTACCTCGGAGAGCCTTTCGAGGCACTGGTACGCGACCAGGTCGAGTTTCTCTCCCGCCAACTGAAGCCGGCCGGCCACCAGGGTCCGCTGCGAGCGGCCCACACGAAAGGAACATCCGTATGACTTCCCTGCGCGACCCGCTGCCACTGCCCTGTGGCCAGGTGCTGCCCAATCGGATCATGAAGGCTGCGTTGAGCGAAGGGCTCGGCGACAAGCAGAACTCTCCCGACGAGCGACTCGAGCGGCTCTACACGAGCTGGAGCCACGGCGGGTACGGTCTGATCGTCACCGGCAATGTGATGGTCGATCGCACGCAGCTCGGCGAGCCGGGCAACGTCGTCATCGAGGACGAGCGCAACCTGGACGCATTGTCGCGCTGGGCCAAGTCCACCAAGGACGCCGGCGTCCCGATTTGGGTGCAGCTCAATCATCCAGGGCGCCAGTCGAACCCACTCGCGCTCGGTCACACCCCGGTAGCGCCCAGCCCGGTGGCCCTCAACTTCCCCGGTGCGACCACGCCGCGTGAGCTGACATCCGCTGAGATCGAAGACATCATTGAGCGTTTCGCAGCCGCCGCGGTGGTGTGCGAGACGGCGGGTTTCGACGGTGTGCAGATACATGGTGCGCACGGATACCTGGTCGCGCAGTTCCTGTCGCCGTTGTCAAACCAGCGCGACGACGAGTGGGGCGGTGACCCCGAACGGCGGATGCGCTTTGTGCTCGAAGTCGTGCGCCGCATCCGCGCGCGGGTCTCGCCGGGCTTCGCGGTGGGCATCAAACTGAACTCGGCCGACTTCCAGCGCGGCGGCTTCACCGAAGATGAATCCCGCTCCGTGGTGGCGGCATTGGCGCGTGAGGGCATCGATCTGATCGAGGTCAGCGGCGGCAGCTACGAGCAGCCCGCCATGATGGGTAAGGCCGCCGATAGCACCCGAGCGCGCGAGGCTTACTTCTTGGAGTACGCCCGAACGGTGCGCAGCCTTGCCGGCGACATCCCGCTGGCGGTCACGGGTGGCTTCCGTTCCCGTGCCGCGATGCACGAAGCGGTGAATGCCGGTGAATGTGACGTGATCGGACTTGGCCGTCCCACCGCAACAACCACGGACGCAGCAAATGTGGTACTCGCGGGACGCATCGAAACTCTCGCCTCACACCAGGTGCGGACCGGAATGCGCGGTTTCCTAGGCAAGTTCGTCGACCTCAAATCACTCGACGGGATTCTCGAACTCTCCTGGCACACGGACCAATTGCACCGGATCGGCGCGGGGCTATCACCCGACCTCAATCGCGGTCGCATCGCCACCACGCTCGCGATGCTCCGCCGCAACGGCACCGTGTCATTCGCGCGCAAGCGTGGTCTTTGAGGTGAAGCGGTATTCACTGTCGGGCAAGGTCGCCTTCATCACCGGGGCGGGTCGCGGGCTGGGTGCGGCCACCGCCAGTGCACTGACTCGGCGCGGGGCACGGGTGGTGATCGCTGATATTGACTTGTGTACAGCGCAGTCGGTTGCGGAGACCCTCCCGAGGGGCCATTGTCTGGCGCTGCAATGCGACGTCACCGACCTCGCGTCGGTCCAAAAATCCGTTCGTTTGACGCTCGAGCGGTTCGGGCGCATCGATGTCGTGATCGCCAACGCGGGCGTGCTTGGTCGTGGGGGCACCATTCGCGCCCTACACCCCGATCAGGTGGCTCAGGTTCTGGCCGTCAACGTGGACGGAGTCGTCAACACCGTGTCGGCCACGATGGAGTCGGTGATCGGTAGCCGCGGACAGATCGTCGTGGTGAGTTCGGTGTTTGCGTATATCAACGGGGCGGGCGCCATCCCGTATGCGATGAGCAAGGCCGCAGTGGAGCAGCTCGGCCGGGGCCTCGGCGTCGAGTTGGCGAGTCATGGAGCGTCGGCGATGACGGCGTACTTCTCGCTCATCGAGACCGACATGATCCGTCAGGGTGTGGACGCGGATCCCCACGTACTGGCCCTGCTCTCAGCGATGCCCAAATTCATACTCAAGCGCATTCAGCCGCAGACTGCAGCCGCCGCGATCGCCGACGGGCTGGAACGGAGGCGGCCTTCCGTTACCGTCCCCGGCCGCTGGCGACCCGTCGCGGCGCTTCGAGGAGTGGCGGGCCCGATCGTCGACGCCAGACTCGCGCGCGATAGCGGTGTGCGGCGAGCCCTAGCCGAATTCGAACGCCCCTAGTCGTCGTGACCTTGTTGATGCCATCAACACCTGTCGCGTATCCGCAGGTCGTTTC
>CAVUPN010000016.1:0-133753 GCA_963743225.1 uncultured Actinomycetota bacterium | reverse complement strand
TCATCCCCATCGACGGGGCGACCGGCTTGAGCCGCGACAGCTCCGACCACGTCATCACGCCGGGGTTCAGGTGCGGCAGCAGACCGGTTTCCTCCAGCACGCGGATCGCCATCGCCCGCACGTAGTCCAGTGTCGAGTTGTAGCCTCGCTCGTCCAGCCACTGACGGGCCTCGTCCCACCGCGTCTCCGGGCGATCGCCGAGCGTGAAAAGCGCTTCCTTACAGCCTAATTCGGCACCACGACGCGCGACGTCGAGGATCTCGTCGGGCTCCATGTACATGCCGAGACCCTGGGCCGCGCAGCTTGCCGGGGACGGTGACGAAGGTGCAGTAGTGGCAGGTGTCGCGGCACAGGTGGGTGACGGGGATGAACACCTTGCGCGAGTAGCTGACCGGCAGCCGCCCGTTGGGCCCGCGCCGACCCGACGACGTCAACCCGGCATCGCGAACGCGGGCGGCGCTCGCGCAGAGATCGGCCAGGTCGTCGCCGCGGGCGGTCATGGCGATGGCCGCCTCGTCGATGTTCAGCGCAACCCCGTCGCGGGCCCGCCGCAGCACCCGCCGCATGGCGGCAGCGCTGGGTGCGCCGGACTTCGGTGGGACCACCGGGCTGGGCAGAGCGGTGCCGCGCTGGGGGTTCAGAGCCACTCCCGTGTAACCCCACGTTCGTCGAGGATCATCCGCGCGTCTCACTATCTGAAACATCGGCGCCGACCATATCGGCAACAGTAGTCCGCATGTCGACGACGGTGGCGGGCTGCCGACCCGCAAGGTGTCACCGACACGCCAATTGGCTTCGATTACCTGACGCAGCCAGCAAACCCGCGTAGGTTTTCATCCAGGTCGGGGATTCCAAAAGACGAGAGAGCCGTTATGAAGATTTCCGCACGCTCAGTGCTCATGGCTGGGGTCGCCACGGTCACGGCGAGCGCCGTCGTAATCGCCCCGTCGGTACAACCTCCGCCGCCGCCCGGACCTCCGCCCGTGGCTGCGACGGTCGAACTGGCCGACAGTCTCAAAACTTCGTCGACACGCCCGCCTTCACGGCGTTGGTCGCAGCGGCCCAGCAGATAACGCCAAGTGCGCTCGTGGAGATCCCGCGCCCCGGGGATGCGCCGGCGGCGCCCAGCGCAACGCTGCTCGCGTTCCCAGGTCTCGGCCAAGCCATCAGGAGTATCTACGACTCCGTGGCGTTCTGGATCAACTACGGCGTGGACCTGGCGGATTACTTCCTCGGCTGGATCCCGTTCGGCTACCTCATCGGCGACCAAGTTGTGATCTTCTGGGACGCTCTCATCGAGCCCATCGCCAGATCCATCACTTACAACATCTCCTTCTGGATCGACGGTTCCATCAGCTTCGGCCAGGGTCTCAACAACGTCATCCTTGACTCGGCCAATCGAATCGGCTTTCTGAACGCAGAGATCCGCTACGGATGGGGCTGGCTGCCGCCGCTCCCATTCCCGCCTCCGCAGATCCCATACTTGCCGTGGTTTGGGCTTCTGCAGGCGCAGGCGGCAGATGCACGGCCGAGGGGTTCGCGGCGCCGGAAGTCGGAGGCGAGAATGCCGGCACATTGCGTGGCTTACTCGACCGCGTTTTCAACCCCCTCAATGCCGGCGGAGACGTCGAAGGGGTCGAGGGCGGCGCCTCGCTGAGTTCCCTGTTTAGAAACGGAATCGCAGAAATCAGTGACTTGTTGGGTGGCCCGTTGTCCCCGCCTAGTCAGGAGAAGATGCCGGAAATAAGTACTGTCCCGTCGATCGTCAAAAGCCAGTTCACACCGTTCAAGTCCCTGCTGCCTCAGGTTGACCCCGCGGGGGCAGGTCCTCTGGCCGAGGTGACGAAGACGGTGCGAGATGTGCGTCAAGGAGGTGCGGGCCTCGCTGAGCGAGCGTCGCGCCGACAGGCTGGCCGACGCCAGTGACAACGGCGTGGTGCGGGCGAAAGGTGAGGTGCGCGGCCCGATCGCTGAGGCTGTTAAGGGAGTCGTGAACGCCGTTGACGGGGGCAAGTCCGACGGCGACGTCGAAGGCGCAAAGGCACCATCGACCACCGTGGCCAAGAGTGTCCGCGACACCGTCAAGAAGGTCGTCAAGGACGTGCGGGACGGCCAGGATGCCCGTCAGGCGGCAAGGACCGAAACGCCGACGACGAGTAAGCGCTAACGCGGGCGGGTGCGCCGGTACAGCAGCAGCGCGGGTGGGAGCGCGCCCACCACGATCAGCAGCAGCAGCGCCCACTCCGCGCTGAACACTGCGTCATCACCGGGCCCGGGAAACGTGAGCCCGGCGACCGTCGCCAGCCAGGCCCACAGCGGTAGGGCCGCCAGCCGCGGCGACGACGTCCATTGCAGAGCGGCCCACACCAGCGCGGCGTTGAGCAGGCCGCTGAGCAACGCGCTGATGGGAAACGGGACCGGGCCGATGCGAAGCGGAAGGAAGAAGGCGGCGAGCACCGCCGAAATGATGCCGTCGACGGTAAGCAGCGTAAGGACGACGGCGCGCAGAGCCCGAGTGTCGTCGGGCGAAAGACTCAGGTCGGAATGCTGTCGAGCACCGACACGAGTGAGCCGACCACCCACTGGAAGCTGTCCAGGCGGTCCTGCCAGTGCTGCAGGTTGGGATCCAGATCCGGGTCCATGACTGTCGTTTGTCTCTGCGGCCACTCGGTCGAAGCGTACCGGGTGACTCCCGGTTATCCGAGGTCCAGTCCGGCGAGGAGGTCGGTCTCCCAGCCGCGGTGGTCGCGTTCGCCCGGTGTGCCGGAGACAAGTATGTAGTGCTCGTCGGTGAGGATCGGCAGCGCGATGTTGTTGGACAGCGCGCATGACTTGCCGTTCGGGGCGACGGTGACCTGAGTGGCGTGGGCCCGCAGGGCCGCGACCTTGGCCGGCAACTGGTCGCGTGCATCGATGACGGCGTCGATCTTGTCGTCGGGGTAGCCGAATGGGACGTCGTCGATCGACACCCGGGTCCAGCCGTCGGGGACTCCGTCCAGTTGCGCCAGGCCGGCGGCCATCGCGCTGGTGGCCATGACGGTCCAGTAGAACTTGGGCACCTGCCACGGCGTGCCGGGATAGTCGTCGGCGGCCGATGCGGCGACGGCCTCGGTGGTGACGCGATGGGCCTGGATGTGGTCGGGGTGGCCGTAGCCGCCGTCGGGGTCATACGTGACGACGACGTGCGGCCGCAGCTGGCGGATGATGGCGACGAGTAGGCCGACCGCCTCGCGCATGTCGGCGTCGATGAAGCGCTGACGGTGTCGCGGCCGGGTGCCGTCCATGCCGGAATCGCGCCAATGACCCGGGCCGCCAAGGAAATTCGGCTCGTTGACGCCTAGGGCAGTCAGCGCGGTGGTCAGCTCGCTGATGCGGTACCCGCCCAGTTGATCGGCCTTGTCGACGGCCAGCTGGGCGTACTGCTCGCCGATGACTTCGCCTTCTTCACCGAGGGTGCAGGTAACGACGTGGACGTCGGCGCCGTTGGATGCGTAGTGCGCGATGGTGCCGCCGGTCGTCAGCGTTTCGTCGTCCGGGTGGGCGTGGACGAAGAGCAGACGGGGCGTTTCGTGCGACGGCATCGGGCGTCACCCTACCGCCGAGGTTGCAACGATCTAGAGGTCGGCGAAGCGAACAGCTGGCGATCCTCGCGCTATTTGACGAAGGCGTTAGTTAACTGCCCGGCCGACTGCCTGCGAATAGTCTCACTCATTGCTGTGGCCTGGACCGACGAGTTGGCGACGGATGCCAGACTCTGACGCGGTCACGAGGCAGACCACGACTGCAACATCTGTCACAGCTTCACGCTGCTTGAATCCAATCGCGCAAACCTAACGGGTCACACCCATATGCAGAATCGATGGGGAAATAGCGGCGACTGCTGACGTCGAGCAATTTCGTAGCCCTAAGAAACTCAAGGGGCGCCAATCCGACAGCAGCAAAACCAGCGAAGATGACCGATGCCAGTTACCGCCCCAACGATCTTCACCATGCTCCCTCCCTGCGCGCAACAACTCGCCCCGACAGGCGATGCGCAGAGTATGCACCACGAACGAATCGACGGCAGCCCGGGCTTCGCAGCGGACCGCTACGACGACGACGAGCGCCCAACAAGACGCTCAGCCGCATGTACGAACAAATCGCACGGTCCAGCCAGGTCGACGCCAGCGGGCTGTTGGTCCGCACTAGATTCACTGCGTGAGCCGGCGCACCCTGGAGTTCTGCTGCGGCATCGTCGTCGTCGGACTCCTGGCCGGGGTCGCCGGTCTGTGCACGACGCTGCTGCTGCGCTTCGTCGAGCACCTGACCTACCACTACTCGTTCGGCACGCTGCTGGCCGGCGTCACCGGCAGCAGCCCGGTGCGACGCGCGGTCGGCCCGATGATCGGCGGCGCGCTGGCCGGGTTCGGCTGGTGGATGCTGCGCCGACGCACCGAGGTGCCACCGCTGGCCGACACCATCGCCAACCACCGGCCCATCCCCCGCCTGACGATGACGCTCGACGCGGCACTGCAGGTGCTCATCGTCGGCTCGGGCGCATCCCTGGGTCGTGAGGGTGCGCCCCGCCAATTCGCCGCGGCCCTAGGCGATCTCGGCACATCGCGGTGGTCACTGACCGCGCGGGACCGCGAGATCCTGCTGGCCTGCGCGGCCGGGGCGGGGTTGGCGGCGGTCTACAGCGTTCCGGTGGGTGGTGCGTTGTTCGCGACCGCGATCATGCTGAAAACCTGGCACCCTCGTGCTGTCGGCACCGCCCTGATCACCTCGAGTCTCGCGGTGGCCGTCGCATCGCCGGTCACGCACGAACATCCGGCGTTGGACTGGCCGAACCCCCAATTGTCCTATCTGCTTACGGCTTTCGCGATCGCACTAGCGCCGCTGGCGCTCGGCGTCGGGTTGGCGTTCAACCACATCATGGCTCGCGCACGTCCGGCCGCCACCATCAAGTCCTGGGTCCTGATACCGGCGATCGCCGCCGCGGGACTACTCATCGGCATCTGTTCCATCCGATGGCCGGAATTGCCCGGGAACGGCAAGAGCATCCTCACGGTCAGCCTGAACAGCGGCATGACCTTGGGCGCAGCAGCGGTGATCCTGTTTCTGAAGCCACTACTCACCGCGGTGTTCCTGCGCGCCGGCGCGGTCGGCGGCATGCTCACCCCCGCGCTGGCCACCGGTGCCGCGATGGGATCGGTTGTGGCGCTGGCGATCAACACCTTCACCGAACATCACGTCAGCGTTCCCGCCGTGTCGCTGACCTGTGCCGCCGGTGTCCTGGCGATCACCCAGCGCGCGCCGATATGGGCCGCCATCTTCGTCTGGGAACTGGCACATCCGCCGTGGTGGATGATTGCGCCGTTTTTGGTCGCGGCCGTCATCGCACACTGCCTGCGGCTGCTCATCGAGCGGCGCGAAAACGTGACTAACGACGTCAGCGATGCGAATGGCCCCAAGCAAGAACTCGATCCTGACTGACCGGCGTCGGTGTCACCACCGATCGGCGAACGCCCGGCAGGGGGCCGATTCCGTTCCTGCTACTGCGATTCCTTGGCCCACTTACCTGCGTCGCCGACGATGCCCACCGGTACCGCGCCGGACAGGCTGACGTTCTGCACTCGGGGGCCGGCCGCGACGATCGTGGTGTCCTGCAGGATCGGCAGCACGGTCGACATGTTCCATAACCGGGGCTCGACCGCGTCGATCACCTCGCCGATGTTCTCGGTGCCGCGCAGCGCCGCGTCGATTTTGGGCTGGATACTCCGGTCGCAGATGCCGGTGAGGTTACTCGGCGCCTGCACGAGCTCATCCGACTCCGGCGCAGGGCTTGGCGTCGTCGGTGTCGCCGTCGTGGTGCGGGTCGTCGGCCGCGGGTCGGGCGTGCTTTGAGTCGGCGACGGCGTTGACGTCGTAGTCCCGCCGACAGTGGTGGTCGACACCGGCGTCGCCTCCAGCGCCCGGCACCCGTAGCGCGATGCCAGCGCGGTGGCGAGGTCGCCGCCGGCCTGATGCCAGCCGACGATCGCGTCGATGCGGTTCTGCGTGACCGCCTCGGTGTAGAGCGCCACCGGATCCAGCCCCAGCACCGACGCCTCGATGCCGACGTTGCGCAATTGGTCGGCAGCGGTGTTGGCCACCGCCACCGACGTCGGGTCATTGGACGCCACACCGAGCACCAATGACAGCGGCACACCGTCTTTGGTGATTCGCCCGCGGTTGTCGTCCGGCACAGGGGTTCCCGGCGTGGGCGGCGTCGCCGTCTCGACGGGCACAAGCTCGTAGCCGCTGTTGCCCAACAACGCCAGCGCGGCCTCCTGGGTCAGCGCGGGCGGCGCGGTCGGTGTGTACCCGGGGTCCGACGGCGAGCGCACCTGCGCCTGCGCCAGAGTCACGGTGTTGTCGCTGCCGGCACCGACCGCGGCAAGCAGGTCGACATCGACCAGGCCCAGAATCGCCTTGCGCACTTGGGAATCGGCGAGCTTGGGCTGCTGGGCCCGCAGCGTCAGCTGCATCACCCGCGGTGTCACGATCCGCGCCGTGCGCACGTCGGGAATGGCGGACAGTTGTGCGAACGCCGCCGCGCCGCCGTGCACCTGCGCCACCTGCGTGTCGCCGTTGCGGATCGAGTCGGCCAGCGCCGCGGTCGCACCTGCCCGCCGGAACAGCAGCTGGTCGGGCTTCGCGGGCTCGGCCCAGTAGCGGTCGTTGCGCGCCAACAGGATTTCCTCGCGCTGCGGGTCGATGTTGTCCACCCGGAACTGGCCGCCGGTCACGGGCAGCGCGCGGGCAAGCCCGGCAGCGAAGCCGCCGGGGATGTCCTTGACGATGTGCGCGGGCAGGATGTCGTTGAACAGTTCCCGCCACGCGGGATAGGGCTGCGAGAACGTCACCACCGCCGTCTTGCCGCCCTCGATGGACTGGACGCCGGTGATGAGGTCGTATCCGGAGGGGTCGACGACGCCGGGCTGACTGACCATCTGCCGCCAGAGGTACCAGTAGTCGTCGGCGCCGATCGGCGCGTTGTCGGTCCACTGCGCTTCCGGCCGGATCTTGTAGGTGACGGTGAACGGGTTGTCGTTCGTCACCTCCGCCGACACCAACAGCGTCGGGTCGAGCACCCACCGCGAGCCCGTCGGCGACGCCGCATCGGCGATGGGCCGGAATGAGCTCGGCAGCACCAGCGAGCTGATGGCCGCGTTGACCGGCGACTGATCGGACAGCAGGTGGGAATTGAAGCCGGGGCCGATCGTGTCGATCGCCATGATGATCTGCGTCGCCCTCGGCGGCGGCGGAAGCGTCGTCTCGGTGGTGTCGGTGCTCTGCGGGGCGGGCGGCGGGCTGACCGTGCAGGACGACGTCATGAGCAGTCAGCGCGCGAGATCGCGGCGCACGTATGCGTAGGGCGCGTCGGCACGCTGCTCAGGGTATCGACACGTCGTCGAGCGGCCCGCAAGGCAAGCCGCCTCTGTGGATTGGCGCTCCCGGGTGGCTGCACGGCCAATAGGATGGTGCGGTGGCCACCCTGGAAGACCTGGAAGCGCGGGTAGCGGCGCTGGAAGCTTCCCAAGCCGACTACCGCGCGGTTCTGGCCGCGGTCAATGCGCTTGGCGCCAATCAGCGGGAACATGCGCTGGGACTGGCGGCAGTCACGACAGACCTGGCGGCCGTAAAGAAAGATGTCGCGGTCGTCAAGACAGAGCTGGGCGACTTTCGCCAAGAAACACGCTCCACGTTCCGCTCGGTCGACGAGCAGCTCGCCGAAATCAAGGATCTGATCATCGGCCGTCGCAACGGTCAGTAGCCGCGAGCGTGAAACACTCGGCGGGGCCGTCCGGTCGATCGTCAGCCGCGCGCTTTCGCCCGGGCCTTGCTGCGGGCCCGGGTGGTGGCGTCCAGCTCGACCTTGCGCACCCGCACGATTTCCGGCGTCACCTCGACGCACTCGTCGGTCGGCGCAGAACTCCATCGCGCGCTCCAGGTCGAGTTCGATCGGCTTGGCCAGCGTCTCGAAAACGTCGGCCGTCGACGACCGCATGTTGGTGAGCTTCTTCTCCCGGGTGACGTTGATGTCGAGATCCTCTGGGCGCGGGTTGATTCCGACGACCTGGCCCTCGTAGGTGTCCTCGCCCGGCTCAACGAAGAACTGGCCGCGGTCGGCGAGCTGAATCAGCGCGAACGGTGTGATGGACCCGGTCCGGTCGGACACCAGCGAGCCCGAGTGCCGCGACCGGATCTCCCCCGCCCATGGGCGATAGCCGTCGAACACCGCGTTGGCGATGCCGGTACCCCGCGTCTCGGTGAGGAAGTCGGTGCGGAAGCCGATCAGGCCACGGCTGGGCACGATGAAATCCATACGCACCCAACCCGCCGCGTGGTTGGTCATCTCCTCCATCCGGCCCTTGCGCGCCGCCATCAATTGCGTGATGGCGCCGACGAACTCGTCGGGGCAGTCGATGGTCATGGCTTCGAAAGGCTCGTGCAGCTTGCCGTCGATCGTGCGCGTAACCACCTGCGGTTTCCCGACGGTCAGCTCGAAACCCTCGCGGCGCATCTGCTCGACGAGGACGGCCAGCGCCAGCTCGCCGCGGCCCTGCACCTCCCACGCGTCGGGCCGGTCGATGTCCACGACCTTGATCGACACGTTGCCGACGAGCTCGGTGTCCAGCCGCGACTTCACCATCCGGGCGGTCAGCTTGTGCCCGGACACCTTGCCCGCCAGCGGCGAGGTGTTGGTGCCGATCGTGACCGAGATCGCGGGCTCGTCGACGGTGATCCGCGGCAGCGCGTGCGCGTGTTCGGTGTCGGCCAGCGTGTCGCCGATCATGATCTCGGGCAGACCCGCCACGGCCACGATGTCCCCGGCGATGGCCTCGTCCGTGGAGGTTCGGTCCACACCCTCGGTGACCAGCAGTTCGGTGATCTTGGCGTTCGTGATGACGGGATGGCCGTCCACCTCGCGCATCCAGGCGACCTGTTGGCCCTTGCGGATCCGGCCCTTGTAGATGCGGATCAGCGCGAGCCTGCCGAGGAACGCCGACGCGTCGAGGTTGGTCACCAGCGCCTGCAGCGGGGCCTCAGGGTCACCCTGCGGCGGCGGGATGTGCTCCAGCAGCACGTCGAACAGAGGGTCGAGGTTCTCGCCGTCGGGGTTCTCGCCATTGGCGGGCTCGGTGGTGCTGGCGATGCCCGCGCGGCCCGACGCGTACAGCGTCGGCAATCCGAGGGCGTCCTCGGCGGCCTTCTGAGCCTCCTCGTCGAGATCCGACGCCACATCGAGCAGCAGGTCGTGACTCTCCGAGACGACCTCAGCGATACGTGCGTCGGGCCGGTCCGTCTTGTTGACCACCAGGATGACCGGCAAATGTGCGGTCAGGGCCTTTCGCAGCACGAAGCGGGTCTGCGGCAGCGGGCCCTCGGACGCGTCGACCAGAAGCAGCACCCCGTCGACCATGGACAGGCCGCGCTCGACCTCTCCGCCGAAGTCGGCGTGCCCAGGGGTGTCGATCACGTTGATGACCGTCATGCTGCCGTCGGAGTGCTGACGGTGCACCGCGGTGTTCTTCGCCAGGATCGTGATGCCCTTTTCCTTCTCGAGGTCACCGGAGTCCATCAGGCGTTCGATCGCGTCGTCGCCGCGATGGGTCAGCGCCCCCGATTGCCGCAGCATGGCGTCGACCAGGGTCGTCTTCCCATGGTCGACGTGTGCCACGATGGCGACATTCCGGAAATCCACGCCGCGATTGTCGCAGTGCAATGCACTGATCGCGAAAACGAGAGACACCCGTCACTTGAAGCCGAGCGAGTTCGCCGACCTCAAACCCAAGAAGAAGTGTTGCCGCAGCAAGCCGCGCTGTAAGCGTCCCCCGTGGTGCTCCACCAGGTCCGCAAGGCTGAGCGCAACCGGCTGCGCGGCAAGGAGCTGACGAAGGTGTTCAAGCGCGCGCGAAAGTCCTGAGCGAGCGCGCAGTTGTCCGATACGCAGAGTCGCGAGATCGACGTTGGCGTGCCCGCTACTCGCACTTCTCCTCGCTAACGACGATCTCACGGATGTGTCGGTGGCCGTTGACCGATTTCATTCATGGAGAACGTGGCGCGGGCCAGGGCCGTGCTGATCGCCTGCGGCTGGCGAGGATAGACGCGAGACACTTCGCGAGATCGACGTTGGCGTGCCCGCTACTCGCACTTCTCCTCGCTAACGACGATCTCGCGAAGCCAGTGCCTGAGCCAACTCGCCCAGCCATGCCCGGTCCGCGGGCACCCATGGCAGGCTCGTCAATTCGTCGGCCGTCACCCATCGCAGCGCGCGGTGGTCGTTCGGCCGCAGGGCACCGCCGGTCTGGGTGACCCGGTAGGCGCGCAGCGTCGTCGCCTCGTTCAGCGCGACGTCCTCACCCAGCCGGTCGCCGACCGCGACATATACACCGAGTTCCTCGTGCAGTTCACGGGCCAGCCCGGCGGCGTCGCTCTCCCCCGGCGCGACCTTTCCTCCCGGCAGCTCCCACAGGCCCGCCAGCTCAGGCGGGCGCTCACGTTGTGCCACCAACAGCGCGGAACCCGCGATGAGCGCACCCGCGACGACGATCTGGTTTGGCATCGCGGCTGACGGTATACCGTCGCAATATGGCTGTGTTAACGGACGAACAAGTGGACGCCGCACTGCCCGACCTCAACGGCTGGGAGCGCAGCGACGGAGCTCTACGCCGGTCGATCAAGTTCCCCGGATTCCTCGACGGCATCGAGGCGGTGCGCAAGGTGGCGAACAAGGCCGAAGAGGCAGATCACCATCCCGACATCGATATCCGCTGGCGGACAGTGACTTTCGCGCTTGTCACCCATTCCGAAGGCGGGATCACGCAGAACGATCTGGCGATGGCTCGGGAGATAAACGCGATCGTCGACGACTAGCGCCGATCCACCCCAGCGTCGCCAACGTCGCCACGATGTAGATCAGCCCGGCCCACGCCAAGTACCAGGGCCTGCTGATCTCCCAGATGGTGGGCTGGGCGAAGCTCAGCAGCCACGGCACGCCGACGAGCGTCAGCGCCAGCCAGCCCCAGCCCAGGATCCGCGCGCCCGGGAGCCGCCGCAGCGGGCCATGCAGCAGCCAGATCATCAACGGCAACACCCACACCCAGTGGTGCGTCCACGAAATCGGCGACAGCAGCAGTCCGAACAGCTGCACGACCACGATTCCGCCCAGCCGGTCGCCGGTGCCGACCGCCCGCCACGCCAGTAGCGCAAGCACGGCGGTGACGACGATCGCCGCCACCACGAGTGGCCCGTAACCGGCGTCGTGCCCGAGGATCCGGGAGATGCCGCCGCGCCACGACTGGTTGAACGAGGTTCCGATCGGTCCCACCCGGCCGGCGTCACCGAGCAGTTCGGTGAAGTAGTAGCGGGTCTGGTCGCCGACCACCAATGCCGACACACCGATCGTCGCGAAGAACACCACCGCCGAGAACACCACGGTGCCCCAGCGCCGCACGCCGAGGAAATACAGCCCGCCGACCGCAGGCGTCAGCTTCACCCCGGCGGCCAGGCCGACCAGCAGCCCGGACACCCACCATCGCGTGCTGTAGACCGCGTACAGCACGGCCAGCACCAGCAGCACGTTGATCTGCCCGTAGTCGAACGTGCTGCGCAGCGGTTCGAGCCAGATACCGACGGCGGTCCACAGCATCGCGACACGTCGACTGCCGGCGAACTCGTCGTGCACCGGCAGCATGCGTTGGCTGATGCGCACCACGCCGTACAGCGCGACGATGATGCCCACCTGCCACGCGAACGCGACGAGCCCGAACGGCAGGAAGTGCAGCGGGTAGAAGACGATGGCCGCGAACGGCGGATAGGTGAACGGCAGCGGGAAATCCGGCGTCTGATCGGCATAGACGTAGTCGTAGAGGTTTCCGGGCTCACCCAGCGTGCCTGCGCCGCCGACGTACACGTGCAAGTCGACGAAGTTCGCGCCATTGGGCACCAGGTACGTCCACGCCAGCCGTGCGGCGACGCTGACCAGCAGCAGCAACGGCGCCGCGGCCGCCAATCGCGCAGGCAGCCGCGGGACTGTCGATGCCGTGGCGGGTGTGGCTTCTATTCGACCGACTTTAGCGATCGGGTCACCGAAAGCCTTCACATCCGTAACGGTTGCATAAATGCCACACGTGTCACTTGAGTCACACCAGTAACAAACTAGCTTCGGGTTCAGGCCTTCGCCGTCCAACGATTGGGAGAACCATGTACCGCACCCGGAAACTGCTCGTTTCGACCATGATCGCGGCCGCGGGCGCGGTCTCAGCACTGGCACTCAGCGGGACGGCCTCCGCCGAACCGGTGCCGCCGGCCCCGCCGGTGAACCCCGGCGCCCAGCTGCTCAGTCAGCTGTCGACCGTGGGTTCCGCCGCACCGCAGCTGATTCAGAGCCTCGCGTCGGCCATGTCCGGCACCGCCACCCCGGCAGCTGCTCCGGCCACGCCTGCGCCCGGCGCCACGGCGTCGCTGACCCTGCCCGAGGTGCCCACGCTTCCTGCCGCTCCGGCCGCTGCGGCTCCTGCTGCTGCTGCCCCGTTGCCACCCCGGCGGCCGCTCCGGGCAACGCGATTTCGTCGCTCGCCTCGGCGCTGCCTGCGCCGCTTTCCAACGCGGCAGGGCTGGCTCAGTTGCTTCCGAGCGGGATTTCCCTGCCAGGCCTGACTGCGCCTGCGGCGACGGCACCCGCTGCGGCAGCCACCGCACCCATCGCGGCGACCGCACCTCTGGCACCTCTTGCGGCTGCGGCACCTCTCGCGGCACCGGCCGTTGCGGCTCCTGCAGCCGCACCCGCGGCAGCCGGCCTCCTCCCCGCAGGGGTCCTCAGCGCCCTGCCGTGACCCCTGAAGACAGCCACACACCTTCGAGCCTTGGGAGAACCATGTCACCGAACCGCAAGCTGTTCGCCGCCAACGCCGCCGTAGCGGTCGGCTCGTCGGCAGCACTGCTGTTGGGCATGGCAGGGACCGCAAACGCCGAACCCGCCGCGCCGCTGCCGATCGATGCCATGCAGGCACCGGGCATGTCGGCGGTGGAGAGCATCAGCCCGGCGATTCAAAAGGCGGCCTCCGATCCCTACAACGCGGTGTCGACGTTGATGGCGGCCGCGGCGGCGTTCACCGGTAACTCGGCGGCACCCGCGGACTCGAGGAATGTGGCGTCAGCGGTCAACCAATTCGTCGCCCAACCCGCCGCACATGTGCCCGCACCGGGCGCGGCGCCCGGCGCCGAGGCACATCTGCCCGCGGGCGTCGACCCCGCACATGCCGTCGGACCGATGCCGGAGGCCCTCACGGCCCCCGCGCCCGAGGCGGTGCCAGCACCGGAGGCAGCAGAGGCAGTGCCGGCACCGGAGGCAGTGCCGGCACCGGAAGCAGCACCCGCACCAGAGGCAGCGACACCCGCACCGGCGCCTGCGGCGGCGGGCGCACCGTCGGCTCCGCAGGCTGCCGCCAATCCGCAATTCGGTCCGGACGCCCCGCCGACGCAGGACTTCATGTACCCGTCGATCAGCAATGGGTGCCTGAAAGACGGAGGCAACGTGCTGGCGACGGCCCTCTCGGTGGCGGGGCCCGCCAAGATTCCGGCGCCGGGCCCTGGCCCGGGCCAAACCGCCTATGTGTTCACCGCGGTCGGAACCCCCGCTCCGGCGGCAGAGCAGAGGCTGCCGCTGAACGTCACCTGGGTCAACCTGACCACCGGCAGGTCAGGCAGCGCCGCGCTCAAGCCGCGCCCGGACATCAATCCCGAGGGCCCGACGACGCTCTCGGCCATCGTCGACACCGGCTCGGGCAGCGTCCTGTCGACGATCTTCGGCCAGGTGACCACCACCGAGATGCAGTGTCAGTTCTTGCCCACCATCGGTTCGACGGTGGTGCCCTGACCCAGATCTCGCCGAAATAGCATTCCCGGTCGTGAAAACTCTCGATTAACGACCGGGAATTCTATTTCGCGGGTCAGAAGGCCATGAAGAGGATGGCGTCGCGGTCGTACTCGCGGCCGGGATGGGCCTCGGAGAGGTGGGCCTGCGCCTTTTCGACGAGGTCGTCCTCATCCTTACCGGTGATCGACTCGCCGCAGGGGCAGTTCAGGTGTGTCTTCATTCCTTCACGATCCCACAGTCAAGATGGTGGGCATGGAGTTATACGACGTCATGCGCACGACGGGTGCGGTCCGCCGATTCAGCGATGACCCGCTGCCCGACGAGGTACTCGAACGCATCCTGGACAACGCCCGGTTCGCGCCGAGCGGCGGCAACCGCCAGGGCATGCGGGTGGTGGTGGTCCGGGACCGGGCCACCCGCGAGGCGCTCGTCGAGTTGAGCGTGACGGGTGCGCGCCGCTATATCGCGCAGACCAAAAACGGCGAAGGACCGTGGAATCCCTTGCACCCCATGAAGGTCTCCAAGGCAGAGTTGGCCGCCACCGAGGTGCCGCCGTACCTCGGCGCGCCCCTACTGGGCGCCGGCGCCGTGTTGGTGGTCTGCGTGGACCTCAACGTCGTCGCGGCGTTCGACCAGCACCTCGACCGCATCGGCGTGATCCCCGGCGCGTCGGTGTACCCGTTCGTCTGGAACGTCCTGCTGGCGGCCCGCAACGAGGGCTACGGCGGTGTGCTGACCACCATGGCGGTGGCCGAGGAACCACGGGTCAAGGAGCTGCTGGGCATACCGGAGGACTATGCGATCGCCGCTCTGCTGCCGATCGGCAAACCGGTCAAGCAGGTCACTAAGCTCACGCGCAGGCCCGTTTCCGAGTTCGCCACCAAGGAACGCTTCGACGGAGCGCCGCTGTAGGTTTCCGCCCTGTGTAGTTGATCGGCGTGTCTTGTGTTGTGGTGCTTGGTTTTTGACGTGATTAGGTGTATTACCCATATATGCCGTCTATCGTGGGGAAGCGACGTGGGAGACACACGTACTACTACCTGGTGGAATCGGCGCGGGTGGACGGCAAGCCGCGGATCGTGTCGCAGGAATATTTGGGTACCGCCGAGGAAGTGATGGCCAAACTGGCCGGTGGTGGTGCCGGGGAACCGGTGCGTAGCCAGCACAAACGGTTCGGCGACCTGGCCGCGGTGTGGTCGGTTCTGCAGCGCCTCGGGGTGGTGCAGGTCATCGATACGGTCGCGCCTCGCCGCGCGGATGCCGCGGTGTCGGTGGGCACCTACATCGCGTTGGCCACCGCCAACCGGGTGGTCGCACCGTGCTCGAAGCTGGCGTTCGCCGACTGGTGGGCCGGCACCGCGGGTTCGCGGTGGGTCAAGACAGCGGCGGGGGCGTTGGATCACCGCCGGTTCTGGGACGCGATGGATCACCTGGACACCGAGGCGTTGCGCAGTATCGAAACCGAGTTGGGGCGGCGGATGGTCACCGAGTTCGGGTTGGACCTGTCCGGGCTGGTGCTGGACATGACCAACTTCGCCACCTACATCGACTCGGCCAACGACCGCGCCCCGATCGCTCAACGCGGCAAAGCGAAACAGAAACGCATGGATCTGCGGCTGGTCGGGTTGGCGTTGGTGGTGACCCGCGACGGCGGGGTACCCGTGGTGTCGCACGCCTACCCCGGGGATCGCCCCGACGTCACCCAATTCCCCATGGTCATCGAGGAATTGGTGACCCGCTACCGTGCATTGGCCTCCTCGGTGGAGTCGTTGACGGTGGTCTACGACGCCGGACAGAACTCGGCCGACAACCACGCCCTCATCGAAGAGTCCGGGCTCGGGTTCGTCGGATCATTGCCCCCGTCAGACCATCCCGACCTGCTCGCGATACCGCGGAAAACCTACGTTGCCGTCGATGCCGACCGCTACCCCGCCCTGAGCTGTGTGGACACCGAGGTGACCGCGTTGGGGGTGACGCGGCGTGCGGTGCTGACCCATTCCCCGACCCTGCACGCCGCCCAGTCCCGCGGTTTTGATCAAACCCTGGCCACAGCACGAAAACGTTTGACCGAACTGCAAACCCGCCTCGCGCGCGGCAGAACCCGCCGGACCCGCGACGCCGTCGAGGCTGATATCGCCGCGATCCTCACACCCCGCTGGGTCAACGACATCCTCACCGTCACCCTGACCGGCCAGACCCCGTCCGAACTGCGGTTGACTTTCCGCACCGACGCCGCGGCGCGAAAGAAACTGGAAAACAGGATCTTCGGGAAACGGATCCTGTTCACCAACCGCGCTCAATGGTCAGTTGCCGAGGTGGTCGCGGCCTACCGTTCCCAATCCGAAGTCGAAGCCGGGTTCCGTCAGCAGAAAGACCCCCACGTTGTCTCGTTCGGGCCGATGCACCACTGGACCGACCAGAAAATCCGCGTCCACGTCTTCTACAGCGTCCTCGCGCTCACCGTCGCCCACCTCATGCGCCGCCAAGCCGACCAAGCCGGCCTACCCATGTCAGTGCGTGAACTGCTCAACGAACTCGCCGGCATCGAAGAGACCGTCCTGCTCTACCACGACGGCGGCAAAGGACGCCCCCGCGCCCGCCGCATGCTCACCGACACCACCCCCACCCAGGACCGCCTCGCCGACCTCTTCGACATCCACCGCTACGCACCCACCCGCTAACCGACCCCCGACGATGGGTAATACACACACCACCCACAAAAACAACCACTGACCAGCACAAACAACGCCCGCCAACGACCAAGGGCGGAAACTCCCGCTAGCTCTTGGCCGCCTTGGCGGGACCCTTCCCCCGGTCGCTGCGCTCCTGCCCCCGGGCGGCCTTCATCTGCTTCTTGTACGACCGCACCCTGTCCAGCGAGCCGGCATCGACGACGTCGGCCACCGAAAGATGCGTACCGGCCTTGCCGTATTCACCCGCCGCCTCGCGCCAGCCCGTCGGGGTCACCCCGTACTGTTTCCCCAACAGCGCCAGGAAGATTCGCGCCTTCTGTTCGCCGAAGCCCGGCAAGTCCTTCAGCCGTCCCAGCACCTCGGCACCATCCGGCTTGCCGGCAACCCACAACGCGGCGGCGTCACCGTCGTAGCGGTCGACGATGATCTGCGCCAGCGCCTGGATCCGCTTTGCCATCGATCCCGGAAACCGGTGTACGGCAGGCCGTTCCGAACACAGCGCAGCGAACTTCTCCGGGTCGTAGTCGGCGATCTCGCGGGCGTCCACGCCGCCGATGCGGTCGGCGATCTTCTTCGGCCCGGCGAACGCCGTCTCCATCGGAACCTGCTGATCGAGAAGCATGCCGACCAGCAACGCAAACGGATTGGACTCCAGCAGGGCGTCGGCCGCCGGATCCTGGACAAGCTGCAGTTTCGCCACGTTGCCAGTCTAGATCGGCGGTTTGACGGTCCTTCTGCCCGGGAACCCTCACCGGTGAGTTAGGTCTCACTCTGCGGTGAGTCGCACAATTTCACATCGAGGTCAGGAGTCCGCGTTGTCCCATACCGACCTTCCGCTCGCAGCGTCCGCACCTGCTGTGAGCGGTGAGCAATTCGTCGCTGTACAGGCCAGTCCGGAGTTTCAGGAACTTCGAAATAGGCTGCGCCGCTTCGTCTTCCCCATGAGCGCGGTGTTCCTGATCTGGTACTTCGTATACGTGCTCCTCGGTGCGTTCGCGCACGATTTCATGGCCACCAAGGTGTGGGGGAACATCAACGTCGGCCTTCTGATCGGCCTCGGCCAGTTCCTGTCCACCTTCATCATCACCGCCATCTACGTCCGGTGGGCCAACCGAGAGTTCGATCCCCGCGCCGAAGCCATCCGGGCCGAGCTCGAAGACGGTGCAGCATGACCATCGACGTCCTGGCCGCAGAAGGCGAAACCGTCGGCAATCCCGTCGCCAACATCGGCATCTTCGCGCTCTTCGTAGCGATCACCCTCTACATCGTCGTCCGCGCCAGCAAGAAGAACGCCACCGCGGCCGAATTCTTCACCGCGGGCCGCGCTTTCACTGGCCCGCAGAATGGCATCGCGATCTCCGGTGACTACCTGTCGGCAGCCAGCTTCCTCGGCATCGCAGGTGCGATCGCGGTCTACGGCTACGACGGCTTCCTGTACTCAATCGGCTTCCTGGTCGCGTGGCTGGTGGCATTGCTGCTCGTCGCCGAATTACTGCGCAACGCCGGTAAATTCACCATGGCAGATGTCCTGAGCTTCCGACTCAAGCAGCGCCCGGTGCGGCTCGCCGCCGCGACCACCACGCTGGTGGTGTGCCTGTTCTACCTGCTGGCGCAGATGGCAGGCGCAGGCGGGTTGGTGGCACTGTTGCTCAACGTGGCCAGCGATATCGGTCAGGCGCTGGTCATTGCGGTCGTCGGTCTGCTGATGATCGTCTACGTGCTGATCGGCGGGATGAAGGGCACCACCTGGGTGCAGATCATCAAGGCCGTCCTGCTGATCGGGGGCGCCGCATTGATGACGGTCATGGTGCTGGCCAAGTTCGGGATGAACTTCTCCGAGATCCTCGGTTCCGCGCAGTCCGCGGTGTCGGGTTCCAGCACCGAGGCGGTGGCCAAACGCGACGTGCTGGCCCCCGGCGCCCAGTACGGCGGATCGTTGACCTCGCAGATCAACTTCATCTCACTCGCGATCGCGCTCGTGCTCGGCACCGCAGGCCTGCCGCACGTGCTGATGCGCTTCTATACCGTGCCCACGGCCAAGGAGGCCCGCCGCTCGGTGGTGTGGGCGATCGCCCTGATCGGTGCGTTCTACCTGTTCACCTTGGCGCTGGGCTACGGGGCCGCGGCGCTGGTCGGGCCGGACGTAATACTCGCCGCCCCCGGCGCACAGAACTCGGCCGCGCCGCTGCTGGCGTTCGAGCTCGGCGGTGTGGTGCTGCTCGGCGTGATTTCGGCGGTGGCGTTCGCGACGATCCTTGCGGTGGTCGCCGGGCTCACCATCACCGCGGCGACGTCGTTCGCGCACGACATCTACGCCAGCGTGATGAAGAGTCATGAGGTCGACGAGTCCGAGCAGGTGCGGGTATCCCGTATCACCGTCGTGGTGCTCGGCATCTTCGCGATCGGGCTGGGCATCCTGGCCGCCGAGCAGAACATCGCATTCCTGGTGGCGCTGGCCTTCGCGGTCGCGGCTGCGGCCAACCTGCCGACGATCCTGTATTCGCTGTACTGGCAACGGTTCAACACCCGGGGTGCGTTATGGAGCATGTACGGCGGGCTGATCTCGACGATCGTCCTGATCATCTTCTCGCCCGCGGTATCGGGCGCGAAGACCGCGATGATGCCGAACGCTGGACTTCGCCTGGTTCCCGCTGGCCAACCCCGGCATCGTGTCGATCCCGCTCGCGTTCATCCTGGGCATCGTCGGCACGCTGACCTCGCTCCGATCGTGGTGACCCGGAGCTGAATGCGGAGTTCGAAGTGCGGGCGCTGACCGGCGTCGGCGCCGAGAAAGCGGTCGTCACGCGATAGGGCCCGTCGGCGCCCTGCTGTGCGTGGCCGGTGCGGCCACGCTGGCGTCGGTCGGCTGGGGTCTCAAAGGCCCTGGGCTCTATTGCGTCGCGGTCATGCTCGCGGCACTGGTCGGCGCCCGGTTCCTGGCCACCGACCTCACACGACGAGCGTCGTCAACAGGAATTCGGGCGTCACGGCTTACCCGCTCTTGCGGCGGAACTCTCGGCGGCTCTCGAGCGGCCCGTGCGCCCTCGGTTGCTTGCTTCCAGCGTCTTTGTGATCGGCACCGCCGCCCGACTTCGCCTTCTTGCGCTCCAGCGCTTCCCGGAACTTTCGTTTGGTGTCGTCTTCCGGTGATTTAGCCATAGCCGCAGCCTAGCGCGGCGCCCCCACGGCCGTCGCGGGCTTTTCGTCGGGCCTCAGCGCATTCCCGGCGGCATGCCGTACAGGTGCGAGATCGGCAATGTCAGCACCACCCGGCGGTCGTCGACCATTGCCCGACGATAGTCATCCCAATCGGGATGCTCACCAGCGATGTTGCGGTACAAGGCAATCAGCGCCTCGACGGTGTCGTCGTGCTCGGAGGCGGCGGGCGGGGTGAGGATCGCGTTACCCTCGGCCACCGCGTAGGACCAACCGTCGTCGCAGCTCACATGTAGTGACGCCCTCGGGTCGCGGCGCAAATTGCGTGTCTTGGCCCGCGGTTCGGTGATCGAGGCCTGGATGGTGAGATGTCGCGGGTCGAAGTGGTAGGAGACGTTGGACAGCTGCGGCCTGCCGTCCCGTTTGATGGTGGCCAGGACGCCCAGCGAGTTATTGCTGATCACCGCGAGCAGCTTGTCGTCGAACACCTGGCGCGTCATTCCCCGAGCCTACGTCGGTCGCAGACGGGGCCGACCCCGATTCGCGCGGCGTACCTACTATGGGCGAATGGCCGTAATCAGCGGCGACACCCTGGACGGTGTCTCGGCGACCGCGTTGTGGACCCTGCACAACCGCGGCACCGAGGCCAAGCGGTCCGACGGCGTGATCCGCGACCCGTGGGCGGTCACGTTGTTCGACTCGATCTCCTACGACTACCTGAAGTTCGGCAAGCCCAACCAGTCGCACGCCCTGCGTGCGGCCGCGTTCGACGCGGTGATGCGGGACTACCTCACCGCACACCCGAAGGCATCGGTCGTGGCGCTCGCCGAAGGACTGCAGACCAGTTTCTGGCGGTTGGATGCAGCGGGCGTCGCCGACGAATTGACTTGGTATTCCATCGATCTGCCGCCGGTGATGGCTGTGCGCGAACAGCTTCTACCCCACGACGACCGGATCGTGCAACTCGCCCAGTCGGCGCTTGACCGCAGCTGGATGGACCGGGTCGACCCGTCCGAGGGAGTCTTCATCACCGCCGAAGGCTTGATGTTGTACCTCGAACCCGACGACGCGCTCGGGCTCATTCGCGACTGCGCCGCCCGGTTCCCCGGCGGTGCGATGATGTTCGACAACATCCCGCCCTGGCTGAGTCGTCGCACGCTGACGGGCTGGAAGCTGTCCGACCGCTACACCGCTCCGCGGATGCCGTTCGGGATGACTCCCGACGAGGGCCTCGCGCTGGCCGGCACCGTTCCCGGCGTCCGCAGCGCGCGCGACATCACGCTGCCGCCCGGTCGCGGCCTGTTCAAGGTGGCCGCGTGGGCCCCGCTGGACCGTGGCTTCGTGCGGCGCATCCGGCCCAGCATCACGCTGCTGGAGTTCGACGCATGACGCGCTATGCCGCCTTCCTGCGCGGGGTGAACGTCGGCGGGGTCAACCTCAAGATGGCCGAGGTGACCGCCGCGTTGGAGAAGGCCGGTTTCACGAACGTCAAGACGATCCTGGCCAGCGGCAACGTGTTAGTGGAGAGCCGATCCGGCGTCGACGCGGTGCGCAGGAAGGCCGAGAAGGCGTTGCGGGACGAATTCGGCTACGACGCATGGGTGCTGGCCTACGACCTGGATACCGTGCGGGCGATCTCCGATGCATACCCGTTCGACCGCGAGGTCGAAGGCCACCACAGCTACGTCACATTCGTCACCGACGCCGATGTGCTCGACGAATTGGCGGCGCTCGCCAAGGACGCCGGTTCGCACGAGAAGATCAAGCGCGGCAAGGGTGTCATTTACTGGCAGGTCCCCAACAAGGGCACCCTGGACACGACCATCGGCAAGACGATGGGAAAGAAGCGCTATAAGTCGTCGACGACCACCCGCAACCTGCGCACGCTCGACAAGGTGTTGCGATGAGCGCTTGCGCGAAGAGCCGAGGACCCCGATGAACAAGGCGGACGGCACCGGTCTGACCGGCGTATCCGAGACGGCGCTGCGCACGCTGCTGGTGCGCGCCACCGAGGCGCGCAGGCCGGACGCCGTTATCGCTGACCCGATGGCGATCAAGCTGGTCGACGCCATCGACTTCGACTTCGCCAAGTTCGGCTCCACCCGCCGCCAGGACATGGCGCTGCGGGCGCTGACATTCGACAACTACACCCGGCGATACCTGGTCGACCATCCGGCGGCCACCGTTGTGGCGCTGGCCGAAGGGCTGCAGACCAGCTTCTATCGACTTGACGCGGCGGGCGTCGGGCACGAATTCCGTTGGCTCACCGTCGATCTACCGCCGATCATCGAGCTACGCGAACGGCTGCTGCCGCACTCGGATCGGGTGACGGTGTGCGCGGAGTCCGCGTTGGACTACGACTGGATGGACCGGGTGGACCCGTCCGAGGGAGTCTTCATCACCACCGAGGGTCTGCTGATGTATCTGCAACCCGAGGAGGCCCTCGGCCTGATCGCCGAATGCGCCATGCCGTTTCCGGGCGGACAGATGATGTTCGATCTGCCGCCGGTTTTCTTCGCCGCGTGGCTTCGCCGCGGCTCGCGCATGTCGTTGCGCTATCGGGCGCCGCCCATGCCGTTCACCCTCTCGCCATCAGACATCGCAAACCTGGCGAACACCGTGCCCGGCGTTCGCGCTGTGCATGATCTGCCGATGGCGCAGGGCCGGGGCAAACTGCTGAACACGCTGATGTGGACGGCACAGCGAATTCCGCTGCTGGACCCGGTCCGGCCCGTCATGACGTTGCTCGAGTTCGGCTAGCTGAACGCCGCCTCGACGTACTTCAGCGCCTCGTCCTTGTCGACCCCCAGCGCTTTGGCCGCCGTCGCGTAGGTGTGCGCGGCGGTCGCCATCGCCGCGTCGGCGGGGTCGGTACGCGCGACGAAAGTGCCGAATCGGCCGCGGGTTTCGAGAATTCCGGCCGCCTCCAACTCGCGATACGCGCGGGCCACGGTGTTCACCGCCATACCCAGCTGTGCCGCCAGTTCGCGTACCGTCGGCAGCCTCGTCCCCGGTGGAAGCCGACCAACGCGAATTCCGTCGATGATCTGGCTCCTGAGCTGGTCGAATAGCGGCTTACTCGCCTGCGGGTCACCCTGAACCCATTCCCCCAAATCGGTCACGTGCCTAGTATCGCGCATCACCCGCTACTTTGGTCATTGTGCAGCTGACTGTGCTCAGCGGAGCAGGTATTTCCGCAGAGAGCGGGGTCCCGACGTTCCGCGACGTCGAGACGGGGTTGTGGGCGAAAGTCGACCCCTACGAGATATCCAGCGCACAGGGCTGGCACCAGCACCCGGAGAAGGTGTGGGCGTGGTACCTGTGGCGGCACTACCTGATGCAGGGGGTCGAGCCGAACAACGGCCATCGGGCCGTAGCGGCGTGGCAGGACCACGCCCAGGTGCACGTCGTCACCCAGAACGTCGACAACCTACACGAGCGGGCCGGCAGTCAACACGTGTACCACCTGCACGGCAGCCTCTTCGAATTCCATTGCGACCGTTGCCAAGCCGAATACCACGACGACCTGCCCGAGATGCCGGAGCCGGTCGAGGTCGCGCAGCCGCCACAGTGTGCCTGCGGCGGCCTGATCAGACCCAACGTGGTGTGGTTCGGCGAGCCATTGCCCGACACCGCCTGGCAGAAATCGGTCGATGCGGTGAACAACGCCGACGTTGTGATCGTGGTCGGAACGTCGTCGATCGTCTACCCCGCCGCCGGGCTGCCGGAACTCGCACTGGCCAACGGCATTCCGGTCATCGAGGTCAATCCCGAACGCACGCCCCTGTCGGATGCGGCGACGGCCACGGTGCGCGAGACCGCTGCAGGCGCGCTGCCGACGCTGTTGCAGCGACTACCCGCCCTTCTCGGCTAGGCCGCGGGGCTCACGGCACGGCCGATGGTGTACTCCACCACCGGCGTGGGAAACCACGCAGGCATCGCAGGCTCGCGGCGCGCGCTCGTCACCGCGAAGCCCGCACCGACGATCGATGCCTCGGTGTCGCGATGGGTGTGGCAGTTGCCCATCAACCGGGGCCACACGGTGGCGTCGGCCACCTTTTGCAGCCGTCCCCGGAAGCCCGAATTGGCGACATGCTCGAGATACCGTAGCTCGCCGCCGGGACGCAACAGCGAAAACAGTTGTCGCAGAATGCTGTCCGGGTCATCGACTGAGCAGAGCACCAGCGAGCACACCACCGCGTCGAACGGCTTCTCCTGGGAATCCCGCAAGAACTTCTCGACGGTGCCCGCGCTCACCGTGACCGGAACGGACGCTATGTCTGCGGATTCGCGGGCCAGCGGAGCCAACCGTCGCTCCGGCTCGACTGCGACCACCTCGGTCACCGTCGCCGGGTAGAACGCGAAATTGGTCCCCGTCCCGGCACCTACTTCCAGCACACGGCCGGACAGGCCGGCCAGGTTCTCTGTTCGCAGCCGCTGGATCTCCTCGGTCTCGTGGTTGGACAAGAAGGTCCACAGCCTGGCGAAGAACGGATTGTCTGTTGTGTCGCTGGCGTCGGTCACGACTTCCTTTCCGGCGGTTGGCGATTCAGCAACCAGTCGACGGTCTGCTGAGTTGTCGCATCGTCATCCTCGACGAGCCCGAGCACGATGTGGCCCAGACACACCGCCGACAACGTCTGGTCGGCGAATTCTTCGGCGTCACCCCACGGCAGATACGGCTTCGAGATCAGAAGCGACGCCACTCCGTGGGCGGCGGTCAGCAGCTGGAGCGCCGCCGTGGTCGGGTCGCCGGACGGGTACACCCCCTCTGCGATCAACGACTCGACCGAGTTACGCAGGTGCAGGAACGCGGAGCTGTTCAGCGTCATGTCGATATCGCTGCCCGGCCTGCCCTCACCCATGGTCGCGATGCGATACAACTCGGGGGTCTGCGTGGCGAAGCGGACATAGGCCAGGCCCTGCGCGCGCAGCACCTCGATGGTTGACGGCTGATCGGCCGCCACGCGCTGCATCTCCTCGTCGAGCTTTTCGAAGTAACGCGCGCACACCGCGTCCAGCAGCGCGTCCTTGTCGGCGAAGTGCAAGTAGATCGACGGCGGCGTGACGCCGACACGCTGTGCGACCGATCGGATCGACACCGCCTTGGCGTGCCCGGTCTCCAGCAGCAACTCGGTGGTGGCGTCGAGGATTTCGTCCCTCAGCTGCTCACCGGATCCACGGGGGGCGCGTCTGCGACGCAACGGCTCGGTCACCACGGCTGACCAGTGTCCGTCACCGAGACTGCCGCCCGCTCGCGCTTCTCCCCGGGCGGAATCAGGTCGTCGGTCGCCTCACTGATGCCGAGGCGTTCGTGCAGCCGGGCCAACGGTTTGGGCGACCACCAACACCACCGGCCCAGCACGTGCATGAACGCGGGCACCAGCGCCATCCGCACGAGGGTGGCGTCGACGATGATGGCCAGTGTCAGCCCGACCCCGAACATCCGCATGAACGCGACCTGTGCGGCGATCAGCGCCGCGAACGAGATCGACATCACCAGCGCGGCGGCCGTCACGACGCGGCCCGTGCGGGCAAGACCGAGCGCGACGGCCTCATCGTTGTCCGCACGCGTCTGACCACCCAAGGAGAGCCAGTACTCGCGTATTCGGCTGACCAGGAACACCTCGTAGTCCATTGAGAGCCCAAAGGCGATGCAGAACAACAGCACCGGCATGTTGGCGACGAGCGTGCCGGTGGGCGTGGTGCCCATCGCGCCCAGGTGGCCCTCCTGGAAGATCCACACCAGGGCGCCGAACGCCGCCGTCAACGACAACACGTTGAGCACCACGGCTTTCAGCGGCAGGATCACGCTACCCGTCAACAGGAACAGCAGCACGAACGTGATCGCGGCGATTACCGCCAGCACGAGGGGCAGCCGTTCGGTGATCGCCACGGAGCTGTCGCGGTTGATCTGCGCAACCCCGGTCAGCTGCACCGGCTTGTCCGCGGGCGCGCTCACCGCACGCAGCCGATCGAGCTGCGCCTCGGAGGCGTCGGAGAACAAGGGTGCATTGCTACCGATGGTCAGGAACGCGCTGCCGTCCTGCAATCCCGTTGCGGCCGAAGGCGGCCCGGCGGGTGCACCGTTGACGAACGTCCCTGCCGGCGATGACACCGACGACACATCGGGAACCTGGGACAGCTGCGCGGCATAACGGCCGAGCGCGTCGGACGTTACCCCGGTCGCGTCGGGAATGACGACGGTCACGTTGCGTGCGGAGTCGACGGCGAAGTCGTTGCGGAGCTGGTCACCAACCTGACGGGCGGACAACGATTCGGGCAGCACGCGGTCGTCGGGGAAGCCCCACCTCGCGCCGAGGAACGGCGCGCCGAGCAGCAGGAGAAGCGCCACGATCGCGAGACCTATCGGAATCGACCGGCGCATAACGAATTTGGTAGAGCGGTACCAGAACGTGTCCTCGACCGGCTTGGAGTGTGGGCTCGGGACGCCCGAGCACCCGCCGGAGCAGTCGTCGCACATCGAGCGAGTCCAGCCGGTCGCCGAGCAGCACGATCGCGGCCGGTGCCACCACGACGGCCGCGACGGCCGCGAACGCCACCACCGCAATGCCCGCGTAGGCGAAGGACTTGAGGAAGTACATCGGGAACAGCACCATCGCGACCATCGACAGCGCGACCGTCATCGCCGAGAACAGCACGGTGCGCCCGGCGGTGGCCATGGTGCGGATCAGCGCGTCGTCGCGCCCGGATCCGGCGGCCAGTTCGTCGCGGTAGCGGCTGATGATCAGCAGCGTGTAATCGATGGCCAGCGCGAGGCCCATCGCGACGGTCAGATTCAGCGCGAAGATCGAGACGTCGGTGACGAAGGTGACCGCGTGCAGCACCGCCATTGAGCCCAGGATCGCGAAGGCGCCGACCGCCAACGGCAGCGCCGCGGCCAGCAGGCCGCCGAACACCCACACCAGCACCAGAAAGCTCAGCGGGATCGCGATGGATTCCATCAGCAGCAGGTCTTTTTCGCTCTGCCCGTTGATCTGTACGTAGATCATCGCCTCGCCGCCCGCACGCACCGTGACACCGTCCCGGTCGTGCACGAGCCGCTCGGTCAACTCCTTGGTGTACTTCTGCGCTTGGCTCTCACCGCCGGTTATCCCCGCGACGATCAGGCCGGTCTTGCCGTCCTTGCTGACCAGTGCCGGGGCCGCCGACGGCGGCGAGGTCCAGGCCGATGTCACGTTCGCCACGTGCGGCGACGCCTGCAGTTGGCCGGCGATGTCGGCGCCGACCGCCCGCGCTTCGGGGCTTTGCGCCCCGGCGTCGGAAGTCACGCTGATCAGGAGCTCCATGTCGCCTTGGCCGAATTTGTCGACAAGCACCTTGCTGGCCTGGGCGGACTCGGAGGTCGGGTCCTGGAATCCACCCGCGGACAGGCTCTTGGTGACCGGGATACCGAAGATGCCCGTGGCCACCATCACCAGCAGCGCGATGACGATAATCCGCTTCGGGGCCCTAATGGCCAGCCGAGCGATCCCTTGCAGCACGTCGTGTCCCTCCACCTGAGATATCGTCGCTAAGTTACCAACGATAACTCCAGGGGTGTCAAAGCGTCATTTCTACCGTAACCACGGAGCCGGGCCACATAATGTTCACCGATGGAGGACGGTTCACGGCCGTCGGACGGCTCGTGCTGGCGTTCGCCGTGGCGAGTGTGATCTGGGTCCTGCTGAACGGGGCAAAATCCGATCCACTTCAGCTCACCGGGGTAATCGCAGGTCAGCTACTCGCGAGTAGCTTTCGACCCTACCCGGCGGTAAGAATTGCCACGATTTTCCGAATCGTGACTCAATGAATCCTTAATGGTGACCCATACGCTCAGTGGCATGTGGATCGACGACACCAGTGCTGATGTCATCAAGGTTGACTTCGAGGCGCTCTACCACGGCGATGTCTTGGTAGAGGGCGACACCTCGGAGCAGCTCGACGACGGTCAAGCGCTTCCCACCGCGGTCTGAGCCAACGCGCTCGGTTGAGCGCGTTGACCTGTCAGACAGTTTGCCCTGTACGGGGCGTTCGTTGATTCCTCATTGACCCGATCTTGATTTCTAGGCGACGTTCTCTTCCGCCGAGGGCTCGACCATGTCGGCGAGCCTGCCGGTGATCAGTTCTTCGGCCTCGTCCACGATGCGCGACACCAACTCCCCGCAGGTCGGGATGTCGTTGATCAGTCCCATTGCAGTGCCGACCGACCAGATGCCGGCGTCCAGGTCGCCGATCTCGTAGACCTTGACGCCACGCGAGCCCGCGACGAGGTCTTTGACGTCCTCGAACTGACCACCCCGATTGAGGATCTCCACCACCTCGCGCGACACCGCGTTACTGGCGACGCGGGCGGTGTTGCGCAGCGGCCGGAAGATCATCTCGGTGTCGAGCTCGCTGCCGGCCACGATCGCTTCCTTCACGTTCTGATGAATGGCCGACTCGACGGTGCACATGAACCGCGAGCCCATGTTGATGCCGTCGGCGCCCAACGCCAGCGCGGCCACCAGGCCACGGCCGTCGGCGAAGCCGCCGGAGGCGATCATCGGGATGTCGATCTTGGCGGCGGCCGCAGGGATCAGCACCAGACCGGGAATGTCGTCCTCTCCGGGATGGCCGGCGCACTCGAAGCCGTCGATGCTGATGCCGTCGACGCCGAGGCTCTGCGCCTTGACCGCATGCCGCACCGACGTGCACTTGTGCAGCACCTTGATCCCGTTCGTCGTGGAACATCGGCAGGTGCGGCGCCGGGTTCGACCCCGCCGTCTCGACGATCTTGATGCCGGCGTCGACGATCACCTTGCGGTACTCGTCGTATGGCGGCGGGTTGATGGTCGGCAGGATCGTCAGGTTCACGCCGAACGGCTTGTCGGTGAGGTCGCGGCACCTGGCGATCTCGTTGGCCAGGTCCGCGGGCGTCGGCTGGGTCAGCGCGGTGATGAAGCCCAGCGCACCCGAATTAGCGACGGCCGCAACGAGTTCGGCGCGACCGACCCACTGCATGCCGCCCTGCACGACGGGGTGCTCGACCCCGAACGTTTCGGTGAACTTCGTCGTAATCGTCATCGCTGTCTACCTCGGGGCCATCCGGATCGCACCGTCGAGGCGGATGACCTCGCCGTTGAGCATCGGGTTCTCCACGATGTGCACGGCCAGCGCGCCGTACTCGTCGGGCCTGCCCAGCCGACTCGGATGCGGCACCTGCTTACCCAGCGAGTCCTTGGCCGACTCCGGCAGCCCCGCCAGCAGCGGCGTGTCGAACAGTCCGGGCGCAATGGTCACCACCCGGATCAGATCCCGGGACAGGTCGCGGGCGATCGGCAGCGTCATACCGACCACTCCGCCCTTGGACGCCGAATAGGCGGCCTGGCCGATCTGCCCGTCGAACGCCGCGACCGACGCGGTGTTGACGATGACGCCGCGCTCGTCCCCGATCGGCTCGGTCTTGGCGATGCGCTCGGCGCCGAGTCGGATCACGTTGAACGTGCCGATCAGGTTGATCTCGACGACCTTGCGGAACGCGTCCAGCGGGAACGGGCCGTCCTTGCCGAGCGTCTTGATCGCGTTGCCGGTGCCCGCGCAGTTGATGACGATGCGCAACGGGCCCAGTGCCTCGGCGGCGTCGAGTGCGGCGGTCACCGCGGCCTCGTCGGTGACGTCGGTCTGCGCGAAGGCGGCGCGGTCGCCGAGCTCGTCGACGGCCTCCTTGCCCCTGATGTCCAGCACGACCACTTGCGCGCCCGCGTCCAGCAGCCGCTTCGTGGTGGCCAGGCCGAGACCGGAGGCTCCCCCGGTGACGACGGCTACGGCGTCTTTGATCTCCACTTAGTGCGTTCCTCTCTTTGTGCCGTGCTCCTCCTCGGGCCTTTGCGGCCCGCATCGTCGCGTGGCGTCTATTTCCAGTCGCGAAGACGGTTTCGATGTCGGTTCCCGGCTCGCCCAACGGCTTCGGGGTCGACGGCACGCTGCGGGAGAACCGCGGCGCGGGTGACGGCAGCAACACCTCGCCGTCGCGGTAGAACGTGTCGCGTTCGGTGATGTGCGATTCCGACTCCACCTCGGCGAACGACAACACCGGGGTCGCGCAGGCGTCGCTGTCGGCGAACACCTTCGCCCAGTGGTCGCGATCGGCCGACGCGAACACCTCGGCGAACCGGGCCCGCAGCTCGGGCCAGCGGCTGACGTCCTGCTGCGCCGGCAGGTCTTCGCCGTCCAGACCGAGCCCCTTGAGCAGCTCGGCGTAGAACTGCGGCTCGATCGACCCGACCGCCATGTAGCGGCCGTCGGCGCACTCGTAGGTGTCGTAGTACGGCGCCCCGCTGTCCAGCATGTTGGTGCCGCGCTCGTCGGACCACAGGCCGCCCGCGCGCATCCCCCACATCATCGCCATCAAGATGTTGGAGCCGTCGATCATCGCCGCGTCGACCACCTGGCCCTTGCCGGAGCTCTGCCGCTCCCACAGCGCCGCGAGAATTCCGACGATCAGGAACATCGAGCCGCCGCCGAAGTCGCCGGTCAGATTGAGTGGCGGCACCGGACGCTCGCCGGCGTGGCCGATGGAGTGCAGCAGGCCGTTGAGGGATATGTAGTTGATGTCGTGGCCGGCCTGCTGGCTGCGCGGACCGGTCTGGCCCCATCCGGTCATTCGGGCGTACACCAACCGCTCGTTGACCTTGGCGCAGTCCTCGGGGCCGAGGCCCAGCCGCTCGGTGACACCCGGCCGGTAGCCCTCGATCAGCACGTCGGCCTTGGCGATCAGCGCCAAGACCTGCTCACGGCCCTCGTCGGACTTCAGGTTGGCCGCCACCGCACGCCGGTTGCGGTTCATGGCCTCGTGACTGCCCTTCGGCACTCCGCCGGTCCCGCCCGGACGTTCGACGCGCACCACGTCGGCGCCCAGGTCGGCCAGGATCATCGCCGCATGGGGTCCCGGACCGATGCCGGCCAATTCGACGATTCGCAATCCCTGCAGTGGTCCCGCCATCAGAACCCGCCTCCCGTAGTTGACCGCGACATAGCTTACTTGTATAACCAGGTGGGCCAGTCACGGCCCATTGGACAGCCCGATTTAAGGTTCATCAATGACTTCCACCGAGTCCAGCACCGGAGCGTATGTGAGCGTCGACGGTCTGGTGGTGAGCCTCGGCGACGGGGTGCTGTCGTTGACGCTGAACCGGCCGGACAGCCTGAATTCGTTGACGGCGACGATGCTGAACGGCATCGCCGACGCGCTCGACCGGGCGGCGACCGATCCGGCCGTCAAGGTGGTGCGCCTGGCCGGTGCCGGTCGTGGCTTCAGCTCCGGCGCCGGGATCAGCGCCGACGATCAGGCCAAGAAGGCCGGCGGGCTGACCGTGCTGGACGCCGCCAACCGCGCGGTGCGTGCGATCGTGGGCTTCGCCGCGCCCGGTGGTCGCCGTCGTGCAGGGCCCCGCGGCGGGGGTCGGCGCATCGCTGGCGTTGGCGTGCGACGTCGTACTCGCCTCGGAGAACGGGTATTTCATGCTCGCCTTCACCAAGATCGGCCTGATGCCCGACGGCGGGGCGTCGGCTCTGGTCGCATCCGCTGTCGGCCGGATCCGCGCGATGCGGATGGCGCTGCTCGCCGAACGGATTCCCGCCGCCGAGGCATTGCAGGCCGGCCTGGTGACGGCGGTCTATCCCGCGGACGAGCTCGACGCCGAGGTCGACAAGGTCGTCACCACGCTTGTTCGGGGCCCTGTCGTGGCGTTGGCGAAGACGAAGGAAGCCGTCAACGCGACGACGCTGACCGAACTCGACGCGGCACTGGAGCGCGAGCACGCCGGCCAGGCGTCGCTGCTGCGCGGCACCGACTACCGGGAGGGCATCCGGGCGTTCCAGGAGCGTCGAACGGCCAACTTCACCGACTCCTGAACGAACCGCGAAATAGCATTCCTGGTCGTTGAATCGCGATTTTCACAGCCGGGAATGCTATTTCGCGGGCACTGGCGAGCGATCGGCGCACCCGGCATGAAATTCGGTGGACGCGGCTACACCCGGTCAGCGACCATCGAAGGTGTGAGTACGCAATTCGACATCGAGACACCGGTGCACACCGGTGGCTGGCGCGTACTCGCACCCTTCCGGTCCCGCGAATACCGCCTGCTGATCGCAGCGGTGTCGTTGTCGATCTTCGCCGAAGGCATGTGGGCGGTCGTGATGGCGCTGCAGGTCATCGAACTCAGCAACGATCCCGCATCGCTGTCGCTCGTCGCGACGTGCTGGGCACCGGGCTTGTCGCGTTCCTTCTGATCGGCGGGCTGGCCGCCGACCGGATCGACCAGCGGACGATCATCATCGCCGTCGAGATCGTCAACATGATCGTCGTATCGGCGATCGCCGTGCTGGGACTCGTTGGCGCGCTGCGGATCTGGCACATGGCCGTGGCCGCGGCGGCGTTGGGCATCGCCGCGGCGTTCTTCTTCCCGGCCTACAGCGCGATCCTGCCGAGGATCCTGCCTGCCGAACAACTGCTGGCCGCAAACGGCGTCGAGGGCGTGGTGCGCCCGGTCTTCCAGCGTGCCGTCGGCCCTGCCATCGCCGGGCATCGTTGGTGGGTGCGACGTTCCCGGCCCTTGGCGCGGTCGCGGTGGCGGTGATATTCGCCGTCGGACTGTTCCTGCTGGTGGCGACCAGACCTGCGATGAAAACGCCTGTCCGCGAACCGGATCTAGAGCGCCCACATATGCTGCGCGACCTGCGCGACGGCTTCGGCTTCATGCTGCGCACCCCGTGGCTGCTATGGACCCTGCTGTTCGCGAGCATGTTCGTGCTGGTGGTGCTGGGACCGATCGAGGTGCTCCTACCGTTCATCGCCAAAGACCGGTTCGCCGACGGCGCGCGCACATACGGCTTCATCCTGGCGTTCTTCGGGATGGGCAGCGCGTTGGGTGCGTTGGCGGTGTCGTCGCGACGGCTGCCGCGGCGCTACCTGTCGGTGATGATGGCGATGTGGAGTCTGGGCTCCATCCCGTTGATAGTCGTCGGCTTCACGTCGTCGTTCCCGCTGATGGCCGTCGCGACGTTCGTCATCGGCGTCACCGATGGCGCGGGAATGGTGATCTGGGGCACGCTGCTACAGCGGCGGGTCCCGACGGAGATGCTGGGCCGGGTGTCGAGCCTGGACTTCTTCGTCTCGCTGGCGTTCATGCCGGTGTCGTTCGCGATCGTCGGCCCGCTGTCGAAAGTCGTTTCGATGGAGACGATCTTCCTGGTGGCCGGCCTCGCACCGGTGGTGTTCGCCGCTGTCGCGATGCGAGCGGCGCGAATGCGCAAGGACGAGCTGGCGCATCCGCTGCGCTAGACGCCGAACAGCGGGGGAAGTACCAGCACCATGATCAGGCCCCACACCATGTGGGTGAGGATCGGTGCGAGCACTCCGCCGGTGGCTCGGCGCTCGAATGCACACACCGAGCCAAGAATCAGCGCGGCGAACGCCAGCATCGGATTGCGGGTGGCGACGAATATCGCAACCGTGTAGATGATCGTGGAAACGATTGCGGGATGGTGCTTTTCCAGCGCCGTATACAGCGCGCCGCGGAAGAACAACTCCTCGGCAATGCCGTTGAGCATGATGCTGAACACCATCAGCCACAGCGTCTGGTAGTTCGCGAATTCCAGCACCCGGGTGACATAGCCGGCGAGCGCTGGGACTTCGCGGGCGACCAACCCGCCGAGCACGAACGCCGAGCCGACCGCCAAGCCGACCACCGTCCCGGTGATCACGGGGCGTTGGTTGCGCCCTCGGAAGCGCACGCCACCGAGATGCAGCGGTCCCGACGCGAGCGCACCGACCGTCCAGACCGCGGCGAGGACGAGGGTGAGCCAGTAGAAGGACGCGTCGCCGGGCTGCAACCCCAGCGAATAGCCAAGCAGCACACCGCCGATCACCAACACGAACGCGACCACGATCCGCCGGCGCCTGATGACACTGGGGGGTTCGTGGTGTGGAATGGCGACCCTGGTGATGTTTTCTCTGACTTCGCCGAGGAAGCCGGGGTATTCGGTGGTCGTGGTGGGATGTGTCATGCCGGGCGCACCTTCGGTGTGAGGTTGATCAGGGTGTCGAGCCCGGTCCGCAGCGCCGCGGCGACGGGTCCTGGTACTGCGTCGAGGAGTCCGAGTAGGGGCCGGACGATCGGCGGCGTGACCGATCTCGCCAGTCGCTGGATGCGTAGCAGGTCGCCACCCGCCCACGCCGGATCTGTGTCGGCGAGATGGTGTGGGTCGGCGAGTTCGTTGACGGGTCGCGGCCGACCGTCCGACAGGGACCGCACGATGGCGTCGTCGATCAGAACCAGGCCACCCGGCGGATCGGGCACCAGATCGCGCAGGCCGTCGGAGGCCATCATCGGATGGTCAAGCGACTCAACGAGATCGGCGGCAAGCCCACCGGGGACGGGCAACGCGACGGCGGTCAGCATCGACGCCATGCCGGTATCCACTCCACGGATCGGCACACTAGCCCGCCACTTGCCTGTCGCGCGGCCATATGCGCCCAACAGGTCGCTGTACGTGGTCGATTCCGGGCCGAAGATGTCGTAGGCACCGGCAGGCACCCGGTCGGCGTCGGCCGCGGCCACAAGGTAGTAGAGGACGTCGCGGATGGAGATCGGGTCCATCGGATTCTTCATCCACGCCGGCAGCGGTATCAGCACGAAGCGATCCCCGACGTAGCGCAGCATCTCGAACGACGTCGAGCCCGCCCCGATGATCATCGCCGCGCCCAGCCACACCACCTCGGGGCCGCCGTCGATACTCAGCGCGGCGGCGACCTCCGCGCGGCTGGACAGATGCTCGGACAGCTCGTCGCCGTCGGGCACGAATCCGCCGAGGTAGACGATTCGCCGCACACCCGCGGCCCTGGCGGCGGCGGCGACGTTGGCCGCGGCCGCGTAGTCGGCGTCGCGGAAGTCGGGCTGGCCGATGCCGTGCACCAGGTAGTAGACGACGTCGATCGGTCCCGAGTCGACGAGTGCGGTCCGCGCCGATACCGGGTCGTGCGCGTCCAGTGCGACGGCCGTGACGTCACCGTTCCAGCCGAATTCGGCCAGTCGATCGACGTTGCGCGAGGTGGCGACGACTTCGTGGCCCTGAGACAGCAATTCGGTGATGAGCCGGGATCCGACGTAGCCGGTGGCCCCGGTGACCAGGATTCGCATTGGTTTCACCGTACGGTCTTACCCGCGCCGGACTGAGGGAAATCGCGACCTCTAGCCAAGCGAGGCGCGATGCAGATCGATCAGCCGCTGGTACACCTGCGCGTTGTGGCGATTGTTGGCGATTTCGGCATCGCTCAGTTCGCGCCGCACCGCTCCCGGTACGCCGGTCACCAGCGACCGCGGCGGGACCACGACGCCCTGCGGCACCAGCGCTGAGGCCGCGATCAACGAGCCCTTGCCGATGCGCGCTCCGTTGAGGATGACGGCCCCCATGCCGATGAGTGCGTCGTCCTCGATCACGCAGCCGTGCAGCACCGCGTTGTGGCCGACGCTGACGCCCGCGCCCACGCTGACCGGGAACTCCGAGTCGACGTGGATGGTGACGCCGTCCTGGATATTGCTGCCGAACCCGATCTCGATGGGTTCTGCCTCGGCCCGAAGCGTCGCGCCGTACCAGACGCTCGCTCTGGCGGCGATGCTGACCTGACCGATCACGCTCGCGTTGGGCGCGACCCAGGACTCGGCGTGCAGCTCCGGCGCGCGTCCGCGGATGGGAATGATCAGCGGCTCAGCCATGGCCAACATCGTATTCACGTGCTGTTCGCCGGCCAGCCACTCGGCAGAATTTTTGTTGTCGGACGAACCCGGTCTTTCCGCCGCCTGCTCGAGCGCACTCGTCGGTGAAGATGGCATCCGTGCGGTCCATCCGCCAGCGCATTCACGCGGAATACCACGGGCGGGTATGTGCGACACTGCGATCCGGGGCGCGGCCCGAAGTCGTCGAGACTCTTGAGTTCGGGCTGATCGGTGCGCTGGTGCAAGCGAGCTGTGAAGGCGGGTTCCACCAGACCGCCGACCAGCTCGCGGGCGTGGTGGCCACGGTGCTACCCGATTGCCGGTAGGCGCGTCGCTCGCGAAATTGAGTAGTTGATTACTCACCTCCGTCGCGGCGACGGGGCGCACACTCAACCACGATGCGCATCATCGTCACGGGGGGCAACAGCGGCGTCGGCAAGGCGACCGCTGGGGCGTTGGCCGCGGCCGGCCACAGCGTGCTGATTGCCTGCCGGACCATCCCGAAGGCCACGCAGGCCGCCGCGGAAATGGCTGGCGACGTCGAGGTGTGCCATCTGGATCTGGCCGACCTGGCCAGCGTGCGCAGGTTCGCCGACTCAGTGGAATCCGTCGACGTGCTGGTGAACAACGCCGGTGTGATGAGCCAAACGCTGCCTCGCACCGCGGACAGCTTCGAGCCACACATGGGCATCAACTATCTGGGCCATTTCGCATTGACCTGCCTGCTCGGCGACAAGATCAAAAACCGGGTCGTATCGGTGGGCAGCGCGAGCTTTATGTTTGGCCGCATCCGGCTCGACGACCTCAACCGCCATGCCCGCAAGCGCTCGATGTTCCCCGCATACGCGGACTCCAAGCTGGCAATCATGCTCTTCGTGCACGAGTTGGCCCGTCGCGGCGTCCGCGCGTACGTGGCCGATCCCGGAGGCGCGGACACCGACATCACGAGGGACAGCACCGGTTTGTGGGCCAGGTGGGTGGAGCTGAATGCGCTTCCGTTTCTCGCACAGGAGCCCCACGTCGCGGCCCGAACCACCATTCAGGCGGTAACAACCGACCAGCCGAGCGGAACATATATCGCGCCGCGCTTCCTCAGACTTGTTGGCACACCCAAAATCACAAAACCAGGAAAGAAGGCCCGCGACGCGGACATGGCGCGTCGTCTATGGGACCTCTCCGTCGAGGTGACCGGCTGCGACTGGACGGTTCATCCTCGCGCGCACACATCGGGTTAGAGAACAGGGAGTGGTGTTTGTGAGCATGACTGAGCCGGTCGTTTCTCGCGGCGCGGTGGAGTTCGATCCGTTTTCCGACGATTTCTTCAACGCACCCTTCGAGACGTACCGTCGCCTTCGCGATGAAGCGCCGGTCTACCACAACGCGGAGTACGGCTTTTGGGCGCTGTCACGCTACGAGGACGTCGAGCCCGCGCTGAAGGACTTCGAGACCTACTCGTCGGCCAGGGGCATCACGCTCGACATGTACAAGGCCGAACCCGATCCGACACAGCCCCCGATGATCATCATGATGGACCCGCCCGATCACACCGTGATGCGCAAACTGGTCAACAAGGTGTTCACACCACGCGCGATCGCGGATCTTGAGGGGATGATTCGCCAGAAGATCACCGATGTCGCGGGCACTCTCGACGCCACGGCGTTCGATGTGGTCGCCGATTTCGGCGCGATCTTCCCGGTCGAGATCATCTCCACGATGTTGGGCGTACCTCCTGAAGATCGCCAACAGGTCCGGCTGTGGAGCGACAAGCAGTTGGAGCGTAGCCCTGGGGACTTCCATCTCCCGCCCGAAGGCGCCGAGGCCGCCGAGGCGATCAGCAGGTTCTATTACGAGCTGGTGTGCGAACGTCGCGCCAACCCGCAAGACGACATGATCAGCAGGCTTACCCAAGTCGACGTCGTTCGTGGCGACGGTGTCGCGAAACTGACCGACCTCGAAATCGCCGCGTTCGCAATGATGCTCGGAGGCGCGGGCGCCGAGACGGTTGTGAAGCTCATTGGCAATGCCGCGGTCACCTTCGCTGCGTACCCCGACCAATGGCGGAAGCTCCGCGAAGACAGGAGCAAGATCCCCGGCGCGTTCGAGGAACTGCTCCGATATGAGGCGCCCTCGCAGTACCAACTGCGATACAGCAAGCGTGACGTGACATTGCACGGAGCAACCATTCCCGCCGGCAGCATCGTCATGCTGATCAACGGGTCGGCGACGCGCGACGAGCGAGCCTTCGCCGATGCCGATCGATTCGATATCGACCGGACACCGTCCGGGCACAATCTTAATTTCGGGTATGGCGTCCACAGCTGCCTCGGCGCCGCCCTCGCACGTATGGAGGGCCGGATCGCGCTCGATGTCATGCTCAATTTGATGCCCGAATACAAGGTGGACACCGCCGGACTGCGGCGGGTCGCGATGGCGAACGTGGCGGGCTGGTCGAACGTGCCGATCCAGGTGATTCGCTGACGCTTACAGGGCAGACAGTGGCTAAACGCCCTGATACACCTTGCGATAGCTCGACGGCGACATCCCCATCCCGCGGCGTAGGTGGTGTCGCAGATTGCCGCCGGAACCAAGCCCCGACAGCCGGGCGACCTCGTCGATGGGTAGGTCGCGCGATTCGAGGAGTTCGCGGGCCCGGTCGACGCGTCGGCTTCGTATCCACGCTCCCGGCGACTGGCCGGTCTCTTCACGAAAGCGACGGTTGAAGGTGCGCGCGCTCATCTTCGCGTGCCGGGCCAGCCGCTGTACCGTCAGCTCCTCGTCCAGATGCCGAGCACCCCTGTGGTCTTCGGCTGGGTCTTCGCATCGCATCAAATCGGTGCCGCGATCGCCGCTGCGGGAGCGGGCAGGCTTCGCGATCTGCAGGGCAACTACGACCTCGCCTTCTACGTCGCTGCGGGCCTCTGCCTGGTCGCCGCCGTGTTGTGTGCGAATGTCCGCAAAGCGCAGGTCAGCACCCCTGCCGTGTTAGTTCTGCCAAGCGGTGACTTTGGCATCGGTCGATGAGTGCCCTTAACATGCCTAGCGACATAGACGAGCTGAGGAGCCGAAAGTGAAGACTCGCACCAGCAAGACAATGGGCGCATCGGCGGCACTCGCCGCGATCGTGGCATCGGTACCGCTGGCGATCACCGCATACGCCGAGCCGGAGCCGGCGCCGAAGCCCGTGGTGGAGATCCCCGATCCGCAGGGTAACTGTGACCCGTTCAAGCAGGCGGTGCCCAACTGGAAGGCGCTGGACGACGTGCCGGTCAGCCAGGCGCTGGCGAGCATCCCGGACATCAGCACGTTCAACGCCGCGGTATCCGGCGGGCTGAATCCCGAGGTCAACATCACCTCGGTGCTGGACAACGGGCCTTACGTGGTGTTCGCGCCGACCAACGACGCGTTCGCCGCACTGGAGCCGGCACAGCTGGACGCCCTGAAGGCCGATCCGGCAGCGCTGACCCGGCTGGACTATTACCACGTATTCCTGGGCCTGCTGGGCCCTGAGGACGTGCACGGGCAGCGTCCCACCCAGGAGGGCGCCGAGATCAAGGTCGACGGCAAGAACGGCGACATCAAGGTCAACGACACCGCCAAGTTGATCTGCGGTGGGATCCAGGCCGAGAACGCACGCATCTACATCATCGACACGGTGCTCGATCCTGCGTCTCCGCCCGAGCCGCTCGCCCCGACGGTCAGTGGCACCTCGTCGACCACGACGACCACGACGACTACGGCGACTACGGCTCTTCCGGCGGAACAGCCGAACGCCGAGGTGGTGCCCGGCGCCGAGGCGCCTGCCGGCTAGCGCGCCTTCCAGACGGGCTGACGCTTCTCGGCGAACGCCAGCGGTCCCTCCTTGGCGTCCTCGGAACGAATCAGCGTCGCGATTTCGCGCATGGTCCTGGTCCAGCCGGCCTCGTCACCGGTGATGACGCCGTCGTCGACGCCCATCGCGACCCGCTTGCTCGCCCACACCGCCAGCGGCGCGTTGACGGTGATCCGTTCGGCCAGCGCAAGTGCGGCGTCCACCGCGGTCCCGTCCGGCACCACCTGATTGATCAGGCCCCACTTGAGCGCGTCGGCCGAACTCATCGGCTCGCCGGTGAGGATCAGCTCCATCGCGACCTTGCGCGGCAAGTGGTCGACGATGCGGAAGACGCCACCGGCCGCCGCGATGAGTCCGCGCTTGACCTCGGGCAGCCCGAACTTGGCCCGTTCCTCCGCCACCACCAGGTCACTGGCGAGCGCCAGTTCAGAGCCGCCGCCCAGCGCGGTGCCGTTGACCGCCGCGATGGTCGGCTTGTCGACGTAGTGGTGGACATAGCCCGCGAAACCCCACTCGCTGTGGTCGGGGTGGAAGAGGTTCTCGCGTCGCGAGATCGCCTTGAGATCGGCTCCGGCGCAGAAGGATTCACCGGCGCCGGTGATGACCACAGCGCGCACCTCGGGATCCTCCTGCGCTTCCTGGAGCGCGTCACCGACCGCGGTGCTGAGGGCGCTGTTGACGGCGTTGCGGGCCTCGGGCCGGTTCAGCGTGATGACGAGGACGTTGCCCCGCCGCTCGGTAAGAGCGGCGGGGGCGGTCACGTCTCGGTCACAGCAGCTCGATGATGGTGGCGTTGGCCTGGCCGCCGCCCTCACACATCGTCTGCAATCCGTACTGAATTCCCTTGTCCCGCATGTGATACAGCATGGTGGTCATGATGCGGGCGCCGGATCCGCCGAGCGGATGGCCGAGCGCGATCGCGCCGCCGTTCGGGTTGAGCTTCTTCTCGTCGGCGCCGATGTCCTTCAGCCACGCCAGCGGAACCGGGGCGAAGGCCTCGTTGACCTCGAACACGCCGATGTCCTCGAGCTTGAGGCCCGACTTCTTCAACGCCTTCTGCGTGGCGGGAATCGGTGCGGTCAGCATGATCACCGGGTCGGCACCCGCGAGCGTCGCGGTGTGCACCCTGGCGAGAGGCTTGAGCCCCAACGACTTCGCCTTCTCCGCCGACATGAACAGCAGCGCGGCCGAGCCGTCGGAGATCTGCGACGAGTTGCCCGCGTGGATCACGCCGTCTTCCTTGAACGCCGGCTTGAGCGTGGCCATCTTCTCGATGGTGGTGCCGCGGCGGATGCCCTCGTCCTTGAGCACCGGATTGCCGTCCTGGTCTTTGATCCCCACGATCTGGTCGTCGAACGCACCGGAATCCTGTGCTGCGGCGGCCTTTTCGTGCGAACTGAGCGAGAACTCGTCGACCGCCGTGCGGTCGAAGCCCCACTGCTCGGCGATCATCTCGGCGCCGATCCCCTGGTTCGGCGTCTTCTTGTAGCGATCCTTGAAGCCCTGCGGGTACGGGTTGCCCCCGCCTGCCAGCGACGCGCCCATCGGCGTGCGTGACATCGACTCGACACCGCCGGCGACGACCGCGTCGTAGTGCCCGGCCACCACACCTGCGGCCGCGAAGTGGATCGACTGCTGGCTCGAACCGCACTGACGGTCGATGGTCACACCGGCCACACTCTCGGGCCAGCCCGCCGTCAGCAGCGCGGTGCGGCCGATGTCAAGGGCCTGCTCGCCGGCCTGCATGACGCAGCCCCAGATCACGTCGTCGACGATGCCGGGGTCGATGCCGGTGCGCTCGGCAAGGCCGTTGAGGACCTGGGCGGACAGTTCGGCGGGGTGCACTCCCGATAGGCCGCCGTTGCGCTTGCCGACCGGTGATCGCACCGCCTCGACGATTACGGCTTCAGCCATGACACTTCTCCTTCGAAGGTTTGGTGGGTTGTCCCACAGAGGTCCATCCTCGAACGTAACCAACAAGGTTTACTAGGTCAACCTACTGGTTGGTAGATCACACCATCTCCGCGGCCCATTTCATGTGCCCTTCAAAGGCCAGCTCGCGGGCCATCTCGCGGTAGCGGTCGCGATAGTCGCGATACGTCACGTCGTCGCCTTCTGCTCGGGCCAGCGAGGCTCGGAGACGCAGCAGCCAGATCTCGTTCAGAACAACGCCGGGCTCAGTCGGCACAGCCGCGAGTATTGCAATTGCGTTTCTTGCTTCCCTCAGATCTGCCTCGCAACCACGTTGCAGCAGCGAATCCACCAAAGTCGCCGTTACCGCCGCCAGCCACATGAACTGACCCTGACGCTGATAGTCATCGAAGGCGACCCGCGATAACTCGATCGCGCCGTCAACATCGTTGAGGCGGGCTCTTTCTCGTGCTACATGGATGTCGATGAAGGGTAAGTTCTGTGGAATCATCGGGCGCTGCCGCTGGGCGGCTTCATGCAGGTCCTCAAGCAGTCTGTATCCAGTGTCGCGCTCTGCACCTTCCCGGTAGACGAGGGTGATACCCCGGGCCGCCCTGGCCAGGTCGACCGTGATTTTCTCACCGAACTGCTCAGCGGCAAGGTGCATTTCGGTTGCGCTGTCAACGGCTGTTTGTCCGGCTAGCAAAACTCCATTGGGGATGGAATAGAGGTACACGTGCCAGAACGTGCCAGAGCGGAATGTTGGCGAGATAGCGGCGATCACCTCCAAGGCCCGATCGAAATCTTCTCGCCAACCCGGCAACCCCAAGGCCCACCGGCCCGTACCGCGTAGAGACAGTGCGGAAGCAAGCGGCGAGATCGTCATCAGCTCCCCCTGCGTTGGCTCACTCTCGGTCAGCTCGATGACGCGCTCTGCGAGTTGGAGGGTGGCCGCTATTTTGCCTCCTTGCAGGGTGGCGGTCAGCGGTGCGACCGCAAGCGACACGGTCAAACTGGGATCGCCAATTGACTCGAGGAGTTGGGCGAGTTCGGTTGCAAGAGGCCATGAGTCGCGCGGGCCGGTATCGAGTTGGGTGGCCAGCGACAGTCCTGCCAGACCGATTGCCAGGGAGCGTTTGTCTCCCGCGACCGCGCACAGCTCCCTGAGCTCCGCGAACTCGATGTCGGCGCGGCCGCTGCGGATGCGATATTCATGGGCGCAGAGGAGGGTACGTGGCGCTATCCGCATCGCCAGGCGGTCGGGATCGCCGTCGGGCAAGCGGTCGGCGATCCCGCGGGCTCGGAGCCAGCTCGAGTGCGCGGCAGCGAAGTTGCGGAACGTGTACCACGTCGCAGCCCGCATGTGCCAGGTCGAATGCGGCGTGCAGATCGCCTGCGGCCTCGAGGTGCTGGGCGATCAGCGCCGCATTCTCGTCGGCGGCGGCCCGCGCCTCGATAGCGGCCGCGAGTCGGCGATGCAGTTGAGCGCGATCCGCTTTCAGTTGTGATTCGTAGGCGACGGTGCGGAACAGCGGATGTCTGAACGCGTACTCGGCGGGCGTAGAGAAACTCACCTGGTCCAGGATTTCCGCCGCGATCAGAGGCACGATGTCCGCATCGGGAACTAAGTCGCTCAGAAGGTCAGCGTCGAACCGCAAGCCGATGACCGACGCCGCATTCAGCGCGGTCTTTGCTTGTGCGGGCAGGCGATCGATGCGAGCACCGATCGTTGACTGAAGGTTGGCCGGAACTTCGACGTCCTCGACCGCTGCCCGCAATTTGTACGCGCCCGGTTCGCCATCCAGCACTCCACGTTCGGCAAGATCGCGCACCATCTCCTCGGCAAAGAAGGGGTTTCCTGCGGCTCGGGCGACCACCCGATCCATAAGAGCGGCGAGTGAAGGATCCGCGCCCACCAGCTCGGTGGTCAATGCAGATGTGTGCTGATCATTCAACGGACGCAGCGCGATGGTCTGCGCGCCTAGTACGCGGCTCAACACACCGCGGTACTCCGGTCGATAGGTGATCACCATCAGCGACGGGGTCTGCGGGATAACCGTCATGAAGTCGGCCAGCATCGATTCACTCGCCGCGTCGATCCAATGCGCGTCCTCGATGATGACGACCCTCGGTTCCCGCCCAGCGAGGGCGGCGCCATTGACGAGTGCCGTCAAGCGCCTGCGTCGGGCATCGGGTCCGATGTCGGACATGGCGACCGCAGGGTCGCCGATGCCTAGCAGGTCGTCGACGAGCAACAGATCCTCTGGGTCGGCCGCGGGGAGTCTGGCTCGAATGCGTGCTCGGGCTTGTTCATCGTCGAGGCCGTCGATGCCGGTGGTGGCCCGCATCAACCGTGCGACCACGTGGAACGGGATGTCGGTGGTGTGGGATCCACAGTAAGTGGTAAACACTGGCACACCGCGGGCGGCCGCGCTCGCGGCGGTTTCACGCACGAGTCGGCTCTTGCCGATGCCCGGCGGACCCACGATCGTCACAACACATCCGGCACCGTCTATCGCTTCATCGAGAATCGCGGTAGCGGTATTGAGCTCCCACGTGCGTCCGACCAGAGGAGCTTCACTGCGTCGCGGCTGATGCTCGCCGATGGCCAGGAGGCGACGGGCGGGCACCGGGTTGTCGCTGCCCTTGATGTGCACCCGCTCGGGCTCGCCGAGCACAACAGCATTGCCAACCAATCGGGCTGTCGACTCGCTCAGCATTACCCCACCCGGCGGCGCTACGGACTCCATCCGCTGCGCCATGCCGACCTGTTCGCCGATCGCGGTGTAACCGCCCGCCGTAGAGCCGATTTCGCCTGCGATCACCTGACCCGAGTTCACCCCGATCCGCAGCTGCAGGTCGATGCCGTCACGGCTACTGACCTCGGCGGCCAGCTGGGCGGTTTCTGTCTGGATCTCCATCGCCGCCAAACACGCCCGAAGAGCGTGGTCCTCCAACGCAATCGGGGCTCCGAATACCGCCATAACGCCATCACCGGTGAACTTGTCGACCGTTCCTTCGTAACGCGTCACCACCACAACTGAGCGGTCGAAGAGTTCGGCCATGATCTCGCGCAGCCGCTCGGGACCCACCGCCGCCGCGATGTCCATCGAATGGACGACATCGGCGAACAACACCGTCACCTGCTTGTACTCAGCAGGCTTCGCCGCCGAGGACACCGCCGCTCCGCATTCGCTGCAGAATTTGGCGGTCGGCGACAGTTCGGTGCCGCAGGCCGTGCACGCCACACGGCGTATGGTTTCATCCCTTGCGTCGCGGCGCTGGTAGATCACACCATGCGCGCGAGATCGACGTTAGCGAGCATAAGTTCGAGTCGCCGCCACGCCAACGTCGATCTCGCGGGACAGCCTTCGTTGCGCCGCGACATGGTTTACTGAGTTGTATACCTGGCCGCACCGGCCGGGCCGACCTCATGGGAGAGGTAGTGGCTCGAAGCACACCCTTGGCGCCGATGATCGGGCCCGACGCCGTCGCGTCGGTCGGCGGTGCACCGATCCGGTCGCCGAAGACCGCCGAGCTTGTCGCGGGCACGCTGCGCCGCATGGTGGTCGACGGCCAGCTCAAGGAGGGCGACTTCCTGCCCAACGAGGCCGAGCTGATGGCCCACTTCGGCGTCAGCAGGCCGACGCTGCGCGAGGCGGTCCGGGTGCTGGAGTCCGAGCGGCTGGTCGAGGTGCGCCGCGGCTCGCGTACCGGCGCGCGGGTGCGGGTGCCCGGCCCCGAAATCGTCGCCCGGCCGGCGGGGCTTCTTCTCGAGCTGTCCGGGGCGACAATCTCCGACGTGATGACCGCGCGGTCGGGCATCGAGCCGATGGCGGTGCGGTTGCTCACCGAAGCAGGCACCACGGAAGCCTTCGACGAACTCGATCGCAGGTTGGACGAGGACATCCCCGCGGGTTGGCAGTCGGGACGGCTGGCCGAAACCACCGGCGACTTCCACCGCCGCCTGGTCGAGCTGTCCGGCAACGCGACGCTCGGCATCATCGCGGGCATGCTGCACGAAATCACCGTGCGGCACACCGCATTCGTGTTCAAGGAACGCCGCCCGGTGTCGAAGGCCGACTACGAGAAGGTGATGCGGTCGTACCGACGGCTGATGGAGTTCATGCGGTCGGGCGACGGCGCCGCCGCGGAAGCGCATTGGCGCAACACCTCGACACGACGCGGAACCTGCTGTTGAAGGGGCTCGAGACCGTCAAGGTCCGCGACGTCGTGGGCTAGAGACCGCCGAACTGCTGAGAGATTGCGTTATTGGCCGAATCGCGATCTGCCCGCAGTTTCGGGCCTCGTCGCTGCGACCACTCGACATGCACCGGTATGTCGTCGGTCCACGGCTGCCCGGTCACCATGTCGGACACGTTCACATAACCTCGCTCGAACTCCCCCGTCGCAGCGTCGACCAAGCGGTATTCCTGCCGCTGCTTGTGGAACGGTTGCGCGTCGAGCAGGATGACGCGCACCTCGTCCGGGTTCGAAGTGGCAACGCTCCTGCATCGCGGCGATCAGTTGCTCGTTGTGCATGTGGCCGTCGCCGAAGTTCCAGCCGACGGCGGTGCTGCAGAGCCGCTCGCCTTCGGTGATGACGTAGTCGTCCTCGTTGCGTCCGGCCAACGCATGGTGCACAAGGGTCAGCAAGGCCTTGCCGTGAGAGTTGAACCCGCGGAACGCATATCCCTTGTAGAGGAAGATCATCGCCTGTTCCTGGCTGCCGTAGAACTTCTCGAGCTGAGAGGCCGGCATGCTGGCGATGGCCACGAGTCCGCGTTCGATCTTCTCGTTGGCCGACGGCTTGATGCACCACCACGACGTGTCCCAGTTGCCGGCGTAGTACCGCATGCCGGGCAGGAACGAGATCTTGCGCGGGAACAGGTTGCCCAGCACCACGATGGTGACCAGCAGGGCGAAGAGCACCACCGGAAGCGCGGTGGTCATGTCGGTGAGGCCGACGTCTGCATGGCCGACGAACAGCGCCAGCACCGAGAAGATCATGAACACGTTCCACTCCAGCGGCACCCCCATCGGGATCGCCGACAGGATGCCGAAGTGAAAGCACACCATGACAAATGCCGCAATCGCCGTCGGCCAGCCGCCGTGCGAGAACAACAGCGCCAGCGGCACCAGCATCTCGATCGCGGTGCTGAAGTGCGCGAGGTATCGCGACACCCGGCCCGGACGCAGATCGTCGGGAAACTTCTCGAAGAACTTCCGCTTCAGCCACTTCGTTCGGATCAACGGATTGTTCGACATCATCGTCGAGATCACGAACGGGAAATGCTTGTTCAGCTTCGAGGTGGCCGCACCCATCCAGATCGCCACGCACACCAGCTTGGCGGCGATGATCATGTCGACGCCGTAGCCGGCGAACAGGAACGCCACGGTGAAGGACGCATACACCTCGCCCCGCGCCGCCAGGAAGATCACCTTGTCGCGCAGGCCCGCGACCGCCAGGATGCCCAGGATCGCCCAGACCTGCCAGAGCGGAAGCACCCCGACGGTGGTACCGAGCGAGGGCATCGGTCCGGTGCCGTCCGAGAACAGCGCGACAACGAGCACTACCAGCAGGGCGGCGTACAGGCCGACGTCGATCGGCGCGCGGGCGTCGCCCTTTGTCAACGGCACCCGGTTCGGCCACGGTGGTAGCCGAATGGTGTTGGGCCGCAACCAGTACAGGATCGACCCCAGCGGCGGGAAGAACCGGTTGTTGAGCGGCCCGAATCCGCACCCGAGGCCGATCACCTCGAACAGCATGGTGTAGAGCACGACCTTCTGGAACACGATCGGTTCCGTCCACCACTGCCCCGCATTCGTGAAGCCGTCGATGCCCCCGGTGGCCAGCGCGAGCAGCCAGCCGCCCAGGATGTAGAGCAGGATCTTGAAGACGTAGAACAGGTGCATGACGACAGGGGTGCCGAAACCGACCTCGGCCCAGTGCCTGGCCATCGGGCGGATCTTCTCGGAGCGGGTTCCTTTGCTCCACTCCGCGAAGTCGACGACGGGCAGGTCGTGCTTGAGAAATCCCATGGCGTAGAGATTAGAACGTGTTCTAGCCGCGTGGCTAGGCCCGCAGCGCTGCGCCCAGACGGTCCACATATGCGTCGACGTCCCCGACCGCCGACTCGGCCGCATGCACGCTGATCGCCACTGTGTCACCGATCCCGTGCACACCATGCGTCAGGCCCATCATCGGCGACAAGCCCGGATAGCCGGCGGTCAGCACGACCGGCGTCCCACCGAAACTCAAGTCCGCCGCGCCGCGATTGACGCTGGAAACCACGGTGTTGCCGATGACCATCGGAGACCGCACGTCCGCGTCGAATTGCGCCACACCCCAGCGCAGCAGCGGCGCAGGAATCGCCGCGAACGCCCGGCTCGACGCCGTCATAGCTGGATGGGCGGCACGTCGGCGACGGCGTGCGAGATCCTCGGCGATCCGCTGCGTCCGCTCCCCGAATTCCAGCTCCGGGTAGAGACCGACGGCGACATTGCCGAAGTGGTTGTGGGCATGCCGTACACCGCTTTTCGCCATCGGCACCTCGGCGCCGAGGTTTGACGTAACGTCGCCGAACTCACGCAGGTGCGCGGCCAGGGCCGTGCCTACCGCGGCCAGCACAGCGACAGTCACGGTGGGGCCGGCCAGCTGTTCGCGGCGTCGAACCAGTGTGCGGACGGTTCGCGCTCCGGCCGGCCGGGTGTTGCTGTGCAGCGCGGGTCGTGAGTCCGCTTGCGGGGGTATCGCTCCGGCCTCGGTGTCGCGGACCAATCGGCGATGCGCCCGTGCGGCCAGGATACTGCGCCACGGTAGCGTGAAGCCACGAAGCGGTGGCGGCGCCTTCGCCGTCGGCACCGTCCCCCGACGACCGAACAACCGGGCCGCCAGAGCCGAGCACCGGACACCGTCGGCCAGCGCATGCGTGGCCTGTAGCACCGCAACCGTGCCAGTGCCGGCGCCCGGTATTCCTTCGACCGACGTGAAGACGTGCAACCGCCATGTCATCACGTGCGCGTCGAGTTGGTTCTCGCCCAACCCGGCAACGGCGTCCAGACATCCCGCCCACGTCCGGTCGGCGAGGTCGTGCACCACGAATTGATCGGCGTTGACGTCGCCGCTCACCCACGCCGGATACGTCAGGACGTTGCCATCGCGAACCCGCAGCCTCAGCTCCGCGCATTCGTCGGCCCGGCCGCGAATGACGTCGATCGCCTGATCGAGATTCGCAGGCGTTCCGGCGAATCCGTACAGCAGGAACTGGTCGTTGGGAATCTTGGCCGACATCCAGTACGTCTGCGCATCGACCGCTGCAAGCCGGTGCACCGTCATGCCCGCCCCGTCAGGCTCGCCCGATGAAGTCGACGATGTGCTGTGCCACCACTTCCGGCTGCTCGAGTTGCAGGAAGTGCCCGGCACCCTCGACGACGAATGCGTCACTGCCCGGCGGGAGGATCCGCTCGACCCACGGGATGTAATCCGGTGCCACGCAACCGTCGTCGTCGCCGTGCAGATAGAGGGAGGGCAGCCGCGGCGTGTGCAGCCACAACCGATGCAAATCGGCGTACTCGGCGGGCGGACTGGTATTCCGCACCAGCTCCCGGTACATCGCGAGCGCAGCACCCCAGTTCTCCGGCATCCCGATCGCTTCCTCAACGAGCCGGACGTCCTCGGCCTCGTCGTAGCCCGGTGACCATTGTCGCCACAGCATCGACACCACTCGAAACCCGGAACGTTCTGGTAACCAAGGTAGTTGGAAGTACGCGATGTACCAGCTGCGCAGCAGCTGGCGCGGCAGCTGCGCGGCCAGCCGAACCGGCTCGGGAGCCCGGCCCACCGGTTGGAACGCCGCGAGCGGCGGCCAAGACATGATCACCGCCTTGACAAACGGACTGTCCGGCATCGCGGCCAAACCTGTCGCCGATTGTGCACCCCAGTCATGGCCGATCACCACATCGCGTCCCGTCGGCTCGGCCGCCTCCAGCACTTGCATCGCGTCGTCCATCAGCGCACCGATGTGATAACTGCCATCGGCGGGAATCGACGACGGCCGATAGCCCCGCATGAACGGTGCCACCACCCGCCACCCGGCGTCCACTAGCCGCGGCGCGACCTTACGCCAGCCGTGGGCGGTGTCGGGAAAACCGTGCAGGCACAACGCGATTGGCCCGTCCGGCGGCCCCCAAGTCAGGGCGCGCAGCTGGACGGTGGGCGTGGCGACGTCAATCCAGTCCGGCTCGCTCATCGTCGCGGCTCACACGGGGTCGAACTGTGAGATCAGCCAACCGTCGCCGACCTTGTCCAAGGTGATACGCACGCTGGACGCGGTGTCGGTGGGCACCCCGTCGCCGACGATCACGGTCTGGTTGACGAACACCAGCACCACCGCGCGGCCGGGATTGGCCGAAACCGACGCCGCCTCAGGGACGTTGGCCACCGCCGAGATCTGCTTCTCTTTGGCGCCGGGAATCACGACGTCGTTGATCAGCGACGTGTACTGGTCGCGAAAGTCACCGGTGAGCCTGCCCTTGGCGTCATTCAGTTGCTTCTCGACGGTGTCGGGTTTGTACGACAACAACGCGATCGTGCTGTCCTTGGCCACCCGCACCGACTCGTCACGGGCCTTGACGCTGTCGCGGACCGCCGAATCCTGAAACTTCAGGAACGCCGCGCCCAGCGCCAGCAGGAACGCGAGTGCGGGCAGCACCCCGAAAGCCACCACGCGCGACCAGTCGGTCTGGCGCTGGGGCTTGGTGGCCTCGCGCTCACCGGGCTCGGCGTCGACCTCCTCGGCCGCGGCGGTCTCGTCGCCGGTGGCGTGCTTGCCGACGGTTTCGGTGTCTACGTCGGTCGCGGTGGCGGCTTCGACTCTCGCGGCGGTGTCCTCCACCGCCTCTTCGCTCTCGTGCTTGCCCTCGGTCATGACACGAACCTCACGTTGGCTACCTTCGCTTCGTCGCCGACCTTCTGCACAGTGATGTTCATCCGCCAGGCGCGCGGCTCCTGTTCGGCCGCACCCGCATTGGACGTCTTGACGGTCACGGCGACGAGTACATCCGCCCCGTCGTCGGATATCGACCTGATGCCGGCCTCGCCGACGGTGCCGACGGATTTCGACTTCGCCTGCTTGACGACCTCGACGAAGGGCCGCGCCCGCGCCTGGAAGTCGTCGTAGAACGTGCCCGTCGCGGAGTCCAGGATGCGCTGCACGTCCTCATCGGCGTGCTCGAAATCGATCGTGGTGAGGTTCAGCGCCCCCTGCCGACCCACTTGAAGGAAGAGGTTGCGCTCGTCTGCCGCCTTGCGCGACTCGTACGCGCGGAAGCCGAGCCAGCCGCACAGTCCCGTCAGCGCCACCACGGCCACCAGCCCGAGGATCGTGGCGAGCCGAACATGCGACATCCGCGGCTTGGCAGGCGCCTGTTCGTCGTCGGCACCGTCCTCGTCGCCGTCGGGTTCGTCAGCCGCGTCGGTTTCGTCCGCGGTTTCGGCGTCGGCGTCGTCCTCCTGCGTCCCCTTGCTCAGTTCCCCTCCGGGGGCAGCAGCATCGTCTGCCATGTTTGCTCCTCTGTAGCACCACGGGCCAAGTCGGTTTGCGTGTACACATGCCCGTCCGGTCCAACGTACGTGCCGGAGGCCGGGTCGTATTCGGCGGCCGCCAGCGGGGACGGCGCCGGACCCGGCGGCGGTTCTGCCCTGCACCAGCCGGGACAGTTCCGGACCGAGCCCGCCGACTGCGATGTAGGCCTGCCGCCGCCGTCTTCAGGCAGCAACCGCCACTACCCGGCGATCGAACGCTTACTATCCGCCGAACATCCGCCCAGCAAACCCTGGGCCGCGACACCGGCGACTATTAGAATTGCATTCCAAATGGCGGCCGAAGTGCGCTAACTTGTTCATATGACGACGCCCGCGCGGCGTTGGGCCAGGACCGACGGCACGCAGCAGCGCATTCTCGACGCGGCGACGGAAGTGTTCAGCACGCGGGGGTTCTCGGCGGCAACGATGGCCGACATCGTCGACCACTCGGGTGCCAGTATCGGCAGCATCTACCACCATTTCGGCGGCAAGAAGGAGCTGTTCCTTGCGATCTACGACCGGCTGTCGGCAGACGTTGAGCAGCGCATAGCCGAGGCTGCACGCGAGTCCGCGGATTTGGACAGCCAGCAGGCGTTCGGCATCCATGCGCGCGCCTATCTGGACGCGATATGGGCCAACCGGCGCACGGCGACGATGATCGCCTCGGGCGACGTCCCCGCCGGCTTCGAGCGACTCCGCCGCAGGAACACGCTCACCTTCTTCCACCACTGGATGGGAGTGCTCGACGTGGACTCGTCGAAGCGGGGTCAGCTGTTGTCGCGCATCTTGATCGCGATCATGTCCGAGGCGTCGCTGATGGTCACCATGTGCAACGACGCCGCCGAGGTCGAGCAGGTCAGCGACGCCACCATCGAGTGGATCGCCCGGCTGACGAGCTGAGGCCCAGACACGCCGTCAGGCTTACGTGTTCGCGACGGCCTCCTCCAGCTCGGCGATGACGATCTTGCGCATCCCGAGCATGGCCTTGGTGGCCGCCGTTGCGCGGGCCGGATCCGGATCGCTGGTCAGTTCGAGCAGTCGGTCCGGCACGATCTGCCAGAACAGCCCGAAGCGATCCTTCAGCCAACCGCACTGAGACTCCTCGCCGCCGTCGACGAGGCGATCCCAGTAGTAATCCACCTCGGCTTGGTCCTTGCAGCCGACCATGAACGACACCGCCCAGGAGAACGGGTGGCCCGGGCCGCCGTTGATCCCGTAGAACCGCGTCCCGTCGAGCACGAACGCCCCGGACACGACGTCGCCGGGAGTGCCGGGACCGGCTTCGGTGTAGCGGCTGATCTCCTCGATGGATGAGTTCGGGAAGATCGAGGTGTAGAACTCCGCGGCTTCCTCGAGATTGTTGTTGAACCACAGCGAGGGCGTGATGGCCGGCATCGGGTTTTCCTTTCCATGCGTCTATGCGGTGTCACTCAATACAGACTCCGCCGCCCGCCGAAACTCATCTAGCGAACCTCGGCGGCTCGTCGGTGGTCAACCCAACGTCACCACACCCAACGTGAAGGTACGGCGAAAAAGTTGTCAGATTTTCGCGACTGCCGCACATTCGGCGCCGCAAGGGATCTGGCCAATGATGTGCCCCGTTAATGACTCACGTGACTAGCGGGATCTGTCGGCGCCCAACGCGCGTAGCGCGAAATCGAGCACGCGGGCCCGTGCGCGCTGCAGATCCTGTGCACTGCCGGGCGCCGATATCGTCAGCTCACGGCTGACGATCGCGCTGATAGCTACCGCGTCACCCTCGGGTTCGGCGAGCGGAAACGCACCGGCGGCGCGTCCAGCCCGCAGAATCTCGGCAAGCGAACGATCCCGGTCGGCGTGCAGGCGCTCGCGGGTCTCGCGGTACCCCTTTGCCGCGCGGACTTCGTCGGAGTCGATCACCGTGAGATGCATGCGCAGCCGGGGATCGTGAGCCAGAGTGAAAATCTGCTCGATCCAGGTCGTGAGCTGTTTGACCGGATTGCCCGGCAACTCATCGGCGATGCGGTCAAGACGATCGGCCAGCGCATCGCCCTCCTGCCGCAGCATCGCGAGAAAAAGCTCGTCCTTCGACGCAAAGTGCCGGTAGAACGCCCGGGTGGACAGGCTGGCGCGTTCCAGGATCGCGGCCACCGGGATCGGGCCACTGTGCGGCTCGTACAGACAGTCGTATGCAGCGTCGATGATGCCGTGACGGTCGTCGGTGTTCGGCGAATCGGGCTGCACGATCGCAAATTGTAGGGACAGGGTGCCGCGCCGTTTGGACACCATCCGTAGAAGGGCGATTTTCCGCTGGGTTAACGTGAGCTCGGGGGTTGGCCGAGAGGACGTCCGTGGGCACTGGGCAGAGCGAACTGCAAACGGTGAAGTTCCGGGGTGTCGACGGCCTCACCCTCATCGCCGATGAGTGGAACCGCGGAGCCGCCACGGCGGCGACATCGGCACCGGAGCCGCCACGGCGGCGACATCGGACCCAGCGCGGCCTTCCATACTCTTCCTGCACGGTGGCGGACAGAACCGGCACTCCTGGAAGAACACCTGCCAGATCCTGGCCGACGAGGGTTTGCATGTGGTCGCACTGGACTCCCGCGGGCACGGCGACAGCGACCGCGCCCCCAACGCGAACTACACGGTGGACGCACTGTGCGCGGACACGCTGCTGGTGCTGGAACAGATCGGACGGCCGACGATCTTGATCGGGGCGAGCATGGGCGGGATGACCGCGATGCCCGTCGCCTACCAAGCGGGCCCGGAGAAGGTGACGAAGCTGGTGCTCGTGGATGTGGTGCCGCGGTACGAGAAAGACGGCAGCGCGCGGATCCGCGAATTCATGGCCAGCGGCCTGAACGGCTTCGAGTCACTGGAGGAGGCCGCCGACGCCGTCGCCGCGTACCTTCCGCACCGGAGCAAGCCGCGTAGTACGGAGGGCCTGAAGAAGAACCTTCGTCACCGCGACGGGCGCTGGCACTGGCACTGGGATCCTGCGTTCCTGACCGCGCCGCTGGACGACCCCTTCGTCCGGGTGGAGAAGCTCGAGCGGGCCGCGATCAACCTGACGATTCCGATACTGCTGATCCGCGGCCGGCTCTCCGATGTGGTCAGTGAGGAGGGCGTGAAGGACTTCCTGGACAAGGTGCCAAGCGCAGAATTCGTCGAACTGTCCGACGCCGGTCACACCGCCGCCGGTGACGACAACGACGCATTCAGCGAAGTCGTCGTGCAATTCGTCAACCGATGAGCCACCAGCGCCGCACCGTCGGCTTCAACTTCCTCGAAGAGCCCGAGCTGCCCGCACCTCAGGTGACCGAGGCGCAGGCCGAAGAGATCGTCGCGACGCATTACGGCCTGCAGGCCCGCGCCCGGTGGCTGGGCAGCAACCAGGATCGCAACTTCATGATCCACGGTGCGGACGACGAGATCCTCGGCGTGTTGAAGATCGCCAATCCCGCTTTCAACGCGACGGAGTTGGAGGCGCAGGACGTCGCGGCCGACCTCATCTCCGAAGCGGAGCCGTCGCTGCGAATCGCTGTGCCGCTACCCAACGTGTCGGGTGAGAAGTGCACCGCGATAACGGGTTTGCTCGAGGACACCGCCTATGTGCGGCTGCTGCGTTTCCTGCCCGGCGGCACTCTGTATGACTCCGGCTACCTGCCGCCGGCCGCGGTCGCGGGGCTGGGCGAAGTGGCCGGTCGTGTCAGTCGTGCGCTGGCCGGTTTCGACCATCCCGGCCTGGACCGCGCGCTTCAGTGGGATCTGCGGTACGGCGCGGACGTTGTGGCAGAGCTGCTTTCGCACGTCGGCGATCCGCTGCAGCGGGCGCGGGTGGAGGAATTTGCGGCGGGGGCGTGGGCGCGGATACACCCGCTGGCCGACAGCCTGCCCCGGCAGGCAACCCACCTGGACCTGACGGACGCCAATGTCGTCGTTTCGCGAGGTGCGGACGGAACCGTGCACCCGGATGGTGTCATCGATTTCGGCGACCTGTCGCACAGCTGGGCGGTATCCGAGTTGGCGATCACGGTGTCGTCGGTGCTCGGGCATGCGGGCACCGATCCGACCTCCATCCTTCCGGGAGTGCGGGCCTTCCACGCCATCCGCCCGTTGACCACCGCGGAGGCGGAGGTGCTGTGGCCGATGCTGGTCCTTCGCACCGCGGTGCTGATCGTCAGCGGAGCACAACAGGCGACCCTTGATCCCGACAACGTTTACGTCACCGAACAGACCGGGGGTGAACTGCGGATGTTCGAGCAGGCCACCTCGGTGCCGATCGACGTGATGACATCGTTGATCACGGCGGACCTCGGCCTCGCTGATGACCCGGGCGCTGTCGCGGTCGATACTCTCCTCATCGACCGACTCGATCCGGCGAAGGTGGTGACGCTGGACCTGTCTCCGCAGTCCGATGCGTTCGACTCCGCGTTTGTGCCAGGCGGCTGGCTCCGAGCCGACATCGAGAGCGAACTCGCAAGGGAGGCAGTCGATGACGGCGCCGCTTTGGTCGTCACCCGGTTCGGCCAACCACGGCTGAGTCGGGCCACGCCGCTGAGCCAGGACAGCCCGGGTGTGGTGGCGACGGGCATCAGCCTGTGGCCGGCGGCGGGCGCTCGCGTCGTGGCGCCGTGGGATGGCGAGGTGGTCGACTGCCGCGAGGACACGGTCACGATCCGCGGTCGCGAGCACGAGCTGACACTTGCCGGTGTCACGCCGATACCGGCCCTCGGCAACCGGCTGCGCGCCGGGGACCCGCTCGCGGACGCCGCGGGAGGCCGTTGGGCCGAACTCGGCGTGCGGCCGGTCGGTGCTCCGCCCGCACCGCAGCTGGTCTCGACGGAACTGTCGAAGGGCTGGCTGGCACTGACCCGCGACCCGCGCCAGCTGCTCGGCCTGCCCGCCATGCCCGATGCGCACCAGGCAGATAACTTGCTGGCGCGGCGCGACGAGAGCTTCGCGCAGGTACAGGAGCACTACTACTCCAGGCCACCTCAGATCGAACGCGGCTGGCGGCACTTCCTGATGTCCACGGCCGGCCGGTCCTACCTCGACATGGTCAACAACGTCACGGTTCTGGGGCACGCGCATCCGCGGGTGGCCGAAACCGCGGCCCGTCAGCTGCGCAGGCTGAATACGAACTCGCGCTTCAACTACGAGGCGGTGGTCGAGTTCAGCGAGCGACTGGCAGCCACGCTGCCCGATCCGCTGGACACTGTGTTCCTGGTGAATTCTGGTTCGGAGGCAAGCGATTTGGCGCTGCGTCTGGCGATGGCGGCCACCGGTCGTCGCGATGTCGTCGCGGTGCGCGAGGCGTACCACGGATGGACGTATGCCACCGACGCCGTGTCCACGTCGGTAGCCGACAACCCGAATGCGCTTGCCACCCGGCCTGATTGGGTGCACACCGTAGAATCACCGAACAGCTTCCGCGGTAAGTTCCGCGGCGCAGACGCCGTCCGCTACGCGGCTGAGGCGGTGGCCCAGATCGACGGTCTGATCGCCGAGGGCAGGGCGCCCGCCGCGTTCATCGCGGAGCCGGTTTACGGCAATGCCGGCGGCATGGCGCTGCCCGACCACTACCTGGAGCAGGTCTACGCGGCAGTGCGCGCGGGCGGCGGCCTGGCGGTGGCCGACGAGGTGCAGGTCGCATACGGCCGGCTCGGCAACTGGTTCTGGGGATTTGAGCAGCAGAACGTCGTCCCCGACATCGTGTCGGTCGCGAAGTCCACCGGTAACGGTTATCCGCTTGGCGCGGTGATCACCAGCCGGGAGATCGCCGACCGGTTTTCCAGCCAGGGCTACTTCTTCTCGTCCACCGGCGGAAGCCCGCTGTCCTGCGCGATCGGAATCACTGTGCTCGATGTGCTGCGCGATGAAGGACTGCAGCAGAACGCGGCACGGGTTGGCGGTCATCTCAAGGCGAGATTGCAAGCGCTACAGGACAAGCACCCGATTGTCGGCACCGTGCACGGCGTCGGGCTGTACCTGGGTGTCGAGATGATTCGCGACATGGACAGCCTCGAGCCCGCTGTCGAGGAGACCGCAGCGATCTGCGACCGCATGCTCGAACTCGGTGTGGTGATCCAGCCCACCGGCGATCACATGAACATCCTGAAGACCAAGCCGCCGCTCTGCATTGACATCGAGGCGGCCGACTTCTACGTCGACGCGCTGGATCGGGTACTGACCGAAGGCTTCTAGCGCCGGTGACTTTCTCTCGCGAGCAGACGCAAATGTACGCGACACGCCGAGGTTTTCGGGACTTTTGCGTCTGCTCGCGAGGAAAGGTGACCCGCGCTCATTCGGGTGCGGCGGGGCCGGCCTTGATGATGGCCGCCAGTTCCTCGCGCGAGTTGGCTCCCACCCGCTGGCAGGCGCGATACAGGTGCCCCTCCACACTGCGCACCGACATCACGAGTCGCTTGGCGATCTCTTTGTTGGTCAGGCCGGCGACGGCCATTTCGACGATTTCGCGTTGCCGTTCCGTCAACGGATGACCGGTCGGACTCCGCAGCGCCGGGGTGCTCAGACCCCCGCACTCCTCGGAAAGTCCCTGCGCGATCGCCGCTGCGTAGAGCCGGCGCCTGCGCTGCTGGCTCTGGGAGAACGCCACGGCCGCCTGCGCGGCCGCATCAGCTGCCGTCGCCCGGTCGCCGAGCGCCCGATAGTCGGCCGATGCCGCGAGCAGCCCTTCGCCGTCTTTGGCCGCCAGCGATTCGCTATGGCGGGCAACGGCATCCGCCAGGGGCAGGGACAGCTCGTCGGCGAGCTCTCGGGCCCGGCTTGCCAGCGAAGCGTCGTCCCACTGCGCGGCCACCTGCAGGCAGATCAGCTCATGTGTCGGCTGGCCGCGGTCGCGGGCCTGGGTGGCGGCTTCGCGAACAGTCGCCACCGCGTCGGTCAAGTAGCCGCCGGCTGCCAGCGCCCATCCGGTCGCGACAGCGAGTGCGGTGTGCATGTACACGTAGTCGGTTGGCACGTTTTCCCGGGCTTCTTCAAGCGCCGCATGGGCCTCGGCCGATTGCCCGAGTTTGGCGTGCGCCTCGGTCAACGCGAAGCAGGTGGCAGGCCGCAAGCCGGTTGTGATGCCGTGGTGCTCGACTCCCGCGAGTGCTTCATGCAGCAGTTTGACCGCCCCAGGTAATTCGCCGCGAACCAGATCGGCTTGGCCCAAAAGGAATACCAGGTTGGCATAGGCGAGGCCGGGAACGTCGTTCACCGAGTCGGCCATCTGCTTGGCCATGTTCACGCACTCGTCGATGCGGCCCGTCAACCGGCATGCGCGGGCGTACACGCCACCGAACCAGAACCGCAAGTGCGCTGTCTGGAATGACGTCGAGGCACGTTCCAGCGCCCGATCGGCGACCGACGTGAGCTCATCGGCCCGACCGAGCGCACCGAGCGACATCATCAAGGCAAATGACGCCATCATCGCGTGAAAGTCATCAAGCTCCTGCGAATCCAATGCCGCGGTGGCCTTTTCGGTAGCCGACTCGCAGCGCCCATACACCGCGTCGACGCACGCTTGCACGGCATCGCGTGAGGCTCGTTCGGTCGGCGACTCAGGCCCTGCGGCAAGTTCGGCGAGGATGGCCGACGCCTCGTCGGGCTTGCCGAGCGTCCAGATCAGGTTGGCCGCCCGCACGGTCGACCATCGATGAGTGTCCTCATGACCGTCGGTGGTGATCTCCCGCAGAAACTTCTCGGCGTCGTCGCCGCGGCCGCGGAGCACCATGTTCATCGCTTGCACGCCGGGCGCCTCAGTCGCTCCGGCCGTCACCGCGGCGGTGGCGAATCGATCCGCCAAATCGAGATCCAGCAGCGTCATCGCGAAGCGCGCGGCGTCCACGAACAGCTCCGGGTCCGGTTGAAGGTCGGACTCGAGGGTCAGCAGCGCTCTGCGCACCGTGGACTGCATGTCGCCGTCTTGCCCGGCACTGAGACCTTGCGCCAACTTTCCGCGGATCCGCGACAGATACATCTCGCCGGCGCTGGCCCGTCGAAGCTCGCCGAACAGCGGGTGTGCCAACCGGGCCATGCGCTCGCCGCCGGAGCGCTCGACGGTGACGAGCCGCATTCGTTCGGCGGTTTCCAGGTCGGAGCGCTCGGCCAGCTTGCACAGCACGTCGACAGCCAGCGGCTCGCACTGCGACAACGTGTCCACCACCAGTGCCACACCATCGGAGAGCTCGCCCAGCTGGCGCCCGACCATGTCAGTGATGCTCTGGGACACCGCCACCTGCTCGTCCCACATCCAGACCTTGGCCACCTGGCGCATCCGTCCCGCGTCGACCTGGTCCTTCAGCAACTGGCGCAGGAACAGAGCGTTGCCGCCGGTCAGCTTCCAGAACCGCTGTGCGCTGCGCTTGTCCACCGCCCCGTCTAGGGTTGACTCAATGAGGCTGCGCGTTCCCGCCTCGGACAGAGGTTCCAGATCCAGCCGGGCGAGCAGACCGTCCTTCCACAACGCCGTCACGGCGTCGGGTTCCGCTTCGCCAGTGCGTACTGTGACCACCAATCGCGGTCCCCGCGATTGTGCAAGCTGGTGCACCACGTGTGCCGACAACCCGTCCAGCAGGTGTGCGTCGTCAACGCCGATCAACACTTTCCCCTGACGCTGTTGTGCCACAAAGGAATTGATCAGACGGCCCACATCCGGGAGCGACTCCGACGCCGTTTCGACGATCGACCCGGTGAACGCTCCAAGGGGTAGCGGCCGGGCGGATTCGGTCCCGGTGATCCAGTTCGTCCGTTCACCGGCGGCTTGGGCACGGGCCAGCACTTCACGGGCGAGTCGCGTCTTGCCGACACCGGCGGCGCCACAGATCACGACGCCGGAGTAGTTGCCGCTCCCGCTCAGCGCACGACGAATGGCTCCGAGTTCGCTGTCGCGCCCCGTCAGCAGATCGCCGGTCATTTCATCCCCTCCGCCCGCGCCATGTGCCCCTCGTAGCCAAGCGATTCCGCCATCGCCCGATAGTCTCTCACCAGATCTTGAAAGTAGTTCACCACGAGCCGGCCAGCAGCGGCTGTCCACATCGGCGCCACCGTGACTGCTAATCGGCCGCCGTGGCCACCGTTTGACACGAACCCCGCGCGCAGGCACACCGACGGCGGTGCATGTCGCCGCCCAGCGTCACCCGCGCCTTTCCGTCAATTCGCTGAGTGCGCTAAGCATATGTCTCAACGCCCAAGCCAAGGGCTGTTTACGCGGGTGCTAATGAGTGCGCTACGCGCTGACCACGCCCAGCCCGGAAGTGAAATGGGACGGCTCGCACCGCCATCTGCGCGCCGAGCCTCGATCATGGTCAACAGTCGCCGCGCCGCAACATCGGTGTCTGCCACACGAAACTCCCCTGAGTTGGCGCTAGAGCGAACAATGTCGGCGATGGCTTCGAGTCACTCGGCAGTCAACGCATCGGCCTCGGCGGCCTGGCGGGACTACTTCGACATGGCGACGATCACCAGCCAGTTCAGTTAGGCGAGCAGCGGCACCGACTCGTTGCGGGTGTCGGTCAGTATCTCGAACATCGCCCGCCGGGTGGCGTTGAGCTCGCAACTGGTGATTCCGCTGCCGGACAATCGGATTCGGCATGTGGCGAGCGCCGAGTTGTAGCAGTATTTCGACTCCCCGTCGGTGTCTGTGTAGGTGAGTCCGATGACATCACGCGGCTGCGCGGTGATTTCTCCGTCCAGGGTCACACCGCCGACGCGGGCGCCGAATGACCAGCTGAACGGTCGGTACTCGCCGCGGGTGTGACGGGTCGCAAGGACCGATCGCACGGCCACCTCCCGCCCGTCATGTCGCAATACGAACAGCGTGGCGGCCGGCAGCGAGATGGGACCGACCGCGGCGTGCGCGGTCACGACTTCAAGGCTCGATTCGGGCGCCTCATCGAACCCGCACACCTGGCCGAACGCGTAGGCGGGTGTGTGGCGGCGACCCCAGTTGTGGTTGACACTCCCGGGCCAGCCGTCGACGTGGACCCGAACGTCGTCGAGTTCCAGGCTGCCGTCGAACCGGGCCAGTGGATGGCGCACCATCGTCTTGGCCGTCGGGAACTTCGCCCTGTACCCGCGGTCGGTGAGCAGCTTGACCGGCTGCTCGTCGCCGGGTGTGATGCGCAGGTCCCAGCGCGCCGACCGGCCCGCGCCGGTGACCGAGCCGCTGGCCGACCGGTCATCGATGGTTGTCGCGCCGATCCGCGCAGTCCAGGCGTCGTATTCGTAGTCAGACTGATCGATCGGATACGGCTGCTTGAGCGCGCGGTTTCCCGCACCTTCCGGGTCGAAGACCATTACCCACACGTCGGCGACGGGCGCGCCGGTCGTGGGCAGCAGCAGAGTCGAGCGCATCCACAGCGCGTGCGCGCGATCAGTATCGTTCGCGCGGATAAATCTGCTCTCGTAGTAGGGCGGCTGCAGCTTCACGGGACCAGCATCCAATACTTGAATGGTGACCGGGATAGAGATCGCCGCTTACGTGCTGGCGGCCGTTGCTGTGGCAGAGGCCGTCGCGCTTGTCGTTCTAGGGGTCCAGCTCAACCGGACCCGTCGAGAAGCCGACGAGCTGCACAGCCGCCTCGATCCCCGCAACGCCTTGATGTCCGGTGGCCGCGAGGCGGTCAAGACGATGTGGCAGACGGCCAACATCATCCGCAAAGAGGGGCTCGGCGCCGCGGTTCGGTCGTCGATCGAGGACCTCGCCAACTGGGCCGAGGTGGAACGACCCGACCTGGCCCGGCTCGCCCCCGACGGCAACGTGGCGATCCTGTTCTCCGACATCGAGGAGTCCACGGCGCTCAACGAGCGCATCGGGGATCGGGCCTTTGTCCGGCTGATCGGCAGCCACGACAAACTGATCCGACGGCACGTGAAGAGCCATCAAGGTCACGTCGTCAAGAGCCAGGGTGACGGGTTCATGGTCGCCTTCGCAGAACCCGCACAGGCGCTGCGGTGCGGTGTCGACGTGCAACGGGCACTTCGCAAGCGGCCGAACGGAATCCGGGTACGCATCGGCATCCACACGGGCAAGTCGGTGCGGCGCGGCGACGACCTGTTCGGCAGGAACGTCGCGATGGCGGCGCGGGTCGCCGCAGCGGCCGACGGTGGCCAGACGCTGGTCAGCGAAGCGGTGCGCGAAGCTGTCAGCGACCAGGACGACATCGATTTCGACGACGGCCGCGACGTCGAGCTGAAGGGCTTCAGCGGCAAGCACCGGTTGTACGCGGTCGACGTTGCCTAGCCCCGCGGCTGCGCCTGGGCTTCCATCGCTCGCGCGAACAGCTCACCCTTCCTGGTCAATTCCAGCACGCAGATACCAGTCCCATACGTCGGCGTTGTCGTACCCGTCGACGTACACCGACGCGGATACGGCTCAGCTTCTCCTCCAGCGAGCCCTCCCAGGGCACGAACCCGCGCCCCCCGCTGCCGATCGAGCCCACCTCGGCAAGCCCGCCGCGAATTAGGTCGCCGATCAGCTCAAGAGTCCGCTGCTGCAACACCGCGGCCGGTTCACCCGGGCTGACTTCCTTCACACGCCAGTGGATCTGCCCGAGCTCTATCCAATCGATGGTGCCGTAGATCAGCACTTCCCGGGCCGCAGCTACGAACGGCCAATCCCATTGTGGGACAGAATTATCCGGTGGCTCGCCACCGTCGTCGACCGGAACCGCCTGCGCGGCTTGCCGACCCGCTTCCGTCAGCTTGAGCCAGGGCGGATCGAAAGCCCCAACTTCCTTGGTCCGCGATGTGCGCCGCATACTCGGCGCGGATGCGGCTCAAGCCCGTCGCCGACGGGGACGGTCCACGCCACGAAACCCTGCTGTGTCCGGTCGCCGATGACGGCCAGGCCGTCGTCCACCAGCGAGCGCACGAGGTCAAATGTCACCTGCTGCACCGCCTCCGGCGACCCGTCGGGCTGCTCCCGGAATACGCGGTCGTGTACCGCCCGCAAGCCGAAGAGGCCAAACTGCGCCCGAAATAGCACCTCGTCCCTGCCCACGACATACAGACGACGCTACCCCGAATACGACATGACCTTCGTCGCTTGTTCGGCGAGAAGCCCCTTCCCGTTCCGCTAGCCCTTCGACCCGTCGGACTCGGCCAGTCGCTGGTGGAGACGGGCGCGGATGTCATCGGGGGTATACGAATTGCGGCGCCGCTGATCGCGCGCGACCAGCGCACCACCAGCGACGACACCGGCGACGCCGGCCAGTCCAACCCACTTCCAGATGCTGTGCATGACCGTCAGTGTGCCTAAGCTGCGCAGGTGGATGCGAACACGGTCACCCTCGAGCGCGCCCTCAACGAGACCCGGACCGGGGATATCTGGCTGTTCCGCGGCGGCTCCCGGCCGGATCGTGCGATCCAGGCCATGACCAATGCCCCGGTCAACCATGTCGGCATGACCGTCGCGGTCGACGACCTGCCGCCGCTGATGTGGCATGCCGAACTCGGCGACAAGCTGCCCGACATGTGGACGGGTACCAACCATCGCGGTGTCCAGCTCAATGACGCGCGCGCCGCCGTCGAGCGCTGGATGAACAACTACGGGCAGCGCTGCTGGCTGCGTCAACTCACCCCGTATGCGAGTCGAGAGCAGGAAGACCAGGTGCTGCGCGTCATCGCGCGGATGGACGGCACGCCGTTCCCGAGCACCGCACGGCTGACCGGACGGTGGTTTCGCGGCCGGGTTCCGACGGCCAGTGACTGGACCAGAGGAATCCCATTCCTGGACAAGCGGGTTCGCGAGTCGGCTCAACGCCGGAGAGCCGATCAGCGCAATAGCTTGGAAACGGCCTACTGCGCCGAGACGGTCGCCATCACCTACGAGGAGATGGGACTGCTGACCACCGAGAAGCACACCAGCTGGTTCGACCCCGGCAAGTTCTGGAGCGGTGATTCGCTGCCGCTGACGGAGGGTTACCAACTCGGCGAGGAAATCGCCGTAGTGCTCGGTTAGTCGGTCGTCAGCAACGCGGATGCGATAGCTTTCGTGGGATGCGGCTAACAGGGGCCTTCTTCGCCAACCACGCAGAAGTCGTCGACGACATGCTCAACGTCACCGGCGGGTGCTGGACCTCCACCACCGTCGCGGACGGATCGACGGGCTTCGGGACCCGGTGCGTCATCTTCTGCGAGGTCAGTCGGCAGGACCGGGGCAAGCAGTTCGGTCTTCACATCGATGCGGCCGGCCCGACGGGGCAGCAGTGGACTCCCGCGCGATCCTCGTACTTCACTGTGCCGAGCCGGATAGCGTTCATGGTCACGCCGCCCATTGCGTTGCCGATCGAGCCCAACGGCGGGATGCACGTTTACACCGTCCGCCTCGAAGATCACGAGGAGCGGATCGTGCTGCCGCTCCATATTCATGTGGTGGCCGGAAGCGCCTTCCCGAATCGATGAATTTGCGAACGAATCCTCGGTCTACAGCGCGAAAAGCTTTTGCTCCTACAGCCGCGCGAAACAGGGGTTCGCGTCCTCCTTCGGGATCGACGCGTCCTGGCTGGAGAACTTCCCGACGACTCCGGTTTCGGTCACTTCGACACTGTCGGCGTGAATGCCGAGCGGATAATTGTCGTTCAGCTTCTTGGTGAGGTCGTTCAGCGCCGTCTGCACTCCGTCCTTCGGCAGCGGGCCGGTGACGTCGAGAACCTGCAGATTGAGGTCGCCGTCGGTGACAACGGGCTTGGCCGTGACACTGTTGTCGCCGGCGTCGACGATGATGGTGCCGGACGCGGAGTCCGTGCTGACGCCGGTGATCAGATTCCCCACACCCGGAAGGTTGGCCGCCAGGGTGTCCTTGATACCGGCGGACTTCCAGTCGAGTGTCGCGTTCAATGATCCGATGGTGCCCTTGGAGTCCCCCGACTCCTGCAACCGGATGTCCTTGAGGGTGACGTCGGCCGTCATTCCCTTGGCCTCCTGGACGTTGTCCCCCGCGGTGGAGACCGAGATATTGGTGTAGTGGCCCGTCATGTGCTGCCACAGAAATGGTGGGTTCACACCGTACGAGATGGAAACACCGTCCTGGACAACGCATTCGGCAATCCCCACCAGCACGCTGTCCGCGCGATTCCTCGCGTAGAGCTCGGCGCCGGCCAGACCGCCGGCCAACAGCGCGACGACGATGACCGCGATCAGGATGATCGTCTGCCTGTTGAGGAACCCCCCACCGCGCTCTTTCTTGACTGCGGGCGGCTGGGGCTGGGGTGGTGCCGCGGGAGGCGGAGGTGGTGGCGGTGGGCCCCCGACCGGCGGTGGTGGCGGCGGTGGGGCTCCGGCGGGTGGCCGAGGCGGTGGGCGACCGGCGGGGGGCTGCGGCGGTCGCCACTTCTCGGTCGGCGCCGCATCGGGAGGCCGGTAACGCGCACGGATCTGTTCGGTCGGCGGTTCCGGCCGCCTTTCAGGACGCGGGAGCCGTCGCGTCGCCGGGTCGGGTGGCGGGTTGCCCCTACCCTGCCGACCAGGCTGTCCGGGTCGTTGCGGCGGCGGCGTCGTCACCCGCGCGATTCTGCCTCATCAGCGGGGTGCATTGGGTCAATGCGGCCACGAAGCAGCAAGTAATCCGGCCCGAGACACGCCGACCGTGACCACGCGTGACCGCCTCAGAACAGCGGTAACCTCGGCCCGTGCCGTCGCGAAGCCCAACCCGCGCGGTGAGATATGCGCGCCGCCGCAGGCGTCGCATCGCTCAGAAAGAACACGACCTCGACGATTCGCAGTGGAGCGCACTGAAGGTGGCCTGGGGCGGCTGCGCGTACTGCGGAGCCGTCGGGACGCCTCTTCAGAAGGATTGCGTGTTGCCCATCTCGCGCGGAGGGCGATATGTGCTCGCCAACGTGGTACCCAGCTGCCGCTCGTGCAATACCAGCAAGTGCAACGCCGAAGTGACCACCTGGATGCGGCGCAAGAAGCTGGACGAACGGGCTTTCCTGCTCCGTCAGTCCGAGATCAACCAGGCTCTCGCCGCCGACGCGCAGGGACGCCAAAGCTGAAGCGAATCCGTACCTCAAGCCGCACATTGAGCTAAACGAGGGTGAAGCGGAGTTCGTCAGTGTCCTTCTCGGAGCCGTCATCAAACGATGACGGCCGACGGTCGACACCACGCCAGGCAGACCGCTGCCGCGCGACCGCCAAGCGCCGCCCCGAACCCGGGCCCGGGCCTGGGCCTGGGCCTGGGGCCGACGATCGACCACTCGGATTTCGGCTTCCTCGGGTGATGCCGATTATCTGGGCGGCAGCGTTCGCCTCGCCTGCCAGATAACGCCAGGCACCGTGTTCGCCAGATTTGACCGGCTCCTGGCGAAGGCACGAACTGCGCGATAGAACGACCAAACCTGCCGGGGGGTAGGAACTTTCGGCACCCACGCCAGTTCCCAATGAATTCCATTGATCGCGTCGTCGAAGAACACGGCGTAGTAGCCGGGCCAGTACTGCGGGTACTCCTGTGGTTCGTCAGTGACAGGGACATCCCGCCTGATCAAGAATTCGCGATGAAAGCGGTCGACCTCTTTCCTGCTGCGGGCCCACAGCGCGATGTGATTGATGCCGACCGCCTGGTCGCTGTGCGTCAGCTTCCCCCCGGTACGGGCTGGCTGAATACCAATGTAGCTGTGCGGGTTGACATTACGCGTCGTGTAATAGATCGACTGGTACTCCATGTTCAGAGACGAGAAGCTGCTGTATCCGAGCCAGCCGAACAACGCGTCGTAAAACGCGATGGAGTCGTCATAGTCCAACACCGCGAACTCGACGTGACTAACGCCGCGCCACCGCACCATGCCTCCCAGAATCCGGCTACTACGCAATGTAGTATTAATAGCCGTCAAAGTGAAGTCCTCAGCGGGTGCGGCCGGGCTACACGTTGAAGCAAGACTCGACCACATTGCCGTTGCCGACCAACGTCGCTACTCGTCGATGACCGGCACGCCGATCTCGGCACAGACCGCACTCAGCCGCTTGTCCCTTGTCCATAGCTGCGCGCCGTCCACGAGCGCGACAGACCCGAGAAGGTTGACGTCGATTGCGCTCAGTCCCCTGCCCCATAGACGGCGATGCTCGACCAGATGGAGAATTTCGAGGTGCGTGGCCGTCGGGAACTGACGGAGGTTGGATAGCAAATCGAGCACGACGTCGCGCTGCTTGATCGATCCGAGCGCCAGCTCTTCTATGACCAAGTGGTGACAGCCGATTTCGTCTTCGGTCAACCACCTGACGAGTCGCGCCTCGGCGGCGTGCAGGTGGTCGATCCATATCGACGTGTCAACGAGGATCACCGGCAGACGACCTCCTCCGAGGGGCGGCCGATGCTTGCGAATCCGTCCCGCCGAGAGCCGCCAGGCGACGGCCACTCTCCACGCGGATCAATGTCTGCAGTCCCTGACGGAGCAGTGCCACACTTTCGGTCACCCCGGTGAGTTCGGCCGCTTTGGCCAGCAGGGCGTCGTCAATCGTTACCGTCGTCCTCATTCGACACCTCCATGCGCATCATTGATGCGCATAATGATGCCACCGATTCGCCCGATTCGCTAGGAACCGGAAACTCGACTACACGTTGAACCGGAACTCCACCCGATTGCGTCACCGATAAACGTCACGCCGATGCGCTATGTAAATGACCCGCACGACCACCCGGTCGTCGAATATCTGGTAGATCACCCGAAATTCGCCTCGCCGTGCTGAGTATCGGCCCGCAAGTTGATCGCGAAGTGGCTTGCCGACGCGGTGGGGATTCTCGGCGAGTGGACCACGAATGAACTCCCAACAAGCGATGGCGACAGGTTCGGGAAGTGATTCTGTCAGCGCTCTCTTTGCAGCTTTCGTCAACTCGATCCCATAGCTCACTGCGGGAGCCGCCCGGCGGCGCGCATCTCCTCAGTCACCTCGTCGAGTGTGTAGATCTGGCCGCCCTCAGCCTCGTCCTCGGCAGCTCGGACTTCGCGCATCAGCTCCTGATCGCTGAGGATCGCCAGGGTCTCCATGATCGAGTCGTAGTCGTCGGCACTGAGAATCACTGCCGCCCGGCGACCTTGCCGAGTGACCTCGATTCGCTCATGGGTACGGACAGCCTCATCAACCAGCTTGGAAAGGTTGGCCCGCACCTCGGCCAGCGGAAGGGTTGACATGTACAGAATTCTAGCGCAATAGCTGGGACGCCGACCGCGTCACCTCTCGCGCATGCGCAGGCCCCTCGGGCGCCACAAGATCTAACGCGGGACGTCAAAGTAGTCGCGCCAAGCGCTGATCTTGTCGCCAGCTACCTCGAAGGCGCCCATACACCGTGCGGCGATTTCATTGCCGTCATAGACGAAATGATCGACGCGCTCGGTCAACACGATGTTGCCGTTGACGGCAATGTTGAGAAGCTCCAATTCGGCGGACTCCATGCGCTGGACATAACCTTTGACAGCCTCGCGAATCTCGTCGTGCCCGTGGTGGACGCCCAGTGCCACGTTGTCCCAGACGGCATCGGAATGGAAATAGCGCATGATCTCATCGACATCGAGACCATGCCATGCGTTCAATTCAGCGCGAACTACATCCTCTGCCTTCACCACACCTCCCTGCACGCATCGAAGACCAATTGCTGCCCAAGGTACGTCGCGTCACCCGTGGAGTACTACATTTTCCGTTGCTCAGAGACGTTGAAACCGGTACGCCGCTACACTACACGTTGAACCGGAACTCGACGACATCGCCGTCGGCCATCACGTAGTCCTTGCCTTCCATGCGCACCTTGCCCGCGGCCTTGGCGGCGGCCATCGAGCCGGCGGCCATCAGGTCGTCGTAGGAGACGATCTCGGCCTTGATGAAGCCCTTCTCGAAGTCGGTGTGAATGACACCGGCGGCCTTCGGCGCGGTGTCGCCCTGGTGGATCGTCCACGCACGTGACTCCTTCGGCCCCGCCGTGAGGAACGTCTGCAGCCGCAGCGTGTGGAAACCGGCGCGGGCCAAGCGCGTCGAGCCCGCGCTCGGTCTGTCCGATCGACTCCAGCAGCTCGGCGGCCGACTCGTCGTCGAGCTCCTGCAGTTCGGCTTCGATCTTGGCGTCCAGGAACACCGCGTCGGCAGGGGCGACCATCTCGCGGAGCGAGGCGACCCGCTCGGCGTCGGTGAGCACCGCCTCGTCGGCGTTGAACACGTAGAGGAACGGCTTGGTCGTCAGCAGGTTCAGCTCACGCAGCAATCCGGTGTCGACGGCATTGCCCGCGGAGAACAGCGTCGTGCCGCCGTCGAGAATCTGCTGGGCGGCCACCGCCGCGTCGTAAGCGGGCCGACGCTCCTTGTGGGTGCGGGCTTCCTTCTCCAGGCGCGGGACGGCGCGCTCCAGTGTTTGCAGGTCGGCCAGTATGAGCTCGGTCTCGATCACTTCGATGTCGGATTTCGGATCGATTCGCCCGTCGACATGCGCCACATCGTCGTCGGTGAACACGCGCACCACCTGGCAGATCGCGTCGCTCTCGCGGATGTTGGCCAGGAACTTGTTGCCCAGCCCGGCGCCCTCGGAGGCGCCCTTGACGATTCCGGCGATGTCGACGAAGGTCACCGGCGCATGCACGATCTTTTCGGATTCAAACATCTTCGCGAGTTCGTTCAGCCGCGGATCCGGCAGCGGCACCACTCCCTCATTGGGCTCGATCGTCGCGAAAGGGTAATTGGCCGCCAGTACGTTGTTGCGCGTCAGCGCATTGAAGAGCGTTGACTTACCGACATTCGGCAGGCCGACGATTCCCAGGTTCAAGCTCACAGGGTCCAGAGTCTAGGAGACACCCTCGGGCGCGCCAGCGTGCGCTGGCAGCCACTTCCAGCAAGAGCCGGTACGGTCAACGTGTGTCAGGACAGCGCGCGCGGTCTGCGGTAGCGGCCGAGCATCGCTCGATATTCCCCACCCTTCCGGGTGTGCCGTCATGGGGTGCGGTCCTGATCGCCATCACCTTCGTCGCAGTTGGCTTCGCCTTTGACGCGGGGTCCGGCGGTCAGGAGCTGACCGCCGTCTTCGCCAGCGCATATGTCGTCGGATGCATCGCCGCAGTGCTGGCGGTGCGGCAGTCGGGAGTGTTCACCGCGGTCATTCAGCCGCCGCTGATCCTGTTCGTCAGCGTGCCGGGCGCATACTTCCTGTTTCACAACGCCACGATGACCGGCGTCAAGGACCTGCTGATCAACTGCGGCTATCCGTTGATCGAGCGCTTTCCGTTGATGTTCTTCACCTCGGCGGTCGTGCTGTTGATCGGGATGTTCCGCTGGTATCAGGGCACGTCGAGCCGTCGTGCCGCACCGGCGGAGGCTGAGGAGACCGAGGGGCGGTTCGCATCGGTGACGTCCAAGATCTCGGCGCTTCTGGCGCGGGACTCCGAGGACGAGGGCGCTGACGAGGTGCCCGCGCCGCGTCGCAGCAGGCAGCATTCGATCGACCGCGCCGGCAGGGCCGGAAAGACGGCTGCAGCGACGGCCCGAACCCGCAGCGGAAGGCCCGTCAAGCGCGCCCAACCGTCGCGGTCGCGACACAGCCGCCCGCCGGAGACCGAGATCATCGAGCCCGTGGCCGAGCGTCCCCGTCGACCCCGCACCGCCCGCCGGACGACCGACCCGACGATTCCACCGGCCGAGCCGCGTCGTCGGCCACGTGCGTCGTCAGCGCGCGAACCTCGCAAGCAACCGCCGCCGAGTGATCGCCGGTCCCCCTACCAACGGCCCGACCGGCACAGCCGGTTCGACGGCTTTGAGCCGTTCGAACCGCATGGCACCAACGGGTCCAACGGAACCCACCACCCGATCTCTCGGGTGCGTTATCGCGGCGCCGACGACGGCGATCAGCAACCGCAGTACCGAACCAGGCCCCGCGCCTCCAGGCATCAGGCCGACGCCTGGGAATACGACGTCTAGACGGCCCTAGCGGCGGGCCGGGCGGATCTCCCGGGGCAGCGCGAAGACCAACGTCTCGTTGGCGGTCGTGACCGGCTGCACCATGTCATAGCCGAGCTCCGCCAGCCGCTCCAGCACGCCGCGAACCAACACCTCGGGGACCGAGGCTCCGGAGGTGACGCCGACGGTGGTGACGCCGTCCAGCCAGGCGGGCTCGATGTCGCCGGCGTAGTCGACCAGATAGGCGGCGTCGGAGCCGGCGTTCAGCGCCACCTCGACCAGTCGCACCGAGTTCGACGAATTGCGCGAACCGACGACGATCACCAGCTGGCACTCCGGCGCCATCGCCTTGACCGCGACCTGGCGGTTCTGCGTGGCGTAGCAGATGTCGTCGCTCGGCGGATCCTGCAGCGTCGGGAAGCGTTCCCGCAGCCGCCGCACGGTCTCCATCGTCTCGTCGACGCTCAGCGTCGTCTGCGACAGCCAGATGACCTTGTTCTCGTCACGGACCGTGACGTCGTCGACGGCGTCCGGACCGTCGACCAGCTGCACATGGTCGGGCGCCTCGCCCGCGGTGCCGACGACCTCTTCGTGGCCCTCGTGACCGATCAGCAGAATGTCGTAGTCGTCGCGCGCGAATCGCTTCGCCTCGTTGTGCACCTTGGTGACCAACGGGCAGGTCGCGTCGATGACCTGCAACTTTCGCTCCGCGGCCGAGGTGTGCACCGTCGGTGCGACGCCGTGTGCGGAGAACACCACGATCGCGCCTTCGGGTACCTCGTCGGTCTCGTCGACGAACACCGCCCCGGCGTTGGCCAGGGTGTCCACCACATGCCGGTTGTGCACGATCTCGTGGCGGACGTACACCGGCGCGCCGTGCTTCTCCAGCGCCCGCTCGACGGTCTCCACCGCGCGGTCCACGCCCGCGCAGTACCCGCGCGGTTCGGCCAGCAGCACCCGCTTGCCGGCCACGCCGCCGGACGCCGAGCTGGAGGCACCCGGAATCCCCATGTTGATAGTCGGCGGCATGGTTCCCAGGGTACTGATCCGCACTGCCGAGAGGCCAGCCGTAGGCTGGGGCGCATGGCTACTGCACCGTATGGGGTCCGTCTGCTGGTAGGCGCGGCGGTAACCGCCATCGAGGAAACCCGGAAGCTTCCGCAGACCATCCTCGACCTACCCGATGACCATCGTCAGCCAGCTCGCGCACCTCGTGATGAAGATGCAGCAGGATGTGGCCGATCTGGTCAACAGGGGCGACGAGACGCTCGAGTCGTTGTTCCCGCCGAAGGACGAGCAGCCCGAGTGGGCGACGTTCGACGAGGATCTGACCGACGTGCTGCCCGAGCCGGCCGCTCCCGACGGCGAACGTCTCACCGAGGGCAGGTTCGCGCTGTTCACCGGCGGTGAGCCGGACACTCAGGTGGCCGACGACGGCGCGGACAGTGGCGACCGACCTGCCCGACGTGGTCAAGCGACTGGACTACGAGACGCTGACGCTGGCCCAGTTGCGGGCCCGGCTGTCGTCGCTGCGTGTCCCCGATCTGGAAGAGCTGCTGGCCTACGAGGACGCGACCAAGTCGCGCGCACCGTTCCAGACTCTGCTGGCCAACAGGATCACCCGCGCGACCGCCAAGTGACGCGAACCCGCGCAAGGCCAGTCCCCGGAGAATCCGTGGCCGGTGCGCGCGGTCGCTACCAGGGTCGCGAAGTGGATCGACCGGCTCGGCGTGGTCTGGGTCGAGGGCCAGCTCACCGAGATCAAGGTGCGCCAGGATTCCAAGACGGTCTTCATGGTGCTGCGCGACCCCGCCGCGGACATGTCGCTGTCGATCACCTGTCATCGCGAACTGGTGCGCAATGCCCCGGTGAAGCTTTCCGAAGGCACCCAGGTTGTCGTCTGCGGCAAGCCCTATTTCCACACCGGCCGCGGCTCATTCTGGTTGCGGGTCAGCGAGATTCGCGCGGTCGGTGTCGGCGAGCTGTTGGCGCGCATCGAGCGGCTGCGTAAGCTGCTGGACGCCGAGGGCCTGTTCGATCCGCGGCTGAAGCGGCCAATTCCCTTCCTGCCCAACACCATCGGGCTCATCACCGGGCGAGCCAGCGCCGCGGAGCGCGATGTCATGACGGTCGCGACGGGACGGTGGCCGGCCGTCCGGTTCGCCGTCCGCAACACCGTCGTGCAGGGTGCGAACGCCGTTCCGCAGATCGTCGAGGCCTTGCGCGAACTCGACGGCGACCCGGCCGTCGACGTCATCGTCGTTGCCCGCGGCGGCGGCAGTGTCGAGGATCTGCTGCCGTTTTCCGACGAGACGCTGTGCCGTGCGATCTCGGCGTGCACCACGCCGGTGGTCAGCGCCGTCGGACACGAGCCGGACAACCCGCTGTGCGACCTGGTCGCCGATCTGCGGGCGGCCACCCCGACCGACGCCGCAAAGCGCATCGTTCCCGACACCGCCGCCGAACAGGCGCTGCTGCTCGACCTGCGCCGGCGCAGCGCACGGGCGCTGCGCAACTGGGTGCATCGCGAGCAGCACGTCCTGAGCCAGCTGCGCAGCAGGCCGGTACTGGCCCAGCCGCTGGCCGCGCTGACCGCCCGGGCCGACGAGATTCAGCGCGCACGGACCGCCGCCCGGCGCGACGTCACGCGGCTGGTGGCCACCGAGTCGGAGCGGGTCGGCCACCTGTCGGCCCGGTTGACCACGCTGGGACCGGCCGCCACCCTGGCCCGCGGCTACGCGGTCGTGCAGACGGTGTCGGCCGCAGGCGAGGCGGCGGTGCTGCACACGGTTGCCGATGCGCCCGCCGGGACACGGCTGCGGGTACGGGTGTCCGACGGGGCCGTGACGGCGGTCAGCGAGGGAAGTCAATGAAGCCTATTAGTGAGCTGGGGTACGAAGAAGCGCGAGATGAACTGATCGAGGTCGTGCGCCAGCTGGAGCAGGGCGGGCTGGATCTAGATGCATCGCTGAAGTTGTGGGAAAGAGGCGAAGAACTGGCACGACGATGTGAAGAGCACTTAGCTGGAGCTCGCAAGCGCATCGAGGACGCGCTGGCCGCCGGCGGCGACGAAGAAAGTTGACTTGGACACAGTTTTGGCCTGGGGGGTCGAAACTGGAACACGTTTCATTTATGCTCGTCGCCATGGGTGATGCAACGCTGACGACTGAACTCGGCCGTGTGCTGGTCACCGGTGGCTCCGGCTTCGTCGGCGCCAACCTGGTGTCCGAGCTGCTCGAGCGAGGCCACGAGGTGCGCTCGTTCGACCGCGCGCCGTCCCCGCTACCCGCGCATCCGCGGCTGCAGGTCGTCCAGGGCGACATCTGCGACAAGGACACCGTCGCGGCCGCCGTCGAGGGCATCGACACCGTCCTCCACACCGCAGCGATCATCGACCTGATGGGCGGCGCGTCGGTCACCGACGAGTACCGCCAGCGCAGCTTCGCGGTCAACGTCGGTGGCACCGAGAACCTGGTGGAAGCCGCCCGGGACGCAGGGGTGAAGCGGTTCGTCTACACCGCGTCCAACAGCGTGGTGATGGGTGGCAAGCGCATCTCCGGCGGCGACGAGACCCTGCCCTACACCGAGCGATTCAACGACCTCTACACCGAAACGAAGGTCGCCGCCGAGCGATTCGTGTTGTCGCAGAACGGTGTTCGCGGCATGCTGACCTGCTCGATCCGGCCCAGCGGCATCTGGGGCCGCGGCGATCAGACCATGTTCCGCAAGCTCTTCGAGAGCGTCCTCGCCGGCCACGTCAAGGTGCTGGTCGGCGGCAAGCACGCCAAGCTGGACAACTCCTACGTGCACAACCTGATTCACGGCTTCATCCTGGCCGCCCAGCATTTGGTGCCAGGAGGGACGGCACCGGGGCAGGCGTACTTCATCAACGACGGCGAGCCGATCAACATGTTCGACTTCTCCCGGCCGGTCGTCGAGGCGTGCGGTCAACGATGGCCACGGTTCCGCATCTCGGGCGCGTTCGTGCGCTGGGTGATGACCGTGTGGCAGTGGCTGCACTTCCGGTTCGGTCTGCCCAAGCCGCCGCTTGAGCCCCTCGCGGTCGAACGGGTCTACCTCGACAACTACTTCTCCATCGCCAAGGCCGAACGCGATCTGGGCTACCGGCCGCTGTTCACCACCGACGAGGCGATGCGCGACTGCCTGCCCTACTACACGGATCTGTTCGAGCAGATGAAGGCGCAGTCACACGAGGAGCACCGCGTCGAGGCCGTCACGGCCGCCCATCCCGCGGGCTGAGCTCGCCAACCCGCGTCAGCCGGTCAGGTGGACCGGGTGGCGCGTCACCGCCTCGATCCGCGCGCCCGCGCGATGCAGCAGGTCGGTGCCCAACGCGATCAGGGCGCGAGCCGCGGCGATCTCCTCGCCGATCATCGGCTGGCTGATGTCCTTGGGATTGCGGAATGCATCGCCCAGCGCCGTCATCGTGTCGCCGTCGCCGAGTTCGGCACGCACCGTCGCGTGCGTGTGCGTGTCATCCTCGTCGAACGTGATGTCGAGATGCCAGTCGGTTTCCAGTTTCTTGTCGTACATGGCCATCACCTTCCATTGACAAGGGTGCGCCGTCGGCGGCCCGTTACGCCAGCGACTCCCCAGCATGGGCCTAGCGACTTGGCTCCGCGGCGAAATGGTCAACAAGGTGCCGCAGCACGGCCACCGTCATCGACTGTGGGTCGTTGGATACCGCGCCCAGCACCCGATGAACGACGTGACCGGGACTCGAGGGCGGCACGATGAATAACACGGCATCGCGGGTATGCGTGCCCATCAAGTAGATCGTGTCGCTGGCCACAAGTGCGTAGGGATCGACGGTGGTCACCGCCGTGCCCCGAATGATTCGCGACGGTGCGTCGGGCCAGCTGGTCGGGTCATAGACCACGCGATGGACCGGGCCGATCGACAAGCTGAGAACGGCGACGAGGTCGGGCAGTTCTGCTCGTAGATCGAGACTGCGCGGCCACCATGCGCCGTCGACAGCGCCGGCTCCCGTTGAGCGATCGCAGAACGCCAACCGCGCCGCACTCGAAGTTTTGGAAGGGATTTGCACCATTGGTGGTGCTCCCGTCAGCTAGCCGAGCGATCGCAGACGGTAACCAGGGTGCCGGACACGCGACGAACCTACGATTCCGCAACCCTATCAGCGGCACAGATCTGGACAGTTCCGTAAATTTTCGTTGGCAGCCACCTGAAGCCTCGCCCTAAGAGCACTCGCCGCAATAAGGTCAACTCGCACAGCTGATTCGGTCGGGGCTCGAACGAAGGGGCATCACAATGCCTGACGGCAAACCGAACATTCTGGTGATCTGGGGCGACGACATCGGGATCAGCAACCTGAGTTGCTACAGCGACGGCCTGATGGGCTACCGCACCCCGAACATCGACCGCATCGCCAACGAGGGAATGCGGTTCACCGATTCGTACGGTGAGCAAAGCTGCACCGCGGGCCGGGCGGCGTTCATCAGCGGGCAAAGCGTCTACCGCACCGGGATGAGCAAGGTCGGCGTGCCCGGCGTCGATATCGGCTGGGCCGCCGAGGACCCGACGATCGCCGAGCTGCTCAAGCCGCTGGGCTACGCGACCGGGCAGTTCGGCAAGAACCACTTCGGCGACCTGAACAAGTACCTGCCGACCGTGCACGGGTTCGACGAGTTCTTCGGCAACCTCTACCACCTCAACGCCGAAGAGGAGCCCGAGCAGTTCGACTACCCGCACAAGGACCAGTTCCCGCAGGCTCCACGAAATCGCGCTTCCGCGCGGGGTGCTGAAGTGCAAGGCCACCGACGAGGTGTCGAAGGAACCCGACGACCAGAAGTTCGGTCCGGTCGGCAAGCAGACCATCGAGGACACCGGCCCGCTGACAGCCAAGCGCATGGAGACCATCGACGACGACATCGCCGACGCCACCGTCGACTACATCAAGCGGCAGCACGAGGCGGGCAATCCGTTCTTCGTGTGGTGCAACTTCACCCACATGCACCTCTACACACACCTAAGCCCGAGAGCAAGGGACAGGCAGGGCTGTGGCAGTCGGACTACCACGACGCGATGATCGACCACGACAAGAACGTCGGCACGGTCCTCGACGTGCTCGACGAACTCGGCATCGCCGACGACACCATCGTCATCTACTCCACCGACAACGGACCCGCACCGCAACTCCTGGCCGGACGCGCGGCACCACGCCGTTCCGCAGCGAGAAGAACACCAACTGGGAGGGCGCCTTCCGGGTGCCGGAGCTGATCCGCTGGCCCGGAAAGATCAAGGCGGGCAGCGTTTCCAACGACATCATCCAGCACCACGACTGGCTGCCGACGCTGCTCGCGGCCGCCGGTGATCCCGACGTCAGCGACAAGCTGAAGAAGGGCTACAAGGCCGGGGCGGACGGAGAGACCGAGTACAAGGTCCACATCGACGGGTTCAACCTGCTGCCGTACCTGACGGGCGAGGTCGAACACAGCCCGCGGCGAGGGTTCTTCTACTTCACCGACGACGCGCGAACTGGTCGCGATGCGGTTCGAGAACTGGAAGATCGTGTTCGCCGAGCAGCGCTGTCAGGGCACGCTGCGGATCTGGGCTGAGCCGTTCACGCACGCTGCGGGTGCCGAAGCTGTTCAACCTGCGCACCGATCCGTTCGAGTACGCCGACATCACGTCGAACACGTACTACGAGTGGTTCCTGCGGCGCGACTTCTTCGTCTTCTACGTGACCGCGATGGCGACGCAGTTCCTCGACACGTTCAAGGAGTTCCCGCCGCGGCACCCACCGGCCAGCTTCAGCGTCGATCAAATCGTCAAGAAGCTCGAAGATTTCCTGGCGGCCGACTAGAGAGTCCGTCGCCTCCGGCTATGACAATTCAGGAAGGGGATTGGCATGCCTGATTCAAAACCGAACATTCTCGTCATCTGGGGTGACGACATCGGCATCTCGCAATCTGAGTTGCTACAGCCGGGGTATGATGGGCTACTTCACGCCCAACATCGACCGGATCGCCGACGAGGGAATGCTTTTCACCGATTCCTACGGCGAGCAGAGCTGCACGGCGGGCCGGTCGTCGTTCATCACCGGCCAGAGTGTGTACCGCACGGGCATGAGCAAGGTCGGGATGCCCGGCATGGATGTCGGCCTGCAGAAGGAGGACCCGACCATCGCCGAGTTGCTCAAGCCGCTGGGCTACGCGACCGGCCAGTTCGGCAAGAACCACCTCGGCGACCTGAACAAGTTCCTGCCGACCGCGCACGGGTTCGACGAGTTCTTCGGCAACCTCTATCACCTCAACGCCGAGGAGGAGCCCGAGAACGCCGACTATCCCACCGAAGAGGAAGCGCCGCTGCTGCGCCAGGCATTGTTGCCCCGCGGCGTCATCCACTCCTGGGCGACCGACGAGGACAGCGGCGAGGTCGACGACCGCTACGGGCCGGTCGGCAAGCAACGCATCGAGGACACCGGGCCGCTGACCAAGAAGCGGATGGAGACCATCGACGACGAGACCACCGGCGCGTGCATCGATTTCATCCGGCGCCAGCACGAGGCCGGCACGCCGTTCTTCGTCTGGATGAACATGACCCACATGCACTTCCGGACGCACACCAAGCCGGAGAGCCTCGGCCAGTCCGGCCGTTGGCAGTCGCCGTACCACGACACGATGATCGATCACGACCGCAACGTCGGTCAGCTGCTCGACCTCGTCGACGAACTGGGGATCGCCGAGGACACCATCGTCATCTACAGCACCGACAACGGACCGCACGCCAACAGCTGGCCCGACGGCGCGACCACCCCGTTCCGCAGTGAGAAGAACACCAACTGGGAGGGCGCGTTCCGGATCCCCGAGATGATCCGCTGGCCCGGCAAGATCAAGGCCGGATCGGTGTCCAACGAGATTGTCCAGCATCATGATTGGCTTCCGACATTCCTGGCGGCCGCAGGCGATCCCGACATCGTCGAGAAGCTGAAGAAGGGCCACAAGGCCGGCGACATGAAGTACAAGGTCCACATCGACGGCTACAACCTGCTGCCGTACCTGACCGGCGAGGTGGACAAGAGCCCGCGCCGCGGGATGATCTACTTCTCCGACGACGGCGACGTACTCGGCATTCGCGCGGAGAATTGGAAGGTCGTCTTCATGGAGCAGCGTTGCCGAGGCACGCTGCAGGTGTGGTTCGACCCGTTCACTCCGTTACGCGCGCCGAAGCTGTTCAACCTCCGGACCGACCCGTACGAACGCGCAGACATCACGTCGAACACGTACTGGGATTGGTTGATTGACCGCATTTACCTCGTGCTGTACGGGTCGGCGATCGCGACACAGTTCCTCGAGACGTTCAAGGAGTTCCCGCCGCGCCAGGAGCCGGCGACGTTCACGATCAACCACGCCGTCGAAGAGCTCAACAAGTTCCTCGCCATCCCGAGGCGGCTGAACGTGGCCGAACTCGCTTCTTGGACCGACGGGCCCACGAAGTCGGCGATCGTCGACTTCGTGGGCCGCGTCACCGCCGAGGGCGGACCGGATTACGTTGCGCCCGAGGCGCGTATCGCGGTCTTCGACAACGACGGCACGCTGTGGTGCGAGAAGCCGATGTACATCCAGCTCGACTTCATCGTCCGCAGGCTCAGCGAGAAGGCGGCCGAGGATCCGTCACTGGGCGAGCAGCAGCCGTACAAGGCGGCGTGCAGCGGTGACCTGAACTGGTTCGGCGGCGCCATCACCAAGCACTACCAGGGAGACGACTCCGACCTGAAAGTGCTTGCCGGCGCAGTGATGTCGCTGCACGAGTCGATGACGGTCGAAGAGCACGCCGCACGGTCATCGGCAGTTCTTCGCCGAGGCCAAGCACCCGACGCTGGGCCGGCCGTATCAGACGTGCACCTACGCGCCGATGGTCGAGTTGCTGCGCTACCTCGAGGCGCACGGCTTCACCTGCTACATCGTCTCCGGCGGCGGCCGCGACTTCATGCGGCCCGATCACCGGAGCACGATCTACGGCATCCCGCCCGAACGCGTCGTCGGCAGTTCACAGGGGCTGAAGTTCGACGGCGCGGACGGCCACGGCAACCTGCTGATCCAACCCGCACTCGACGTCTTCGACGACGGGCCCGAGAAGCCGGTGCGCATCTGGAACCGCATCGGGCGGCGGCCGATCCTCGCGGCGGGCAACTCCAACGGCGACGACGAGATGCTGATGTACTCGGGCAGGCCAGGCGCGGCAGCGCTGCGGCTGCTGGTGCTGCACGACGACGCCGAGCGCGAATTCGACTACACCGCAGGGGCGGAACGCGCACTCGAGCACGCCAAGCAGTACGGCTGGACCGTCGTCAGCATGAAGAACGACTGGGCGACCGTCTTCGGTGACTGAGTCTCCACTCGAAACTGCGGCGGAGATCGCGTTGAAGCCCGAGAACGCGATCTCCCCGCAGACTCGGGGATTGGTTCGCATTCCGGCGCAGACGGCGACGGTGGGCTCCGATGAGCACTACCCGGAGGAGGCGCCCCGCCCAACCCGTCAGCGTCGACGAGTTCTGGATCCAGGTCCGCCAGGTGACCAATGCCGACTTCGCCGAATTCGTCGACGCCACAGGCTATGTCACCGTCGCCGAACGACCGCTCGACCCCGCCGACTATCCCGATGCGCCCGCGGAGAACCTGCAGCCCGGGTCGATGGTGTTCACCCGCACGCAAGGTCCGGTCGACCTCCAGCACCTGAATCTGTGGTGGACCTGGACGCCGGGCGCTTCGTGGCGCCATCCGGTGGGGCCGCATTCGTCGATCGCGAAACGCGCCGACCATCCGGTTGTGCACGTCGCCTACGAGGACGCCGAGTCGTATGCGCAATGGGCGGGTCTCGCGCTGCCGACCGAGGCGGAATGGGAGATCGCGGCCCGCGGTGGCCTCGACGCCACGACATACACGTGGGGTGACGAGCCCGAGCAGTCCGGTCAGCGGCTGGCCAACTACTGGCATGGCGACTTCCCATGGCGGCCCGATCCCGGCTACGGCCGCACCGCCCCTGTCGGCAGCTTCCCGGCCAACGGCTACGGCCTGTTCGACATGGCGGGCAACGTCTGGGAATGGACCACCGACTGGTACGCAGACACCCACGAGGGCGACCCGTGTTGTGAGGCTGGCAGTTACGACCCACGGCAGCCGCAGTTCCGGGTGCCACGCAAGGTCATCAAGGGTGGCTCGTTCCTCTGCGCCGATAACTACTGCCTGCGCTACCGCCCCGCCGCCCGCCGACCCCAGATGATCGACACGGGCATGAGCCACATCGGCTTTCGCTGTGTAACGCGCTCATGACTGTCAAGATGTGATCGTGTACGACAGTGGAGTCCATTACGCCCGCAACGGCTCGGTGCGGCTCGCCTACCGTGTGCTCGGCGAGGGAGACACGACGCTGGTGTGGATTCCCGGCTGGGTCAGCAATGTCGATCTCTGGGACGACCCGTCGCTGCCGTTCGAGTCGTTCGTCGAAGGGCTCGCCCGTGCGACGCGGCTGGTCATGTGGGATAAACGCGGCACCGGACTGTCCGATCCAGTGACTCACGTGCCGCCGCTCGACGAGCGGATGGACGACCTGCAGGCCGTGATGGACGCGGTCGGGGCAGACTCGGCGCCACTGTTTGGTGTCTCCGAAGGCGGCCCGATGAGCATCTTGTTCGCGGCGACCTATCCAGAGCGCGTGCAGTCGCTCGCCCTGTACGGCACCATGACGCGCTTCACCCCGGAGTTGCCGGACCATCCGTGGGGTTGGAACGACGATCAGGCACGATCGATCATCGAGGAGATTGAAGCGCACTGGGGTGAAGGCGCACTTGCCGATCTGTTCTTCGGGCCGATCGCGGACGTTCCGGGCTTCAGGGACATGTACGGGCGCATCCAGCGTGCCGGGGCCAGCCCAACGATGTGCCTGATGCTGTGGCAGGCGCTGATGGAGTGCGATGTGAGTGGCGTGCTGAGCGCCGTTCACACGCCGACCCTTGTCCTGGGCAGAGCCGGAGACGAGGTGGCACCTATCGACGGTGCAAGGGCCATGGCGGCGGCCATGCCGAACGCACAGTTTCAGCAGCTGCCACCTGGTCCTCACGCGCTCTTGGACGATGAGCTCGCGGCAGCTGTGGTGAACTTTGCGCGCGGCAAGCCCGTCGACGACACGGGTGAGCGGGTTCTCTCGACGGTCTTGTTCACCGACATCGTCGGCTCGACGGAACAGATCAGCGCGCAGGGCGATGCGCAATGGCGCCATCAACTCGACGCGCACGACAAGCTGGTGGACTGGCTGCTGGAGAAGTACGGCGGGCGTCGCGTCAAGCACACCGGGGACGGTGTGTTCGCCCTGTTCGACGGCCCGACCAAGGCGGCGCGCTGTGGCCTTGACATGGTTCCGGCCCTCGCCGCCAGGGGTATCCGCATGCGGGTCGGGGTTCACACGGGTGAATGTGAGCGGCGCGGCGACGAGTGGAGCGGTGTGGCGGTCCATGTCGGCGCGCGGATCGGTGCGATGGCTGGAGCAGACGAAGTGCTCGCCAGCCGAACCGTCCGCGACCTATCTGCGGGATCGGGACTGCGCTTCGACAGCCTCGGTGCACAACACCTCAAAGGGCTTGCCGAGGAAGTCGAAGTCTTCCGTGTGACTACGCCCGTCCGCGCGTAACCGATGACACCGAGTTCTGCGCCAGGGTTGTGAAATCGGCCTTGGGAACGACCCTGGTGCAGATTTCGCGGTCTCAAGAGCCGACTACTTGCCCGCTTCGGCGGCTGCCTTGATCGCCTGAAGCGTGGCGGGGATACCACTCCTCGCGGCTTCGCGCCGTTTGCCGATCTCGGCGTCGGCCTCTGCGCCATAACGTTCGCGGAACCCCGCTATGCCGGCGGGCAGGAACTCCCACGACTCGGTGAGCAGGGTGCCGCCATTCGCGGTCTCGAACGTGTACCCCCAGTACACCCAGCCGTTGTTGACCTCCCATGCGAACTTCCGGCCGGGATCGGCTGCGACCACCTGAGATCGTGTCTCCCAGGTCCGCTCGGGGGTCTCGTTGCGGCCGGTGAACCAGGCGCCCACCTGCGGGCCCGCTCCCTCGTCCCACCAGCAGGCCCGGCAGACCGGGCTCCACTCGCCCATCCTGGTCACGTCCGACACCAGCCCATACAGCTCATCGGGTGTCACGGACACGGAAATCGACTCGGACATCTTCAGCTCGGTCACGAGTCGAGTCTGCCACCGCACGGCTATTGCGCTTTCGCCCCGCGGATGTGAGGTTAGAACGCGTTCCATCGCCGTCGAAAGGCCAACCGGATGAGCAACAGTAGCGAGCGGATCGCCGTCGTCATCGGCGGAGCGTCCGGGATCGGCTGGGCGACCGCGCGCGCCCTTGTCGCCGACGGGTGCCGGGTGACGGTCGCGGACCGCAACGGCGACGGCGCGCGGGCCCGGGCCGCCGAACTGGGCCAGCCGCACACCGCGGCAGATGTCGACGTCACCGACGAGTCCTCGGTGCAGCGCCTCTTCGACGAAATCGGTGCGCTCGATGTCGTCGTGAACTGCGCGGGTTTCGGAAGCCTCGGACTGATCACCGATCTTGCGGTCGACGAGTTCCGCTCCGTCGTCGACGTCTGCCTGAACGGCTCATTCATCGTCGCCAAATACGCGGGCCAGAAGCTGCGTGAAGGTGGATCCCTCGTGTCGATCAGCTCACTGAACGGACGGCAGCCGGCCGTCGGCATGAGCGCCTACTGCTCGGCCAAGGCCGGCCTGTCGATGCTCACCCAGGTCGCGGCTCTTGAGATGGGGCCGCGGGGAATCCGCGTCAACGCGGTGTCCCCCGGATTCGTCGACACCCCACTCACCGAAGGGTCCTCCCTGGTGCCCGGTCTCGTCGAGGACTACGTCGAGAACACCGCGCTGGGCCGCGCCGGAAAGCCCGAGGAGATCGCCGACGCCGTGGTCTTCCTGTGCTCGCCGAAGTCGTCATGGCTGACCGGCGAAGTGCTCGACCTCAATGGCGGAGCACACCTCAAACGCTATCCGGACGTCTTGGGACATGTGATGAAACTGGCGGAGGCGCAGTGAGCGGCGGTTTCAGCGGCAAGCAAGCCATCGTCACCGGCGCCGGTTCCGGGATCGGGGCGGCATTGTGCCGGGCCCTCGCCGGCGCCGGTGCGGATGTGGTCTGCACCGACGTCGACGGTGACGCTGCCGAACGCACCGCGTCGGCGCTCGGTACCCGCGCACGCTCGGCCCGACTCGACGTCACCGACGCCGCCGCCGTGCAGTCGGTGGTGGACGATGTCGTCGCCCGCACCGGCCGACTGGATCTGATGTTCAACAACGCCGGCATCGTGTGGGGCGGCGACACCGAACTGCTCACGCTCGACCAGTGGAACGCGATCATCGACGTGAACATCCGCGGCGTCGTGCACGGCGTGGCGGCGGCGTATCCGCAGATGATCAAGCAGGGCCACGGCCACATCGTCAACACCGCGTCGATGGCCGGGCTGACCGCGGCCGGACAGATCACCAGCTATGTGACGACCAAACACGCGGTCGTCGGGCTGTCGTTGGCGCTGCGGTCCGAGGCCGCAGCGCACGGGGTCGGCGTGCTGGCCGTCTGCCCGTCGGCGGTCGAGACCCCGATTCTGGACAAGGGCGCGATCGGCGGCTTCGTCGGCCGCGACTACTTTCTGCAGGGCCAGGGCGTGAAGACGGCATACGACGCCGACCGCCTCGCGCGGGACACGTTGAAGGCCATCGAACGCAACAAGGCGCTTCTGGTCAAACCGCGCCGCGCGCACGCCCAGTGGCTGATGGCGCGACTGGCGCCCGGACTCATGCAGCGCATGTCGATTCGCTTCATCGCGGGTCAGCGGGCCCACCAGACGGAGGAACGCTCCGACATTCGCTAGCCAAACCGGGTTTCCGGCGGCGCAACTGGCTACGGTATGCCAGTGGCCGCAATGGATACCGAATTCACGCTGACTCAGAAGCGTGCGCTGGCGATCGCGACGGTGCTGGCCATTCTGTTCGCCGCCTTCTTCCTGCGGCGCTACTTCATTCTCATCGTGGTCGCCGCGGTGGTCGCCTATCTGTTCAGTCCGCTGTACGACCGGCTCAAGAAACGACTGGGCACGGGTGCTTCGGCCACGCTGACCCTGTTGGTTGTATTCGCAAGCATCATCGTGCCGGTCGGCCTGATCGGGCTGCTTGCGGTCATTCAGATCACGGAGATGGTCAAGAGCGTCGCCGGCTGGGTCGAGCGGACGGACCTGTCCACGCTCGGCGACAAGACGTTGCGATTTGTGAACGAAATCCTCGGACGGGTCCCGTTTGCGGACGTCACGGTCACTCCCGAAATGCTTCGGAAGGCGATGACGACCGTCGCCCAGAATGTCGGTCAGTGGCTGCTGCACGCACTGCAGGGGGCCGCGGGCGGCGTCATCGGCGGGATCACCGGGGCGATCCTCTTTCTGTACGTGTTCATTTCGCTGCTGACCAACAAGGATGCGGTGCAGAAGCTGATCCGCCAGCTCAACCCGCTCGGCGAAGAGGTCACCGACCTTTATCTCGCCAAGATGGGTGCGATGGTGAACGGTACGGTCCGAGGGCAGTTCGTCATCGCGGTGTGCCAAGGTATCGCGGGAGCGATCTCGATCTACATCGCCGGCTTCCACGACGGATTCTTCATCTTTGCAATACTTCTGAGCGCGCTGTCGGTCATTCCGCTCGGCAGCGGCATCATCACGATTCCGTTCGGCATCGGAATGATCTTGTTCGGCAACGTATTCGGTGGTATTTTCGTCATCCTGTTCCACCTCATCGTGGTGACGAACATCGACAACTTCCTGCGCCCGATTCTGGTGCCGCGGGAAGCCCGCCTCGACTCCGCGCTCATGCTGCTCTCGGTGTTCGCCGGGATCGGCATGTTCGGAGCCTTCGGCATAGTCATCGGCCCCGTGCTGATGATCGTCATCGTCACCACGGTCAGCGTCTATCTCGCGGTCTACAAGGGCGTCCCGCTCGAACAACACGATGACGACGACTCCAAACAGTCCAAGAAGAAGAAGCGGCTGATGGGCTGGTTGACGCGTCGGGCAAGACGCGCGGAGCCGGAGGCACCCGAGGAGGACTCGGCGGCTAAACCAGCCGCTCCGTAAGGAATTCGACGACGCGCTTGCGTGCCTCGTAGGCGGGGTGGCCGTCCTGCTCGCGCAGCTCGAGCGTGAGCACCGAGTGGGCCATCTTGCCGAACCCGTGCTCGTTGCCTTTCTTCGAACTGATCTCGATGACCTCGAACGCGTCACCGAGCCGGTCCTTGAGCGTCTTGAACCGCGCCGCCGGGCACAACGGATCCTCGCTGAAACGCAGGCCCAGCGCGCACAGTCCATCATTGGCGACCCGCTGTTCGACGACCTTCAACTCGGCTTCGGACAGGCCGGGATCGCTTCGCTGCTTGGCCGTCAGGCCTATCGGCAGCGACGGTTGGCTCAGTACCGGGGCCAGCACGCTGTCGTCCACAGCGGCCGCCAATGCGAAGCCGCCGCTCCAACACTCGCCGATCACACCGACACCCTTACCCGGCGTCTTCTCGTTGAGGTCGCGGGCCAGTGCGCGAAGGTAATGTGCGACTGGCCGGTCGGCGTTCGTCGCGAACGCCGCGAATTCCTTTGCCACACAACCCCGCAGCATCACCGGCACCGCACCCGGCCTCACGCCCGGCGCGCCCGGAGTGCCGTACAGCGACGGGCAGGCGACGGTGAACCCGTTGTCCACCAGATGATTACCCAAGGCCAGCACGCCGGGGTGAATGCCCGGCATCTCCGGAATCAGCACCACACCAGGTCCGTCGCCCTTGCGGTAGACGTCGTGGGTGAAGCCGGACGCCGTGAACGGCTCGGCGGTCCATCCGGTCAGATCGGCTTCCGGAGCCGCCTGGCCGGCGACATTGGGGTCGGGCGCGGTCATGGCGTCTCCATCCGTCGTCGCGAGGGATCGCGGTGTCCTACTGCGCGGGCAGTGGCGGCTGCTTCTGCACCGCCGCGGCCAGCGTACGGTACTCATTGGTACCGGCGGCACCTTTGATCGCGATCTGCCCCGCCCCCGTCGGGCCGTTCAGCCGGGTCGTCCAGACCGGCTCCGCACCGTCATCACCTTCGTAGACCACCCATCGCACGCCGTCGACATCCTGTGTCCCGGTCGGCACCAGGTCGGAGTCGATGGAGCCGATCAGCTTCTCCTCGTCGGCGTTGCTCTGTGTCAAGGCCAGATACATCCCGCTCGGCGCGAGGTAGCCAACGGTCGAGGACACCGCGCGCGCACGGCTGTCCGGACGGATCCGTCCGGCCGCCGTCGATCCCGGCCCGACCACCGGAATTGGCGTGCCACCCCTCCGGCAACACCGGTAGCCGGATGGGGATGCGAAGCGCGTCGGCGTCGGCCTGCAATGCCGCAGGAGCGTCGTAACTGGGCGTCGGTCCTGGGCCGGGACCACCGGGTGCGAACGAGCACATCCCGAGGATGCCCGCGAGGACGATGCACGCCGCGACCAGCGGCGCGATGGACCAGAACATATCGCGGCCGTCCTGCAACAACCGCGGCTTGGCGGCCGGAGGCGGAGGAGGTCCGGCGACATCGGGCCTGTCTGGGGCGGGCTCCGGCTCGGACGTCACAACCGCCAGTATCCCAGCTCCCAAAGGCTGATCCGCTAATGGGAGAATCACAGCCATGACATCGAGACGGGAAGCCCCGGACCGCAACCTGGCCCTCGAACTCGTGCGGGTGACCGAGGCGGGCGCGATGGCGGCCGGCCGATGGGTCGGTCGAGGTGACAAGGAGGGTGGCGACGGCGCGGCCGTCGACGCGATCCGCGAGCTGGTCAACTCGGTGTCGATGCGCGGCGTTGTGGTCATCGGTGAGGGCGAGAAGGACCATGCGCCGATGCTCTACAACGGCGAAGAGGTCGGCAACGGCGATGGCCCCGAGTGCGATTTCGCGGTGGACCCCGTCGACGGCACCACCCTGATGAGCAAGGGCATGCCGAATGCGATCTCGGTGCTCGCGGTGGCCGAGCGCGGCGCGATGTTCGACCCCTCGGCGGTGTTCTATATGGACAAAATCGCCGTCGGTCCCGATGCCGCGGATGTCATCGACATCACCGCACCGATCGGCGAGAACATCGCGCAGGTGGCCAAGATTCGCAACGCAACCGCATCGGATATCACGGTCTGCATCCTGGACCGGCCCCGGCACCGACAGCTGATAGCCGACGTCCGTGCGGCCGGCGCCCGGATCCGGCTGATCACCGATGGCGATGTGGCGGGCGCAATTTCGGCGTGTCGACCCAACTCGGGTACCGACATTCTGGCCGGCATCGGCGGCACACCCGAGGGCATCATCGCCGCGGCGGCCATCCGGTGCATGGGCGGAGCCATCCAGGCCAAGCTGGCGCCGACCGACGACGCCGAACGCCAGAAGGCGCTCGATGCCGGTTATGACCTGGATCAGGTGCTCACCACAGAGGATCTGGTGTCCGGTGAGAACGTGTTCTTCTGCGCCACCGGAGTCACCGGCGGCGATCTGTTGAAGGGCGTCCAGTACTACGGCGGTGGCTGCACCACCCAGTCGATCGTGATGCGCTCGAAGTCCGGAACTGTCCGGATGGTCGAGGCCTACCACCGGCTTTCCAAACTCAACGAATACTCCGCGGTCGACTTCACCGGCGACAAGACCGCCGCACATCCACTTCCGTAGAAGCAGAAGCGAGGGATCACCACAAATGGCCGACAGTGCCGTCGACACGAAAGACCAGACCGAGTACCGCATCGAGCACGACACCATGGGCGAGGTCCGCGTGCCGGTCGCAGCGCTGTGGCGCGCTCAGACGCAGCGGGCGGTGGAGAACTTCCCGATCTCGGGACGCGGCCTGGAGCGCACCCAGATCCGGGCGCTCGGTCTGCTCAAGGGCGCCTGCGCGCAGGTGAACAAGGATCTCGGGCTGCTGGATCCGGAGAAGGCCGACGCGATCATCGCCGCCGCCGGGGAGATCGCCGACGGCACCGCACGACGACCAGTTCCCGATCGACGTGTTCCAAACCGGCTCGGGCACAAGCTCGAACATGAACACCAACGAGGTGATCGCCAGCATCGCGGAAACGGCGACCCCGTCCATCAAAGTGCACCCCAACGACGACGTGAACATGTCGCAGTCGTCCAACGACACCTTCCCAACCGCGACGCACATCGCCGCCACGGAAGCCGCTGTGCGCCATCTGATTCCAGCGCTCGAGGTGCTGCACGAGTCGCTGACCGGCAAGGCCCGGCAGTGGCGCACGGTCGTCAAGTCCGGCCGCACGCATCTGATGGACGCGGTGCCGGTGACGCTCGGCCAGGAGTTCAGCGGCTACGCCCGCCAGGTCGAGGCCGGTATCGAGCGGGTGAAGGCCACGCTGCCGCGGCTCGGCGAGCTGGCCATCGGCGGAACGGCGGTCGGCACCGGGCTCAACGCGCCCGACGGGTTCGGCGAGAAGGTCGTCGAGGTGCTGGTTTCCCAGACCGGCTTGGCCGAATTGCGCTCGGCGGTCAACTCTTTCGAGGCCCAGGCGGCTCGCGACGGGCTGGTCGAGGCATCCGGTGCGCTACGCACCATCGCGGTCTCGCTGACCAAGATCGCCAACGACATCCGGTGGATGGGCTCGGGCCCGCTGACCGGTCTTGGCGAGATCCAGCTGCCGGACCTACAGCCGGGCAGCTCGATCATGCCGGGCAAGGTCAACCCGGTGATCCCCGAGGCCGTCACACAGGTGGCCGCGCAGGTGATCGGCAACGACGCCGCGATCGCGTGGGGTGGCGGCAACGGCGCGTTCGAGCTCAACGTGTACATCCCGATGATGGCGCGCAACCTGCTCGAGTCGTTCAAGATTCTGACGAACGTCTCCCGGCTGCTTGCCGAGCGCTGCGTCGACGGCCTGGTGGCCAACGAACAGCACCTGCGGGAGCTGGCCGAGTCGTCACCGTCGATCGTGACGCCGCTGAACTCGGCGATCGGCTACGAGGAGGCCGCCGCGGTGGCCAAGGAAGCGCTCAAGGAGCGCAAGACCATTCGGCAGACCGTCATCGACCGCGGCCTCATCGGCGACAAGCTGTCCGAGGCGGAGCTCGACAAGCGCCTCGACGTGCTGGCGATGGCCAAGGTGAAAGACGGCGACAGCTAGGCGCCCCGTGGACACCCCTTAAAGCAGAACGCCCTCTACGGCAGCGGCGCGCACCATCGCAGCCTGGTTCCGCCCGTCGGCACGGCCTCGACGGTGAAGAAGCCGCCCACATCATCGGCACGGTGACGGAGGTTGGCAAGGCCGCTTGCGGTGACTTCGCCCTTGATGCCACGCCCGTTGTCGACGACCTCGATGCGCAGCTCGTCCTCGACGACCACGCTGATGGCGAGACTGGTGGCTGCCGCGTGGCGCACACAGTTGCTAACCGCTTCCCGCACAACAGCTTCTGCATGATCGGCAAGTGTCGAGTCGATGACGGAGAGTGGGCCCGAGAACTGCACCGTGGTGCGCATCTCGGGATCGGCAAACTGTTCGATCGCGGTGTCCAGCCTCTGTCTTAGACGAGTGGACCCGGCCTGCGCATTGTGCAAATCGAAGATTGCCGTACGGATCTCCTGGATGACCTCTTGGAGATCATCGACGCAGTCGGAGAGTCGGTGCTGAACCTCGGGAGCACGCGCGCGCGGAATCGTGCCCTGCAACGCCAAACCTACGGCGAACAAGCGCTGGATGACGTGATCGTGCAGATCTCTGGCAATGCGGTCGCGGTCGGTCAACACGTCCAGTTCGTGCATCCGGCGCTGCGTCGTGGCCAGTTGCCAGGCCAAAGCGGCCTGGTCGGCGAAGGCGGCCATCATGTCGAGTTCCCCGGCGGTGAACGGTTGCGCACCTGCGGTCCGAAGCGCCACCAATACTCCGGCGACCGTATCCGTCGCCCGCAGCGGCAAGACCAGCGCCGGGCCGGTTTCCCCGTTCTCGCCGGGTGCGAGCTCGATACTGTCGAAACGCCCCGGTGCGCGCTGAACGAACGCCTGCCCGACGGAGGTTCCGGCGACCGGAATGACGTGCAACGTCGAACCTGGACCATCGCCCGAGGTCGCGGCGACCACCAGCTCACCTTCCTCACCCGCGGGCAGTTCGGCGTCTCCCGGCACGGCGACCAACGTCAGTTCGGCGCCACTGAGGTGCCGCGCCTCGTCGGCCACCAGCCGAAATACCGTTGCAGGGTCGGCCCCCGACAGCAGCTCGGTCCCGATGTCACGGGTGGCTTCGATCCACGACTGACGGGTCTTGGCCTGCTCGTAGAGCCGCGCGTTGTCGATCGCGATGCCAGCCGCCGCGGCCAGCGCCCGAGCCAGCACCTCGTCGTCTTCGCTGAACGGCTGTCCGCCCGCCTTCTCGGTCAGGTAGAGGTTGCCGAAAACCTCGTCGCGGATGCGCACCGGCACGCCGAGGAAGGTTCGCATCGGAGGGTGATTCGCTGGGAAACCAACGGAGGCCGCATGGTCGGAAATATTGTCCAGCCGGATCGGTTTGGGGTCGTCGATCAGCACGCCGAGGACGCCGCGCCCCTCCGGTAGATGCCCGATTCGCTCCCGCATCGCCTCGTCGATGCCCTCGTAGATGAACTCGACGAGTTCGTGGTCCTGGCCGCGAACACCCAGGGCGCCGTATTGCGCGTCGACCAACTCGATAGCGGAGTGCACGATGGTGCGGAGGGTTTCGTCGAGTTCCAGCCCAGATGTGACGACCAGCATCGCGTCGAGCAGTCCGTCGAGCCGGTCACGGCCTTCAACGATCTGCTCGACGCGGTCCTGGACCTCCATGAGCAGCTCGCGGAGCCGCAGCTGGGACAGCGTGTCCCGGAGCGGACGCATGCTGGTTTCAACGCCCGACTCGGCATGGCGGCCGGTCACTTGGTTATCGTCCCACCGACTTATCCAGAAAACGCAACTTCGACATGAATTCTACGCATTCGCAGGCAGCTTCAGGGCTGCCAGTTTACCCCTGACCTGCTGCCGATAAGTCTTCCTGCGCGCGGTCGCGGATGCCGCGCATCATCTTCTGCTCCATCACGAAGTGAGGAATGTCGAAGACGGCGTGCCCGACGGCGCCACCGCTGCCGCGTACCAACAGCCACGTCCACCCGTTCTCCCGATGAAGGTAGAAGCCCCACGCTCCCGATGCCTTCTCTCCGCGCTGCACCCGCTCAAAGTCATCCGGCGACATCAACACCAGGTGTGAGTTCGGTTTGACCGCCACCACGACCTGCCGAGCCGCCTCCCCATATCGGCGGGCCAACCACACGGTGTCCCCCACCCGGAGGTCCTGCCATTCGGGGTGAATCACGTTTGCGTTGTGAATCTTGGCGCCCGCGGCGCGCTCCAGCCAGGAATAGCTGTAGAACCCGGCGCGGTCTTCGCCGATCTGTGCAATCCACGGCCACACTGACTCGACCGGCGCATCGATGGTCACGGCTCGCGTCGTCCGGGGCCCATCCGCGCGAATCAACTCGTCGCAGGGCAGCGGGGCGGTGACGTCTTCGTCGCGTGCACCCCAGGTGTACATCCTCGGCTTTACTTCGGCGCGGTACAACGCGACGACACCGATCACCGCCATCAGCCCGCTCAGCACTGGTCGTTGCTTACCCATGGGTCGACGGTAAGAACGGGCACGGTGCGAAACGAAGGGCCCAAGGTCCCGACCACCGGTACCCAAAGATCCCTACTCTGCGGCCGACAACCAGCGCATCATATGGCGATGACGGGCAAGCGGTGGTTGGTGATGGAGCCCCCGGGCGGCGGCGCGGCCGCGCCGTTTCGCACCCGAGTGGCGGGCGCAGGGCGGCTCCTACCCGCCACGCACCTCTCGACGGACGCGTTGATGTCCAGCACACGCCATCGAACACACATCGACCTCGAGCGACTCACCGGAATCCGTGAACGCCGGGTGTCGGTCGGCGATGAGGACTCCTACAGCCTGGCGGTTGGGGCGGCGCTGGCCAGTCTCGACAAGGCCCAACGCGACGCCCGATCGGTGGACGCGGTGATCAGTTGCAGCATCACGAAGTTCCGCGGCGGCCTGACGCAATGGGTGGAACCGACGATGAGCAGTGCTGTGGCACAAGCCATCGGCGCCGAGCACGCGATGACATTCGACATCTCGAACGCCTGTGCCGGGATGCTGACGGGACTCACGGTCGCCAACAATTGGATTCGCCAAGGCACGATCGAGCGGGCACTGGTGGTCAGCGGTGAGTACATTTCGCAACTCGGCCAGAACGCGGCCCGCCACATCCGCAGCATCATGAGCAAAGAATTGGCGTCGCTGACGCTCGGCGACGCGGGTGCCGCACTTGTGCTGGAGCGGGCACCCGCCGGATCGGCGGGGATCACGTTAGCCGGCTTCACCACCCTGGCCGACTACAGCCGACTGTGCCTCGGTTATCCGAAAGGCCACGAGCCCGGTGCGCGAATGTTCACCGATGCGAGGGGAATCCACAAGGCAGCGATGTCGAACACTCCGCTGCTGCTGCAGGAAGTGCTTGACGCGGTCGGCATCTCGATACACGACATCGATCACGTCATCACCCATCAAACGTCTGCGCGCGCGATCCGTAAAGGGATGGCCAGGGTTTCGGAATCGTTCGGTGACAAACCTCGACACGACGCCGTCATCACCGTCGATCGCTACGGCAACACCGCATCGACGACGCACACCGTGGCCCTCGTCGAAGAACTCGAAGCGGGTCATATCAGGCCGGGCGAAACGATTGCGTTGATCGCCCTGGCATCTGGATTGGAGATCGGCATCGTTCTGCTGACCTTGGACGAGGAATTGGTGGGGCACTATGGGAACAGTCATTGATCAGGTCACTGTCACGCGTGCCGGTTGGCGCGACCGTCACAGTGCTCTTCACCTAGCGGTCACCAGCGCAGGCGACTGCCTCCGCCAGGCTGGACGGACTGCTCACGACGTGGACCTGCTCGTCAATGCGGGTGTGTATCGTGACCGGAATCTGGGCGAACCTGCCCTCGCGGCGATGATCCAACAGGACATCGGGGCCAATCCCGAGGATCCCCATGCAGATGCCCACGGCACGTTCTCCTTCGACGTCATGAACGGAACCTGCGGAATTCTCAGCGCGCTGCAGGTCATCGATGGTTTTCTGAAGTCACACGCCATCGACTGCGCGCTCGTCGTGGCCAGCGACGCGAATCCGGGACACGGGATGAGCGAGCACTTCCCGTTCGCACCCGTTGGCGCGGCCTTGATGTGCCATTGGAGCGACGACGACTATGGCCTTCAGCCCATTTCTTGGACCCACCATCCGGAGGGGGCCGAAAGCTTCACCGCGACAGTAGGACTCATCGATCGACGAAACATTCTCAGGTTCAACCAATCGGCCGACATGGATGACCGCTTCGCTCAAGCCGCCGCCGAAGCGGCCGAGAAGTGTCTCGCCGAATCCGGACTGACACTTCGGGAGATCGACGTGATCGTCGCGGCTCCGGCTCGAGCGGGCTACCGCGCAGCGCTGGCCGACCGGCTCGGGGTCCCGCTGGCCAGGCATCGTCGTCGCCGACGACGAACGGATGCACACCGCCGCACTGGCGGCGGCGTTGCAGGAAGCCGCCGATCGGATCCCGGAAGAGGGCCGTGTTCTGCTCATCGCGGCGGGCGCGGGAATCACCGCCGGCGCGGCGGTGTACAGGACGCGGTCGCCCCGTTGAGCCGTTACAGGCCAGTCGGATACGTCTCTGGAGTCTCTCCTTCAACCCAGACACTGTTGGGTTCCAACGGTTCGAGAGCGCGGGTGTTCTCGATGTGGATGACGGCGTCGAACTGTTCGGACGGGCGCACGTGGTAGTAGTGGCTCTGCCGTTCGGTTGCGGGTAGGTAGATCACCCCGATGGCGCGGCCCAACCGGACAACGTCCAAGGGTTCGGCAGCATCACGGCTGATCATCGCGGAGACCAGGAACGCCGGCCTACCTGTCTCATGGAACAGCTCTTCGACGCTGCCGTTCAGAGCCGGTCTGACGACCTTGCGCTCGGCGATTCCGCCCCATTCGCTGGCCGCGGTGACCGTGCCTGCATAGGTCGTGAATCCGATCAGGCGAGAGTCGTCTCCGTAGCGCTCGCGGACCAACTGGCCCAGCGTCAGCTGGCCGTCGGAACCCACTTCGGTCGCTCTGGCGTCACCGACGTGTGAGTTGTGGGCCCATACCACTATGCGGGCCGGCTCCCCGCCGTGGCGGTCAAGGTGGGCAAGGAGGGCCTGCAGGGTCTGGGCCATGTGTGCGTCCCGCAGATTCCACGATGTCACCCGACCACCGAACATCGCACGGTAGTAGACCTCGGCGTTACGCACTGTCTGCGCATTCTGCTGGGCGTAGAACTGCTCGTCCTCGACGACCAACCCGTCGCGGCGCGCGTACTCCAAGGCCTTGCGCTGCATCTCGACCAACTGCTCGATCGCTTGCCGCTCACAGGACAGGCCGGCGCCGAAGGCCGCGGCGAAGCCGTATGCCTGACCGTCGTCGGCAGAGGTGTGATCGAAGCACGCGTAGCGTTCCCGCGCCCGCGCCGCCGCCACCGGATCGACGTTCTCGAGATATGCGATGACCTCCTGCATCGACCGATGCAGGCTATACAGGTCTAAACCGTAAAAACCCGTTTGCCTTTCGCTCTTCTGGCGCCGACGCTCGTTGCGGTCATGCAGCCAGTCCACAAAGTCGCGGACTACGACATTGCGCCACATCCACGCGGGAAAGCGTTCAAATCCACGCAACGCCTCGGTCGCGGATTTGTCGCCGCCCAGCCCGTGCACATAGCGGTTCACGCGATACGCGTCCGGCCAGTCCGCCTCGGCGGCGACAGCGCAGAACCCCTTCTGCTCGATCAGCCACTTCGTGATCTCGGCACGCGCTTCATAGAACTCGTGTGTGCCGTGGGAGCTTTCGCCGATCAGTACGATCCGGGCGTCGCCGACGATCTCCTCGAGCACCTCCGCCGGTGGCATGCCTGCGGGCGCGTCGACGGCCGCGCGATCGACCACTTCCGCGGGCGTCTCTTCGATCCGGATCCTGGCGGTGGCGATTCCGGTGGTGGGAGTGGCGAGCAGTTCGCGGACTTCTTCGTCGCTGACCTGACGGAAATCCCAGAACGACTCCCCTACCGCAAGAAAGGGGGTGGGCATCGACGCACACACGACGTCGTCGACGATCCCGGCGAACTCCCGGCACGTTGATTCGGGGGCCGCAGGCACCGCGATCACGATCTCGGCGGGATCCGCCTCGCGAAGCGCCTGCACCGCAGCCAACATGCTGGAACCGGTGGCCAGGCCGTCATCGACGAGGATTACCGTTTTGCCGGCTACGTCCACAGGCGGACGGCCGCCACGGTAGGCGGCCTCACGCCGGATCAGTTCGCGTCCCTCACGTTCGGCGACATCTCGCAGTTGCTGGGGCGTTATCCGCAGTGCCCGCAGTACATCGTCATTGACGACGACACGTCCACCGCTGGCCAATGCGCCCACCGCGAACTCTTCGTGCCCGGGTGCGCCGAGTTTGCGTACGACGAAGGCGTCCAGCGGGGCACCCAGCGCCGCAGCCACCTCCCAGGCGACGGGTATCCCGCCGCGAGGCAGGCCGAGCACGACGACGTTCTCACGTCCTCGGTATGCGCCGAGCAGAGCGGCCAGTACGCGGCCCGCTTCCCGTCGGTTTCGAAAGACACGCCTGGAAGCGTTTCTGGTCAGCCCTCGCGCACGAGTCATTTCCGTGCTCCGTCCTTTGGGTGGTGCGATCAGTTCAGCGGAGGCGTCACCGGCTGATTGGTTACCGCTTCGATGTCGTGTGCCGTGACGGACAGCATCCGTTTGGCCAGGTCTGCCAGTGCGCGCGCGGCGGCTAGTTCGTCGCCGATGTCGTTGACGTTGCGGTCGGCTGGATTGAGTCTGGCAAGACCGACGCCCACCGACTCCTGATCACGCCAGCGCAGCCTCGCCTTGGCCCGCGTATGCCCTTCGTGTTCGTCGATCGAAATGCCCACCGTCCAGCCTTTGCGGACGCGGCCCGACGTGTCGTTGCTCATGACTGCTCCTAGGTTCGGGGAGAGCGGCGGCCCCAGAATGGGGGCACTCCGGGGCCGCCTCGATCGGGCTAGTTGGTGGACTCGACCGCGACGTGCTTCTCTGCCGCTTGGTGCTCTTCGCTTACCGGCACGGAAACGGTGAGGATGCCCTTGTCGTAGGTCGCCTTGATCGCGTCCTCGTCGGCACCGGTCGGCAACGTGACCGAGCGGACAAACGACCCGTACGAGAACTCCGAGCGCCCGCCCGATTCTTTCTTCTCGGTGCGTTCAGACTTGATCGTCAACACCCCGTCACGCACCGTGATATCGACGTCCTTTGCGGGATCGACTCCTGGGATTTCCGCACGAATCTCGTAGTTGCCCTCCTTGAGTTCGTCTTCGACGCGAATGACGTTATTGCCGAATGCCCCTCGCAGGTTCGACCACGACGGAAATCCCTCGAACAGCTCGGATAACTCCGGCAAGAACGACCGCGGGCGGTGTTGTGCGGGAAGGTTGCTCATGATGGCTCTCCTTGGTGGATATGTACTTCCACCCTCAATCGGACACCTCCTTCGCGACGGCCGCTAGGGGCAGAAGTCCCCGGCGGCGGGGCCATTCGTCGAACCTGATGTCAGGGCTTCCGGCTCTAGCCCCGCCGGCGCGACCCGACGCAGGCTCAAACGATGGCCAACAACGTTTTGAAGCTTGCTGCGGCGGGCGGACTGCTCTATGCGGCGCGGCGGTATTACCTGAACTGGGGCACAACCAAGGACGAGTGTCGGATGCGTCTTCCCGGCGACGAGCTCGTCAGGTCTCCCGTCATCCAGACGACGGAGGGCGTGTGGATCGATGCGCCGCCCAGCGTGGTGTGGCCGTGGCTGGTTCAGATGGGCCAGGACCGTGGTGGGCTGTACACCTACGAGACAGTCGAAAACCTAGTCGGCTTGGACTATCACAGCGCCGACCGCATCCACCCAGAATGGCAGCATCTCGCGCCGGGCGACGAAATGCGGCTGGTGCCGAAGGGCTGGATGGGCCTGCGCGACGGCATCGCGTTAAAGGTTGTTGACGTCATCGAGCAACAGTCGATCGTGTTGCGCGCGACTCCACCGGCGCATGTATGGGACGCCGTGTGGTCATTCCACCTCAGCCCGCACTGGGAAGATCAAACCCGGTTGCTGTTTCGGACACGAACACAATTGCGGCACCCGGGCGACGTCATGGTCGTCGAGGCCGTCGCTCCGGCCAAGGCGTTGTTCACCCGGAGAATGCTGCTCGGCATCAAGCACAGAGCGGAATGCCAGCTCCAAGCCGAGGCGTCCGCCGCCACGGCGAGCGCCAACCTCCACAGGCTGGTCTAGGCGTCGGGTCTCGCCGGTTGGCGGGCCGCCTCAGGTCGGCGTGAACTCGCGGTCGGGCTCGGAGCCGAAGAGGAATCGCCTGCCGGTGACGCTCAGCGGCCGGATCCGTACGTAATGCTGCTTGACCGTAGCGGTCCACGGGAGCAGCTGTGCCCGCTCAGCCTCATCGATGTCGTCGTCGTCGCGGACTATGTGTGCCATACCTCTGACGATCACACTCCAGCCCTCGGCCACATTGTGGTCGTCGGCCTCGAACAGCACGTTGTGGTTGATCGCGGTGCTGACCAGTTTCGTACCCTCCGCCGTGCGGAACAACAAGGTGCGGTGCTGAACAACGTAATTGATCGGGAAGATCTCCGGTTGGCCGTCGACGCTGGTGACGAGTCGTCCCAGCGAATGGCTCGACAGTAGATTCCAGCACTCCGTCTCGGAGAGGATGGAGATCGGTTGAGAGTCTTCAGACATGAGGCAACGTTAACGGCCGCGGGCGGCCAAGAGATGTGGAACAAAGTCACTCATTTTGGGACCCAAGGGCACAAGCGTGCCCACCCGCGTGGGCAGACTGGTTGGAATGCCATGAATGCAGCTGTGGCAGCAGGGCATTCTTCTTGTAGTGATGCTCAGCCATTCGACTCAGGATGTCGTCGAGTACGACGACCGCTTCGTCGATGTGGGGTCCCTTGTGCAACATGACGCATTCAGCCCGCTCGCTCATCGCCGCGTCGCTGATCTCGGCCCGCGACGGCAGCCCGCTCTTCGCGAGTTGCTCGAGGACCTGCGTCGCCCATATCACCGGCAGATGCGCGGCCTCACATAACCACAAGATCTCTTCCTGCAGTTCGGCAAGCCGTTCGTAGCCGACCTCGACGGCGAGATCGCCACGCGCAATCATCACGCCTACACCTGGCCTGCGCATCGCTGTCAGCAGCAACTCCGGAAGCCGTTCGAACGCGCGTCTGGTCTCGATCTTGAGGACCACACCCAGGTGGTCGCCGCCGAGTCTGGCCAGCGCATGATGCAATCGCAAGACATCAGACGGATCTTGGACAAACGAGATCTCAACCAGATCGGCGACCTCGACCACCGTGGTGAGGTCAGCGATGTCCTTCTCGGTCAACGCCGGTATCGGCAGACGCGTGTCCGGGACGTTGATGCCCTTGGCCGCCCGCAAGCGTGACCCGGCCGCTGCCGCCCGCTCGATCCGCACCTGCAGCATGTCGGGCCGCACCGACACGATCTCGCCGCCGATCCGGCCGTCGTCGAAGTAGATCTTTTCGCCGACGCCGGCGTTGTCGAAAACCTCTGGAAGCGTGCACCCGATCCACGGCACACCATCGGCATCGACGGGTGCAGGTGAGCAATCGCGGGTGACGTTCAACATGTCGCCACGCCGCAGCCGCAGGCTCTGCTCGATCTCAGGCACCTGGCCCAGCTCCGTCGGGTCATCGGTGCCGTCGACATGCAGCACGGTGTCGGTGGCGAGATAAGTGGTCTTTTCGGTGGTTGCGACGACTCCCCCGGAGTCAGGCAGGACCAGGATCACCTGCCGCTTTGCGCCGCGGGTGTCGTGCAGCAGGACGACGTCTCTGGCACGCCTGCGACTCAACCAGTCCCCCGGCACCGGCAGAGTCGGCATTCCGGGTTCGGGCGCCGGGGCCGGGTCTTCGGCCGCAGTGAGCCATGCCCGCGCCGGCGTCACGACGCGGCCAAGCGCGTCACGCCCGGGCCGCAGCCTGATGACCCGTGGCCCAGGCTGGATCGGCCCGGTACGCAGCTTCGGGCCCGCCAAGTCCATGGCGACCAGGCAGCTTCGACCAGTCGCCACACTGGCGTGTCGCACATGCCCGGCCATCCCACGCCAAGCGTTTGCATCGTCGTGTGCACAGTTGATCCGGGCCACGTTCATGCCGCGCTCCAGCAGGCCGGGGATCAAATCGGGCTTCGTCGCCGCGTCGGAGGGCAGAGTGACCATGATGCGCGTATCCCGACCGGCCGGTGCCGGTCCCAGAAGCTCGACCGTGCGGCACCGCAGTTGCTCCCGCCCTTCCTCCGCCCCGACGGCGGCGGGTTCCGGCGGATGCCACGTCTCCTCCAGGATCGCCACCACCGCGGAACGGACGATTCGCAGTGTGGCCTCGACGTGTGGTTCGCTGCGCCCCAGCGAGGACAGCCCGAACGCGGCCAGCCGGGCTTGCAGTTCACGCAGGTCGATCTGCCGAATTGCCCAGTAATGTACGATGTTTCGGGCGCTGGCCCGATATCCCGGCGCCACCGCGGCGAGCCGGTCAGACCACGTGGATTCCGCCGCGTCGAGACGTTCGAGCAACTCGTCGAACTCCCCGAGCAATCGGACGAGTTCGCGGTCGGTCGGATCGGCACGCGCCAGAACATGAGCCTGATGGGTTGACACGTGCCCTCCTGGTTCGACAACGGGCTGGACCGCACGCTATCTGCCGACGGTTACCTGCCGGTGAACATGGGTGAGGACCTTTGGCACCTATCAATAGGACCCAAGCACCATGCATCCCGAACCGGGCGGGAGCACGATAGGAACCATGAGTAGCGCGGTGATCGACGCCGCGGGGTTAACGCAGCTCGTGTCCGCACTGACCGATCGCGGATACCGTGTGGTCGGTCCAACGGCAACGGACAACGCGATCGTGCTTGCCGAGCTGACCTCGGCGGACGACCTGCCTGCGGGCTGGGGTGTCGACGTCGGTCCCGGGCACTATCGATTGCGCCGCCGCGACGACGACGCGTTGTTCGGCCACTCGGCCGGACCGCAGTCGTGGAAGCAGTTCCTGCATCCCCCGCGCCAGCGGTTGTGGTCGTCCGACGCCTCCCCTGAGCCGGAGGAGGCGCCGCGGTATGCCTTCATCGGGGTCCGAGCCTGCGATCTGGCGGCGATCGGGATGCTCAACGGCGTCCTTGGTAAAGGCGCCCGTCCGGATCAGGGGTTCGTGGGAAGGCTACGGCGGATCTTCGTGGTGGCGGTCAACTGCACCGAGCCCGGCGGCCTGTGCTTCTGCGCGTCGATGGGCACCGGACCCGCTGTCAGTCCGGGCTATGACCTCGCGCTCACCGAACGCATCGACGACGACGGGCGCCGCTACGTCGTCGATGTCGGCACCGATGATGGCGCCGATGTGCTGGCAGCACTGCCGCACCGTAACGCCGGCCAGAGCGAAATTGATTCCGCACGAAGCGATGTTGCCGAGGCGGCGAACCACATGGGCCGACAGATGCCCACCGAGGACCTCCGTGAGCTGCTAATCGAGTCGCGGGAGTCGCCACACTGGGAGGAGGTCGCCAGTCGGTGCCTGACGTGCGGGAACTGCACCATGGTCTGCCCCACCTGCTTCTGCACGAGCGTCGAGGACGTCACCGACCTCACTGGTGAGCACGCCGAGCGATGGATGAACTGGGCGTCATGCTTCGAGTTCGACTTCACGTTTGTGCACGAGGGCAGCGCCCGGCAAAGCGGGCCATCGCGATACCGGCATTGGATCACCCACAAGCTCGGCACCTGGCATGACCAGTTCGGCAGCAGCGGCTGTGTGGGCTGTGGACGCTGTATCGCATGGTGCCCCACCGGGATTGACATCACCGAGGAGATGACGACGCTGGCCCAGCTTCTTGACGAGCGTACGCGAGAAGAGCACGTCGAAGCGGCAGGCGAAGATGACTGACACCGCGACGTGGCCGGCGCCGTCGTCGAACATGAGTCCCGCGCCGTACCGGGTCCGCAGCCGGGTCGTCGAGAACCGCGATTCGTCGACGCTGTGCCTTGAGCCGGTTGACAATCAGCTGCCGGCACCGCAGCCGGGCGAGTTCATGATGATGTACGCGTTCGGGATCGGCGAGATTGCGATCTCGGTCAGCGGTGTACCCAGCGACACAGTCGCATTCATCACCCACACGATCCGGTCGGTCGGCGCGGTGAGCCGGGCCCTGCACGACGCGCAGCCGGGCACGGTGATCGGCATGCGGGGGCCGTTCGGCACCAATTGGGGGTTGGCCGACGCCGTCGGCCGCGACCTCGTCATCGTCGCCGGCGGGGTCGGACTCGCGCCGCTGCGGCCCGTCGTGCTCGGCGCGCTCGCCGACCGCGACCGCTTCGGGACGGTGACGCTGATCGCCGGTGCCCGCGCCCGCGACGACTTCCTTTTCGCCGAGGAACTTCAGCACTGGGCTCGTGACGGCTCCATCGACGTGCACGTAACCGTCGACGTTCCGGTGCAGGGCTGGCCGGGCGAAGTGGGATTCGTCACCGAGCCGCTGCGCCGGGTGGCTATGCGGCCGGACCGCACCACCGCGTTCCTGTGCGGCCCCGAACCGATGATGCGCAACGGTGCCAACGAGCTGCTACGAAAAGGCGTGACAGCCAACAATATCCGCGTCTCTCTCGAACGGAACATGCAGTGCGGGATCGGCTGGTGCGGACACTGCCAGCTTGGGCCGTTGCTGTTGTGCCGCGACGGACCCATCGTCGGCTACGACGTCGCCGAGCCGCTGTTGCGGATCAAGGAGCTATAGATGAGCCCACCTGCGTTGGCGGTCTGGAAGTTCGCCTCCTGCGATGGTTGCCAGCTGACGCTGCTGGACTGCGAGGACGAACTTCTCACCCTTGCCGAGGAAGTGCAGATCGCCACCTTTCTCGAAGCCTCCAGCGCCATAGTCGGCGGACCCTACGACGTGTCGCTCGTGGAGGGCTCAATCACCACAGCGGCCGACGAGCGGCGCATCAAGGAGATCCGCGAGCAATCCAACATCCTCGTCACAATCGGCGCGTGCGCCACCGCCGGCGGCGTGCAGGCGCTGCGCAACTTCGCCGACGTCAGCGAGTTCGCCTCGGTGGTCTATGCCAAGCCCGAGTACATCGACACGCTGGCGACGTCCACACCGGCGTCGGCACACGTCAAGGTCGACTACCAGTTGCAGGGCTGCCCCATCGACCGCGGTCAGCTGCTCGACACGCTCGCGGCGCTGCTGGTCGGACGCAAACCACGGCTGCCGGCCAAGACGGTGTGCACCGAATGCAAGAACCGCGGGGTGACGTGCGTTGTGGTCGCCGACGGGATCCCGTGCCTGGGGCCAGTGACGCATGCCGGGTGCGGAGCGTTGTGTCCGTCCTACCACCGCGGCTGCTACGGGTGCTTCGGTCCCGCCGCTACGCCCAACACCGCCGCGCTGATCCCGGTGCTGCGCCGTGATGGGATGTCCGAGGGCGACGTCGAGCGGGTCTTTTCGACGTTCAACGTCGCCAACTTCGCAGCCGAACGGAACGACCGGTGAATGCGGAGATTCGCACGCTTTCCGTCGGCGCGCTCACCCGCGTCGAAGGCGAGGGCGCGCTACATGTCACGTTGACCGACGGCACCGTGGACAGTGTCGAGCTGAACATCTACGAGCCGCCGCGATTCTTTGAGGCATTCCTACGCGGCCGGGCCTATACGGAGCCACCCGACATCACCGCGCGGGTGTGCGGGATCTGCCCAGTCGCCTATCAAGTGAGTGCCTGCAATGCCATCGAAGACGCCTGTGGGGTGACCGTCGACCCAGAGCTCGTGGAGCTGCGGCGACTGCTGTACTGCGGCGAATGGATCCACAGTCACGCGTTGCACATCGTCCTGCTGCATGCTCCGGACTTTCTCGGATACCCGGACGGAATCGCCCTCGCCAAGGATCGCCCCGAGTTCATCGAGCGCGGGTTGGCCCTGAAGAAGGCGGGCAACCGGCTGATGGAGCAGATCGGCGGGCGGTCCATCCACCCGATCAACGTGCGGCTGGGTGGCTTCTACTCGGTGCCGTATCCTAACGACCTCAAGCCGCTGGCCGAACAGCTCCGCCGTGCGCTCGATGACGCCCTCTCGATGGTGGCCTTGGTCGCCGAATTCGACTTCCCCGCTACGGAATTCGACCACGAGTTCTTGGCACTCACCGACCCAAATCGGTATGCAATCGAGAACGGCACGATTAGGCGCAGCGCGGGACTCCCGTTTGCCATCTCCGAATTCACCGATCACGTGGTTGAGTCACAGGTGAAGCATTCCACCGCCCTGCATGCCACGCTGGATGGCGACCGCTACTTGACCGGCCCGCTGGCACGGTACTCGCTCAACTCAACTGCGCTGTCGCCAATTGCCCGGGAGGCGGCTGCGCGGGCCGGGCTCGGGGCGGAGTGCCGAAACCCGTTCCGCAGCATCGTTGTACGCGCAGTCGAAGTGGTCTACGCCATCGAGGAGGCGCTGCGCATCATCATCGAGTACGAACGGCCTGCGCGACCGTTCGTCGACGTCCCGGCACGCGCGGGCGTCGGGCACGGTGTGAGCGAGGCGCCGCGCGGATTGCTGTACCACCGCTATGAAATCGGCGACGACGGCCTGATACGGGCGGCGACGATCGTTCCGCCCACTGCTCAGAACCAGGCCGCCATCGAGCACGAGATGGCCGAGCTGGTTGCCGGCAACCTGACGCTCGACGATGCGACATTGACGTCGTTGTGCGAGAAGTCGATTCGCAACCACGACCCATGTATCTCATGTTCGGCGCACTTTCTGACCCTGACGATCGAACACAAATGACTGACGGAGTCGTAATCGGGATCGGCAACAGCTTTCGCCGCGACGACGGCGTGGGGATCGTCGTAGCCGAGGAGGTCAGTGCTCGCGGCCTTCGCGATGTGCGGGTCATGACCGGCATCGCAGAGCCGACGACCATCCTGGAGGCCTGGACGGGCGCGGCGCTCGCGATCGTGGTCGATGCCGCCAGCGGTTGCGGCGCCACGCCCGGCCGAATTCGCCGATGGACATCCGGCGACAGTGCCCCACCGGCCGTCGTGAGTTCCCATGCCTTCCGGCTGAAGGAGACCTACGCGCTCGGGGAAGCGCTGGGGCGGATACCCGACAAGTTGGTGGTGTTCGGTATCGACGTCGCCGACACCGATTACGGCGTGGGTCTGACATCCGAAGTAGCCGCCTCGGTGCCGACTGCTATCGAAGCCATACTTTCCGAACTGGGCGTAAATGACCCCGCAGGGCACAGCGGCGCTCCTTCGTGCGGGAGGCAACCACGATGACGGAGTTCATGCGCAGCACCGACGCGTTCACCTGGGGAATGGAAAGCGATCCTGCCCTGCGGTCGACCATCGTCGCGCTGGCGCTGCTGGATCGGTGTCCCGATTGGCAGGATGTGGTCAACCGCTTCGACCGGGTCAGCAGGCGACTGCCGATTTTTCGTCAGCGGGTGGTGGAGTCGCCGGCGCCGGCACCACCGAGGTGGGAGAACTATCCCGATTTCGACCTGGCGTATCACATGCGGCGGTTGACAGCTCCGGCTCCCGGGGATCCGAATACGGTGCTGGAGATCGCCCGAATCGCCGCCATGTCGGACTTCGACAGGGCGCGGCCGTTGTGGGAAGTCACGCTCATAGACGGGCTTGAGGACGGTGGCGCCGCACTGCTGTGCAAGGTGCATCACTCGCTGACCGATGGGGTCGGTGGCATGCAGATCGCAATGACGATCTTGGATCTCACCCATACGCCGGAGGATCGCGGACCGATGCCACCTGAGCCGCGTGCAGAACGCCTGGCGCCACTCGCACCGTTCCGCGGCGCGGCCCGCTATGACGCTTGGCTGGTCGGACAGGCGCTGGCGGCATCGACGAAGGTGGGTTCCACATTGGTGCGCCATGGTCTGCTCCGACCGGTGCAGACCATGGCGGCGACCGGTGCGATTGCGGCGTCGGTCTACCGAACCATACGTCCGATCTCGAGAACCGGCTCGCCGTTGATGACCGACCGCAAGCCGATCCGCCGGATCAGTGTCCACGAGGTGTCGCTGAAAGCACTGCGGGCGGCCGCCCACACCGCAGGCGGTTCGCTCAACGATGCGTTTCTGGCTGGGGTCGCCGGAGGGCTGCGGCGCTATCACGAGCAGCACGGCGTGACGGTCGGCGACCTGCACATGACGATGCCGATCAGTCTGCGTTCCGAGGGCGACGAGATGGGCGGGAACCGAATCACGCTCATGCGGTATGACGTGCCGGTCGGGCTGGCCGATCCCACGCAGCGGATTGCCGAAATCCACCGGCGGGCAACACGAGAGCGCAACGAGAAGTCATTGCCGTACACACAACTCATCGCCGGCGCCTTGAACCTGATGCCGCGCTGGTACATCGGGTCGGTGCTGCGCCGCGTCGACTTCGTCGCGAGCAACGTGCCGGGTATCCCTGTGCCGGTGTTCCTCGGCGGCGCCGCAGTGCAAAAGCTCATCGCCTTCGGACCGACTATCGGGGCCGCGGTGAACGTCACACTGATGTCGTACGGCCAGACCTGCACGCTGGGCATCAACGTCGACACCGGGGCCATCCCCGACGACGACGCCTTCCACAATGCCTTGGTCGCGGGCTTCGACGAGGTGTTGGCACTCGCCTGTTAACAGGTTGCGCCACAGTTTGTTCGGGACTTACGGCCCTCGATCAGGGACTAAAGCCTCCTCAGCACGGCGGCAGGCGCCCTTAGCATCAGGGACGCGAGGCGTTCGCGACCTTGCACCACTCGCGTTGGGAGACAATGATGTCCGAAACCGTCATTCCGAAGCCCGCCAAGGCCCGTCCGAGCGGGGTGAAAAGCGGCCTGGGCCTGGCCGCCCTGACAGCGATCGTCGTCGGGTCCATGATCGGAAGCGGCATTTTTGCCCTGCCTTCCCAGATGGCCGGCAACGCCGCTCCCGGCCCACTCCTGATCGGGTGGCTGATCACCGGCGTCGGCATGCTCATGCTGGCCTTCGTATTCCAGACGCTGGCCTCCCGTAAGCCGGACGTCGACGGCGGTGTTTACGGCTATGCCCGGGCCGGTTTCGGCAACTACATCGGCTTCACATCGGCCTTCGGCTACTGGATGTCGGCCTGGGTGGGCAACGTGGCCTACCTGGTGTTGTTGTTCTCGACGTTGGGTTACTTCTTTCCCCAATTCGAAGGCGGCGCTACCGTGCCCGCGATCATCGGCGCGTCGATCGTGCTGTGGATCGTGCATACCCTGACCCTGCAAGGCGTGCGGACCGCCGCCTTCGCGAACATCGTGGTGACCGTCGCCAAGGTTGTGCCGATCCTGGTGTTTATCGCCATCGCCGCTGTCGGATTCAAGGCCGGGCTGTTCACCGCCGACGTCTGGGGCCGGACCACACAGATCGACGGGGCGCCGCTCGGCGACACGATGACCCAGGTCAAGAACATGATGCTGGTCACCGTGTGGGTGTTCATCGGCATCGAGGGCGCCGCGGTCTACTCGCAGCGCGCCGCCAAGCGCAAGGACGTCGGCCGGGCCACCGTGCTCGGCTTCGCCGGTGTGCTCGCCCTGCTGCTGCTCGTCAACCTGCTGTCATACGGCCTGATGGCCCAGGCGGACCTGGCCGGTGTGCCCGACCCGTCCATGGCCGGCGTTCTCGAGAACGAGGTCGGCAGCTGGGGTGCGGCCTTCATCTCCATCGGCCTGGTCATCTCGCTGCTCGGCGCGCTGATCGCGTGGGTGCTGTTGTGCGTCGAGATCCTGCGCCTGCCCGCGCTCGAAAACGTGATGCCCAAGGCGCTCGCCCGCGAGAACGCGCACGGGTCTCCGGCGAACGCGCTGTGGCTGACCAACCTGTGCGTCCAGGCGATGCTGCTGTGGACCCTCGCGAACGAGAGCACTTACCTCAATTTGATCCTGCTTGCGACGTCCCTGATCCTGCTCCCCTACCTGTGGTCGGCGGCATACCAGGTGCTGCTGGCGGTGCGCGGTGAGACATACGAGTCAGGCCACGGCCGGACGCGCGACCTCGTCATCGGGTTGATCGGGCTCGTGTATTCCGTATGGCTGGTCTACGCGGGCGGCTGGGAGTACCTGCTGATTGCGGCACTGTTCTACCTCGCCGGCACGGCGCTCTACATCTGGGCCCGCCGGGAGAGCAGGCTGCCCGCCTTCACCAAGCCCGAGTGGGCCGTCGTCGCCGTCGTGGCGCTGACGTCGGCCGTGGCGGTTCTGCTCATGGCCACCGGCAACCTCTCGGTCCTGTGAACGCGACCGGATCCCGGCTGGGCGTGTGGTCGGAGGCGGGTCGGCTGCGGCGAGTCCTGGTGTGCGCGCCGGGACTCGCGCACCAGCGGCTGACGCCGGAGACGTGCAAGGAGCTGTTGTTCGACGACGTGATCTGGCTGCAGCAGGCCCGCCGTGACCACTTCGACTTCACCGCCAAGATGACCGATCGCGGCGTGGAGGTGCTCGAGCTTCAGGATCTGCTCACCGACGTGGTGGCCATGCCCGAGGCCCGTGACTGGGTGCTGGACCGCAAGGTCACCGACGATCTGGTCGGCTCGGGCCTCAGCCACGAGATCCGGGCGTGGTTGACCGAGCTGCCGCGGGATCGGCTGGCGGAGTTCCTGATCGGCGGCGTGGCCTACCAGGACGTGCCGCACGAGATCGGCGGTAGTTTCCTGTCGGCGTTCCGCGAGCTGGACCGCGCGGGGTTTGTGATCCGGCCGCTGCCCAACACACAGTTCATGCGCGACAACACCTCCTGGGTATTCCAGGGCGTCACACTGAACCCGATGTACTGGCCGGCCCGGCGTCAGGAGACCCTGCTCACCACGGCGGTCTACAAATTCCACCCTGCCTTCGCCGAGGAGAAGTTCGACATCTGGCTGGGCGACTTGGACGGTTTTCCGCGCGACCACGGGGTGGCCACCCTCGAGGGCGGCGACGTGATGCCGATCGGCAAGGGCATCGCGGTGATCGGCATGGGCGAGCGGTCCTCGCATCAGGCGATCACCCAGGTGGCGCGCAACCTGTTCGCCGCCGGGGCCGCCGAGCGGGTAATCATCGCCAGCCTCCCGAAGACCCGCGCCGCAATGCACCTGGACACCGTGTTCACCTTCTGCGACTACGACCTGGTGACGGCGTACCCACCGGTCGTCGACGGGATCGTGCCCTTCAGTCTGCGGCCCGACGACAGCTCCCCGTCCGGCCTGGACATCCGGCGCGAAGCGCAGGGGCTGATTCCCACCATCGGCGAGGCCCTCGGCGTGGACTTCCGGGTGATCACCACCGCCGGCGACGTCTACGGCGTCCAACGTGAGCAGTGGGACGACGCCAACAACGTGGTCGCGCTCGCGCCGGGCGTGGTCATCGGCTACGACCGCAACATCCTCACCAACACGGCGCTGCGCAAGGCCGGAGTCGAGGTCGTCACGATCACCGCCAGTGAGCTGGGCCGGGGCCGGGGCGGCGGCCGATGCATGACCTGCCCGATCCTGCGCGACCCGCTCTACACCTGATCCCTTCCACCGAAGGAAGAACCTGCCATGGCCCTCAACATCCGCAACCGAAGCCTTCTCAGCCTGGTTCATCACACCGATCGGGACCTGCTCTATCTGCTTGACCTGTCCCGGGATCTGAAGCGCGCCAAGTACTCTGGCCTCGGCCGGCAGAGCCTGGCGGGCAAGAACATCGCCCTCATCTTCGAGAAGACCTCCACGCGCACCCGCTGCGCGTTCGAGGTGGCGGCATACGACGAGGGCGCCCACGTGACCTACATCGACCCCGCCTCGTCGCAGATCGGGCACAAAGAGTCGATGAAGGACACCGCGCGGGTGCTCGGACGGATGTATGACGCGATCGAGTACCGCGGCGCCGGTCAGGAGATCGTCGAGGAGCTGGCGGAGTACGCCGGGGTGCCGGTGTTCAACGGACTCACCGACGAGTTCCACCCGACGCAGATGCTGGCCGACGTTCTGACTATGACCGAGCACTGCCCAAAGCCGTTGACCGACATCGCCTTTGCGTTCGTCGGGGACGGCCGCAACAACGTCGCCAACTCGCTGCTGCTGGTGGGGGCCAAGCTCGGCATGGACGTGCGGATCGGTGCGCCGCAGGACCTCTGGCCGAGCGACGACCACGTGACATTGTGCCGGCAGTTCGCGACCGCGTCCGGGGCGCGGATCACCGTCACCGACGATCCACACAAGGCGGTGAGCGGCGTCGACTTCATCTACACCGACGTGTGGGTGTCGATGGGCGAGCCGCTGGAGACGTGGGGAGAGCGGATCGAGATGCTGCTGCCCTTCCAGGTCAACTCGGAGCTGATGGCCGCGGCCGGAAACCCGCGGGTGAAATTCATGCACTGCCTGCCCGCATTCCACAACTCCGAGACCAAGGTCGGCGCCAAGATCGCGGCGCAGTATCCAGACCTCGCCAACGGCGTCGAGGTCACTGACGACGTCTTCGAGGGTCCGACGAACATCGCGTTCGACCAGGCCGAAAACCGGATGCACACGATCAAGGCGGTCCTCGTGGCCGCGCTGAGTTGAGCGCAGGGACGGGCATGCGCATCGTGATCGCGCTGGGTGGCAACGCGCTGCTTCAGCGCGGGCAACCGATGACCGCGGAGAACCAGCGGGCCAACATCCGGACGGCGGCCGAGTGCATCGCCGCCGTCGCCGCCGGCAACGAGATCGTCGTCGCGCACGGCAACGGCCCCCAGGTGGGGTTGCTGGCACTGCAGGCGGCGGCGTATCACGACGTGGCACCGTATCCCCTTGATGTGCTCGGCGCGCAGACCGAAGCGATGATCGGCTACGTCATCGAACAGGAGCTGGGTAATCTTTTGCCCTTCGAACAGCCGCTCGCCACGCTGCTGACGATGATCGAGGTGGATCGCGACGACCCCGCGTTCGGCCACCCCACCAAGCCGATCGGGCCGGTCTACGACCGGGAGACCGCAGAGCGTCTCAAGGCCATGAGCGGCTGGACCATCGCACCGGACGGCGACAAGTTCCGGCGCGTCGTGGCCAGCCCAAAGCCGAAGAGAATCTTCGAGATCCGGCCGATCCGCAGCCTGCTGGAGCAGGGCACGATCGTGATCTGCGCAGGCGGAGGCGGGATCCCGACGATGTACGACGAACACGGCAAACTGCACGGCGTCGAGGCCGTCATCGACAAGGACCTCGCCTCGGCCCTGCTGGCCGAGCAACTCGACGCCGACCTGCTCGTCATCGCCACCGATGTCGACGGCGTCTACACCGACTGGGGAATGCCGGACCAGACTCGGCTGGGACGGGTCACGCCCGATGAGCTTGCCGGCCTAGACCTGCCTGCCGGGTCGATGGGACCGAAAGTCGAGGCCGCGTGCCGATTCACGCGTAACACCGGCAAGGAGGCGGTCATCGGGTCACTTGCCGACATCGCCAAGATCGTTGACGGCACGGCGGGAACCCGCGTGTGCACAAGCTAATTCGCGAGCGCAAGCACTTCGTCGAAGCCGGCGACAAGGCAGTCGTAAAGGACGTCGGCATCCGGAACGGCGCCGGTATCCACGTTGATCCCGATCGCACAGGTGTCGACGTACGACAACAAGGTGACGTTCAACGCCGCGCCGATGGTGGGCGCAAACGCATACTGCATCCGTACGGCGGCACCCGCAAGAAAGACAGGTATCGGTATGCCTGGTACGTCACTGGCGACGAAGTCGACATTCCTTAAGACCGAACCGACATACCAGCGAGGCATCAGATTGAGCACGCCGGCGATGGGTTGGGTATAGGAGAGCGCCTTCTCGCTGCGCATCTTGCTGGTGCGATCGTGAATGCTGCGGATTCGCTGCGCCGGGTCGGCGATGGCCGCCGGCACGTTGAACCGCATCAAGGTCACCCTGTTTCCGCCCACGGTGTCGGCCGCGGTTCGGATACTTATCGGCATCGTCACGCAAAGGTCGCCGACCGATATGCCGTGCTTCTCGTGGTACCGCCGCAAACCCCCCGCGACCGCGGCGATGAAGGCGTCATTCAACGACCCCCCGGCAACGGCGCCAGCCTGGTGTAGGGAGTGCATGGGTACGTGATGGACCGCTAGTCGACGAATCTTGCTGCGATCCCGCATGATTGGCGACCCAGGCTTGCTGATGGGGCGGACCGTTCGATAGATGGACGCCACGGTGGAGCGGACAGCTGAAAGCGTCTCCATAGGGCGGCGAAGACCATTGGCGAGCAGCGCGGGCGCGGCCCTCAACGATCCGGTCAGCATCGTCGCGGCGAGTCCGGCGTCGTAGGAAATCGTGTCCCAAACACCGCTCAACGGTCCCACCGCTGTCGGTTCGGGCACACTCGGCATCGGGCGGCGTTCGTCGCATTTCTCGGTGCGGTCGTACAAGGTCATCGCGATTTGAACGGCACCGATGCCGTCGGTCAGCGCATGATGCAGCTTGCACAGCAACGCGGCACCGCCGTCGGCCAATCCGTCGATCAAGGTCGGCGGTGCTGATGGTCCTCCTTTTCAACGTCCCTGCATGGGCCATTGGCCGAGCGGTTAGGGACCAAAGCCTCATGCTGAACAACCCTGATCGCCATACCCTCGCAATATGTCCACTTCGATTCAGCCCCCTGGGATCGTGGTCGGCGTCGACGGGTCACCCGCCTCGAAGGTTGCCGTCGATTGGGCCGCACGCGATGCTGCGATGCGCGGCACAACGCTCAGCCTGGTCCATGTCGTCAGCAGTGTCGTTGCCCCCTTGTCCCAGACACCTCTGCCAGCGGGCATCGGAAAATGGCAGCAACAGAAGGGCCGCGAGTGCCTCAACGAAGCAATCCGGGTCGTCGATGAGGCCACGATGGGCACGGTGCAAGTCAGGACCGAGATGTTCTACTCGGCCACCGTTCCGACTCTTGTCGACTTGTCGAAGGGGGCCGAGATGATCGTGGTGGGTAGCCGCGGCCACGGCGCACTCGGCAGCTTGCTCGGTTCGGTGAGTGCCGGCCTGGTCCAGCACGCACACTGCCCGGTCGCGGTCATCCACGACGAAGATCCGCTGATGCCGCATCCGGCGCAGGCGCCCGTCCTCGTCGGTATCGACGGCTCACCGGCATCGGAACTGGCCACGGCGATCGCCTTCGACGAGGCATCGCGCAGGCATGTGGATCTCGTCGCCCTGCATGCATGGAGCGATGCGGGAGCACTCGACTTTCCCGGCATGGATTGGTCGACGATGAAGTCGTCGGAGGACGAAGTTCTGGCTGAGCGCCTCGCGGGGTGGCAGGAACACTACCCCGACGTGAGCGTCTATCGCGTCGTCGTTTGCGGACACCCTGCTCGTCAGCTCATCGAGCATTCGGAAGAGGCGCAGTTGGCTGTCGTCGGCAGCCGCGGGCTTGGGGGCTTCGCCGGCATGCTGTTGGGTTCCGTCAGTGCGGCGGTTGTTCAGTCGGCCCGTATGCCGGTGGTCGTCGCGCGCCAGGCGTAACTTCGCGCCGACGCTCAGGAAGGCGCATTGGGAAACCGGATCGTGCATCCCGGCGCGAGCTGTTCGACTCGGCCACGGCATTCGATGACCATAGGGGGGACATCGCGCGGATCCACGCTCACCTCGGCGCCTTTGCCGCTGACCCGCACGTGTACATGGTGGCCCCGGTAATGGATCGGAAAGCCGAGTGCACCAAGAGATTCCGGCCAATGCGGTGACAACACCATCCGATCGCCACGAGTCTCCAGTCCGGTGAAGCACCGCTGAATGAGGTCCACGCTGCCTGCCATCGCGGCCAGATGAATGCCCTCGGAGGTGGTGCCGCCCTGGATGTCGGCGATATCGGACTTGAGCACGTGCTCGAAGAACTCCATCGCGCGATCGCGATTGGCACGGGCGAGTACCCACGTATGAACCACACCGCTGAGCGTCGATCCGTGCGATGTTCGGGCCAGGTAGTAGTCGACCATCTTCGGGATTTGTTCCGGCTCGAAGCGGTAGTCCAGCCGATCGAGCACCTCGCGCAGCTCATCCGACGACAGCAGGTAGAGCAGCATGAGCGCGTCGGCCTGCTTGGAGGCTTTGTAACGGTTGACGTCGTCTTCCTCGGCCTCGAGGATCCGATCCAGGCGTTGAATATTGCCGTACCGATTGCGGTAGTCGTCCCAATCCAGTTCCGCCAGCTTGTCGTAACCCTCGAACTGGCTGATCACCCCGTCATGGAACGGAACGAACATCCGCCGGCTGACGTGATCCCACCGCTCCAGTTCCGCATCGGTCAGTCCCAGCCGTTCGCGGAAGTCGAGCCGGTTGGGCAACGGCATCAGTTCCAGCGCCTCCACGGCACGCAGGATCACCCAAACCGCCATCACGTTGGTGTACGCGTTGTTGTCGATGCCCTCGAAGGGCCGGTCCGGGTAGCCCGAATGAAACTCGTCGGGCCCGATGACGCCGTTGATGCTGTAGCGATCACGCTCATCGTCGTATGCCGCCCGGCTGACCCAGAATCGGGCGATCTCCGCGAGCATCTCGGTGCCGTAGTCGATCAGGTACGCCAAGTCCCCGGTTACCTGATAGAACTGCCAGATGTTGTAGGCAACGGCGATGCCGATGTGATGGGCGCGATGACTGGGATCGGGATTCCACCGGCCGGAACGCGGATTCAGATGCAGTTCCGGGCTCTCCTCGCGGCCGTCGCTGCCGGATTGCCACGGGAACATCGCGCCGGAATAACCGGCGAGTTTGGCGGCACGACGCGCCTCCACTAACCGCCGATACCGATATCGCAGCAGCGACCGGGTGATGGTCGGCAGCCGCAGGTTCAGCACCGGGAAGATGAACAGCTCGTCCCAGAAGATGTGTCCGCGATATGCCTCGCCGTGCAGACCGCGGGCCGGCACCCCGATGTCGAGGTCCTCACTGTTATAGGAGACCGTCTGCAACAAGTGCAGCAGATGCAGTCGAAGGATGCGCAATTCGTCGGCGTGATCCTCGAACTCGATCGACAGCCGCTCCCAGAGATGGGCCCAGCTGAGCGTGTGGGCGTCACGTATCTCGGCGAACCGTCCTTGGCGGCCGAGTCGTCGCTCTGCCCCGGCGGCAGGGTCGGACGTCGCGACGTCGCGGCCGGTGACCAATGTGACGACCTTCTCCACCGATACCGACTGACCCGCCGCCAAGTCGGTGAAGATCGCGTGGCCGACCTCGAACTCCTCGTCCACGAGTCGGTACGTCGCAGGCGCGGGCTGCCCGTCGCGCCACATGGTGGTCCGTGAGGCCAGGGCGACCGGGATCTGGGACTGCGTCGTCTCGACTGTCAGCAGCACCGAGTTCGGCGACAGCGCAGCCTTGGTCAGGGACGTCAGGTGGGTGCTGGCCAGCTCTCGATATCGCTCCACCAGAGTGTTGCCCACGCTGGCGTCCAGCGTCGAGCGGACCTCGATCGTGCCCGACCAGTCCTCGGCCAGGATGGTGGTCTCCAGGGCAGCGACATGGGCCTGGTTCATCGCGACGAATCGATGCTGAGTCATCGACGTCGTGCGACTGGCGTCGTCACGAAAACGAAGCTCACGAGTCAGTACCGCGCCGCGAATGTCGAGAACCTGACGGTAGGAAAGCAATTCGACGGCGCCGACGTCGAACCAGGTGCCGCCGTCGATGCGGAACGTCAGCGGAAGCCAGTTGGGAAGGTTCACCAGGCTTTCGTGATCGGTCGTGGTGCCGGCGATCACGTCCTCGAGTCGGTTGAACACACCGGCCGCGTAGGTGCCCGGGTAGTGGATCTGACCGGCCTTCGACTCCGGTGCGGCACCGCGCGTGGCGAAATAGCCGTTTCCGACCGTGCACAGCGCTTCGCGGAGCTTCTCGTCGTGCGGGTCATACCCCTCGTAGGTGAGGGTCCACGCTTCGTTGGAGGTCTGCTGTTCGTACGCCAACCAATTGCCGCCGCGACGTAGGAACTCCTGGACTTCGTCGGGGTTGTTCAGGGTGAACTGGGCCGCCGTGGGGCGGTCTCCGTCTTCGTCGTGGCGCACGACCACCCCGATGCCGTTGAACCGAATGGCATCGAAGGCGTCTTCATCCGTGAGATCGTCGCCGACGTAGATGGGTACCACGCGGCCGGTTTGGTGGATCTGGGCGCCTAGCCACGCCAGCGCCGTGCCTTTGTCCCAATCGATGTCGGGTCGCAGCTCGACCACTTTGCGGCCGCCCGTCACCCGCAAACCATGTCGCTGTCCGTGTCGGTGGGTTGCCGCGACGACCTCGGCCACGCGCTCAGGCAAAACGTTGCGAAAGTGGACTGCGACGGCATAGCGCTTGTGTTCGACGCGCGCTCCCGGGATGTCGCTGAGCTCGACGCTCAATTCGGCCGCTGCACTTTCCAGGAGGGGTATTGAGTCGGCCGCCGCGTCATTGTGATGGTGACTGCCATCGGGTCCGATCAGCTCGAAGCCGTGGCTGCCTGCGTACCACATTCCGGGTATCCCGACCCGGTCCCGGATATCCGCCAGATCACGGCCACTCAGTATGGCCACCGGGCTCTGAGCCGCCAGGTTCTCCAGGGCCGTCGCCGCGCCGTCGATAAGCGTGGCGGCATCGGGATCCGAGACGATCTCGGACAGTGTGCCATCGAAGTCGAGACACACAAACGGCTGGCGGCCGGCGACAACGCCGATCAGCTGACCGTAGGAGTCCAGCGCGTTGGGCAGCTGTGACATGCGTTTGTCACCCTTGCGCACCGCGAGGTCGGCGAGATCGCACACCACTACGTCGGCGCCGCAACGCAGGAGGTCCCCGGAATGCCCGGTGCGGTCGACACCGATGACGCGTGCGAACCCGCCGTTGCGCCCCGCCTCCACTCCGGCCTCGGCGTCCTCGACGACGACGGTGCGCCCCGGAATCGCGCCCAGCCGTCTGGTCGCTTCCAGCAACACAGCGGGATCGGGCTTGCCGGCCAGGCGGAGAGCTTCGGCGTCCAGGCCGTCGACGCGAACGGCGAACAAGTCATCAAGTCCGGCCACCTTCAGCACATGTTCGCAGTTGCGGCTCGACGAATAGATGGCCGTCGCGACCCCCGCTTCGGCCAACGTGCGCACCAGAACCACCGTCGACTCGAAAACCGGCACGCCGGCATCGAGCCGCTCGAGAAAGATCTGCTGCTTGCGGTTGCCGAGCCCGTACACGCTGTCATCGGTGCTGTCGAGTGGGTTTCCCGGTGGCAGCGAGATCCCCCGCGAGTTCAGAAAGTCTGCCACGCCGTCCAACCGGGGCTTGCCATCGACGAAGTGCCGGTAGTCATCGTCGGTGAACGGCGAGCGATTCTCACCGTCGGCTGGGGGCCGACCGGACAAGAACTCGTCGAACATGGCTTTCCACGCCGCTGCGTGAATCGACGCGGTGTCGGTGACCACGCCGTCGAGGTCGAAGATGACCGCATCGTGCAATCGAGGGTCGATGGTCACGTACGTGTTCATGAAGCGCTTCCCCTTGTTCGAACCGATCGACGGATTTACGCGCATACGACACCGATATCCACCGGCTCTTCGGCAATCTCGAAAAGCCGCTCGGTGTCGGCCCTGGTGCACGGAACCGTGCCGGGAGTCATCATCATGGCCGCGCCGGCGGCGATCCCGAAACGGACCGACTTGCTCAGCGACCAGCCGCGGGTCAGGCCCACCGTGATGGCCGCCACCATCGCATCACCGGCACCAACACCGCTAACCGCGCGCATGGGAATTGCGGAGAATCGTTGACTCTCGGTCGAAGTCACGAGTAGCGCACCCTTCGATCCCAGCGACACCACAACCGCCTCGGCGCGGTCGGACTCGACGAGTTCGCGTGCGGCGACCACCTGTTCCGATTCGGTCGCAAGGTCGCGTCCAAAGCATTCGCGTAGTTCTCGCACGCTCGCCTTGAGAAGAAACACGCCAGAGCTGATGTGCTGCAAACCGGCGCCGGAAGTGTCGAGTATGAAGAGCACTCCGGCCTCACAGCACATGTCTGCGATTCGCTGGTAGCAGTCTGCCGACACACCCGGAGGCAGACTGCCGCTGGCCACAACAAATTTCGCTGACATCGCCGCATGGCGGAGTTCATCCAGACATTGCGCCTGTTCGGTGCGAGTCAATCGCGGACCCGGAAGCACGAACCGGTACTGCAGACCGGTCCTGCCCTCATTGATCGTGAAGCTTTCCCGGGTCGGTTCGGCGATATCGATTCGACACGACGGCACACCCGCCTCAGCGAGGAGATGGGTAACGATGTCACCACTGGCGCCGCCGGCGGGGAAGACGGCCGACACCGACGCGCCGAGTACATGCGCGATCTTTGCGACATTGATGCCTCCGCCGCCGGCGTCGTAAAAAGCACCTGAGCAGCGGATCTTATCGGTAGGGCGTACCACCTCGGCATCGGTGGTGATGTCGAGCGCCGGGTTCATCGTCAGCGTGACGATCGAATCCATGGCACAGCCTCCTAGGTTCGCGAGCCGACACTGATCCGACTACTTGGCGGACCGTGACGGTAGGGACTGAAGTCCCGGGCCGGAGAGGCGTTCGTCTTCGGACTGGGCGGACACCAACCGCAGGGACTTTTGACCCCACGCCGCGGGGACCTTTACCGCGGGCACAGTGGTCCTCGGACGCTATCTCAGCGCAGCGCCGGAGAACAGGGTGGTGCCATGAATGACGGCATGTATGTCCGGGACTTCTCCACGCTGCGAATCTCCGACGCCGAGGAAGCCGGCGGTAAGGGCGCGAACATGGGTGAACTCGTCGCCGCCAAGCTGCCCGTGCCGCCCGGATTCGTCCTTTTGCGAGACTGCTACCGGGACTCGATGCGGGCCGGCGGAGTGGACGGCGAGCTGCGGGACGTTCACCGCGAGGCCATTGCCGAAGTCGCCGACACAGTCCGCCTGCGCGAAAGATGTGAGCGGCTGCAGGGCCTCGTGCACAAGGCGGGCATAGCGGATTCGGTGCGTGAGCGGCTACTTGCCGCCTACCGCGCGCTTGGCTCGGACGCCGTTGTCGCCGTGCGCTCCTCCGCAACCGGCGAGGACGGCGCCGATGCGTCGTTCGCCGGGATGAACGCAACCATCACCAACGTCAGCGGTGAGGAGTCGCTCATCGATGCGGTGCTTCGCTGCTGGATGTCGCTGTTCTCGCCGCGCGTGATCACCTACCGCGCCAGCCGCGACTTCACTGGCGAGCCCGCCATGGCAGTGGTGATCCAGCAGATGATCAACTCCGAGAAAGCCGGCGTCGCGTTCACCGTCGATCCGAGCAACGGTGCGGAGGACCGGGTGGTCATCGAGGGCGCGTTCGGACTGGGCGAAGTCGTGGTTTCCGGCGAGGTCGAGCCCGATACCTACATCGTGTCCAAGGAAACCCTCGAAGTGCTTGACGTCCGGCTCGGACACAAGGCGTTCAAGATCGTGCGCGGCCCGGACGGCCACGACAAGGTGGTCGATCTCGACGACCAGCAGGCCGATGCCCGGGTGCTGGACGACACCGAGCTGAAACGCATCGCCGAACTCGCCATCTCGACCGAGCGCCACAACGGGTGCCCGCAGGACACCGAATGGGCGATATCCAACGGCGCGACGTATCTGGTGCAGGCCAGGCCGATCACCACGTTGCGTCACACGGCGGCGCCGACTTCCGCCAAACACGCGGTGTTGGCCCGCGGACTTGCCGCGGCGCCGGGAACGGCGCAGGGAAAGGTGCGCGTGCTCGAAACCCCCGAGGAAGGCGACCGGTTACTCGAGGGTGAGATTCTCGTCGCGCAGATGACCAATCCCGACTGGCTGCCGACCATCCGCCGGGCCGCGGCGCTGGTGACCAACACCGGCGGCATGACATGTCACGCCGCAATTGTGGCCCGCGAGTTGGGAGTTCCGTGCATCGTCGGCACGCGCACCGGCACGAGAGACCTCCACAACGGGACGACCGTGACGGTTGACGGTACCCATGGACGGGTGCTGTCCGGACGGGTCGAGGAGACTGCTCCGGCTCGAACGTGGGTTGTCGACGGGCGGGCACCGGTCGAACCGCAGGGTGAGATCACCGGCACCAAGGTCTACGTCAACCTAGCGATGCCGGAGACCGCGGAAACCGTTGCGGCGCAGGGACCCGACGGTGTCGGCCTGCTGCGCGCCGAGTTCATGCTCACCGAGGCTCTCGGCGGCCGCCATCCGCGCGATCTCATCGCGCACGGCGAGCAGAACACCTTGGTCGACGGGATGGTCGAATCGGTGGGCCGGATCGCCGCCGCGTTCGCGCCCCGGCCCGTCGTCTATCGGGCAACCGACTTCCGCAGCAACGAGTTCCGCGGCCTCAAAGGCGGAGATGCGTTCGAACCGGACGAGCACAATCCGATGATCGGCTATCGCGGCTGCTACCGATACGTCAAGGAACCCGATCTATTCGCGCTCGAGCTGCAGGCGCTCGCCCAGGTGCGCGAGCAGTCTCCGAACGTGCACCTGATGATCCCTTTCGTGCGCACCCGATGGGAACTCGAGGAATGCCTGTCACTCGTCGACGCGAGCCCGCTGGGCCGCCAACGCGGGCTGCATCGCTGGGTGATGGCGGAAGTGCCATCGGTGATGCACTGGCTGCCCGAGTACATCGGAATGGGCATCGACGGGGTCTCGATCGGCAGCAACGACCTGACGCAGTTGGTGCTCGGAGTCGACCGCGATTCCGATGTCTGCGCCGAGTTGTTCGACGAATCCGATCCCGCAGTACTAGACGCGATCGGCCAGATCATCAGCACCGCACGCAAGTTCGGGATTACCTCCTCGCTGTGCGGCCAGGCGCCGTCGACCAACCCGGCCTTCGCGGAGCACCTCGTCCGGATGGGCATCACGTCGGTGTCGGTGAACCCGGATGCGCTGGGCGCCGCCCGCCGGACGATCGCCGCGGCCGAACGCCGGTTGCTTCTGGAGTCGGCGCCTTGCACAACGGCATCGCGCCGACAACTCAGCATGAACCCGACCGGCGGTTGCCTACGTAAGCAGCACGGTAACTGCTCCCAGATAGATCACGATCGACAGCAGATCTTGAATCACGGTCGCCAGTGGGCCAGAACCGAACGCGGGGTCCTTACCCAACGCTTGGAACAGCCAGGGCAGCATCAGTGCCACCACCGTGGCGATCGTGCTCGCGGACAACACCGCAAAGGCGACCGCCGCGCCGAGCAGCCAATCGTGTGTCATGAGCGCTACCGCCGGCAACATGACCACGCCCAACAGGACACCAACGAGCAATCCGGTGAGCGCTTCTGGGGCAAGAATTCTGCGAATCCCGACCCCCACCGAGAGGCCGCGGATCGCGAGCGTTTCGGTCTGGGTGCCGACAGCGTCGGCGAGGTAGACAATTCCGGGCACGAAATACGCGACCGCAAGCTTCGCACTGAGTTGGGCCTCGAACGCACTCATCAGGCCCGCCGAAACCATTGCGCCGATCAATCCCACCACCAACCAGGGCATCCGATGCCACAACCGCCTGGTCACACGTTCGATTGTGGTCTTCCGAGCGGATTCGACCGAATGCAGGAAGCCGCCGAGCCGGGCCATGTCCTCATCGTGCTCGGCAAGCAGAACGCCGAGCAGTTGCTGCGGCGCGATGAGACCGCAAAACCGGCCTTCGCCGTCGACCACCGCAAGGCCCGGTTCATTGCGCTGCACCGCTTGCCAGGCGGCGTGCTCCTGATCCGTGTCGGGTGCCACCACGGGAGGCGCGGGACCCATGACCTCACCCAGTGTCGCCCCAGCCGGCGCGGCGAACATTTCCTCAATGGTCGCGACACCGACCAGGCTGTCGTTGGCGAGTACCGCCACCGCGGCGGCACTTTCGAAGCGTCTGCCCCGCATTCCGTCAAGCGTCGCGGACACGAGATCGTTCGCGGCCGCGGTGGGGACACGAGTGGTGGCATGCCGCAAGGCGGTGTCGGGACGACCGACGAAGTCGGCTCTGGCGTCGGTGACCATGGAATCGGACAGTACAGACCGAGGCACCCACCCATAGGCGAACAGATTCGCCAGGGCCGTACGCCGTCACCGGCGACGCAGGCTGAGGAACGACGATGTCGCTAGATGCGTTCCGTGGATGGGCTTGCCGATGGCGTGCGTACGTCGAACCGGCTCTGGTGGTGCTCACCGTCGGCGCGCTGGCCGCAGGCGGCCTCGCATGGCTGGCCGGATGGCGTGGCGTAGCCGACGCGTGCTGGATCGCCGGCACCTTGGTCGCGCTGGCGCCCGCGGTGCTGTGGGTGCTTGCGGCGCTGCGGCGCGGACGGGCCGGGGTGGACCTGATCGCGGTGCTGTCGCTGGTCGGCACGCTGCTCGTCGGCGAGTACTTGGCAGGTGCGTTGATCGCGGTGATGCTGGCGGGCGGCCGCGCGCTGGAGGCGGCCGCAGAGCGACGAGCCTCGCACGACTTGCGGGCGCTGCTCGAACACGCGCCGCGATTCGCTCGACGGCGGATCGGCTCGGAGGTCACGGTGATACCGCTCACCGAGGTGGCGGTGGACGATCTTTTGGTCGTGGGTCCCGGCGAAGTGGTGCCGGTGGACGGGCGCATCGTCGACACAGTGGCCGTGCTGGATGAATCGGTGCTCACCGGTGAGCCGCTGCAGGTCGAGCGCGGCTCCGGCGAGCCGGTCCGCAGCGGTGTGGTCAACGCGGGCAACGCGTTCGAGTTGCGTGCCACCGCGACCGCGCAGGACAGCACGTACGCGGGCATCGTGCGGTTGGCCGAAGAAGCCGGAGCGGAAAGCGCGCCGATCGTGCGGCTGGCCGACCGGTACGCCGCCTGGTTCCTACCGTTGGCGCTGCTGATGGCGGGCGCGGCATGGTTGGCGAGCGGCTCTGCCGTACGCGCGGTCGCGGTCTTGGTCGTCGCGACTCCGTGCCCACTGTTGCTCGCTGCGCCGGTGGCGATCGTCTCGGGGTTGTCGCGCGCCTCGCGTCAGGGTGTGGTGATCCGCAGTGGTGGGTCGTTGGAAAACCTCGGTCATGCAACGACTCTCGTGATGGACAAGACCGGCACTCTCACCATGGGACGTCCGGTCGTGGTCGAGATCGTGACCGCGCCGGGAAGTGATGCCACCGAGGTGTTGCGGCTGGCGGCGTCGGTGGACCAGATGTCGCCACATGTGCTGGCCGAGGCCATCGTCGACCGAGGCCCTCACCCGCGGCCTGCAGCTGTCGCTGCCCACAGACGTGGTCGAAGAACCGGGCCGGGGCGTCACCGCCACGATCGACGATCGCCGGGTTCAGGTCGGCAAACTGCCCTCCGACACTGTCGCCGCCGGTTGGATCGCGCGCGGCGGTGAACCGGGCGAGCCTGGACTCGGCCGCGATCGCATGGGTGATGCGTCGACGAGGAGCCGATCGGTGCCGTGTTGCTGCGAGACCCGTTGCGCCGCCATGCACCTCGCACCGTCCGCCGGTTGCGCGCCGCCGGGCTGAACCGGTTGGTCATGCTCACCGGCGACCGCGCCGAGCCGGCCCGCGAGGTCGGCACCGTGCTCGGGCTCGACGAGGTCTACGCCCAGCAGAGTCCCGCCGACAAGGTCGCCGCGGTGCGCGCGCGAACGCGATCGTGCGGTGACCGTGATGGTCGGCGACGGAGTCAACGACGCGCCCGCGTTGGCGGCGGCCACCGTGGGCGTCGCGATGGGCGCGCGCGGCGCGACGGCGTCCTCTGAAGCCGCTGACATCGTGTTGACCACCGATCGACTGGACCGTCTCGCCGACGCGATGGACATCGCCCGCTGGTCGCGGCGCATCGCCGTGCAGAGCGCCGCGGTCGGCATGGCGTTGTCGCTGGTGGCCATGGCGATTGCCGCGCTGGGATGGTTGCCGCCCGCCGCAGGTGCGCTGCTGCAAGAAGGCATCGACGTGGCCGTGATCCTCAATGCGCTGCGTGCGCTGCGGGGCAATCCGGCCGTCGAGGTCGAGCTGCCCGCCGACACCGAAGAGATGTTGCGCCGCTTTGCGTCCGAGCACGACGAATTGCGCGACACGATCGGATCGCTGCGCGACGCCGCCGACCGACTTGCCGCCGGTGCCGATCCTGCCGCACTGGAGTCATTGACTCGCGCGTACGCCTTCCTGGCCGAGCGGATCCTGCCCCACGAACATGCCGAGGAGACTCAGCTCTACCCCGCGCTGGCCCGCCCGCTCGGTAGCGGTGAAGCCACCGCCACCATGAGCAGAACCCACGCCGAAATCCAGCGATTGTCCGATCGGATCGGCACGCATGTCGCACTCGCCCAGGCGAGCAACGGAATACAGCCCGACCAGGTCGACGACCTGCTTGCGTGTCTGTATGGGCTCTACACCCTCCTGCAGCTGCACTTCCTCCAGGAGGAGGAGAATTACTTCACGCTCACCGAGGACGAGCTGTGACGCAGTCACACCTCCTCGATGCCCAACCTGGTCGAAGCCGATGCAGGGAAGGCATTGTTCACAAACGGGTGAATGACATTCGGAGCTTTCTTTCGGCGGCGTGGGACGCATACAGGGCGGGCAGGCAAGGGAAAGCAGGCATCGCCCGGCGACAGCAGGAGCGCTTGCGTGACACCGTTGCGTACGCGCGCACCCACTCCGAATATCTCGCCAACCTCTACCGGGACGTGCCAACGGCGTTGACTGACATCGACGCAGCTTCCCGTGGTGACCAAGCTGGAGATGATGCGTCACTTCGACCAGTATGTGACCGATCCGGTCGGTGCGTCGGCAGCAGGTGGAGGCGTTCGTCGCGGACCCGACGTTGATCGGTCACGACTACCTGGACCGCTATGTCGTGTGCACGACGTCTGGCTCGACGGGCACCCCGGCGATCCTCCTGCATGATCACGCGGCACTGGCCATCTACAACGTGTTGGGCTATGTGCGGGCGTTGCCGGTGGCATTGCTCTCCACGCGCGATCTATGGGCCCTGTTGCGTGGCAAGGGCAGACTCGCAGCAGTCTTCGTCACCGGGGGCCATTTCCTGGGCAACACGATGATGGCCAGACGCCTGCGCACCCTGCCGTGGCGTGCCCGGATGCAGCGGCTGTTCTCCGCCCTCTCACCCCTTGCCGAGCTGATTGACGATCTCAATGCGTTCCAGCCTGTAGTGCTCGGCGGTTATCCCAGTGCTTTGCAGGCACTGGCGACGGAACAGCAGGCCGGCAGGCTGCACATTCATCCGATTCTCGTCAATGCGGCAGGCGAAACGCTCACCGCTGCGGCACGCCAGCAGATCGGAGCGGCCTTCGGCTGTCGAGTGGGCAACTATTACGGTTCTTCCGAGGCTGTCGGTTTGACGTACGAATGTGCGGCCGAGCGGCTGCACGTCAACAGTGACTGGTACATCCTCGAGCCTGTCGACGAACACGACCGGCCAGTGCCGCAGGGACAGCTGTCTGACGATGTGCTGGTGACGAACCTGGCCAACCGAATTCAACCCATCATCCGTTACCGGCTGGGAGATCGAGTCGCCATCAGCCCCGAATCCTGTCCCTGTGGAAGTCCTTTCCCGCAGATCCGTGTTATCGGGCGCACGGATGACATACTGCTTTTTCCCACCCCGGAGGGCGAACCGGTCCGCATTCTTCCTTTAGCCATCGCGACGGTAGCCGAGGAGACACCGGATATGTTGAGCTGCCAGCTCATTCAACGCGAGCCGACGAAACTCACGGTGCGACTCACGGTGAAGAGGCCAGAGGAGGAGCAGGCGGTTTGGCACGCATTGCGAAGACGTCTGGAAACCTTTTTGACTGAGCAGGGTGCGGTTGGCGTGAGCATCGAGAAAGCGGCGCAACCGCCACAGCTGCACCCTCGAAGCGGAAAGTTCCGGCAGGTCTACGCGGAATTCAAGCAGTAGCCGGCAGACGTAGGAGCGAATGCTACGGCGTGGGCGCGTCGGCGGTCGCGACCAGAATTTCCTCGGCATGCAAGAAGACAAGCATGTGTCCCTCCTCCGCAAATTCGGTCAGATGGCAGTCGGGCACCCGCATCGCGAGATCGCACGCGTGATGCAGCGGGACGCGATCATCAAGCCCACCGTGGTAGAGATGCACCGGAACGCGGATGTCCTCCGCGCGAAATCCCCACCGTGTGGCGATGACGGCCCAGTCCTGCACTTGACCGCGCACGCCCTGTCTGAACGCCAGCGCGAAAGAGTCGGTCAAGCTCTCGCGGACGCGTGGCTCGGAGGCTACCCTGCGGTCCGTCGGCGGCAGGGCCCTCATGAGCCCCCGGTACACCGTGCCGGTCCAGCGGCGCTCGATGTTGACGGCCGCGCCGACGAGCCAGCGTGCGAGCAGCGGGGCGCGTCGCGCGAGGATCATCGTGCAGGCTTCGCCACGATTCATCCCGTTGAAGGCGCCGGGTCGATCCAGCGGGCCTAACCCGCTAACGATTGACGCTCGGGTGATCCGGTCAGGCATCGCGTAGCAGCACGCCGCCGCGTACGGCCCTCCACCCGATGTGCCCAGTACAGCGAATTCATGCAGTCCGAGGGCGTCGGCGAGGACACCGATGTCGTCGGGCCAGTCGAGCAGTGCACGACCGGGTTGCGGGTCGGAGAAACCGACGCCGGGACGGTCGACGGTGATGCGGCGCACCCCCGCACGCGCCAGCATCGCGAGGTCCACCGCGTCGCCGAGGCGCGAACTCGGCAAGCCTCGGAACTCAAGGACCGGCCTGCCGTTGGACTCCCCCCACTCGGTGTAGGAAAGTGTGCGGCCGTCTGCAAGCCGCACGGTGCCATGGGAAGCCGCCGAGGCCAAGCCCATCGTCGAAGGCACTCTTGATCGCTCCGGCGCTCCATCACGCCTTCGGATTCGGGACATCTAACCAGATTTGGCCTTGACGCTGGCTGTTCGGTAGAGACAAACGTCACCAAGACTGCGGGCTGCGGTCACCCATGCGAGGTCAAACGCCTCCTTACGACGTGACCGCTAATAGATGGAGAGTCAGGTGAGCAAGGCTATCGACGACCGGAGGTCTAGAAGTGGCTGTACCTCAAGAAGTGTTCTTCGAGTCAGGCGGTATGCGGTGTGCGGCCGACGTGTACCGGCCCGACGAAGTGAACGGGAGCTATCCGCGCATCGCCGCGGTGGTGTCCCAGGTGCCCGTGATCGATGGCTGGCATCGTGGCCGCACCTTCGCCAGCGCCTGAACTGGAAGGTGACCTGGCGCACCGCAGAATTCACGGTCGCCGCGATCCGTGATGTCGTCCGTGCCCGTCAGGGCCAGCCACCCTACCTCGTTCCCGTGGTTGCCGAACCGGGCCGCGTGGCGGTGTTCACCGAACCGGAAGCCAAGAAAGCCTTCGATGCGCCCGGCGGCGAGGCCGTCGGCTGGCGCAACGAACTCGCCCCGCGCTTCATCTTGTCGCTTCCGCGCTATCGCAAGGGCACTGCAGAGCGGCTGCACATGCCGGTACTGATGTGCCTGGCCGATCACGACCTACAGGCGTCGAGCAGATATGCCGCCCGTATCGCGTCGCTGATGCCAACGGTCGAGATCCGGCACTATCCGGTCGGCCACTTCGACGTCTACCTGGGGTCGCTGCGGGACGAGATCACGGCCACCCAAGCGGCGTTCCTCGAGCGCCACCTGAACTTAGGTGCAGCAATGACCAATAGCACGCATACAGGGACCTAGGACTCCATCGCGAGCACGCGGGCGGTCAATAGCGTCGAGAGCGTCAACAGCCGATTGGAGTTCACGATGAATGACAACCACACGGCCTCGGCGGTCGTCGTCGGCATCGACGGCTCGCCGACGGGGATCCACGCCGCGCAATGGGCGATCGACGAAGCCATCAGCCGAAGCGTCCCCCTGCGGCTGGTGTACGTAGCCAAGCCCAAGCACCCATCGGCGGACGACTACTACGAGGACATCCACCATGGCGAGGCGTCACTTCGGGCGGCCCAGGCCGCGGTTGAGGCCGCTGGAAAGTCCGTCAAGGTCGAGACCGCGATCCTGGATGGACCTCCCGGCCCCGCGCTCGTCGAGGAAAGCCGAGACGCCGACCTCATCTGCGTCGGCTCGGTCGGTATCGGACGCTATGCGCGTTCGATATTGGGTTCGACTGCAACCGATCTCGCGGAGAAAGCTCACTGCCCGGTCGCGATCATCCGTCCGCAGGAGGAGCAATCGCGTCACGCGATCAACTGGGTTGTCGTAGAGGTCAACGAACAACCCGACAACGAGGCCGTCGTCGAAGGTTGCGATCCAGGAGGCGAAGCTACGCCAGGCCCCCGTGCTCGCCGTCGGCAACGGCCATGGCCTCGAAGCCACGGTGGAGACGTGGAAGCGGCGCCATCCCGATGTGCACATCTACCCGGTCTCCGACGGAGCCGACGTCGTTCATTTTCTCAAGAAGCATGACGAGCGAGTGCAGCTCGCCGTCATCGGCGGCTCACAGGCCGGTGAGCTCGCGCAGATTGTCGGACCGTACGGCCATCGCGTCTTTCATCACACCGAGTCCTCGGTGCTGATCGTCCGCCACTGAGAGGCACTTTCGCGTTCCTGCGCCTTCGGTACGTACGGCGGGCGTGAACCGCGCCGCTACAGAGCATGTGTCCGTGCCTTGTCGTCTTCGAACCGCTTTGGTGGCGGCTACTGCGCCGGCGACCGGTGCGTTGACGCGTCCAGCTGGGGTAGGTCGGCCGGGGCGTAGCGCAACAGGGCCGCGATCCCGTCGACGGGTGTGATGCCGTCATCGACCCGAACCAGGGAGGCGCCGACGGCGATCGCTGCGAACGGCAGAGCTTCGTCGGCCCGCACCACCCGGTGTACGGCTTCGCCCAGTTCCGACAAAACGTCGGCATCGGGTGCCACGGTGGTGCGGTCCTCGCCCGTGACCACGGTGGCGTCCCCCAGGTCGCCGACGATCAACGTGCCGACGGCGCCCTCGCGCAGCGCCGCGCACACCGCGCCCAGGCCCTCTGTGGCCAGTCCGGACCCGCGCCCTTTCTCGCTGCGGAACCGGTCGGCGACCTCGGCGATTTCGGCGTTGCGGCGCCGCTCGAACTCCGCCTCAACCTCCTCGCGGATCTCGCCCTCTCCGACGCGGCTGCCGCGTGCTCCCGCGTGTAGCTGCGACACTCGCGCGGCCACGCGGTCGGGCAGCTCCGAAACCACATCGGTTCGCGAACGGACCTCGCCGCAGACGAAGACCACCTCAGCACCCGTGTCGTCTACCAGCTCGGTGAGGCGATCGGCGACCGCGCGGACGTTCATGCGGACGGCTTCTTCGGTCGTGTGCTGTAGGTCCCCATAGCCGTTCCACCCCGCGGAGACAGGCTTGTGAACGGGATAGCCGCCGCCGTCAACCGTCTCCCGTCGGACAGCGTCGCCCTGATGCAGCGTGATGTCGGCGCCGACGTGATCGACTGCGGCGAACACGTACGTAGGCCGCCACCTACCGCGCTCCACCAACGGCATGACGTACGGGTAGTCCGACGCGCGAAGCGCTGTCACCGGAGGTGGGCTCAATAGGTGCTCGTTGAACAGCACCCGGCCGGGCGTCGCGATGACTCCGCGACCCTGCCTCCCCACGGCGGGTTGGCCTCGAAGGATGGCTTCTTCGAGGCTGGCGACCACGTGCTGGTCCGTCCCTTGGTCCTCCAGATGCTTACGGACGTCACGCCATATCGCCTCGACCCTGGTCACCGCATCTGCGGTATCACGCGAGTCGTCGAAATACACCGACACAAACCGCCCTTTCGCGATCACGAGCGGGCGAAAGCGTTCTGATTCCATGATTCTCCCAACCTCGATACGCGCTTCAACGAAAGTTATTTCGCCAGGGTCACTTTGACGAAGTTGTCGATACCGAACCGTTGAAAGGCACGTCGGCGACGCGGCGACAACTGCGGCATAGCGGTTGCGGGGTCGATGATTTCGGGCGCGATGACATCGAATGTCTCGCCTCCAACGGTCACCGTCGCTCGCCCTGCAGTAAGCACATTGCGCAGCCAGTCGACCCCTGTGCCGTATGGAAGCGGAAGAATGAAGCCGTCCGCAACCCGGTCCGCCACCACCGGGGTGGCGTAGCTCTTGCCCGAACGGCGCCCGGTATGCCGAATCACCGCCGCGTACCAGTGCTTGCGGCCGGCCAGATTCATCATCATCGGATTGAGCACGTGCTTGTTGAAGACGCGCACCGCGTTCTTGAGCGGAGTCATGGTGTCGTTGGACATACTTCGATGCTTGTCGACGCCAATGCCCCTCAGACAGGGCCGGTTGGGCCCCAGTCGGTAGGGACTTAAGACATCAGAACGGGCGGCGCGCGCTCAAGAGCGGAATGACCGCATCCGGCTGATTCGCGGCGGGCTGTTGGGATCCGGATCCGGGACCATCGGCCCTTCTCCCCATGGGTCGCCCCCGCGCAGGCTGACTTTAGTGGCTGTACTTGTGCGGCTTGGTCGTCTCGAAAGGAGCACGACGATGATGATGTATGACGGCTGGGGATGGGGCTGGGGTGGCTGGCTGCTGATGACCCTGCTGATGATCGTGTTCCTGCGGCCGTGATCACCGCCGTGGTGCTGGCCGTGCGTTATCTGGCTGACTCACGCCACCCCGGCGGCGGCCCCCCAACTCCGGGACCGGCACGCGCTGAGGACCTCTCGGCGGAACGGTTCGCTCGTGGCGAGATCGACGATGACGAGTATCGGCAGCGCCTGACCCTACTGCGCGACCAACGGTGATTGCCATGAGCACTCACGGTTTGCGGATAACTCTGGGCATCGCGATTGCATCCATCGCGCTCGGGATAGCGTCCACTGCTGCGTTGGCCACCGCCGGACTGGGCAACCCAGGCGGGCCTTTCCTGACCGCGCCACCGTCGTGGGACGTTCCCGCGCTGCCCGGCACGGTCGTCGATGTCGCCCTCACCGACATGCCCGGCACCATGATGGGCCGCCCAGGAATGGGGCCCGGGATGATGAGCCTGGGTCCGAGCGGTCAATACGGGCCCGGCGCGCCCGCCCCGGGATACCTGTGGCCAGGCATGCGAATGATGAGCCTTTCGCTGAGCCCCACCACCGTGCCGCGGGGTCAGGTGTCATTCCGGGTGGTCAATGGCGGCGCCTGGATCCATGAGCTGGCGGTGTTGCCACTCGGGTCGGGCCAGAACATCGGTCAGCGGCGCATCGAGGCCGACAACAAGGTCGACGAGTCGGCCAGCCTCGGCCACGTGGAAGGCAGCTGCGGCGCCGACGAGGGCGATGGCATCGTTCCCGGAGCCACCGGCTGGACCACCGTCACCCTGGCGCCGGGGCGCTACGAACTGATCTGCAACATCGCCGGGCACTACCGGGCCGGGACGTATGCCCTACTCGAGGTCACCGGGTAACCGGCCCGCCTGTTTGCGGGGACTCCCGTGTCACCAGCAGCCCCACCGACCACGGCCGGGCGAGTTCATCGCCCCGCTCGTCGGCCGCATTGGCCCTTCCCTACGCATGTTGAGGACAAGCGACCGGTGTCGCTGGTGACTTTCGTCTCTATTGTCGCCGAGCCGGCTGGAAAACGATGAGGGCAGTACCTACCACCGAAAGGGACGGTGATGATGTCTACCGACCGCGTTGAGCTCACCAGGCAGGAACTCGACGCCATCGCGTGGAGATTCCTCGGTTCTGAATTCGCCGGACCGATGCACGCCGACTGGCCGATAGACCGACGCCTCGATGCCTACCTGCAGCACTACGGGCCGACGCACGTGGCCAACGACGGATCCACTTCCAAAGCGTTGCTCGAGCGCGTAATGGCCAACGTCGGTCCCGCGCTGCGCAGCGGAGTTCTCGCGCCGAACGACTAGGACCGACATGACTGCCATCCACAAGGCATCGGACGACTAGCGCGTCCCTCCGAACTTCAGGGATTATGACCGCACACGCGAAGAGTTCCGTTGGTCGGACGTCCCGGACTTGTGCGAGGGCATGGGCGGCGGCTGCAACATCGGCTACGCCGCGGTGGACCGGCACGCCTACGGCCCGGCGGCAGACTGCACGGCGCTGAGGTTTATCTCCGATGCGAGCACAACCGATGAACTCGTCGTTCATGAGATGAGTTACGGCGAGCTCGCAACGTTGGTACGTCAATTCACCAATGTGCTGCGCTCATTTGGTGTCGGCAAGGGTGAGCGGGTGTTCACGATCATGGGGCGTGTTCCGGAGCTGTACGTCACCGTGCTCGGTGCGCTGCGCAACGGCTGCGTGGTCTCGCCGCTATTCTCAGCCTTCGGGCCGGAGCCCCTCGCGACCCGCATCAATATCGGCGAGGCCAGTGTGCTCGTGACGACGGCCGCGATCTATGACCGCAAGATCGCAAAGATTCGAGATCGGCTGACATCTGTTCGGCACATCATCTTGCTGGACCAGGGGGGTCTCGCGCGGCGATGTCACTGGGACACTGAACTACCGGCACTTGATGGCCAGCGTCGACGACGACTCGCCGATCGAACACACCACCGCGAGTGATCCGGCTCTGCTTCATTTCACCAGTGGCACCACCGGCACCCCGAAGGGCGCGATCCACGTGCACGGCGCCGTCACAATGCATTACCTCACCGGCCTGTACGCACTAGACCTCCACCTTGACGACATCTATTGGTGCACCGCGGATCCCGGCTGGGTCACCGGGACGTCCTACGGAGTTATCGCACCCCTGCTGCACGGCGTCACCTCGGTCGTCGACGAGGCGGAGTTCGACGCAAAGCGGTGGTACCGGATCCTGCAGGACGAGGATGTGACGGTGTGGTACACCGCGCCCAGCGCGATACGGATGCTGATTAAATCCGGCCCCGAACTTGCTGCACAATAGCGTTTTCCGCGGCTGCGATTCATCGCCAGTGTCGGTGAGCCGCTCAACCCTGAAGCGGTCTGGTGGGGAAAGCGCGTGCTGGGCCTGCCGATTCACGACAACTGGTGGCAGACCGAGACCGGCGGCATCATGATCGCGAATACACCGGCGTTCGACATCAAGCCCGGCTCGATGGGCCGACCGCTGCCGGGCGTAGCCGCATACGTGGTGCGCCGTAAGGACGACGGCACGGTTTCCGTCATCGCACAGCCCGATGTCGAGGGCGAACTCGCCCTCCGGCTGGGCTGGCCGTCGATGTTCCGCGGCTATCTGCACGAAGAGGCCCGATATCGCAAGTGCTTCACCGACACCCTCTATCTGACCGGTGACCTCGCCAAGCGGGACGCGGACGGATACTTCTGGTTTGTCGGACGCGCGGACGATGTGATCAAGTCCGCAGGACATCTGATCGGTCCATTCGAGGTCGAAAGTGCCTTAACAGATCATCCCGCCGTCGCCGAGGCGGCAGTCATCGGAAAGCCCGATCCGACGGTCGGTGAGGTGGTCAAGGCATTCGTCTTGCTGAAAGATGGGTTCACCCCGGACGACGAGCTGTATCGGGACCTGCTTGGGCATGCCCGCAAGAAACTCGGCGCGGCGGTGGCGCCCAAGGAGATCGAGTTCGTCGATACGCTGCCGCACACGCGCAGCGGGAAGATCATGCGGCGCTTGCTGAAGGCCCGCGAGCTCGGCCTGCCCGAGGGCGACACCTCCACCATCGAAACGAAGGCAGAACCCGGACCACAGGAGGTGTCACTGTGACCGATGCCAAACTCGCCCGCGGGCTGCTTTCCGATATGACGCGTGTGCGCCGGATGGAAGAGAAATGCGCGGAGCTGTACAGCGCAGCCAAGATTCGTGGTTTCCTTCACCTCTACGTCGGCGAGGAGGCGGTGGCAGCAGGCTCACTGCGCGCGCTGACC
>CAVUPN010000015.1:0-47164 GCA_963743225.1 uncultured Actinomycetota bacterium | reverse complement strand
GGTTCGGTGATCTGCATCCTTCGCTTATTTACGCCAGTTGCGGTCGGCAGTAGGCACATAAACCAGAACCGAGTGTCGGATAGCCACACGCCGGACAGATGGCCAGGATGGTCACTGGGTCTGCCAATTCCGTGGCCGAGTTGTCCATGACCAAATCAGCGCCCACGACCCGTCCGTCCATCGATAGACCTCCCTCGGGGAGGGGACTACCCCCGTTCCGGCGCAATTAACCCCGTCGTCATCAGGCGGCGTGCCGCTGGGACCGGAGTGACGCATGTGAATACGCTGCCGTTATCCGTTTATCCGCCGAGCGAGGAAGAGCTTCAATATCGACGTCGTCGGCCAACGCCTCAACGTATACCTGTTGTCATGACGGGACCGCTGCTGGAGGGCCTGCCGCCGATCGCCGACGACAACGCCCGTATGCTCATTCTCGGCAATATGCCCAGCGTGATGTCGCTTGGCGCGCAGCAGTATTACGCGAATCCGCGCAACGGGTTCTGGCGCATTGCCGGCGAGATCTTCGGATTCGAGGCTGCCGCCGCCTACGACGAGCGCACCGCTGCGCTGCGTGCCCGCGGCGTCGCGGTGTGGGATGTGCTGCGGCTGTGCCGACGACAAGGCAGCCTGGATTCGGCGATCGAGCCGGACAGCATGGCGGCCAACGACTTCGGGGCGTTCTTCGATGCACATCCCGCAATCGAGTCGGGTGTTCTTCAACGGTGCGGCCGCGGAGAAGAACTTCGATCCGCCTGGTCGGTGTCGACCGCCCGCTGCGCTATCGCCGGCTACCGTCGACGAGCCCCGCCCAAACCATGCGATACGCGGACAAGCTGACTGCCTGGCGAGAAGCCATCACCGCACGGCGATAACGGTCCCGCGGACCGGGCTCGCTCTATCGTCAGTCAATGACGGCAGCGACTTGCCGGGACTGCGGCGCCGAACCGCGGGCGGGCGCGCGATTCTGCGATGCCTGCGGCGCACCGATCGCTGGGTCGCAGCCAGCCGCCGAGTACAAGCAGGTGACGGTGCTGTTCGCCGACGTGGTCCGTTCGATGGACATCGCGGCCGCCGTGGGGCCTGAGCGGCTGCGCGAGATCATGGCCGAGCTCATTGATGCGTGTGCGGCCGTGGTGAAGCGCTATGGCGGATCGGTGAACCAGTTCACCGGAGACGGGTTCATGGCGGTGTTCGGCGCACCAGTCACGTTGGAGGACCACGCCTTTCGCGCCTGCCTGACCGCACTGGCCATTCAGGCCGAGATGGACCGTCTCTCTCGCGAAGCCGACGACCGCGACGGCATCATCCTGCAACTACGGGTCGGGCTGAACTCCGGTCGGGTGATCGCCGGCGAGGTCGGCTCGACAACGGCGAGCTACACCACCATCGGCGAGCAGGTCGGCATGGCCCAGCGCATGGAATCGGTGGCGCCCCCCGGCGGAGTGATGCTCAGCGAATCGACCGCCCGACTGGTGGAGAACTCGGCAGTTCTCGGCGAGACCGAGTCGGTGCACATCAAGGGTGCTGCCGGCCCGGTCAAAGCCGTGCGGCTGTTGGCGATCGCCGAACACCCGCCTCTTCAGCGCAGCGAGCCGACCCTCGTGGGTCGGACATGGGAACTCAACACCATCACCGGAATTCTCGACGAAGCGGTCGACGGTGCCGGGTGCGTGGTCGGTGTGCTGGGACCGCCCGGCATCGGCAAGAGCCGACTGGTCCGCGAGGCCGCGGCGGTGGCAGGGGGTCGCGGCGTCCAGGTGATCGCAACACACTGCGACTCGCACGCCGCCGACATCCCGTTCCATGCGGTGTCGCGGTTGCTGCGAGCGGCCATGCACATCGACGACCTCGACGCCGCAACGGCGCGCGCGTGTGTCCGCGGGCAGTTCGCTGACGTCGAGCCGGACGACCTGTTGCTTCTCGACGACCTGCTGGGCATCCGCGATTCCGCGATGGCGCTGCCCGAGATCGCCTCCGATGCTCGGCGCCGCAGGCTGACCGCACTCGTCAATTCCGCTTCGCTGGCCCGACGAGAGCCGGCGCTGTACGTCATCGAGGATGCGCACTGGATCGACGAGGCCAGCGAGTCGCTGCTCGCCGACTTCCTCGCCGTGATCCCTCAGATTCCGTCGTTGACGTTGATCACATACCGGCCCGAGTACCGAGGTGCGCTTGCGAGGACCCCAGGCGGCCAGACGATCTCGCTGCGGCCGCTCACTGACGCGCATGCGTCGGCGTTGACCACCGAACTGCTCGGCAGCGATCCGTCGGTGGCGCCACTGACAACGCGTGTCACCGAGAGAGCGTCCGGTAATCCGTTTTTCGTCGAGGAGATCGTGCGAGATCTCGCCGAAAGCGGTGTGCTGCAGGGCGCTCCCGGCCGGTACCGGCTGCAGGGTGACATCGACGACGTCGAGGTACCTGCCACGCTGCAAGCCACCATCGGCGCGCGCATCGACCGGCTGGCGCCACAAGCCAAACGCACACTGAACGCAGCGACGGTCATCGGGTCCCGGTTCGACGATGATCTCCTGTCCAGCGTCGTCGACGACCCCGATGTCTCTACGCTGATCGAGGCCGAGCTCATCGATCAGGTGAAGTTCGCGCCTCGGGCCGAGTACGCGTTTCGCCAGCCACTGATCCGAACTGTTGCTTATGAATCGCAGCTCAAATCCGATCGCGCGGAGCTGCACCGGCTTCTGGCCGCGACGATAGAAGGCCGCGGAACTCCCGATCCGGACGCCGCAATGATCGCCGAGCACCTGGAGGCTGCGGGCGATCTCCACGCGGCATTCGACTGGCACATGCGCGCCGGCGCCTGGTCCAACATCCGCGACAATGTCGCCGCCGAGACGAGCTGGCGACGTGCGCGCGAAGTCGCAGATCGGCTGCCCGACGACGATCCGAATCGAGTAGCGATGCGCATCGCACCGCGTACGCTGTTGTGCGCAAACGCAACTCGATCGGCCGGTAGCGGCGCCGAAACTGGCTTCGACGAACTGCGTGAGCTGTGCACCGCAGCCGGTGACAAGAGATCGTTGGCGATCGGCATGGCCGGCGAAGTAATGAAACGCTACTTCGTCGCGGATCGCCGGGAGGCGTCGCGGCTGGCCACCGAACATATTCAGCTGCTCGAATCGATCGGAGATCCGACGTTGTTTGTCGCTCTGCTCGCGACCTCGATGACCGCGAAGTACGAAACGGGCGAATTGGCCGAAGTTCTGCGGTTGGCCCAGCGGGTGATCGATCTCTCGGAGGAAGATGCCACCAAGGGCAACCTGATGCTCGAGTCCCCATTGGCGTTCGCCATCGCGCTGCGCAGCGCAGCTCGCTGGTCCCTCGGAACGACCGGCTGGCACGAGGACATCGACCAAGCCATGGCGCTGGCCCGTCCGTGCGACCCGGTAACCCGCGGGTCGGTGACGTTCTACGCGCACCTGCTCCCCGTAACAAACGGAGTGCTGTTGCCTTCCGACGCCATATTGCGGGAGGCGGCCGAGGCGTTGCCCATCGCGGAGCAGTGCGGTCAAGATGTCGCGCTGGCCCTGGGCCGAAACAACTACGCAGGCGTCCTGCTACAGCGAGGGCAGCAGCGCGAAAAGGTAATGGAGATACTCACACTCGGCCGTGAAATGGCAATGCAGGGGCGATCCGCGATGCCAGGAGTCCCGTATATTGACACCTTCACGGCTCAGGAGAAATCAAGACTCGGCGAACTCGATGAGGCAGTCGAATTGGCGCGTTCGGTTGTCGATGAGGTGCTCGAAGGCGAATCAGTCATCTGGAGCCCGCTCGCCACGCACACATTGGTGGAGGTGCTGTTGAAGCGCGGCACCCAGACGGATCTGCGGGAAGCACAGACCGTCGTCGACCGACTCGCCGCGATGCCCACCGACCCCCGACTCGTGCTAACCCGAATCTGGCTGCTGCGACTTCGGGCACTCCTGGCTCGGGCGCAAGGAGACGATGTCGAGTATCGCAACCAGCGAGACCGCTACCGGCAGATGGCGACCGAGCTCGACTTCGAGGGCCACATGGCGTGGGCCGAGGCGATGGACTAGGACACGGGCGGGCGGCGCTGCGCCCACGGGCGCGCCTTCTCGATCTGCGCGCCGAGCGACAGCAGCGTCGCCTCGTCGAATGGCCTGCCCACCAACTGGATTGACGTCGGGATGCCGTCACCGTCGAGGCCCCACGGCACGACCGCCGCAGGCTGGCCGGTCACGTTGAACAGCGCCTCGAAAGGTACTCGCGCGGCCACCATCAGAAGCGTCGATATGGCGCCCCGCCGTTGGTACGCACCGATGCGGGATGGTCCCGCCGCGGTGCCCGGCGTGACGACCACGTCGACGTCGTCGAAGATCGACTGGACCCGTTGCGGCGACTTGGCTTTCCGCATGCCCGGATGGAATTCATCCGCCGGTCCGAGAACAAGCCGCCGATGCGGGCGAATTCGCGCGTCCTGGCCTCCAGCCGTTCCGGGTGGGGCAACGTCTGCACATCGTCGTAGACGCCGCGGAAGTAGCGCGGCAGCGCCTGCCCGACAATCGAGGAGGTCGGGTAGTCCGGATCTCGCTCGATCACGTCGTGGCCGAGCTCACGCAGCAGTTCACCCGCTTCCTGCACCGCCGCGCGCTGCGCGCGCCCGATGCGTGCCACCAGCAGGGGCGGCAGCTTGGTGCTCAACGCGATCCGTAACCGACCCGGTGCGCGGCCGGCCGCGGCGACGAAGCCACCGTCGGGCGCCGGCATCGTGGTGGTGACGTCGAGGAAGAGCGCGGCGTCCTCGACGGTCCTCGCCATCGGCCCGTTCACGCTCAGGCCGTTCCATGCGCCGTCGTGCGGCGCCAGCGGCACTCGGTCTCGCTGCGGCTTGATGCCGAACAGGCCGCACCATGTCGACGGAATCCGGATCGAGCCCATGCCGTCTGAGCCGACAGCCATCGGCGCCAGACCCGCCGCGACCGCCGCGCCGCTGCCGCCGCTGCTGCCCCCGGGCGTGTAGTCCGTGTTCCACGGATTGCGCGTCGCGCCGTACGCAACGGTCTCGGTGAACGACCACAGCATCATCTCCGGAACCGTCGTCTTTCCGACGATGACAGCGCCGGCCGCGCGCAGCCTGCGCACCACCTCGGCGTCGTCGCTCTTGGCCGGCCCGTGAGCGGCAGTGCCGTACGTCGTCACCTCGCCTGCGACATCGACGTCGTCCTTGATCGCGATCGGCACGCCGAGCAGCGGCAGCCGCTCACCGGCATCGAGCCGGGCCTGCGCGGCGTCGGCCTCCCGGCGGGCGGAGTCGGCCAGCACGACGCGGTAGGCCCGCAGTTCGGGATCCAGCCGGGCGATGCGCTCGAGATAGACGTCGAGCAGTGCCGGCGCGGTAACGGAGCCCGCAGCGAGCAGCCGCGCCTGTTCCGCCGCACCGGCGAAGGCAAGGTCGGTGGAGTCCACTCGCTGCAGCGTAATGCCCACATGGCCGTGAGCGTGGGCGTACACTTTTTCCACCCACAGCCTGGGACTTCCCGTCGAACCGGGGATCGGCGTCGAGGCCACTCAACCGACGCGAGGACGACTCATGACATCCCTGCAAATCAGTGACGTTGGAAAACATCTGCGGCGACTTGTGCTCGGGAGCGCGGTCGCGGCCTCCGCCGTAGTGGGCGGCAGCGCATTCGGTGAAAGCACACTCTCGTGTGCCGAAGCCCAATCGTGGGATCCGGCCGCATACCAAGAATGTGCGATCGGCTACGAGGCGCAGAAGGAAGACGACTACGTCAGTTGGTATGAGGGCGTGAAGAGTTGTTGCAAGAGCTTCGGCGGGGTGTGGCGCGACCAGCAACCCGGGCAAGAAGCCCGATGCGATGCTCCGAAGCCGAGGTTCATCCCGCCCATCGGTGGGATCAACGAAGTCCTCACCCCCGCTCCACCGCCGCCGGTGAGGCAGCCGCCTGGGATGATCCCCGATACGCTCGCACCGATCGCCCCGGGCTAACCGCCGTGCGCCTGGTCGTACCAGCCGAGGCGGCCTGCTGTAGCCGATAGCGGCACAAGACCCATTTGACCGGCACACCGACATAGCGTCGGAAGACCCGTTGCGTGGTGCGGACACTCCACGGTGACAGCTGCATCACCTGTTCGACTCGGTGCAGCCGGTCGTCGTCGCGCATGCGGTCAGCGCCGCGTAAGTCGGGTCGGTTTCACCGTTGCCAACGGCGATCGCGACGTCCGGACCGGCGGTGGCCGACTCGATGTTGTCCTCGAGATATATTGGTGCGCCGAACAAGTCGTCGTTGACTGGCTCGACTCGTCCGGTCAACGCCGCGGCGTCACGGCCGAAGCGCGCGGTGAATCCGCCGGGCCGGAACCGTGCACCCACCACGGTGCCGCGCTCGCCGATCGTGGTGCGAAACACCCGCTCGACCACGCCGTGCACGAGCGTGTTCGGCAGCGAGAACCCATGTCGCGGGCTGTCACTACCCCATTCGTGGGTGATGTGGACCCGGCGCGGCCGACCACGCCGCGCAGCGCGGCGGCCTCCGTTTCGTCCTGTCCTGCATCCACGCAGTCCAGGCTACGAAGGACCGCGACTCTCTCGAAAATAAGCCAAATGCCGAGGTCGGCGATCCCCGCCCAATCGCGGCATCCGCGAGTGTGCGGAATCGGACGCCTCATCGGCGTGTCCCGTACGACACCGCACACTCGGCGCAATTTTCCTCCCCCACCACGGAGCGCAGCCCCCTGGCGACTGCTCGGGCAAACCGATGACCCGTCGGGCCGACTGCCCTAATCTCTATCCCTATGTCATGCACATCGTTTTCGATCAGGTCGTGGTCGCTGGCCGCGGCGACGGCGCTGATCTCCGCCGCAGGCCTTCTCGCTGCCCCTGTCGGCCACGCAGCCGCCGACTGCCCTGCTGGTTGGGAGTTCGGGCCGACGTTGAAGCTGCTGCAGAGCGACGGCTGGAAGGTGACCGTCGGGGCGGCCGGCCGAGCGATCGGAGGGCAGGCTGTTGCGGTGCCGCCCGACCGTCGCGCGCTGTGGCGCGGAACCGGCGAGGGCGGAAGCGACGGCATGACCGTCGCCTTCGGCATCGGCTGGGACAACGGAACCGTGCTGCACTACACCGGCGTGATCGACCAGGCCACCGGTGCGCTGACGGGTGAACGTCCCGACGGTGTGACCTGGCAGAGCACAGGGAGCATGCGGTGCATCGGCGCACCGCCGCCGGCCTAGCGCAAGCCACGACATAAAAACGGCACCCGTTTTCCGGCGGCAAAACGTGATCGGCGGATTGCAGGAGTCGCTACCTAATATGATTCGCAAATGGCCAAACTCGAGCTGTCCCGCAGCCTGCCGATGACACCGGAGCACGCTTGGCAACACGCGTCCGACTTCTCCACGCTGGGAGATTGGCTCAAGATGCACGAGGGCTGGCGCTGTGATCTGCCCGACGAGCTGGAAGTCGGGACGACGCTGGTGGGCGTCGCGGGTGTCAAGGGGATGCGCAATCGGGTGACCTGGACGGTGCGCGAGCTGGACGCGCCGACATTGTTGGCCATCACCGGCGACGGCGTCGGCGGCACCAAATACGGACTGCGGATGACGGTGAAACCCACCGAGTCGGGATGCGACTTCACCGTCAAGATCGACCTCGGCGGCCGGCCGCTGTTCGGGCCCATAGGCGCTGACCGCCGCGCGTTTAGTCAAGGGCGACATGGAGCGCTCCATCGAGCGGTTCGAGGAGCTCTACAGCTGAAGCGCCACACGGATGGCGCGAAATTCCAATCCTGCGCCGACGCCGGTCGCGGACGTCGACGAGGTGGTGGCGCACGCCGAGAAGGCCGGCGCCACCATCCGCGAACCGGCCCAGACCTTCGTCACGGGCGACCGTTTCGCGTCGATCCTCGACCCGGTCACACCTGTACTTGACCGAGGGTGACCTGCACGGTCTGAGACGCACCGGATGCGTCCATATAGGTGAGCGTCACATTGTCTCCTGGTGCCTTCGAGCGCACCGCCGCAACCAGCGCGTCGGCGCTGTCGATCGCGCGGTCGTCGACCTTGGTGACCACCACGCCGCTGGGCAATCCTGCAGCCGCTGCCGGACCATCGGCGACCACAGCGGCGACCGCCGCCCCGTGGGCAGTCGGATCGTCACTGAGTTGAACCCCTAGCGAGGCGTGCGTAGCGGTGCCGGTCGAGACCAACTCGTCGGCGATGCGCTTGGCCTGGTCCGACGGGATCGCGAAGCCAAGCCCGATCGAGCCACTCGGCCCGCCCGGGGAATCCTGCGCGCCGCCGCCCATCGACGCGATCGCCGAGTTCACACCGATCAGCTCGCCGTTCATATTCACCAACGCACCACCAGAGTTACCCGGGTTGATCGCAGCGTCGGTCTGGATCGCATTCATCACCGAATGCTGGCCGGTGCTCTCGTCGCCAGTGGTGACCGGACGGTCCAGCGCGCTGATGATGCCCGTCGTGACAGTGCCCTGCAGCCCGAGCGGCGAACCGATGGCCACAACATTCTGACCGACCTTCAGGTCTTTCGAGGATCCCAGCGTGACCGGGGTCAGCCCCGAAACACCTTGGGCCCGAACAACGGCGATGTCATCGGCCGGATCGGTACCGACGACACTGAACGGCACCGTACGGCCGTCGGAGAAGGTCACCGTGGCCTGCGCGTCCTGACCGGACAATCCCCGGCCGCCAGGCAGGAGTTGATCGTCCAGCCCACCCAGTCCACTCGGCATATCCTGGCCATCGGCGGGACCGCTGACCGCGGCAACGACGTGGTTGTTGGTCAAGATCAGCCCGTCGGAGCTCAGCACAATGCCGGAGCCCTCTCCGCTGCCCTGTGCCGTGTCGATCTGCAGCTTCACCACGCTGGGCACCACCTTCGCGGCGACCTGCTCGACCGAACCCGGCGGTGGCGCAGCGACGGGCTTGCTGGGAGACGACACCGCCGGCGCGGCAGCTTGAGCGGCTGCCGGCCGGTCGTGATGGGTGGCGATTACCGCGGCGCCCACACCTCCAGACACCACGGCAACGCTCGCGGCCCCAATCAGGACTGCGCCGGCTCGAGAACGCCTCCGCACCTGACGAATCGGTGCCGTCGGCGCCGAGTCAGCCTGCGGCACATGGCCATACGGACCGTAGGGCGGCTGAGGCGACTGAGTCGCGTAGCGCCAATCGTAGGGCTGGTGATACACGCCCGGCGCTTGGTGGCCCGAGTTCTGCTGCTTCATAAATTACGTACTTCCCTCGACATTTGGATAGCAAATTTGTTAGCCAAACTGTGCACTAGCCGGCTGAGAGTGGACTGAGAGGGAGATCTATACAGTCCAAGACTTTTGGCCAACACCGCGATTGCGGTCCGTGAGATGCTCGAGCACGCTCGCGCAGTGAGCAAAAGCACACTCGATTTCTGCGGGAGGGCTGTGCTTTGGCGCGATTAGCGACCCTGGCGCAGACGTGGGCGAACCTGCCGACAGGTTAGCCTGGCGGGATGTCCTGTGTATTCTGCGCCATCGTCGCCGGGGAGGCTCCCGCCATCCGCATCTACGAGGACGACGACTATCTGGCCATCCTCGACATCCGCCCGTTCACCCGCGGCCACACGCTGGTCATCCCCAAGCGCCACACGGTCGATCTGACCGACACCCCGCCGCAGACCTGCGCCGACTTGGTGCGCATCGGCCAGCGCATCGCGAAGGCGGCGCGCCGGTCGGGACTGCACGCCGACGGCAACAACGTCGTCATCAACGACGGCAAGGCGGCGTTCCAGAGCGTGTCCCACATCCACCTGCACGTGCTGCCCCGCCGCGACGGCGACAAGCTGTCGTTCGCCAAGGGCATGCTGCTGCGTCGCGACCCCGACCGCGAGACGACCGGTCAGATCCTGCGAGACGCGCTTGCCGAACTCGACGCCGCCCCGCAGGACGGGATGTCATGAACCTCGTTGAGAAGACGGCCAACCTAGTGTTCCAGTTGCACGACAGCGTCTATCAGCGGACCAACGGCTGGATCGGCCACCGCCTGCTGATACTGCCCAGCCTCCTGCTGCACACTGTCGGCGCCAAGACCGGCAAGGCGCGCACCACATCGCTGACCTACGCCCGTGACGGTGACGACTATCTGGTGGTCGCGTCCAACGGCGGCTCGCCGCGTTCGCCCGGCTGGTACCACAATTTGAAAGCCGATCCGGATGTCGAAATCAACGTCGGCCCAAAGCGATTCGGTGTGAGGGCGCGACCGGTGTTGCCCGGCGACCCAGACCGCGAACGGCTGTGGAAGATCGTCACCAAGTACAACAAGGCGTACGACGGGTATCAGAAGAGGACCAGGCGCCCGATTCCTGTCGTCAGGCTGACGCCGAAAGCCTGATCAGAAAAGCTCTTTGGCGAGCAACTCAATCGTCTTGCTGCGGGCGGGCGCGGTGGACGGGTTCGGTACCGCGGCGAGCCGACGCCACCGGATGGATCATCACCTCGTCCACCGTGAATTCCTCGGCCAGCGCGCGCACCTGTTCGGCCGCCTCGATCGGATCCCCGACGACGGCTCGCCGCAATCCGGCCTCCACCACCTTCTGCTCTTGCGGACTCGGTGTCAGCCGTTCGGCATCCTCGACGAGATCAAGCGGCCCGAGCGGCTGACCCGTGCGCAACCGCGCCATCATCTGCAGGTTCGGCAACAGCAATGCCATTGCCTCCTCGCGTGTTTCGGCCACCACCGCGTTGACGGTCAGGAACGTCACGGGTTCGGAGGCGAGGTCGCTGGGCACGAACTCGGACCGGTAGACCGCCAGCGCCTCCGCTGTCCCCTGGCCGGAGAAGTGATGCGCGAACACATACGGCAGCCCCTTGGCCGCGGCCAGGTGCGCGGAGTACATCGACGAGCCGAGCAGCCACATCCGCGGCTCGGTCGTCGCGGCCGGCGTCGCCTTCAGGATGTAGTCCTGCTGCGGGATGGTGACGCGTACACCGTTCGCGCTCATCATCGCGACGACGTGGTCGAGGTACTCCGGGAATTTGTCGATGTCTTCCTGCTCGGCACGGCCGTCGCGTCCTTTGAATCCGCGCAACAGGTATGACGTCAGGGGATCCGAGCCGGGTGCCCGCCCGATGCCGAGATCGATCCGGCCGGGGTGTGCGGCCTCCAGTAGCGCGAACTGTTCGGCGACGGCCAGCGGCGCGTGGTTGGGCAGCATGACGCCGCCGGAGCCGACACGGATCTGCGAGGTGTTGGCGGCCAGGTGGGCGATCAACACCGGCGGGCTGGTGGCCGCCACCGAGGGCATGTTGTGGTGCTCGGCGACCCAGTAGCGGGTGTAGCCCAGCCGCTCGGCGGTCTGCGCGAGCTGTGTCGAGGCCGCCAAGGCGTCCGACGTCGACTGGTCGGTGCGCACCGGGACAAGATCGAGAACCGAAAGCCGCATATCGACGTCAACGCCTGCCATCACGCCTCCCTTCCCGGCCTGCGATGCCGGCCAGTTTGGCGGCCTTGCCGAAGACATCGTCGAGCATCTCCGGGGTGAGCTTGCCGGTGAACGTGTTCTGCTGGCTCGGGTGGTAACACCCGATCAGGGTGATCTCGCCGTGCGGCGTCTGCACGACCGCCGTCGCGCCGTGCCCGAACTTCGGCACCGGGCGCCCGACCGAGCCGCCGGCCGCGCGGACCATGTCCAGCGCCGCGCGCCACGCGAACCCGCCGAGTGCGATGACGACCCGGACGTCGGCACCGGCAAGCCGCCACTCAGCGTCCAGCCACGGCGCACACGTCGCGCGCTCGGCCGGAGTCGGCGCATTCGCCGGTGGCGCGCAGCGCACCGCCGCCACCACCCGAGTGTCGTTGAGCGTCAACCCATCCGCGGCGTCGACGCACAGAGACTGGTTGGCCAGGCCGGCCCGGTGCAGCGCCGCGAACAAGAAGTCACCGGAGCGGTCGCCGGTGAACACTCGCCCCGTCCGGTTGCCGCCGTGCGCGGCGGGCGCCAATCCGAGAACCATCAGCCGCGGGCGCGCCGCGCCCCAGCCGGGAATCGGCCTGCCCCAGTACGGTTCGCCGGCATACGACTTGCGCTTCTCGACCGCGACGCGCTCCCGCCACTCGACCAGCCGGGGGCAGGCGCGGCACACCGACACCTCGGCGTCGACCTGGTCGACCGACTCCGCCGCGTCGGCCATCGCGGCCACCTGCGCGGCTGTCTCGGCAACCGCGGTGCCCGGCGTCGCCGGATCGCCCGGCCACCCAGAGCCCGCAGATACCGGCGAGTCGAACCGCTCGCCGGTGCGGGGATGGGCCAGCTTCACCGCTCCACTGTGCCTGCGGCGCAAAATCCGTCGCCGACCGGGCCGGGCCGCTGTTAGATTCGGCCGAGATAACCCATGACCAACGGCAAGCGCGGACCGCTCTTCGTCATCCTGTTCGCCGCGCTGATGGCCGGTGCGGGCAACGGGATCTCGATCGTGGCGTTCCCGTGGCTGGTGCTGCAACGCAACGGATCCGCGCTCGACGCGTCGATCGTCGCGATGGCCGGAACCCTTCCCCTGCTCGTGGCGACGTTGATCGCCGGCGCCGCGGTTGACTACCTGGGCCGCAAGCGCGTTTCGATGATTTCCGACGCGCTGTCCGCGTTGTCGGTGGCCGCCGTCCCGGTGCTCGCGCTGACCTTCGGCGTGCACGTCATCAACGTCGCGGTGCTCGCCGGCCTGGCCGCGCTCGGCGCGTTCTTCGATCCGGCGGGCATGACGGCGCGCGAGACGATGCTGCCCGAGGCCGCCACCCGGGCGGGCTGGACGCTTGACCACGCCAACAGCGTGTATGAAGCGGTGTTCAACCTGTCCTACATCGTCGGGCCGGGCATCGGCGGCCTGCTGATCGCCACGCTGGGCGGGGTGAACACGATGTGGGTGACCGCAGGGGCATTCTGTTTGTCGATCGCCGTCATCGCGACACTGCGCCTGGAGGGGACCGGCAGGCCCGACCGCAGCAAGCTGACCGAAGGCGTGTGGGCGGGCATCGTCGAAGGTCTGCGGTTCGTCTGGAGCGTGCCCGTGCTGCGCACCCTGGCGTTCGTGGACTTGGCGGCCACCGGGCTTTACATGCCAATGGAATCGGTGTTGTTCCCGAAGTACTTCACCGACCGCAACGAGCCTGCCCAACTCGGCTGGGTGCTGATGGCGCTCAGCGTCGGCGGCCTGGTCGGGGCATTGAGCTATGCGGTGCTGTCGCAGCGGATGATGCGGCGCACCACGATGCTGGTCGCCCTGCTGACACTGGGTGTGGCGATGACGGTGATCGCGTTCCTGCCGCCGCTGCCGCTGATCCTGGTGCTCTGCGCGGTCGTCGGGTTCGTCTACGGCCCGATCGCGCCGATCTACAACTACGTCATGCAGACCCGCGCACCGCAGCACCTGCGCGGTCGGGTCGTCGGGGTGATGGGGTCGCTGGCCTACGCCGCCGGTCCGCTCGGGTTGGTGGTCGCCGGCCCGCTGGCCGATTCCGCCGGATTACATGCCACATTTTTGGCGCTGTCGATTCCGATGTTGCTGCTCGGTCTGGTCGCCATCGGTCTGCCGGCGCTGCACGACCTGGACCGACGATGACGAGCACGCCGCTCGCTGACCGGGCGCCCAGCGCCCCTCGTCGAGCTTCGCGTCGTCGACGATGGGATGCGCGACGTGCCCATGCACACCAACAATTTTCGTAGCATTGCGGACCATGTCAGAAACAGTTGATCTGATCGTGGTCTGGCACGCGAGATCTGGGCTTGCAACGTCAGAACGAGAAGCCGTGCTCAGCTTGGCAGGACAGGCGGGTTGCGCATTGCGGCCGCCTGTGCAAGGCGCTCGTCGAAGGACGCGACGCTCGCGGCGGCTTCCTCGGCGGCGAGAAGAACGCAGCAGTCCGGCATCTTCAGACCGGTGGTCACGCGCAGCTGGGCAAGCCGAATCGCGGTGTCGGCGGGGAAGTTCAGTTCCTGCACTTCGAGGGCGTGAAGCGCCGCCAGGACCGCGTCCAGCCGGTTATCACGACCGGCGCGACAAGGACTTCGGCCAGAGTGAGCGAGTTGACGGCGAGATCGTCGTCCACCGCTTGGGTCAGTAGCTGTTCTGCAGCGGCATGGTGGGTGTCGTCGCTATCGAGAAAGGCAATAAGGACGCTCGCGTCAAGCACGATCACGCGGGCCAGTCCTCGCGAAGGCGCTTGAGGTAGTCAGCTCCGTATACGCCCCTTAGGCATCCGCTGTGTGTGCGAATGGCCTCGAGTCGGCGACGTCGCCGTTCGTCACGCGCCTGTTGGGCAGCGCGGTGACCCTCCAGCGCCAGACGCACCAGCAGCTGCGCTCGGCTCAGGTCCGGCCAACGACGGGCCGCTTCGTCCAGCGCTACGGCCAGATCATCGGTCTCGGTCACGAAATGCCGGGGGCGAGTGGTGGGCATACGGCTCAGTGTATCACCGTCGAGACCAGGTGCTACACCACATGTTCTCGTAGCATCGAACCGTGGACATTCTCGAAAGCCTGATCGCCGATCTGCCCGACGGCATGGTCGTCACCGACACCGCCATCACCGAGGGCTACCGGCAAGACCGTGCCCTCGACCCGGCAGCGGGCAAGCCGCTGGCGGTCGTGCGGCCGTTGACCACCGAGCAGGTACAGATCGTCATGCGATGGGCCAGCGTCCACCGGATTCCCGTCGTGCCGCGCGGAGCGGGCAGCGGGCTGTCCGGCGGGGCCACCGCCGTCGACGACGGCATCGTGCTGTCGACGGAGAAGATGCGCGACATCACGGTCGATCCCGTGACGCGCACCGCGGTGTGCCAGCCGGGCCTGTTCAACGCCGAGGTGAAAAAGGCCGTCGCAGAACATGACCTGTGGTACCCGCCGGATCCGTCGTCGTTCGAGATCTGCAGCATCGGCGGCAACATCGCCACCAACGCCGGCGGGCTGTGCTGCGTCAAGTACGGCGTCACCACCGACTACGTACTCGGCCTACAGGTGGTGCTGGCCGATGGAACCGCGGTGCGGCTGGGTGGCCCACGCCTGAAAGACGTTGCGGGACTGAGCCTTACGAAGCTCTTCGTCGGTAGCGAGGGCACGCTGGGGATCGTCACCGAGGTGACACTGCGGCTGCTTCCCAAGCAACATCGGTCCGCCACCGTGGTGGCCAGCTTCGCTTCGCTAGAGGCGGCCACCGACGCGGTGCTCGGCGTCGCGTGCGGGATGCGGCCGTCGATGCTGGAGTTCATGGATGCCGTCGCCGTCAACGCCGTCGAGGACAAGCTGAAGATGGGTCTCGACCGCGATGCCGCTGCGCTGCTGTTGGCCGGCTCCGACGAACGCGGCCGCTCGGCGGGCGAGGATGCCGAGTTCATCGCCGGTGTGTTCGGCGAGCACGGCGCGACAGATGTGTTCTCGACCGACGACCCCGACGAGGGCGAGGCCTTCGTGGCTGCCCGGCGCTACGCGATCCCCGCGGTGGAGGCCAAGGGCACGCTGCTGCTCGAGGACGTCGGCGTGCCGCTGCCCCGGCTCGGCGATCTGGTCGGCGGCGTGGCACGTATCGCCGCCGAGCAGGACGTGATGATCTCGGTCATCGCGCACGCCGGCGACGGCAACACCCACCCGCTGATCGTGTTCGACCCGTCGGACGCCGCGATGGCGCAGCGCGCGGAGTTGGCGTTCGGCGAGATCATGGATCTGGCCGTCGGGTTCGGCGGCACCATCACCGGCGAGCATGGCGTCGGCAGACTGAAAAGGCCCTGGTTGGCGGGCCAGATCGGACCAGAGGCGATGGAGCTCAACCGTCGCATCAAGCAGGCCTTGGACCCCGACGGCATCCTCAATCCGGGCGCCGCGATTTGATGACATTCCGGGCCAGCTGTTGACACAGTGTGGGGTTGTGTCGTACCCATAAGACATGACCGCGACTCTGTCTCACCGATCACCGGCCCGGTTCGAACTCGCGACGGCGGAGACGTGGGCCAACCCGTGGCCGATGTACCAGGCACTGCGCGACAAGGATCCGGTGCACCATGTGGTGCCCGAGGAGCGCCCCGACCAGGACTACTGGGTGCTGTCCCGGCACGCCGACGTATGGAACGCCGCCCGCGATCACGAGACGTTCTCGTCCGCCCAGGGCCTTACGGTTAACTACGGCGAGCTGGAAATGATTGGCCTGCAAGACAACCCACCGTTCGTGATGCAGGACCCACCGGTGCACACCGAGTTTCGCAAGCTGGTGTCCCGCGGCTTCACCCCGCGCCAGGTGGAGGCCGTCGAGCCCGCGGTGCGGCAGTTCGTGATCGAGCGAGTCGAGCGGCTCCGGGCCGCCGGCGGCGGCGACATCGTCGTCGAACTGTTCAAGCCGCTGCCGTCGATGGTGGTCGCGCACTATCTCGGTGTCCCCGAGGAGGACCGCTCGCAGTTCGACGGCTGGACCGAGGGGATCGTCGCCGCCAACGCTCAGTCCGGCGGGTTCGCGGAGGCGGCGGAGTCCGCCGGTGAGGCGGTGGCGTCGATGATGGCGTACTTCACCGAGCTGATCGAGCGACGGCGTCGCGAGCCGGGAGACGACACGGTGTCGCATCTCGTCGCTGCGGGTGTGGGCGCCGACGGGGACATGGCCGGCATGCTGTCGGTGCTGGCCTTCACGTTCACGATGGTCACCGGCGGCAATGACACGACGACGGGCATGCTGGGCGGAACGGTCCAACTGCTGCACCAGCGGCCGGATCAGCGCCGACTGCTCGTCAACAATCCCGAGTTGATGACCGACGCGGTCGACGAGCTGCTACGACTGACCTCGCCTGCGCAGGGGCTGGCACGCACCACGACCCGCGATGTCCGGGTCGGCAACACCACCATCCCCGCCGGGCGCAAGGTGCTGCTGCTCTACGGGTCGGCCAACCGCGACGAGCGCGAGTTCGGCGCCGATGCAGGCGAACTCGAGGTGCGCAGGCGGCCGCGCAACATTCTGACGTTCAGCCACGGCGCGCACTTCTGCCTCGGCGCGGCCGCGGCACGCATGCAATCGCGCGTCGCGCTCACCGAGCTGTTGGCCCGCTGTCCTGAGTTCGAGGTCGACGAGTCCGGAATCGTGTGGGCCGGTGGCAGTTACGTGCGTCGGCCGCTGTCGGTGCCGTTCCGGGTGACGGCTTGATGGCGGGCAACGACTGGCTGGGTGACCGCCGGACCGAAGTGGCCGCCGACCGTATCCTCAACGCCGCCGACGCACTGTTCGCTCAGCACGACGCCGCGACCGTCGGGATGCACGAAATCGCCAAGGCCGCAGGATGTTCGCGCGCGACCCTGTACCGCTACTTCGAGAACCGGGAGGCGCTGTACACCGCGTATGTGCACCGCGAAAGCTACCGGCTGTTCCACCAGATGACCGACCAGCTCACCGGTGTCGAGGAGCCGCGGGAGCGGCTGATCGAAGGGATGGTGTCGTCGCTGCGCAATGTCCGCCAAAGCCCGGCGCTGTCATCATGGTTCGCCACCGCGCAGCGGCCGATCGGTGCGGAGATCGCCGAGCAGTCGCAGGTGATCAAGGCGCTCACCGAGGCGTTCCTGATCTCGATGGCGCCCGACGATCCCGAGGTCGTCGAACGCAAGGCCAGCTGGCTGGTGCGCGTGATGACGTCGCTGCTGGTTTTCCCTGGCCGCGACGAGGCCGACGAACGGGCGATGATCGAGCAGTTCGTCGTCCCGATGGTGGTGCCCACACAGCCGACGGGATAAGCCGTCGCTATTGCCGCGCCATGGCGATGCGGAAGCGTTCGTCTGCGTCGATGTAGTGGTCGGCGTCCTTGGCGTCCTCGCCGAGGTCGATCTGCACCCAATTGACCGTGCCGCTGAACGTGCTGGTGTGCGCGGTGTAGTCGGGACTGACCGTGGTGCCGGTCTCCCGCCCGATGTCCGTCGTCTCGTCGGCCGAGAAGATGACGCCCTGGGTCAGGTCGACCCGGCCCGTGCCGATTTCGTTTGCCGTCGGAATAGAGGGTGACAGTGCCGCCCTTGCCCATCCCGCCGCCGTCATAGGTGAACTCCATCCGCACCTGGGTGGTGCCGCTCGGAATCGGCGCGTTGGCGTCGATCGCGAACGACTTGATGCCCAGCACGTTGTAGTAGAACTTGGCCCGGCCGTCCTTGGCATACAGACTCCACCCCCCGAACCGCCCGCCCTGGGCGATGATTACGCCCTCGGCGCCCTCACCTGGAACCTCCAACTCCGACGTCACCGCGAACGACTTGTTCTTGACGTCGACGACGCTGTTCTCCGACAGCCGGCCCATGCCCCCGACGAGCAGTTGGGTGTTGCCCTTGATCAGGGCAGGCCGTCCGGCCTTTTCGGGAATGAAGCGTTCGATCTGTCGATCGTCGAGCGGAAGCACGTTGTACTTGACCGCTTCGATCAGCCAGAGCCGTTGCAGCTCATGCAGTTTCTGTGGATTCTCCTTCGACAGGTCCTTGGACTGGGTCCAGTCGGTGTTGCCGTCGTAGAGTTCCCAGACGTCGTCGTCGAACGCGGGCATCACCGCGCCGCTCATCTCCCAGGGTGTGCGGTGCTTGGTCACCGCACTCCAGCCCTTGTGATAAATGCCTCTGTTGCAGAACATCTCGAAGTACTGCGTTTCGTGCCGTTCGGGCGCCTGCGCGTCGTTGAAGCTGTAGCGCATGCTGGTGCCCTCATACGGACTCTGCATCACGCCGTTCACCAACGTCGGCTCCGGAATGCCGGCCGCCTCGAGCACGGTGGGCGCGAAGTCGATGACATGGCTGAATTGATTGCGCACCCCACCCTTGTCGGTGATCCCTGCGGGCCAGGACACGATGGTGCCGTTGCGGGTGCCGCCCCAGTGCGAGGCGACCTGCTTGGTCCACTGGTAGGGCGCATCCATGGCCCATGCCCAGCCCACCGCGTAGTGGCCGTAGGACGCTTCACCGCCGAACTCGTCGAGCTTGGACATCATGAATTCGGGGGTCTCGATCTCGGCCATCCCGTTGAAGTTGGCCATCTCGTTGAATGCGCCCTGCAGGGTGCCTTCCGCCGAAGCGCCGTTGTCGCCGAGGATCACATAGACCAGCGTGTTGTCCATGACGGGTTCGAGTGCATCCAAGAGCCGTCCGACGTGATGGTCGGTGTGCTCCATGAACGCGGCGTAGACCTCCATCTCGCGTTCCAGCACCGGTTTGAGCGCGGGATCCATATCGTCCCAGGCCGGGATCTCCCGGTGGCGCGGCGTGAGCACCGCATCCGATGGAATCACACCGAGTTCCTTCTGGCGTTCGAAGGTGATCTCGCGCTGCTTGTCCCAACCGTGTGCGAACTTGCCCTTGTACTTCGCAATCCACTCCGGGGGAACGTGGTGCGGGGCGTGGGTGGCGCCGGGCGCGAAGTACATGAAGAACGGCTTGTCGGGCAGCAGGGCCTTCTGCTGGCGCGCCCAGCTGATCGCCTTGTCGGTCAGGTCCTCGGTCAGGTGATAGCCCTCCGCGGCCGTTCTCGGCGGCTCTATCGGGGTGGTGCCCTCGTAGAGGGCCGGGTCCCATTGGTTGTTCTCCCCGCCGATGAAGCCGTAGAAGTACTCGAACCCACCACCACCGCTCGGCCATGCGGTGAACGGTCCCGCCGGACTGGTCTGCCAGACGGGAACCTCGTGGCACTTGCCGAACTGTGCCGTCGCGTACCCGTTGTGCTTAAGCGTCAGCGCCAGAGGTGCCTTCGTATTCGGCAGCACCGAGCTGTAACCGGGTGCGGCAGTCGCGATCTCGGTGATGCCGCCCATCCCGACCGAGTGGTGGTTGCGGCCCGTGAGCAACGCTTGGCGGGTGGGCGAACACAACGCCGTGGTGTGGAATCGGGTGTATTTCAACCCACCGGCAGCGAGCTTCTCGAAGTTGGGAGTGTCGCACGGCCCACCGAAAGCGCTCGTGGCACCGTAGCCGACGTCGTCGATCAGAATGACCACCACGTTGGGTGCGCCGTCCGGTGGGCGCACATCTCTTATCGGCGGATAGCTGGTGTCCGGATCCTTTGCGTCGTATGTCGTCAGCCCGATGTGTTGGACGTCCGGAATGGGCAGGACGTCGCGCCGCACCCGGGATTCCGCCGGCGCACTGCCGCCCGCTTGACCGTTACCTTGGGCTGATGAGTCCGCCATGATGGTCCTCTCGAGCGGTTGCGGGTGCCACGTCATGGTTGATGACGCAATAGATCAGGTCAAGCGAAATCTATTCTGCACACTTAATCAGGAACGGCGACCGCACCGCTCCTTTGCGCAAATGTCGTGGCGCGGCGCGTCGTTGCGAGATCCGTCATCGCGTGGGTTCCACTGATGAGCAGCGGAACAAGTACCGGTGACATCACCAGCAGCAGCAAACCGATCAGGGTGAGATAGCTAGACATGTTCTCCTCTTTCTTCGTGAACGCGGAATGTTGGGATACCTGTTGGGCTCCCAGTCGTGCAACGGATCTCGGGAACTTCAGTTCATTTGTTTCGAGACGCTCGGCCGTCGAATTCGGTTGAGGGTCCCGAGAAACAGGATCGTCGATGGCGCCGTCGCGGGTCTTGACATGTTCCGACACACTTTTGTCAATTCCCGACACATGGGCTCTGTTTGGCTGCGTCGATCGAACTCCACTTACGTTCGGCCTCGTCGGCTGTTGTCTGGCTGGGTCCGCGCTAAGCGAGCCTCGCATCGACCAGCAGACGTGACAGCCCGAGTTCCGCACACTTCGCGGCTACCGACGCCAATTCGTCTCGGGTGTCAGCTGCCCGGCCGGCGGCCGTGAACGTTTCAATGAGAAGCAACTGTGCCTGCAGCGCTGCGAGGGGTCGACGCTCGCCGTCGATTTCCGCGGCTAGTTCAGCGGCTCGCAGGCACGCCTGCTCGCGGTCGTCCGCAGAATCACTCGCGGATAACAGGCGAACCGCGGAGTCCTCGTCGAGTTCAGCTGTCAGCGTGGCGATTCCATTGTCGCGCGGGACGGTGCGCGGCGATCGCAGACCGGCGGCAACCGCCTGCGGTAGCTCGATGCCCAGCCGGATGCGCTCATTATTGATCCGGGCGGCAAGACGCGGTAGCCGCAGGCGATCGGCGGCCTTCGCGCCAGCAGCGAGACGATCGACCGCTGAATCGTGATCCCCCTGCGCCGCCTTGATCCGCGCACCGATCACGTACCTGGCGGCCAAGTAATCCACTCCGCCACCGTCGGATCCGAGCAGATAGCTCTCGTCCATTAGCCGCGTGGCTTCCGCCAAGTCGCCAGTCTCGTAAAGCAATTCGCCGAGAAGTGAACCCGCGAGCCTGGCCGCGTGCGAGTGGGGTCCGACCATCATGCCGGTCTCGAATGCCTCCCGAAAGTTTTTCAGGGCCCCAGGAATGTCAAGCTGATACCTGGCGGCCATGCCGGCGAAGCAGCGCCCAAAAACGGTGGCGAACGGTCCCATCATTTCCTGGTATGGCGCGGCCCATTCAAGCACCCGGTGCGTGCCATCGAAATCGAAGCGGTAGATCGCGGCGAACGCCGCGGCGTTCCCAGCGGTCCCAGGCACCCGCGGATGCAGTGTGTCCGGCCTCGACATTGTCTCGGCGAGCAGATCGTCCACGTGCTCGACCCGATCGGCGAAGACTTCGGCGACTGCTCGCAACACGTCAGCCTCGGCTCGCAAATCCGCCTGCGTCGCATCGGAGAGGTTCGCGCGGTCCAGGGCCGCCTCGAAGCGATTCAGCGCGCCGGCGGCGCGCACCGAATGTTGCAGCAGGATATGAGCCCACGCGATGACCAGTTGAAGCCGGGCCCGCGAAACCACCAATTGCGGTGGCAGCTTCTTCACGATTCCGAGCAGCGTCGTCATCTTCGATTGCTCAAGCAGGTTCGTCTCATCGTCTTCGACAAGATCAACCGCGCGGTTGGCATCGCCCGCGGCCAGCGCATGGTCGACGGCCTCGTTGAGGTAGCCGTTTTCGACGAACCACGCCGACGCGGTGCGGTGAAGATGTTCGATTCGATCGGGCCCATCACGTTCGAGCCGACGACGCAGGAACTCGGCGAACATCTGGTGGAAGCGGAACCAATTCGGGTCGTTGTCGATCCGCTGCAGGAACAGGCCGCGCTGCTCGACCTCTTCCAGGATCGCCTGCCCGTTGCTCACCCCCGCCAACACGGATGCCAGTCCGGCGCAGATCCGCTCGGTTATCGAGGTAGCCAACAGGAACTCGCGGAGGTCGGGGTCGAGGGTGTCCAGCACGTTCTCGGCCAGGAACTCGCGGATCACGTCGCTGGAACCAGAAAGTCGGCCCACCAGGCTGCTCGCCTCGTCGCCGCCGCGCAGCGACAAGGCGGCCAGCTGCAGGGCCGCCGCCCACCCGTCGGTCGAAGCGGTAAACGCCTCGACGTCGCTGCGCGACAACTGTAGGCCACCAACATCGTTGAGTAGCGAAGCCGCCTCGTCGTTGTCGAAACGCAAAGCACCGGAATCGATCTCGACCAGTTCGTCCCGAATACGCAATCTGCTCAGTGGCAATCCGGCGCGAGACCAGCTGGTAACGATTACCTGAAGGTGGCGGCATCCGTTGTCCAGCAGGAAGCCGAGTGAGGCGCTGGTCTTGCTGTCGGACACGCGATGCCAGTCGTCGATCACCACCGCGATCCGGTCGTCCTCCTCGTGGATTTCGGCGATTAGCGATGTCAACACGTAGCGGCTGGCGTCATCGCCATGATCCTCCAGTATCTGCCCCAATGACTCAGCGAGTGCGGGACGGACCCGCCGGACCGCCTCGAGAAGATGCGCCAGGAACCACACCTCGTTGTTGTCGTCGTCGTCGATCGTCAGCCAGGCGACTGCGATGCCTTCGCTCGAGAGTTCCTCACGCCACTGCGCCGCCAGCGTGCTCTTGCCGAACCCCGACGGCGCATGGATGAGGATCAGCCGCCGTCGGCTGCCGGCGCGAAGGACGTCGGTGAGTCGGCGGCGGTCGACCAGTGACCTGATGGGCACCGGGGGCCGGTACTTCGTCGCGGGCGTCGGGGGCGTCGGCGTGCTTCCGGTATCCCGATGAACCGGGCGCGCCCCGACCGACGTTCTTCGCTCCACGCCCAGTCCGACCGGACGGGGCATTTCGTCCACGGGGACGCCGTTGCGGCGCTGAACTGCACGAAGCTCTTCGCCGAATTCGGCCGCGGTCGCCGGACGATCCGCCGGATCCTGGGCCATGGCCCGCTCGACGATCGCGGCCACGTCGGCAGGTAGCCCCTGTGCCCGTAGGTCCGGGATGGGCTGGGAAGTGATTCGTAGGAACTGCGCGATGACCTGCTCGCCGCTGCGGCGCTCGAAGGCGGCATGGCCCGTCAGCGCGCAGAACAACGTCGCGCCAAGCGAGTACACGTCCGATGCCGGCGTCGGCGACGCGCCCGAGAGCACCTCGGGAGCGGTGAAAGCCGGCGAACCGGTAATGACCCCCGTCGCCGTCTCGAAACCCCCCGCGATTCTGGCGATTCCGAAGTCGGTCAACTGCGGTTCACCGTAATCGGTCACCAGGATGTTCCCGGGCTTCACGTCACGGTGCAGCGTCCCCGCTCGATGCGCCGCCTCGAGCGCGCCCGCGAGTTTCACGCCGATGCTGAGTGTTTCGCACCAGTCGAGTGGTCCGTGCCGGCGGATCAAGGCCTCTAGCGAATCCTTCGCGTGGTAGGGCATCACGATGAAGGGCCGGCCACTCGCCAACACCCCGACCTGCAAAATGTCCATGATGTGCGGGTGTCCGGAGAGACGGCCCATCGCGCGCTGCTCACGCAGGAAGCGGTCGAGATTGTCTGGGTCAAGATCGGTGCTCAAGACCTTGACGGCAACGGCACGGTCCAGCTCGGGCTGGGCGCAGCGATAGACGACCCCGAATCCGCCGCGTCCGATCGCCTCGATGTCGTCAAATCCCGCCTGGCGCAATTCCGCGGGAATATCCGGGACCAGGTCCCGCTGTGTCGCAAGCGGATCGACGTCGGACATCACCGGTCACTATCCTCGGCCTGAAGGCCTTCCACCTCCAGTTCATTGATTCGTAGGTTACCTGTGGGCTGGCGATTATGACCCCGGTAGGCCGGCTCGAAACTGCCGAGGTGTCTTCCCGAACCAACGCCGACATGATCGGTTGAGGGTGCTCTGCTCGGCGTAACCGAGCAGGCCCGCGATCTGGCTGAGATGCAACCCCGGCTCAGCGAGATATGTGGCCGCTAAGGCGCGGCGTTCCCGGTCGATCAGGTCCTGACATCGAACTCCCTCCGTCAACAGCCTGCGTTGCAGGGACCGTGAGTGCATCGCGAGTTGGTCCGCGATGGCGTCGACTGTGCAGAGGCCGGTGGGCAGCAGTCGGCGGGTCAGTTCCGCCACTCGTTCTGACAGCGATGCGGTAGGCGGAAGATAGTTGGACTCAAGGTATTTCGCCGCGATGCGTCTCGTCTCCGGATGAGCGCTCTCGATCCGTCTGCTGGCCAAGCTCTCGGATACCTCGAATCCGCACCAGGTCTGTCCGAAGCGCACCGGGCACCCTAGCGCTTCTCGGTAAGCCGGGTCCGAGCCCTGTTGGTCATGCGTGAAAGAAATTGCGCTGGGCCGCGCGTCCTGTCCGCCTAGCAAGCGAATGATCCGGACCACGATGGCCATGCTGAGCTCGTAGCCCTGCACCACGGTAAGGCCCGGCTCGCTCACCTCGTAGGTGAACGCAATGCCGGTCTTGGCGGTGAGCGGCGCGACACTCAGCTTCAACGCGGGTGAATGGACATAGAGATAGCGCCCGATCATCTCTAACCCGCCGAGCACGGTCTGCGCGTTCCGCGCGATCACCGCGATGGGCCCGAGGATGTCCAGGCCCTGCCACCGCGACAAGCGAAGTCCGAAGTCCGGACAACGCAGATCCTCGGCGCTGGCCTCAAGCAAACGCACGTACGCGTCGAAGGAGATGAACGTGTCTTCCTGGTTTTCGACCTCCGGCGGGATCCGGAAGCGCTTGCGAAAAAGCTCCGGGTCCCCACCGAGCTCCCTGACTAGCTCGCCGTACCCCCACAGGGTGGTGGCCCGGATCAGGCTGCCCATTCAAATCACCTGCCGTTGTCGGGAAACGACAAAAGTATGTCGGAAACTGTCAATACTTGCCAGGGCCTGCTCGACATTGTGTTTCTACACATCCAGTGCCCGCGCCAGCCACGCCGGAGGAGACCTTCCATGACCGTCGACCGCGACACTCTCTTCATCGACGGAGGCTGGGTGGCGCCGTCGACCTCGTCACGCATCACCGTGCTGAACGCGGCGACCGAGGACGTCCTCGGGACGGCTCCCGAAGCGGACACGGCCGACGTCGATCGTGCGGTGGCGGCCGCGCGTACCGCCGTCGACAACTCCGAGTGGTCGGCAGCAACCCCGGCGGATCGAGCGGTCGCGATGAACCGATTCGCGGACGAATTGGAAAAGCGCTCAGGCGAATTGACGCGAACCGTGAGCCAGGAAAACGGGATGCCGATCGGACTGAGCGAGGCGTTCGAGGGCGGTTTCGCGATCGGCCTGCTTCGGTACTACGCGGACCTGGCCGCGACGATGTCGGTCGAGGAGGTGCGGCCTTCGCAAACGGGCCTCGAGACCATTGTCCGTCGATCACCTGTCGGTGTCGTCGCCGCGATCGTGCCGTGGAACTACCCGGTGGTGCTGGCGATGAGCAAGATCGCTCCGGCGCTCGCGGCCGGGTGCGCCGTAGTCGTCAAACCGTCTCCGCCGGCGACGGTCTTGGACTGCTTCATCGTGGCCGAGGCCGCTGAGGCAGCGGCCCTTCCCGCCGGCGTGATCAACTGGGTTCCCGGCGGGCCGGACGTCGGAGCGTATCTGGTCTCGCACCCGCGAGTGGACAAGGTCGCGTTCACCGGGTCGACAGCGGCGGGGCGTTCGATCGCAACGGCCTGCGCGGGATTGTTACGCCCGGTGACCTTGGAACTTGGCGGCAAGTCGGCGGCGATACTGCTCGACGACGTCGAACTCGACGCGATCATGCCCGCTCTGCAGTTCATCACCTTCATGAACAACGGCCAGACCTGTGTCACGTGCGGCCGGATCCTGGCGCCCGCACCGCGCTACGACGAGGTGGTCGAGGCTCTGGCGACCCGGGTGTCCTCGTTGCGCGTAGGTGACCCGTTGGATCCGAGCACCGACATCGGGCCCATGGCTACCGCCGCCCATCGGGAGCGGGTCGAGAGCTACATCGAAAAAGGCATGGGGGAAGCAAGATTGGTCGTCGGCGGTGGTCGCCCGAAGAGCATCGACAAGGGCTGGTTCGTCGAGCCGACCGTATTCGCCTGCAGGAACAACGACGCGACCATCGCACAGGAAGAGATCTTCGGCCCGGTGCTCTCGGTGATCCCCTACGACGACGAGGCGGACGCGGTGCGAATCGCCAACGACTCCGTGTATCGGGCTGGGCGGCACCGTGTTCAGCGCGGACACCGACCGCGCGAAGGACGTCGCGCGGAAGGTCCACACCGGCACCATCGGAATCAATGGTTACCCGGTGGCCATCGGTTCGCCATTCGGCGGAGTGAAGGACAGCGGCCTCGGCCGCGAGTTCGGCCCGGAGGCGCTGAACAGCTACCTGAACTTCAAGTCGATGTACATCGCCGCGCCCACGCAACCGTCATCCGCGATGCCGCAGCAAGACCACCCCAACTGTGTCGTGAAATGACAAAAGTATGGCGGGAACTGTCAATACCCAACATGGCCCTCTCACTCATTCTGATTGCAACGGCCCGCTAAGACAGCGGGCAAGGAGCGCGAGGATGCCATGACCGCACAACACTTCGACGTCCTGATCATCGGCGCCGGCCTGTCCGGAATCGGCACGGCGTGTCACCTGCAGGCCGCGCTGCCGCACAAGACGGTGGCCGTGCTGGAGCGGCGCGAGCGGATGGGCGGCACCTGGGACCTGTTCCGCTACCCAGGTGTCCGGTCGGACTCCGACATGTACACCTTCGGCTTCAAGTTCCGCCCGTGGATGGACGTGAAAGTCCTCGCCGACGGCCCAGCGATCCAGCAGTACATCGCCGATACCGCCGCCGAGTTCGGGATAGACGAGAAGATCCACTACGGCCTGAAGGTGCTGACCGCCGAATGGTCCAGCCCGGAGAGCCGCTGGACGCTGACGGCGCTGCACGAGGCAACCGCCGAAACCCGCACCTACACCTGCAGTTACCTCATCAGCTGCACCGGCTACTACAACCACGACGCCGGCTACCTGCCGACCTTCGCTGGGGTGGACCGGTTCACGGGTCGGTGCGTCCATCCCCAGTTCTGGCCAGAAGATTTGGATTACGCCGGCAAGAGGGTTGTCGTGATCGGTAGTGGCGCAACGGCGGTCACCCTCATTCCGGCGATGGCCGCCGACGTCGAGCACATCACCATGCTGCAGCGCTCGCCGTCGTACATTTTCACATTGCCCGCCCTGGACAAGATCTCCGAATTCCTCGCTCGGTTCCTTCCCGCGAAGTGGGTGTACGGGTTGGCGCGCAAGCGGAACATCGCGGTTCAGCGTCGGCTCTACCAGGCCTGCCGGCGCTGGCCGACCCAGATGCGTCGGCTCCTGCTCTGGCTGGTCCGCCAACAGGTCGGGCCGTCCGTCGACATGAGCCACTTCACGCCGAACTACATGCCGTGGGACGAGCGGCTGTGTGCCGTGCCGAACGGCGACCTGTTCAAGGTGGTGAAAGCCGGAAAGGCGTCGGTCGTCACCGATCAGATCGACACCTTCACCGAGAACGGCGTCCTGCTGAAGTCCGGGCGGGAACTCGAAGCCGACATCATCGTCACCGCGACCGGTCTGAATGTCCAGATGCTCGGCGGCATGAAACTCTTCGTGGACGGTGAGGCGCGGGAACTGCGCGAGCAGATGACCTACAAGGCCGTGCTGGTGGAGGACATCCCCAACATCGCCTGGATCGTCGGTTACACCAACGCGTCGTGGACCTTGAAATCCGACATCGCCGCCACCTACCTGTGCCGGCTGTTCAAACACATGGACGACAACGGCCACATGGTCGCCACGCCCCGTGACGTCGAGGACTCCCGGATGGACATCGGGATGTTCGACCAGCTCAATTCCGGCTATGTGCAGCGCGCGAAGGACACGCTCCCGCGCCAAGGCTCCAAGCACCCGTGGAAGGTGCTCATGCACTACGAGCAAGACTCGAAGATGCTGCTCGAAGATCCTGTCGACGACGGACTTCTTGAGTTCGGCAGATCAGCCGTCGACGCGTCTGTCGCCTGAAAGAGGTCATGATGAGACTTGGCAAGCGAACAATCCGGGCCGTCCTGCGCGGCGCGCGGCCATTGTTCGGATCCCCCCGCGCGGGCGTTTTCGGGCGGCGCCTGATGCTCGAGACGCTCACAGCTGCCGCCCGCCCCCCGAAGGGCACTCGCTTCGAGCGCTTCACGATCACGGGCGTTCCTGTCGTGCGGGTGCTACCACCACAGACCGCACCGAACGGAACGCTGATCTACCTGCACGGCGGTGCCTATGCCCTCGGCAGTGCGAGAGGCTATCGGGGCGTGGCCGCCCACCTCGCCGCGGCCGCCGCCATGACGGCGTTACTGCCCGACTACTCACGCGCACCGGAAGCCCGCTATCCGATCGCCCTTGAGGAGATGATCGCCGTCTATGCCCAGCTGCTCCGCAACGGGCTGGACCCGAAAACCACCGTCATTGCAGGTGATTCAGCCGGCGGCGGACTGACACTGGCGCTCGCCATGGCGCTGCGCGATCGTGGCATCCCCCTACCGGCAGCGCTCGGCTTGATCTGCCCGTGGGCCGACCTCGCCATCGACATCGACGAGATGCGGCCGGTACTGCGCGATCCCTTGATCCTTCCGTCGATGTGCGCCGAATGGGCGCCGCGCTATGTCGGGTCCTCCGATCCGCGGTTGCCTGGCATCTCTCCGGTGTATGGCGACATGACGGGCCTGCCTCCGATCTTCATGCAGACCGCCGGCGACGATCCGGTCTCCGTCGACGCGGGCAAGATCGAAACCGCCTGCGCTGCCTTGGAGACGGCCCTCGACCATCGCCGATTCGACGGTCTGTGGCATGACTTCCACCTTCAGGTCAGTTTGCTGCCCGAGGCACGCGACGCGATCGCCGACCTCGGCGTGAAACTGCGCAACCACCTCCCCACCGAAAGCCCCCGGATCCTCCAGCGAAAGGCCGCAGCCAAATGAGCTCATTCGAAGGCAAAGTCGCCGTCATCACCGGAGCCGGCTCCGGCATCGGCAGGGCGCTGGCGCTCAATCTCGCCGAGAAGGGCGCGAAGCTCGCGCTCTCCGACGTCGACAACGACGGGCTTGCCGAAACCGTGCACCGTGCCCAAGCCCTCAGCGCGCACGTGAAGTCCGACCGGCTCGATGTCGCCGAACGGGAATCGGTGCTGGCCTACGCCGACGCGGTCGTCGCTCACTTCGGTAAGGTTAACCAGGTCTACAACAACGCCGGCATCGCGTACAACGGCAACGTCGAGAAGGCGGAGTTCAAGGATATCGAGCGCATCATCGATGTCGACTTCTGGGGCGTCGTGAACGGGACCAAAGCCTTTCTGCCCCATGTGATCGCATCCGGCGACGGACACGTCGTCAACATCTCGAGCCTATTCGGGCTGATCGCAGTGCCCGGTCAGAGCGCCTACAACGCCGCCAAATTCGCAGTGCGCGGATTCACCGAAGCTCTGCGGCAGGAGATGCTGGTCGCCAAGCACCCGGTCAAAGTGACATGCGTGCATCCCGGCGGTGTCAAGACGGCCGTCGCCCGCAACGCCACTGTCGCCGCTGGCCTGGACCACAAGAGCTTTGCGGAGTTCTACGACAGGCGCCTTCTCATCCATTCGCCGGAAATGGCCGCCGAAACCATCGTCAGCGGAGTCGCCAAGGGCCGAGCCCGGGTCGTGGTCGGCTTGGAGGCGAAGGCCGTCGATGTACTCGCGCGAATCATCGGTTCGTCATATCAGCGGATCGTGGCCGCAGGTGTGGCGAAGTTCTTCCCGTGGGAGAAGTAAACAGACGTCAGGCTCTAGAGAGGACATTATGATGAAAACCACTGCTGCAGTACTGCTCGAGGCAGGCAAGTCGTTCGAACTGATGGAGCTGGATCTCGACGGGCCAGGTCCTGGCGAGGTGCTGATCAAATACACCGCCGCCGGACTGTGCCATTCGGATCTGCACCTCACAGACGGTCGATCTACCACCGCGATACCCGATCGTTGGCGGCCACGAGGGGTCCGGCGTCATCGAGGAGATAGGCCCCGGCGTCACCAAGGTCAAGCCCGGCGACCACGTGGTGTGCAGCTTCATCCCGAACTGCGGAACCTGCCGCTACTGCTCGACCGGCCGGCAGAACCTCTGCGACATGGGTGCCACCATCCTGGAGGGCTGCATGCCGGACGGCAGTTTCCGATTCCATTCCAAGGGAACAGATTTCGGCGCCATGTGCATGCTCGGCACATTCGCCGAGCGGGCCACCATCTCGCAGCACTCGGTGGTGAAGGTGGATGACTGGCTACCGCTGGAGACCGCGGTGCTCGTCGGCTGCGGCGTACCGTCCGGTTGGGGCACCGCGGTCAATGCCGGAAACCTCCGGGCGGGCGACACCGCCGTCATCTACGGCGTCGGAGGCCTGGGCATCAACGCGGTCCAGGGCGCGGTCTCCGCCGGCTGCAAGTACGTCGTGGTCGTCGACCCGGTCGCGCTCAAGCGCGACACCGCGCTCAAGTTCGGTGCCACCCATGCGTTCGCCGATGCCGCCAGCGCCGCGACGAAGGTCGACGAGCTCACCTGGGGCCAGGGCGCCGACGCGGCGCTGATCCTGGTGGGCACCGTCGACGAGGAGGTTGTCTCGGCGGCGACCGCGGTGATCGGCAAGGGCGGCACCGTCGTCATCACCGGTCTGGCCGACCCGGCCAAGCTCACCGTGCACGTCTCCGGCACCGACCTGACGCTGCACGAGAAGACGATCAAAGGGTCGCTTGTTCGGTTCATCCAATCCGCAGTACGACATCGTGCGGCTGCTGCGACTCTACGACGCCGGTCAGCTGAAGCTCGACGAGCTGGTCACCGCACCTACACCCTCGACGAGGTGAACCAGGGCTACCAGGACCTGCGGGACGGCAAGAACATCCGCGGCGTGATCATTCACTGAGCGAGAGGGGTGGTCGGAAGCCAAGGCGCTCAGGTGGCTCCGTGATCTGGCGCGAGACCATGCGTCGTACCAACCCGCGATCTCAATCCGTCGCAAGGGTTCCGCTCCTCGAAAGGCAACGTCCATGACCGCACAGATGCTCAACGGCGGCAGCATGGACAACTACCCGCTCACACTGACGAGCATCGTCGAGCGCGCCGAGCGGTTCCACACAGACCAGAAAGTGGTGCTCGCGTCGGCCCTCGGGCGAGATCAGCCGCACGACTTTCGGCACTTGCGCCAGCCGCGCCCGCCGCCTCGCCGGCGCGCTGAGCGCGCTCGGCGTACGCGAGGGCAACCCCGTCGCAACGCTGCTTTGGAACCAAAGCGAACACCTCGAGCTCTACTTCGCGGTGCCGGCCATGGGTGCGATCATCCACACCCTTAACCCGCGCCTGTTCCCCGACGAGCTCACGCTGCATCGTCGACGACGCCCAGGACAAGGTGATCGTCGTCGACGAGTCCCTGCTGGAGGTGTTCGAATCCTTCCGGGCCACAAGCGACTTCACCCATGTCATCGTGGTTACCCACACGGGTCCGGTACCCGAAGGGATGCTCGACTACGAGGCGCTGATCACGGAAGGAGAACCGTCCGAGTGGCCCACGCTTGACGAATGTCAGGCGGCGTCGATGTGCTACACCTCGGGCACGACCGGTCGGCCCAAGGGCGTCGTCTATTCCCATCGGGCGCTCGTGCTGCATTCACTGGTTGCCGCGCTGCCCGACCAGTTATCCGTATCGTCAAGGGACACAATTCTTCCCGTCGTCCCGATGTTCCACGCGAACGCCTGGGGGCTGCCGTACGCCGCGGCCCTCGCGGGCGCGAGTCTAGTCCTTCCGGGTCCTACGGCTTGACGCCGAGAGCGTTCTGGATCTGTGCGCGTGCGAGAGCGTGACGATGACGGCGGGCGTTCCGACAGTGTGGATGGGAATGCTGGCTGCACTCGACGCGCAGCCGGGCCGGTGGGAATTGTCTGCCTCGCCCTGGACCGGTTGATTGTCGGTGGAGCGGCGGTGCCACGGTCGATGTTCGAGGGGTTCGACCAGCACGGCCTCACCGTCGTCCAGGCCTGGGGGATGACCGAGCTTGCGCCCCTTGGCTCGGTGTGCCGACTGCCGAAGAGTCTCGAGGAGAGTGAGGCTGCCGAGCAGTATGCCTTCCGCGGCCGCCAGGGCGTCGCCAGCCCGCTTTTCGACATCCGCGCGCGTGATGAAGAAGAACAGCTGATCGCGTGGGACGACGGGGCCATGGGCGAGCTCGAGGTCCGCGGACCCTGGGTCGCGGCGAGCTACCACGGTGGTCGCGGCGCAGACAGCTTCACTCCCGATGGCTGGTTCAAGACCGGGGACGTGGTGCGCATTGATCCGAACGGCTGCATCCGGATCTGCGACCGCTCAAAGGATCTCGTGAAATCAGGCGGCGAGTGGATCTCCTCGGTCGACCTCGAGAATCGCCTCATGTGTCACCCCGCGGTCGCACAGGCGGCCGTCATCGCCGTACCGGACGACCGGTGGGGCGAGCGCCCACTCGCGGTGGTGGCACTTCGTTTCGGCCACCGCCGAGGCCACCGCAGACGAGCTGCGTGAGCATCTCGCGCGGGAGTTCGCGAAGTGGCAGCTGCCGGACCGCTTCGAGTTCGTGGGGGCGATCCCCTGCACGGCAACGGGAAAGTTCAAGAAGACCCAGCTGCGCGACCAATTCACGTCAGCCTGACCGTATTCGAGGGTCCTCATAGCGACCCCAAACCACACAGATTGGTCTAGAGCGCCGGCGAGTGTATTGACAATTTCCGACATACTCTTATCAATTCCCGACACCAAGCGGTGTGATCGAGTGGGTAGTTTGCTCCGCGCCACCAACCTGTGGGGTTACTGCGACCTCATCCGCGAGCTCGGTGGTGACCCCGAGTCGTACTTGACGCGTTTCCACATCCCGCCAGGTATCGAGGACCAAGAAGGCGCGTTCATCCCCGGTCGATGCAATGGTTTTCCTGCTCGAGGCCAGCGCTGACGACCTGGATTGTCCAGACTTCGGACTTCGCTTGTCGCGCTGGCAGGGCTTGGACATCCTCGGACCCATTGCGGTGATCGCGCGCAACGCTCAGACGTTGCTCCTGGCGAGGCGATCGCCCATTACCTCTACGTCCATTCCCCCGCGCTGAGGCTGACGGTCGAATCTCGCACCACGGAGACCAATGTCAAGTTCACCACAGCAAGGACCGGCTCGCGCAGCTCGTCCTCATTCGCGTCGTCGCACAGGCGACCGAACGGGTCCGGACGACATTCGCGGACGCCCGCGACCTCGAGACCGGGCTCACCGACGCCCTCGTCGTGTCCGTCAAGGAGTTGCGGGACCACCCGCTGTTCGTGAAAGTGCTGAGGACCGAACCCGATTCGTTCCTGCGCAACGCTGACGACCGACGGTACCAGCGTGATCGCGGTCGTGCGGAGCTCGGTCGCAGACTGGCTCGGCTCGAGTGGTGGCGGACCGCTCAGCGACGAGGACGCCGAGATGGTCGGCGAGTGGATCACGCGCCTTGGCGTGTCGCTCGTCCTCGCACCGGAGGGCCCAATCCCGCTCTACGACGACCAGGGATTGCGTGCGTACTTCGCCCGCTACGTCGTTCCCGGGATCGCACGACTCGCGGCATCGTAGAAACGCTCAGGTGGCGTCGGGATAGAGCGTGGCAATCCAGATCCCTGCCAGCACGGAGGCGACCGCGTCCGGTCGGGCGTGGTCCGTGGTGACGCGCTCCGTCATGTAGTTGACATTGAGAATGGTCAGTGCCCGTGCGACCTCGTTGGGATTGGCGACTTGCGTGAGGCCCTGGCGCTTCTCCTGGCGGATCAGCTTGGCGATCTGATCGATGTACTGCTGGACGACCCCGCCGCGGAAGTACCGCTGGGCGGCCTCGTCGTGATATGAGGCCTCGTTCATCGCCGCCAGCACGTCCGCGTGCCGGCTCCAGATTCGGGCGACATCGCGCAACCCCTGCCGCAGTGCGGCGACGCGATCGGGGTTCTCGCTTTCCAGCCAGGATCGCGTGGCGGTAAACATCTCGCCAGCGATCCGATCGACGAGTCGCATGACCAGCTCGTTGCGGTCCTTGAAATAGTTGTAGAAATTCGACCGCTGCATGTTCGCCGCAGCCGCTACGGCATCGACCGTGAGATCGCGGAACCGGATCTGCTTGAGCAGCGTCTCTGCCGCGTCGAGTATCTCGCGCTCGGCGTCTTCGGGCTTGCGTCGAATGCGCCGCTTCGGAGTCACCGAAGACAGCCTAGCGTCGAGAGCGATAGCCGAAGTTAATGACACGGCGTCGACAATCACCGATGTGACCAGACGATCCCGGCGTCCTTCGCTCCGGCGATCGTCTCGCGCATGACCTCCGCCGCCTCGTGGCGCGGGCGCCAGCCGAGTTCGCGGCGCGTCTTCGTGGTGTCCATGATCGAGGATCGCCGTGCGATGTTGACCCAAGCGAGATCCTGCGGCAACAGGCTCCCGAGCCGCGCCACCAACCCGACCGCCGCCTTGACCGCCAGACGGGGCATTGGGACCGTCCGCCAACCGAGCTCGCGCGCGACGTCGGTCATCGTGATCGCGCCGTCGCCGGCGAGGTTGTAGATGCCCGGCGATCCACGGCCCTCGATCGCGGCGACGATGGCGTCGGCGCAATCGTCATGGTGCACAAGCTGAAACGACGTCCCGGCCTCCGGTAACACCGGAGACGCACCTGGGACGACCCGCAGGAGATCTCGTTCCAGCGGCCAGCGGCCACCGAGCTGGAAGCGCCGGACGACGTCGTTGATCAGCGCCGGCGCGTCACGTCCCCCGACGATGCACGGCCGCAAGATGTACTGATCGATGTCGCTGCCGTCCACCACCTCGTGGAACAGCGCCTCGAGCTCGGCCTTCTCCGCCGAGTAGTAGAACTCCTCGGTTCCGCGGGGCGCGAGGTCCTCGGTCAGAAGCTCGGGATTGTCTTCGTGAAAACCGTAGGCCGCGATCGATGACGTGTAGACGAGCCGACGCGCGCCCGATTTCACGGTCGCCTCGAACACGTTGCGGGAGCCCTCCAGGTTGATCGTTCGGGTCTCCTCCCGATCGCCGAAGATGATCCACGCGAGATGCACCACGACGTCCGCGTCGGCGACGAGTTCGTCGACGGTCGAACGGTCCAGCACGTCGCCGCGCCGGTATTCGACCTTCTTCCAGCCGTATTCGTTCGGATCGAACGGTCGTCGGGCCATGCCCAGCACGCGCTTGACCTGATCTGAGCGTTCCAGAGCGGCGAGCAGCGAACGCCCGACCTCCCCGGTGGGCCCGGTCACGGCAACGGTGAGACCTGTGTCGGAACTGTGTGCGTCGGTCGGCGGTTTCGTCGGTGTCATGGTCGCGAGGATATGGGCTTAACGACGTACTGTCAATAAGTATTGACGCAGAGTCATTAACTATTGACATTGCGTCGTTACGCCTCTACCGTCTCGTGGCGAGACATAGAGCCACCTGTTAAACACCGATCATGAGGAGAACTCACAAGATGACCGCCACGATTAGCGTCGCACCCAACGCCGAGGCCACCCTGGACCTTGCGCGCCGATTCCTAGACGCAATCAACACCAAAAACGCCGACGCACTGGTGGAGACGGTGTCCGAAGACATCGTCTACGAGCTGCACGCGTCACCGATGGTCTCGGTCAAAGGGCACGAAGGCGTACGAGCTGCCCTTGCGGGGCTGGTCGCCACCTGGCCCGACTACGACTTCGTGGTCAACGCCCTCTATGTGGACGAAAATCTGTTCACCGCGGAGTGGACCATGACGGGCACCCTGGGCCAGAACCTTCCGGTCGGCAACCGCATCGCCGTTCCCGACGGCCGCCCGATCAGCTTCGAGGGCGTCGACATCTGCCCGGTAGTCGACGGCAAGGTCACCGTCAAGAGTTCCTACGTAGACGCCGTCGCCTGGTACGAGCAGCTCACCTTCCAAGAGGCCTGACTAGACCGAAGCGGGAGCCAGATTCTCGTCGGGTCTGCCGAACAAGTTGTAGTAGTTGGCCATTCACTCCCCCGGAATGGCCGCGGAGACGATAATCAACGGAGTCCGGGAGGCCCGAACGTGATGAGGAGACTCAACGGGATCGATGCCCTGATGCTGTACCTCGATGGGGGCAGCGCTTACAACCACACGCTCAAGATCAGCGTGCTTGACCCGTCGACGGACCCCGACGGTTGGTCGTGGCCGAAGGCGCGCCGCATGTTCGAGGAGCGCGTCCACCTGCTTCCGGTCTTCCGGCTGCGGTACCTGCCGACGCCGCTGGGCCTGCATCACCCGATCTGGGTCGAGGACCCCGAGTTCGATCTCGACGCGCACGTGCGCCGCGTCGTCTGTCCCGCACCCGGCGGGATGGAGGAGTTCTGCGCGCTCGTCGAGCAGATCTACGCCCACCCGCTCGATCGCGACCGGCCGCTGTGGCAGATCTGGGTCGTCGAGGGCCTCGAAGGCGGCGACGTCGCGCTCGTGATGCTGCTGCACCATGCCTACACCGACGGCGTCGGCGTGCTGGACATGTTGGCCGCGTTCTACAACGACGCGCCCGACGATGCAGCGGTGGTTCCGGCCCCGTGGGCACCGGCGCCGCTGCCGTCGACACGGCAGCGACTGGGTTGGGCGCTACGAGACCTGCCCTCCAGGCTCGGTCGGGTGGTGCCGACCGCACGGGCCATGCGCGACCGGGTGCGCATCGAGCGCGACTTCGCCAAGGGCGGCGAGCGCCGCGTCCCGTCCGCCTTCGACCGCTCCACGCCGCCGGGCCCCTTCCAGTGCGGGCTGTCGCGCAGTCGGCGGTTCTCCTGCGAGACGTTCCCGCTCGCCGACGTTCGCGAGGTGAGTAAGTCGCTCGGCACCACGATCAACGACGTGTTCATGGCGTGTGTCGCGGGCAGCGTGCGCCGCTATCTCGAGGGTTCCGGCTCACCTCCGAGCGAGGCGATGGTGGCCACGATGCCGCTCGCGGTCACTGCGGCGGCCGAGCGCGCCCACCCCGGCAACTACTCGTCGGTCGACTACGTCTGGCTGCACGCCCAGATCGCCGACCCGCTCGAGCGGCTGCGCGCGACGAGCGTCGCCGCCGAGGCGACGAAGCAGCACTTCGCCCAGACCAAGGACGCCGACGTCGGCGCGGTGGTCGAGCTGCTGCCCGAACGCGCGATCTCGGGCTTTGCGCGCCTCAACGCGCGGACCAAGGGTCGCTTCGACACGTTCAAGAACGTGGTCGTGTCCAACGTGCCGGGGCCGCGCGAGCCGCGGTACCTCGGCCGCTGGCGCGTCGATCGCTGGTTCTCCACCGGGCAGATCACCCACGGCGCGACGCTCAACATGACCGTCTGGAGCTACTGCGACCAGTTCAATCTCTGCGTCCTCGCCGACGCAGTCGCCGTGCCCGACGCCTGGGAGATCGTCCACGGCTTCCGGGCCTCGCTCGACGAACTGCTCGCGGTCGCCCGTGCGCAGGCCACGCCCTCCCCCGCCCCTTCGACGACGGTGTGAGCACATCACGCGACCTGCCTTGTGACGCGGCGTTGTCGCCGTGGAATCACCAACGCGGCCGACGCACGCCGGCGTGTGCTGTCACGCGTATTTTTCGCGGAGCACCTGCTTGAGAATCTTGCCCGCTGGATTGCGTGGAATCGCTTCGGCGAAGATCACCTTTTTCGGCAACTTGTAGCGTGCCAGTCGAGTGCCGCAGTACTCGACGATTTGTTGCTCGCTGACCTCGCTCTGGTCGGCGACGACGATGGCACAAGCGATCTCGCCCCATTTCTCGTCGGACTGGCCGATGACCGCCACCTCACTGACGCCAGGGATACCGATCATGACGCTCTCGATCTCCGCCGGGTAGATGTTCTCACCGCCGGAAATGATCATGTCCTTCATGCGATCCTTGATGTAGAGATAACCTTCATCATCGATCTCGCCGATGTCGCCGGTACGGAACCAGCCGTTATCGAAAGCGCCGCGTGTGGCGTCTGGGCGATTCCAGTATTCCTTGAGTAGGAAGTCGGACTTGATCACGACTTCGCCTTCACCGCGTTCGCTGATCACGCCATTGTCACTGCGCACGCGAACGTCTGCGAACATGGTGGCGCGTCCGGCCGAGCCGACCTTGCGCAGGGCGTCTTCGCCGAGCAGCAGGGTGCCGCCGCCGCACGATTCGGTGAGCGCGTAGCCCTGCACGACCTGCATGTTCTTGGCGGCATACATCTTGATCAGGGCCTCGGGCATCGGCGCACCGCCGGTGATGAAGTAGCGGAAGTCAGGCGCGTCGAGTTCGGCGAACTGGGGCACCTGGCGCATGAAGTTCAGGATCGCCGGCACGGCACCACCGACGGAAACCCGCTCATCGACGATCAGCGACCACACCTTCTCCGGATCAAACTGCGGCATCGAGATCAGGCTGACGCCGCGCATGGCGCAAAAGATGACCGTCGTCAGCGCCGCCACGTGGAACATCGGCAGGGGTAGCAGTACGCGGTCCTGGTAGCGCACATCGACCGTCAGTGACCATGAACACGCCGCCGTGTGCACCGAGTCGTGGGTATGCACCACTCCTTTTGGATGTCCGGTGGTGCCCGAGGTGTACATGATGAACAGGTTGTCCGATCCACCGCAGTCGCAGACCGGTTCGTTGGCATCTGCGGCCTCCAGACGGTCGGCAAGAGAATCACTGCTGCCCGCTGCCGGCACCCAATCGACGACGGTGCAGGGGTGACCGGTACCAGCCTTGATGGCTTCGGCCACCGCCGCAAACGCTTCACCGTAGATCAGGATCTTGCTGCCGCTGTCCGACAGAATGTATTCCAGCTCGGGTGCCGCAAGTCGGGTGTTGAGGGGCACCGCCACGGCCCCGATCTTGGCTGCGCCATAGAACAGGCAGCAGAACTCGGCACAATTGGGCATCAATAACGCCACGCGGTCACCCTCGCCGACCCCGAGCGAGGTCAGGACGCTGGCGCATTGGTTGGCCAGCGCGTTCATCTGGGTGTAGTCCATGCGCACGTTGGCGGATGGCTCGACGTAGGCCTCGAGTTGCGGAGAAACGACTGCGCGTTGTTTGAGCATGGCGCCGATGTTCTTCATGGGGTTCTCCGCGTTCGGTGTTGTTTGGTTGACGTTCCGATCAGACTGTCGTGTGCGGGCGACGCGCGGTCCTGCGCGCCGTTCCGCTCGTCTCGACTTTGAGATTGTCGAAAGCCTCTTCAATCAGTTGGGCAAGGCGGAAGGGTTCGTGCACGGCTTCCGGCGCTGCGCCGACCGCGAGGCATATGTCTGTGTTCACACTCGCAAAAGAAATGTTGAGTCCGGCGCCGGGCGGCAGGATGGGCAGGCCATGGAACGCGACCATCGGCGCACCGGCCAGATAGAGTTGCCCGCCGGCCCCTTCATGTTCGATATCACCAGGTTGGCGCTCGGCACCTTTCCGAAGAAGGGCAAGGTATCCGACATGGTCAGGCTGCCGAGCAACAACAGCGCATAGGCCTGGCGCGACGTCGTTTGCATGCCGCGCCCTTTGTCCTTTGCCTTCTTTGTTGCAGCGTTGATCTGTTCCAGGCGCGCGCTGAGGCTCGCCGTGGGCGCACCCATTGGGATCAGTTCGGCGCTCACCTGGTTACCTCCGCCCCTGCCCGATTCGTCACGCAGCGACATGGGCATGAAGGCCACCAACGGCTGGTCGGTGGGAGCCTGGTGTTCGCCAAGGTAGTGATGTAGAGCATCGTCGATGATGGTCATGACCACGTCGTTGACGGAGGTGTCGGTCGCCTTGGCCACGGCCTTGACGTCGGCGAGCGGCAACTCGATGTTCGCGTAGGCGCGCGCCCCCGATTTCGCCGTGTTGTTGAAGAGCGTGGGTTTCGCGGTGAAGGGCAGATTCGCCATTCGCGGCTTCAGCTTCAGTGATTGCGCGCCAAGATTCACCGCGTCACTACCCACGCCGACGAGATCTCCCGGCAGCTTGGTCAGTCCCTTGAGCATGCCTTGCAGTCGCTCTATTTGCGAAACGCTGGGGCGCGACCGGCGTGGCTTATCAGCGCTCTCGTTAGCCATCCAGGGAGCGGCCAGCGTCTTGGTGCGTGGTGAATCGCTCATGAAGTTGCGCATCACGCGCAGCCCGCCTTCACCGTCGATGAGCGAGTGGTGCACTTTGAGCATGACAGCTATCCGGCCATTCGCGATTCCGTCGATGACGTAGCACTCCCAGAGCGGGTGTCCCCGGTCGAGCAGGCCGGCATTCAGGAAGGAGACCGTCTCGTCAAACTTCTGCATGGAACCCGGTGCCGGTAGGGCAATGTGCCGAACGTGATAGGCCATGTCCGGCTCGACCGTTTCCCACGCCGCGACATCCTTGCCGAGCATTTTGAGCTGGTAAGTAAAGGGCTTCACCGCCTGGCTGTGGCGATAGGCGTCGAACAGGCGGGGCCCGAAAAGAAGACTGCTGTCCCTTCGGTTTTTGGAAGATTGTCAAGGCAGCCATGTGATTTGGTCGGTTTGCTCTCTCCAGCAGCAAGAATGACAGGTCCATCGGGGCGATCCGGGTCATGGCAAACTCCTTATTGTTCGGCGAGTGCTACAGGGCATTCAGTTCATCGCCGAAGTAGTCGATTTAGGCCAGCGGAGAGCCGATGCGCTTCCACCGCAGCGTCGGCACGAAATGGATCCGGCCCGCCGCATCGGCACAGCGGACGATCGATATCCGGACGTCGATGTCCACCGCATGCACCGGCACCGTTTAGTCGTTTCATAACTCCCCTCTGCTGCGTCGGGAGTCGTGTCACTTGGCACGGCGATCACCGTGAGCTTGGGGTTTCCACTATGCCGTGAGTGCGGGCCGGATCGCAGCGTGTTGGTTGGTTTGGCCCGTGGCCGAGATGTTTCGACGTTACCCGAGAACCTCACGGGCAGCGGAGTAGAGGGGCCGGTGCCGTGACGCGCATCCTGCTCTCGGCGAGCCCTTACGCGCGCAAGATCAGGTCGAGGTAGTCCGCAACCACCGTCGCGACTGCGTCGAAGGACGCTTCGTTCTGCAACCACTCGACGTACAGCCCGTTGAGGATCGCGAAGATCAGGCCCGCAGCGATGTCCGGGTTCACGTCGGGGTCCAGCGCACCGCACGTCCGGTAATGAGCGAGCAGGTCCCGGATGCTCGCGCGGATGAATCTGTCGATCGGCGGCTCGAACCGTTCTTCTAGGGCCCGAGACCGACCGACTATGCCGCCGCAACCCGCAACGGAGCTTCTTAGCTCAGCCACTGAAACGGTGTGCTTCAGGCGTCGCTGCTGCCGCTCCAGCGAAGCATGTCGAGCGCTACCGCAACGTGCACGCTGTTCTCCTCGAGCGGGTGCGGCAATAGGGCCTGCGCCCGGGAAAGCCTTCGCAGCAAAGTGTTTCGGTGGGTATAGAGCCGCGCGGCCGTGCGGGAAGCGTTGCACTGTTCGTTGACGAAGGTGAGCACCGCAGTGCGGATTTCGGGGCTGGCTTCCGCAAGGTTGCCAAGCGTTTGCTTGACGAACCGGTTGGCCCGATCGGGGTCCTGGGTAACCAAGGACACGAGTTCAACGTCGTCGAAACCGGCGACGCGTTGTGTCGAGGTCAGCCGCGCCAGCATGCGTTGCGTGGTGATCGCGTCGAGGTGGCTCCGCCGGAACCCCTCGATGCCCCGGGCGGTCGATCCAAGCGCGACGCGAACCCCGGGCAGACGGGCGATGACCTCTTCCAGCCGGCGGACATCCGGTGCCATAGTGCCCGGTATCCACACCCAGAGGGTCGCTGCGCTCGCGATCACGCTGAGTGGTCGCTGCGCGTCCGCGCCGTGTACCAACGCCTCTGTCGCACGGTCCAATTGGCTGGAATCACCCTCCGGCTCATCGCCCCAGACGACCGCCGCCGTGTGGGACTGTTCGAGGTTGTAGCCGAGGCGCGCTTCGGCTCGCTGTCTGCTGATGGGCGCTCCGTCGAGGATCAGCGCGACCGCTTCACGCCGCTCGGCGTGTGTTCCACGGGTCAACTCGTCGCGCTCGACCTGAACCTGCTCGGCGATACCGGCAATCGTGGCGTCGACGAAGTCGAATAACGACCGCGCCGACACGTCGAGCAGTTCCTGCAACTCGAGAGGGTCCGAGGTGAGGCCGAAGGCGATCGCCATCCAACGCTGCCACGCTACGTTCTGTCCGACCCGGTAGGCCTGCAGGGCCGACTCGCTGAGCCCTCGGCGCACCAGATCGCGGGCAATGCCGAGCGGCTCGGGGCCGAGGTTGGCCGGCACCGGCGCTCCGGGATCACCCACGTTGGCCGCGGCCCAATGCAGAAGGTTGGCACGTGTGCTCCTGCGGGTGGCCGCGTTGAGTGCGGGATCGTCGGCGAGTTCCTGCACGTTCGCCGCCGACAGCGTGGCCTCGTCGAGTTCCTCCAGCCATTCGACCTGAGCGTTGAGGACCAGCTCGGCGCCGTGCCTGATTAGCTCGCGAACCCTTTCGGATGGACGCTCCCACTCCACTGGTGCAGTTTGCACCACTAGCCGATGATATCGGGGCATTTTGACCTGTTTTGCCCTGCCTGGTTGCTCGATGATTGAGCCCACAAGAAAGCCACCCCAATTCAGGAGTCACGCAAATGTCCCCAACCTCCACCACGGCGCGCGTCGAACACGTCGATGTGCTGATCGTCGGCGCCGGCATCTCCGGAATCGGGGCGGCGTACTACCTGCAGACCGAGCAGCCGAACAAATCGTTCGCGATCCTGGAGGCTCGGGGCGCGACGGGCGGTACGTGGGACCTGTTCCGCTACCCGGGCATTCGCTCCGATTCGGACCTGCACACCTTCAGCTTTGAGTTCAAGCCATGGGAGGACGACAAGGCGATCGCCGGTGCGCCCGCGATCCTCGACTACCTGCGTGAGACGGCCGCCGAGAGCGGCATCGACGACAAGATCCGGCTGCACCACAAGGTGCTCAGTGCCGCATGGTCAACCGACGATGCCCGGTGGCTTGTCGAGATCGAGCGCGCCGACACGGGCGAGCAGCTGACCATGAGCTGCAGCTGGTTGTTCTGCGCGGGCGGCTACTACCGCTACGACCAAGGGTTCACTCCCGAATTCGAGGGCCGCGAGCGCTTCGAGGGCCAAATAGTGCATCCCCAGCACTGGCCCGAGGACCTGGACTACAGCGGCAAGCGCGTCGTCGTGATCGGCAGCGGCGCAACCGCCGTCACGTTGATCCCGTCGATGGCCGGCACCGCAGCGCACGTGACAATGCTGCAGCGCTCGCCCACCTACGTCATCCCGCTGCCGTCGGAGGACGTCATCGCCAACGCACTGCGCGGGCTACTCGGCGCCAAGCTGGCCTATGCAATCACCCGGCGCAAGAACGTCATCCAGCAGCGCGCGATCTACCGGTTGTGCAAGCGATATCCCCGAGCCGCCAAGAAGGTGATCCGCTACCTCAATGCCCGGCAGCTGCCGAAGGGTTACCCCGTCGATGAGCACTTCAGGCCCGCCTACAACCCGTGGGACCAGCGGCTGTGCGTCGTTCCCGACGGCGACCTGTTCAAGGCCATCCGCGACGGGAAGGCCTCGGTGGTCACCGACCGGATCGACACCTTCACCGAGCGCGGTATCAAGCTGGAATCCGGGCGCGTACTCGAAGCCGACATCATCGTGACCGCGACCGGCCTGAACCTTCAGGCTTTCGGCGGCGTGACGATGACCGTGGACGGCGTCGAGGTGAACGTCGCCGACCGGGTGGCGTTCAAGGGCCTCCTGCTCGATGGCGTTCCGAACTTCGCGTTCACGTTCGGCTACACCAACTCGTCTTGGACGCTGAAGGTGGGATTGGTGGGAGACCATTTCACTCGGCTGCTCGCCTATATGGACGCCAACGGTCACCACATCTGCTGCCCGCAGATCAGCGACCCACAGATGGCCACGCTCCCGTTGCTCGGCATCGGCGCCGGCTATGTCCAGCGGTCGATCAACCAATTCCCCCGGCAGGGCGACGATGGTCCATGGCGGATGACGATGGACTACAACGCCGACGCCAAGATGCTGCGTGACGGCCCAGTCGACGACGAGAACCTCCGGTTCGCGACCGCCACCGCACCGGCCGCGACACGCGAGCCGGTATTGACCGCCTGAGCCCGCGCCGCCCGCGTATTCGGTCACCTCGCCGCGGGCGATCGCGTCGCTGCCGATAACCACGTTTCCCTGGGCGAAGCCGCCAGTGACCACCGACACGTACGCGAGATCGACGTTGGCGAGGAAATATGCGAGTAGCGACCTCGCTACCGTCGATCTCGCGAAACTTACGAGGAGCGCACTCGGGTGAAACGGTGCAGCAGCCACGCCAGCGGCACTGTCACGACGAACGTCGCCACGAAAAGGATCGGCATCGAGCCCGTGTAGATCGGGAAATGCAGGATCTCCACCATCACGAGCTCCATCGTCAGCAGATGGATCAGGAAGATCTCGTAGGAGATCTCGCCGAGGAAAACCATCGGACGGCTGGCCAGGAACCGCGCGTACAACCCGCGGTCACCGAGCGCCAGCGGCGCCACCGCCAGCGTCGCGATCACCGCGTAGAAGCCGACCTTCACGAGCGCCTCGCGCAATTCGGCAGGCGACGTGGTGGGCTCCCCCCCGATCGGTGTCGACACGATGAAATAGCAGGCCACCGCGAGCGGCACGCACGCAAGCGCGTATGCGCGCACACCCATGAGCTGCAGGACAGCCAGCATCATGCCGCCGACGAACCATGCCAGATACGTCGGTAGCCATAGCGGCGCGCCGTCGGGCAGCCAGTCAGTGGTGTGCGCGAGGACCAGCCAGGCCGGCGTCAGCGCGGCCAGGAACGCCAGCCCGGTCAGCAACAGCACCGGCCGCCACTGCCGTCGGCACAACACCACCAGCAGCAGATAGGCCAACAGGGGCAGCACCACGTAGAACGCGACTTCCACTGCCAGGCTCCACATCTGGGTTAGCGCCTGATGCAGATACGAATAGAGATAGTCATCGGTGTAGATCTGCGTCAACGTGAGGTTACGGAACAGCCCCATCCAGGTGTGCCCGGGATTCGGCCCTGCGGTGCGGAAGTGGTAGACGAGGTAGGCGATCAGCACCGTGACGACATATGCGGGCATGATGCGACGGACCCGGTGCCAGGCGTACCGGCGCACCGACGGGGCGTGCTCACCGGTTGCGGCCGCCTTCACCCACGGCCCGAAGAGCAGGAAACCGGACAGCACGAAGAAGATCGCGACGCCCACCTCCATCCGCGAATACACCAAGCCGACATAGCCGTGCGTGTACTTACCGGTGGTGTAGGCGGCGTGGGTGGCCATCACCAAAAGCGCTGCGACGGCGCGGATCCCGGTGAGCGACGCGACCCGCTCGGGGGCCGAGACCGATTCGAGGCCGCCCTGGGCGGTTGGGTCTTTAATCCCCTTCGAGAGCGTCATTTCGGTTTGTGGCGAGGCTTTCCCGGACCGCGGTCGGGTTCGAGGTTGATCAACTGACCCTGAATCCGGGTGTGCTGCAGCGCCTTCAGCGTCTGCTTCGACAGCTTCTTCGGAAGTTCGACGAGCGAGTATTCGGGCCGGATCGTGATGTGCCCGAAGTCGCTGCGGTGCAAGCCGCCCTCGTTGGCGATCGCACCGACGATGGCGCCCGGCATGACCTTGTGCCGCTTGCCGACCGCGATGCGGTAGGTCGCAGGTCAGTTCGCCGCTCACGTTGCTTGCGCGGGCCGCCGTCGCGCGAGGAACGGTCGTCCCGCTCACGGCGCTTCTCCGGCGGCGGCTCGGTCATCAGGAATTCTTCGCCGTCGCGGGCCTGCAGCGCCAACGCGGCGGCGATATCTGCCAGCGGCACGTCGTTGTCGCGCTCGTAATCCTCGATCAGCGTGCGGAACAGATTCGCCGCCCGGTGCGTTCAATGCATCGGTGATTGAGTCGCGGAACTTCGCGACGCGTTGCGCATTGACGTCGTCGACCGACGGCAACTGCGACTCCACGAGCTTCTGTCGGCTGACCCGCTCGATCGAGTTGAGTAGATGACGTTCGCGCGGTGTGACGAACAGCAGCGCTGCGCCCGATCGGCCTGCGCGGCCGGTGCGTCCGATGCGATGCACGTAGGACTCGGGGTCGTGCGGGATGTCGTAGTTCAGCACGTGCGAAATACGCTCGACGTCCAAGCCGCGGGCCGCGACATCGGTGGCGATGAGAATGTCGAGCTTTCCGTCCTTGAGGGCGGCGACGGTGCGCTCGCGCACCGCCTGCGGGATGTCGCCGTTGATGGCCACCGCCGAAAACCCTCGGGCGCGCAAACTTTTCGGCGACCTCTTCGGTGGCTTGCTTGGTACGGACGAACACGATCATCGCCTCGAACGGCTCGACCTCGAGCAGTCTGGTCAGGGCATCCATCTTGCGGGGGCCGGCCACCTGAATGTAGCGCTGCGAGATGTTGTCCGCGGTGGCGGTCTTCGACTTGACCGTGACCTCGACCGGGTCGTGCAGGTACTTGTTGGTGATTTTGCGGATGGCCGGCGGCATGGTCGCCGAGAACAGCGCGACCTGCTTGTACTCGGGCGTGCCTTCGAGGATGCGTTCGACGTCTTCGGCGAAGCCCATCTGGAGCATCTCGTCGGCCTCGTCGAGCACCAGGTAGTCGAGGTGCGAAAGGTCGAGGGTGCCCTTCTCGAGGTGGTCGATGACACGGCCCGGCGTGCCGACGACGACCTGCGCGCCACGCCTGAGGCCTGCCATCTGCGGGCCGTACGGGGAACCGCCGTAGATCGGGAGCACGTTCACGGGCAGATGCGCGCCGTACCGGCTGAACGCCTCAGCGACCTGCAGCGCCAGTT
>CAVUPN010000014.1:0-15497 GCA_963743225.1 uncultured Actinomycetota bacterium | reverse complement strand
TCGCGGCCCATATCGGCGCGCGCTGGGTGATCGCCAGGACACCGGCGGCACAGGTCAGCGACACGGCGGGAACGCTGACGTGATGTTCGGTGAAGGTGTTGATCGCCAGCGCCACAACCGATCCCACCGCGGCACCGGTGGCCAGCGCGGGGGTGAGCATGCCGCCGACCGCGCCGGCGCGCAGGAACACCGCGGTGAGAAGGGGTTTGAGGAACAGAATCACCACGGCCGCGCCCAGTGTCAGGCCGCTGTTGAGGCTCACCGTCAGGATGCTCTTGCCGTTACCGGGCAACTCCGGCCACCGGATGGAACAGATGCCGATCAGCAGTCCGGCGGCGGCGATCGCCGGGTATCAGCACCCAGGACTTCATGGTGGCGGCCGGCCGTGCGCGAGCCATGACGCGGTTGAATGCCAACCCGACGCCGAGCGCGAGCGGCGCTAGTGCGATCGCGAAAGCGGTAAGCAGATAGGACAATTGCGGGTTCGGCCAGTCCAACGCCGGATGTTCGTGCGTGACCGGCGACGCGACGGCCACCGCGAGACTCGAGGTGATCAGGGCGGTGCCGACAGCACGAGGGTGCCAGGTTTTCAGCATGATCGCGGTCGCGAACAACGCACCGCCCACCGGAACGCTGTAGACCGCCGCCAGTCCCGCCCCGGCGGCGCAGGCGAGCAGGATCTCGCGGTCCCGCTCGGTCAGTGACCATCGTGATGTGCCCAGATCGCCTAGGGCCGCGGAGAATTGGCGGGGTGCACCCTCACGGCCCAACGAAGCGCCGGAGCCGACGATCACCACCTGCAGTGCCGCGTCGAGCGTCATCGTCAGGCGGGGGATGGGCCGGTGGTTGGCGATGGTGTCGGCCAGCGGTGGCACCTCGGTGCGTCGGCGCAGCATCCACCAGCCGAACCCGGCGAGCGCGCCGCCGATCATCGGGCCGACCGCGCGTCGCACCGGGCTGCTGCCGGTGACGCCGGCCAGCAGCGTGCCGAACGAGTAGTGGTAGGTCAGGTGCTCGACGAAGCGCAGCAGCAGCGTCGTGCACAGACCAGCGACCCCGGCCAGGAGTCCGACGACGACGATCCCGCAGCAGAACTCCAGGGTGCGCCGATTCACGCAGTGAATCTATGCCAACCGAAGCCCACGCGGAGGTTGGCTTGGTTTCGTCGAGTTCTGCAGGAGGGTTGTGCTTCGGCGCCTCAGCCGCAGCCCTCCTGCAGAACTCGAGAAAATCCGCCGAGACGAAGTCGCGCAGCACACCCATGCGAACTGCCCCACCTCCTTGCGGGAGGTGGGGCAGTTCATCGGCATACCTCTATTCGGGTTCCGGGGCTCCGCCGCCGTTGTCATCGCCGCCGCCATCGTCATCGTCGTCATTGCCGCCGAGGACGCGCTTGACGAGATCGCGGACAGGGGTCTTTCCGAGGCCAGGACGGTGCTTGACGGCGCTGGCATTGCCCGAGTCGTCCTTGTTGGCACCCGGGTTGAGCGGGTTGTTCTTAAGGATGTTGAGCAACGGCCGGTTCCGCTTCGGGGCGTCGTCGTCTTTGTCGTCATCACCTGCGGCGATTTTGAGGTTGTCGCCGCCGCCCAGAGTTTGGAACTCGACAGCTTCCTCGTTCGGTGGCAGCGCGTCAAAGACCCGCGTCCCCAATCCCTGCAGCGTGGGAATGGTGCCCGGATAGCTGAACGAGGTGGGATCAATCGGATTACCCAATGAGCGGGAGCGCTGAGCCCCGGAGTTGCGGGATGATGTTCACCGCTTGACCCGGTGGGTTGATAAGTCCTCCAGCAAGGACCTCGGAATACGTGGGTTCGAACGGACCGAGCCCAGCGGCAGCATCCATTGGCCTCAGCGGGATGGCTGGCGGCAGGCCACGCAGTAGCGGTTCGAGATTCGGGCCATGCCCGCCGTTGACCACCCCGTCTATCGGGAGTCCGACAAGATCGAGGGAGTTGCCGAGGACAGTCTGCGAAATCCTCGGAGTTGAAGAGGTCTTGGACGGCATGCCCGACGGCTCCCGTTCCGCTGATGAGCGGTCCGAGAAGCCCAAGGGCGCCGAGGGCGAGGAAGCCGGCCGCCTCTTCGTTCGAGACGTCGAGGATTGGTGCGACGAGGGGCGCCGCGAGCGTGACAAGGCGAAGCCCTACGTCGGTGGCGGCGAACAGAAGCGCGTTGATCCCGTCCTCGATTGGCCGATCCTCTTCTGCGACCGCCAAGGTAGCCATGTCGGCGGGGCCGAGCAGTCCGGAGAGAAGCCGTAATTAGCCGCTGCAGCGTGGGGATGGTGCCGGGGAGAGTCGCAGCTCCCGGTTGAAGACTAAGTCCGTCCGGGGTTGATGAGCCCTCCGGCGAAGGTTGGGGGTAACATGCCGGCTAATCAAGCTCGCTACGTTGGGCCCGAGTCCTCCGCCGTTGACGAAGCCGTCGATGACGGTGCCAGGGGCGCCGATAAGTTGGTTGACGAGCTCTGCGAAGTCACCCTCGCCGATTTGATCGAGGACGTCTTGAATAGCCGTCCCGATCGACCCGGGGCCGCTGATCAGCGGCCCGGCAAGCCCTAGCCCCAACGGTGGCGAGCAAGGCCGCCACCACCCGGTTCGGCTTCGGGGGTGCCCAGGATCTGCGCTACAAGGGGCGCCGGGAGTTGAGCAAGGAAAACAGTTGGGCTCGCAACAAAATTAAATATCAGGTCGTTGACCAAGGTCTCAATCTCACGGGCGGTGAGCTGTACGTCCCGCTCAACTTGCGCCACCGGGTTGGAGATCTGTATGTCAGTCGGTGTCGGTGCGATCGGAGCGACGGCAATAACGCTGGCTCCTACTAGGGCAACACCGGTCGTTACGTATGGGCGTAGGGAGAGATGCACGGCTACCTCCTGGCTTGGGCTGTGATCTGCATCGCTCAGGAATCTATGCCACAAAATTCATCTAATTCTCAGGTTCCAAGGGCAGGGATCGAAGGTAGTTGCGAACGCAATAAGCTTGCTCACGGACAAAAAATAGCTGGCCAGAAGAACAAGCTAGCAAACGGCAAACTAATCATTTTGCCTACGCTGGATGTCAATGAGGAGTTGAGGGTTCGTGGCTGAGACGAAGATACTGGGTCCAAAGCGCCGTTGCTAACCGTACTAAGAACCAACTCTATAGGATATTTCGCGGCTAATGTGGTTTGCCCGCGGCGACTGTGAGTGGGCTGCCCAAATTCCTCGTCCTCCTCGCGTAGGCTCTGCGCAGTCAGGGGTCTTCGAAACACGCGACGCATGGGCAACATCGCGGCAAACCCAGTCTTGTCCTTCGAGCGCCTCGCACACTGTTAACTGACGGCACTGAGCATTGCGTCCCAGAACCCAAAGTTTGGGCCGAGATTTCCTCGCGACACGGCCGCGGCCCAGCAACGTGGTGGCGTCGGCAGCTACTTTGCCGCCATCGTCCAGACATGGGTTCGGCCCCCTGCCGGGGTGTGTGAGCACTACCAACAGCGGGGCCGATATAGAAGGCGATGAGTTATCTCAGCGACGGCTCACCCTCCATCACCCGGCTATCCGAATGCCGGGTCATCGCCTCCTGGGTCACCTGTCCTATCCCGCCGATGCCTCTTAACTGTCATCGTCGTCATCGCGGTCGAAGCCACCTGTGATGCGCTTGACCAGATCGCGGACTGGTGTTTTTCCGATGCCGAGCCGATTCGCCGGCTCGACTGAGATCGCCCACAGCACCACCGGTGATGGTGAACCGTGGCGGTCGCCGGATGGCAGTTGCCCCCTGCGTGTGAAGAGGCCAACTGGCTTAGTTGATGAGGTTATTCAGGCGAATCGGCTTTCACTGGCTCGGCTTTAACACTGTCTGGCCGTGGAGGAAGTCCGAGAGCATCCCTGACCCCGTTGCCCACAGCCTTGATCGACTTCGTGACAGTCTTGACGGCACCGAGAACCGGTCTGGGCCGCTCGGAAGAGGCGCGCACGCCCACATCCGCGTTACCGCCCGGGACGGCCTTGAATGATTCGAGGATCCTCTTCACCGGGCCTTTTCGTTCCGTCACCGGCGACACCGGGTCGTCAAGTGTTCCGTTGGTGATTTCCGTGCCGGCCAGTTTCTCGTCCCCGCCCGTGACTGTTGTCAGGACTAGTCCAGGCGGGGGGCGCTCGATCCCGAGTTCTTCCGCTATCTCGTCACGTGCAAGTAGGAACGTGCTGGCGAGACCGGGAAGAATGACACCGTTGGGTCCGGGGACGCCCTCCGGTCCGTTGAGCAATCCTCCGGGGCGTACGGGGAAGGGCGGTGGCGTCCCCAGAAGAAAATCGGGGACCTCCCCGTACCCGCCGTTCAGCAGGCCGTCCGCGATCGTCGGGATGAAGTTGATCAGAGCGGGCACAAAGTCCTCGGGCGTGTTGGGGTCGAGTACATTTTCGATGGCCTCACCGGTCGCGAATACGGTGCTGAGAAGCGGACCAGCCAGTCCGATCGCAAATCCGCGGAGTGCCTCGGGGCTGAGCACAAGACCGGCCACTGCCAGGAAATTATCTATCGGCTGAGCGATGGCCGCCAAGACCGCGTCAATCACGTCAGGTATGGCCATCTCAGTGTCGCCCTGGCCGATGGCCGCCTGGATAATGCTTTGAATACTGTTGTTCGTGTTGAAGAAAATCTGTTGCAGAACCGGGCTGAAGGTGATGGCCGTCGTTGGTTCTTCTGGGTCTGAAGGTGGCGGGTCGATGACGTATTCGAAGGAAGCCTGGTCAAACAGAATTCCTAGGTTGGTGGCGCTATCGGCAAGAAGCTGCGCCCACGTCGCGGCAAGCTCGACGTTCGCGGTTGTGACTGCCGGCGCTGCTATTTGGATATCTGGGGGTGGTGGTGCGATCGGACTGGCCACGATCACCGCGGCGCCGACCAACGCGACACCGGTGGTGAGCTGCTGGCGAAGTGGTAGATGCATGGGAACCCCGAGGCTCGAGTGTGATGTCCGGCAAATCGAATCTATGCAGTATCCAACTGGAAATACTCGGTTTCTCAGGAAATTTTCAGGTGCGCAGCTCGTTAGTTGCGAACTCAAATTCTATGTGTTGCGGCACTAAGTAACTGATCAAGGAACCCATTGCTGCTGACAAAAGATTCGGCAACCGATGGCAGCAGCCCCTTCGCCGGAGCGAAGCATCAACATTCCTAATGACTGTTTTTCTTTTTTTGTCGCCTACAAGTTGCTCGACACTCGCAGCCGACCATTTTTCCCACTAACGATGCATGGCGGCGTGACCGATGGGTTTGCGCGATTCCGGCTCAGGCACCGTGATTGTGTGGCGATTGTCGCAGCTGTGGTGGGCTACGTCCTCAAGTCCGGCGTCCGTCCCGGCGCGATCCAGGGCCGCAGCAATGAGAGGGCATCTCGCGCGGGCGAGCTGCCGAACTTAACTAACTCACCGTCAGTATGGTGCGAACTGCGGCGTTCGCTTCACACTCGATCGTTGCCGCCTTGGCGGTAGGGTGACGCCGATGTCGCCGCGAGAAACGCCCCGTCTGCTCTTCGTCCACGCCCACCCGGACGACGAAACGCTGACGACCGGCGGCACCATCGCGCACTACGCAGCCAACGGCGCCGACGTCCACGTCGTCACCTGCACCCTCGGTGAAGAAGGCGAAGTCATCGGCGAACGCGTACGCCCAGTTGGCGGTCGACGCCGCCGATCAACTGGGCGGGTACCGCATCAGCGAGCTGACCGCCGCGCTCGACTGCCCTGGGTGTCAAAGAGCCGAATTTCCTTGGCGGCCCTGGCCATTGGCGCGACTCCGGCATGGAGGGCACCCGGTCGCGACACCAGCAGCGGTTCATCGATGCCGACATGCGCGAGGCGGTCGGCCTACTCGTCGCCATCATCCGCCAGCTGCGGCCGCACGTCGTCGTCACCTACGACCCCGACGGCGGCTACGGCCACCCCGACCACATCCAGGCCCATCGCGTCACCACCGAGGCCGTCGCCGCATCGGCCACCGACGACTATCCCGGCGCGCCGTGGCAGGTGCCCAAGTTCTACTGGACCGTCATGGCCACCAGCGCGATGGCCGCCGGCCTGGCGCAACTGGACGAAGTTCCCGACGGCTGGACCCGGGTGTCGATCGACGACGTCCCATTCGGCTACCCCGACGACAAGATCGACGCCGTCATCGATGCCCGCGAGCAGTTGCCCGCCAAGGTCGCGGCCGCTGCGGGCCCACGCCACTCAGGTCACCGTCGCCCCGAACGGCAAGTCATGCGCGCTGTCCAACAACATCGCGCTGCCGATCCTCACCGACGAGCACTACATACTTGTGTCCGGCACACCGGGCGAACGCGACCACCGCGGCTGGGAGACCGACCTCCTCGCCGGATTGGACCTCGGATAACCAGGAGTCACCCGGTACGCTTCGACCGAGTGGCCGCAGAGACAAAGGACAGTCATGGACCCGGATCTGGATCCCAACCTGCAGCACTGGCAGGACCGCCTGGACAGCTTCCAGTGGGTGGTCGGCTCACTCGTGTCGGTGCTCGACAGCATTCCGACCTGAGTCTTTCGCCCGACGACGCTCGGGCTCTGCGCGCCGTCGTCCTTACGCTGCTTGCCGTCGACGGCATCATCTCGGCGGTGCTCGCCGCCTTCTTCCTTCCGCTTCGTCTCGGCGCGGTCCCGTTTCCCATCAGTGCGTTGCTCAGCGGCGTGCTCAACGCCGCGCTGGTGTGGGCCGCTCTGCAATGGACGTCGTCGCCGCGGCTGGCGGCCCTACCGCTGTGGGCCTGGCTGGCGACGGTCGCCGGGCTCACCTTTCCCGGTCCCGGTGACGACGCAGTGTTCAGCGCGGAGTGGGCGCTGCTGCTGCTGATCGTGGTGGGCGCGCTTCCACCCGCGCTGCTGCTGTATCGGCGCACCCGGCCGCGCTAGCGCCTACTCGTCGTCGGCGGCAACCCTGTCCTTGGCGGCTTCACGGGCGTCTTTCGCGGCCTGCCGTACCTCCTTGACGACCTTCCTGGCGGTGTCGCCGAGACTCTTGGCCACCGTGCTCGGAGCCTTCGCGACCTCTTCGGTGGCCCCTGTCGGACTTGCCTCCGCGCACGGCGTTGACGACGTCGGTTGCCGCCTTGGCGAGCCGCACCCGCACCTCACCCTGAGCCCGGACCAGGCCGTTGGTGGCGGCACCTTCGGTCCGGCGTTCGGTGGCCGCGTTGAAGTTGGCGCGGATCTCCTTGCGGACGTTGCGCACCGTCTTGGTCACCTCGGTCAGAGGACCTGCGGCCTCAGTTTCGCCCACGGTGTCGACTTGATTCCGCAGGGAATTGAGCGGGGCGAACGGGGTCTTGACAATCGAGGGGACCGTGCTGACCTCTGACGTCTTGAATTCGGTGCTCTTCGTCTCGGTGTTCGCCTCTGACAAGAATGGGACGTTCAAGAAGTAGTCAACTTCTGCGAAGCCAGTTGCGATGAGTGAATTGACCGTCGTCGAACCGACCGCGATGGCCCCGTTGATATAGCTGTTGATGTTCAGCGGGGCGTTGAGGATGGGATCGACCGCGCCGAACACCACGCTGTCGGCAATGGGCTCGACGAGGGTATTCCACAGGAGCTCTACCTGATCACCCGCGATGCGCACCACGGGGATCGGAGCGAGCACGTCCTGCAGCACGGCGACGCCGTAGTCGATGCCGTTTCTGATCGGTACATACACCGCGTCGACGAGATCGCTGGCGACGTTGGTGACTCCAACTTCCGGCGCCCCCGCGAGCATCGTCGCCTGCTCAGGCGTGGTGAAGATCCCCGGGAGCGGCGGCAACGGAAAACCGATCCAGAAGTTCCACTGGTCGATTCCAAAAGTGATGAACGAGTCGATGGTGTCGACGCCGACATTGACCAAGCCCTGGCCGAAGCTGACGTTCCCATCGAGCCAATTGGCAATGTTGAACGTGATGCTTCGAACGATCCGCTCGCCGAGGTGGTAGAAGATGTCGATTTGTGGTGCCAACCAACCGACCCACGGAATCCAGCCGACCACGTACTGGGCGATCTCGAACCCATAGTGCACCCACGGCTCCACGAACTCGTAGATGTCGATGATGGAACTGCCGATGGACCCCGGTGTAGGCACCACGATCGGCGGCGGCGGTGGCGGCGGGGTACCGAAGTTCGGCGGTATCAGGATCCGTTGCACCCATCCGGACAGGGTTGTGGGGGCAAGTGGTTGCGCGAGCGGTTGGACGTCTGCCGCCAGGAGGACCGTTCGTGCTGGTGCGGGTGGCGGTGGTGGTTGGACCGAGGGGGCGATCGCGACAGCGGTCGCCGTCAGCGTTGTGAGCCCGGCCATGAGGACTGAGCGCGTAGAGATCTTCATGTCGACTCCTCCGATTTAGCAGCCCCGACCTGGATGAACCTACGCGAGCTTTGACGCGGGCGTCGGCAAATCGACTTCGCCTCGGCCCGGTTCCGTTCCCTGTCAGTGCGCGGCTGAGCGGCCTGCTCAACGCAGCGCTGGTGTGGGCCGCTCTGCAATGGACGTCGTCACCGCGGCCGGCACCCGGCCGCGCAAGCCGGTGACCTACTCGGAGTCGGACTTCTCCTGCTTCACCGACGTGCGTCTGTCGTCGCGTCGCGTTCTTGATCGACGTACGTGTGTCGTCGGTCGCCTTCTTGACCGTGCTGGCCACGTCGCGGGCCGTTTCGGTCAACCTCTTTGTGACGGTGGTTGCGGTGTCGGTGACGGCGTTGCGGATCGGTCCGCGTGCGCGGCCGACCGTTGACTGTGAGTCGTCGGCGGTGGCTTCGGCTGCCGCGCCTCTGACTTCGCCCTGGGCCTGAACCGCGCCCTTGAGGATGTTGCCTGGTACCTCGACTAGCGACCTGAGAACTCGTCGTGGGGTTTTTAGGTTCTGGCGGCACATCCGGAACTGTGCCTGCAATCTTGTCCTCGGCCGCGCAGCGGGGTTCAAGAAGTTGACTTACCGTTTCCGGCACGCGGCTGACTTCCGCCACAAGGTCGGAGCCCTCTGTCGTGAAACCGGGCACGACGTCTGTTGTCACCCCAGGCAGGGGCTGGTCCGGATCGCGAGGCAACGGGAGGCTGGCCGACAGCCCCTTTAACAGATCGGTCACCGTATCCAACAATCCGACCCGAGTAGCGTCCAACGGGGCGTTGAGCTCAGACAGGTTGGCGCAGAAAAAGATGCATGGGATCGGGGGCAATGGCGGGAGCGGCGGTAGGAAGTAGTTCCATTCGTCTATTCCCAGTTGGATCAAGGCGTCGATGCTCCAGCGGATCCCTTCGCCCAGGTTCTGCAGCGAAGGTGCCGTCGCCGTCGAGCCAGTCCAGTGTGTTGTGCACGATGGCATGGACAATGCGTTCGCCGAAGTTGTAGAAAATCATGATTTGGCCGGAGAACCAGCCGGCATACGGAATCCAGCCGACCACGTACTCGGCCACGTCGAAGCCGTATTCGCACCCACGGCTCGATCGCGTGGTAGGCCCCTTCGAGGGTGCTCGGGATGGATCCTGGCGTGGGTACTGGTTCGGTCGGCGGTGGTGGGAAAGGCTGACCTGCACTTGGCCAGAAAATCGGTTGCCACCAGCCGGCTAAGTCCGAGAAATAGTCAGCTGGCTGCGCCGTCACCTGGACTCGAGGCCACCAGCTGGATCGTCGGCTTAGGGGGCGGCGAGAGGCTGCACCGACGGGGCGATCAAGACGGCGCTCGCCGTGACGGTGGCGACGCCGGCCATGAGCGCTGTACGTGCGGAAATATTCATGATGGCTCCTTTTGACAAGCGCCCCGACCTCGATGAACCTACGCGGGCGTTGACGCTAGCGTCAGCAAATCGATACCGCGAGCGTGTCGATTTCGCCTGCGCTCGGCAGCCCGCCACCGTCGTCGATGCGCGGACTACTGTGGCGATATGCCAGGCGCCGATGTTTCAGGATGTGAGACGCGCGGATGATCTTCGACGAACGTGGGGTTACACGGGAGTGGCTCTGAACCCCCAGCGCGGCACCGCTCTGCCCAGCCCGGTGGTCCCACCGAAGATCAGGGCAGGAGCGAAGCGACCCGGGAATCAACACCGCCGCGCCCAGCGCTGCCGCCGTGCGGCGGGTGCTGCGGCGGGCCCGCGACGGGGTTGCGCTGAACGTCGACGAGGCGGCCATCGCCATGATCGCCCGCGGAGACGACCTGGCCGATCTCTGTGCGAGCGCTGCTCGCGTTCGCGATGCCGGGTTGACGTCGTCGGGTCGGCTCGGGCCCAACGGGCGGCTGCCGGTCAGCTACTCGCGCAAGGTGTTCATCCCCGTCACCCACCTGTGCCGCGACACCTGCCACTACTGCACCTTCGTCGCCATCCCCGGCAAGCTGCGCGCCCAGGGTCTCGGCATGTACATGGAGCCAGACGAGATCCTCGACGTCGCTCGCCGTGGTGCCGAATTAGGCTGTAAGGAAGCGCTTTTCACACTTGGCGATCGCCCGGAGACGCGATGGGACGAGGCCCGCCAGTGGCTGGACGAGCGCGGCTACAACTCGACACTGGACTACGTGCGGGCGATGGCGATCCGCGTGCTGGAGGAAACCGGTCTGCTGCCGCACCTGAACCCCGGCGTGATGACGTGGTCGGAGCTGTCGCGGCTCAAGCCGGTCGCCCCGTCGATGGGGATGATGCTGGAGACCACCTCGCGGCGGCTGTTCGAGACCAAGGGCTTGGCGCATTACGGCAGCCCGGACAAGGACCCCGAGGTTCGGCTGCGGACGCTCGCGGACGCCGGCCGGCTGTCGATCCCGTTCACCACGGGACTGCTGGTCGGCATCGGCGAGACGCTGACGGAGCGCGCCGAAACGCTGCACGCAATCCGGCGGTCGCACAAGGAGTTCGGTCACGTCCAGGAAGTGATCGTGCAGAACTTCCGCGCCAAGGATCACACCGCGATGGCTCGGCGTGCCCGACGCCGGCATCGACGACTTCGTGGCGACGGTCGCCGTATCCCGGCTGGTGCTGGGACCCAAGATGCGCATCCAGGCACCGCCCAATCTGGTGTCGCGCGACGAATGCCTGGCCCTGATCGGCGCGGGCGTCGACGACTGGGGCGGGGTGTCACCGTTGACCCCCGATCACGTCAACCCCGAACGGCCGTGGCCGGCGTTGGACGAGCTGGCCGCCGTCACCGCCGAGGCGGGCTACGACCTGGTGCAGCGGCTGACCGCCCAGCCGCCCTACGTGCAGGCGGGCGCGGCATGGATCGACCCGCGCGTGCAGGCGCATGTCGCAGCGCTGGCCGACCCCGACACCGGCTTCGCGTTGGACGTCAATCCAGTGGGGCGGCCGTGGCAGGAGCCCGACGAAGCCGCCGAGTCGCTCGGCCGGGTCGACCTGCATTCCGCGATCGATTCCGAAGGGCGGCTGACGACCACGCGCAGCGACTTGAACAGCGCGTTCGGGGACTGGGAGTCCATCCGGGAGAAGGTGGGGGAGCTCGCCGCCCGGGCGCCGGAGCGCATCGACACCGACATCGTCGCCGCGTTGCGCTCGGCGGAGCGGGATCCGGCCGGCTGCACCGACGACGAGTATCTGGCGTTGGCCACCGCCGACGGACCGGCCCTGGATGCGGTTGCCGCGCTGGCGGATTCGCTGCGTCACGACACCGTTGGCGACGACGTCACGTTCGTGGTGAACCGGAATATCAACTTCACCAACATCTGCTACACCGGCTGCCGCTTCTGCGCGTTCGCCCAACGCAAGGGTGACGCCGACGCCTACTCGCTGTCGACCGCCGAGGTCGCCGACCGGGCGTGGGAGGCGCACGTCGCCGGAGCGACCGAGGTGTGCATGCAGGGCGGCATCGACCCCGAGCTGCCGGTCACCGGATACGCCGACCTGGTGCGCGCGGTGAAACAGCGGGTGCCGTCGATGCACGTGCACGCGTTCTCCCCGATGGAGATCGCCAACGGCGTCACCAAGAGCGGGCTGTCCATCCGGGAGTGGTTGATCGGCCTGCGCGAGGCCGGGCTGGACACCATCCCGGGCACCGCAGCCGAGATCTTGGACGACGAGGTCCGCTGGGTCTTGACGAAGGGCAAGCTGCCCACGTCGATGTGGATCGAGGTCGTCACCACCGCCCACGAAGTCGGTCTGCGATCGAGTTCGACGATGATGTACGGCCACGTCGACACCCCGCGGCACTGGGTCGGGCACCTGCGCGTGCTGCGCGGAATCCAGGACCAGCACCGGCGGGTTCACCGAGTTCGTCCCGTTGCCGTTCGTGCACCAGTCCTCGCCGCTGTATCTGGCGGGCGGGGCCCGCCCGGGCCCGACCCACCGCGACAACCGCGCCGTCCACGCGCTGGCGCGGATCATGTTGCACGGCAGGATCTCTCACATCCAGACCAGCTGGGTCAAATTGGGCGTCGAGCGCACGCAGGTGATGCTCAACGGTGGCGCGAACGATCTCGGCGGCACGTTGATGGAGGAGACGATCTCGCGGATGGCCGGCTCGGAGTTCGGTTCTGCGATGACGGTCGAAGAGCTGGCGGCGATCGCCGAGGGCATCGGCCGCCCCGCTCGTCAGCGCACCACCACGTACGCGCCGCTGGCCGCGTGACGCTCTACGTACGCGGGGATGCCCTGGGCCAAATCCTGCGCCATGGTGAACCGGGTGTCACGCTCGGCACGTACATACGGAAGTGATTGACGCCATCCCCAGCCCAGGAGCGCGCCGTTGACCACGATTTTCGGCATTGCCGCGCTCACGATCGCCGCGTCGTCCGCGCGCAGCGCGGTGCGTGGCGAACGCCGACTGCGTCCTCGAGAATCCTGGCCATAGGCCCGCGGTCGGCGGTTCGTGTGGCTGTTGCCCAGGACGCTGGGGTTGACGCCGTTGCTCACACCGAGGCGGGTTCGATAGTCGCTGTACGACCAGACTGAGTTCGCAACAGCGCCGTCCTGCGCACTACGCCGGACGCGTCGAGTGGATGAGCGACCTCTCGACCGGCGCTGCTGGTCGTGACGATCGTTCGTCTGATTTGTCCTGCGACGGCACAACCCCAGCACCGCGCCAGTTCGTCGGGCCGCGTGACCGTCGTCTCGTCACGTCGAGTGTCGCGGCGCCGCCGGCGCCGGAGGCGTCCCCGCGGAGCCACCGTCGAACGTGCGACCACTGCGAGTTTCGGGTCCATTTGTCGCAGTGGCCGCGCGCTCGAGACGTCAGGCCTGCTTGAGCGCCTCGATCTCCAGCGTGATCGTCACTTTGTCGCCGACAACAGTGCCGCCGGTCTCCAACGGCAGATCGATGTCGATCCCGAAGTCCTTGCGGTTCAGCACAACCGAGGCTTCGAAGCCTGCGACCTCGCCCTGGCCCATACCGGGGTTGACGCCGTTGAACTCCAACTGGAGGCTGATCGGCTTGGTGACCCCCTTGAGGGTGAACTCGCCTTCGAGGACATGGCGGCCGTCGTGTGACCGCACCGCGGTCGACCGGAACGCCGCTCGGCGTAGTTCTCGGCGTCGAAGAAGTCGGCCGACTTGATGTGCGCGTCGCGCTGCTCGTTGCGCGTGTTGACCGAGTCGACAGCGATCTCGGCCGTCACCGACGGCGTGCCGTCCTCGTCGACGGTTATCGCGCCGCTGAACTTCTCGAAGTCGCCGCGAACCTTGCTCACCATCAGATGGCGGACCGAGAAGCCGACCGACGAGTGAACCGGGTCGATAGCCCAGACCCCGACGCTGAGCTGGGCGGTTCCGATCGTTGCAGTCATATTGATGTCTCTCTCACTCAACGGCGACGGCCTGCCCGACGCCTTCGAGTGATCGAAACGGACTGCAGTCCGAATTCATTCCTCGACCAGCAGCAGCAGCCGGTCATTCCAGGACCGACGGCGTGGAGCTCAGGCTGCTCCAAAGATGGGGCAACGGACGGACGCCGAGCTGGTTCACCACCATCTGGGCAGCCTGACTGACTCCCTCGGTGAATGTGGGGAAGGCGAACTGAAGCTCGGCGACGTCCTCGACGCGCATCCCCGCCGCCATGCAAGCCGCGACCATCTGGATCACTTCGGCCGAGTACTCGCCGAACACGTGAGCGCCGACGATCTGCCGCCGCACGGTCTCGACGATCAACTTGCAGAACCCTTCCGGCTGCCCGTCGGCGACGGGCCGCAGCATGTCCTCATAGCGGGCTACGCCGACCGCGCAGTCGTAGCGGGCGCGGGCCTGCTCCTCGGTGAGTCCGACGCTGCCGTACTCGGGGTCGGTGAAACTGCCGGCCGGGACGATCTCATGGACCACGCGGCGACGCGGGCCGAGCACCGCGTTCTCGGCGGCGACACGGCCTTCGAGTGTCGCGCTGCTGACGAGCATGCTGTTCCCGTCGACGTCCCCGGCGGCGAAGATGTGCGGGACGTTCGTCGCCGTGAAGTCGTCGACGGTCACGTAGCCACGCTCGGTGATCACGCCGGCAGCGGCGGCGTCGACGAGGTCGGCGTTACCCGGCCAGCCGACGGCGAAGAACGCCGCGCCCACGTCGACCGTTCTGGACTCGTCGCCGACTCGGTAGACGATGCGCACGCCGGGTTCGAGCGCCTCGAGTCGGTCGACTTCGGCGCTGGTGATGACCTCGATGCCGCGCGCCCGGAAAGCGTGTTCGAGCGCGACCGAGATATCGATATCGGCTCGCTGCACGATCCGGGGCGCGTACTCGACAAGCGTGACGTCGCAACCGAAGTCCGCCAGGATCGACGTGAGCTGGCAGCCGGTGTCGGCCGCCCCGATGACGCAGATCCGGTCGGGCAGCGAGGTCAGGCTGCGCACGTCCTCGTAGGTCAGGCCGAGCTCGGCCCCGGGGATCGGCAGTCGCCCGGCCCTGCCGCCGACGGCGATGATCACGCGGTCCGCAGTCCACGTGCGGCCGTCGGCCGCGGCGACGGTGTTGGCGTCGACGAACCGGGCGTCGCCGGCCTCCTCGACAAGGTCGATCCCGACGGCGCGGATGTGGTCGGCGACGCGCTTGCGTTCATAGAGGTAGCCGGCCACCCGCTGGGCGTTGGCCAGGGTAGCGGCGACGTCGACCTCGGGCCGTGGCCCGCGCAGGCCGAACGATTCCCACGAGCTCCAGTCCCTCACCAGGCGCGCGGCCCGAGCCAGCGTGCGCACCGGTGCCGGGCCGCTGTTGAAGGCGGTGCCGCCGACCCGCCCCCGCTCGACGAGCGTGACCTCTGCGCCCAGTTCGGCGGCGTGCAGGGCGGCGGAAACACCAGCCGGGCCGCCTCCAATGACGACAACGCGCATTTCGCCTGCTCCTCTCGCACCGACGCGGTCATGTCGACCACGGCCGCCCCTTGACACTAGAGGCGCGCGGCGAGCTCGGTGCCCTGCTTGATCGCCCGCTTGGCGTCGAGCTCCGCCGCCACCGATGCCCCGCCTATGACGTGCGGTTCAATGCCGTTGCTGCGCAGGCCATCCTCGAGCTCACGCACGGGCTCCTGACCCGCGCAGATCACCACGTTGTCG
>CAVUPN010000013.1:0-19622 GCA_963743225.1 uncultured Actinomycetota bacterium | reverse complement strand
TGCGCTACCAAACTGCGCCACAGCCCGTTGCCACCCGGCATCGCCGGCAGCAGGTCGAAACTCTACCGCAGACGGTCGCGCCCACCCTAAATGGTCAGCAGCCGGTACAGCCCGATCAGGCCGACCACGACGATGAAGGCGCGCAGCGCGTTCGGCGACAGCCGGCGACCGTAATGCGCGCCGAGGAACCCGCCGACCAACGAGCCCAGCGCGATCAAACCCGCTGCCGGCCAGCTGATCCGGTCGAATGCGACCAGCGTGTAGGCCACCGCCGCGACGACGTTCACCATCAGCGACAGCAGGTTCTTCGCGGCGTTCATCCGCTGCATGTCCTCGGGCAGCAGCGCGCCCATCACACCCATCAGCAGGATGCCCTGCGCGGCGGTGAAGTAGCCGCCGTAGATCCCGACCGCGAACGTGCCGATCACCAGCGCCGCCATCCGGCCGGGCGACACGTGCTCGGCCGAGCGGCCCGCGTCCTCGGCGCGTCGGCGCGCCCAGTCCTGGATCCGCGGCCCGATCACCACCAGGATCAGCGCGCCGATCAGCAGCACCGGCACCACCTGCTGTGAACACCTTCTCCGGCAGGTGCAGCAGCAGCCATGCACCGACTCCGGCGCCGACGAACGATGCCGGGATCTGCCAGCGCAGCCGCTGCCACTGGCCGCGCAACTCCCGCCGGTATCCCCAGGTGCCCGAGACGCTGCCTGCGACCAGTCCGACCGCGTTCGACATCGTCGACGTCACCGGCGGATAGCCGAGCGCGACCAGCGTCGGAAACGTGACGAGGGTGCCCGACCCGACGACGGCGTTGATGGCGCCGGCCGCGACGCCCGCCAACGCGATCAGGATCATGTCGACGACGGGCACCTGGCCAACCTATCGAGAGCGCGCGCCCCTCTTCTCGCGCACCCGCACGTTGATGCGGATCGGGCTGCCCTCGAATCCGAACGTCTCCCGCAGCCGCCGCTCCAGGAACCGGCGATACCCGGCTTCCAGGAAGCCGGTGGTGAACAACACGAACGTCGGCGGTCGTGTGGTGGCCTGGGTGGCGAACAAGATCCGGGGCTGCTTGCCGCCGCGCACCGGCGGCGGTGTGGCGGCGACCAGCTCCTTGAGGAACGATATTCAGCCGGCCGGTCGAGATCCGCATGTCCCACGACTCCAGCGCCGTGTCCAGAGCGGGCACCAGCTTCTGCACCGACCGCCCCGTCTTGGCCGAGATGTTGACCCGCGGCGCCCACTGCACCTGCGCCAGTTCGCGTTCGATCTCGCGGCCGAGGTCGTAGCGCCGGTCCTCGTCGACGAGGTCCCACTTGTTGAACGCCAGCACCAGCGCACGGCCGGCCTCGATCACCATCGACAGCACCCGCTGATCCTGCTCGGTCAGCGGCTGTGAGCCATCGATCAGCACGATGACCACCTCGGCGGCGTCGATTGCGCCGTGCGTGCGCACCGATGCGTAGAACTCATGCCCGCTGGCCTGGCCGACCTTGCGCCGCAGCCCCGCCGTATCGACGAAACGCCAAGTCTTGCCGCCCAATTCGATCATCGAGTCCACCGGGTCGACGGTGGTGCCTGCCACGTCGTGCACCACTGCCCGCTCGTCGCCGGCAAGCTTGTTCAGCAGGGAACTCTTACCGACGTTCGGCTTCCCTACCAGTGCCACCCGCCGTGGCCCGCCCCCGCGAGCGCCGGCCTCGGATACCGCGGGCAGGGACTCGACGACCTGATCGAGCAGGTCGGCCACTCCCCGACCGTGCATCGCACTGATCGGGTGCGGCTCCCCCAGTCCCAACGACCACAACGCCGCGGCGTCGGCCTCGCCGCGCTCGGTGTCCACCTTGTTGGCCGCCAGAAACACCGGCTTGCCGGACCGGCGCAGCATCCGCGCCGCCGCCTCGTCGCCCGCCGTCGCGCCCACCACGGCGTCGACCACCAGGATGATCGCGTCGGCGGTTCGCATCGCCACCGACGCCTGCTCGGCCACCAGCTGTTGCAAACCCTTGGCGTCGGGCTCCCAGCCGCCGGTGTCCTGCACGAGGAACCGACGACCCACCCAGTTCGCGTCGTAGGAGACGCGGTCGCGCGTCACGCCAGGAACGTCCTGCACCACCGCCTCGCGGCGGCCGAGAATGCGGTTGACCAACGTCGACTTGCCGACGTTCGGACGTCCGACGACCGCGACCACCGGTGGTGGACCCGAGGCGTCTTCGGCATCCTCGATCACGTCCGAATCGGATAGCTCCCAATCGCTTTCGTCGACCCAGGTGCCGTCGGCATCCGCATCGCTCATCGCGGCGCACCCGCATGCTGCTTGACGAGAGCCACCAGGTGGGCGATGACCTCGGGCTCCGACATATCGCTGGTGTCGACCACGAGCGCATCGTCGGCGGCGCGCAACGGCGACACCGCGCGTGTCGAGTCGAGGTGGTCACGGCGCTGCACGTCGGCCAGCACCGCTTCGTAGTCGTCACCAAGGCCGTTGGCGATGTTCTGGTCGTTGCGGCGACGCGCCCGCTCCTCCGCCGACGCCGTCAGGAAGATCTTGACGTCGGCGTCCGGTAGCACAACTGTGCCGATGTCCCGTCCCTCCACCACCACGCTGCCAGGACCGGCGGCCAGTTCGCGCTGCAGTCCCACCAGGCGGGCCCGCACAGCAGGGACGGCCGACACCGCTGAGACCGCCTTGGTCACCTCGTCGCCACGGATCTCAGCCGAAACGTCCTCTGCGTCAAGATAAGCGCGATCCTCGTCCGGGTCATACCCGACAGAGAGCGGCACATCCGCCGCCGCCGACTCAATGGCCGGGGTGTCGCTGAGCTCGGCCCCCGCACGCAGCACCGCCAGTGTCACGATCCGGTACATCGCTCCGGTGTCCAGGTAACGCGCACCCAGGGTGCGCGCCAAACCTCTTGATACCGAGGACTTTCCGGTCCCCGCTGGGCCGTCGACCGCGATCAGCAGCGAGCCGCTCACAAGCCCACCGCCTTGTACAGCGCACCGATCTCGTTGCGGCCCAACACCCGGATGCTTCCGGGACGCTGCTCTCCCAGCGACACCGCGCCGATCTCGGTGCGCACCAATTCCTGAACCGGAAAGCCGACCGCGGCGAGCAACCGCCTCACGATCCGCTTGCGGCCTTCGTGCAGCGTCACGCGCACCATCGTCTTGCCGGGCACAGCGTCCACCACCGCGAAGTCGTCGACGCGCGCCGGTCCGTCGTCCAACTCGATCCCGGCACGCAGTTTGCGGCCGAGTCCACGCGGCACCGAACCGGTGACCGTCGCCAGATACGTCTTCGGTACCTCGAACGAGGGGTGCATCAGGCGGTGCGCCAACTCGCCGTCGTTGGTCAGCAGCATCAGACCTTCGGTGTCGGCGTCGAGGCGTCCGACGTGAAAGAGCTTCTTGTTGCCGCGGACTCGGTGCTCGACCAGGTCGCCGATGCATGGCCTTCCCCGGTCGTCCGACATTGTCGAGTGCATACCGCGCGGCTTGTTCAGCGCCAGGTGCACCAACGTGTCGTCGACCATCACCCGTGCCCCGTCCACGCGGATCACCGACACATCGGGGTCCACCCGGGTGCCGAGTTCGGTCACCACTTGGCCGTCGACATCGACACGCCCGTCGACGATCATCTTCTCGGCGACGCGCCGCGACGCAATCCCGGCCTGCGACAACACTTTCTGCAGCCGCACGCCCTCAGCGTCGGACATCTCAGTCCGTGTCCACGTCGAAGGACATCGGCCGCTCGTCGGCGGGCGGCGCGCTGAGCTTGACGAAACGCGGCTCGTCGCCGAGCGATTCGCTCAGATCGTCGATGACGTCGACGTCGGGCAGCAGCGGCGCGATGTCGGGAAGGTCGGTCAACGAGGACAGCCCGAGCCGTTCCAGGAACAACTCGGTCGTTACGAAGGTGATGGCGCCGGTGTCCGAATCGGTGCCGGCCTCGGTGATCAGCCCGCGGGCCAGCAGCGTCCGCATCACCGCGTCCACGTTCACGCCGCGCACCGCGCTCACCCGGGCGCGTGTCACCGGCTGGCGGTAGGCCACCACCGCCAACGTTTCCAGCGCCGCACGGGTGAGCTTTGACCGGGCGCCGTCGAGCAGCAGCCGCTCCACGAACGGCGCGTACTGGGCCCTGGTGTACATGCGCCACCCGCCGGCCGCCTCGCGCAGATCGATGCCGCTCTCGCGGGCGGAGAGTTCCTCGGCCATCAGCTGCAGCTTCGCGGCCACCCGGTAGGCCGGCTGCTCGATCGCCGCGGCCAACGCATCAACGGTCACCGGGGTGTCCACCACCAGCAGCAGCGCCTCCAGCACGGCACCGAGCTCGGCGTCCTCCAACTCCGGCGGGGCGGCGACCTCGATGCCCAGATCGAGATCCGGAATGTCGCCGTTCACCGCATCCGGATTCTCGCCGTTCACCGGCTCTGAAAATTCGTCAGTCATCGTTTGGCTCTTCCACCGTCTCAGTGGCCTGAACTACTTCGCTGGATGGCCGATCTCCGGTCCACGAAACCTGGAGCACACCAAGCGGTTCTGATTGATCAAATGCTACCGCGCGCGCCCGATACAGCTCGAGCAGCGCCAGGAACCGGCCCACGATGAGGATCGGTTCCCGGCAATCGGCGACCAGCTCCGAGAACGTGGCCCACTGCCCCGGCCCGCGGCGTTCCAGCTCGGCCAGCAGCCGCTCGGCCTGTTCGGGCACCGACACCATGAATTCGTGCAGGTGCTCGGTGGCGATCGTCGGCACCGGCCGCGGTGTGAACGCGCTCGCCGCGATCTGGGCGAACAACTGGGCGTCGACGCCCAACATCACCTCGGGCAGCAGGTCTTCGTAGCGGTCCTCCAGCGACACCGCGCGCGGATAGCTGCGCAGCGCGGCGGCTTCGAGCTCGGCGAACATCTCCGCGACGTGCTTGAACGCCCGGTACTGCAACAGGCGGGCGAACAGCAGGTCGCGCACCTCCAGCAGCGCCAGGTCTTCCTCGTCGTGGATCTCGCCGGCGGGCAGCAGACGCGCGGCCTTCAGATCAAGCAGGGTCGCCGCGATCACCAGGAACGCAGTGGTCTCGTCCAGCTCGAGCTGAGGGCCGATCGCCTTGGTGTAGGCGATGAAATCGTCGGTGACCTGATGCAGGGCCACCTCGGTGACGTCGAGACGATGCGCGAAGATCAGCTGCAGCAGCAGATCGAACGGACCCTCGAAATTGCTCAGCCGAACATGGAAGCCTGTCTGTTGCGACTCCGCCGGCTGTATCTCCGTGTTCACGAACCGAACCGGTCGATGACCTCGCGGGCCAACGAGCGATATGCCTGGGCGCCACCGGATTTCGGCGCCCACGTGGTGATCGGCTCACCCGCGACACTGGTTTCCGGGAAACGCACCGTGCGGGTGATCACGGTGTCGAATACCAGGTCGCCGAACCGCTCGAGGACACGCGCCATTACTTCGCGGGAATTGATGGTGCGCGGGTCATAGCGGGTGACCAGGATGCCGCTGATGCTCAGCTTGGGGTTCAGCCGGTCGTGCACCTTGTCGACGGTATCGGTCAGCAGCGCCAGCCCGCGCAGCGAGAAGTACTCGCATTCGGTCGGGATGATCACGCCGTCCGAGCAGGTCAGCCCGTTCACAGTGAGCAGGCCCAGCGACGGCTGGCAGTCGATCAGCACGTAGTCGTAACGGTCCAGCACGGGATGCAGCGCGCGGGCCAGCGACTGTTCCCGGCCGACCTCGTTGACCAACTGGATCTCCGCCGCCGACAGATCGATGTTGCTCGGCACGAGGTCCATGTTCTTGACCCGCGTGTGGAGGATCACGTCGTCGATGGACACCCGCGGCTCGACCAGCATGTTGTGGATGGTGTGTTCGAGCTCGTAATGCGGAACGCCGAGGCCTGCCGACAGCGCGCCCTGCGGGTCCAGGTCCACCAGCAACACCCGGCGGCCGTATCCGGCGAGGCTGGCGCCCAGGTTGATGGTCGACGTGGTCTTGCCGACGCCGCCCTTCTGGTTGCACATCGCGATGACCTTGGCGGGTCCGTGCACGCTCTTGGGCTTGGGCTCGGGAATCGGCCGCGGTGGACGACCGGTCAGACTGGCCTGTGCGGCTGGGTCGGCGCCGCTGCCGTCCTCTGTCATGCCTCGGCTCCCGCTCGCTCCGGTCCTCGCTGCGCTGCGATCCTCACTCGCGCTCGCCACAGGTGGTCATGCCCCACCGTCGGTGGTCAGACAACGCGGGGCCATGGCGAACATCCGGGCAAGTTTAACGGGGCGCATGCGCCTGGACAGGCAGACCCGCGGGCAACGTGCGGCCCATTCGTCTTGCCGGTCCGCATAGGCTGACAACCATGGGCGTGAAGCAGCGGTTGCCCTTCCTTCGTTTGTCGGTGTGGCGGCTTGGAATGGGACTACCCCGCTTCATCAAGACAGGCCAGATCGGCGACGGCCGGGAAGCCGCCTGCGCGACGTACGTCGAAGCCAACGCACAGCACGGCGACGTCGATGACGTGCTGCGCACCATCGACAGGTTCGCCACCGAGGAGTCGATGCTGGTGAACGTCGGGGACGAGAAGGGGCAGCTGCTCGACGCCGCGGTCCGCCGGGCCGACCCGAAGCTGGCGCTCGAGCTCGGCACCTACTGCGGCTACAGCTCGCTGCGCATCGCCAGGGCCGCGCCCGCCGCCAAGGTGTTCTCCGTTGAGTTCGCGGCGGCCAACGCCGAGGTGGCCCGCAGGATATGGGCGCACGCCGGTGTCGACGACCGCGTCACCTGCGTGGTCGGGACCATCGGTGATGGCGGGAATACGCTCGATGCGCTGGCCAACGAGCACGGCTTCGGCGCCGGAGCGGTCGACCTGCTGTTCATAGACCACGACAAGAAGGCCTATCTTTCCGATCTGCAGAGCATTCTCGGCCGCAACTGGCTGCACAAGGGATCCATCGCCGTCGCCGACAACGTCCGCATCCCCGGCGCCCCCAAGTACCGCGAGTACATGCGTGAGCAGCAGGGCAAGCTGTGGAACACCGTTGAGCACAAGACTCATTTGGAGTACCAAACAATGCTCCCCGACCTGGTGCTGGAGTCGGAGTACCTAGGCGGCTGACAGCTCCTTGGCGATGCGCCTGGCCATCCGCCGGGACAGCTTGCCGACGTAGCCGATTAGCGCCGGTCGCACCAGGTATCCGAGGAACCGCAGACCTTCGGCAGCGGGTGTTACCCCGATCACCACCGGTTTCCCGCTGTCGTCCAGTACGCCGAGATGACCGACGAGCTTTTCGAGGCCGCGCAGGTAACCGGTGGCGAAAACGACGGCGTCCGGGTCCAGCCGCGATCCGTCCACGAGCACGACCTTGTCGCCGTCGAACGCCTCAACCGTCGCGACCACCTGGATCGATCCGTCCTTGATCGCGTCGATCACGTCCATATCGACCAGCGCTGGGACGCGGTCGAGACCCTTGACGCGCGCGAACGTCCCCTCATCGGGGATCGGCAGACCGAACTCGCTGAGATCCCCGAGGTTCGCTTTCCGCGCTGCCCGGCCCACGGCATCGGCGAAGCGGACCGGGGCAAGAAACAGCGGCAGGGAAACCAGGTCGCCCGGCAGGCCGCCGGGAAGCGAGCGCAGCATGATGTTCGGCGGCGTGCGGACTGCCAGCCAGACCTTGGCGGCCCCGCCCGTTGCGAGGTCGTGCGCGATCTCCATCCCCGACGAGCCGGAGCCGACCACCAGCACCCGCTTGCCCGCATACGGCGACGGGTTGCGGTAGGCCGACGAGTGCAGCGTCTCGATCGTGGAGCGTGTCGGCTCCCGGAAAGTCGGGAATGCGCGGTGTGTGCTCGTTTCCGTTGGCGACCACCACCTGGCGCGCATCGATGTCACCCGCCGAGGTCTGGAGCCGCCAGCCCCGCGCCCTGCGGTCGACGCGATGGACCTCGGTGCCCAGCATCAGTTCGATCCCGTCCTCGTGGGCGTGCCGATCGAGGTGGGCGACGACGTCGTCGCGGTGCGGGAACATCGGAGTCCCCTTCGGGTACGGGCGCTTCGGCAAGTGCGAGAACGGACGACCCGTGTTGAGTTTGAGCCGGTCGTAGCGGCCCCGCCAGGACGCCGCGACGGCGTCGGCCTTGTCGATGAGAAGTGGGCGCAACCCGCGGTCACGCAGGCTGACCGCCATGGCGATGCCTGCGGGGCCTGCCCCGATGATCGCTATGTCTTGCTCGCTCATACCCGCCTCCAACGATTTACCGCGCGGGATTGTTCAACGCGCCCGTGGGTGGGCCCCGGCCCAAACCTCCCTCAACGCGTGCACGGTGACAAGGGTGTAGATCTGTGTGGTGGTGACCGATGCGTGGCCGAGCAGTTCCTGCACCACGCGGACGTCTGCGCCACCGTCGAGCAGGTGAGTGGCGAAGGAGTGCCGCAGGGTGTGCGGCGATACCGCGGCGGTGATGCCTGCCCGTTCTGCGGCGTCCTGCAGTACCTGCCACGCGCTTTGGCGCGACAGCCGCCCGCCGCGGGCGTTGAGGAAGATCGCCGGCGTGCCCTTGCCGCGCCGGGCCAGGTCCGGGCGCCCGCGCACCAGATAGGCGTCCAGCGCGGTCACCGCGGGACGACCGATCGGCACCAGCCGCTGCTTTCCGCCCTTGCCCCGCAACAGCACCGAACGGGCGTGGGTGTCGATGTCGTCGACGTCGAGCCCGACCGCCTCCGAGATTCGCGCACCGGTGGAATACAGCACCTCGAGCAGCGCCCGGTTCCGCAGCGTCAGGGGGCCGTCCGCCTCGCTGTCGCCGCCGGCGCCCTCCAACAGGGCCAGCACCTCGTCGATGGTCAGGCTCTTGGGCAGCCGCCTGCTCGGCGTCGGCGGTTTGACCGCGCGGGCCACGTCGAGTTCGGTGAGCCCTTCTGCGGCGGCGAATCGATGCAGTCCGCGAACGGCGATCAGGGCGCGCGCTGCCGACACCGCCGACAGCGGAGCGGTTCCGGCGTCGGCGTCGCCGCGACGCAGCGCGGCCAGGAAGTCACTCACGTCGGTCTCGGTGACCTTGCCGAGGTCGTCGATGCCGCGCAGGGTGAGGTGCTCGGTGTAGCGCCGCAGATCCCGCCGGTAGGAGCTCAACGTGTTGACGGCAACCCCACGCTCGATCGTCAGGTGGTCGAGGTAACCCTGGACCTGGTCGTCGAGGGCCGGCCGGAATGTCGTCATGCGTGCCCCTTCCGGCGGGCGAACGCGGTCGGCCTGTCGGCCCACGCGTCGTCGACCGATCGCAACGAGTCGATGTCGCTACGCGCAGTATGGGCGGCGAGTATTCCGCTCACCGCGATGGTGTTGACGATCTCGCCGCTCAGCACCATCCGCACCGCCTCGTCGAGTGGGAACCACCGCACCACCAGATCGGCCTCTTCGTCGTGGGCATCGGGCCTGCCGACGTCGGACAAGCCGGTGGCGAGGTACACCCGCACGCCCTCGTCGCTGAAGCCCGGCGCGGAGACGAGGTCAACCAGGACGCGCCAGGTCTGCGCGGACAACCCGGCCTCCTCCGTCAGTTCGCGCGCGGCCGTGACGTGTGGCGGCTCACCGCCCGCGTCGAGCAGCCCGGCCGGCAGCTCCCACAGCCGCCTGCCCACCGGGTGGCGGTACTGATAGACCAAGACGATGTTGCCGTCGTCGTCCAGTGCCAGGACGGCCACCGCGCCGTAATGCTCGACGACTTCACGTCTGGCGGTTTTCCCGCCGGGCATCCGCACCTCGTCAGCGCGCAATGCGAAAATCTTTCCGACGTAGACGGTTTCGGAGTCGACGGTCGCGAAATCGTGTTCAGCCACGGACTTCGGTTTTTTCCCTGGAGTCACCTTGGAGCGCTTGCCCCACGTTCTCCGGGTGCTCGGCTCCATTCGCTCGCTGCTCGGGGATCTCGACCGGCAGCCGCTCGGCGGCCTTGTAGTCCAGTGCCGCCCCGATGAAAGCGACGAACAGCGGATGCGGCCGGGTGGGACGGCTCTTCAACTCCGGGTGGGCCTGGGTCCCAACCAGGAACGGGTGGACCTCGGGGGCATATTCGACGAATTCGACCAGGTGCCCGTCGGGCGAGATGCCGGAGAACCTGAGCCCGCTTTCGGCGATGCGGTCGCGATAGGCGTTGTTGACTTCGTAGCGATGCCGGTGCCGCTCCGAGACTTCAGTGACCCCGTATGCCTGCGCCACAATCGAACCCGGCTCGAGGACGGCGGGGTAGGCGCCGAGCCTCATGGTTCCCCCGAGGTCGGCCTCGCCCGCCACCGCATCGCGCTGGTCGGCCATCGTGGAGATCACCGGATCAGGAGTGCTCGGATCGAACTCCGCGGAATTCGCCTCGGTGAGCCCCACCGACCGGGCCGCCTCGATGACGATGCACTGCAAACCGAGGCAGAGACCGAGCACCGGCAACCCGCGTTTGTGTGCATAGCGGATCGCGCCGATCTTGCCCTCGATACCCCGGATCCCGAAGCCGCCGGGAATCAACACGGCGTGCACGTCGTTGAGCACCGCTGCGGCGCCGCTTTCCGTTTCGCAGTCATCGGAGGCCACCCACCGCATCTCGACCTTGGCGCGGTGCTTGAAGCCGCCGGCACGCAGGGCTTCGGCCACCGACAGGTATGCATCGGAGAGGTCGATGTACTTGCCCACCAGCGCGATTCGCACAGTCTCGTGAGGCTCATGTACCCGCTGCAGCAGATCGTTCCACCCCGTCCAGTCGACGTCGCGGAAGGGCAGATTCAGCCGCCGCACCACATACGCGTCGAGTTCCTCGCGGTGCAGCACCTTGGGGATGTCGTAGATCGATGGCGCGTCCGGGGTGGAGATCACCCCGTCGATGTCGACGTCGCACATCAGGGCGATCTTGTTCTTCAGCGGTTCGGGCACGTCGCGGTCGCAACGCAAGATCAGCGCGTCGGGGGTGATACCGATGCTGCGCAGCGCGGCCACCGAGTGCTGGGTCGGTTTGGTCTTGAGCTCACCCGACGGTGCCATGTAGGGCACCAGCGAGCAGTGCAGGAAGAAGCAGTTCTCGCGGCCGACCTCGTGGCGCACCTGTCGCGCGGCCTCCAGGAACGGAAGAGACTCGATATCGCCTACGGTGCCACCGATCTCCGTGATCACGATGTCGGGCCGTCGACCATCCTCATCGGGGTGACCCATCGCCAGGATGCGGGCCTTGATCTCGTCGGTGATGTGCGGGATGACCTGAACGGTATCGCCGAGGTACTCGCCGCGGCGTTCCTTGGCGATGACCGACGAATACACCTGTCCGGTAGTCACATTCGCCGAGCCGGAGAGGTTGCGGTCAAGAAAACGCTCGTAGTGGCCGACGTCGAGATCGGTCTCGGCGCCATCCTCGGTGACGAACACCTCGCCATGCTGGAACGGGTTCATGGTGCCCGGATCGACATTGAGGTACGGGTCGAGTTTCTGCATGGTGACCTGCAGGCCCCGCGCGGTCAGCAACTGTCCGAGGCTCGACGCGGTGAGACCCTTACCGAGCGAAGAAACCACGCCGCCGGTGACGAAGAGGTGCTTGGTGGCGGATTGCGGGTGCTTGCGTAACGCTGGCAAGAGCAACCTCCGTGACGACGGGCAGGGCTTACTTTTCTAGGCGATTCCTAGCTTGGGGCCTGCCGACCCACGGAACCCCACCCTAACACCGACCCCGACAAGCCGTCGCTGACGCGCCGGGGCATGGCTATTGCGGGATTGTTACCGACGTCGCACCCTGGCCGACGCCGTACTGGCCGGGCCGTCCGCCGCTGATCAGGTCCTGCAGGGCCAACACCGTGGTGATCCGCCCGGATTCGGCGTCGATGTCGTCGACCGTGGTCACCGCGGCAGTCAGCCCGGCATCGGACCTTGTCACGGCCACCGCCGCGGTCCCGGAGGCGGCGCCGTCTCGGCCCCCGATGACGGTGCCGGCCCCGTGTGGAGCCAGGCCGGCAGCGAAACGGGCGACCGTCGCGCCTTTGTTCCCCCCATCGTCGCCGAGGCCGCCGCCGGTGACGACCAGGGCGGTGTCGGCCGCGCCGATTCGTTCAGTTCCATACGTGATGAACCCGGTGTCGCGCAGCGCGGCCAGCACGGTGTCTCGCTGCTGGTCGTTGACTGCGGGTACGGCGGGATTTTTGTTGATCAGCAGGGTGATGCCCAACAGGTCGCCGGCCTGCGAACCTTGATCCACCGACTTGGTGCTCAACTGGGCCCCGGCGGGCACGATCGGCGAGTTCACCACCGAAAGCAGCTTCTCCGCGGAGTTGGCGTCGACGAACTCTTCGGTCAGCGACACCGTCCCGGTCACCGTCCCGCCGGCCTGCTGCACCATCCGGGAAAGTGCTTCGACGTCGTCGTCCTGCGCGTCGGGGGTGCGGAACACCACGACAGACTTGTCCGACATGGTGTCGCGCAGGATTCGCGGAGACATCTGCGCATCGAATTCCCCTGCTGCACTCAGCTTTTCGTTGAAAGCATTCTTCTCGTCGATCAGCGTGTCGATCTGGTTCTGCAGCTCGTTCTTGTCGTCACGCAGGCCGGACAGGACGGTATTGGACAGCAGCCCAGAGCCCAGCGCCACCCCGATGGCAAGGGCGAGAAAGACTGCGGCCAGCGAAATCGCGTGGGTGCGTAGAGATATCACCGGGCCACTCCCTAGCTGATCCAGCCCTGAGCCCAGAATGAGAAACGGTTCCAGTATTCGACGACCCAGTCGAGCAGCGCGCCGTCGGCGCGCGATACCCACAGCGCGACGATGACGGCGACCAACATGGCCAGCACCAGCATGGCGATGGCGCCTCCGGAAACTCGACTTCGGTACAGGGTCGCAACGGCTTTGGAGTCCACCAACTTCTCGCCGACCTTGAGCCGGGTGAGGAAGGTCGACGGGTTGCTCTGCTGGCGGGAGCGATCGAAGAACTCTTCGATGCTTGCGGTGTGGCCGGCGGTGACGATCAGCGAGGCCCCGTGGTGGTCGGCCAGCAGCAGCGCAAGGTCGGCGGCCGATCCCGCCGCCGGGAACGTCATCGCCCCGACTCCGAGGTCTTGGATGCGCTCGAGTCCTGCGGCATGCCCGTCGGCGTCGGCGGGCAGTACCACCTGCGCGCCGCATTGCAGAACCTCGGCGCTGATTCGCTCCGGATCGCCGACGATGAGCTGAGGCCGGTACCCGCCCTTGCGCAGCACGTCCGCGCCGCTGCCGACGCCGATCAGCACCGGTTGGTACTCCTTGATGAAGGGTTTGAGGGCCTTCAGGTCGGAGGCGGCGTCGGGTTCTTCGGCCACGATCACGACGTGGCGGCGATTGAGGTCGACGTCGATGTCGGGGATGCCGATGCCGTCGATGAGCAGGGGGCTTTCACTGCGGATGAATTCGATGGTGTTGCCGGCGAATGCCTCCAGGTGAGCGACAAGGCCACTCTTGGCCTCGTGCATCAACTCGAGGATCTCGTGGTCGGTCCGCTCGGTGCCGTGGACCAGCCTGCGGTCACCGGCATACACGCCGCCTTCGTACAGCCGGACCCGGGCTCCGTCCTTGACGCGTTTGAACACCTCCGGGCCGGTCTCGTCGATCAGGGTGACGCCGTTGTTCACCAGCACCTCGGGCCCGAGATTGGGGTACCGGCCGGAGATCGACGGCGACGCATTGACCACCGCGGCGATATCCGCCTCGACCAGCGCATCCGCTGTGATGCGGTCGAGATCCAGCGCGTCGATCACCACGATGTCCCCGGGTCCCACTCGCCGCAGCAGCCGATCGATGTCGCGGTCCACACGGGCTGTGCCGACAATGCCCGGCCGTGAGCTGGCAGTACGGGATAGCAGCGCTGACATCTTCATGGGGCGATTCTGTCGGTGAACCCTCAAGTAAAGGTGGAGGCGCGCCGTAACATCAGCCTCAGAAGTTCACTTTTGTCACATCTGCCACAGGTTATGAGACCTGTGCGCGGTCGCCTTGCGCCGCGCTGAGCAGCTCTCGGGCATGGGCGCGTCCGCTGTCCGAATCGCCCAGTCCGGCCAGCATGCGGGCGAGCTCGGCGACCCGATCGTCATCGTCGAGTCGACGCACCCCGCTGGCCCGGTTTCGGCCGGCGCTGTCGACGACGAGGTGGATGTCGGCGTAGGCGGCTACTTGGGGCAGATGCGTGACGACGATGACTTGGTGGGTGCGCGCCAGCCGCGCTAAGCGACGCCCGATCTGTACCGCGGCGCGCCCGCCGACGCCGGCGTCGACCTCGTCGAAAACCATCGTGGTGCCTTCGGCGGACGCGGCGAGGACGACCTCGAGCGCGAGCATCACACGCGACAGTTCTCCGCCGGATGCGCTCTTGTTCAGCGGCAGCACGTCGGTCCCGCGATGCGCGGAAAAACCGAACTCCACGGCGTCGGCGCCGTCGGATCCCGCGTGCACAGTCGCACCCGACGGCAACGTGATCGGTGCCGAGTCGTCGCCTCGAACGGTCAGCGGTGACACCGAGACGGTGAACTCGGCGTCAGTCATCGCCAGCCCGGACAGCTCGGCTGTCACCGCCTTGGCGAGGCCCTTGGCCGCCTTCGCCCGCGCCTTGCTGAGTTCGGTTGCAGCGGCGCCGAGTTGGGTCTCCAGCTCGGCGACCTGGCGCTCTAGCCCGGCGAGCGTCTCCTCGGACACGTCCAGCTGTGCGAGCCTCTCGCGCGACTCACGGGCCCACGCCAGGACACTGTCGATGTCGGCGGCGTACTTGCGGATCAGCAGCCGCAGTTCGCCCTGTCTCGCCAGCTTGGTCTCCAAAGTGCTTGCATCGCTGGGCAGTTCGGTCAGATAGTGGCCGAGCTCGGTTGACACGTCGCCGATGACGGCCACCGCCTCTGCAAGCCGCTCCCCCAACGCCCGCAACGCATTGTCGTCGGTGGCCTCCAGTGCTGACTTCGCCTGCCCGACTCCGTCAGCCGCCGATGTCGCGTCGGCGTCGGCGGCATCGTCGAGCGCACCGGACAACGCGGAGCGAGCGGTCTGGGCGGCCTCCCGCAACGCGTCGAGTTCGGACAACCGCCGGATGTCCTCGACAAGTGCGACGTCCTCGCCGGGCTGCGGATCGACCGCGTCTATCTCGCCGAGACCGAACTTGAGTCGGTCGGCCTCCTGCGCTAATTCCCTTGCCCGCTGGGTCCTGTCGACCAGATCGCGCCGGGCGGCCTGCCAGGTCTCACGGATGGTGCGGTAGCGCTGCAACAACGAAGGGGTGTCGGCGAAGCGGTCCAGCGCGGCACGCTGTTCGTCGCCGCGCATCAGGCGCAACTGGTCGTTCTGCCCGTGCAGGGTGAGCAGCTCGGTTGTGAACGTACTCAACGACTTCGCGGGCACGCTGCGGCCGCCGAGGTACGCCCGGGACGGGCCGTCGCGGCTGACCGATCGCGCCGCGATGACACTGCCGTCTTCGTCGCGATCGGCTCCCGACGCCTCGAGAATCTCGTCGACCTGAGCTGCCACCCCGTCGCCGAGCTCGCCTGTGCTGAAACGTCCTTCGACAACCGCGCGGCCGGCACCCGACCGTATCCGGGTGGCGTCGGCACGCGCACCGCCGAGCAGATGCAGACCGGTGACCACCATCGTCTTTCCGGTGCCGGTCTCGCCGGTCAGCACGGTCAGTCCGCGATCGAACTCCGCGGTCGCGGTGCTGATCGCGCCCAGCGACTCGATGCGGATCTCGGAGAGCACTACTGTCCGCGCCAACCCGTGACCGGCAGCCGGAACTTACGCACCAGGCGGTCGGTGAACGGGGCACTGTCGAGCCGCACCCATTTCAACGGCGTACCGCAGCGCGTCACCTCAAGTCGCCCACCGGCGGGCACCACCATCTGTCGACGACCGTCGCAAAACACCAGTGCGTCACGGCCGTCCGCCTCGATCTCGATCGCGATGGCGGCGTTGGGACTGGTGACCATCGGCCGCGCGAACAGGGCGTGGGCATTGTTGGGCACGACGAGGATCGCTTCCAGATCCGGCCAAACAATCGGCCCGCCTGCCGAGAACGCCCACGCCGTGGAGCCGGTCGGCGTCGCTACCAGCACGCCGTCGCAGCCGAATGACGAAACCGGGCGGCCGTCCACCTCGAGCACCGCGCCAAGAACACCGAGTCGCGGGCCCTTCTCCAGGCTGGCTTCGTTGAGCGCCCATCCGCGGTCGATGATCCGACCCTCGGCGCGCACGACGACGTCCAGTGTCATGCGTTCCTCGACGCGGTAGTCGCGCCGTACGACATGGTCGAGGACCTTGTCGATTGAATCCGCTTCGGCTTCGGCGAGGAATCCGATGCGGCCCAGATTGACGCCCAGCACCGGGATCTCGACATTACGGGCAAGCTCTGCTGCGCGCAGGAAGGTCCCGTCACCGCCGAGAACGAGGACAAGCTCGCAGCCTTCGGCCGCACGTTCGTCGGCGTCGACGACCTCGATATCGATGCCGAGGGCGCGCATGTCGTCGGGCGCCAGGTGCACCGGCCCGCGGTCGACCGCCTCCGCGGACAGCACGCGCAGACCAATGCCGTTGTCGCCGACACCTTTTCCACCCTGCGCGCGGTCTCGGTGGCCTCGTCGCGTCCGGTGTGCACCACCAACAGGATCGTGCGTTCAGCCGTCACTGGGGCCCCTCGACGACGGCGAGCTGCACGGCCCGCTCGAGTTCCTCACCCGTCAACAGATGATCGAACCGGGTGCGCAGGTGCAGGAAGTATTCGACGTTCCCCGACGGGCCGGGCAGCGGGCTGGCGGTGACGCCGACGGTATGCCAGTTCAATTCGGCGGCCCGGCCGGCGACGGCGAGAACGGCGCCTGCGCGCAGCTGCGGGTCGGACACGACCCCGCCGGCGCCGACACGATCCTTGCCGACCTCGAACTGTGGTTTCACCATGGGAACGATATCGGCGTCGTCCGACGCGCACGAAACGAGTGCGGGCAACACCGTCGAGAGCGAGATGAAGGACAGATCGGCGACCACGAGGTCTACGGGCCCGCCGATGGCTGCCTGCGTCAGCTCACGCACGTTCGTGCGTTCCAAAACCGTCACCCGCGCGTCCGACCGCAGCGTCCACGCGAGCTGCCCGTATCCGACGTCGACGGCGACCACCTCGCGGGCACCGCGATCCAGCAGCACCTCGGTGAATCCGCCGGTCGACGCGCCGGCGTCCAGGCAGCGCGCATCGGCTACCGAGATGCCGAAGGCATCGAGCGCGCCGATGAGCTTGTGGGCGCCGCGGGACACCCATGAGCGTTCGTCGGCCGCGTCGACCCGCAGCGTGGCGCTCAGCGCGATCGCGGTCGCGGGCTTGGCCGCGGGCATCCCGTCGATGCTGACCCGGCCCGCGCCGATCAGTTCCGCGGCCTGCTGCCGCGAGCGCGCCAACCCGCGCCGCACCAGCTCGGCGTCAACACGAGCGCGCCGCGTCACCTGCGCTCACCCGTCCGGCGTCTCTGTGGGAGCTGGACCCTTCTCGACCGACTCCAGCGCGTACACCAACAGGTCGTGCGCCTCCTCCAACTTCGCGGCGAGGCCGTCGATGTCAACGTCGGCGGCGTCGATCCCTTCGACGTCGGGCAGGTCGCCGAGCAACGCCGCGATCCGGGCGCGGATCTCGTCAGGTTCGGTACTCATATCGGTGTTCACGCTAGTCGATCGGGCGACGTCAGCAGGGACCACCGCTCCAGTGCCTTTCGGGCGATGTAGTCGCCTGCGACGATCGCGAACGGCTGGCCGCTGAGGTTCGAGTTCCACACCGCGTTCGCGGTTGCCCGCACCACCGTCAGCGAGTCCCTCGGCTCACTGCCGGTGTTGTGGACGGTCACCGCGGCCTCGCCGATCTCAATGCGCCAGGCCTGGTGCGGTCCCACCCGGAGGAGGTCGGCGCGGTCATACAGCGAGCGAAGGTCCGCGGCGATGTAGTTGGGCCGCTCGCCGATGACAGCGCGCACGGTTTCGCGGGCGGTGCTGACTCCGCTGAGCACCAACAAACTCGGCAGGCCTGCGGCATTGGCGCCCGCGATGTCGGTGTCGAGCCGATCACCCACAACCAGCGGATTGCGAAAGTTGCCGCGGGACAACGCATCTGTCAGCAGGGTCGCCTTTGGCTTGCCTGCGACCGTCGGCTCGCGGTCGGTAGCCGCCTGCAAGGCCGCGACCATCGAGCCGTTTCCGGGTAGCAGGCCCCGTTCGGAAGGCAGAGTGCGGTCGACGTTCGCCGCGACCCACAGCGCACCGCCCCTGATCGCCAGGGCTGCCTCGGCCAGGTCGGGCCATGCGGTTTCGGGTGAATGGCCCTGGACGACGGCGACGGGGTCGTCGACCCACGACCGGACGGGCTTGAGCCCGACGTTGGTGATCTCGGCGGCCAGTGCTTTGGTGCCGACGATGAGCACGGGTGCCCCCGCAGGCAGCCGCTCGGCCAGCAGGTGGGCGGCGCTCTGGGCACTGGTGACGACGTCGTCGGGCGCGGCGGTGAAGCCCATGGCGCGCAAGTGCTGCGCAACCTCACTGGGTCCGCGCGAGGCGTTGTTGGTCACGTACAACGTGCGGGCGGTGAGGGCCGCCAGCGTGTCGACGGCGCCCGTCGTGGGTTCGTGGCCGCGGAAAACCGTGCCGTCGAGGTCAAGAAGCAAGCAATCGTGTTCTTGCGCAAGGGTCGTCACGTCAGCCGAGCTCCGTGATCCGCTCTTCGGCATCGGTCACGCCCTCGACGTCCGCGGCGGCGGCGTTGATGAACCACTGCAGGGCTTCTTCCTTCCGGTCGAGTGCGAGCAGCGCTTCAGCGTAGGCGTAGAACAGGCGGGCGGCCGTCTGTCCGCTCCGCGTCGGATCAAGTTGCGGCGTGGACAGGATCGCGAGGGCCTGGTCCTGCTGACCCAGATCGGACCGAGCGCCGGCCACGACGATGCGCAGCTCGTCGGCGTCGTCGCCGGTGAGCTGGGCGGCCTCGGGACTGCGGGCCAATTCGATCGCACGCTCGGGACGGCCGATACCGCGCTCGCAGTCGGCGATCAGCGCCAACAGCGGGGACTTGCTGCCCAGCCGGCGGGCGGCCCGCAGCTCGGCGAGTGCTTGTGCCCAGTCACCGCAGCGGTACGCGGCGATTCCGACCGCTTCGCGGACGGCCGCGATCCGTCCGGAGCGGGCCCTGGCGGCCCGGGCATGCTCGAGGGCCGCCGCGGGATCGTCGTCGAAGAGTTCACCGGCCGCGACCAGATGGCGCGCGACAAAGTCAGCGGTATTGCGGTCCAAGGTGGTGAGTTCGCGACGGATTTCCGGGGAGAGCTGTCGGGCTTCGATCTCCGGCGACAGCGTCGGGCCGGCCTGCTCGGCCGATGCCTCCGGCGCGGATTCGGGCTGAGCGCGGCGAGCGCGGTTGGGCCCCGAGGCGCGCGGCGCCGTCCGCTGACGTGGTTCGTTACTCGAGGAACCACGGGGACGCCGTTCGTCGCTGCCGCCCTGCCTGTCCTGCGCCACGTATGCCTTTCTACCCTGAATCGTTTCGGGACGAAAATTGGCTATTCCCAATGAAAATCGCTTCCGAATATAGAATCACCCCCCACGCAATTGTGGGGGGTGATTCTAGTTATGT
>CAVUPN010000012.1:0-149768 GCA_963743225.1 uncultured Actinomycetota bacterium | reverse complement strand
TCGCTGCGCGTCGATCACCGGCTGGGTCAGCCGCTCGGGAGTCAGCCCGGCCAGCGCGGCCACCTTGACCAGCGCCGACCACTGCAGGCGGGTCACGACACGGTCGAACCCGAGCTCGGTGGAGCGCGCGCTGAACCGGGCGTGGAATGTCCGGTGGTGGTGGGCGGAGCAGACCTCGCCGAGATAGCGCCGGCACGCCACCAGATAGTCCGGGCTCGGCCGGACCCGTCCGGTCACGATCAGCCAGCCAACGACTCGGCGGTCCTTGAGTGGCAGCGCGCACTGCTGCGCCAGCGGCAGATCGGGCCCACCCGTCGACGCCGACGCGGGTGAGGAATGTGCGGGCCACCGAGGTCACCGGGTGCGCGGCGAACATACCCGCCGCGGCCAGGTCGGCCCGATCCAGGCGGCGACCAGCTCTTCGACGTCGGCGCGGCGCACCGGTGAGCCGCTCATCGCGTGTTCCCTTCGGCGTGTGGCGCGGTCTGCGCCTCGATCGCTTCCGCGGTTCGCAGGTACTCCCGTTCCAACCAGTCGTTGGCCAGGTGCAGGTAGATGCGGGTGGAGTCGATCGAGGCGTGACCGGCCTGGGCTTGGATGGCCTCCAGTGCCATCCCGGCCTCCCGCAGCCGGGTGAAACAGGTGTGCCGCAGTTGATGGCACGTCGCCTGGGTCAGCCCGGCGCGGCCGCGCGCACCGTCGAGGATCTCGTCCAGGCCCGCCGCAGACAACGGCTCACCGCGCCGCGGTCCCTTCAACACCACGAACACCCGATCGGTCGACGCCAGCGGCCGCTCCTGATCCAGATAGTCCCCGAGCGAGGCGAAAAACCGCGCCGATACCGGCACCATCCGCTGCCGACCGCCCTTGCCTTCGGCCACGAACACCCGCCGCTCACCGGCATTGACGTCGTCGAAACGCAGGCCCAGTACCTCGCAGCGTCGCAGACCACCCAGCAGCATCGCCTCGACCATGGCCCGGTCGCGGTGCGTGCGCAGCGCCGCCCGCAGCGCGTCGACCTCGCTCGGCGCCAGCACCCGCGGCAGCGTCCGCGGGGTGCGGATCAACGGCACCCCGCCCTTCCCGCGCCGAGCACCAGGGCGGCGGGCGGCCAGGCTGGTCGGAACCGGGTTGCGGCTCACGCCGGTGTCACCCCGGGCCGCGAGGTAGGCGTACAGGCCACGCACACTCGACAACCGGCGGGCGATCGTGCGCGCCGCCAACCCCGGCTCCGCGTCCTCCAGACGCACCACCCGCTCGCCCCGGCGGGGACTGCGTTGAAAGGCCAAGAACGCGAACACATCTGCGGCGTTCACCTGGGCCGGTTCCTTGGCAACCACATCGAAGAAGATCTTCAAATCCGACGCCACCGCCAAAAAGGTGTTGACCCGAGCTCGCGCCGCAACGAAAGCCAGGTAGTCATCCAGCAGCGGATGCCCGAGGGTGATCGCGACCAGCTCCGCCCCACGATGATGACGGATCAGGCACGGCATGAACTGCTGCATGCGGGTCTCCTGGCTCGTTGGTCAACCGACCCACGCCAGGATGATCGACCCGCCGCAGATCACCCGTATATCCAACACGCCTCGGCGGCCATGACGCTGGACGTGTACGCCGATCTGTTCGACGACGATCTCACTGGAGTGGCCGACAAGTTAGATGAAACTGTGGGCAAAATGTGGGCACGGGGCCAAAACGGGGCGGTCTAGCAAACCCTAAAACCTGCTCTATCAGGCAATATTACCATACAGATTAAGTGCCCTCGGTGAGATTCGAACTCACACTGTACGGGTTTTGAATCCGCCTAATGTGGCGTTTGTTAGATCAAGCTGTGTTGGCGGTTTGGGGAACCTGCAGGTCACAGCGTTGGTTGTGTTGGCTAGCAATGGGTGTTGCTGAAACTGCTGCGGACGGTCTGCGGACGGGGCCTACTCACCGGCCACGCCCGAGCCGGGAACCGCATCTCCTCACCGGCAACACCGGAACAAATAGACGCCACGCCGCCGTCGGCACCGGGGGCCGGGAACCGCACTTCCACCGGCCACACTGGAACACATGCCCCGACGATCCGGTGTGCTGTCTTGGCCGAATATCAAATATGGCACTTTGGTGTATGGCCGCCGTGGGGGCTTGGGGCTGCGCGTACCGACGCGTGCGGCGGACCCGGAGGACAATGTATGACGCACCACGAATACTGCCGCCACAACGCGGTCCACCCCAGGAGTGAGCGTCAATGCGTATCGAATTACTCACGTCGCCGGGATGTCCCAACGCAGATGCCACTAGAAAAATCCTCACCGACTGCCTAGCCAGCCTTGGCATCGACGTTGCGATCATCGACCGCGTCGGTCGTTACCCCTCACCGACGGTCCTCATCGACGGCGTCGACGTGATGCGTCCCGATGCCGAAGCGCCGAGCGGTGACGCGTGCCGACTCGACCTCCCCACACCGCAACACATTCTCGACGCATTACGCGTTCACGCGCCGCAGCAGGTCCAACCCTCGTCATTCAACGGAGTACCGATGCCTGACCAGTCCGGCACCCGTCTGTCGGTCGCCGCCTCCGCCGAGCAGCTTCCGCCCGCGATCCGCGAACTCCACCGAGCGGTGCTGCGCGGCTTCCGTGACAGCGGCCAGGTCCACCGTGACGACCTGCACCCGATCGCTGCCGCGCTCGGCGTAGAACTACACGACGCGCTGCACCGGCTTGCGAGCGCCGACCTCGTCCACGCTGCACCCGACGGGCAGATTGACATCGCCTACCCCTTCTCACGCCGGGTCACCGGCCACACCGTGCAGCTCAGCGGCCACCGCCCCGTCGCAGCAATGTGCGCAATCGACGCGCTCGGCATCCCGTTGATGACCGGCACGGACGGCGTCATCGACTCCGCCGACCCTGACACCGGGACACCGATCCGCATCCAACGTCGCGGCGACGATTGGACGTGGCAACCCGCCACCGCCGTCGTCGTCATCGGCCACACCGACTGCTGCGGAACCCTGGCGAATACAGCGTGCCGGTCGATCACCTTCCACACCGACCCCCAACACGCACAGTCCCACCTCGACAACCACCCCGAACTCGACGGGTTCATAGTCGGACAGGCCGACGCCATCGCCCTCGCCGACCAAGTATTCGGATCCCTGCTCGCCCGTTGAAGGGCCAACCGCAACGAAGGACCAAGTGACGAGGTCTTTGGGGAACCGCCGTGCTATGGCAACACGGAATCCGTTCCCCGCTGAAGAATGATGCGGCTGCGGTGTCAGCGCACCCAGCGCCACACTGGAACACATGACCCGACGATCCGGCTGGCCGGGAATCCCACTTACTCACCGGCCACACTGGGGTCCCTGGCCCCGCGTTATACTTAGGCCCGATTTCTCGGAAAATTTTCACCCCTCCGAGGGGTTTTGCCGCAGCGGGTACCGCCCGGTAGATCCCCGGGCCGGGTCGCCCCAGCGCAGCAAGGTGTTTCAGAGGGACGGGCTGGCGGACGGCAGGTGGCTGCGTGCGGCGGGACTTCCGCTGAGCCACAGGTCGGCGTCGTTGGCCATTTGTTTAGAGAGGCGAATGGCCTCGGTTTCGGCGACGCCGCTGGGCAGGGTGTAGGCGAGTTTGCGTACTTCATTCGCGTAGTCGGCGAGGATATGTGCGACTCGTTCGGGCATGGGGCACTCCTGGTGATTTCAAGAGGGTCCAAGCAAGCCTATCCCCGTCCGGGCCAGAAGAAAATGCACGGACGGATAAGACGGGCTGTCAGGTGCCTGTGCGCACCCTAACGGGAGCCGACGGTGAAATGCGCCGGAATTCGCCGAATGGTTTCCCTTCCGATCGAGATATCGATTACGCGGACCGCAGGACGTCGTCTGCCCCGAAGACGAGAGGGTCGGTTGGATGTCCACCGTCCGGCGGTGCCTGCGGATGATCCTCCGGCAGTTGGAATCGTGAGATCTTGATCGCTTTTCCGTCCAGCAGAGCGTCGATCAGCGGTGTCCATTCCGCGCGGACGTAGCGTTCGAGTTCCTCGTCTGATCCTCTTCGCGCGGTATTGACGTAGGTCTGCCGCCGATCACAGAAGTGCGCGATGAGATAGTCCCGCAGCTCCGGTTCAGCGTCTGGGACTCCTTCCCTAACGCCCACCTAGCCCAGCTCCCGACCATCGCGTGTGCGCCGCGTTCTGATGTCTGACCGACTTCGCGACCGTGGTCATCTCGGGGTCGAGCGACGCGATCATCTTCGCGATCGAGGTCTGCGCCTGCCGGATCTCGCCGGCCAGCTCGGCGCACCTGTGGGTCGAACACTCAATGCTCTTGACCTCGGCGGCCAGCAGCGTCTTGAGCACTTCGACCCGGTCGGCGGTGTCAGAGATAAGTGCCAGTGTCGCCTTCTCGGACGCCTTCCACACGATGCCGGACGGCAAGCCGGTATCGAGCAGAGCCACCAGCCGTTGACCGGCCGTTTTGGTGTTACTCATGACCCTAATCGTATGCCCAGCAACCCCGTTTTCTGCGGGATGCAATCCTCGCTGGCGGCTCAGGTATGCCGGTCGGGCGAGGGATCGGCGCAGGTCGGAGACCTCCCCCAGGTTGGGTCAGCGCATCTCGCCGGGGTGCGGCGCCTGTGGCAAGTGTCGTCGTGCTTTCCGCCGCGCGTTGGATGCCTTGATGCCTGCCAGCTTCTCTGCCTCGGTCTTGCGCGCATGACAGCTGTGACACGCGCCGGCCAGGTTCGAGTCGTCGTTGAGCATCGGGTGATCGGGTCCGAGCACCGACAGCGGAAGGATGTGGGCAACCTCGACGGCGCGGTACTCGCAACCCTGATACCCCAGTTGACACACCACGTCGCGCGCAAGGATGCGTGCGCGCTGGTGCGGCTGTGTCCGACCGGCGCGAGTTCCCCAAGTGCTCATGCCTCGACACTCCCATGGTGTGGTGACGACGGCCAGTGGCCGCTCGGCCCGGGTCGGAGAGGCTGTCAGTCGCTGAGCAGTCGCAGCGACGCGGGTGCAGTGTGATCGCGCGGTGCACGGTGCCGATCGAGCAGCCGAGCCCACGCATGATCGGGCTGACGCCACCTTGCTCGGCCGCTTGCCCGATTTGACTGGTGCGTTGTTACAAGTCAAATCAGTTGATGAATGCGCTGTGTGTGGTGACGGTCGCGACGCCGAGCTTCCTAAGGCTCGTGCAGCCCAGAAGGCGGGGCTTACGCCGCGACCGCTCATGTTAACCCCCACTGTGCATGCGAAGTCCGACTCCCGAACCTAGTACATCGACTTGCGGCGGCCGTCGAGCATCAGTCCGCGCGCATACAGCCCCGCCGTCGCATGCCGATCCTTGCGCTCCAACGATGAGAGCACCTCGCCGACAACGGATTCCAACTGCTCATCGACACGTGCGAGACCTGCTGCAGCCACGTCCCGATTCTCCCAGAGGCCACTCCGAAAACCGTTGCGACACAACGATCTAACAAAGTACTACCAGTGTCGCAGTCAGTACGAGCGGCCGCTCACGAGGTAGCCGTAATAGCGGTTGGGGACGGGCTGGCTCGGGTCGCCAACAAAACCGTAGTCGGCCGAGCGAGCCTTAGCGTCATCCCTCATCCGCGTGATGATGTCAGCCGGCGCGCGGCCCGCACACGGACCGCCGGCACCGCCGCTGTTGATGCACAACGCAACAGCGCCGGCCACATGCGGTGCCGCCATGCTCGTTCCCGAAATCGTGTTGTCGCCGCCGTTGTACCAGTCCGACCGGATGCAGACACCCGGCGCGGCGATCGTGTGGTCCTTATCGGTATCGCTCACCGCAAAGCTCGAGAATATCGCGTACTTGTCGTCGGATTCACCGGCCCTGCACGTGGGGGGTCCTCCGGTGCCGCCGCCCTTGCCGTCGTTGTCGGACATGGCGGTAACCGTCAGAACCTCTGGGAAATTCGCCGGGACGGCAGTTGCGAAGTCGGTGCCGCTGTTGCCCGCCGCGACCGTGTAGGTCACGCCTTTATATCCCGTAATATCATTATTCCGCGACGACCGACAGATCGCGAAATGCAAAGCGTCGTTATAACACGTCGTGATTCCGCCCGTGCCGCTGAGGCTGAGGTTTGCGACCTTGATGTTCCGCCATTTGGAATTCGCGGTGACCCAATCGATTCCGCAGATGACCTGCGACCAAGTACCACTTCCATTTCGGTCGAGAACCTTGACCGCGTATATGGTTGTTCCCGGCGCGACACCGATTACTCCGCTGCCGTTGTTCTTAGCGGCGATAGTACCGGCGACGTGCGTGCCGTGGCCGTTGTCGTCATTGGCCTTCGGGTTGCCTCTAACGCAGCTCGTTCCGTGGACCACGTTGAGATCCGGATGGGTAAGGGCCACGCCGGTGTCGATCACTGCCACGCTAACGCCACTTGGCGTGTGAGCGCAGGGCCCTTGAAGTTGCCCGGGACACGGTGTGGTCGTGGCGGTTTCGATCCTGAGTGCGCCGGTCGGCACGGTTTCGTTAGGGGCGGGCTGGTCGAGGCCGATCGCGTGGGCGTCGCCGTCCGGGCTGATGAATGCGACGTCGGGGTCCTTTGCAATCTTTTCGCGGATAGGGCGCGGAAGTCTTCCCGCGAAGCCCTTGATCGCGTGCTGGTACTTGAAATCGCTCTTGAATCCGTGGCGTCGTTCGAGGTCCGCCGTCTTCGCCGGTACGTCGATATTGTCCTTGTATACGACGATGAATGAATCAGGTGGGGCCGCAACGGAAGTGGGCGGTGCTGAGAACGTGAGGACACCGGCGACGGCAACCACAGCCCCCGCTGCTCGTGTGAATTTTAGCAACTCGAACCTTTCGACTGGCCTGTGTGCTCAGGCGGACGACGGCCGGGCGTCGGATCGCTTACAGCTTATTGCTGGTTTGTGAAATCATCGGATGCGACGGCGTAACGATCGAATATCATTGTGGTTGCGGAGAAATCGTCCACGCCTAGTGCGCGGGGTCGGCAGCAGAAGCCAACCTCGCCCTCGTGCCGCAGCGGTTGATGGCGCCATCGGCCCACGTCGGCGTCAGGCGGTCCGTACGTCGAAGTCGGCGACCTCGGGCCGCCGGAGCAGCTCGCGGTGTCGCTCCGGGATCCACGGGAACAGCTCGGCAGACCGTCTTTACCTAGGTACCAGCTGTTTCACCCGGTGACCCAGATGGTCTGGGGCATGGCGGCTTTCATGCTGTCGTTGTATTCCTTGGTGGGCGCCGCGGTCGGTGCGACGGCGACCACGCGCCCGTCGCGGATCTGGTTGATCCACCAGACCGCATAGTCGGCCTGTCGTGGCCGCCGTTCGGTTTCTCCGCGCTGCGACACGGCGGTCATCGTCGCCGCGCGTTCAACAGCACAGTGCTGCGACGGCTCAGCGCGGACTGTCGATTCTCGTTTGGCTTGGGTGGGTGGCTCGCGATGCCATGCCTCAAAATTTCACGGTGGCCCGGGTTCTGCCCTCTCGTCGGTCGGTGCGGCTTGGGCGTCGTGGGCGGCGTCAGCCGGTCGGGCCGGATCGGCGTCGGCGTGGTGCGGTCGGGTCGCGGCGGCGTCGGCGGGGTGGAACGGCGCATGGTGATCACGCGGTCACCCCTCGCGCAGCCGGGCCACCAGGGCGTTTGACATGACCGGGCGCGAGCCGGCCGGCCTCGGCGTCGGCTTTACCGAGCTCGCGGTCGATCTCTCGGCTCCACCGCTGCGCTGCCCTCTTGACGTCGCCGTCGACGCTGAGTAGCTCCTTCTTGAGTGCAGCACTTATACGCCCGGACTCAGGTACAAGAGTGACATACACATCGGCAATACTCGCGATCGGACTCACCTCCTTCCGAGTCGGAATCTGTTGGGGTTCAGGCTATTTCAGTCGTTCTCGTCCTGACCAGTGTTGTCTGCGATGATTGCGCAGGTTAAGGCAAAACGCTAAAGTCGACTGTTATGGGAAATTGGAAGTGGACGGACGACTATTTCAGCAAGCGGCTGCGCGCTGAGCGTGAGCAGCGCGGCTGGTCGCAGGCCGACATGGCGAAACGGTTGTCGGCCAAGGACATTCCGATGCACTGGACGACGATCGCCAAGATCGAGGCCGGTGACCGGTCGGTGCGGATCGTTGAGGCGGTGGGCATCGCCGACCTGTTCGACGTGCCGCTCGATGCGCTGCTCGGCCGGTCGGCGGACCCGCGCAACGACGAGCGGTATGCCGCCCACGCGCTGCTCGACGCGGTAGTGCAGGCCTCGCGGCATGTCGAGGCGATTGAGACCACGGTGCGGGACCGGTTGGCCGAACTCGCGGCGTTCCCGGGACCGAAGGCGTTCACCATGGGCTTCCCGGCGGCCTGCGAGGTGGCCTGCGACCGGCTCACAGACGCCGCCGACGCGCTGCACGACGCGCTGAATCTGCCGGCGGCCAAGCCGTTCCAGCGGCTGGCGCGCAAGATGCTGATCGCCCAACTACAGAAGGAGGAGAAGGCGGATGACACGCAATCGTAGAGCCGGTGTCGAGGACCGCTGGACCACCGCGGCCGGTGGGCCGTCGGCCAGTCACGGCAAGGGGAAGCGTTGGCGCGCACGTTATGTTGACGACCGCGGCCGCGAACACGTCAAGGGGTTCGCCCGCAAGATCGACGCCCAGAAGTGGCTTGACACCGTCGTTTCCGACCAGGTCACCGGAATGTGGACCGATCCGAAACTGTCGGGGCAGACGTTCGAAGCGTTGGCGCAGCGTTGGATGCAGACCAAAGCGACCAGGGCACCCAAGACCGTCGCCGGGTATCGATCGCTGCTCGACACTGTGGTGTTGCCGCGGTGGGGCGATGTGGCGCTGCGTGATGTGAGCTTCGAGGGGCTGCAACAGTGGGTGAGTGGGCTGTCGATGAACGGGTCGACCCGCTTCGACGGTCGAGGGCTGAGCGCGTCGCGCGTGATTCAAGCCCACCAGGTCGTCAGCCAGATACTCCGGTACGCGGTGAAGGCGAAGCATCTGCCCGCCAATCCGGCCGACGGGATCGAACTACCTCGAAAGCAGGAAGTCGAGCAGCGATACCTCAGCCACGAGCAGCTGCACCGGCTGGCGATCGCATCGGGACGATTACGGACCCTCGTGCTCGTGCTCGGCTACTGCGGGCTGAGATTCGGTGAAGCCGCCGCGCTGCGCGTCGGTGACGTGAACCTGGCGGCTCGGCGGATCCGGGTCAGCCGCTCGGTGACGAACGTGACCGGGATGGGACTCGTCGAGGGTCCGACGAAGAATCACAGCGCGCGCACCGTTCCGGTGCCGAAGTTCCTGGCCCCGCTGATCGCCACAGAGATAGAGGACAGAGCCGACGACGAGTTGGTGTTTCCGTCGCGGCGCGGCGGCTATCTGACCGTCGGTGAGGTCCGCTGGGTGTTCGATCCGGCCGCCGCAGGCTGTCGGCGTGGACGGGCTGACGCCGCACGAGTTGCGTCACAGCTGCGCGAGTCTGGCGATCGCGGCCGGGTGCAATGTGAAGGTGCTGCAGACGCTGCTTGGGCACAAGACCGCGACGCTGACGCTGGACCGGTACGGGCATTTGTTCCCCGACGATCTGGGCCGGATCGCGGATGCGTTCGACGCGGCGGCTGAAACTGCTGCGGACGCTCTGCGGACGATCGGCGCCTCTGAAGGTGGTGCCGTCCGACCGGAATAGCCTCTGACCTGCGGTTTGTGGTGCCCTCGGTGAGATTCGAACTCACACTGTACGGGTTTTGAATCCGTTTCCTCTGCCAGTTGGGATACGAGGGCGCGGCACTACCACCATAGAGGATCCCCCGAGGTCGCTGACTCGGGCCCGCGACCGCCACAATGGCACCCATGACCGGCGTCAACGACAGACGATGCCAAGCCGCACCGTGTTCTCGTCGCCGAGGACGAAGCACTCATCCGGCTCGATTTGGCCGAGATGCTGCGCGAGGAAGGCTACGAGGTCGTCGGCGAGGCCGGCGACGGGCAGGAAGCCGTCGAGCTGGCCGAGAGCCTCAAGCCCGACCTGGTGATCATGGACGTCAAGATGCCGCGTCGCGACGGCATCGACGCGGCGTCCGAGATCGCCAGCAAGCGCATCGCCCCGATCGTCGTGCTCACCGCATTCAGCCAACGCGAACTGGTCGAGCGGGCCCGTGACGCCGGTGCCATGGCGTACCTCGTCAAGCCGTTCTCCATCACCGACCTGATTCCGGCCATCGAACTGGCGGTGAGCCGGTTCAGCGAGATCAGCGCGCTGGAGCAAGAAGTCGCGACGCTGTCGGACCGGCTGGAGACCCGCAAGCTCGTCGAGCGCGCGAAGGGTTTGCTCCAGAGCAAGCAGGAGATGACCGAACCCGAGGCGTTCAAGTGGATTCAGCGTGCGGCGATGGATCGCCGGACGACCATGAAGCGGGTTGCCGAGGTGGTGCTGGAGACCCTCGATGCGCCCGAAGACGCCGCGCCGTCTGGCTAGCAATACACGGAAAACGCGCACCACGGCCATGCGTTGGCTATGTTCTACCCGAAGCGTCGGCGTCCTGGCGGATCGAAGCCGGATCGTCGATGCCGATGAAAACATTGACCCGGAGGTGAAACGTGCGCGGTCGCATGGCACGGAATGCATTTGCTCTCGGTAGTGCAGGACTGGTGGTGCTCGGCATGGCCGGCTGCAACCAGTCCACGCCTGAGGAGGAGTCATCGCAGACCGACCTGAAGATCGTCGAGCAGGTGCAGATCGACGAGAACGGCAGCGGAAGTCAAGGCGGCCGAGGGTGCCGCGCCGGCCGATCCCGCCGGTGACGGCAAGGCCACCTGCCCGCCGGTGTCGATCGCGATGGCGGGCGCGCTCAACGGCCCCGACGCCGCGCTCGGCATCAACATCAAGAACGGCGTCCAGCTGGCCATCGACAAGCACAACGCCGCCAACCCGGGCTGCCAGGTTCAGCTGAAGCCGTTCGACACCGAGGGCGACCCGCAGAAGGCGACCGCGATCGCGCCGCAGATCGTCGACGACCAGTACACGATCGGCCTGGTCGGCCCGGCGTTCTCCGGCGAGACGAAGGCCACCGGCGGCGTCTTCAACCAGGCCGGCCTCGTCGCGACCACGGCGTCGGCGACGAATCCCACGCTCAGCGAGAACGGCTGGAAGACGTTCTTCCGCGGCCTGGCCAACGACGCCGTGCAGGGTCCGTCGGTCGCGAACTACATGAAGAACACGCTGGGCTACAAGAAGGTCTGCGTGGTCGACGACAGCACCGACTACGGCCTCGGCCTGGCCACGGCGGTGCGCGACACGCTGGGCCCGGTGGCCGACTCGTCGTGCAACATCTCGGTGAAGAAGGGCGACAAGGACTTCTCCGCCGCGGTGACCCAGGTCAAGGGCGCCAGCCCGGACGCCGTCTTCTACAGCGGCTACTACGCGGAGGCGGCGCCGTTCGTCCAGCAGCTCAAGGACGGCGGCTTCGAAGGCACCTTCGTCAGCGCCGACGGCACCAAGGATCCCGCAGTTCGTCAAGCAGGCCGGTGAAGCGGCCAAGGACGCCATCCTGTCCTGCCCGTGCGGCCCGGCCACCGGGGCGTTCGCCGACGAGTACAAGAAGAAGTTCAACGCCGATGCCGGCACCTACAGCGCCGAGGGCTACGACCTGGGCACGATCCTGCTGAAGGGCATCGACTCGGGCGCCATCACCCGGCCCGCGCTGCTCGACTTCGTCAAGAACTACAACGGTCAGGGCGTGGCCCGCAACTACCAGTGGACGCCCAACGGGTGAGCTCACCACCAACCTGATCTGGATCTTCAAGGTTCAGTAGTCGCTGACGCGAGGCGCGTCCGAGACCGAAAGGCTCGGACGCGTTTTCGCTACAGATAGCCTGCGCGAGGAGCCCGCCACCGGATGATCCACGAGTGCGTCGACCAGTACGCCTGCCTGGCCGCCAACATCAACTTCAATCTGGAGAACCTGCGAAACGGCTTCTGGCAGTTGACGATCGACGGCCTCTCGTGGGGTGCCATCTACGCCCTGGTCGCCGTCGGCTACACCCTGGTGTTCGGCGTGCTGCGGCTGATCAACTTCGCCCACTCCGAGATCTTCATGCTCGGCATGTTCGGCGCCTACTTCGCGCTCGACATCATCCTGGGCTTCACGCCGAGCGGCAACGCCTACAACAAGGGCATCGCGCTGACCGTGCTGTATCTGGGCATCGCGATGCTGTTCGCGATGCTGGTGTCCGGTTCGGCCGCGGTCGGACTCGAGTTCATCGCCTACCGGCCGCTGCGAAGACGCAACGCCCGGTCGCTGACGTTCCTGATCACCGCGATCGGCATGTCGTTCGTGCTGCAGGAGTTCGTGCACTTCGTCCTGCCGAAGCTGCTCAAGGGCTACGGCGGCAGCAATGCGCAGCAGCCGATCATCCTGGTGCAGCCGAAGACGCAGTTCACCATCTTCGGCGCCTCGGTCTCCAACGTCACGATCGTGATCATCGTGGCGGCGCTGGTCTTCGCGGTGCTCACCGATTTCGCGATCAACCGCACGAAGTTCGGCCGCGGCATCCGCGCCGTCGCGCAGGATCCGACGACCGCGACGCTGATGGGCGTCTCGCGCGAACGCATCATCATGACGACGTTCCTGATCGGCGGGCTGCTCGCCGGCGCCGCGGCGCTGCTCTACACCCTGAAGGTGCCGCAGGGGATCATCTACTCGGGCGGATTCCTGTTGGGCATCAAGGCGTTCTCGGCCGCCGTGCTCGGCGGCATCGGCAACCTGCGCGGCGCGCTGCTCGGCGGTCTGCTGCTCGGCATCATGGAGAACTACGGCCAGGCCGTCTTCGGCACCCAGTGGCGCGACGTGGTCGCGTTCGTGCTGCTGGTTCTGGTGCTGCTGTTCCGGCCGACCGGCATACTCGGTGAAAGCCTCGGGAAGGCACGAGCATGAGCAACGAAGCCGAAGGCGGATCGCGCATCGCACCGGCTGGCGCCGGGCGACGGCCTGCGGCAGTGGTGGGACGGCCTGTCCCGCGTGCAGAAGTGGGGCTTCGGCGTGCTGCTGTTCGGCGCGCTCGCGCTGCTGCCGCTGTACACCCCGCCGTTCCTGGACACGCCGGGCATCAGCTTCGGCGGCACCATGGCGCAGTTCGCCATGGTCGCGATCATCGCGATCGGCCTCAACGTCGTGGTCGGCCAGGCCGGCCTGCTCGACCTCGGCTACGTCGGCTTCTACGCCGTCGGCGCCTACACCGTCGCGCTGCTCACCAGCCCGGACAGCCCGTGGAACAAGATCGGTCCGACCGGGTTCTTCAGCACACCGTGGGCGTGGCTGTCCTGCGTGCCGCTGGCGATGGCCATCACCGCGCTCGCCGGCCTGATCCTCGGCTTCCCGACGCTGCGGCTGCGCGGTGACTACCTGGCGATCGTCACGCTGGGGTTCGGCGAGATCATCCGGCTGCTGGCCGACAACCTGGCCGACATCACCAACGGCCCGCGTGGCCTCAACGAGGTGGCGTTCCCGCGGGTGGGGCAGAGCGAGAAGCTCCCCGACGGCGTCTTCTCCAGCGGGAACTCGTCGGGTGACGCCAACTACGGCACCTGGTGGTTCTGGCTCGGCCTGGTGCTGATCGTCGTCATCCTGCTGCTCGTCGGCAACCTGGAACGCAGCCGGGTCGGCCGGGCCTGGGTCGCGATCCGCGAGGACGAGGACGCCGCGGAAGTGATGGGCGTCAACACCTTCCGGTTCAAGCTGTGGGCGTTCGTGATCGGCGCGGCGATCGGCGGACTGTCCGGCGCGCTCTACGCCGGCCAGGTGCAGTACGTCGCGCCGCCGACCTTCAACATCATCAACTCGATGCTGTTCCTGTGCGCGGTGGTGCTCGGCGGGCAGGGCAACAAGCTGGGCGTGATCTTCGGCGCGTTCATCATCGTCTACCTGCCCAACCGTCTGCTCGGCGTCCAGTTCCTCGGCATCAACATGGGCGACCTGAAGTACCTGTTCTTCGGGCTTGGCGCTGGTCGTGCTGATGATCTTCCGGCCCGAGGGCCTGTTCCCGGCCCGCCAGCAGCTGCTGGCGTACGGGAAGGCCGCGCGGGACCTGTTGCGCAAGCTTCCTGAAAAGGAGCCCGGCCGCATGACTTCGCAGACGCCAGGCGCGGAAGATGATCGATCGAGGAACTGGCAGGCGTCCACCGCGAGATTCAGGCGGCCGAGGGCGAAGTCCTCTTGCAGACAAAGGATCTGACCGTCAAGTTCGGCGGCCTGACCGCGCTGGATTCGGTGACGTTCGACATCCGCCGCGGCGAGATCCTCGGCATGATCGGGCCGAACGGCGCGGGCAAGACCACCTGCTTCAACGCGATCACCGGGGTCTACCGGCCGACTTCCGGCTCGGTGACCTTCGACGGCGCGCCGCTGGGCCGCATCAAGCGGCACCAGATCACCCGCAAGGGCATCGCCCGCACATTCCAGAACATCCGGCTGTTCGGCGAGATGACCGCGCTGGAGAACGTCATGGTCGGCACCGACGCCCGGCACCAGACGTCGGTGCCGGGAGCGCTTGTTCGCACGCCGCGGCATCGCCGGGAGGAGAAGTCGGCGATCGAGCGCTCCGCGGCGCTGCTGCACTTCGTCGGCATCGCACACCGCGGCGAGGAGAAGGCCAAGAACCTGCCCTACGGCGACCAGCGCCGGCTGGAGATCGCCCGCGCGCTGGCCACCGAGCCGAAGCTGCTGTGCCTCGACGAGCCGGCCGCCGGGTTCAACCCGAGCGAGAAGGCCGCGTTGATGGACCTGATCCGCAAGATCCGCGACGACGGCTACACGGTGCTGCTCATCGAGCACGACATGCGGGTGGTCATGGGCGTCACCGACCGCATCGTCGTGCTGGAGTTCGGCCGCAAGATCGCCGACGGCCTGCCCGCCGAGATCCGCGAGGACCCGAAGGTCATCGCCGCATACCTGGGGGTGCCGGATGACGAGCGCCGAGTGACGACCGCCCGATCGTGCTCGAGGTGCGCGACATCGTCGTGCACTACGGACGGATCGAGGCGCTGCACGGCATCTCGCTGGTGGTGCGCGAGGGCGAACTGGTCACGCTGCTGGGCTCCAACGGTGCCGGCAAGACCACGACGATGCGGGCGATCTCGGGGCTGCGGCCGCTGACGTCGGGCTCGGTGTGGTTCGAAGGCTCCGACATCACCAAGGTCAAGGCGCACCACCGGGTCATCCGAGGGCCTCGATCCAGGCGCCCGAGGGCCGCGGTGTCTTCCCCGGCATGACCGTCATCGAGAACCTCGAAATGGGTTGCTACGGACGCAAGTTCGCGTCGAAGGCCGAGCACAAGGAGCGGCTGGACTGGGTGCTGGAGACGTTTCCGCGGCTCGCCGAACGCAAGAACCAGGTGGGCGGCACGCTGTCCGGCGGCGAGCAGCAGATGCTGGCGATCGGCCGGGCGCTGATGGCCCGTCCGCGGGTGCTGCTGCTCGACGAGCCGTCGATGGGCCTGGCGCCGATGGTGATATCGCAGATCTTCAAGATCATCGCCGAGATCAACGCGCAGGGCACCACGGTCCTGCTCGTCGAGCAGAACGCGCAGCAGGCGCTCACCCGTTCCGACCGCGCGTACATCCTGGAGACCGGTGAGATCACGCGGGAAGGCAAGGCGCGGGAGTTGTTGGAAGACGACAGCATTCGCGCCGCCTACCTCGGCGTGGCTTAGCGCCCCAGCCGGGCCTCGAGCGCGTCGAGGACCTCGATCTGGGTCGGCGGGACGCCGATGTGCATCACCACGTCGTCGCCGACCGGTTCGAAGTCGAACGTGAAGAACGAGCAGCACTGGCTCTCGCGATCGGCGAGATCGCGACCGACGGCCTCGGCTTCGCGCGGCACAACGAGATCCAGTCGCGTCGGTTCCGGGCGTTGCGATCGCAGCACCGAGGTGAAGAACTGGTCGAATTCGGCGACGCGCAGTGGACGTTCCGCGGTCGGCAGCGTGCAGGCGTCGGGCGTCCAATCTGATGGTTCCACCATCTCAGGGCGATCCCGAACCCGGCACGTCCACCCGCGCCTGCATGATCCACCCCGTCGACTCACCGTTGACCAGGCCCTCGTGGGTGGTGTCGTCGATCACCATGTACAGCGTGCGCCCGTCGACCCCACCGAGGGCGGGCGCGACCGACCATCCGCCATCGATCGCGACGCGGTGGGTCACGGTGCCGCCCGCGACGACGCGGAGGAACTCGCCGGTGTCGTAGCAGCCGACCCACACCCCTCCTTCGACGTCGACGCACAACCCGTCGGGGTGGCGCTCGGCCCCGAGGTCGGCGAACACGCTTGGCGCGCCGAGGCTGCCGTCGGGCTCGGCCGGAAACGCGAGCAGCCGAGACCCGTTCGTCTCGCTGACGACGAGGGTCGACCCGTCGGGCAGCAAGGCAAGGCCGTTGGGGAGTGCGAGCCCGGTCGCGACTACCCGCACTGCGCCGCCAGGATCGACGAGGCCGATCTCGCCGCCATGCCGGTCGGGGATGCCCCGTAAAGGTCGACGTAGGAACGTCCGTCGGGGGCGACAAAAAGATCGTTGGTCATCCGGGCGGACTCGCTCAGGTCAAATGTGGCTGCCACCTGCCCCTGTGCGTCGACGTGGTGCACCTTCGCCTCGAAGAGGGTGGACACCACGAGCGTCCCGTCGGGCAGCCAGCCCAGTCCGGAGGCGTGCGCGACCTCGGCCTCAACGGCGACGTCGCCGGCCTCGCCCACGGAGCACACCTTGCCTGCCAGCACGTCGCTGAACCACAGCCGGCCGTTGTGCCACCGGGGCCCTTCGCCGTAGACGATTCCATCGATGAAGGGGAGCGGTTCGACGGCTTTGATATTGGTCATCGCGTCACATGCTCGCCGAATGTGAACTTAAGTACGAGCTTTTCGCGGCAGATTTCTCCGAGATCGACGTTAGCGATAAGAAGTGCGAGTGAGATGCACGCCAATGTCGATCTCGCCGTTCACACTCGACGTATAAATGACTCGGACATCAGCGCGCGACGATCACCGACGAGCCGTGGCCGAACAGGCCCTGGTTGGCCGTGACACCGACCTTGGCGCCCTCGACCTGGCGGCCGGTGGCCTGGCCCTTCAACTGCCAGGTCAGCTCGCAGACCTGCGCGATGGCCTGGGCGGGGATCGCCTCGCCGAAGCAGGCCAGCCCGCCGGACGGGTTCACCGGGATCTTCCCGCCGATGGTGGTGGCGCCGCTGCGCAGCAGCGACTCGGCCTCGCCCTTCTCGCACAGCCCGAGGTGCTCGTACCAGTCGAGTTCCAGGGCGGTCGAGAGGTCATACACCTCGGCAAGGCTGAGATCCTCCGGGCCGATGCCGGCCTCGGCGTAGGCGGCGTCGAGGATCTGGTCCTTGAACACCCGCTCGGGCGCGGCCACCGCTGCGGTGGAATCGGTTGCGATGTCGGGTAATTCGGGCAGATGCTGCGGGTACTGCGGCGTTTGGAGACTGATCGCCCGCACCGACGGCACGCCCTCGACGGAGCCCAAATGCTTCTCGGTGAACGACTTGCTCGCAACGATCAGCGCGGCCGCGCCGTCGGACGTCGCGCAAATATCAAGCAGCCGAAGCGGATCCGACACCACCGGGCTGGCCAGCACGTCCTCGACCGAGCTCTCCTTGCGGTACCGGGCGTTCGGGTTGTCCAGCCCGTGCTTGGCGTTCTTGACCTTCACCGCAGCGAAGTCCTCGAGAGTGGCGCCGTAGAGGTCCATCCGCCGCCGCGCCAGCAGCGCGAAGTACACCGTGTTCGTCGCACCGATCAGGTGGAAGCGCTGCCAGTCCGGGTCGTTCTTGCGTTCGCCGCCGACCGGCGCGAAGAAGCCCTTCGGCGTGGTGTCGGCACCGATCACCAGGGCGACGTCGCAGAATCCCGCCAGGATCTGAGCCCGCGCGCTCTGCAGGGCCTGCGAGCCGCTGGCGCACGCCGCGTAGCTCGAGCTGACGGGAACGCCGTTCCAGCCGAGCTTCTGGGCGAACGTCGCGCCCGCCACGAAGCCGGGGTAGCCGTTGCGGATGGTGTCGGCGCCTGCGACCAGTTGGATCTGGCGCCAGTCCAGGCCGGCCTCGGCCAGCGCCGCGCGGGCGGCGACCACGCCGTACTCGGTGAAGTCGCGGCCCCACTTGCCCCACGGGTGCATGCCCGCGCCGAGGATGTAGACGGGTTCGGGGCTGGATGTCGCCGCCGCTGCGGCTCCGGTGCTCATGCGATCCTCCAGGCGTAGACGACGCGCTCGACGCCCTCGTCGTCGGTGAACAGCGGCATGGTCGTCAACTCCATCTCCATGCCGACCTTCAGGTCTGCGGCGAGCGTGCCCTCGACGACCTTGCCCAACACGATCAGCCCCTCGTCGGCGAGCTGCACCGCGGCAACCGCGAACGGCTCGAAGGGATCCGGCGCCGGGTACGGCGGCGGCGGTGCGTACCGGTTCTCGGTGTAGCTCCACAGCGTGCCCCGACGCGACAGCGGCACCTGGGCCAGCTCGTCGCCGTCACAGGCCGGGTTGGGGCAGTTGTTCGCGCGCGGCGGGAAGACATAGGTGCCGCATTGATGGCACTTGCCGCCGATCAGGTACGGCGCGCCGGACCCGTCGGTGGCGAACCAGCCGTCGATCGCAGGTTGCGTGGATGCTGACACGCGGTCAGCGTACCGACTCCGGCGGCGAAACTGAAACGTGTTCCAGTTTCAGTCTCCGAGTCGAAGTTCGGATCAGGGTGCGCCCGTCTAGCGCCTATTGCGTGTCAGCGCGCATGCATAGAGTAGGGCCGTGACCGCAAGCGCAACGGCCGAGAAGGCGACCGAAAAGCCGACATTGATGCTGCTGGACGGCAATTCGCTGGCCTTTCGGGCGTTCTACGCGCTGCCGGCGGAGAACTTCAAGACCCAGGGCGGCCTGACCACCAACGCGGTGTACGGGTTCACCGCGATGCTGATCAACCTGCTGCGCGACGAGCAGCCCAGCCACATCGCCGCCGCCTTCGACGTGTCGAGGCAGACGTTCCGGCTGGAGAAGTACCCCGAGTACAAGGCGGGACGGTCGGCAACCCCCGACGAGTTCCGTGGCCAGATCGACATCACCAAGGAGGTGCTCGGCGCGCTGGGCATCACGGTGCTGGCCGAAGCCGGTTTCGAGGCCGACGACGTCATCGCCACGCTGGCCACGCAGGCCGAGGACGAGGGGTACCGGGTGCTGGTGGTCACCGGTGACCGCGACTCGCTGCAGTTGGTCAGCGATGACGTCACGGTGCTGTACCCGCGCAAGGGCGTCAGCGAGCTGACCCGGTTCACGCCGGAGGCCGTCGTCGAGAAGTACGGGCTCACGCCGCAGCAGTACCCGGACTTCGCGGCGCTGCGTGGTGACCCCAGCGACAACCTTCCCGGCATCCCGGGCGTGGGGGAGAAGACGGCGACCAAGTGGATCGCCGAATACGGCTCGCTGCAGGCCCTGGTCGACCAGGTCGACACGGTGAAGGGCAAGGTCGGCGACGCGCTGCGGGAGAACCTGTCGCATGTCGTGCTCAACCGCGAACTCACCGACCTGGTCAAGGACGTGCCGCTGGCGCAGACCCCCGACACGCTGCGTATGCAGCCGTGGGACCGCGACCAGATCCACCGGCTGTTCGACGACCTCGAGTTCCGGGTGCTGCGGGAGCGACTGTTCGAGACGCTGGCGTCGACGGATCCCGAGGTCGACCAGGGATTCGACGTGCGTGGCGGCGCGCTCGAACCCGGTGAGCTGGCCGCCTGGCTGGCCGAGCACAGCACGGGCAACCGATCGGGTTTGGCGGTGATCGGGACACACCTGGCGTACGACGCGGACGCCACCGCGCTGGCCATCGTGGCCGCCGACGGCGACGGCCGCTACGTCGACACCGCGAATCTGCATCCCGACGACGAGGCCGCGCTCGCATCCTGGCTCTCCGACGCCGGTGCGCCGAAGGCGCTGCACGAGGCGAAGCTCGCGATGCACGATCTGGAGGGCCGCGGCTGGACGCTGCGTGGTGTCACGTCGGACACCGCGCTGGCCGCCTACCTGGTCCGGCCCGGGCAGCGCAGCTTCGCGCTCGACGACCTGTCGTTGCGGTACTTGAAGCGCGAACTGCGCGCGGATAACCCTGAGCAGCAACAGCTTTCGCTGCTCGATGACGCTGACGGCGTGGATGATCAGGCGGTCCAGACGTCGATCCTGCGGGCCAGCGCGGTGATGGATCTCGCCGATGCGCTCGACGAGGAGTTGGCCCGCATCGAGTCGTCCTCGCTGCTCGGCGACATGGAGATGCCGGTGCAGCGTGTGCTGGCCGGAATGGAAACCGCGGGCATCGCCGTGGACCTCGGCCAGCTGTCCGAGCTGCAGAGCGAGTTCGCCAACCAGATCAGGGACGCCGCGGAGGCCGCGTACGCGGTGATCGGCAAGCAGATCAACCTCGGCTCGCCCAAGCAGCTGCAGGTGGTGTTGTTCGACGAGCTGGAGATGCCGAAGACCAAGCGCACCAAGACCGGCTACACCACCGACGCCGACGCGCTGCAGTCACTGTTCGACAAGACCGGGCATCCGTTCCTTCAGCATCTGCTGGCACACCGCGACGCCACCCGGCTCAAGGTGACCGTGGACGGGCTGCTGAACTCGGTGGCCTCCGACGGCCGGATACACACCACGTTCAACCAGACGATCGCCGCGACGGGCCGGCTGTCGTCGACCGAGCCGAACCTGCAGAACATCCCGATCCGCACCGACGCCGGGCGCCGGATCCGCGACGCGTTCGTCGTCGGCAAGGGCTTCGAAGAGCTGATGACGGCCGACTACAGCCAGATCGAGATGCGAATCATGGCGCATCTGTCGCGGGACGACGGCCTCATCGAGGCGTTCCGAACCGGCGAGGACCTGCACTCGTTCGTCGCGTCGCGGGCGTTCTCCGTCCCGATCGACGAGGTCACCGCCGAGCTGCGGCGCCGGGTCAAGGCCATGTCCTACGGGCTGGCGTACGGGTTGAGCGCTTACGGCCTGGCGGCGCAGCTGAAGATCTCCACCGAGGAAGCCAAGGTGCAGATGGAGCAGTACTTCAACCGGTTCGGCGGGGTGCGCGACTACCTGCATGAAGTCGTCGACCAGGCCCGCAAGGACGGCTACACGTCGACGGTGTTCGGCAGGCGGCGCTACCTACCGGAGCTGGACAGCAGCAACCGCAACGTCCGCGAGGCCGCCGAGCGGGCCGCGCTGAACGCCCCGATCCAGGGCAGCGCCGCCGACATCATCAAGATGGCGATGATCGAAGTCGACAAGGCACTCGAGGACGCCGGGCTTCAGTCACGGATGCTGCTGCAGGTGCACGACGAACTGCTGTTCGAGGTCGCGCCGGGGGAACGGGACCAGGTCGAGAAGCTGGTGCGGGAGAAGATGGGCGGCGCCTACCCGCTCGATGTGCCCCTTGAGGTATCGGTCGGCTACGGCCGCAGCTGGGACTCGGCGGCGCACTAAGGACCGGTCGCGCGGTACTCGGCCAGCTTCTGCAGGGCAGGCGCGGCCGCCCGCGCCGCATGAACCGCGTACGCCTCTTCGTTCATCAGCGCGGTCACCCGCTCGTCGCCGAAGCCCCGGTCGATGCGGTCCCGGACGAAGGCCAGCTCCACCACCTGGCCGGCGAAGTTCTTGACCTGCCTGCCCGTGCGTCGTCCGCCGATCCGGGTTGCCTCACCGATCGCCGCCTTGCGGTTGCGGATCGAGCCCAGCCAGCTGGCCTCGTTGGGGGTGACCAGGCCGGCCGCCACCATGCCGGGCAGCTTGGCGGCGACGACTCGCTGTTCCCTGCGGCGGCTGGCCACGCCGAGCCAGATCGCCAGCCCGAAGATCGGCACCATCCACAGCACGTAGACCAGTAGGTACCCCTCGAGGCCGAGCAGCGACGAGCCGTTCCACAAGCCGTGCATGACCACCGCGCCGATGTATCCGAGCAGGAGGCAGCCGACCTTGGCGAACGAGTTTCGTTGCTGCAGTGCGAAATACACCCCGATGCCGAACATCGTGGTGAACAGCGAGTGAGCGAACGGCGCCATGATCAGCCGCATCGCAGCGGTCACCAGCGAGTCGCCGACCGTCTCGCCGCCCCCGATGTACAGGATGTCCTCCAGCCAGGCGAAACCCGCCCCGACCAGGCCCGCGTACACCAGGCAGTCGGTCAGAGAATTGAGCTCGTTGCGGCGGAGGCCGGTCATCATGAGCAGCAGAAACAGTCCCTTGGCCGCCTCTTCGGTCAGCGGTGCGCCGAGCACAAGGGTGACGGGGCTGACCGACTCCGACTCGCCGGGGTTGATGGCGGCTTCGGCGACGAGCTGCAGTATCGACGCGATGATGACGGCGACCGACGCGCCCCACAGAAATGCCAGCACCAGCAGCCGCGGCGGTTCCGGTTCCCACCGGTCCAACCACAGGTAGGCCAGCACGACCACGCACATGGCCACACTGGACAGCACGAATCCGATCGCCGTGCCGACCGGGTTGAACGCGGTCAACCCGATCACGATCAGCCCGGCGATGGTGCCCAGCGTGATGAGGACGCCCAGCGGCGCCCCGACCTTGCGGATTCGTCTCTGCAGCGGAGGCCCGAATGGCTTCGGCTGTTGCGGTGCGCCGGCATTGGACACCACAGCAGGGTAACGGTGCGCGGCGAGGAAAGTCGCTAACGGTTGCATCAATTGCGTTGAAGTCAGCATCGCTCGCGGCGCGCGGCGTAGCTTCCGGCTATGTACCCGGGGAAACACGCCCGCAGCAAGGCCAATCAGCCGGCCTTCATCATGGCCACGACTGGTGCAGTGGTGACATACGCCGAGTTGGACGTGCGATCGAACCGCCTCGCCCACTTCCTGCGCAATGTCGGCCTGAGAAGGCTGGACCATTACGCAATCGTCATGGAGAACAATGCCCGTTTCGTCGAATGCTGCGCGGCAGGCGAGCGCTCCGGCCTGTACTACACCTGCATCAACTCCTTTCTGACGCCAGACGAGCTCGCCTACATCGTCAACAACAGCGAATCCAAGGTGCTGATCTTTTCCGAGGCGACACGCGAAGTGGCGACCGAGGCGTTGAAGCAGTGCCCCAACATCAAGGTCGCGCTCGTCGCCGACGGCCCGGGTGACGGTACAGACATCCTCAATCTCGACGAGGCCGTAAATGATTGTCCCGCAACTCCAGTGCCTGATGAATCGCTCGGCGTCGCGATGCTCTATTCGTCAGGAACCACGGGCCGGCCAAAGGGCATCCTCCGACCACTACCGGAGGCTCCTGCCACGGAGCAACTGCCGGTCTACCAATTCGCCGGGAAGCTGTGGCGTTTTCGCGAAGACATGACGTACCTCTCGCCGGCGCCGCTCTACCATGCCGCCCCGCATTACGGAGTGAGCCTCACGATCCGCGCGGGCGGCACGGCGGTCATCATGGACCGATTCGATCCCGAGGAGTACCTCAAGCTTGTCGAGAAGTACCGGCCTACGCACAGCCAGCTGGTGCCGACCATGTTCTGGCGCATGTTGAAGCTTCCTGCAGAAATGCGCAACAAGTACGACGTGTCGTCGCTCGAGGTCGCTATTCACGCCGCCGCGCCATGCCCGGTGCAGGTTAAGGAACAGATGATCGAGTGGTGGGGGCCGATAATCCTGGAGTACTACACGGCGACCGAAGGCCTGGGTTTCACCGCCTGCGACACCGAGCAGTGGCTTTCCCACCCCGGCACAGTCGGCGAGGTGGTGCTCGGAGAACTGCACGTATTGGACGAGAACATGCAGCCGACCCCGAAGGATGAGCCAGGCACGCTGTGGTTCAAGTCCGCGATCGAGTTCTCCTACTTCAACGATCCGGTCAAGACCGCCGAATCGCGATCGCCCGACGGAACGATGACGACGGTCGGCGACGTCGGCTATGTCGACGACGACGGCTACCTATACCTGACCGATCGCTCGACGTTCACGATCATCTCCGGCGGCGTGAACATCTATCCGCAGGAGTGTGAAAACCTGCTGATCACGCATCCGAAGGTGGCCGACGCCGCGGTGTTCGGCGTTCCCAACGAGGATCTCGGGGAGGAGGTCAAGGCCGTCGTGCAACTGATGCCCGACGTAACAGCCGGGCCGGAGGTGGCTGACGAATTGCTGGCATTCTGCAATCAGCACCTGTCCCGACAAAAGGTGCCGCGCTCGATCGACTTCGAGGACGAGCTGCCGCGACTGCCGACCGGCAAGCTCTACAAGCGTCAGCTGCGCGACCGGTACTGGAAGGAACACACGACCCGGATTGTCTAGCAGGCGCTGATCATGATCTGTCAGCTGCCGGGACCGAGTTTGTCCAGCGTGTACCCAGTCGAGTAACCTCGACGGGTACCCGTCTGCGGTTTTTCGTTCTCTGCTGCGGGTCACACCAATAACAACTGTCCCTACGACCCAACCTGTCCGGAGCAACCCAACAACATGCCAAGTCCCTCCGTCACCTCGCCGCAAGTAGCCGTCAACGACATCGGCTCGGCCGAGGACTTTCTCGCCGCCATCGACAAAACCATCAAATACTTCAACGATGGCGACATCGTCGAAGGGACGATCGTCAAGGTTGACCGTGACGAAGTCCTGCTCGACATCGGTTACAAGACCGAAGGCGTCATCCCTTCCCGCGAGCTCTCCATCAAGCACGACGTCGACCCCAACGAGGTTGTGTCCGTCGGCGATGAGGTCGAGGCCCTGGTTCTCACCAAAGAGGACAAGGAAGGCCGCCTGATCCTGTCCAAGAAGCGTGCGCAGTACGAGCGCGCCTGGGGCACCATCGAAGAGCTCAAGGAGAAGGACGAGGCCGTCAAGGGCACCGTCATCGAGGTCGTCAAGGGCGGCCTGATCCTCGACATCGGCCTGCGCGGCTTCCTGCCCGCGTCGCTGGTCGAGATGCGTCGCGTCCGCGATCTGCAGCCGTACATCGGCAAGGAGATCGAGGCCAAGATCATCGAGCTCGACAAGAACCGCAACAACGTGGTGCTGAGTCGCCGCGCCTGGCTGGAGCAGACGCAGTCCGAGGTGCGCAGCGAGTTCCTCAACCAGCTCACCAAGGGCGCCATCCGCAAGGGTGTCGTGTCCTCGATCGTCAACTTCGGCGCGTTCGTCGATCTCGGCGGTGTCGACGGCCTGGTGCACGTCTCCGAGCTGTCCTGGAAGCACATCGACCATCCGTCCGAGGTCGTTCAGGTGGGCGACGAGGTCACCGTCGAGGTACTTGACGTCGACATGGACCGCGAGCGGGTTTCGTTGTCGCTGAAGGCGACACAGGAAGACCCGTGGCGCCACTTCGCCCGTACCCACGCGATCGGCCAGATCGTTCCCGGCAAGGTCACCAAGCTGGTGCCGTTCGGCGCGTTCGTCCGCGTCGAGGAGGGTATCGAGGGTCTGGTGCACATCTCCGAGCTGGCCGAGCGCCACGTGGAGGTGCCCGACCAGGTGGTCGCGGTCGGCGACGACGCGATGGTCAAGGTCATCGACATCGACCTGGAGCGCCGCCGCATCTCGCTGTCGCTCAAGCAGGCCAACGAGGACTACACCGAGGAGTTCGACCCCTCGAAGTACGGCATGGCCGACAGCTACGACGAGCAGGGCAACTACATCTTCCCGGAGGGCTTCGACTCCGAGACGAACGAGTGGCTCGAGGGCTTCGACAAACAGCGTGACGAGTGGGAATCCCGCTACGCGGAGGCCGAGCGCAGGCACAAGATGCACACCACGCAGATGGAGAAGTTCGCGGCGGCTGAAGCAGCAGATGTCGCGGCGTCCGCTTCGAAGGCCAACGGCGCACCGCGGGCCGAGGAGGAGTCGGCAGGCGGGTCGCTGGCCAGCGACGCCCAGCTGGCGGCGCTCCGGGAGAAGCTTGCGGGCAGCGCCTAATCGGCGCCTGACCGGATGCTGCGCATCGGTCTGACCGGCGGAATCGGCGCCGGCAAGTCGACGGTGTCGGCCGCGTTCAGCGAGTGCGGCGGCATCATCGTCGACGGTGACGTGATCGCCAGGGAAGTCGTCGAACCGGGCACCGAGGGGCTGGCCGCGCTGGTCGACGAGTTCGGCGATGACATCCTGCTGCCCGACGGCGCGCTGAACCGGCCCGCCCTGGCCGCCAAGGCGTTCGTCGACGACGAACAGCGCGCCAAGCTGAACGGCATCGTGCATCCACTGGTCGGCCGGCGGCGCGAAGAGATCATCGCCGCCGTGTCCGATGACGCGGTGGTGGTCGAGGACATCCCGCTGCTCGTCGAGACCGGGATGGCGCCGATGTTCCCGCTCGTGGTGGTTGTCCACGCGGACGAAGAAACCAGGGTCGAGCGGCTCGATCCAGCAGCGCGGGATGGACGAGACCGACGCCAGAGCGAGGATCGCCGCGCAGGCGCCCGAGGAGCAGCGCCGCGCGATCGCCGATGTGCTGCTGGACAACTCGGGTTCAGCGGGCGAACTGGTCGAACGCGCGCGCGACATCTGGTATCAGCGGGTGCTGCCCCTTGCGCACAACATCCGCACCCGCGAGGTCGTGCACATCCCGCCGAGGCTGGTGCCGTACGACCCGACGTGGTCAGACGATGCGCGGCGCATCATCGCCCGTCTCCGGATGGCCTGCGGCCCGAAGGCGTTGCGGGTGGACCACATCGGCTCAACGGCGATCCCGGGGATGGACGCCAAGGACGTCATCGACGTCCAGGTGACCGTCGAATCATTGGGTATCGCCGACGAACTCGCGGACACTCTGGCGGACATCGGCTATCCCCGCATCGAGGGCATCACCAGCGACGTCCCCCACGACGGCGATCCGTCGTTGTGGCGCAAACGCATTCACGGAGCCGCAGATCCCGGCCGCCCGGCGAACGTCCATGTTCGGGTGGACGGCTGGCCCAACCAGCGGTTCGCGCTGGTGTTCGTCGACTGGCTGACGGCCAACCCCGGCGTGCGCGACGACTACCTGGCGGCCAAGCGGAAGGCGCTCAGCGCCCCGGACTACGCCGACGCCAAAGAGCCGTGGTTCCTCGACGCGTACTGGCGAGCGAGGGCGTGGGCCGACGCGACCGGTTGGCTTTTGCCGCCTCAGACCTGACAGCGAGAGAAGAGCGAAAACACACCGATTTTTGACGCTCTAGTCAGAGTTAGCTTGGCATCGCCGTTACGGTGTGCGAGTAGCATTTGCTGCCATGGCGTGGTGGAGTGAGCATCGCCATGGCTTTGCTCGTCGCACCTGATTCCGACAAACGTCGGCCATCTCGAGACGTCGCGAAAGGTCTGGAGCGAACGTCAGACCTGGTGAAGGGGGAAAGCGGTGGGCAAGTTTGCCGAGCCGGAGAAAATCGTGCTGCTGGCGCTGGAGTCACATGCGCATCCCATGCACCTTGGCGTCTTACAGATGTTCAGGCCGCCGGTGGGGGCGGGGCCCGAGTATCCGCGGGAGACGTACGAGGCGATGCGAGCCTGCACCGACGTGGCACGAACGTTCACCGGTCATCCGTCGCCGACGCGCCGCGGCACCTCGAAGGTGCGATGGACTTACGACTCCGGCATCGACATCGACTACCACTGGCGCTATCTGCGCTTACCCGCACCCGGCGACCAGCATGATTTCTTCGACGTGCTCGGCGAACTGCACAGCAGCGCGCTCGACCGACGAAAACCCTTGTGGGAAGGCCATCTGATCGATGGTCTCGAAGACGGGCGTTTTGCGGTGTACATCAAAGCGCACCATGCACTCGCCGACGGGACGTCCGGCGCCAATGTGATCCAGGGGGCGCTCAGCACCGACCCGCAGGACACCGCCGTGCGAGTCTCCTGGGCACCGCAACCCCGGCGAAGGCCCGAATCCGCGCGGCGTTCGCGACCGAAACCTGCACAGCCCAATGGCAAGTTCGTCCAGGCCGCGCGTGAGCTTCGCCGATCGATTCCGCTGATGCGCGAACTGTATCGAGACCGCGAGCTCGTGCCTGCCCTTCGCGCGCCGAGGACAATCTTCGGCACCGCACCGGGCGGTCCGCGTCGCTGCGCTGTGCGCTCTTGGCCGCTATACCGGGTAACTGACGTCGCGAAAACGGCGGGGGTCACCGTCAACGACGTCGCGCTGGCCATGTGCGCAGGCGCCATGCGGCGGTATCTCTCCGAGCGCAACGCGCTGCCGGACCGTCCGCTGGTCGCGTTGGCACCGGTGAACATCCGCGACGACGAGGACGCCGACGCAGGCAATATCATCGGCGGAGCCGTCTGCACTCTGGCCACCGATCTCGATGACCCGGCCGAGCGTCTGCAGACCATCCACATGTCGATGCTCCGCAATGTCCACATCATCAGGCAACTGCCGCGGCAGGTCGCGATCCATCTGTTCGGCGTTCTATGCGCACCAATCAGCAGCGACGCCGGTCTCAGCGCGCGTATCCCACCCGTGTTCAACGTTGGCATCTCCCACATGCGCGGTGTCGAGACGCCGCTCTACCGCAATGGCGCGCGTCTGGAGGCCACCTACCCCTTGCCGCCAACGTTGCGGGGGCAGACGCTGAACGTGGGCCTGTTCAGCAGCGGCGAGACCATCGACTTCGGGCTCGTCAGCAGCTTGCGTGCAGTGCCCGACCTCGAAAACATGCTCGGATACCTCGAAACGGCGTTGCAGGATCTGGAGCAAGCGGTCGGCTCGTGAACACCGGTGTCGCGGTGAGCGGAGTGGGCAAGTCCTTCGGCGACGTTGTCGCCTTGCGCGACATCAGTTTTGAAGTCACTCGCGGCGAGGTGATCGGGCTTCTCGGCCCGAACGGCGCAGGCAAGACGACCATGGTGGACATCCTGTCGACCGTGACTCGGCCCGATCGGGGCGGGGCGTGGGTGGCCGGTCATGACGTCGTCGCCGAGCCGGCGATGGTGCGTCGGGCGATCATGGTGACCGGCCAGCACGTGGCCGTTGACTACATGCTCACGGGCAGGCAGAACCTGGTGACGTTCGGACGGTTGCAGGGCCTGAGGAAGTCCGCCGCGGTGGAACGGGCGGCGGAGCTGATTAGCGAGTTCGACCTCCAGGATGCGGCCGATAGGCGGGTGGACACCTACTCAGGCGGCATGCGCCGTCGAATCGACATCGCCTGCGGCCTGACGGTCCGTCCCGAGGTGGCGTTCCTGGACGAGCCGACCACAGGACTGGATCCTCGTAGCAGACAGAGCATCTGGGAACTCATCGCGCGGTTCAAGAGCGCGGGCATCACGACGCTGCTGACCACGCAGTACCTCGAGGAAGCCGACGCGCTCAGCGACCGGATCATCATGATCGACAGCGGGAGTATCATCGCCGAGGGTACCGTCGACGAGCTGAAGAAGCGCACGGGCAGCGGCTACTGTGAAATCGTACCCAAGGATCCGGCAGATCTGCCCGCCATCGCGACTGCGCTGACCCCGATGCTGCCCGATGAAGCCAGGGCGGCAATGTCTCTCGACGTCGATCGACTGACCGTACCCGCGTTCGACGGGGCCAATACCCTTGTCGAGGCGATCCGCCTGCTCGACTGCGCCGGCATCGCTTTGACGGATGTCGCCCTTCGCAGGCCGTCGCTTGACGACGTGTTCTTCGCATTGACCGCCGCTCCCGCATCATGACCTTCTGGACATCGCAGCGGCCGAGCCCGTCGGCACTTCGGCAGTGGTGGGTGCTCACCGTTCGCGTGGTCGCGCCGACGTTCCGCAACGGCGAACTGCTGATAGCGATTTCGCTGTCGGCGGTCTTCACGGCAAGCTTCTACATCCCGTTGAGGGATGTCATGACCCGTGTTGTGGACGGTGGCTACGCGCAGTACCTCATGCCTGCGATCGTCTTGCAGACCGTGTATTTCGCTGCGATGTCCGCCGCTTTGAGGTCGGCCACCGACGAGGTGGACGGCGTCAGTCGCCGATTCCGCACGATGCCGATTCCGCCGATGGCGCCGATGGCCGCTCGTATGTCGGGAAACGTGTACAGGTGCGGGATAGGCCTGGCAACCGCCATGGTGTGGGGGCACGTGATCGGGTTCCGATTCGAACGGAGTTGGGCATACACGATCGCGTTCTGCTTGATGGTGCTGCTCATCGGCTTCGTCGTTTCGCTGGTCGGCGACTTGATCGGGATGGTGTCGACGAACCCGGAGGCGACGACTCACATCATCCTGTTGCCTGTGTTGACGCTGGGCATGGTGTCGGTGGGTTTTCAACCCGCCGAGCAATTCCCGGAATGGATCCAGCCGTTCGTCCGGAATCAGGTTCATTCGCAATTCGTGTACGCGTTGCGCGCCCTGGCGGGTGACGGGACCGGAGTGTCACTCACCTGGTCAGTGCTGACACCGGCGCTGGTGTGGCTGGCCGGCATCGTTGCGGCCACCGTGTGCCTTTACGTACGGATACTGCGCAGGCGCCGATGAGCACCGTGGAAAATCGACCGGAAAATTCGCTTCACCAACTCGTCGTGCACACGTGGGTGCAGACGCTTCGGCTGCTCGTCAGGTGGCGATACGACCCCCAGACCGTTATTCAGGCCTTGGTGCTGCCCTGCGCGTTTCTCGTATCGCTCAATCTTGTTTTCGGCAAGTCGATTTCGGAAGCCAGCGGCCAGGATGCGTTGTACGGCACCGTACCGATGGCCGCTCTGGTAGGGGCACTGTTCGGATCAACCGCCGCAGGGATCTCATTGATGCGCGAGCGCGACGACGGGCTGCTGACACGGTTCTGGGCCCTGCCGGTGCACCGCGCGTCGGGCCTACTGTCACGGCTTGTCGCAGAGGCGATCCGGATTCTCGCCACGACCGCGCTTGTCATGCTGACCGGAATCACATTGGGTTTCCGCTTCGACGACGGGCTTGCCCGCATCCCGGCATGGATGGCGGTACCCGTCACGTTCGGCGTCGCGTTCTCGTTCCTTGTGACGACGTTGGCACTCCGAATAGAGAACACCGTGCTGGCCGAGGCGACGGGGATAGCGGTGGCAGGCCTGTTCTTCTTCTGTACCGGCTTTGTACCGCTCGACCTGTATCCGGCGTGGATTCGGCCGGTGGTCGAACATCAGCCAATGAGCTACGCCGTCGAGGCGATGCGGGCACTGTCGCTCGACGGAGCACTGCTGGCTCCAATGGTCGGAACCCTGCTGTGGTCGGCGGGCATTGCCGCGGTGTGCCTGGCGCCGATGGTCATCGGCTACCGCAAGGCGAGCATGCGCTAGGCGGGCGCCGGGGGCGCGTCGACCGGAGGCGCGGCCGCCCCCTCAGCGGGCGGGGCATTCGGGTCCGGCGGTGCCTCGCCTTCGGGCGGAACGACATTCGGTATGCCGCCCACCGGTGCCTCGCACGTCAACGCGCCGTAATCGGGATCGTCTTTCACGGGGATGACCCGCGGGGCAATGAAATCCTCTGCCTTCGCGACCAGCGCATCGTCCACGAGGATCTCGCAGGTCAGATTCGCCGAGTAGGGCCATTCGATCGACACCCGCATATTCGCCTGCTTCGAGGCGGGCAGCACGGTGTTGGCCTCAAATATGCGGCCCGGGAGCATCGTTGGGTTGGCGGTCTGTGTCTGGTCGCCGTCGGCCGCGTACATAATCGACGCACCACGGGACACACCGTCGACGCGGGCGCGGTAGATGATGTTGTGCAGCACTTCTTGGTCGCCCTGCAGCGCGGGATCCGGCTGCGGCGGGGCCTCCGGATCGGCCTGCGCAAACGCTGGAATTAACTGGGGGCCTGCGACAACGGCGGCCAGAGCAGCGGCGGCGATCCATCCGCGCTTGATGGAGCTCATGGAAGCGACATTACGCCCCGCGCCAGGTGAGGTCCAAGCCGTTGCCGGAAAGCCAACGGTGGAGGTCATAGCCGTGGCGGGACAGGCCCTGCACGGCGTCGACGGCGCTTCGGACGGCCTGTTCGCCGATCTCCGGGGTGAGCAGTCCGTGTCGGACGGCGGTGAGCAGCTCGTCGACGTCATCCAGTTCCACCCCCTTGCCGGTGCGTACGACCAGATCCAGATAGTGGTCCTCGGAACGCCAGACGGAATCGCCGGGCGAATAGCGGCCGACGTCGAGGTAATAGTCCTGGTCGCGTTCGTGTCCCGGATTGAAGTGGAAGATGCTGGCACGCAAGCCCAGCGACGGCAGCAGCCACGATTCCAGGTAGTGGAACTGGGCGCGTCCGGGCGTCGGGCGGGCCATATACAGCCCCCACGGCGTCACCCTGTACTCGTCCACCGCCCGCACGATCCCCTTCGGATCGGTGTTGGTGCGTGCGACCAGGTCGAATTTCTCGTGCTTGGGAGCGTGGATATGCCAAGCATAGGGCTCGGGAACAGCCCGTGTCGGTCCGTGGTTCTACCCTGGTGACCATGGCCTTCGCTACCGAGCACCCCGTACTGGCGCACTCCGAGTACCGCCCTGTCGAGGCGATGGTGCGCGCGGGCGGCAGGTTCGAGGTCGTCAGTGAATACGACCCTGCGGGTGACCAGCCGGCCGCCATCGACGACCTGGAACGGCGCATCACGTCGGGGGAGCGCGACGTCGTGCTGTTGGGCGCCACCGGCACCGGGAAGTCCGCGACCACGGCATGGCTTGTCGAACGGCTGCAGCGGCCCACCCTGGTGATGGCGCCGAACAAGACGCTGGCCGCGCAGCTCGCCAATGAGTTGCGGGAAATGTTGCCGCACAACGCCGTTGAGTACTTCGTCTCGTACTACGACTACTACCAGCCCGAGGCGTACATCGCGCAGACCGACACCTACATCGAGAAGGACAGCTCGATCAACGACGATGTGGAACGGCTCCGGCACTCCGCGACGTCCAGCCTGTTGTCTCGCCGCGACGTCGTCGTGGTCGCGTCGGTGTCCTGCATCTACGGCCTCGGCACCCCGCAGTCCTACCTGGACCGCTCCGTGGAAGTGCAGGTCGGCGCCGAGGTGCCTCGTGACGCGCTGCTGCGCCTGCTCGTCGACGTCCAGTACACCCGCAACGACATGGCGTTCACCCGCGGCTCGTTCCGGGTGCGCGGGGACACCGTCGAGATCATCCCGTCGTACGAAGAGCTCGCGGTGCGCATCGAGTTCTTCGGCGACGAGATCGAGGCGTTGTACTACCTGCACCCGCTGACCGGCGACATCGTCCGGAAGGTCGATTCGCTGCGGATCTTCCCGGCCACCCACTATGTGGCGGGCCCACAGCGGATGGCGCACGCGATTTCGACCATCGAGCAGGAACTCGAGCAGCGGCTGGCCGAGCTGGAAGGCCAGGGCAAGCTGCTGGAGGCGCAGCGGCTGCGGATGCGGACCAACTACGACGTCGAGATGATGCGTCAGGTCGGGTTCTGCTCGGGCATTGAGAACTACTCGCGGCACATCGATGCCCGGCCCGCCGGGTCGGCGCCTGCCACGCTGATCGACTACTTCCCCGAGGATTTCCTGCTCGTCATCGACGAGTCGCACGTCACGGTTCCGCAGATCGGCGGTATGTACGAGGGCGACATCTCCCGCAAGCGCAACCTGGTGGACTTCGGGTTCCGGCTGCCATCGGCGATCGACAACCGACCGCTGACCTGGGAGGAGTTCGCCGACCGGATCGGTCAGACGGTGTACCTGTCGGCGACGCCGGGACCGTACGAGCTGAGCCAGACCGGCGGCGAGTTCGTCGAACAGGTCATCCGCCCGACCGGGCTGGTGGATCCGCAGGTGGTGGTGAAACCGACGAAGGGGCAGATCGACGACCTGATCGGCGAGATCCACAAGCGGACCGAGCGTGATGAACGCGTGCTCGTCACGACGCTCACCAAGAAGATGGCCGAAGACCTCACCGACTACCTGCTGGAGCTGGGCATCCGGGTGCGCTACCTGCACTCAGAGGTCGACACGCTGCGCCGGGTGGAGTTGCTCCGTCAGCTGAGGCTCGGCGAATACGACGTGCTCGTCGGCATCAACCTGCTGCGGGAGGGCCTCGACCTGCCCGAGGTGTCACTGGTCTCGATCCTCGACGCCGACAAGGAGGGCTTCCTCCGTTCGTCGCGCAGCCTGATCCAGACCATCGGGCGTGCTGCGCGCAACGTGTCCGGCGAGGTCCACATGTACGCGGACAAGGTCACCGACTCGATGCGTGAGGCCATCGACGAGACGGACCGCCGCCGGGCGAAGCAGGTTGCGTACAACGAAGAGCACGGCATCGATCCCAAGCCGCTACGCAAGAAGATCGCCGACATCCTCGATCAGGTCTATCGCGAGGCCGACGACACCGACGTCGAGGTCGGCGGCTCGGGACGCAACGCGTCGCGGGGCCGGCGCGCGCAGGGCGAGCCGGGCCGCGCGGTCAGTGCCGGAATCATCGAGGGGCGCGACACCACGAGCATGCCCCGGGCCGAACTCGCCGATCTCATCAAGGACCTGACCGACCAGATGATGGCCGCGGCACGCGATCTGCAGTTCGAGCTCGCCGCCCGCATCCGAGACGAGATCGCGGACCTGAAGAGGGAGCTTCGCGGCATGGATGCCGCCGGCTTGAAATAGTTTGATCTCAACTGTGGTTGAGGTCATACGGTGTCTGATGTGACTGAAACCACGACGATCAAGCCGGGCAGCTGGCGTGACCTGTTGGGCCGCGAGCGGCTCGGCACGGCAACGCTGTTGGCCGGCGGTGTCGGGTTGTATGCCACCAACGAGTTCCTCACCATCAGCCTGCTGCCCAGCACGGTCGCCGATATCGGTGGACAGCGGTTCTACGCATGGGTGATCGCGGTGTACCTGGTCGGCTCCGTGGTCGCGGCGACCGCGGTCAACCCGCTTCTCGTCCGGTTCGGGCCGCGGGCGTCGTATCTGCTGACCCTGGCCGTCTTCGGAGCGGGCACGTTGGCGTGCGCGCTGGCGCCAAATATGGAGCTGCTGCTGGTTGCTCGCACCGTGCAGGGCGCGGCCGGTGGAATGCTCGCGGGCCTCGGCTACGCGGTGATCAGCTCCGCGCTGCCGAACTGGTTGTGGACCAGGGCGTCGGCATTGGTGTCGGCGATGTGGGGTGTGAGCGTGATCGTGGGTCCCGCCATGGGCGGCATATTCGCCCAATTCGGGATCTGGCGTTGGGCTTTCGGGTCGCTGGCGATCATGACGATGGCGATGGCGGCGTTGGTGCCGGGCGCGTTGCCCGCCCGAAAGGCGAGTGAGCTGCAGCCCTCGGCGGTAGCGCGGATCCCGCTGTGGTCGCTGCTACTTCTTGGCATGGCCGCGCTGGCGATCAGCGTGGCGGGCGTGCAGCGAGCCGCCGCAGCCACGTTCGCGTTGCTCGCCGTTGGCGCGGCACTTATCGGACTGTTTCTGGTGGTCGATCGCCGTGCACGGGCAACTGTGTTGCCGCGGGCGGCGTTCGGGCCGGGCCCGCTGAAGTGGATGTACGTCACGATCGGGCTGCTGATGGCGGCCACGATGGTCGACATGTACGTGCCGTTGTTCGGGCAGCGACTCGCCAACATGGCGCCGGCGGCCGCCGGGTTCTTCGGAGCGGTACTCGCCATCGGCTGGACGCTATCGGAGATCGTGAGCGCATCGCTCGAGCGGACCCGGACCATCGCCCTGCTGGTCGCCGCTTCACCGGTGATCATCGCGATTGGGCTGGCCCTTGGTGCGCTGGTCCTGGGCGACGACGCGACGTGGCCGCTGGTAGTCCTCTGGGCGGTCGGCTTGTTCATCGCCGGGGCCGGGGTTGGTGTGGCGTGGCCGCATCTGTCGGCATGGATCATGGGCGCAGTCGACGACCCGGTGGAGGCCGGAACCGCGGCGGCCGCGATCAACACCGTGCAACTGATCTGCGGCGCATTCGGCGCGGGCCTGGCGGGTGTGGTCGTCAACATGACCGAGGGCGGCGACGCGGCCGCGGCCCGCTGGCTGTTCGCCGTGTTCGCGGTGCTGGCTGCGGCGGGGTTCGGCGCTTCGTACCGCGCCGCGCGCGGGCGCTAGTGTCGGATCACTAGTGTCGGATCAATGGATGCCTTTTCCGCCGGGCAGCTGAGCCGATCCCTCGACAGGCTGCATTCGACGATCTATTTCGTTCCCGAGGCCGGCGAAATGTTCGGCAAGCTTGGCCTGCAACCGCGCATGCAGTACTTCGCCAGCCGGTCGGCGCCGATGGGAGCGGTCACCGCGAAAGTCGTTGCGGCGACTTTCTATAACTTCAATCCCGAGCTGATAGCCAAGGCCATTCCCGCCGCCTGGGAGGTGGCGTCACCGGACGCCGTTACGCGGGTGCGCTACGAGATCGTCGACGCCGCACTGCCGAAGATCCTGGGGGAGGAGCGGATCCGGTCGCCGGAGTTCGCGCACTCTGCGGCGATCGTGCGCCGTACCGCCGAAGCGATCCCGAACGCAGACGGCCGGCCGCTGTATGCCGGACACGCCGAACTGGACTGGCCGGACGCGCCCTACGCACAGTTGTGGCACGCAATCACACTGCTGCGCGAGTACCGCGGCGACGGCCATATCGCCGCGTTGGTGTCGCACGGGCTCAACGGCATCGAGGCGCTGATCACCCATATCGCAACGGGTACCGGCTTCGATCCCGAGTTCGGGCGACGCCTGCGCGGCTGGAGTCAGGAGCAATGGGATGCGGCGGTCATCGGCCTCAAGGACCGGGGGCTGCTCGACGACGCCGGCCAGCTCACGACTGCGGGCAATGATCTGCGCTCGAAGGTCGAAGACCTCACCGACGAATTGGCCTACGCGCCGTGGCAGACGTTGCCCGATGACGACGTTCAAGAACTCGTCGCGCTAGGGGAGATCATTCGGGATTCCGTGCGTGCCGCCGGGGTGTTTCCCAGCAACGCGTTCGGCCCGCGGTACGGGCAGCACCGCTAGTCGGGGTCCTCGTCGAGCTGACGGATCGTGGTGACACCGTCGATGCCTGCAAGCACGTTGGGCGCATTGACGATGCCGATGCCCGCCAGGGTCAGCATCACGCCCGCCTGGCCCGGTGCCGCGCCAAGGGGTTCGCCCTGCGGATCGGCGGTCAGCTCGGTGAGCTGCCACTGCCGTCGGTCACAGGCCTGCAGCAGGCGACTCATGACGCCGCGTCCCTCGTCGTAGGTGACGTGCAGGCGGATCGCCCCGCTCAGCCGGGCGCTCAGGCGTCGGGCCAGGGGCATGAATCCGACGATGACCAGGAAGTGCATGGCCGTCACGGTGCAGGCGAGCAGTAGTAGGCCCGCACCCGCAGCCATTCCGATCGCTGCGGACTCCCAGATGGCGGCCGCCGTGGTCAGTCCGTGTACCGACCCGCGGCGGAAGATGATGATGCCCGCCCCGAGAAACCCTATGCCGGAGACGATTTGGGCCGCCACACGCGACGGGTCGACGACCACGGTGCCTGCCACCAGAACGTCGCCGAACCCGTACTTGCTGACCAGAAGGATCAGGGCTGCCGCTGTCCCGACAATCGTCTGTGTGCGCAGCCCGGCGCTCTTGCCTTGCAGCTCGCGTTCCAGGCCGATGAGCGCCGTCAACCCGAACGCGACGAACAGTTCGACGATCTGACGGGTGCCCTGCCCTGGACCGCCGAAAAACGGCGGGTCCGCTGCCAGCCACAGATCCATGCGAACAAGCTAGCGCCGGTGATTCCCCGAAGACCCTCGGCGCGCCGTGCGGGTCTACAAATACGAGGCTAACGATCACCGCGATTGCAACTGTGGTCGATACCTGCCCGCGTTTGGCAGAGTCGCATCGCGATGCGGGTGTGGCTGAGCGGATAGGCGGCGGCCTGCAAAGCCGTGTACACGGGTTCGAATCCCGTCACTCGCTCCGAATGTATTGCGTGCATGCGGGATACCGCTAGTGGTGCAGTGCCCCGAGAATTTCCGGGTAGTGCAGATGTGCCATGAAATGCCCACCTGGCCGGACGTTCAGCGTCGCTCCCGGTCCATGCGTTAACGGCGACGGCGAGGTCTTCGGGGGCGCCCAGTCCAGGAGCCTGGTCCGCGACCGGTGCGGCCGCCTTGACATCCGTCGGCAGGCCAGCCGGGCGACGTGGTCGTCGGGATCTCACACCCGACCATCATCTCGCGTGTGCAAGGAGCCCGGCCGCGAATGCGAGATCGGCGATGAGCGACTTGAACGCCGTCTCTCGATCCCCGGGCGGGCCGCGTAACACCGCCGACGGATGCGCGGTCGCGACCACCTGTGGGTCCACGTTCAAATCGGTTGTCGCGTCGGCGGCAGGCAGCCGAAGCACCTCGCCGCGGTGAGCGGTCAGCCGAAAACTACTGCCCAGCAACGACTTTGCTGCTGTCGCCCCGAGTAGCACGACGACGTCGGGCTGTATGGCGTTGATTTCGGCGAGCAACCAGGGCTGACACGCGACGACCTCGGTCCGGTTCGGAGTCTTGTGAATCCGGCGCTTGCCGCGCTGTTCGAACTTGAAGTGCTTCACCGCGTTGGTCAAATACACCTGCCCGCGATCGATCTCTGCGGCGGTCAGCGCTTTGTCGAGTAGTCGGCCCGCCGGCCCGACGAACGGCTTCCCGGCCTTGTCCTCCTGGTCGCCCGGCTGTTCGCCGACCAGCATCATCGAAGCGGCGCGGGCTCCGTTTCCGAACACAGTCTGCGTCGCATTGCGATACAAATCGCAGCGCTGACAGCCTCTGGCCTCCTTCGCCAATCCGGCTAGGCCCGTCATACCCGGTTGGATACCCAGCATTGTCGTCGGCGTCACGTACACCGTGCGAACGTGACGTTGGTAGCGCTTAACGCACGAAATGCCAGGAAAATGCTGCTCAGGCCAATGAATAACTCCCATGTTCGCCCGACGACGGGTTAGGGTCGTTCGTTGGCGGTGCAAACGACACTGGGAGGGTATGGATGAGCAGCGGCTATCAGACCGTTTTGGTCGGCACGGATGGGTCGGATTCGTCATTGCGTGCGGTAGACAAGGCCGGTCAGATCGCTGCGCGGTCGGGCGCGAAGGTGATCGTAGCGACTGCGTACCTCCCCCAGGACGAAGACCACGCGAGCGGCCGACGCCCTCGGGGACGAGGGCTACAAGATGGCTGGCAACGCACCGGTCTACGCCATCCTGCGGGAGGCCAAGGACCGCGCCAAGGCCGCCGGGGCGAGCGATGTCGAGGAGAAGGCGATCGTCGGCGCGCCGGTAGACGCTCTGGTCGACCTCGCCGCGGAAGTCAACGCGGACCTGCTCGTGGTCGGCAATGTCGGCCTTAGCACCATCGCCGGCCGGCTGCTGGGATCCGTGCCTGCCAATATCGCGCGGCGGTCCAAGAGCGACGTGCTGATCGTTCACACCACGCCTTAAGTCGGCGTGGCGGGCTGAGCATCCGGGCAAAGCCCACCTTCCCGCCTAATAGGGGAACGCCATGACCGAAAAACACGGCGACCCGACGGTCATCTCGAAGTGGGATCCCGTACTGACGAAACACGTCGTCGACGTGATGCGGCCCATTGTGAAACGCTACTTCCGCTCCGAAGTACGCGGTTTGGAGAACATTCCGCAACGCGGGTGTCTTGTCACTGCGAACCACTCCGGCGGCATGCTGACGCCGGACTGGTCGGTGCTCGCCGTCGATTACTACGACACGTTCGGCTACGACCGCCCGATGTATGCACTCGCCCACGACATGCTTTTCGCCGGTCCGGCCGACCGGCTCCTCACGTCGCTCGGCATAATCCGCGCGACCCGCGAAAACGCCGCCCACGCCCTGGCGGCAGACGCCGTCGTTCTCGTATTCCCCGGCGGTGATTACGACGTATACCGGCCGACAACGCGGGAGAACGTGATCGGCTTCGCGGGGCGGACTGGTTACGTGACGTCAGCCATCGAGGCCGGCGCTCCGATCGTTCCGATGGTGTTCATCGGCGGACAGGAGAGCCAGCTCTACCTGAGCCGCGGCAGGTGGCTGTCGCGCGCCCTCCGGCTCACCAAGTTCGAGCGCAAGCTTGGCCGCACCGACATCCTGCCGATCACCTTCGGTTTCCCGTTCGGGCTGAGCGTCCTGTTGCCGGTGAACATGCCACTGCCGACCAAGATCGTCGCCCAAATGCTGCCGCCGATCGACATCGCCGCCGAGTTCGGTGACGAACCCGACGCCGACCGGGTCGACGCGCATGTTCGTGCCGTCATGCAGACCGCGCTCGCCCGGTTAGCCCGCAAGCGGCGGTTGCCCATCGTGGGCTGAGTTGCTCGACGACTCAGGTGGCCGAGGCCTTCGCGATCTCGGCGATCGCCGCGTCCAGCGTCGCGTTGAACTCGTCGTAGCTCTGCTGTGCAGTGAGCCCCTCGGTCAGCGCACGCGAGAAACTGGCGATGACGCCGTTGTTGCGGGACAGTTTCTCGCACGCCTCGTCGCGGCTGTAGCCGCCGGACAGCGCCACCACACGGACCACCTTGGGGTGGTCGACCAGCTCGCTGTACAGGTTGTCGGTGTCGGGCAGCGTCAGCTTCAACATGACCTTCTGGTCGTCGTCGAGCCGGTTCACGCCGTCGAGCAGACCCGCCTTGAGCTGGTCCTCCGCCTCGGCCTTGCGCGGGCTGTGGATGTCGACCTCCGGCTCGATGATGGGAACCAGGCCCTTCGCCAAGACCTGCTGAGCGACTTCGAACTGCTGCGCCACGACCGCGTCCAGGCCTGCACCGGGCAGTTTGATGACGGACCTTTCCTTCGTGCCGAAGACGCCGTTGGCCACCGCGCGGTCCAACAGATCGTCGAGGCCGGGCATCGGCTTCATGGTCTGCGCGCCGTCCTGCTCGTCGGCCAAACCCTTGTCGATCTTGAGGAATGGCACGATCCGTTTGACGTTCCACAGGTAGTCGGCGCTCGGGCGACCCTCGATCTGGCGGTCCATCGTCATCTCGAACAGGATCGCGCCCATGATGCGGTCCCCGTCGAAGGCGGGGCTGGTGATGAGCCGGGTGCGCATGTCGTGGACGAGGTCGAACATCTCCTCGTCATTCGAATAGGCGTCCTCGGCGATGCCGTACAGCTTCAGCGCCTTGGGGGTGCTGCCGCCGCTCTGATCGAGCGCCGCGATGAAGCCGGTTCCACTCTTGGCCTTGGTGTACTGCTCCTCGTTCATGCCTATCTCCTTACCATCCCGACGCCATCGTCACTGGAGGCACTACCTCAAGATCCGTTTGTACTGCTTATGCGGATGCACACCGTGAAGGTCGCGATATGACGGCGGCTGACGCTCTCCGTCATCCTGGATGCCGTACTCGACCGCAAGCTCGGCGCCGATCAGCGTCTGGCCGCTCTTCTCCATGAGCGCGGGGTCGTTGAAGAGCGCCCAGATGAGATGTCCAGTCAGCTCAGGAGTCTCCGCGATCTTCAGAAGGCCGCCGAATTTCTCGGTATCGCTCGCGACGATGTTCTTGAGACGTTCTGTCAGAAGGATCCCCATCCAGATGGAAACCGACGCGATGCCGAAGTCCTTGAAGTCCACTGCCATGTCAGCGGCCATCTTGTCCATTCCCGCCTTGTGCACGCCGTAGGACGGGCCGAACACGTAATGGGCGGCACCCGGGGCCGACGTGAAAACGACAAGGCCCTTGCGCTGCGGAAGCATCAGCGGAGCGGCATAAACGGTGGCGACGTAACTGCTGCGCAGGCCGACGTCGAGCGTGTCGATGACGTTGATCGGCTCCTCCCAGAACCTCGTCGGCCCCATCATCTCGTCGCGGATGATCGCGGCGTTGTTCACCAGAATGTCGACCCTGCCCTGCTCCCGTTCGACCTGATCGAAGAGTGCCTTCACCTGGTCGTCGTCGGCATGATCGACGCGGACGGCGATGCCCTTGCCACCGGCGGATGTCACCAACTCCGCGGTTTCGTGGATCGTGCCCGCGAGTGAAGACTCACCGGCCTTCTCGGTGCGCCCCGTGACGTAGACCGTGCATCCGTGGCTGCCGAGTGCATGCGCGATGCCGAGCCCGGCGCCACGGCTGGCTCCGGTCACCACGGCCACGGTGTCTGCCGTCACGGCATCGCCTCTGCCCAGTCGATGTGTCTCTCGAAGCCCAGCGATGTCGAGAGGGCGCGGTATCGATCCCGAAGGTCGCGGTAGCCGGCGTCATCGCCGTGAGCGCGGGCCAGCAACGCGCGCAGGCGCAGCAACCAAACATCAAGGATGGCCGACCCGTCGGCAGGCGTGCTTGCCAACCTGGCGATCGCCGCCTCGGCTTCGGCCACGTCGCCGTCGCCATCGCGGTCCAGCAGTGTTTCCACCAGATCGCCGGTTGCCGGGATGTAGTAGCCGACCTGGCCCCGAGTAGCCATGTCGTCCACCGATTTCCGGAGTACGGGGATGGCACCGTCGCGGTCGCCGCTTCTGGCCTGGTCCCGTGCGAGATTCACGTCGAGGACCGGGAGTTCTGACAGAAGGTACCGCTGCTGTATCCACATGTCGCGGAGCTGCGCCATCAACTCGAGTCCGCGGTGCCGATCATCTCCGGTATCCCTGTACAGCAGCACGCTGCCCAGTAACCACTTGGTCATGACGACGGCGTAATCGTCGAGGGATGCCTCGGCGGTCTGCAGCGCGTTTTCGATTGCGCGTACCGCGGTGTCGTCTGCCCGGCGCACTCCGTTCCACGTCCCCAAACCGTATGCCCATGACGTGGCCACGGTGAGGGTCAACGGGTCGGCGCTTTGTTCGGCGAACGCAATGGCGTCGTCGTGGTCCTCGCGCCACCCGGGACGGCCAAACCACGATCGGGCCAACCCGCGCAGGGCTAACGCCAAGGCAAGCGGCGATCCCACAACGATGTTGCCCTTCGCAGGATCGCCGTCGGCCCACGCGATGGTGGCCTCTGCCCACCGCAATACCTCGCCCATCTCACCGGCTTGCGCCTTGATGCCCATGGCCCCGAATCCCGCCTGGGCCGTCAGAGCCGGGTCGCCGATCGAGTCGAGCAGCGCGATCAGTTCAGACGCCAGTCGCTGCGCCTCACGCGGCTCGCCGCGCTGCGCGTGCTGGGACAGCGGCCCCATGATCCCGAAGGCCAGCGAGGTCTTGTCGCCCGCGAGCGCGCACAACTCGCGCAGTTCCTCGAAGCGGTCGCTGGAATCGTCGGCGTGGACCCGCCAGTCGGTTGCGCACAACGTGGTGCGCGTCGCGATGCGCATCGCCGCGCGGCCGGGGTGGTCGTCGGGCAGTGCATCGGCAATCTCGCGGGCACGCTCCCAGCTGACCCGAGCCGCGGTGACATCCCGGTTGTTCAACCACGCGCCTGCGCGCATGTGCCAGTCGAATGCGGCGTGCAGATCGCCCGCGGCCTCCAAGTGCTCGGCGATCAGCGCCGCGTTCTCGTCAACAGAACCCACATTGCGTTGTTCGATCGCGGCGGCCACCCGCCGATGTAATTCGGCGCGGTCGGACTTGAGTTGGGCCTCGTAGGCCACCGCGCGAATGAGCGGCTGGTGAAACACATACTCGGGGTGGCGGGTGAATGCGACCTGATCGATGAGCTGGGCCGCCAGCAGGTCGGCAACCGCGGGTTCAATATCCAGTGCCGACAACAGGTCTGTGCCGAACCGCGAGCCGACCACCGCCGCCGCGCTCAACGTTCGTTTCGCTTTCGGGTCCAGCCGATCGATGCGGGAGGCGATCGTTGCCTGCAACGTTGCGGGCACAGCAACCTCGGTGGCTTCTGCCGTGGACAGATATGCGCCGAGCTTCCCTTGCAGCACACCACGTTCCGCGAGTTCGAGAACGATCTCCTCCGCGAAGAACGGTGTGCCTGCGGCTCTTTCGGCGATCGCCTGGCCGAGCTCGCGAACGGAGGGGTCCGGCCCGAGTAATTCCGAAACCAGCGCCGCGGTCTCGCGGCTGCTCAACGGCGAAAGGGCGATGGACTGCGCACCCGGCACCTGCGCCAGTGCGCCCCGATACTCGGGCCGATGGGTGATCACTGTGAGCAGGCGCGTCTGTGGAACCACGGTGAGGAAGTCGGCGAGCAGGGACTCGCTGGACTCGTCCATCCAATGGGCATCTTCGATGACGTAGACCGCAGGGTCCTGACTGGCCAGCGTCGCGGAATTCACCATTGCGGTCAGCCGCCGCCTGCGCGCATCGGGATCGATCCGCGGCAGCTCGACGTCGGGATCGCTGATGCCCAACAGATCTTCGAACAGCGCGACGTCCTCGGGCTCGGCGTCCGAAAACTGGGCCTCTATCAACGCGCGCGCGGCCGGTGGGTCGACACCCTCGACACCGGTCGCCGCCCGCAGCAGCCGGGAGATCACCTGGAACGGAACCTGGCTGGTGTGTGATTCGCACGCGGTGGTGTACACCTGCACGTCACGCTCGCGTGCGATCGCCGCGAGTTCTCGGGTGAGTCGGCTCTTGCCGATGCCCGGTGGCCCCACCACTCCCACCACCGCGCCGTCGCCGTCAATCGCCCTGTCCAACAAGCCCTCAACGGCGGACATCTCCCACCGCCGACCGACCAACTTCGACTCGGCGCGGGTGGCGGAGCGATGTTGACCGACAGCCAGTAGTCGGCGCGCGGCGACAGGTTCTTCGGCGCCCTTGATCTGAATCAGTTCAGGTTCGCCGAGCGCCGCCACCCCATCCACGAGTCGCGCGGTGGACAGGCTGAGCATCACCCCGCCCGGCGGGGCGGCCGACTCCATTCGCTGCGCCATTCCAACGTGCTCGCCGATGGTCGTGTAACCCAAAGTGCCAGAACCGATTTCACCGGCTATCACTTGACCGGAGTTCAGGCCGACGCGAACGGCGAGTTCAATGCCGTCGCGACGGTTCACCCCTGCGGCAACGACCTGGGCCTCTTGCTGGATGCCCAACGCGGCCAAACACGCCCGCACCGCATGGTCCTCCAGCGCCACCGGCGCGCCGAAAACCGCCATGATGCCGTCGCCGGTGAACTTGTCCACGGTGCCGCCGTAGCGCTGCACCACCGAACCCGCAAGATCGACCAGTTCGGCCATGATCTCGCGCAGCCGCTCGGGCCCGACGGCAGCCGCGATGTCCATCGAGCGGATGACGTCGGCGAACAGCACCGTCACTTGCTTGTACTCTGCCGCCGACTGCGTGGCGTCGCTGACGGGTGTGCCGCACTCGCTACAGAACTTGGCTGTCACGGCCAGCTGGGTGCCACACGACGCACAGGACAGGGTGTCGTCCACCCACGTATCGTGTCACCGCTGGTCAGGCGCCGTGTGTCGAATCGCCCGACGGTACTCGTCCGACAACCGGTGTTCTTCCAAGAGTCGTCATCAAATGTTGACGACGTACAACGCAGTGCCCATCTAGCAGTCGCTCGAAGTCGCCAGGTTGCCACGTCTTGCCCACGCCACCGTGATCCGCGGCTTAGTGGTGCCACCGCTCCCAGGCGGCCTGTTTGGTGGTGCCGGCGAAACCGGCAACACTGCTCCAGGACTGGGCTTCGGCCAGGGTGCGAGCCGAGGTGCCCAGGCATTCGCCGATGTATTGACTGAGTCGAAGCAAGGTTTGAAACGCGGTCGGGTCGGTGCTGTTGGCGAGCACATCCAGCAGGGTGCGGACTTCGGCCGCGATATCGGTGGGTTCTCGACTCATGGGTGCGCCAAATCGACCGTGCGTACGGCGTCCGGGTCGTCGAAGCGTCGCGTCCAGGACGCCTCGGGCCAATGCCAAGTTGCCGTTCCGGCTGCAGGCTCATACTTGGCCGTGTAGAGAGTGCCGAAGCCGATCTCGAATTGGTTGTTGCGCAATGGTGGCTGCAACATCGCGGCGACGAGCTGATCACCTGAAGCGTCGTCGGCCCGCAACTGGTCCAACCGCGCAAGTCGCCCGACACTGTTCAATCTGGCGGCAGTAGCGGGGTATTCGACCTGATCGAGTCGGTGGTTCGTCGTCGCGCCGAGTCGGCTCACTACGGCAGGCTGGCCCGGGGCGACAAAAACCGTGGCGTGACTGCCAAAGGTATCGACCAGGGCCACGTTGTAGGACTGCGCAACAGGAATCCGACGGAGTGCACTGACTGCCTGCTCGACAGTGGCACAGGTCTCCAGCACGTAGCGCAGCACGATGGGGATCCCAAAGCCCTCGCCACCGCCCGGTCGGCCACCGAACGTCAGTGAGATCGCCAGCCCGTCCTCGTTCATCCCGTCCAGCAGACCCCAGAGCAGGTCGCTTGTCCCGAGCACCCGGCGACGCCCGGAGTAGTTGGTGGAAGCGACGATCGCTTCAAAGAGCGACTGGTCGTAGTCGTAGTTGCGGATCAAGACCGGTTGCTCACCGGGTATGACAACTTGGGAACAACCGACGGCGAAAGCCGGAAGCCCCCACATCGACAGCATCCGCGCGGCAACAGGGTCGTCACCACTCAGGCGACACAGCCGTTCCCAGGTAGGCATCAGCTCGGGGAGGTATTGAGAAAGTGCGCGCCGACACTCGTCCAGCGAGGGGCGGGCGGCCAGCCCCTCCCGTGTGTACCAGCGGCGGTATGCCGGCCAGGTTGCGTCGTACAGCGCCCGCCAGCGGGGACCCGGCTCGGCCTCTCGATACGCGTGCAGCGTCAAGGTGCGGCCCGTGGTCTTGACGGGCTCGACTACCGGGGCTCGCTCGACCACCGAGGCCCAGCGCAGTCCGTAGGTGACCCACTCCTGCCAGCGAGCACCAGCTGAGGGGAGGGGTGGGGTTGCGGCCGGAGCCAAGAGTGCTGTCATGCGTCAAGGTTATCTTGACGACCCTCATGCGTCAAGTTTTACTTGACGGCATGCTTTCGGGTCACCAACCCCGCACACGCCATTCGCCAAGGTGCGGACGTTCGGTGCCGGGGGTGAGATCGTCGAAAAGCTGGAGGAATTGGAGCAGCACCCGGGAACCGATGAGGACAGCCCCATCGACGCCGCCGGAGCATTTTACGAGGTCAGCCGACGTACCCCGGTATCCTCAGTACATGAGTTCGATCTTCGATAAGAACCGGACGCTGGAGCAACGGCGTCAAGCGGTGGCCAACGTATTCGACTTCCTCGTTAAGGGTGGCGTTTCCGACACCACCCGGATGCCGTCGGAGGTGATCGACGAGGGCCATAAATGCACTTTGCGCCGCTACCTTCCCGCAAACGGATCGACCAGCGGTGAGCCGGTGTTGCTCGTGCCGCCGTTGGGTGCGCAGTCAGCGTGCTTCGATTTACGGCGCGGATGTTCACTCGCCGAGCATCTCGTGGTTAGCGGTCGCCCGACGTACCTCATGGACTACGGCGAGATCGGCCTATCGGACCGCGACCTCGGGATCGAGCACTGGGTCTCCGATGTGGTACCGCACGCAATCAAGACGGTGTCCCAGGATGCAGGCGGCGCACCGGTACACCTCGTCGGATGGTGTATGGGCGGGCTGATCTCAATCCTGACCACCGCTGCCTACGACGAGCTGCCGATCAAGTCGGTTGCCATGGTCGCGAGCCCGTTCGACCTCGAACAAGAACCCCATGGTTGGCCCGCTGCGCGCCGTCGGCAAGGTCACCGGCGGCCGGATCGTCGGGGCCGGTTTGAAAGTGCTTGGCGGCATACCGTCGCAGATTGTCGGGCCCGCATTCAAGGCGACATCGCTGACGACATACCTCAAGAAGCCGATCACGCTGCTGAAGCACCGTGACGATCGGGAATTTCTTGCTCAGGTCGAGGCGGTCGACGGGCTGATGAACAGCATGCTCGCTTATCCGGGACGCGCAACGTTGCAGGTGTACCAGAAGCTGCTGATGCGAAACGAGCTGGCGACCGGCAAGATTCAGGGACCGAACAAACTCGTCGACCTCGCCGATGTGCGCGTGCCAGTCATGAGCGTGGCCGGTAGCAAGGATGTGCTCGTGCCCGTCGCGGTCGCCCATCACGTGGGAGAGCTGCTGCCGAATGCGCCCCAGGTCCGGCTCGAGATCGCCCCCGGCGGGCACCTCGGAGTTTTGACCGGGCGCTCGGCAGCGACAACGACCTGGGCGATGATCGACGACTTTCTCGACAAGCAGCCTGCCTGAGCCTCGCCGTCGCGTGTCAACATCTTGCCACGGAATGATCTGTGGGACATCGCCGAACGGACAGCCCGTCAGGCTGCGGGGTGCAGCCGCAGTTCGAGGCGCCGGTCGATGTCGATGTCGAGGAGTGCGTGGCCGTTGGCCTCTGCGGTGATCGTGTCGGTTAGCCCGCCGTCGATGCGATAGGTCTGGCCCGGTCGCAGGCGATCGAATGCGAGTCTGGTGCGCACGGCGCCGTTGCCGGGTTGCACGACGAGGTTCAGAGCGTGGCCGTCGGTGACGGCATAGGTGACCATGACGTCGGGGTAGGCGGCCGCGCAGAGACGCGGCCCGGTCTTCCACTCCTCGGGTATCCCGTCTCGGATGAGGCCGCGTACCGCGTCGGCGCGACCGAAGCGCGCGAGTACGAGCCACATGTTCGACCACATCGAGATGCGCTTGTAGCGGCGCGCGCCGTCCTGCTCGACGAGGTACTTGTCGAATGACCCGTCTAGTGCCTCGGCGAGCTCGTCGTCGCCGAATTCGACGGCGCAAGCGGTGAGCGCTGCGCGCGCGAAGCCATCGACGGGCATGTAGTTGCCCGGGTCGACGCGGTCCCAGGACGAATGCGGGAAGTTGGCCGGGTCGTCCTGCGGTCCGAGGTGGTAGCGGCGCACGAGCCACCACGTCCGCTGGGCGAGATCGGGCATGATCGGGTTGAGCCAGTAGGCGTTCATCGCATCGGCCATGTTGCCGGCGCCCGGTCCTCGGGTCCCCAGATGCTCGGAGCGCAGTCCGGCGAGTCGTCCGTCGGGCTCGCACCAATCGCCCGCGTCGTAGGCGCTACGCGCTCGCTCGATGACGGAACCGGCGTTGTCGGTTCCGCTCAGCCGGTCGTCCAAGAGCAGGTGGTTGAAGGCGAATGTGTTGCAGAACGGGTAAATCCAGTTCGGCTCACACGGGTAGAGACCCGCTCGTGAGCGGTTGAGGTTGTCGAGTACCGCGGTGGTAATCGTGTTGGCGTCGTGGACGAACTCGGTGCCCTCGTTCCAGCGCAGCGTCAGGGCGCCCGGCTGGCGGTAGCGGGCATCCTGGTTCATGGTCTCGTAGAGGCCCAGCATCAGCCCCAGGTAGGCCGAGTACATCACGTTGTCGTCGATGATCGGGTCGGGGTTCCAGCGCAGATTGCCCCAGAGGTTCTCGAGCGACCAGTACTTCCAGACGCGCTTGTCGAGCGCCTTCTGGATGGCATTGCGCTGCGCCTCGGCCAGGTAACCGCTGAATGCGGGCGTGTGGGTGTACTGGTACAGCGCGGTCGCGTACGCGAGATGGTTTATCTGGTAACGCAGCGCGCCTTCGCGAAACTGGTCGAACTTGAGATAGAAGAACCCATCGAAGCGATCGATCGGTTGCAATGCCAGGTCGAGCACGTAGCGCAGCGACGGCAACTCATCGGGGTCCGCCTCGCGGACGGCGCTCGCGGCGGGCGGCGGAATCGAGACGACTGGCGCAACCGCCGCCAGTGCGGCGTTGTAGCGGGCGCCCCGCGAATTCGCGACCCTGTTGCGAACCCAGTAATACGTCATGCGGCCAACCACGAGCGCACCCAATATGACCGGGACGGCGATCTGCGCCCAGGTCTGGACTGGGCCGTCCGCGCGGCTGGCGGCCAGTAGGGCGGTCGCGACCCAGTACGTGGGCGGCACGAGCACGTTGCCCACCAGCCACCACAACCCCAGCGCCGCGGGGAACCCCGCGAGCGCGATCGCGGCGAGCAGGTAGTCGCCGGTGTAGAGGAACCCGCCTCCGGGCAGGACCAGCCCCAGCCCGAACGCCTTCCATGCGGGCGACATGCCCAGCAGAACCGGCAGCATCCCCACCGCGGCGATCACCGCCAGGTAGGAATACGTGCGCCGCAGCAACGTCCTGGTCGCGGGACCGACTGGGCGGGAGCGCGCAGGGATCATTGGGATGTGGGTCATGTCCAGCCCACTTCCGTCAGCGGCCGACTACGGGGCGAGCGCTTGGCGGCCCACACCGCCAGACCGCCGCCGAGCGCCACCAACGAACCCAGCCCGTGGAAAACGACATCCCAGCCCATCGCGCCCTGCGCGATCTCGAACATGCCCAGGACGTGCATGTCGATCACGCCGACCGGCCCCCACGCTGCGCCAGCCCCGAGCAATGCCCAGCCCGCCGTTTCGCGGTCGCGCGGCAGCATCGGGCGGGCTTTGGCCAGCATCACCCCAGCCACGGCGAGGGCGCCGAGCGCGAGGTCGCGAGCGACCCACATCGCGAATCCGGGCACGAGCGTTTGAGCGATGCCTACCGTGCCGAGCATCGGGACAAAGACGGCGTAAGCCGCGACTCCAACGGCGACACCGTGCAGGATTGGGCTGCGAATCGACCGCGGGCGGAGCGTCGCAGTCACCGGCGGCGATGACGCGGGCGTGTCACCGGGGGCGGCGCGGCGTGCAGGCGGCGCGAACCCGGGCTCTTGCGGGTGTCCTGTGCCCGGAAGCGCAAACCACAACCACCGCAGACAGCCGACAACCACGATCAGCACTAGACAACACAGCATCGTGGTCGCCTCCAATCCAATTGATAGCGGTACTAGGGCGAAACATATCGGAATCGCGGTTGTCGTTAGCAGGAATCAGCCAGGCACCGCTCGGCGAGCATTGGCGGCACGCCCTGTCTGGCTACCAGCGACCCGCCTTCCACTCATCGAGCTGAGGACGCTCAGCGCCGAGGGTGGTGTCGTCGCCGTGGCCGGGATTGCCGACTCCGCCAGGGAACAGGCAGTCGCCGGTGACCGCCGTCATGGCATCGCCTCGGCCCACTTCATATGCCCCTCGAAGCCAAGCGATGTCGCCAACGCGCGGTAGCGATCCCGATAGTCGCGATAGCCTGCCTCGTCGCCGTGTGCCCGCGCTAGCAGTGCGCGCAGCCGCAGCAGCGTGATCTCATCGAGAACGAAACCGGGATCGGTCGGCACCGCTGCCAGCCGGTTGATCGCGGCCTGCGCATCCTCGAAATCGCCTTGACCGCCGCGTTGCAACAGCGCCTCCGCCAAGGCACTGGTGGCCAGCGCGATCCAAATGGATCCACCCGAGTCGAACATGCCGTCAACAACAGTCTGGGCCAATTCAATAGCGCCATCGATGTCGCCGAGCCGGGCCTTCTCCCGTGCGATGTAAATGTCGACAAACGGTAAAGCCAACAACGCGAACCGGCCACTCACGCCTTGCTCGCGGATCTTTCCCAACAACTCGAAGCCAACTTCCCGGTCTGGGCCGCCCCGATGCACGAGCGCGACACCCCGGGCAGCTCGAGCACCGAATAGGGCCCAGTCGTCACCGGACTGCTCTGCTATTTCCAATGTTTCTGCGGTGTCGCGGAGGGCGATCCCATCCGGCAGCAGCGCCCCGTACGGAATCGTGAGAGCGTAGTTGTAGAACGTCACAGCCTGGAGGGTTAATGGGTCGAATGCACGGCCCATAGCGATAGCGTCGTTGAGGTCGTCCTTCCAGCCCACAAGTCCCAGACACAATCGGGCGACGCCCCGCATCGCCAGTGCGAAACTCAGAGGGGATCCGAGTAACAGGTCTCCCTTCCTGGCGTCACCATCGGCCACGTCGATAACCATCTGGGCCAGCCGCAAAACCTCTGCCATCTCGCCGATCTCGTGCTTGGCCGACATCGCCCCCAACGACAGTGCGGCGGTCATCGTCGGATCGCCGATGGACTCGAGCAGCCGAACGAGTTCATCGGCCAGACGCGATGCCTCCCGACGATCTGCATTCATGCAACTTCGCCGTCACCAGCCCCACCATGCCGATCGCCAACGACCGCAGATCACCCGCCTCGACGCAAAGATCGCGCAGTTCGTCGAAGCCAGTCTCGGTGCCGCCACCGCCCACGCGAAACGCGGTTCCACACAACAGGGCTCGTGGCGAAATGCGCATCGACAACCGATCCGGATCATCGGCCGGTAGCTCGTCGGCCACCTGCCGCGCCCGCCGCCAGCTCGCCACCGCCGCTCTGATGTCGCGGTTGGTCGACCACGCGCCGGCGCGCATGTGCCAGCCGAAGGCGGCGTGCAGATCGCCGGCGGCCTCGAAATGCTCAGCGATCAATGCCGCGTTCTCGTCAAGCGATCCCGCGCTTTGTCGTTCGATCGCGGTGGCCACCCGGCGGTGTAAGTCGGCGCGGTCCGACTTGAGCTGAGTCTCATAGGCCACTGCGCGAATCAGCGGATGGTGGAACACATACTCCCGGTGCCGGGTGAACTTGACCTGATCGATGAACTGGGCGGCCACCAGATCTGCAACCTCCGGTTCCACCCCGAGCACCGTTAGCAGATCCAAGCCAAAACGCGAGCCGACCACCGCCGCCGCGCTCAATGTCCGTTTCGCTCTCGGGTCGAGCCGATCGATGCGTGCGGCGATCGTCGCCTGCAACGTGGCGGGCACACTCACGTCGGAAGCATCTTCCGTCGACAAATAAGCGCCGGGCTTCCCGCGCAGCACACCGCGTTCCGCCAGTTCGCGCACGATCTCCTCAGCGAAGAACGGAGTACCTGCGGCCCTCTCGGCGATCGTCCGGCCCAGCTCGCCGACAGAGGGATCCGGCCCGAGCAGCTCCGCGACCAGCGCCGCGGTCTCGGGATCGCTCAGCGGCGCAAGGGCAATGGTTTGCGCCCCGGGCACCTGGGCCAACGCCCCCCGATATTCAGGGCGATAGGTGATCAGCGTTAGCAACGGTGTCTGCGGGACCACGCTGAGGAAGTCCGCCAGCATCGACTCGCTGACCTCGTCGATCCAGTGGGCATCCTCAACGACGTAGACCGCCGGGGTTTCGTTGGCCAGCTCGGCAGCGTTCACCAGGGCAGTCAACCGCCGCCGACGGGCATCGGGATCGATCTTCGGCAGAGCGGTATCAGGGTCCGCGATGCCCAGGAGGTCATCGAACAGCAGCACGTCCTCAGCCTCGGCGTCAAAAGCCTGAGCCCGTACCCGGATCCGCGCTGCCTGAGCGTCAAGACCCTCGACGCCGGTGGCCGCGCGCAGCAGTCGCGTGACGACGTGGAAAGGGACCTGGCTGGTGTGCGACTCGCAAAACGCGGTGAACACCTCCACACCGCGCCGAGCGGCCATCCCCGCAACCTCGCGCACCAGACGGCTCTTGCCGATGCCCGGTGGCCCCACCACGCCGATTACAGCGCCGTGGCCATCGACTGCACGGTCCAACAGGCCCTCAACAGCGGACATCTCCCACCGCCGACCCACCAGATTCGACTCAGCACGTTCGACAGGGCGATGCCGTTCCTCCATGCTTAACAGCCGCTGGGCCGCGACGGGCTCATCCGCACCCTTGATGTGAACGAACTCCGGCTCGCCGAGAGCTGCTGCGCCATCAACTAATCGCGCGGTGGACTGGCTGAGCATGACCCCGCCCGGTGGAGCAACCGACTCCATCCGCTGAGCCATCCCCACCTGCTCGCCAACGGCGGTGTAACCGAAAGGCCCCGAACCGATCTCACCTGCGATCACCTGACCGGAGTTAAGTCCCACCCGCAGCCGCAGGTCTACACCGTCACGGTCTTGGACGTCGGTGGCAAGCGCCTTCGCCTCCTCCTGAACGCCCAAGGCAGCCAGACAAGCGCGAATGGCGTGGTCCTCCAACGCCACCGGCGCGCCGAACACCGCCATAATGCCGTCACCGGTGAACTTATCCACCGTGCCGCCGTAACGCTGCACAACCGCGGCGCAACCGTTGGCCAGCTCGGTCATGATCTCGCGCAACCGCTCGGCCCCCACCGCCGCCGCGATGTCCATCGAGTGAACGACATCGGCGAACAGCACCGTCACCTGCTTGTACTCGGCACGCTCAGTTGCCAGTGCAATCGGGGAACCGCATCCGTCGCAGAAGCGCGCGCCCTCCCGCGGCTCGGTGCCGCACGTACGGCACGCGGTCGCTGCGGTCATCCAACCCTCCGCCGCCCAGGCCCCAGCGTCTCCAGGACGTTCCCAGAATAGGGCTCTAAAGGCCTGGTAAGGCCGCTAATCGAGTCATAGTTGGTTGCGTGACGCGTCGCTCACCACCGTCGTTCGCGCCACTCTTCGAGATGGGGACGCTCGGCACCGAGCGTCGTGTCGTCGCCGTGGCCGGGGTAGACGACTGTCGAGTCGCCGTAGACGTCGAACACCCGGCTGGTCACATCGCTCAACAGTTGCTCGAAATCGCGTGTCTTCCACGTCTTGCCGACTCCGCCGGGGAACAGGCAGTCGCCGGTGAACAGGTGGGTGGCCTCGTCCGCGCCGTCCAGTGCCAGCGCGACCGACCCGGGGGTATGGCCCTGCAGGTGGATCACGTCGAAGGACAGGTCACCGATCTTGACGGTGTCGCCGTCGGCCAGGATCCGGTCCGGCCTGACTGGCAAGTGGGCCGGCGTCCAGCTGATGCGCGGCGGTGGGCACGCCGGTTGCCTTGGCCACCTCGGCAAGGGCCAGCCAGTGGTCCTGATGCTGGTGGCTGGTGACGATCAGCGACAGCTTCGGTGCGTAGCGCTCGATCAGCTCGAGCAGGATCTCGGCGTCGTTGGCGGCGTCGATGAGTAGCGTCTCGCCGGTTTGGGAACACGTCACCAGGTAGGCGTTGTTGTCCATCGGACCCACCGAGACCTTCACGATCGTTGCACCCGGCAGGGTTCGCCGAGCCCCGGTCCCGGGCTCCACATGGCCGGTGTAGTTGTCGTCAACGACTGTCATACGCTCACGGTATCGGGCTTGTCGGTGACGGCACATAGCATGGGCTTGAACTATGTCTGCGGGAGGAAAACTGCGTGGCTGAGCGCCTGATAATCAAGGGTGCGCGTGAGCACAACCTGCGAAGCGTCGATCTCGACCTGCCCCGTGAAGCCCTGATCGTGTTCACCGGGCTGTCCGGGTCCGGCAAGTCGTCGCTGGCGTTCGACACCATCTTCGCCGAGGGCCAGCGCCGCTACGTCGAGTCGCTATCGGCATACGCCCGCCAGTTCCTCGGTCAGATGGACAAGCCCGACGTCGACTTCATCGAGGGCCTGTCACCCGCGGTCTCGATCGACCAGAAGTCCACCAACCGCAACCCGCGGTCGACGGTCGGCACCATCACCGAGGTCTACGACTATCTGCGGCTCCTGTACGCCCGGGCCGGGACGCCGCACTGCCCGGTGTGCGGTGAGCGGATCGCGCGGCAGACCCCGCAGCAGATCGTCGACCAGGTGCTGGCGATGGACGAGGGCCTGCGGTTTCAGGTGCTCGCGCCGGTGGTCCGGACCCGCAAGGGCGAGTTCGTCGACCTGTTCGACAAGCTGAACTCCCAGGGCTACAGCCGGGTCCGCGTCGACGGCGTGGTGTACCCGCTCACCGACCCGCCGACGCTGAAGAAGCAGGAGAAGCACGACATCGAGGTGGTCGTCGACCGGCTGACCGTCAAGACGAGCGCCAAGCACCGGCTCACCGACTCGGTGGAGACCGCGCTGAAACTGGCCGACGGCATCGTCGTGCTGGAGTTCGTCGACCGCGACGACGACCACCCGCATCGTGAGCAACGGTATTCCGAGAAACTGGCCTGCCCGAACGGGCATCCGCTGGCCGTCGACGACCTGGAGCCGCGGTCGTTCTCCTTCAACTCCCCGTACGGCGCCTGCCCGGAGTGCACCGGCCTCGGCATCCGCAAGGAGGTCGACCCGGACCTGGTTGTCCCGGATCCGGAGCTCACCCTGGCCGAGGGCGCGATAGCGCCGTGGTCGATGGGTCAGACGGCCGAGTACTTCACCCGCATGATGGCCGGGCTGGGCGATCAGCTCGGCTTCGACGTCGACACCCCGTGGAAGAAACTGCCGGCCAAGGCCCGCAGGGCGCTTCTCGAAGGCTGCGACGAGCAGGTGCACGTGCGGTACAAGAACCGCTACGGCCGAACCCGGTCGTACTACGCCGATTTCGAGGGCGTGATGGCGTTCCTGCAGCGGCGGATGGAGCAGACCGACTCCGAGCAGATGAAGGAGCGCTACGAGGGTTTCATGCGCGACGTGCCGTGCCCGGAGTGCGACGGCACCCGGCTGAAGCCGGAGATCCTGGCCGTCACATTGTCGGCGGGCAAGCGTGGCAGGAAGTCCATCGCCGAGGTGGCGGAACTCTCGATTGCCGACGCGTCGGAGTTTCTGAACTCGTTGACACTGGGGTCGCGCGAAGAGGCGATCGCGGGGCAGGTGCTCAAGGAGATCCAGTCGCGACTCGGCTTCCTGCTCGATGTGGGGCTCGACTACCTGTCGCTGTCGCGTGCGGCTGCCACACTGTCCGGCGGTGAGGCGCAACGGATTCGGCTCGCCACCCAGATCGGCTCCGGGCTGGTCGGGGTGCTCTATGTGCTCGACGAGCCGTCCATCGGCCTGCACCAGCGCGACAACCGCCGGTTGATCGAAACCCTCTTGCGGCTACGGGATCTGGGCAACACGCTGATCGTCGTCGAGCACGACCTGGACACCATCGCGCACGCCGACTGGGTGGTGGACATCGGCCCGATGGCGGGGGAGCACGGCGGTCGGATCGTGCACAGTGGCCCGTACGACGAGCTGCTGCACAATCGCGAGTCCCTCACCGGTGCCTACCTTTCCGGCCGCGAGAGCATCGAAGTTCCCGCCATCCGTCGGCCGATCGACCGTCGGCGCCAGCTCACGGTGGTGGGTGCCAGGGAGCACAACCTGCACGAGATCGACGTGTCGTTCCCGCTGGGGGTGCTGACCTCGGTCACGGGTGTGTCGGGCTCCGGGAAGTCGACGCTGGTGAACGACATTCTGGCGTCGGTGCTGGCCAACAAGCTCAACGGCGCCAGGCAGGTTCCGGGTCGACACACCCGCGTCAACGGCCTCGACCACGTGGACAAGCTGGTTCGGGTGGACCAGTCGCCGATCGGCCGCACCCCGCGGTCGAACCCGGCCACCTACACCGGGGTGTTCGACAAGATCCGATCGTTGTTCGCGGCCACCACCGAGGCGAAGGTCCGCGGCTATCAGCCGGGACGGTTCTCGTTCAACGTCAAGGGCGGCCGCTGCGAGGCGTGCTCGGGCGACGGCACCATCAAGATCGAGATGAACTTCCTGCCCGATGTGTACGTGCCGTGCGAGGTGTGCCAGGGCGCCCGGTACAACCGGGAGACCCTCGAGGTGCACTACAAGGGCAAGACCGTCTCCGAGGTGCTCGACATGTCGATCGAGGACGCGGCCGAGTTCTTCAAGCCGATCACCTCGATCCACCGGTACCTGGCGACGCTGGTCGACGTCGGGCTCGGGTACGTCCGGCTCGGGCAGCCCGCGCCGACGCTGTCCGGTGGTGAGGCGCAGCGGGTCAAGCTGGCCTCCGAGTTGCAGAAGCGGTCCACCGGCCGCACCGTGTACATCCTCGACGAGCCGACCACCGGCCTGCACTTCGAGGACATCCGCAAGCTGCTCACCGTGCTCAACGGCCTTGTCGACAAGGGCAATACGGTCATCGTCATCGAGCACAATCTCGACGTGATCAAGACGTCCGACTGGATAATCGACCTGGGCCCGGAGGGCGGCTCGGCGGGCGGCAGTGTGGTGGCGCACGGGTCGCCGGAGGACGTCGCGGCGGTGCCGGAGAGCTACACGGGTCACTTCCTCGCCGAGGCGCTGGGCGTGCCGAGGTCGTCGCGCAAGCGCCGCAACGGTCGCAAGGTCAGCGCCTAAGTCCGCGAGAATCTCAAGGAGCCTGCGAGGCCTCGCTGGGCGGCGGGGTACGGCCGGTGTTGTCGTGGGGTGGGCCCTAGCGCGCCGCGTCGGTCACGGACGAAGCGGCGCGCGTCGTCTCAGATGGTTCGGGGATCCGTCGGGGTGGGTGAGGGATGCGGTCAGGCCGGGCAGCAGGAGATCCAGGAAGCGGTCGAGTTCGGCGGCGCCGTCGTAGGAGGCCAGGGCGGGTGCCAGCGCACGCAGTTGGGGGAATTCGGTGATCGCGAGCCGGTGCAGACCGAGGCGGAGCACGTAATCGGATTCCTCGGGTCGCTCGATGACCTCCTGCAACTCGTTGAGGATGTGGCCATACAAGAAGCCGAACAGCACCCGGTAGGTGTGGAGGGCATCGTCGCCGGTGAACCCGGCGGAGGTGAGCAGCGCGAGGACATCTTCTATGGGCCGCAGCATTCCCGGTGGCCGCTGCCCGAGCGGGGTGGCCAACGGTCGAGTGACCAGCAGCGGCACCACGTTCGGGTGCGCGAGGGCCAATTGGCGGAAGTGGTGGGCGACGCTGCGGAGTTGGCCGGCCCAGTCCGGGTCGGCGGTGTCCACCGACAGTTGCGCGAGGACGATCTCGGCGACGCCGTCGAGCACTGCGGCCTTGTTGGCGACGTGCCGGTAGAGCATCACCGGATCCCGGCCCACTGCGTTGCTGAGACGGCGAATGGACAATCCGTCCACACCGTCGCGGTCGACGATGCTCAGCGCAGTCTGCAGGATCGTCGACCGGCTGAGCTGACCGTTGTTTCGGCGGGCGGCCGCGACGGGCAGGTCACGGTCGTCGGCGCCCGCGGCGGGCCCGCTCGGGGGTTTCGTCATTGCCGCTGCACTTCCCTTCTGCCCCTGCTGCTTCGTCGTCGAAGCAGCCCTCAGAGATCGTTAGGTCAACAACGAAGTTTAACACTGTATGTCAATACTGTGTTCACACTGTTGACACTAGCGCAGATGGGGGGTGTACTGGGGGTCTAAGTTCTGAACGGCAGGAGAAAACCCCATGACTGTGTATGCCCGACCGGGTGCAGAGGGCTCGTTGATGTCCTTCGCGCCCCGCTATGACAACTACATCGGGGGCGAGTGGGTGGCCCCGGTGAAGGGCCGCTACTTCGAGAACGTGACCCCGGTCACCGGTGACGTGGTCTGCGAGGTCGCCCGCTCAGACGAGGCGGATATCGAACACGCCCTCGACGCGGCTCACGCGGCGGCACCCGCCTGGGGAAAGACCTCAGCGTCGGACCGCGCGTTGATCCTCAACAAGATCGCCGACCGCATCGAGGAGAATCTCGAGTCGATCGCGGTCGCCGAAGCCTGGGACAACGGCAAGCCGGTGCGGGAAACGCTGAATGCGGATATCCCGTTGGCGGTGGATCACTTCCGGTATTTCGCCGGGGCGATCCGTGCCCAGGAGGGGTCGTTGTCGCAGATCGATGAAGACACCGTGGCCTATCACTTCCATGAGCCGTTGGGCGTGGTCGGGCAGATCATCCCGTGGAACTTCCCGATCCTGATGGCCGTCTGGAAACTCGCCCCGGCCATGGCCGCCGGCAACGCCATCGTGCTCAAGCCGGCCGAGCAGACCCCGGTGTCGATGCTGTACCTGATGTCACTGATCGGTGACCTGATTCCGCCGGGCGTGCTCAACGTGGTCAACGGCTTCGGTGTAGAGGCCGGCAAGCCGCTGGCGTCGAGCAACCGGATCGCGAAGATCGCATTCACCGGCGAGACCACCACCGGCCGGCTGATCATGCAGTACGCCAGCCAGAACCTCATCCCCGTCACCCTGGAACTCGGCGGCAAGAGCCCGAACATCTTCTTCTCGGATGTGTTGGCCGCGCACGACGACTATCAGGACAAGGCGCTGGAAGGGTTCACCATGTTCGCCCTGAATCAGGGCGAAGTCTGCACCTGCCCGTCGCGGTCGCTGGTTCAGGCCGACATCTACGACGAGTTCCTCGCCCTGGCGGCCATCCGCACCAAGGCGGTCCGCCAAGGCGATCCGCTGGACACCGAGACCATGATCGGCGCGCAGGCCTCCAACGACCAGCTCGAAAAGATCCTGTCCTACATCGAGATCGGCAAGAGTGAGGGCGCCAAGGTGATCACCGGCGGCGAACGCGCTCAGCTCGGCGGCGATCTCAACGGGGGCTACTACGTGGCACCGACGATCTTCACCGGCAACAACAAGATGCGGATCTTCCAGGAGGAGATCTTCGGCCCGGTGGTGTCGGTGACGTCGTTCACCGACTACGACGACGCCATCAGCATCGCCAACGACACTCTTTACGGCCTGGGCGCCGGGGTCTGGTCGCGAGACGGCAACACCGCCTACCGCGCCGGCCGCGACATCAAGGCGGGCCGCGTCTGGACGAACTGCTACCACACCTACCCCGCGCACGCGGCGTTCGGCGGCTACAAGCAGTCCGGCATCGGCCGCGAGAACCACAAGATGATGCTCGACCACTACCAGCAGACCAAGAACCTGCTCGTGTCCTACAGCAACAAGGCCCAAGGATTCTTCTGAGCGAGGCCAAGTTACCCGGTCTCTCAACGACATTCACGATTTGGAAAGAAGACATGACACACAAGGATTCTTCCGATCGAAACCCAAGGCGCATCACCGAAAATCACTTCTACGACTGGAATGAACCCATGACTCAAGTCCTCGACCCTCCTGCAGCGGGCGACACCACGCCCCTAGATATGTCGGAGACACACACAGAAGTTCCGTCAAGCTATCCGCCGCCCGCCGAGTTCGGCGAGAACGCGAACGCCACGGCTGAGCTCTACCGTGAGGCCGAGCAGGACCGACTGGCGTTCTGGGCCAAGCAGGCCAACCGGTTGTCCTGGGAGACGCCGTTTGACGAGGTGCTGGACTGGTCGGACGCGCCGTTCGCGAAGTGGTTCGTCGGCGGGAAACTCAACGTGGCCTATAACTGCGTGGACCGTCACGTCGAGGCCGGCAACGGCAACCGGGTGGCCATCCACTGGGAGGGCGAGCCGGTCGGCGATGCCCGCACCCTGACCTACTCCGAGCTGCTGGCCGAGGTGTGCAAGGCTGCCAACGCGCTCACCGACCTCGGTGTGGTCGCAGGTGACCGGGTCGCCATCTACATGCCGATGGTCCCCGAGGCGATCGTGGCAATGCTGGCGTGCGCGCGTCTCGGTGCCATGCATTCCGTGGTGTTCGCCGGCTACTCGGCCCCGGCGCTGCGAGCCCGGATCGACGACGCGGAGGCCAAGCTGGTCATCACCACCGACGGTCAGTACCGCCGCGGCAAGGCGGTTTCGCTGAAGGAGTCGGTGGACGAAGCGGTGCGCGGACAGGATTCCATCGAGCACGTCCTGGTGGTGCGCCGCACCGGCATCGACGTCCCGTGGACCGACGGCCGCGATCTGTGGTGGCACGACACCGTTGAGAACGCCTCACCCGAGCACACCCCTGAAGCCTTCGACAGCGAGCATCCACTGTTTTTGCTTTACACCTCGGGCACCACCGGTGCGCCGAAGGGCGTAATACACACCACCGGTGGCTACCTCACCCAGGCGTCGTACACGCACCACAACATCTTTGACGTCAAGCCGGAAACCGACGTGTACTGGTGCACCGCCGACATCGGTTGGATCACCGGGCACACCTACATCGTCTACGCGCCGCTGTCCAACGGGGTGACGCAGGTGCTCTTTGAGGGCACCCCCGCGTCCCCCAACGAGCACCGCCATTTCGAGGTGATCGAAAAGTACGGCGTCACGATCTATTACACCGCGCCCACAGTGGTCCGCACGTTCATGAGGTGGGGTCGCGAGATCCCCGACGCCCACGACCTGTCCAGTCTGCGGCTGCTTGGCAGCGTCGGCGAAAATATCAACCCCGAGGCGTGGCGCTGGTACCGGGACGCGATCGGCGGCAACCGAACGCCCATCGTCGACACCTGGTGGCAGACCGAGACCGGAGCGGCGATGATCTCGCCGCTGCCGGGTGTCACCGCGGCCAAGCCCGGCTCGGCGATGGCAGCGCTACCCGGCATCTCCGCACGCGTCGTCGACGACCACGGCAACACCGTCGAGCGCAGTCACGAGTTCGGCGAGCATGCGCAGGGCTATCTGGTGCTGGACAAGCCGTGGCCGGCGATGCTGCGGGGTATCTGGGGGGATCCGGAACGGTACAACGAGACGTACTGGTCTCGGTTCGCCGAGCAGGGCTGGTACTTCGCCGGCGACGGCGCCCGTTACGACCGACGACGGCGCCATCTGGTTGCTGGGCCGCATCGACGACGTGATGAACGTGTCCGGGCACCGGATCTCCACCGCCGAGGTGGAGTCGGCACTGGTCGGCCACTCGGGGGTGGCCGAGGCGGCCGTCGTCGGCGCCACCGACGACACCACCGGGCAGGCGATCGTGGCGTTCGTCGTCCTGATGGCCCACCACGCCGACACGCCGCGCGAACAGATGATCGACGAGCTGCGGGCCGAGGTGGCCCGCGAGATCTCGCCGATCGCGCGGCCGCGGGAGATGCACGTGGTGCCGGAGCTGCCGAAAACCCGCAGCGGCAAGATCATGCGGCGGCTGCTGCGCGACGTCGCCGAGGGCCGTGAACTCGGCGATACGTCGGCGTTGCTGGATCCCAGCGTGTTCGAGGCGATCAGGGCCAGCAAGTAGCGGCGATTGTTCTGCCCGGCGCGCGGTACGAATAGCGGGTGAAGTCGGCGAGCTCGGCGACGGACGAGGAGTCCCGCATGCCGCTGTTCCGGCGTAAGCCGTCAAGGCTGCCCCTTCGGATGCCGCGGATCGACGGTTCCTCGTGGCCCGATCGACACGATGTCGAGCGGCGCTCCTTCGCCGCGCTGACGCTGTACGAGATGGGCTACCGCGAGGCGTTCGAGCCGGAGGCGGCCACCATCGCGGATCGGCTGGTCGAGGAGGTGCTGCCGATGTTCCTCATCGACTCCGCGCCCGGAGACGCGCCGTACCTGCGCCAGGTATTCGTCTCGGCCGCGCAGATCGGCGCCGGAATTGGGATCGTGGATCGGCGGACCGCGAACCCCGATGAGCGGGGCATCGGCCGAGAGGTCGGGCGGGCACTGTGGGTAGCCGTCAGCGAACTCCCGGCGATGCCTCCGGAGCAGCGACGCATCGCGCGCTACCTGCTTCAGGCAGGGCATTACGTCGCGCGAACCGGATTCGGGACGATCCCTCGGATGCTGGCCTCCCTGGCTGACGACGACCCGAGCGGAAGCCAAGGAAACCGCGGGTAACGGCCCCGCGCCGTCGGACGGCACGACGGCGCATCCCGGTCCCGGGGCTGCACCGACGACGTAGTCTGATCGTCGACGCAGATTGTGAGCCCGACCCGCGCCGGAGCGAGGTGACGCGATGGAGACGCCGCACAACGCCTCCCCGGTTCGCGTCATCGAGGAGATCGACGGGATCGACCAGTTGGAGCCCCTCGGTGCCTACCAAAGCCAGTTGGTCGATCTCGTCCGCGCTCGCCTCGCGGCCGGGGTCAACGCCCTCGACGTCACCGGCGCCGTTGCCGACGCCAACGACTCCCTCGCCCGACGTCTGCTCGGCCTCGCCGAGTCGCACCTCGGCCCGCCGCCGTGCCGGTACGTGTGGCTCGCGCTGGGCTCGCACGGGCGCCGCGAGCAGGTGCTCTCCAGTGACCAGGACAGCGCGATCGCCTACGAGGCAACCTCGCCGCACGAAGCGACCGCGACCGACGAATACTTCGCCGCCCTCGCGGCGCTGGTGGTCGACGCCCTGGCCCGGGCCGGGATCCCGCTGTGCGGAGGCGGCTACATGGCCACGAACTGGCACCGCCCACTCGACGAGTTCGGGAGATTGTTCCGGGGCTGGGTCGAGCAGCCGCAGCCGGAGGCGCTGCTCAAGGCGGAGGTATTTCTCGACGTCCGAGCCTGCCACGGTGAACTCTCACCGGACGAGCTGATCCGCATCCTGCTCGTCGGCGGGAGCAGAGGGCCGTTCCGCACGCAGATGGCCCGCGCCGCGGTGACCTTCCGGCCGCCGATCAGCTTGTTCGGCCGACTGCGCATCCGCGGCTCCACCCTCGACGTCAAACGCGGCGGGACGGCGGCCATCGTGCTGCTGGCCAGGCTCTATGCGCTCATCGCGGGCTCGGCCGAGCACAGCACCATGCTGCGGCTTCAGGCCGCCGCGGCCGCCGGCACACTGAGCTCGGCCACTGCCGGGGACCTGATCGACGCCTACCGCTTCCTCACCGACCTGCGGCTGCGCCACCAGATCCAGCAGGCGGACGAGAACGTGCCCGCGGACAACCGGGTGTTCCCCGACCGGTTGACGACCGACCAACGGACGACGTTGCGCACCGCCATGCGCACCGTGCACGCCATCCAGGAGGTCACCGCTCTGCGTTTCGCAACCCATACGGTGACGTGAAGGAGGTGCGGCGGTGAGCGACCGGCTGAAGACCGCCCGCCTGGTGGCCGTCGGGCTGTTGGGACTGGTGCTATTCAACTTTCCGCTCCTCGCCGTCTTCGACACGGACGCGGTCGTCGCCGGCGTGCCGGCATTGTGGGCGTACCTGTTCGTCGCATGGGCCCTCGTCATCGCCCTCCTCGCGTGGATCGCCCGGTCACGATGATCGACACACGGGTGATCGTGGTCGCGTCCGTGGCCTACCTCGCACTGCTGTTCGCCATCGCCTACTTCGGCGACCGCCGCGCTGACCGGGGCCGCAGCATCATCAGCAACGGCTACATCTACGCGCTATCGATCGGCGTCTACGCGTCGTCCTGGACGTATTACGGCAGCGTCGGCCGGGCCGCGACCACCGGCGTCGGTTTCCTGCCGATCTACCTCGGCGCGACGGTCATGGCGGCCGGGTGGTGGCTCGTACTGCGCAAGATCATCAGGATCTGCAAGCAGAACCGGATCACCTCCCTCGCCGACTTCATCTCCTCGCGATACGGCAAGAGCGCCCTGCTCGGCGGACTTGTCACCGTGATCGCCGTGGTCGGGATCGTCCCGTACATCGCGCTGCAGCTCAAGGCCATCTCCAACTCGTTCACGATCCTGCGCGGCGAGCCCGGGCTGGCCACGACGGTCGCGTCCGACCCGACGATCCTGACCGACACGGCGCTCTACGTCGCGCTGCTGCTCGCCGCCTTCACGATCGTCTTCGGCACCCGCCACCTGGACGCCACCGAGCGGCACGAGGGCATGGTCGCGGCCATTGCCTTCGAGTCGCTGGTCAAGCTGGTCGCGTTCCTCGCCGTCGGCTTCTACGTCACGTACGTGAGTTTCCATGGGTTCGGCGACCTGTTCGGCCGTGCCCGCTCCAATCCCGACCTGGCCCACTTGCTCAGGTTCGGTGAAACCCAGAGCTACGGCTCGTGGCTCTGGCTGATCGTGCTGTCGATGCTCGCGATCCTCTTCCTCCCGCGCCAATGGCAGGTGGCGGTGGTGGAGAACGTCGACGAGCGCCACATCAAGACGGCGACGTGGGTGTTTCCGCTGTACCTGCTCCTCATCAACATCTTCGTGCTCCCCATCGCCATCGCCGGCCTCGTCACGTTCGGCTCCGGCGGTGTCAGCGCGGACGCGTTCGTCCTGGCGCTCCCGATGTCCGACCAGCAGGCCATGCTCACGCTCTTCGTGTTCATCGGCGGACTGTCCGCGGCCACCGGCATGGTCATCGTCGAGACCATCGCGCTGTCCACCATGGTGTCGAACTCGCTCGTCCTCCCCATCCTGTTACGTCGCCGCAGCGCTCTGGCCGACGGTCGCGACCTGGGTCGGGCGATTCTGCGAATTCGCCGGGCGACGATCGTCGCGGTGCTGCTGCTGGGCTTCGCGTACTTCCGCGTGGCAGGTGACGCGCTCGCGCTGGTGTCCATCGGCCTCATCTCGTTTGCGGCCGTGGCGCAGTTCGCGCCGGCCATCCTCGGCGGCATGTACTGGCGCGGCGCGACCAGGCGGGGCGCGACCTGGGGTCTGCTGGCCGGCTTCGTGGTGTGGGCCTACACGCTGCCTTTGCCGTCACTGGCCGCGACCGGCCTGGTCCCCGAGTCGTTCGTCGAGGACGGCCCCTTCGGGATCGGACTGCTCGCCCCCCACGCGTTGTTCGGGCTGGACGGGCTGGACGAGGTCAGCCACTCCATGCTGTGGAGCATGCTGGTCAACGTGGGCCTCTTCGTGGGACTGTCCCTGACCGGCCGGCGCGAGCCCGCCGAACACGTGCAAGCCTCCACGTTCGTCGACGCGTTCACCCATGTCGGAGGCGGCGCGGACGCCCGGCTCTGGCGTGGCTCGGCCACCGTGGGGGAACTCCGGGTGCTCCTCGCGCGCTTCCTCGGCTACGACGGCGCCGGGACAGCGCTCGCGTCCTACGCCGCGAGCACCGGCACCGACATCTCGCCCGACGCCGCCGCGGAGCCCGAACTCGTCCAGCACGTCGAGTCGGTGCTGGCCGGTGCGGTGGGTTCCGCTTCCGCGCGGTTCATCGTCGGCTCCGTCGTGGAGGAGGAACCGCTGGCGGTCGACGAGGTATTACAGATCCTCGACGAGACCTCCGAGGTCCTCGCCTACAGCCGGGCGCTGGAACGCAAGTCGCAGCAGTTGCAGGCGGCGACCACCGAATTGCGCCACGCCAACGAACGGCTCCAGGAGCTCGACCGGCTCAAGGACGATTTCGTGTCCACTATCACCCACGAGTTGCGCACGCCGCTGACGTCGATCCGCGCATTCTCCGAGATCCTGTCCGACAATCCCGACCTCGACGCCGCCGAACGCGCGGAGTACTTGCAGATCGTGGTGCAGGAGACCGAGCGGTTGACCCGCCTGATCAACCAGGTGCTCGACCTTTCCAAGCTCGAGTCCGGCGGCGCGCAGTGGCACATCGAGCCGGTCGACCTCGGCGAGGTCCTCACCACGTCGGCGCAGGCCACCGCGCAGATCTTCCATGAGCGGGAGGTCGGCCTCGAGGTGGACATGCCCGGCCTGCCGCCGATCGTGCGGGCCGACCGGGATCGGCTCGTGCAGGTGCTTCTCAACCTGCTCTCGAACGCCGTGAAATTCTGCCCACGCGAGACCGGACGGGTGCAGATCGGCATCGAGACACGGGGCGCCACGGTTCGAGTAGACGTACGCGACAACGGATCCGGCATAGCCGACGAGGACCGCGAGGTCATCTTCGAGAAGTTCCGTCAGGGCGGTGACACCCGCATCAACCGTCCCGCCGGCACCGGGCTCGGTCTGCCGATCAGCCGCCAGATCGTGGAGCACCTCGGCGGGCGGCTGTGGGTGGAGAGCCGCTCCGGGGAGGGCGCCACGTTCTCGTTCACACTCCCGGTCGCGGTCGTCGTCGCCGCCTCGTCCGCCGGCGCAGAAGCCACAGAAGGGGACACCTGATGCCGAGAAAGGTGCTCATCGTCGACGATGAGCCGAACATCGTTGTCTCGCTGCAGTTCCTGATGAAGAAGGCCGGCTTCGACACCGCCGTCGCGCGCGACGGCGACGAGGCGCTGACCGCGGTCGAGTGGTTCCGGCCCGACCTCGTCCTCCTCGACGTGATGATGCCCCGGCGCGACGGCTACGAGGTCTGCCAGCAGTTGCGCGGTTCAGGCTGGACGGACCTCAAGATCGTCATGCTGACGGCCAAGGGGCGCGAGGCCGAGGTGACCAAGGGACTTGCATTGGGCGCGGACGCTTACGTAACCAAACCGTTTTCGACCTCCGAACTGGTCGACACGGTCACCCGACTCCTGACCGGCGGCGGCTGAGGTGCGCGCTCGACGGCCGGACGGTCGCTGGCTGCTCGCGGTGGCGGTCGCGGCCTATGTTGTTGTGGCGGTTGTCGCGATCTCGCTTCTGCTGTGGAGCGGCATGCCCACGGATCAGCGGGATGCCGTGATCGACGCAGTCGCAGGCCAGATCCCGACCCTGCTGATCGGCACAGCCCTGGTTGTCGCCGGACTCGTCGCGGCGGTGGCGCGTCTGGTGGGTCGCTACACCATGACGGTGCGGCGGCTGACCGCCGAGACGCGGCTCCTCCTCGATGCCAACCCCGAACACCGGCTGGACCGCTCGGGACCCGCCGAACTCACGGAGTTGGCCACCGCGGTGGACGACCTGGCCGAGCGGCGCAGGATCGCCGAACGGGAAGTCGACTCCCAGATTCGCGCCGCGCAGGCGAGCCTCGCGCAGGAGCGGAACCGGCTGGCCGCGCTGATGGCCGAACTCGCCGCGCCGGTCATCGTGTGCAACGTCGACGGGCAGATCCTGCTCTACAACGCCGCCGCGCGGTCGGTGCTGGGCGACGACGCGGCCGTCGGCCTGGGCCGTTCGGTTTTCGGCATCATCGATCGAGACCTGCTCGCGCACGCCCTGGACCGCATCGAGCACGATTCCGCGACCTCCTCGCACATGGCCACCACCGTGCGCGGCGAGCAACTGTTGCAGGTGCGAGTGGCGCCCGCCCGTGGGCCCGACGGCGGCATCACCGGCTTCGTGCTGCTGCTCGAGGACCTGACCGACCGGATGAACCGCAGCAGCCAGCGTGACGACCTGCTGCGCGATCTGACTGAGGGGACGCGCTCCTCCCTCGGAAGCATCCAGGCGGCAATCGAGACCGTCGTGGACTATCCGGATATGGACGCCGAGGAACGCCGTCAATTTCTCGGCATCGTGCGCGACGAGTCCCACTTGTTGGGCCGTCGGGTGGAATCGTGGGTCGCCGAGTCGGGCACCGATCTCGGAGCCGAGTGGCTGCGAGCCGAGATGAGCGTGGCGGACCTCCTGGCGGTCGTGTCCCGAGCGCTCGAGCGCGAGGGCACGGTCGAGGTGTCCGTGCAGCATGCGGCAGCCGACGCGCTTTGGGTCAGGGTGGACAGCCATGCGCTGGCCCGGGCACTCGCGCAGCTGGCGGGTCGGCTGCACGACGAGGTCGGTGTCGATGAAATGACGTTGGCCGCGACTCCGGTCGGCGGCCACGCTCAACTCGAGATGAACTGGTCCGGACCGCCGCCCCAAGCCGCCAGATTCCAGGCCTGGCTGGACGAGCCGCTCACCGGCCTCGCGGCGACGAGCGTGCGCGACGTCATCGCTCGTCACGGCGGCGAGATCTGGTCGGGCGGAGCGGCCGGGGCCGCGCCGGATTTGCGGCTCCTGCTCCCGTTGACGGAGGCCGAGCCGGAAGCGGCCGCAAGAAGCCCCCTCGACCTCGCCAGCCGACCGGAGTTCTACGATTTCGACCTCTTCGACCGGCAGGAGCAATCCCTGGCGTGGGCCGATCGCGACCTCGGCGATCTCTCGTACACGGTCTTCGATACCGAGACCACCGGCCTGGATCCGACCGGCGGTGACGAGATCATCTCGGTGGGCGCCGTGCGAGTGGTGAACCGGCGGTTGCTGCGCAACGAGTCGTTCGAGCGGCTGGTCGACCCGCAGCGTCGGGTGCCGGCCGGCTCGACCGCCGTGCACGGGATCACGTCGGCGATGCTCGCGGGCCAGCCGACCATCGACGTCGTGCTGCCCGCGTTCGCCCGCTACGCCGCGGACACCGTTCTCGTCGGTCACAACGTCGGGTTCGACATGCAGTTCCTGACGCTCGCGGAGCCGCGCACCGGCGTGCGATTCACTCAGCCGGTGCTGGACACGCTGCTGCTCGACGCAGTGTTGCATCCCGACCACGACGTTCACTCGCTCGAGGCGATCGCCGGACGCCTCGGTGTGACCGTGCTGGGCCGGCACACCGCGCTCGGCGACGCCCTGGTGACCGGCGAGGTCTTCCTGGGCATGATCACGCTGCTGCAACAGCGCGGAATCGGGACACTGGGCGCGGCCGTGGCGGCCTCACGCGCCACACTGAGCGCCCGGCTGGACCGGTCGCTCTACAACTCCTGACCGGCTCGGACATCCTTTGCGCGTTCGGGAACGGCTGCGCGTCCAACGGCGTAACTTTCACTTCTGTGACTACCGTCACATTTTATCTCCCATGCCGGCAGGCGACGCACCGGAGGAGCCGTGAGCAGACCAGATGAGCAACGCAGTCCGTTGCCTCCACCCACACCGACCGAGGCGAAGTACCTCGCCGTATTGGCGTCCCCCGAATTCCAGGATCTCCGCCATCGCTACCGGCGGTGGGTCCTGCCGGTCACCGTGGCGTCCCTGTTGTGGTATTTCGCGTACGTCATCCTCGCGGCCTACGCCACCGATTTCATGAGCCAGCGGATTCTCGGCAACATCAACGTTGGGTTGGTGCTGGGCCTGCTGCAGTTCGTTACGACCTTCGCAGTCACCTGGGCCTACGTCAGATACGCGGACAGGGTGCTCGATCCGCGCTCGTCGCGCATCCGCGAGGAGATGGAAGCGGAGGGTCTGCTGTGAACACGCTGCTCGCCCAGACCGAACAGGTGGGCAACACCGGGCTCAACCTCGCCATCTTTGGGGCGTTCGTCGCCGTCACGATGGTCTTCGTGCTGCGCGCGGCCAAGACGACCAAGACCGCCTCGGACATGTACACCGCGGGAGCGGGCTTCTCCGGCCGGCAGAACGGTATCGCGATCTCCGGCGACTACTTGTCTGCCGCCTCGTTCCTCGGTATCGCCGGCGCGATCGCGCTCACCGGTTACGACGGCTTCCTCTACAGCGTCGGCTTCCTCGTCGCCTGGGTGATCGCCCTGCTCCTGGTCGCCGAGCTGCTCCGCAACACCGGCCGCTACACGATGGCGGATGTCTTGGCGTTCCGGATGCGCGAGCGTCCGGTGCGCACCGCGGCGGCGACGTCCACATTGATCGTGTCGTTCTTCTATCTGCTCGCGCAAATGGCGGGCGCCGGTGGGCTGGTGGCGCTGCTGATGAACATCAACGACCGCGCCGGCCAGAGCCTCGTGATCGCGGCTGTCGGGGCGCTCATGATCACCTACGTTCTGATCGGCGGTATGAGAGGCACCACTTACGTGCAGATCATCAAGGCAGTCCTGCTCATCGGCGGGGCAGTGGTGATGACCGTGTGGGTGCTTGCGAAGTACGGCATGAACTTCTCCGAACTGCTCGGCGCCGGAGCCGAGAAGGGCGCGTCGCTCGAGCCGGGGGCGAAGTACGGCCTCTCGAATCTGACGAAGCTCGACTTCATCTCGCTCGCGCTCGCCCTGGTCCTGGGCACGGCCGGGCTGCCGCACATCCTGATGCGGTTCTACACCGTGCCGACGGCGAAAGAGGCGCGCAAGTCGGTCGTTTGGGCGATCTGGCTGATCGGCCTGTTCTACCTCTTGACACTGACTCTCGGCTACGGCGCCGCCGCGATGGTCGGGCCGGACCGGATCGCCGCCGCGCCGGGCGCGGCCAACTCGGCGGCTCCGCTGCTCGCGTACGAGCTCGGCGGCACCCTGCTGCTCGGGCTGATCTCGGCGGTCGCCTTCGCCACGATCCTCGCCGTCGTCGCCGGGCTCACCATCACCGCCTCGGCGTCGTTCGCCCACGACATCTACGCGAGTGTGATCCACAGGGGGGATGCGCCGGCGGGCTCGGAGGTCCGCGTCGCCAGGATCTCCGCCGTGGTGGTCGGCGTGATCGCCATCCTCGGCGGGATCGCGGCCAACGGGCAGAACATCGCGTTCCTGGTTGCTCTCGCCTTCGCCGTCGCCGCATCGGCGAACCTCCCGACGATCCTGTACTCGCTGTTCTGGAAGCGGTTCAACACCCGTGGTTGCCTATGGAGCATCTACGGCGGTCTGACCATCACCGTGGTCCTCATCGCGTTCTCGCCGGCGGTGTCGGGCAACAAGACGGCGATGTTCCCCGACGCCGACTGGTCCTGGTTCCCGCTGGCCAACCCCGGTCTCGTCGCGATCCCGGCATCGTTCCTGCTCGGGTACATCGGCTCGATCACGAGTAAAGAGCACCTCGAGTACAAGGCCGCGGAGATGGAGGTCCGGTCGCTGACCGGTGCCGGCGCGGAAGGGAAGGCCCTGGAGCACTGACCGGTCCGCGCCGTCGAGGAGACTCCTGAGTGACCTCGTTAGCTCGAGATCCCGCGGAACAGGTTGTCCGACCCAGGGTTTTGTCGGCGAGTTCGCCAGTGTGTCTTGTGCAGCCCGATCGTGGTGTCGGCCAGCGCGTTGTCCAGTCGCCGACGGTGCCGAGCGACGGGATCAGCCCGTTGAGCATCAGCGTCTCGGTGAAATGCATTGCAGTGTAGTGGGATCCGGCATCCGAATGATGGATCGTGTTACCGCGCCGGCCGACCAGCGCCGTTGGCCTTGGGCTGCTCAACGCGCTCGGCGGCGGCGGCTGCCTGCTCCTCGTCGCCACGCTGCCGGGCGGCGCGGTGGTCCCCGGGGTGCTCATGTTCGCGATCGGCCGCGCCCTGGCAAGGCATCGGCCATGGTGATCAACGGAAGTGCCCGGCCCCGAAGCAGTATCGTTCGTGGGGGCGCCGAGCAACCCTTCCGTCAGTCGCTCGGTGGCTTTCGAAGGCTCCGGTAGATGCGGATCTACGCGTCGCGGTCGTCGAGTGTCAGGTGGGGGTCGTTCCGGATTGCCGTCTCGGTGTCCGTGACCTCTGTCGCGGTGGCGGTGTCCGGCGCGCCATGAGTGGGGTGGAAGAATCCCGGTCTGGGCGAGGCGTTGGACACCTGAGTGAGCTCGGCCATCTGACGCAGCGAGAGATCTGCCAGCTGCCTCTGCTTCCTGATGAACTCGCCGACCGAGGGCGAAACAGATGCCTCGTCGCCGTTCTCCCTCATGTCCGCCCTCTGCGTGCCGTGTGGCTTCCAGTGTGGCTCACCGGCCGAGCCGGTCGCTGTTCGCCGTCACGAGTCCGGCGTTCGCGACTCGGGAACCGCCGATGACGCGGCCTCCCCCCTGTGCCGGTGCATCACCGGTGGGGGAGAATCGCCTGACGATGGAGGCTGACTACGTGATCGTCGGTGCCGGCGCCGCGGGCTGCGTGCTCGCCGCCCGGCTCTCCGAGGACCCCACGATCAGCGTGCTCCTCTTGGAGTCGGGTGGTCGTGGCCGCCACCTGCTGCTGCGGATTCCCAAGGGGTTCTACCTGACGATGCAGCATCCGGAGTATGCCTACTTCTACCCCACCGGATCCGTCTCTCCCGGCGGGCCCGACGAGGTGTGGCTGCGCGGCAAGGGCCTCGGTGGCTCCACGGCCGTCAACGGGATGATGTACATCCGTGGATGGGCCGAGGACTACGACCGGCTCACGGCCGCGGGCGATCCCGGGTGGGGGTGGGCCGGCATGCTGCCGGTGTTCCGCGCCATGGAGGACCACGAGCTCGGGGCCTCGCTGCTGCGGGGCGTCGGCGGCCCGTTGCACGTGTCCGTCACGGCGGGAGCCGACCCGGTGGTCGCCGCGATGCTGCGATCCGCGACGGCCGCCGGGCTGGCCGACGTAGACGACTTCAACGCCTCCGACGCCGAGCGGATCGGCCGCACACCGGTGACGATCCACCGCGGCGTGCGGATCTCGGCCGCGACGGCATTCCTACGGCCTGCCCGCCGCCGCCGCAACCTCACCGTGCTCGACCGCACCCACGTCGGCCACGTGACACTCGAGGGGGGTCGGGCCGTCGGCGTCGTGGCCAGGCGCTGCGGAGAACGGCTCGCCGTCCGGGCACGACGCGAGGTGATCCTCGCCGCCGGGTCGATCGAGAGCCCCCAGCTGCTCGAACGTTCGGGCATCGGCGACCCCGTCGTGCTCACGCGAGCGGGCGTGGAGCCTCGGGTGGAGAGCCCGCACGTCGGGGAGCGGCTGCTGGAGCACCGGGGGATGACCGTGCAGGCACGGCTCCGGCCGGGACTGGGCCTCAACCGGCGCCTCAACACCCTGCCTCGGCTGTTGTGCGCCGGGGCAGGGTACGTCCTCACCCGTCGGGGGCCCGTCGCCACGGGGCCCTACGACCTCGTCGGCCAGCTGCGGTCGGCCCCCGGGGAGCCTCGCCCCGACGTCCAGATCCTCCTCACCCCCATGTCCCTCGATCTGGGGACGACCCGGCTACGGCTCGCCAGGCACGCCGGGATGATGATCCAGGGGTACCAGCTCCGGCCGACGACGCCGAGCGCCGTCCACATCCGCTCGGCCGATCCCGCGGACCCGCCGGTCATCGAGGCCCGCTACCTCGAGGCCGAGCTCGACCGAACGGTCACCGGGCGAATCTTGGCTCGGCTGCGGGGGATGATGGCCGAGGGACCGCTCGCGGATCTGGTGATCGGCGAGGACGCCCCGGGCCCCGACGTCCTCACCCCGGAGCAGGCCGTCGAGTATGCCCGCGCGACCGGGATCGGCATCTACCACGCCGTGGGGTCCTGCGCGATGGGCCCCAACGACGAGGATGTCGTCGACGCCCGCCTGCAGGTACGTGGCGTGCGTGGATTGCGCGTGGTGGACGCCTCGGTATTCCCGGCCATGCCATCCGGCAACACCGCCGCGCCGACGATGGCGCTGGCCTGGCGCGCCGCGGACCTCGTCGGCGCCGAGGCCTGACCCGCACCCCACCGCACCCCACGAGGGACGATCTCGACGACTGCTGGCCCGACGTGGCGCATCGGGCTCGGCCACGAACCTGGCCACCGCCCGGATGTGGACGAGGCTCGCCGCACAACTGCGCGGATCGGCCCGCGCGCACGTTCTCACCGTGGCGGCGTTCAATTACTACCTCTGGGCGACGCCGTCCGGGTCGGGATGGCCATCGACCACGCGCAGGACGCCGTCACGGCGGCAGGCCTTCACCTGCCCAACCTGGCCGAGCTCCTCAGCGCCGCCGTCCGGGCCGCGTCAGCCTCCCCTCCCACGCCAGCATCAACAGTTGCCAGGGACGTGGGGTGCGCGGCCTCAGGCGTCCTGGCTCGGCGGGACGCCGAGCGCACGGGTGAAGCCGGCGGGGACGAGGATATCCTCGGCAACCAGGTCGTGGACGGACGCGCGGCCGAGGCCCATCAGTGCCGAGTCGATGCCGCCGCGGAGGATGTCGAGCACGTTCTCGACGCCAGCTTGGCCGGCGGCCGCCAGGCCCCACAGGTAGGCCCTGCCGATCATCACGGCGCGGGCACCGAGCGCGAGCGACTTCACCACGTCACTGCCTCGGCGGATACCGCCGTCCAGCAACACCTCGACCTCATGGCCGACGGCGGCGGCAATGGCCGGCAGAGCGCGGATCGCGGCGGGGGTCCCGTCCAGGTTGTTGCCACCGTGATTGGATACCGAGATGGCCGAAACCCCGGCGTCAACCGCGCGTTTGGCGTCGTCCACCCGCATCACGCCCTTGAGCATGAACGGTCCGCCCCACAGCTCGCGCACCCAGGCGATGTCCTCCCAGGTGGGCGGCGGGGTACCCATCCACTGGCCATAGACTTCTAAGAATGACGGCCCCGGCTCCCCGCGGCGGCCCTGGTTGGGCACCCGCAGGTTGGGCGGTTGTGCGGTCTTGCCGAAGTCCCACAACCAGCGCGGCTTGGTGATGACCTCGGGCGAAAACCGCAGGATCGTGCCCAGGTTCATCTGCGCCGGGATCTTCGGGCTGCCCCAGTCCCGGCCGTGCGAGAAGCTCCAGTCCGTGGTGACGATCAGCCCGACGGCCCCGGCTTCACGGGCGCGCTGCACCCGTTGCGCGATGGCTTCCCGGTCACCGAGCCAGTAGAGCTGGAAGAACACCTTGGGGTTCGCGGCGACGACGTCCTCGATCGGCTTGCTGGCAAACGAAGATAGGCCCATCGCCGTTCCGCGGGCCGCGGCGGCGCGGGCGACGGCGACCTCGCCGTCCGGGTGCACCGCCTGGACCCCCGTCGGTGAAATCAGCACCGGCAGCGAAAGATCTTGTCCCATCACCGTCGTCGACAAGTCGCGCTTCTCGGGGGCACCCACCACGTGCGGGGCGAATCCCAGTTCACCGAACGCCTCGACGTTGTCGGAGACGGTCAGGCCCTTCTCGCTGGCCGAGATCAGCGATGAGTAGACCGACTTGGGCAGCCGCTTCTTGGCGCGTTGCTGGGCAATGGCCACCGTCTCGAACCAGGTATCGCGTGCCATGACTAGACCGGACTTTCATTGCAGGGCCGCGCCGGCGGGCGCGTCGTCAGCGTGAGGGGCACCGGACCTGCCGAGGAAAGACGGGAGCCGCGCGAATGGTCGCCGCTGGGGCGGGGCTTGTGGCGTTCCCGAGCCAGCGCGGGCACGCCGTAACCCTGCACGCATTCGGGGTCGGGGCCGTCCAGCGGCAGCCCGGTGAAAAACTTGGCCGCCATGCAGCCGCCGCGGCAGCTGTCGAAGTGTCCGCAGCTGCCGCACGCTCCGGCCGACTGCGGCTCCCGCAGTTCGACGAACAGCGGGGCGTTCTTCCATACGTTGTCGAAGCCGCCGTCGGACACGATGTTTCCGGCAAGGAACCGGTCGTGGATGGCGAACGGGCACGCGTAGACATCACCCACCGGGTCGATGAGGCAGACCACCCGGCCGGCGCCGCACAGGTTCAGGCCGGCCAGCGCCCCCGGCTCGCCCAGCCCGGAGAGATGGAAGAAAGAGTCGCCGGTGAGCACGCGGTCGCCGTGGTCGACCAGCCAGTCGTAGAGCTGCACCTGTTGCTCGGCGGTCGGATGGAGTTCGTCCCAGACGTCGGCACCCCGGCCGGACGGGCGCAGCCTCGTTATCCGCAGCGTGGCGCCGTAACGTGCTGCCAGCGCCGCGAATTCGTCGAGCTGATCGACGTTGTGACGGGTGACCACGACGGAGATCTTGGCGTCGGAGAAGCCCGCCTCGGCCAGATTCTCCAGCGCACGAATCGCCATCGCGAACGAGCCGGGCCCGCGGACGGCGTCGTTGACCTCTGCCGTTGCGCCGTCGAGTGAGATCTGCACGTCGACGTAGTCACTGGCGGCGAGGCGTCCGGCGACCTCCGGGGTGATGCGTACGCCGTTGGTGGAGAACTTCACCCCCACGTGATGCTCGGTCGCGTAGTCGACCACCTCCCAAAAGTCCGGTCGCACCGTGGGTTCGCCACCGCCGATGTTGACGTAGAACACCTGCATACGTTCCAGCTCGTCGATGATGTCCTTGCACTGCCGCGTTGAGAGCTCACGTGGATCGCGTTTGCCTGAGGACGACAGACAGTGCACGCAGGCCAGGTTGCAAGCGTAGGTGAGCTCCCAGGTGAGGCAGATCGGTGCATCCAGGCCGCGCTCGAACTGCTCGATCAGCCGGGGTACGGGCGCTGCGGTTGTCATCGAGTCTCCCCTGGCACCAGCATCTTTGATTGGACCAGCACGCCGAGGGCGTGCAGATAGGGCGCCTGCTGCGCATCGTCGATTCCGGCGGCGCGGCAAGCCGATCGGGCATCGGTGTGTTTATCAAGCGACTCGACCACCGCGACGATGGTGCGATTCTTCAGAAACGACAGCTTGCGTGTTCCGAAGTGATAGAGCAGCGCCCCGAACGGCTCGGGCCGGACAGCCACCTGGGGGTGCAGTCGCCAGCGCAGGCCCGGGTCGAAAGCCGCCCCCCCGCCGGTAGCGGCGGGCACGGCGGCGTCCGTGGCGGGTACCGGCACGGTCAGTAGACCCCGCACATGCCGTCGATGGAAACCTCTTCGACCAGCGTCTCGGTGACGAGTTCGGTGTCGGCTTCGCTCTGCTGATTCGGTTCCATGAGGGCTGCCTTTCGTCATAGTGGGACTTCTCGAAGGTGCCGTATGGCTGGCGGGAAGCAACTTCGCAGGTGAAGAGTATCGCAGCGGTTGCTCGGGTGAAAGTGTCCGCGGACGGCCGCGGTGTGGTGTCGCATGCCGGTCACCGCGGTGTTGGCCGATACGTATCGGGGGCCGTGGACGTATGCCCCTGGCGCGCTGTTCGCCGATCTGGCTGCGGCGGTGGCCGCCGGGGCGCACTGCATCGACGGTGTCGGACAACGCTGCGACCGCGGCTGCCGCCGCCGGACTGGGATCTGCCGTTGACCGTGTTGCAGCGGCTGGAGAACGGCGAAGCCAATGTCGCTGCGCGCGTGGGGTATTCGGTCGCGATCGGCGAACACCTGGCAGCCGGCCCGGATCGGATCCGCGCGCGGCTGGCGGAGCTGGGCCACGCGACCCGCAGAAGGTGCGGTCGTGGCTGATCGCCGAGCGGGGGATCGTCATCACATCCGCCGAGGTGCAGCGCGCACCGTTCGAGCTGCACGCGCCGTTGCTGCGGGTATCGCCGCACGTCGACAGCGCCACCGAGGACTTGGAGGCCTTTGCCGAGGCGCTGGCGGAGGCGACGGAACTACTGTCGTAATTACTGCGAAATCCGGACGGTCAGCCTCTCCGAAGGGATAGGTTGGCCCTACCCGGTCGTGCCAAAGTGTGCTGCCTAGCGATCGGTCTTGGCCGTGCGGTGTTCCCAACATCACACCGCGCGCTTTTACTCCGTGGTTTCCGAGTCGCACGTAGAGAGGACAGCGAAAGCCATGCAGGTCGACGAACTACTCAAACCGTTCCCCATCAAGGAGTTCCACCCGTTCCCCCGCGGAATGCTCGGGCCGGGCGCGCACGAGATGATCGGCCCGGAGGCGCTAAAGCTCGGATTCAAGAAGGTGCTCGTGATGACAACGGGGCTGCGCGGATCCGGCACCGTCCACAAGATCGTCGAGTCAATGAAGTACCACGGACTTGAGGTCGTGCTCTACGACCAGGTGGAGTCGAATCCCAAGGACTACAACGTGATGGACTCGGTCACGATGTACCAGGAGAACGGCTGCGATAGCTTCGTGTCCATCGGCGGTGGGTCCGCCCACGACGCCTGCAAGGGCGCTCGCATCTCGGTCGCGCACGACGGCCGTAACGTCAACGACTTCGAGGGCTTCAACAAGTCGGAGAACCCCAAGAACCCGCCACACATCGCGGTATCCACCACGGCGGGCACGGGTTCGGAGACGTCCTGGGCCTACGTCATCACCGACACCACCACCGACCCGGACCAGCCGCACAAGTACGTTGCCTTCGACGACGCCTGCGTGGCGACGCTGGCCATCGACGATCCAGTGCTCTACTTCGACTGCCCGCTGGACTACACCGCGCAATGCGGCTTCGACGTGCTCGCGCACGCCTCGGAGCCGTACGTGTCGCGGCTGAACTTCGAGACCTCGCTCGGCAACGCTTTGCATGCGATCAAGCTGACCGCCGAAAACCTGCGCGAGGCCACCTGGAACGGCCAGGATCTCAAGGGTCGCGAGGGCATGATGTACGCGCAGTACATCGCCGCGCAGGCGTTCAACTCCGGCGGGCTGGGGATCATCCACTCCATCTCGCACGCTATAAGCGCGTTCTACGACACGCACCACGGCCTCAACAACGCGATCGCGCTGCCGCGGGTGTGGGCGTTCAACATGCCGGTGGCCTACAAGCGGTTCGCCGACATCGCGGGGGCGATGGGTGTGGACACCCACGGTATGACCGACGTGCAGGCCGCCGACGCGGCACTCGCCGCCGCGATCCGGTTGCTCCGCGACGTGATCACCATCGAGAAGTTCACCGACGTCCACCAGGACAGCTACTCGAAGAACCGCCTCGGCACAGGGCCGACGAAGTACTACGAGAACGCCAAGGTGATCAAGGGTGACGCCGCCGACGTCGACCGGATCACCAACCACGTGCTCGGTGACGCCTGCACCCCGGGCAACGCCAAGGAGTGCACCTTCGACACGGTCCGTCCCGTCGTCGATCACTGCATGAACGGCGACCTCGACGACCTGCTCGGCTGAGCATGTTCGATTCCGTTGGACAAGTGCGTGAGGCGCTCGCCGGCCAGGGCTACATCCCCGACGAGCGCCTCGCCACGACGGTTTTCTTGCTGACGAGGCTCGACAAGCCGTTGCTCGTTGAGGGGCCGGCGGGCGTCGGCAAGACGGAGCTGGCCAAGGCACTGGCAGCGGCGACCGGGCGGCGGCTGCTGCGACTGCAGTGCTACGAAGGCCAGGACGAGACGAAGGCACTCTACGAGTGGGACTACGGCAAGCAGTTGCTCTACACCCAGATCCTGCGCGAAAAGATCGGCCAGATCGTCGCCGACGCCACCAGCCTGGAGGAGGCGGTGGAGCGCATCGGCGCGCAGGAGAGCGTCTTCTTCTCGGAGCGCTTTCTCGCGCCACGCCCGCTGCTTGAGGCCGTGCGCTCCGAAGAACCGGTGGTGCTGCTCGTCGACGAGATCGACCGCGCCGACGAGGCGCTCGAAGCGGTACTGCTGGAGTTGCTGGGCGAGTTTCAGGTTTCCGTTCCGGAGATCGGCACGTTCAGCGCCAAGCATCCGCCGTATGTGGTCCTGACGTCCAACAACACCCGTGATCTCGCGGCCGCGTTGAAGCGCCGGTGCCTGCACCTTTTCCTCGACTATCCGTCGGCGCAGCGCGAGCTGGAGATCGTGCGTGCCAAGAACACCGGCCTCTCGGAGATACTCGCCGAGCAACTTGTCGGCATCGTGCGGGGCCTGCGCGAGCTGGATCTGCGCAAAGCGCCGAGCATCGCGGAGACGATCGACTGGGCGAGGACACTCGCCGTGCTCGGGGTAAACGAACTGTCTGCCCAGATGCTCTCAGACACGGTCTCGGTGGTGGTGAAATACGACAAGGACGTCCGCAAAGCGCTCGACGCGATCCCGCGGCTGGTCGACCCCAATGCCGAGGTGCCCGAGTCCATCAGTAACGGCCACGGGCATGGCCATGGTCACGGACATGAGCATGACCATGGGCACGATGGTGAGCCCGCAGTGGACGGCCGGGCGGCACGGGCGGCCAAGGATCGGCCCGGCCGGTTCACCGACGGCTATTACGGCACCCCCACCAAGAGTTCACTCGGCCGGCGCAGGGTGCTCTAGGGCTCGTCGTGGAAGCCAGCCTGCATCGCTTCGCGCGGCTGTTGCGCCTCGGCGGGGTGCGCGTCTCGATCCCCGAGGTGCTCGACGCGATGCGGTGCGCAAGCCAGCCGGGCGTGCTGGCGGACAAGGAGGTCCTACGTACCGCGCTACGGGTCGCGCTTATCAAGGACCAGCGGGACGAACCGGTCTTCGACGAGATCTTCGACGCGTTCTTCTCCCTGGTGCGGGTTGGCGGCGCGGGCCGCGGCCCTGGCCATGGGCACGGCCACGAGGATCTCACCGACACCGGCGAACTAGAGGCGTACACGATGTCCGAGGAGCCCAGCGAGACCCCGCAGCAGGGCCACGAGCACGGCAAGCCAGCGGATATCCGGCAGTATTTCGACCAGCAGAACCTCGCCCAGCGGTACAACCTGCACCAGGAGGCGAACAAAATCGACCTCGCGTCGCTGACGGACGAGATTGCGTTCTCAAAGGAGACCGACACAGTCGGCGGTGAGAGCTATCGCGTGCAGCTCGAGACCGAGCGGCTGCACGGTGCGGGGGCGCCGGGAACGCTGTCCACGGCCTCCGACACAAGCGTCGACGCTGAGCTCACGATCGCCGAGCAGGAGGCGCTGCTCGGATGGCTGGCCGATGTGGAGGACCAGGCGGGGGACGAAGACGACGCGGCGGCGCTGCGAAGGCGGCTCGCTGGTGTGCTGGCGAATCTGCCTGAGGCGCTCAAGCGCCACCTCGAGGCCCTGCTACGGCTGGAAAACCGGATCGTCGAGACGCGCGAGGGGCGGGCCGCCCAGGTGGACCGGATCGCCGAAATCGAGCGTGCCGAGCTGGAAGAGTCCCTGCGCCGGCTGGCGCGGACGCTGCACGGCGCGCTCACGCACCGGCGCCGAATCGCCGCCGCCGGCCGGGTCGACCCCGGCCGCACCATGCGGCGCAACATGCGGTTCGACGGAGTGCCGTTCGTGCCGGTCACGGTGCGGCGCGCCGAGGACCGGCCACGGCTGGTCGTACTCGCTGACGTGAGCCTCTCCGTGCGCGCGACCGCGCGGTTCACCCTGCACCTGGTGCATGGGCTGCAGGATCTGTTCACCCAGGTGCGGTCGTTTGCCTTTGTGGCGCGGATCGCCGAGACGACGGAGCTGTTTCGGGACCATCCCGCTGAGCGCGCGCTCGGCTTGATCTTCGGCGGCGACGTGCTCGACGTGGATGCCAACTCCGACTACGGCACCGTTTTCGGGGATTTCATCGCCGAGCACGCCTCCGCCGTGACCAGGCGCACGACCGTGTTGGTGCTCGGGGACGCGCGCAACAACGGCAACGATCCGAACCTCGGCGCTTTCGAAGAGATCACCCGCAGGGCGCGCGAGACGATCTGGCTGACACCGGAGCCGAGGTACTCCTGGTGCCTCGGCAGCTGCGACCTGCCCGCCTACGCGGAGTTCTGCGACCGGGTACGGGTCGTGCGCGACCTGAGCGGGCTGGAACGGGCGGCACACGAGCTGGCGGGTGAGGTGGTCGGCAGGTGAGCCTCCTCGCCAACCTGCCCGATCGGCTGCCTGGCCGCGTATTGGACCAGTGATGCCGACGCCGTCGTGTCGGGCCGGGAATATTGTCTGGGTCACAGTTGCGGTGCGGCTGATGGCGTGTCTGCTGCACGGTGGCTTCGGACGAATGGCCGCCCCGTCGCTCTGGCCAGGCGGCCTTGGGTGCATCGTTGTCGATGCGCTACGAGGCGCCCGGCGGCTGTGCCTCGGCCGCCTATTGGGCCCTTTGGTGGGGGGTCTGGAGTCAGGCGGCGAGGGTGCCGCCGTCGACGGTCAGCAGCGCGCCGTTGACGAAGGACGCTTCGTCAGAGGCGAGGAAGGCCACGGCGTTCGCGACCTCCTCGGGGCGGCCGACGCGACCCAGGGGGGTTATGGCCACGAAGGCCGACCGGTCCTCGCCGAGTCCCGCCTGGACGCCCTCGGTCTCGATGATGCCGGGCACGACGGCGTTGACCCGCACCCCGGAAGGGCCGTACTCACTGGCCCAGGTCCTGGTCAGTTGGTCCACCGCGGCTTTACTGGAGCCGTAGGCGGCGGCTCCGGGCAGGCCTTTGCGCGCAGCGATCGTGGACAGGTTGATGATCGATCCGTGACCACGCTCGAGCATCGCCGGCGCTAGTTCGGCGGTAAGGAAGAACGGCACCTTGACGTTCAGGCTGTGGACCGCGTCGAACAGTTCCTCAGCGGTCTCGACAGTGCTCTGGAATGGGTAAATGCCGGCATTGTTGACCAAGATGTCAATCGAACCGGTAAACGACACTGCCCGCCCCGCCAGCTCCCGCGCGCTCGCTGCGTCGGTCAGATCAGCTTGCACGAACTCGGCCTTTCCGCCGGCCGCGCGGATCTCAGCCACGGCAGCTTCCCCCCGCGCGGCGTTGCGGCCGGACAGGATGACGTAGGCGCCCCGCTGGGCGAGCACGTCCGCGGTGGCGCGCCCGATGCCACTGGTTGAACCCGTGACCAAGGCGGTTAATCCGTTCAATGACGTACTCATTGTGGCTCCCTGAAATAGTGGAATGAGCCTTTGCAGTGTGTTCAGCGATTTCACTGGGACGTTCATTCCAGATCGAGCTGTGACTTGAACCGCACCGAGGCGACCTGGTCGGCGGCGTACTGGGCGGCGGAGGACATGCGCGCGGGCGCGGACGGTCCACTCGGCGAGAACGTCACGGTTCTAACCGACTCGCTGCGTGCGCTGGTGTGTCGTGGACGGACATCATCCGGGCGGTCAGCCGGGCCAGCAGACCGGACGGGGTGATCCGGCTGAGGATCGTCATGGCTCGGTTGATCAGGCCTGGGACGACTCCACGCGGTGGAGGGTGAGGTCACGGCGACGATCAGGCTGGGGTGGGGCGTGCGCGAGTCGTGGCCTCCCGATGCCTGCGTCAGGCACGGCCGCGGAGGCTCACCATCAAGGGACGAGGCGCGAAGATCATGGCCGGGCCGCAGGCCCCGCGGAGCAGCCCGCAGGGCGGCATGATGTTCGCGACCACTTTGACAGTGAGGGTGGTCATGACAAGCTCGTCGACGCGACCGGTTCCGGGCTGCGCGAACTCGTCCGCCGACTCCGCCGCGCACACGTCCAGGAGGTGGTGATCAGCCCCAACCAGGTGCACAGCCTTCGCGGCCGCTACGGCTCCGCCGAGAAACAAGGACGACCGATTCGACGCGTTCGTCCTGGCCTATACCCTACGCACCGACCGCGCTCGACTCCGTCCGCTGATCCCCGGCTCACTCACCGGCCACCGTGCAGCTCGCGGAGTTGCCGCGGAAGCCCGACCGGTGGGTAAGCAGGTCGGGCCTCACCTGGGCAAACTGGCGAGGCCGCCACGAGTATCGGGCACGCACCAGCCGCTACAGGCGCCGCCCAGAGACATGATCACGATCTACGGCTGGAGTACTGACCACTTGACAGTGCCCGCGCGGTAACGACCGGGAATTCCATTTCGCCGCGGCCTCATCTAGCCCGCGCCGAAAGTTAGAGGTCCAGAATCAGCCAGCCGCCGTGGAATTCGTGCACCCCGGCCCGCAGACCCGAGTGCCGCTGCCGCAGGCGGACCGCCAAACGGCGCAGCGCCGCGATGTCGAAACGCTGGATATGCCCATAGCACGCGCGCGGCTCGTCCTCGAACGGGACAGCGACCACCACCCGGCGGCGCGCGAGCCGCAGCGCCTCCTCGAGCACATCGTCGGCGGCACCCGGGGTCAGATGCTCGAGCAGATGCACGACAGTGACGGTGTCGGCATCGCGGTCGGGTAGCGGGACGCGGGCCGCGTCGCAGCAGATCGTCTGCACGGGCCGTCGCAGCGTTCTGCTGACACGGGAGAGCAGCTTCATGGTTGGTGCGCTCAGATCCGTCGCTACCACGTCCATTCCGGCTGCGGCAATCCGCAGGGGTAAGAACCCGTAGCAGGACCCGAGATCGACCACACGGGAGCCGACCAGCAGCGAGGCCGCATGCTCGTGCACCGGGGCAAACGCGGCGACCCCGTCCTCGAGTCGGTCGAGCGAGTTGCGGTAGAACCGCAGCCATGCCGGCATGGCGCCGTCCACGGTGGAGCGGACGATACCGGTGAAGACGAGTTCGAACTCGGGCTGCCCATTGAGCACGCCGGTGTCGTCGAGTTCCTCGGCGAGCAGGACCGCGAGTTCGTCGGAGAGTTCTTCGGGCCGCAGGTCGTGTTCGACGTCGAGCACACCTCCGTGTCGGCGGGCGCAGAACCGGGGCGTGCACAGCGCGTGCCGGTCCGAGTGGGTGCGGTGCGATCCGACGCGACGTCGCACCCGCACCCCTGAGGCGCTGAACACGCCGGCCGTCGCGTGCGCGAATGGGTCGACCATGATCGTGGTCCTTCAGGTGAGAGCGACTTGCGATAACCCTATTCGCGCACCAGTGTGCCGCACGCGCCCCGAATGGGTGCGATCGTCAGCCCGTCCGGATGGGTAGGTAACTGTCCGGTCCGCGAGTTATGTTGTTGCACCCGGTGCCATACGTTGGTGATGACGTCACGCCCGGGTGGCAGCCCACACCGTTGCATAAGGGCGACGGTGTGGGCGGAGATCAATGGACTCAGCGCAGCAACTCGTAGCCGAGCTGGGCGAGAGGTACCTTGGCTGCCTAGCGCGTAGATGCCGTCGGGATCAGGTGGCCCGCAGTACCGGGAGCGCGTCGTCGATGTGGTAGTCGACGCCGAACTGATCGAGCCGGGCTGCCGGAACGTGAATGTCTGCAACTTCCACCCTGAGCCGAGTGCGTGTCGGCGGCCTAGAGCTGCAGGAAGATCTGCACAAACATAGTGGACGCCACCGGAGAGCCGAGTGGCGGCGAAGGCGGTTTCGACCGTCACTGTGAGTGAGTACGCCAACAGACGGCTTGCGGAGCGCGATCTTGCATCTCCGCAGGTCAAGTATGTGATGTCAGAGGACCAGACAACATCGAGGCGTCCCCGGTCGAAGCGGCGTCCGACGAGGTCCTCGGGGAACGACGCGGCCGGGTCAGGGTGACATGTACCTGTGTGCGATCCGCGATGAGCACTCTCGGCGCGCGTTGGGGTGGGCGGTGGCTGACCACATGCGCACCGAGCTGGTCGTGCACGCCGTTGATCGGGCGGTGTTCGTTCGTGGCGGCCGCCGCCGCGGCACGATCCTGCATTCGGACCGGCGCAGCAGTACACCGCCGGTGACATGGCGGCCGCGTGCGCCCGGCACGAGCTACGCCGATCCATGGGAGCCACCGGGATCTGGAACAACGCTGGCGCGGAGTCGTTGTGGTCGACCTTCAAACACGAATGCTACTACCGCCACACCTACGCCACGAAGTCTGAACTCATTGCAGCAGTTGACAATTGGATGCAATTCTACACAATAACCGCAGGCATTCAGCGATTGGGATGCTTTCGCCGATCGACTGCGAGTACACGCTGAAAGTCAACCCCGAAGCTAGCTAACCGTGTCCACTTTTTCGGGGAAACCCCAGTCGCGCAGTTTGTTCCATCTCCTTCGCTCTTGCTCGTCAAGCATCCACGTGCCGGCCGGACCAGTTTGACCGGCCTCAGCTACCCGATGAAGAAGACGCTTTCGTCGCTAGCCATCTACAGCGGTTAAGCGGTCAGGGTCGGGGCTTGAGCTCTGCCTGAACGATCCGAACATGGTGCCAACCTGTGCCGGGTGGTCGGTCCCCCTTGGGCCGGTCATGGCTGTCCCGCTGGCCGGATCGCAGAGTCCCGCGAAGCCCTTGTCGTAGGACGCCTCTGCGACAAGCGTCCGTTCAGCGATGCCGACCCGACAATGGCCACCATCCCGAACCAGAACACGGCTTACCGATTGTCGGATGTCATCGACGAGGGCGACGCCATCATTGGCCACATCCGGATCACGATCCTCGCACTTCACGACTCGCGCGCCGCTCCGCGGCCATCCGTCACGGTGAAGCGGGACCTTAGCCCTGCCGGGCGGTTCACTCCGACCCTTGCGGTTTAACCGCGACCTTCCTAGCGTTGAACACGTGCAGCGCCGCAGGTAGCGAACAACCGAACCTTGCCGACGCGAAAGCGTCGCATGCGCAGGCGGAGCACAAGGAGAGTTGGGGAGCCCGGCGATATGACGGTCACAGTCGACGCCCTCAAGGAGACTGCGCCCGGCGAGACGCGGGTGGCCGTGACTCCCGCAAGTGTGCAGCGACTGAGGGTCAGTGAAATCGATGTCTTGGTGGAACGCGACGCGGGTGCGGGTGCTCTGCTCCCGGCACGGACCTACACCGACGTCTGCGCGCGCGTCGACGATGCGGAGCAGCTGATCCGACGCGCCGACGCCGTCCTCGCAATTCACGCACCAGATGCCCCGCGACGCGCGCAGCTGCTTCGGGGCCAGCTCCTCTGCGGACTGCTGCAAGCTTGCACAACAATCGAGCTCGTCGCCGCACTCGACGATGCCGGCGTCATCGCGGTGAGTTTGGGACGTGCTGCTGTACACGCTCAGCAGCGCCCAGTCGATGGATACACTCACCTCGCAGGCAAACGTCGCCGGGTAGAAGGCGAACGACGTGACCAACACCCGCCGCGCGCCAGCGTGGCTCGCCGATCGCGGGCATGCCCATCCTCGATGTGGATCACGCCAAGACCATCGTCGTCATCAAGCGTTCCATGCGCCACGGCTCCGGCATCGACAACGAGCTGCACACCAATCCCAAGACCCGCATGTACTTCGCTGACGCCAAGCAGGCACTCAGCTCAAATCATGTGCGCGATCAAGACCCTCGTCGGCTGAGAAGCACGACGTCCAAGCGGTGGCGAAGAACCGCCGCGAACAGAAAGGAAGAAACACGATGGCATACCAGACCGTCAACCCGTACGACAACCAGACAGTCGCCACCTTCGACGACCTCACCGACGAGCAGCTGACGACGCTTATTACGCAGGCGCAGAGAACATTTGAGTCATGGAGCCAGAAATCGTTCGCGGAACGCGCCGCCGTGTGCGGGCGAGCCGCGGCCATCCTCACCGAACGGCCCGACGAGTTCGCCCGCCTGCTCACTCTGGAAATGGGCAAGCTGTACGCCGAGAGTTTGGGAGAAGTGGCGCTGACCGCGCAGATACTCGCCTACTACGCCGAGAACGCCGAGACCTTCCTGGCGCCCGAACCAATCCCCACCACCAACCCGGACGATGGCGACGCGGTCGTGGTCAGCACCCCGCTCGGAGTGATCCTCGGGATACAGCCGTGGAACTTCCCGTACTACCAGCTGGCCCGGGTCGCAGCCCCCAACCTGATGGCCGGGAACGTGGTCATGGTCAAACATGCCTCGAATGTGCCGCAGGCGGCGGCCGCCTTCGAGCGGCTACTCCTGGAAGCGGGTGCACCTGAGGGCGCCTACACCAACCTCTACGTCACCAAGGACCAGATCTCGACCCTGATCGACGACCCGCGTGTTCGTGGTGTCGCGCTGACCGGCAGCGAGGGGGCCGGCGCGATCGTGGCATCCCGCGCCGGACGCAACCTCAAGAAGTCCACCATGGAACTCGGCGGCACGGACGCACTCATCGCGTTGGCCGATGCCGATCTGGACAAGACCGTGCAATGGGCGGTGTGGGGTCGGATGAACAACGGCGGGCAGTGCTGCGTGGCCTCCAAGCGAATCATCGTGGTCGACGAGATCGCCGACAAGTTCCTCGAGCGATTCCAGGTGGCGCTTGCCGACCTCAAGGCCGGCGATCCGTTCGACAAGGCGACCACGCTGCCCCCGATGTCGAGTCAGGCCGCCGCCGACCAATTGAACGCACAGATCCAGGCCGCGGTCGAGGCCGGCGCGACGGCGATCCCACTCGGTGAGCCGGTGCCCACAAGCGGCGCGTTCGTGCAGCCGACCATCCTCACCGACATCACCCCGGACAACCCGGCCTACTACGAGGAGTTCTTCGGGCCGGTGGCGCTGTTCTTCGGAGTGGACAGCGAGGACGAAGCCGTCCGGCTGGCCAACGACTCCCACTACGGGCTCGGCGGATCGGTGTTCACGCAGGACGTCGCGCACGGCGTCGAGGTCGCCGAGCGCATCGACACCGGCATGGTGTTCGTCAACCACCCGACCTGGACCAGGGCAGACCTGCCGTTCGGCGGGGTCAAAATGTCGGGCTACGGGCACGAGCTCGCCGGCTTCGGTATTCAGGAGTTCGTGAACAAGAAGCTCATCAACGTCGTCCCCATCGACGCACCGGCCTGATCACTCTCTCAGAGGGGTGGCCGGCCACCCCATCGGGCGGCCGACAACAACGCGAAAGGTGCCGCCCCGGACATCGTGTCAGCGGGCGGCAGCGTCGGCGAAAATATCAACCCCGAGGCGTGGCGCTGGTACCGGGACGCGATCGGCGGCAACCGAACGCCCATCGTCGACACGTGGTGGCAGACCGAGACCGGAGCGGCGATGATCTCGCCGCTGCCTGGTGTCACCGCGGCCAAGCCCGGCTCGGCGATGGCACCGCTACCCGGCATTCGCCGAGCAGGGCTGGTACTTCGCCGGCGACGGCGCGCGCTATGACCTGGACGGCGCCATCTGGTTGCTGGGCCGCGTCGACGACGTGATGAACGTGTCCGGGCACCGGATCTCCACCGCGGAGGTGGAGTCGGCACTGGTCGGCCATTCGGGGGTGGCTGAGGCGGCCGTCGTCGGCGCCACCGACGACACCACCGGGCAGGCGATCGTGGCGTTCGCCATCCTGATGGCCCACCACGCCGACACCCCGCGCGAACAGATGATCGACGAGTTGCGGGCCGAGGTGGCCCGCGAGATCTCGCCGATCGCGCGGCCGCGGGAGATTCACGTGGTGCCGGAGCTGCCGAAAACCCGCAGCGGCAAGATCATGCGCCGGTTGCTGCGCGACGTCGCCGAGGGCCGTGAACTCGGTGACACCTCGACGTTGCTGGATCCCGGTGTGTTCGAGGCGATCAGGGCCAGCAAGTAGCCGAGTTGGCCGTCGCGGAAACCATTGGCTGCATCGAACACTCTCGTGACCTTGTTCTGTGCGGTGCTCACCGGAAGGCGTTGAGCCCGGTGATCAGCGCCAGGGTTCTCGTCGACGTCACCCGGGACGTCGCGGAACTGACCACCCTCGACGCCTACGACCAGATGCACGTTGACCCGCGTCGGGCCCGGTCGGCTGTCTCGTAATTGCAGCGGCACTTCACTTCGACGGGCAAGTCAACGTTGTATGTTAACGCTGTTGACAAGTGGCTCGGGGGGGCGTGTACTGAAGGTCGACACAGGATTGGAGGCGTCGACATGATTGTCAATTGTTGGATTAGTTGTTCTGCTCGTCGCCGTGATCGTCGGGTTCACCGGAGTGTTGACCAACGCCGGGCCGGCCCACCCGTTGACCGAGAACTTTGTCGTGTTCGGCTATCACGTCACCGGCTCGACGGGCACGTTGTTCCTGTTCGGGATCGTCGTCGGCGTGGTGGGGATGCTGGGGATGAGCGTGTTGCTGGCCGGTGCCCGGCGCACCGCGGGCCGCGGGCGAGACGCTCGACGCGAACTCAAAAGCTCCCAACGCGAAACGGCGCTGCTGTACCAAGACCGCGACAAACAGCTCGAACACGAGCACATCGGTGCCGCCACGGACGGGCCCGACCCCCGTCACAACCGGCCCCTGTTTGGTCGCTGGTCGCGCGGTCGACAACCGGCCGGCACTGCGCATTTCGACGAACCACGGTAGGCACCAACCCCCGTACGTGTGAATTTCAACGATCTGGAGAATCCAATGGACCCCGCATTTGACCTACCCGTCGGTCAGGACGTGAAGTCATCAGGCTCGTATACAGCCCTGACTCCGTTGGCGTTTCTCGAGCGTGCGCTCGACGTGTTCGCCGACAAGACCGCGATCGCGTACGGCGAACGGCGATTGACCTATAGCGAGTTTGGAGCAGCGGCCACCCGTCTGGCGAATGCACTTCGCGCTTCCGGCATTGAGCCAGGTGATCGGGTGGCGTACATGTGCCCGAACATCCCCGAGATGTTGGTGGCCAACTTCGGGGTGCCACTGGCTGGTGGAGTGATGGTGCCGATCAACACCAGGCTCTCCGCGGAGGAAGTCGCGCTACATCTGCGATCACTCCGGCGCGAAACTGCTAATCGCCGATACCGAGTATCTGCCCGCGCTCGCTCCGGTGCTGGGAAGCCTGCAGACCGTTGAGGAGGTGGTGGCGCTAAACGACCCGCTGGGGCCCGCTTCGCCCGCGGCCGCCGAGCACGCACAAATCTCCTACGACGAGCTGATGGCGCGCGGCTCGGGGGACCCGCTGCCCTGGACGGTCGACGACGAGCTGGGGCTGATAGCGATCAACTACAGCTCGGGCACGACCGGCCAGCCCAAGGGCGCGATGTACACCCATCGTGGCGCATACCTGAACGCGATGGGCGAGATCATCCACCAGCGCTTCTACCCGGAGAGCGTCTATCTGTGGACGCTGCCGATGTTCCACTGCAGCGGTTGGTGCACGCCGTGGGCGGTGACAGGGATCGGCGCGACACACGTATGTCTGCGGGCGGTGCGGGCGGACGTGATTTGGCGGCTGCTCGACGAGGAACGGGTGACCCATCTCGACGGTGCGCCCACGGTGCTGGTGACGATCGCCGAGGCCCCGCAGGCGCACCCGCTTGAGCGCGAGCTGGTGGCGACAGTGGCCGGCGCCGCGCCGGGTCCGACGGTGATCTCGCGGATGCGTGAGCTGGGCGCCCGGATCGTGCACGTGTACGGGATGACCGAGGTGTACGGCCCGTACACCATCAACGAGTGGCAGCCCGGTTGGTCGGCCATGTCGCCGGCGGATCAGGCGCGCCGACAGGCGCGACAGGGCGTCGCGATGATCCAGTCCGATCCCGTGCGGGTGGTCGACGAGGGGATGAACGATGTTCCGCGCGACGGTCAGACGATGGGCGAGATCGTGATGCGTGGCAACAATGTGATGGCCGGGTACTACCGCGACGAGGTAGCCACCAAGACCGCCTTCGAGGGCGGGTGGCTGCACTCCGGGGACCTCGGAGTCCAGCACTCGGATGGGTATGTCGAGCTGCGTGACCGGGCCAAGGACATCGTCATCTCTGGTGGCGAAAACATCTCCACGATCGAGATCGAGCATGCGATCGAGTCGCATCCCGCGGTGTTCGAGGTCGCCGTGATCGGCGTGCCCGACCCGAAGTGGGGAGAGCGGCCGAAGGCGTTTGTCGTACGTAGGCCGGACGCCGAGGTGACCGAGGAAGAGCTGATCGCCCACCTGCAGAGCCACATTGCCCGCTTCAAGGTGCCCAAGGCGATCGAGTTCGTCGAGTCACTGCCGCGTACGTCGACCGGAAAGCTGCAGAAGGTCGCCCTGCGCGACAAGGAATGGGCCGGACACAGCAGCCGCATCCAGGGCTGAGCGTGATGTCACCCGATGGCGGACAGGAGCCAGGCATGTCAGGTAATGCCATGAACAAGGAGGACCAATAATGAGTCTGCTTGAGAAAGATCTTGAGAAAAATTCGGTGCATCACGCCGACCCGCCCCGGGATCGTTCCGGACATCAACGACCCCACCGCATGAGATTCTCGCACCTATTCGAACATGAAAGCAGGACCCAAGCATGAACGCGCCGACTATTCCGGTGACCGAGCACGTTGCCGATCTCGATTCCGGGGCCACCGAGAATGAGTTCCCCAATGGTGATGATCTGGCGATTTGCCGGGCTACTGATTTCTACAGTCTGGATGAACTGCTCACCGACCAGGAACGCGAGATGCGTGATCGGGTCCGGCAGTGGTGCGACACGCAGGTGGCACCGGCCGCTGCCGGTTATTGGGAGCGGGCAGAGTTCCCGGTCGAACTGGCCAAGGGCTATGGGCGGCTCGGCATTGCCGGCGCCTCGATCGTCGGGAACGGTTGTCCCGGGGTGTCGTTTCTCGCCGAAGGTGTAATCGCCGCCGAACTGGCCCGCGGCGATGGCAGCATCGCCACCCTGAACGCCGTGCATTCCGGGCTCGCGATGACGACCATCGCGATGCTCGGCTCCGAAGAGCAGCAGGCCCAATATCTGCCACGGATGGCGACCTGTGAAATGCTCGGCGCCTTTGCACTGACCGAACCCAAGCACGGCTCCGACGTGGTTGCGTTGGAAACCCGCGCGCGGCGCCAGGGTGACGAGTGGGTGCTGGACGGGCAGAAGCGGTGGATCGGCAACGGCACCGTCGCCGACGTGGTGGTCGTCTGGGCCCGGGACGACGACGGCCAGGTCGGTGCTTTCGTCGTGGAACACCCCGACGGCGCGGAGCACCCGGTCCCCGGGTATCACGCCAGGAAGATCGTCGGTAAGGCAGCGAACCGCGGCGTGTGGCAGGCCCAGATCCGCCTGGACGGGGTGCGGGTGCCCGCGGGTGCCCGTCTGGCGAAGGCGCGGACCTGGGACGACACCAACTATGTGCTGGCCAAGTCCCGGCAGACCGTCGCCTGGGAGGCCCTGGGCCACGCGGTCGCCGCCTATGAGGCAGCACTCACTTATTCGCTGCGACGCGAGCAGTTCGGCCGTCCACTGGCCCGGTTCCAGCTGATCCAGGACAAGCTCGCGCACATGCTCAGCGACATCACCGGCATGCAATTGATGTGCACCCGGATGTCGCAGCTGCAGGCCCGAGGGCGGGTGTCGATCGAACACGCCGCGCTGGCCAAGCTGAACACCGGTGACGGAGCCCGCCGGGTCTGCGCGATGGCCCGGGATATCCTGGGCGGCAACGGGATCCTGCTCGATCACCACGTCGCCCGGCACCACGCCGACATCGAAGCCGTTTACACCTACGAGGGCACCGACTCCATTCAGTCCCTGATCGTCGGACGCGCGATCACCGGGCTCAACGCCTTCCGATGAGCATCACAAAGCGGAAGGTCACCTTGGCTGAACCCATAAGAAGATCTCCCGTACGGAATGTTCGAATCCCTCGCCGATGTGTTCCGTCAGATCGGCCACGACGAGCGTGTGCACAAAGAGGAAAGCCTCGCTCAGATAAAGGGGGCCGGTTCCAGTAGAACGGCGAGCGGGTTCCCTTGACCAGCACTTGCCGAAATGCCGCTCCGGCTGAAGGTTTCGCCGTCGCGTCCGGTTTTTTCGCGCCCAACCGCGTGGCGTCAGCAGGCTTGAGTCGGCACGATCGCGTATTCGTGCGGGCGACCTATGACGTGGCGGTATGAGTGCGGCGGCGTCTCGTAGGGACCTGCGCCGGCGGACGGTTGCAGCTTGTTCAACGGCCCCGCACGGGTACGCGGATAATCCCTTCCGGTCGCGCGGGTGCAGGCTAAATCGACCGACTGGACCCATTCACAACAAGAAATCACAGAAAGAAAGAACAGATAAGGACTAGCGATGTCAGAGAAGTGGGGAATATCCAGGGTTGGTAAGCTGGAGCTTGAAGTAGGCGAAACACTGCAGGAAGCTATTATTCGGCTTCAAATCTTGCCGCTACCGCCCCTAGCCTGGACGGACTGCTTCCTGCAGACGGTTCGAGGGCATGGGGTCACCATAATCGGAACAGAAACCCACCCGGACAAGATTGAGGCCGTCGCAGGTCCTGCCGAAGTTGAGGACGTGCTGGGAAGAATCGACTCCGCGATTGAGAACGCTAACAAGTACGTTGAAAAGGTGGTGCTTCCCAGGCGGCGGCAAGCCGACCGTGACGTTAAGAGTGCTGAAGCCGACGAGAGGCAAAAACTACAGGCTGCGCTTGACCAGCTCGCGGAAAAGCTCTCCAAACGAGAATACGTCGAAGATGCGGGTCCCGAGTGAGTCGCACTAATCAGGAGAGCAGCAGCGAAGGCGTACCACCGTATGGCTCGACTGCTCGTCGCTAGCCTCTCGGCTGCAGCATCAACTCGGACGCCACTGCGGTAAGACGTTGTATCCGACGGCCGGATCATTAGCACCGTTTTCCCGGATCAATGTCATCTCCATGGGCGCGAACCTCGGCGTCAGTAGCCGTTTCGGATTTCCACAGGATCTCTTTGCGTAGCCTCAGATCAGTCCTGAGCACGATGGTGTCAATCCCCTGCTAACCCAAGGGGTTGAGGCCATCCTTTCGTCCGGATACCCCATCTCAGGGACACGCCACACCCCAGAGTTTTTCAGGTTGAAGTAGCTAACAAAAGACGTCACATCAGCTCTTGACGATGCGCTCGTAGTCGGGCTGCGGCACCGATGTAGTCCCACAGCGGCACGACCGGCATGTCGCGCAACAAGACTCGCAGCGCGGCATTGGTCAGCGCACACGACTCCGGCAGCGCAGGCGCCGCTTCGGCCGCAGTCAGGGCGGCGTCGAACACCGGGTGAGAGTAGTCGACGTCGTTGGAACCCGCGGCGGTGACGAACAGCGGTTCGAGAACCTCCATCATCGACGGGTAGTTGCCCTGCCACCCATCGCGGAATGCGGTTCCGATGGTGCGGTCGGTGATCTGCGTGCGGATCTGGGCGAACGTGGGCTGCGGTGCACAGACCGCCTCGATCCCGAGCACATTCTTGATGCTGTTGGCCACCGCGTCGACCGACTCCTGGTGACCGCCGTCGGCGTTGTAGGCGATGACATACCGGCCGGTCCACGACGAGACGGAGTCGGCCTGCGCCCACAGTTGACGATTCAATGAAAGCCCCACCTGCCGCGCATGCCCGTAACGTTCACGTGAGGTATGTTCTCCTCGGCTGAGAATGCCATTACCGATATTGATCGGCGAGGAGACTATGTCGAGAACAGTGGTCATCGGCGCGTCGAGCGGGCTCGGGCGCTGTATAGGTGTCGGCCTTGCACAGCGCGGCGACGATGTCGCCCTTCTTGCCCGGCGTCGTGAGCGGATCGAGGGTGCGGCGAAGGAGGCCGGGCCGGGAGCGATCGCGCTCGAGTGCGATGTCACCGACGAGGCGTCGGTGCGTTCGGCCATCAGCGCCGCGGCGGACGCCCTCGGCGGTATCGACAACCTCGTCTACTCGCCTGCTATCGGGCCGCTTGTCCGGTTGGTCGACACCGACGCCGAAACATGGGCGCGCGTGTTCGCCACCAATGTGACGGGCGCATCCATCGCGACCGCCGCAGCGATTCCGCACCTGACAGCGTCGGCGGGCAAGGTGGTCTATATCTCCTCCGACGCAGGCACTTTCGCTCCACCCTGGCCCGGGCTCGGGGCGTACGGTGTCAGCAAGGCCGCCCTCGAAAGGCTCATCGAGGCATGGCGCGCCGAGCACGCCGACATCGGGTTCACGAATCTGATCGTCGGCGAATGCACGGGCGGTGAAGGGGACTCGCAGACGGGGTTCAACATCGGCTGGGATCGGGACCTCGCGATGGAGCATTACCCGCTCTGGGTTTCGCGTGGATGCATGCCGGGTCAGCTGATGCCGGTCGAGGACCTCGTCGAGGTGGTGCACACGATCCTGCGGACCAATACGGCGACATCGATGCCGGTCGTCATCGCACGCGGTGCGCCCGCCCGCTCTTCACCCACCGGCGCGTGACAGCGGCGAAGGGAAGCGCGGGCTGACCCGCACGCCGGCGAGCCAGTCGGTCAGCTCGCCGGCCCGCCGCGTCAGCGCCCTACGGGCGTCGCGTCCGACGTCTTCCAGCAACCGCAACTCGACCCGTCCTTCGGCATCCTGGATCCAGCCGCCGACCACCCGACCGTTCCACCACGCGGTGGGTCCCGCGTTGCCGTTGGTGTCGAACACCTGACTGCGGTGCTCACCGAGATACCAGTCGCGGTCGTACCAGCCCATCGTGGTGACGTCCAGGCCCGGCAGCAGCGCGCCCCACGGCTCGGGCTCGGGTTCCTCGTCGAGGTCGTCGGGTAACGCGAAACCAGGTGTTCCGTCGAGGTCGACCTCGACCGCGTCGACATCCCGCAGCGCGTGCCGCGCCCAGGTCAAGGTGTTGCCGAACCACCACTTGATATCGGTGACCGTGGCCGGTCCGAACGTCCGCAGCCAGGTGCGGACCAACTCGGCTCTGGCCGATTCCAGCAACACGGTGCCGGGCACTTCGGTAAGCCATTCCGCCGCGGCGGCCCACTGGGGTCGGGATGTCGTCCACGTGCCGTCGTTCGGTCCGCGGACGATATCGCCGCGCACCGATAGCACGGTCAGCACCCGAGGGGACAGCGAAGTCTCTCCGCCCCAACGCTTTCCGGGTGCGGGATCGTAGGTGCCCGCCAGTTCGGGCAGGGCCACGCGCAGTTGCCTGGCGCTGGTCGGCCCGTTCTCGGCGAGGTGTGCCAGCACCGCATCACCGGCGCTGTCCAGCCAGCCGTCACCGTCGGTGGCAATGCCCGCCTTCTGCACATCGGTGACTAACCTTCGGCGCTCGTTGTCGGCCACCCGGTCGCTCGCCGCAGCCTGGACGAAGGGCAGATCGTCAACACCAACGACCCACAACGTGCGGCGCATCGCGAGATGTTTGACCAGTGTGCGCCGCTGGTACAGCTCGGCATCGAAGTCGGCCACGGTGAATCCCGGCAGCCGGGCCCACAGGGACAGGTAGGGGGTGGCGGGGTCGGTCGCATGCAGCCCAATGAGATCTGCGACGGCGTCGTTGATAGAGCCCGCCGACTCACCCAGAAAATGCCGCCGGGCGAGCCGGGCCCGCCGGTCGGCACCAGTGAAAGACCGCATCGCCTGCGAACCGTACCCGCGGCGGCGACTACTGAGACTCGTCTTCTTTGGGGTGCATCGACTCGCGAATCTGCTCCAGCCGTTCGGCGGCCGCCCGCTGTCGCTCTTCGTACTGCTCCGCGACGGATCGCCCTTCTGGTGTCTCTGACGCCAGCTCCGTGGCGCCGATGGCCGTCCCGTATCGGGTCTCGATCTTTTCCCGTACCGACTCGAATGTCGGCACGCCTCCTGGCGTGTAACCGGTGTCGGCGGCTTCGGCAGGAGGCGGTGGCTCGCGCGGCAGGCTCCGTGTCGGCCGGAACCGGCTCGGCCTTCTCCTCGTCAGGCTTTGACTTCCCCGTGGCAGTGGGATCGTCGTCGGACATGGCCCCACGCTACCGGCTTTGTCGGAAGCGCCGTAGCTGCGTCTCCTGCGGTGGGACACTTCGCCCCATGGTCGAGCCGCCGCAGACGCACTATGCGAAGGGCCCTGAAGGCGACGTCGCCTACCAGGTCGTCGGCGACGGACCGATGGATCTGGTTATGGTGCCGGGCTGGTTCTCACACATCGACATGCAGTGGGACGATCCCCAGCGGCGGGCATTCATCGGGGAGCTTGCGTCGTTTGCGCGCGTGATCATGTACGACAAGCGCGGCACGGGCTTATCGGATCCCGTCGACGGCGTGCCCACCGTCGAGAATCGCGTCGACGACTTGCGCGCCGTGATGGACGCCGCCGAGAGCAGATCGGCGGCCCTGTTCGGGTTCTCGGAGGGCGGGTCGATCAGCCTGCTGTTCGCCGCCACATATCCCGAACGAGTCCGCGCATTGATCCTGTATGGGACAGGCGTAGGGTCAACCGATCTGGCCGTGCAGGCCCGAGTTGGTGAGACCATAATGCGACTTCGGAGGACGATCGACCATTGGGGCGAGGGGCAAACTATCGACTGGGCCGCGCCGAGTCTGCGTGACGACGCAATGGCCAGAAAGCGGATCGGCGCTCTCGAGCGCGCCGCCATGAGTCCGAAAATGGCCCTTCTCACCTGGCAAGCCGTGACCCGGCGGCCAGATTTGCGGCACATCGCGAAAAGCGTTGGTGTTCCGACGCTGGTGTTACACCGCAAGCACGATGCAATCCCTATCGAAATGGGGCGCGAACTCGCCGCCACAATTCCAGGGGCGCGACTCGTCGAACTCGAGGGTGTCGACCACGTTCCGCACGTCGGTGACTACAAGGCGGTCACCGGTGAGATGGAGGAGTTCCTGACCGGACAGCGACACGAGCACCCGCCTGACCGGGTGCTGGCCACAGTGCTGTTCACCGACATCGTCGATTCGACCCGACGCGCCGCCGAGCTAGGCGATCAGCGTTGGCGCGAGCTGCTGGCATGCCACGACGAGATAACACGTGCCGAGATCGCTTCTTTCCAAGGGCGATTCGTCAAGGACACCGGCGACGGCGTACTGGCGACCTTCGATGGTCCCACTCGGGCCGTTCTGTGCGCCACGGCGCTTGCCGAGCGCATACGACAACTGGGTGTTGACATTCGTAGCGGGCTGCACACCGGTGAGTGTGTTCGGCGCGGTGACGACATCGGTGGGATCGCAGTCCATATCGCGGCCCGAATCGCTGCTACGGCGACCGCGGGGGAGGTCCTGGTGTCGAACACTGTTAAGGACCTCGTTTATGGATCCGGCATCACTTTCAATGATCAAGGCGCCCATGTGTTGAAAGGCGTGCCCGGTGAGTGGCAGCTGTACGCGCCGACGGGCTACCACGATCCCGTCGAGGACGCTGCTGACCGCCGCTCAGCGGGTTTAGCGAGGCTGCCCGCGCTACCTCGCGGCGGTCTCTTCAAACGATGCGCCCGCGACGGGATCGGGAACGGAATCTGCGGAACATCGGGCGTGCCGATCTGGCCGGCCATCCACGGCAGGGCTGCGGCGAAAGCGTGCGATGCGAACGGCCAGTCGTGCTTGCCCGGCTGGCTGACGACCGCGCAGTCGATCCCGTTGCCGGCGCCCAACGCGCACAGCGAGTTCGCGGCCGCGGCCTGGTCGTTCTTGGTATGCGTCGGGACCGTCGTCGTCGAGCCATTGACCTCGAACCAGCCGGCCACTCCTGTGTAGGGGCCATGGCGGGTGATCACAGTCGTCGGGTCGAATGCCGTCCACGCGGCGGCATTGCCGCCGAACAGCCGGGCGATGGTCTGGTCCTTGGTGCCCGCGTTGGGCCCGATGTCGCCGGCGATGTCCTCGAATGCGCTGAACATGTCCGGATGCATCACCGCGAGATCGACCGCACAGGTGCCGCCCATCGACCATCCGACGACACCCCAGTTGGCGCGGGCGGGGCTCACCCCGAAGGTTGAGACCATGTAGGGCACAACGTCTTTGGTCAGATGGTCGGCGGCGTTGCCGCGACTGCCGTTGACGCACTCGGTGTCGTTGTTGAAGGCGCCACCGGAGTCGACGAACACCACGACGGGGGCGTTGCCGTGATGAGCGGCGGCGAAATTGTCGAGGGTCTTGATCGCCTCTCCGGTGCGCAGCCAGTCGGCGGGTGTGTTGAACTCGCCACCGATCATCATCACGGTCGGCAGTCGCGGCGGCGGGTTGGTGGTGTACCAGGCAGGCGGCAGGTAGACCAGTTCGCCGCGGTGCCTGAAACCCGACGCCGCATCGCTGATGGCAACCGACACCACGGTGCCCTTCGGCGGGATCTTGCGCTGCTGCTGCATCGCGGTGACGGTGACCTGGTCCGTCTGGTCGGGCAGCGGTCCCGCGGTCAACTGGTTCCAGGCGGTTTGCACGGTGGGGAAGTAGCCGACCCACAGATTCAGCGCGAGCGCGGCACTGAGCAGGCTGAGCGGCAGCGCCGCTACCGAGACGCCGCGCCACCACCACCGTGCCCTGCGCCAGCCCGCAACCAGTATCGCCGCGGCGAAGCCGGTGAGTCCGATCCAGATCCACAGCGCATGCGGAGCGGGGTTATCAGAGAGCCCCTGCGAGGCGACGTACCAGTAGGCCGACGCGGCGAGCGCGCCACCGACGATCAGCGCCCAGGGCACCCAGCGCACCTGCCAACGTCCGCTGCGCCGACTGACCGCGGCGATCACCGCCACGGCGGCGATGACCTGCACGGTCGCCGGAATCCATCCCGTGCATCAGGGACAGATGGTGACTCAACGGCTCGGTTAGCGTCACAGCAATATCGTGGCCCGCGCACCTTGTGGCTAGCTGAGAATGAGCTGTTAGCGCGGTTTGGCCAGCGGGAACGGCAGCGTCTCGCGGATGCTGCGGCCGGTGATCAACATGACCACCCGGTCCACGCCCATGCCGAGACCGCCCGTCGGCGGCATGGCGTACTCCATCGCCTGCAGGAAGTCCTCGTCGAGCTCCATCGCCTCCGGGTCGCCGCCGGATGCCAGCAGCGACTGCTCCTGCAACCGCCTGCGCTGTTCGACCGGGTCGGTGAGTTCGCTGTATGCGGTGCCCAATTCGACACCCCAGGCCACCAGGTCCCAGCGCTCGGCCACCCCGGGGATGCTCCGGTGCGGGCGGGTGAGCGGTGACACCGACGTCGGGAAGTCTTTGTAGAACGTGGGTGCCTCGGTCTGGTCCTCGACCAGGTGCTCGTACATCTCGAGCACCACTGCGCCCGCATCCCAATGGGTGAGGTAGGCGATACCCGCCTTGTCGCACAGTCGGCGCAGCGTGGTCAGGTCGGTATCGGGCCCGATCTGTTCGCCGAGCGCTTCGGAGACGGCGCCGTGCACCGTCTTGACCGTCCATTGGCCGGAGATATCGACCTTTTCCAGCGTGCCGTCGTCTCGGGGACGCAGGAATACTTGTTCCCCGTTGGCGGCCAGCGCCGCGTTCTGGATCAGCTCGCGGCAGCCGTCGATCCACACGTTGTAATCGGCGTGCGCCTGGTAGGCCTCGAGCAGGGTGAACTCGGGGTTGTGACTGAAGTCCACCCCCTCGTTACGGAACGCGCGCCCGAGCTCGAAAACGCGCTCGACGCCGCCGACGCACAACCGCTTGAGATACAGCTCGGGGGCGATACGCAGGTAGAGATCGAGATCGTAGGCGTTGATGTGGGTGAGGAACGGGCGGGCGTTTGCGCCGCCGTGGATCTGCTGCAGGATCGGGGTCTCGACCTCCAAAAACCCCTTGCCGACCAATGTTTCGCGGATTGCATGCAGAACACCGCTGCGGGCCCTGATGAGCTCACGCGCCTCGGTGTTGATGGCCAGGTCGACGTACCGGGCGCGCACCCGCGCCTCTTGGTCGGTCAGCCCCTTCCACTTATCGGGCAGCGGTCGCAGGCACTTGCCGATCAGCCGCCAGCTGCTCACGATCAGCGAACGAATGCCCGACCTGCTCAGGCCCATCGCGCCGGACACCTCGATGAGGTCGCCGAGATCGATGGAGCCGGTGAAGTCGGCGGTGCTTCCGGTGTCCAACCGCGAATTATCAAGCAGCAGTTGGACTTCACCGGACCAGTCACGTAGCTGCGCGAACAGCACACCACCGTAGTCGCGCACTCGCAGCACACGTCCGGCCACCGTCACCGCGGAGTCGTCGGCGGCTTCGATCGCCCCGGCGACGGTGTGGCTGGGTGCCTGCCCGACGGGGTAGGGGTCGACGCCGCTGTCCTGCAGGTCCTTGAGTTTGGCCATCCGGACGCGCACCTGCTCGGGCAGTCGCGGCTCCTCGCCGTCCTCGGGCAGATCGGTCTGAAGCTCGCTCAGGTCCGGCGCGCTGCCGTCGTGGTGCAGCAGACCCGTCGCGACCAGATTCTGCGGTACCGCGATGTGATGGCCGGTGTGCGGCTGCTTGTTGCGCCGCGAGAACGGCAGCACCAGGAAGCCCTCGGCGATCACCGACGCCACGCCGACCCGCGGAACGAGCCGGGCCTCTTCGTAGCACGCGTACCGCGGCACCCACTCGGGCTGGTACTTCATGTTCGATCGGTACAGCGTTTCGAGCTGCCACCAGCGCGAGAAGAACACCAGCAGTCCTCGCCACAACCGGGCTATCGGACCGGCGCCAAGCTGCGCGCCCTGTTCGAACGCCGATCGAAACATTGCGAAGTTCAGCGAAATACGGCTGATACCAATGCCTTCCGACTGTTGACACAGCTCGGTCACCATCAGTTCGATTGTGCCGTTTGGTGATTGCGGTGAGCGGCGCATCAGGTCCAGTGACACCCCGTTGTTGCCCCACGGGACGAGCGACAGCATGGCGACGACGTTGTCCTGGTTCTGAATGGCTTCGACCAGCAGGCAGTCGCTGTCTGCCGGGTCGCCTAGCCGGCCCAACGCCATGGAGAAGCCGCGCTCGCTCTCGGTGTCGCGCCAGGCGTCGGCCCGCTTGATCACCTCGGCCATCTCGTCTGCGGAGAGGTCGCGGTGCCGCTTGATCCGCACCGTGAGGCCTGCCCGTCGGGCCCGCGTCACCGCTTGACGCACCGCACGCATGTCGGGACCCGACAGCCGGAAGCCGTCAGGATGCAGGATCGCTTCGTCGCCGAGTTGCAGCGCGTTGAGGCCTGCTTGGCGGAATGCCTCGGCCGCAGCCGAACTGGCGCCCATCACGCCCGGCGCCCAGCCGTACTCCTGGCACAGCCTCAGCCACGCCTCGATCGCCTGCGGCCAGGCCTTCGGATCGCCGACCGGGTCGCCGCTGGCCAGGCACACGCCCACCTCGACGCGATAGGTGATGGCGGCGCGTCCGTTGGGTGCGAACACCGCAGCCTTGTCCCGCCGGGTGGCGAAGTAGCCGAGCGAGTCGTTCTTTCCGTACAGCTCGAGCAGCCCGCGGATGGCCGATTCGTCCTCGCCGGTCAGCGCGTTCTCGGAACGCTGCGACCGGAACAGCACGATCGCGGCGGCCATCAGTGCCAGTGCGCCGAACAGGCCGAGGAGCGCGTTGACGAAAACATGGGGGTGCTGGCCGTCGAACGCGGCGGAACCCACGCCGGCGAACGCCACGACCCGGTTGGCGGCATAGGCCAGCCGGTAGTCGGGTTCCAGCGTGCCGGGGAACAGTTCCACCAGCCCCCAGCCGACCAGGATGCCGATGGCCATCCCGGCGACCAGGACGGCCGCCGCCTTGACCAGGGCGCCGCGCCGGACCTTGGCCCAGAACTCCTTGCGGGCCAGCACCAGAAAGGCGACCGCGGCGACGTGGAAGACGAGCCCGATGACCTCGCCGCTCTCTTCCATCCAGGTCTCGTCGCCGGTGACCAGGTCACCGAGGTTCCAACCGATCGAGGCGACCATGTACAGAATGAGGATCAACCAGGCGATCCGTTTGCGGGCCGCCAGTGCTGCGGCCAGCAGCGCCAGCACGAACGCCCACGCGAAGCTGGTATCGGGGAAGTTGAAGATGTAGTCGTTGACGAACTCCCGCGGAACCTTGATGACCGACCGCACCAGTGGCGAGACGCTCGCGATCAGCGACAGGGTCGCGATGATTCCGACGGTCCAACCCGCGGCCGCGGGAACCCAGGAGTACCTGGACGTGGGCCGGACCCGCGGAGGGCTAGTGAGGGTCATATGCCGCGAGGATATTCGCTCAGCCTCAGAAATGGGTGTGACAACTACCAGACGGGGCCGGTGTATTTCTCGCCAGGACCCTGCCCCGGTTCATCTGGAACGGCACTGGATTCCCGGAACGCCAACTGCAGACTCTTCAGCCCGTCGCGGACCGGTCCGGCGTGCGGGCCGAGGTACTCCGCCGACGCGGTCACCAATCCGGCCAGCGCGGTGATCAGCCGGCGCGCCTCGTCGAGATCACGCTGCGGGCTGTCGTCCGGACTCTCCGAGGACAGACCGAGCTTCTCCGCCGCGGCGCTCATCAACATCACCGCCGCCCGGGTGATCACTTCGACCGCGGGAATTTCGCCCAGTTCGCGGATGACACCCTCAACCTTCATAATTTCCATCCTCAAACATCACTCGCGGCTGACCGCCGCTTCGGTCGGATGTGGTGCAATCTTGCTTTCCTGTCGCCCGTCGGGTAGTCCTACTCACCGATCCTGCCGCTCATTCGCTTCGCCACATCCCCCCTATCTCGTCCGCGATGCAGCGTGTGGCATCGACCGTGCGTTGCCGTTCCGCGCTGTCGACCGGCAACTGCTGCACGCACCAGTCTACCCGTAGCCAACGTTGACGTGCTGCAGCAGCGCTCCCCGGCCAAGCGTCTCCAACCGCGCAACAAACCATCGCGAACTGAAGCCGCGACGACCGCGCAAGACTGTAAAATAATTCGAGTCCTCGGTCATGCCTGATAGACTGGCATGCGCGACCGTCCCGGCGTACGCCAGGGACAGCAAGTGGAGTCCCGCTCCCACCGCTGGCCATACCGGCTCAGTGGTCCGGTCACAGCCACCAACATGGTGGCTGTCCTGGTCGGCTTTGGGCCCTGCTTCATGCAGGGCCTTTTCGCTGGTGGAGTGGGCTCCTCGAAGAGGACAACATAGGAGGCCCCATCAGCACTGAGACCCGTGTCAACGAGCGCATTCGGGTACCTGAAGTCCGCCTGATCGGACCGGGTGGCGAGCAGGTAGGCATTGTGCGCATCGAAGACGCCCTCCGCGTCGCCGTGGACGCCGATCTCGATCTCGTCGAAGTAGCACCGGACGCCAAACCTCCGGTCTGCAAGATCATGGACTACGGCAAGTTCAAATACGAGACGGCTCAGAAGGCGCGCGAGTCTCGCAAGAACCAGCAGCAGACCGTCGTCAAGGAACAGAAGCTGCGACCCAAGATCGACCCGCACGACTACCAGACCAAGATGGGTCACGTGATCCGTTTCCTGGAAGCGGGGTCGAAGGTCAAGGTGACGATCATGTTCCGCGGACGCGAACAGTCTCGGCCCGAACTGGGCTACCGGCTGTTGCAGCGGCTGGGCGCCGACGTCGCCGACTACGGCTTCGTCGAGACGTCCGCCAAGCAGGACGGCCGCAACATGACGATGGTGCTGGCACCGCACCGCGGCGCGAAGACTCGCGCCAGGGCGGCGCATGACGCAGACGCACCGATCGCGCGACGCGCAGAGCCGTCGCCCGAACCCGCGGAGGCCCCGGCACCGCAAGAACCTGACGTACAGCAGAACTGACAGAACTGAGGATTCATGCCCAAGGCGAAGACCCACAGCGGCGCTTCCAAGCGGTTCCGGCGCACCGGAACCGGAAAGATCGTCCGCGAGAAGGCCAACCGCAGGCACCTGCTCGAGTACAAGTCGAGCAAGCGCACCCGCCGCCTGGAGGGACGCACCGAGGTGTCGGCGAACGACAAGAAGCGCGTCAAGAAGCTGCTGAGCGGCTAATTCTGCGCACTGATGACCTTTTAGCCCGAACAAGAATAGGAACACTCTCATGGCACGCGTAAAGCGCGCAGTCAACGCCCACAAGAAGCGGCGCACCGTCCTGGCGGCCTCCAAGGGCTACCGCGGTCAGCGGTCCCGTCTGTACCGCAAAGCCAAAGAGCAGCAGCTGCATTCACTGACGTATGCCTACCGTGACCGGCGTGCCCGCAAGGGCGAGTTCCGCAAGCTGTGGATCTCTCGGATCAACGCCGCGGCCCGCGCCAACGACATCACCTACAACCGGCTCATCCAGGGCCTGAAGGCCGCCGGTGTCGAGGTGGACCGCAAGAACCTCGCCGAGATCGCGGTCAGCGACCCGGCCGCCTTCACCTCGCTGGTGGAGGTCGCCAAGGGCGCGCTGCCCGACGACGTGAACGCACCGTCCGGAGCCGCTCGGCCGGCGACATCAGACGCCGGCGAGGCTGCCTGACGCTCACCGAGCGCGCCGACCGGGTGGCGGCAGCGATCAAGCTGCACCGCCACGTCGGGCGGCGCCGTGCCGCACGCTTCCTCGCCGAGGGGCCCAACCTCATCGAGGCGGCGTTGCGACGCGACGTCGTGATCGAGGTCTTCGTCACCGAAGCCGCGTTCAGCCGCTTCGAGTCGATGCTGGGTGATGTGCCCGTCCATCTGGTCACCGACCGTGCCGCAAAAGCCCTTTCGGACACCGTCACACCGGTCGGGCTCGTGGCGGTCTGCAAAGTGCCGTCGACAAGCCTGGGCGACGTGCTTGCCGATGCACCGCGACTGATCGCCGTCGCCGCCGAGATCTCGGAGCCCGGCAATGCGGGCACGCTGATCCGCATCGCCGACGCGATGGGCGCGGACGCCGTCGTGCTGGCCGGCCACAGCGTCGACCCCTACAACGGAAAGTGTCTGCGCGCGTCCGCCGGCAGCATCTTCGCCGTCCCGGTGGTGTCCGAAACGGATGCCGGGCAGGCGGTTTCAGCGATTTCCGACGCGGGACTGCGCGTGCTGGCCACCACCGTCGACGGCGAAACCAGCCTGGACGATGCCGATCTGTCCGGGCCGACCGCGTGGTTGTTCGGGCCCGAGTCCCACGGCCTGCCGACGGAGTTGGCGGAGCATGGCGGCAGAGCGGATTCGGATTCCGATGGCGGGCGAAGCCGAAAGCCTCAACGTGGCGGCGGCCGCCGCGATCTGCCTCTACCAGAGCGCCCGGTTTCACCGGGGTGAGTAGCGGCCACCGAGTGTGCGGTTTCGTTCGCGACGCGCCGGTCAGGCGTACAAATCCGCACAGCCGCGGACGAAATCCGCAGCCTAGCGCCGCTGAGCAGGCCCCTATCAGAGCGCCCGGGCGCACCGGGGTGTAGGACAGTAGTCGTGTGCCAGTACTGCGGATGCCGGGAGATGTTCTTGATCCGCGACTACATCGCCGAGCACGAACGCGCACTCAACCACGGTGGCGAGGCGGTGCGGGCCCTCGACCGCGGTGAGATCGACGCAGCCCGTGCGCGGCTCGCCGCGATGTTCGACGAATTGCGCTCCCACTGGCAGGGCGAGGAGAACGGGTTGTTCGCCGTGATGCACCGCGAGGAGCTCTACGCGCAGCACATCGACCCCCTTGTGGTCGAACACCGGGAGCTGGCTGTCTTTCTCGAGACCGTCGACCTGTCCGACCCCGATGACCAGGATCGGGTGCGGAAGGCCATCGACGAGCTGTACGAGCACATCGCCAAAGAGGAGGACGGACTGTTTCCGGCCTCGCTCACGGCGCTGGACGGAACTGATTGGGATGCCGCGATGATCGGGTGGCAGGACGCGCACCCGGGTCAGCACATGATCGACCACGGGGTCTAACTCAGCAGGCCCCTGGCAACGTGGGTGATCTGCACCTCGTTGCTTCCCGCGTAGATCATCAGCGATTTGGCGTCGCGGGCCAGCTGTTCCACCCGGTATTCGGTCATGTACCCGTTTCCGCCGAACAACTGCACGGCGTCCATCGCCACATCCGTTGCCGCCTGGGAGCAGTACCACTTCATGGCCGACGCCTCGGGAAGCGATATCTGGGTTCCGGTCTGCGCCGCTTCGATGACGCGGAAGAGCATGTTGCGCACGTTGATTCGGGCCACTTCCATGCTCGCCAGCTTGAGCTGGATCAGCTGGAACTGGCCGATCTCCTGCCCCCACAGCTTGCGGGTCTTCGCGTAGTCCACGCACAGTTTCAGGCATTCCTCGATGACGCCGAGCGACATGGCCGCCACCCCGATGCGCTCGGCGGAGAAGTTCGACCGCGCGCTTGCGCGCCCGTCGCCTGCCGAATTGTCTTCGGTCTCACCGAGCAGCCGGTCGCGGCCCAGGCGGACATTGTTGAAGAACAGCTCGCCGGTACGTGAGCTGTGAATACCCATCTTGCGGAACGGCTTTGACTGAACGAAGCCCTCCATACCGCGGTCCAGCACGAAGGTCAACACCTTGCGGTCCCGTTTGTCGGCACCGTCACCCTCGTCCAATTTGGCGTACACCACGACCACGTCGGCGTCCGGCCCGTTGGTGATGAATGTCTTCTGTCCGTTGAGGATGTAGTCCCCATTTCCTGAGCCGTCGCGCACCACGTAAGACTTCATGCCGCCGAATGCATCCGAGCCGGAGTCCGGTTCGGTGATCGCCCAGGCGCCCACTTTCTCGTACGTGACCAGGCCCGGCAGCCAGCGCTCCTGTTGCGCGAGCGTGCCGCGGCCGGCGATGGTCGGCACCGTCAGGCCCAGGCTGACGCCCATCCCGGTCACCACACCCATGCAGACCCGGCACAATTCGCTGACCACGACGAAGCCCATGCCGGCCTGACCGCCGTCGCCGCCGAACATGCCGCCCGACGCACCGTCCTCGGACTTGGTGGTGCCCTCACGCATCCTGGCCAGCCGCTTTTCCAACGACTCGCGGGCGATCGCGTCGATGCCGAAGGTGGCGAACAGCTTGCGGATGATGGGGTAGGGCTCCATCTCGCCGCTTTCCAGCGCGTCGACGTGCGGACGGACCTCTTTGTCTACGAACTCGCGTACGGCGTCGCGCACAGCGATATCGACATCAGACCATTCGAGCATGGCGACAGCCTAGGCTGCCGTGCTTCGGCCTCGCGCCGGGCGTAGGCCGGCAAGCGAGAACGTTGTGTGCACCAGCGAGCCTGCGCGATCCAGCAGGGTCTTGCGGCGCGGCACGTAATGCATTGGCAGGTCTCGGCGGTCCCGCGGCGGCGCCATGAACGCGGGCGCCTCGACCAGCGGCGCATCTTCGGGCAGGCGTCCGGAGGCGCGGCGATAGGCGGTCAGCGCGCGCGGGTGCAGCCGGATCTCGTCGGGCACCACGACAAACGCCAATTCGACCAGCTTGCCGAATATCCGCAACAGCACCTCGTCGCCCGGTGTCCAGCGCATGCCGGCCTTCTCCCGCACCGCGGGGTCGAACAGCCCGGCGGCGATCCAGCGCTGGCCGGCGACCATCGGCTTGAACAGCTGGTCCCAGATCGGGGTTGGCATCAGCACGAACCACGGTTTGGGAATCCGGATCGAGAAGATGTCCAGCGTGGCGCGGTTGATCTCGAGTTCCTCGCGGCAGTTGCGGTCCCAGTAGTCCTGGAATTCGTCCCAGGTCTTCGGGACGGGTCGCATGCTCATGCCGTACATCCGGTACCACTGCACGTGTTCGTCGAACAGCTGGCGTTTCTCGGCCTCGGTCAGCCCGCCGCAGAAGTACTCGGCCGTCTTGATGATCAACATGAAGAACGTGGCGTGCGCCCAGTAGAACGTCTCGGGGTTCAGGGCGTGGTAGCGCCTGCCGTCGGAGTCGACGCCCTTGATCGTGGTGTGGAAGCTCTTGATCTGCTCGCCGGTCTGCGCGGCGCGATCCCCGTCGTAGACGACGCCCATGATCGGGTACACCGAACGCGCGACGCGCTGTAGCGGTTCTCGCAGCAGGATGGAGTGCTCCTCCACGCCTGCGCCAAGCTCCGGGTACATGTTCTGCAGCGCACCGATCCAAACGCCCATCATTCCGGTGCGAAGGTCGCCGAAGTACTTCCAGGTCAGGGAGTCCGGGCCGAGCGGATCGCCCTGCTCGGTGCGCCTTGTCCTCGATCTGGCGGCCACAAATTCACGATAATATTGACAACACACGTTGTCCATGATCTGCCGGGCGCGTCGCGACGGTGATATCCAGCGGTTATACCGGTGTGACCTAGATGAAAGTGCCGGACCAACAGGCGTGTTTGGCCGCCGAAAGAACGGACATCTAGTCTTGCGCGTGTGGATGTCGAACCGTCCGATGAACGGTCCGGCCCTATCGGAGAAATCGACCAGGCACCGGATCGCCTTGCGCCGCGCGAGCGCGCAACGGGCCCGCGGGAGTGGTTGAAGAGCACCAACCACAGCCCGGGCGTCGTGGCGTTCATCCGGCGTGCCCGCCGCGCGCTGCCCGGCGACCCCGACTTCGGAGATCCGTTGTCCGCTGCCGGTGTTGGTGGACCGAGCGCCGCCGCCCGCGCAGCGGACCGACTGCTGGAGCGCGACGCGGCATCGCGCGAGGTGAGCCTTGCCGGGCTGCAAGTCTGGCAGGCGCTGACCGAACGGGTGTCTGGCAAGCCGGCCAATCGCGAGGTGACGCTGGTCTTTACGGACCTGGTCGGGTTTTCGTCCTGGGCGTTGAAGGCCGGCGACGACGCCACACTGAAGCTGCTGCGGCGGGTGGCTCAGGTCGTCGAACCGCCCCTGTTGGAGGCGGGCGGACACATCGTCAAGAGGATGGGCGATGGCGCCATGGCGGTGTTCGCCGACCCCGCCACCGCGGTTCGCGCGGTTCGGACGAGCATCGATGCGGTGAAATCCATTGAGGTGGACGGATATACACCGCGCATGAGGGCCGGCGTGCACACCGGCAGGCCGCAGCAGATCGGCTCGGACTGGCTAGGGGTCGACGTCAACATTGCCGCGCGGGTGATGGAGCGAGCCACCAGGGGCGGCCTGGTCGTGTCGCAGGCGACAATGGACCGGATCCCCGAGGCGGACTTCGAAGCGCTTGGCCTGTCCGCCAAGCGGATACGCAAGCAAGTGTTTTCGCCCAAGCAGGACGGGGTGCCCGCGGACCTGGCGATGTACCGCGTGAAAACTCGCAGAGAGTCGGCAGCCGAGGACGAGGAGAACGGAGACATCCGCGACGCGTAGTGGTCGGTGGATGTTGTTCGGTTTCTTGCATACGCTGTGTCGGATCCGCGTCACCGTCGCGTACGCGGTGATTCTGACCGCCGTGACGACCTGGTTGACGATGCTCGCCCCACGGGCCCAGGACCGAGTCATCCGCCACGCCAGCACAAACCTGCACAACCTCAGCCATGGGCACGTCGGCACCCTTTTCGTCACGCGGTCGTGATCGAAGCAGGCCCGATCTCGTGTGGTTGCCCGGCTTGATGTGCCTGCTCGCGCTCGCCGCGAACTGCTGTGGCGCAGCGGCCGCCTGGTGATCGCGTTTGCGCTGGGGCACATCGGCGCCACGCTGCTGGTCGCCGTCGGCCTCACCGCCGCGGTGGCGTCGGGCCGGCTGTCGGCCGACGTGACCCGGGCAACCGACGTCGGGATGAGCTACGGCGCCTCCGCCGTGCTCGGCTCGCTCAGCGCCGCGATTCCGCGGCGGTGGCGGCCCGCGTGGACCGGCTGGTGGCTGGCCGTCGCGGTGGCGGTGGCGGTGGTCCGGAGGGACTTCACCGATGCAGGCCACGCGGTGGCGCTGTGCTCGGCATGCTTGCCTCGACGCGGTTCGGTCGGCCCGGGGACTGGACGCCGGTGCGCTATCTGCTGCTGGTGGTCGCTTCGGCCTTGGGATATCTGATGCTGGCCAATGCCGGTTTGTCGTTGATCGCCGCGACGGGGCTGGGTGCCGTCGGCGCGCTGGTCGCAGTGGTCTCGGTCGAGGCTGCTGCTGCGCCGAGCGGCGCCGCAGCAGCCCGTTGGCGCCGATTGCGCCGTCACGCCCGGTATCGCGTGACGCTGCTCTCATCTGCCCATCACCTATGATCGCCGGGTGGCTGATCAGCCCGTAGATCTGTCGGACGAGACGCTGGCCAAGGTCGTCAGCGCGGCCCGGCATGCCTTCGATCTGGCCGGCGACCTCGACGCCTTGGCCCGCGCCAAGACCGAGCACCTGGGCGACCGCTCACCGCTCGCGCTGGCGCGCCAGGCGCTCGGATCGCTCCCGAAGGCCGACCGAGCCGACGCCGGTCGCCGGGTCAACGTCGCCCGCAGCGAGGCGCAGGGTAGCTACGACGAGCGCCTCGAGGCGCTGCGGGCCGAGCGCGACGCCGCGGTGCTGGTCGCCGAGAGCATCGACGTGACGCTGCCGTCGACGCGGCAGCCGGTCGGCGCCCGGCATCCGATCACGATCCTGGCCGAAAACGTGGCGGACACCTTCGTCGCGATGGGCTGGGAGCTGGCCGAGGGTCCGGAGGTCGAGACCGAGCAGTTCAATTTCGACGCGCTGAACTTCCCGCCCGATCACCCGGCGCGCAGCGAGCAGGACACCTTCCAGATCGCCCCGGACGGCTCACGACAAGTGCTGCGAACCCACACCTCGCCGGTGCAGATCCGGGCACTCCTGGAGCGCGAGCTTCCGGTGTACATCATCTCGATCGGGCGTACCTTCCGCACCGACGAACTCGACTCCACCCACACGCCCGTCTTCCATCAAGTCGAGGGGCTGGCAGTGGATCGCGGCCTGACGATGGCGCACCTGCGCGGCACCCTCGACGCATTCGCCCGCGCCCAGTTCGGGCCGCAAGGACGCACCCGATTCCGCCCGCACTTCTTCCCGTTCACCGAGCCGTCGGCGGAGGTGGACGTCTGGTTCCCGAACAAGAAGGGGGGACCCGGCTGGGTGGAATGGGGCGGCTGCGGCATGGTGAATCCAAATGTACTGCGCGCCTGCGGGATCGATCCCGAGATGTATTCCGGGTTTGCGTTCGGTATGGGACTGGAGCGCACGCTGCAGTTCCGCAACGGGATCCCGGACATGCGCGACATGGTGGAAGGCGACGTGCGCTTCTCCCTGCCATTCGGGGTAGAGGCCTGATGCGCGTTCCGTACAGCTGGCTGCGCGAGGTCGTCGCCGCCGGCGCGCCGGGCTGGGATGTTCCCGCCGACGAGCTGGAGCAGGCGCTGATCCGCATCGGCCACGAAGTCGAGGAGATCATTCCCGTCGGTGCGGTCAGCGGTCCGCTGACCATCGGCCGGGTCCTCGAAATCGAAGAGCTCGCCGAGTTCAAGAAGCCGATCCGCGCCGTCAAGGTCGATATCGGCGAGAGCGAACCGCGCGACATCGTCTGCGGTGCAACCAACTTCGTTGTCGGTGACCTCGTGCCGGTGGCGTTGCCGGGCACCACACTGCCCGGCGATTTCACCATCACCTCCCGCAAGACATACGGCCGCACCTCCGACGGGATGATCTGTTCGGCTGCCGAACTGCATTTGAGCACCGACCATTCCGGCATCCTCGTGCTACCGCCGGGCACCGCGGAACCCGGTGACGACGCCGTCGCGGTCCTGGAACTCGACGATGTGGTGTTTCATCTGGCGATCACCCCGGACCGCGGCTACTGCCTGTCGGTGCGCGGGCTGGCCCGCGAGATCGCCTGCGCCTTCGACCTCGACTACATCGACCCCGCCGACGTGCCACCCCTGCCCGCTGAGGACGAGGCCCTGCCGTTGACGATTCAGTCCGGAACAGGGGTTCAGCGTTTCACGCTCCGCCCGGTGTCCGGCATCGATCCGTCTGCGGTGTCGCCGTGGTGGATGCAGCGGCGACTCCTGCTCAGTGGCATCCGGTCGATCTCGCCCGCCGTCGATGTGACGAACTACGTCATGCTCGAACTCGGCCATCCCATGCACGCCTATGACCGCAGCCGAATCGCCGGCGGTTTCATCGTCCGGTTCGCCCAGCCGGGGGAGACGGTCGTCACCCTGGACGACATCGAACGCAAGCTGGACCCACGCGACGTCCTCATCGTCGACGACAAGGCCACGGCGGGTATCGGCGGCATCATGGGATCGGGCACCACCGAAATGCGGGACGACTCAACCGATGTGCTGCTGGAGGCCGCGGTGTGGGATCCCGCTGCGGTGTCGCGCACATTGCGCCGGCTGCACATGTCCAGCGAGTCGGGCCGACGCTACGAGCGCGCCGTCGACCCGGCCGTGTCCGTCGCGGCGTTAGACAGGGCATCCACCCTGCTGGCCGACATCGCAGGCGGCACCGTCGAGCCGAAACTCACCGACTGGCGCGGCGACCCGCCCCGCGACGACTGGTCGCAGCCGCCGATCACCATGGCAGCCGACCTGCCCGACCGGACTGCGGGCGTCGAATACCCGATGGGCACGTCGCGGCGGCGCCTGACCCAGATCGGTGCGCAGGTCACCGGCGACGAACTGCTGACAGTGACGCCGCCGAGCTGGCGGCCCGACCTGGTGCAGCCGGCCGACCTGGTCGAAGAGGTGCTGCGCCTCGAGGGCTTGGAGATCATCCCGTCGGTGCTGCCGCCTGCGCCGTCGGGGCGTGGCCTGACACCGATCCAGAAGCGGCGGCGCGCCATCGGAAAGTCGTTGGCACTCAACGGCTATGTCGAGGTACTTCCAACACCGTTCCTTGCGGCAGGGATATTCGACCGGTGGGGCCTGGCCGCCGACGATCCTCGGCGCGAAACCACCGCGGTGCTCAATCCGCTGGAGTCCGACCGCCCGCAGCTGGCCACCACACTGCTCCCCGGGCTGCTGGAAGCATTGACCCGCAACGTGTCTCGCGGAATAGTCGACGTCGCCCTTTACGCCATCGCACAGGTCGTGCAACCGACCACGGCAACACGAGCCGTCGAGCTGATCCCGACAGATCGCCGACCCAGCGACGACGAGATCGCGATGCTCGACCAATCGCTGCCCAACCAGCCCCAGCATGTCGCTGCGGTGCTGGCGGGCCTGCGCGAGCCCGGGGGCCCGTGGGGACCCGGGCGCCCGGTCCACGCCGGTGACGCGTTCGAGGCCGTGCGCATCATCGGCCGCGCGACCGGCGTCGAGTTGACGCTCCAGCCCACGCAGTACCTGCCGTGGCATCCCGGCCGCGGTGCCGCGGTGTTCGCCGGTGACACCCTGGTGGGCCACGCCGGTCAGCTGCATCCCGCGGTCATCGAGAGGTGCGGGCTGCCGAAGGGCACCTGCGCCGTCGAACTCGACCTCGACGGCATCCCGATCACCGAGAGGTTGCCTGCGCCTGCGGTTTCGCCTTTCCCGGCGGTCTTCCAGGACGTGGCGTTGATTGTCGACGAGGAGATCGCCGCCCAGAATGTCGTCGACGCGGTTCGCGACGGTGCCGGGGAGCTGCTCGAGGACGTGCGGCTGTTCGACGTGTACACCGGCCCGCAGATCGGCGAGGGCCGCAAGTCACTCGCGCTGGCGCTGCGGTTCCGCGCGCCGGACCGGACGCTGACCGAAGACGAGGCCAGTGCCGCGCGCGACGCGGCGGTGGCGAACGCCGCCCAGCGCGTCGGGGCCGAGCAGCGACGCTGAATTTAGCGCCATGGCAGTGGTGGACGAGCTACTGCACCGGATTGGTGAGCGACGCCAGCTCGTCGCCGAGTTCGCAGCGGACGACGTCACCCGGCACGATCGGCACCGCACCCGGCGTGCCGGTGGACAGGATGTCACCGGGGTAGAACGGCATGACCTGGCTGTGGAAGCTCAGGAGCTCGGCGGGCGAAAACGTCATGCCCGCGACGGTGTCCTTGCGGTGCACCGCGCCGTTGTGCACGGTCGCGACCCGCAAGCCCGACAGCGGCCCGTGGGACAGCACCTCGTCGAGCGTGATCAGATCGGGCCCGAACGAGAAGAAGGTGGGATAGTTCTTCACCCGGGTGAGGTATCGCGGGTTCTCCAGCAGGACCTCCTCCGCGGTTTGGTCGAGCACGGGCACCACACCGGCCACGTACGACATCGCCTCGTCGACACCCACCCGATGACAGGTGCGTCCGATCACCAGGCCCAGTTCCGCTTCCGCGGTGACGCGGCCGATGCCGGGCGGCACGACAATCGGCTCTCCTGGTCCGACGATCGTGTGGTCACCCTTGATGAACGACGCGGGCGACGTGCGAGGCGCCTGCTCGCCCAGGTCGCCGGCGTGCGCCCCGTAATTGAGGCCGATGCCGAGGATCTTGCGCGGCCTGGTCCACGGAGCGACGACGGGTGAGCGTGGATCGACGCAGGCGGCGTCGTCGACGCCGGCCGCGACCGCCTCGGCCAGCGCGGCGAGCGCCCCGGCCTCCAGCAGCGTCAGCAGGTCAGGCGGCGCGCCCGGGAGGATCCGGTCGACGCGGGCGAGCCTGCCGTCCGGCAGTGCCACGCAGGCCGCCTGCTGGTCATCGAGCCGCACGGTTCGGACGCGCATGAGTCTCCCTTCAGACGACGCTCTGGAGGAGTCCGCCGTCGACACGGACGACGGAACCGGTTACGTACGAAGCTCGCTCGCTGCACAGGAACGCCGCCACGTCTGCGTATTCCTCGGGGTAGCCGTATCGGCCGACCGCCATCGAGGCCGTGCTGTCGGCCATCACATCGTCGGCGGTCCGACCTTCTCGTTCGGCCCTGCGTTCGTCGAGAAACTGCGTCCGGGCCGTGGCGATTCGCCCGGGCACGATGATGTTGGACGTCACACCGTCGCGCCCCACCTCACTGGCGAGTGTCTTGGACCAGGTGTGCAGGCTGGCGCGCAGGGTGTTCGACAACGCCAGGTTGGGGATCGGACTGAGTGCACCCGACGACGTCGAGGTGACGATGCGGCCCCAGCCGCGCTCGCGCATTCCGGGCAGCACCCGATCGGTGAGCACGATGACCGCCAGCACCATCTGCTCGAAGCTCGCGCGCCACGTGGTGGCGTCCTGGCCCGCGGCGGCGGTGGGTGGCGGGCCGCCGGTGTTGTTCACGAGGATGTCGACGGGTCCCAGAGCGTTCTCGACCTCGGACAAGTGGGCGTCGACTCGATCGAGATCTGCCAGGTCCCAGATGACCGGAAGCGCCTTGACGCCTGCGGCTTCGACCCGCTTCACGGTACCGGCGAGTCGGTCGGCGGACCGCCCGGCGGCGGCGACGTTGACGCCTTCTTCGGCGAGTCGCACCGCTATCGCGCTGCCGAGGCCCCCGCTGGCGCCGAGCACGACCGCGGTACGTCCGGTGATGCCGAGATCCATGTCGGGCTCCTTCAGCGGGTCGCAGAGGTGACGGGCAAGGTCGCGAAATGCTTGTCCAACAACGGGGCCAGCGTCGCCGGCAGCGGCGCCGCGGGCCGTCGCACCAGGCCCGAGGCGATCACGCCACGTCGCCGCAGCAGCTCTTTGCGAATCGCCAGGCCGACCCGTGGCTGTCCTTCGAAGTTGGCGAGCGGCAGCCACGGCGCCCAGGCTTTACGGGCGGCCTCGAAGCCACCGTCACGGTGGGCTCGCAGCACGGCGGCGAGCGCCGCCGGGTGGCTGAATCCGGTCATCGCGCCGGCCGATCCCGCGGTCAGCTCATCGAGGAGGCCTATGCCGCCGAGGCCTCCGAAGACAGGCACGCCCACCCGGGGTGCCAGGTGTGCGACCGCGACGGACGTCGGTGGCGACTCCGATTTCACGCCGACCACGAAGGGGCAGTCCGAGACGATCGAGACGACCTGCTCGTCAGACACCGTGACGCCCGAGACGACCGGGTAGTCCTGAACGAGGATGCCGACTCGCGTTGCGTCGTACAAGCGGTGCAGCGATGCGGCGGCGGCCGCCGGATTCGCGTCGCCGATTTGTGCCATCAGGGCAACCGGCGGGCGCGGCACCGCGTCGAGCAGCCGACGTGCCTGATCCACGACCGCGTCGGGCTCGCGCTCGGACAGTCCGAGCACGAACGGCAGGTCGGTTGTCGAGGCGACCGTCTTCGCGACGGTGTTCGCCTCGTCGGCGCTAAGTGACGCCGCCTCACCGAAGACTCCAAGTGCGACGAGGCCGTCGCAACCGTCGGCAGCGAATTCGGCCACCTCGTTGCGCAGAGAGGCGAGGTCGACATCGAGGTCGTCGTCGAACGGGGTAGCCAGGACGCCCCAAAGGCCCTGGGGCAGTGGGTGAGTCACTGAATTACCTTCCAGTTTCGATGGTCGTTACGATGTGTTCGGCGATGGCGAGTGCGGATGTCGCTGCCGGTGAAGGTGCATTGCGAAGGAGAACGACGCGGTCGCGGATGCTGATCCGGAAGTCGTCCACAAGCCCGCCGTCGGACTCGAGCGCCTGGGCGCGGATCCCCGCGACGCCCGGCACGACATCGTCGTCATCGAGCTCGGGCACATAGGCGCGGGCACCGGCGACGAACCGCCGCTTGCTCAGCGACCCGTACATCTCGCGAATGCCGGTCCGCCAATGCCTGCGGGCGAAGCGCCAGAACGCAGGTGTGCGCGCCACTTCGACCAAGTCGGGGACGGAGATCTTCCCCCACGAGTAGCCCTCGCGGGCCAGGGCGAGCACGGCATTGGGACCGATGAGAACCTCGCCGTCGACGCGCGGGGTGACGTGCACGCCGAGGAACGGGTAGCGGGGGTCGGGCACCGGGTATACCAGCCCGTTGACGAGGTTGCGCCGTTCGGGCTTGAGCGCGTAGTACTCGCCGCGGAACGGCATGATCGCCGGATCCGGGCCGTCGCCGGCGAGTTCGGCGAGCCGATCGCTCTGCAGGCCGCCACACGCGACGATCTGGTCGAAGGCGAAAGAAGCGGAATCGCCTGCGCTGCGGGCGGTTACCAGCACCTCGGTGCTGGACGTATGCAGACCGACGACCTCGTGCCCGAGCAGTATCTTCGCGCCGTCGGCGACCGCATCGGCGGCAAGCGCCTGCGTCACTTCCGCGAAGTCGACGATCGAGGTCGACGGTGAGTGCAGCGCCGCGACACCACGCACGTGTGGCTCGAGCTCGCGCAACTCGCCGGGCCCGATGATTCGAACGCCGGGAACGCCGTTGGCGACTGCCTTCGCCTTGATGTCGTCCAGGCGTGCACGTTCGGCGTCGTCGAGGGCGACGAGAACCTTGCCGCAAGAGATCCGGCGAATGCCGCGTTCCGCGCAGAACTCTTCGAGTAGGCCGACACCCCGGCGGCAGAGTAGCGCCTTGTTCGAGCCGGGCTCGTAGTAGAGGCCCGCGTGCACGACGCCGCTGTTGCGTCCGGTCTGGTGCGACGCGAGCCGGTTCTCCTTTTCGAAGAGCGTCACGTCGGTATCGGGCCGACGCCGCAGGATCTCGCGCGCGACGGCGACACCGACGATGCCGCCACCGATAACAGCAACTCGGTTGTTCACCGGCGAGGTCTCCAAACGTGGGATCGGGCGGGGTCAACACCATCTTGTCGCGGACCTGCATTCAACCGTCGGCCAGCCCGTCCGTTAATTGATTTGCAACTCACTGCATAAACATGCAGAATCACTGCATGACTTCTGTGGCGGTGGCCGGTGCCAGCGGATATGCCGGAGGCGAGATCCTGCGGCTGCTGCTCGGCCATCCCGCCTACGCCGACGGCCGGCTGACCATCGGGGCGCTGACGGCCGCCGCGAGCGCGGGCACCACGCTGGCCGAACACCACCCGCACCTGCTTCCGCTGAGCGGACGCGTGCTGGAGGCCACCGACACCGAAATCCTCGCCGGACACGACGTGGTGTTTCTTGCGCTGCCGCACGGCAACTCCGCCGTGCTGGCCGATCAGTTGAGCACAGACACCGTGATCGTCGACTGCGGCGCCGACTTCCGGCTCACCGACCCTTTGGCATGGGAGCGGTTCTACGGGTCCGCCCACGCCGGCAGCTGGCCGTACGGTCTGCCCGAGCTGCCCGGCGCCCGCGACAGCTTGCGTGGGGCCACCCGGATCGCGGTCCCGGGCTGCTATCCGACCGCGGCCCTGCTGGCGTTGTTACCCGCGATCGCCGAGGACCTCGTGGAGCCCGCGGTGACCGTCGTCGCCGTCAGCGGTACCTCGGGTGCCGGACGCGCGGCGAAGACCGACCTCCTCGGCTCGGAGGTCATCGGTTCGGCCCGCGCGTACAACATCGCCGGCGCCCACCGGCACACCCCGGAGATCGCCCAGGGGCTGCGTGCCGTCACCGACAAGGTCGTCACGGTTTCTTTCACCCCGGTGCTGATTCCGACGTCACGCGGCATCCTGGCAACGTGCACCGCCCGCACTGACGCGCCGCTGTCACAACTGCGAGCCGCCTACGAGAAGGCCTATGACGCTGAGCCTTTCGTGTACCTGCTGCCGGAGGGTCAACTACCGAAGACCGGCGCAGTGATCGGGAGCAACGCCGCACAGATCGCGGTCGCCGTCGACGACGACGCCGGGATGTTCGTTGCGATCGCCGCGATCGACAACCTCGTCAAGGGCACCAGCGGTGCCGCCGTGCAGTCGATGAACCTCGCGCTGGGTTGGCCGGAAACCGAAGGACTCTCGATCGTGGGGGTGGCGCCGTGACGGGGTCCGATGTCGCCACCCGGCTGGTTCGCACCCAGGGTGTCACCGCACCCGCCGGATTCCGGGCCACCGGGATCGCCGCGGGCATCAAGACATCCGGTGCGCTGGACCTGGCGCTGGTGTTCAACGAGGGCCCCGACTACGGTGCCGCGGGCGTCTTCACCCGCAACCAGGTGAAGGCCGCGCCGGTGCTGTGGACCCAGCAGGTGCTGACCACCGGGCGGCTGCGCGCGGTGATCCTGAACTCCGGCGGAGCCAACGCCTGTACCGGCCCCGGCGGGTTCCAGGACACACACGCCACCGCCGAGGCCGTCGCCACGGCCCTGTCGGACTGGGGCAGCGACACCGGCGCCGTCGAAATCGCCGTCTGCTCCACCGGATTGATCGGCGACCGGCTGCCGATGGACAAGGTGCTCGCCGGTGTCACCGAGATAGTCCACGAGATGGCGGGCGGGCTGACCGGTGGGGAGGAGGCCGCCCGCGCCATCATGACCACCGACAAACTACCCAAACAGGTTGCGCTGCATCACCCCGGCAACTGGACCGTCGGCGGCATGGCCAAGGGCGCGGGCATGTTGGCCCCGTCGCTGGCGACGATGCTGTGTGTCATCACCAGCGACGCCGTCGCCGACGCCGCCGCGCTGGATCAAGCGCTGCGCAGGGCGAGCGCACTGACCTTCGACCGGCTCGATGTGGACGGCAGCTGCTCGACGAACGACACCGTCCTGCTGCTTGCTTCTGGCGCAAGCGAAATCGCGCCGGGCCAGGCCGATCTGGACGACGCGGTGCTGCGGGTCTGCGACGACTTGTGTGCACAGCTGCAGGCCGACGCCGAAGGCGTCACCAAGCGGGTCACCGTCACCGTCACCGGCGCGGCCAGCGAGACCGATGCGCTCACCGCCGCACGCGTTGTCGCGCGTGACAGCCTCGTCAAGACCGCATTGTTCGGATCCGACGCCAACTGGGGTCGGGTACTGGCCGCGGTCGGCATGGCACCGGTCCGCCTGGACCCCGAGCGGATCAGCGTGTCGTTCAACGGCTCTCCAGTCTGCGTCGAAGGTGTCGGCGCGCCAGGCGCACGCGAGGTTGACCTGTCGAACATCGACATCGACGTCGCGATCGACCTCGGCGTAGGCGACGACCGCGCCTGTGTCCGAACCACCGACCTGTCGCACGGATACGTCGAAGAGAACTCGGCATACAGCTCATGACTCCTGCTGATGTCGCCGGCCGGGCGGCTCCGCCGTCGACCCAAACCAAGGCCGACGTGCTTTCCGCGGCCCTGCCGTGGCTCAAACTGCTGCACGACAAGATCGTCGTGGTCAAGTACGGCGGGAACGCGATGACCGACGACACACTGCGGGAGGCGTTCGCCGCGGACATGGTCTTCCTGCGCAACTGCGGCATCCACCCGGTGGTCGTGCACGGCGGCGGCCCGCAGATCAGCGCGATGCTGAAACGACTCGGCATCGCAGGCGACTTCAAGGGCGGCTTCCGCGTCACCACACCGGAGGTGCTCGACGTGGCGCGAATGGTGCTGTTTGGTCAGGTCGGGCGGGAATTGGTGAACCTGATCAACGTGCACGGCCCGTATGCCGTCGGCATCACCGGCGAGGACGCGCACCTGTTCACCGCGGTGCGACGCAGCGTAACGGTCGACGGGGTCGCCACCGACATCGGACTGGTCGGCGACGTGGAACGGGTGAACACCGAAGCGGTGCTCGATCTCATTGCCGCAGGCCGTATTCCGGTGGTTTCCACCATTGCGCCGGATGCAGACGGAGTGGTTCACAACATCAACGCGGACACCGCCGCCGCGGCGCTGGCCGAAGCGCTTGCCGCCGAGAAACTGCTGATGCTCACCGACGTCGAGGGTCTGTACACCAGCTGGCCCGATCGCGGGTCGCTGGTCAGCGTGATCGATGCCGCCGCACTGACGCAGCTGCTGCCGACGCTGGAGGCCGGCATGGTGCCGAAGATCGAGGCCTGCCTGCGCGCCGTCGCCGGCGGGGTGCCCAGCGCGCACGTCATCGACGGCCGTGTCGAGCACTGCGTGTTGGTCGAGTTGTTCACCGACGAGGGGACGGGGACGAAAGTGGTCGGCGCATGACGCTCCAAGAGCGGTGGGAAGGCGTGATGATGAACAACTACGGCACCCCACCCCTTGCATTGGCCAGCGGGGACGGCGCCGTCGTCACCGACGTCGACGGCAAGTCCTACATCGATCTGCTCGGCGGCATCGCGGTCAACATCCTCGGCCATCGCCACCCTGCCGTCATCGACGCCGTGACCACCCAGCTGAACACCCTCGGCCACACCTCGAACCTGTATGCGACCGAGCCGGGCATCGCGTTGGCGGAGGCGTTGGTCGGCCTGCTCGGCGCCGACGCGGCGGCCCGCGTGTTCTTCTGCAACTCGGGCACCGAGGCCAACGAAGTCGCCTTCAAGATCACCCGGCTCACCGGCCGCACCAAAATCGTTGCCGCGCAGGGCGCTTTCCATGGCCGGACGATGGGATCGCTGGCATTGACCGGGCAGCCCTCCAAGCAGGAGCCGTTCGCCCCGCTGCCCGGCGAGGTGGTGCACGTGCCCTACGGCGATGTCGCCGCGCTCGCCGAGACCATCGACGACGAAACCGCCGCGGTTTTCCTCGAGCCGATCATGGGGGAGGCCGGCGTCGTCGTCCCTCCTGCCGGCTATCTGGTCGCCGCTCGCGAGCTCACGACGACGCGTGGCGCGTTACTGGTGCTCGACGAGGTGCAGACCGGGATGGGCCGCACCGGAACCTTCTTCGCCCATCAGCACGACGGCGTCACCCCCGACATCGTGACCCTCGCCAAGGGACTCGGCGGTGGATTGCCGATCGGTGCCTGCATCGCCGTCGGACCGGTCGGCGACCTGCTCACACCCGGCCTGCATGGCAGCACGTTCGGCGGCAACCCGGTCTGTGCGGCCGCAGCATTGGCGGTGTTGGGTGTGCTGGCCGACGAGCACCTGATCTCGCGCGCCGATATGCTCGGCAAGACCCTGCATCACGGGATCGAGTCACTGCGTCATCCGCTCGTCGACCATGTGCGGGGCCGCGGGCTGCTGCGCGCAATCGCGCTGAGCGCACCAGAAGGCAAGGCCGTCGAGGCCGCCGCGCGAGACGCCGGGTTCCTGGTGAATGCCGCTGCGCCGGACGTGATCCGGCTTGCTCCGCCGCTGATCATCACCGAGGGGCAGATCGCCGAGTTCCTCACCGCGCTGCCCGGCGTGCTGGACAGGGCGGTGTCATGATGCCCCGCCACTTCCTGCGCGACGACGATCTGTCGCCCGACGAGCAGGCCGAGGTGTTGGCACTAGCCGCCGAGCTGAAGAAGGACCCGTTCTCCCGTCGGCCGCTCGACGGGCCCCGCGGCGTCGCGGTCATTTTCGACAAGAACTCCACGCGCACCCGGTTCTCGTTCGAGGTCGGCATAGCGCAGCTGGGCGGACACGCCGTCGTCGTCGACAGCCGTAGCACGCAGCTCGGGCGCGACGAGACGCTGGAGGACACCGGAAAGGTGTTGTCTCGCTATGTCGAAGCGATCGTGTGGCGCACCTTCGGCCAAGACCGGCTCACCTCGATGGCCGCCGGCGCGACCGTGCCGGTTGTCAACGCGCTGTCCGACGAGTTCCACCCGTGCCAGGTGCTGGCCGACCTGCAGACCCTCGCCGAGCGCAAGGGCGAGCTGAAGGGTCTGCGGCTGTCCTATTTCGGCGACGGTGCCAACAACATGGCCCACTCGCTGATGCTGGGCGGCGTGACGGCCGGCGTCCACGTCACGATCGCCGCTCCGCCCGGCTTCGAACCGAACCAGCAGTTCGTGGCCGCCGCCGAGAAGCGGGGCATGCTGACCGGTGCCGCGGTGACGCTGACCGCCGATGCGGCGGAAGCCGCCACCGGAGCCGACGTACTCGTCACCGATACCTGGACGTCGATGGGGCAGGAGAACGACGGACTCGACCGGGTGGCGCCGTTCAAGCCGTTTCAGGTCAACGCGGAGCTGTTGAGCCTCGCCGACTCGGACGCGGTTGTGCTGCATTGCCTTCCAGCGCACCGAGACCACGAGATCACCAATGAGGTCATCGACGGGCCGCACAGCGCGGTGTGGGATGAGGCAGAGAACCGGTTGCACGCGCAGAAAGCGCTGCTGGTCTGGCTGCTGGAGAGATCATGACGGCCGGCAAGGCGGCTGAGCCCCATGTCGTCGGCCGAGCGACTCCGGAGATCAGCGCCACTCGGGCGGGCAGACAGGCGCGCATCGTTGCGATCCTGTCGTCGAAATCGGTGCGCAGCCAAAGCGAACTCGCGGTGATGCTGGCCGACGAGGGCATCGAGGTCACCCAGGCGACGCTGTCACGCGACCTCGAGGAGCTGGGCGCGGTCAAGCTGCGCGGCGCCGACGGCGGAGTGGGCGTCTACGTGGTGCCCGAGGACGGCAGCCCGGTACGCGGCGTTTCCGGTGGCACCGAACGGATGTCGCGGCTCCTGGGTGACTTGTTGACCTCCACCGACGCCAGCGGCAACCTGGCGGTGCTGCGAACCCCGCCGGGGGCCGCCCAGTACCTGGCCAGTGCGATCGACCGCGCAGCTCTTCCCTACGTTGTCGGCACCATTGCCGGCGACGACACCATCTTCGTGGTGGCCCGCGAACCGATGACCGGCGCCGAACTCGCCACCACGATTGAGAACCTGCAATAAGCCGTTACGACAAGGAGATTGATTACATGTCCGAGCGCGTCATCCTGGCGTATTCCGGCGGTCTGGACACCTCCGTGGCGATCAGCTGGATCGGCAAGGAGACCGGCCGTGAGGTCGTGGCGGTCGCCATCGACCTCGGCCAGGGCGGTGAGGACATGGAGTCGGTGCGGCAGCGCGCGCTGGACTGTGGTGCCGTCGAAGCCGTCGTGATCGATGCGCGCGACGAGTTCGCCAACGAGTATTGCCTGCCCGCGATCCAGTCCAACGCGCTCTACATGGACCGCTACCCGCTGGTGTCGGCTATCAGTCGGCCGTTGATCGCCAAGCACCTGGTGGTCGCGGCGCGTCAGTACGGCGGTGGCGTCGTCGCTCACGGCTGCACCGGCAAGGGCAACGACCAGGTCCGGTTCGAGGTCGGATTCGGTTCGCTGGCACCGGATCTGGAGGTGCTGGCACCCGTCCGCGACTACGCATGGACGCGGGAGAAGGCCATCGCTTTCGCCGAAGAGAATGCGATCCCGATCAACGTCACGAAGCGCTCGCCGTTCTCCATCGACCAGAACGTGTGGGGCCGGGCGGTGGAGACCGGGTTCCTCGAGCATCTGTGGAATGCGCCAACCAAGGACGTGTACGACTACACCGAGGATCCGACCGTCAACTGGAGCACCCCCGACGAGGTGATCGTCGGATTCGAACGGGGGGTGCCGGTTTCGATCGACGGACGGCCCGTTTCCGTGCTGCAGGCCATCGAGGAGCTCAACCGCCGGGGCGGCGAGCAGGGAGTCGGTCGGCTTGACGTGGTGGAGGACCGGCTGGTCGGCATCAAGAGCCGCGAGATCTACGAAGCGCCCGGCGCGATGGTGCTCATCACCGCACACACCGAGCTGGAACACGTCACGCTGGAGCGCGAACTCGGCCGGTTCAAGCGGCAGACCGACCAGCGTTGGGGTGAACTGGTTTACGACGGCCTGTGGTTCTCGCCGCTGAAGAAGGCGCTCGAAGCCTTCGTCGCCGACACCCAGGAACACGTGTCCGGCGAGATCCGGATGGTGCTGCACGGCGGGCACATTGCCGTCAACGGACGCCGCAGCGCGGAATCGCTGTACGACTTCAATCTGGCTACCTACGACGAGGGGGACACCTTCGACCAGTCTGCGGCGAAGGGCTTCGTGCACGTGCACGGCCTGTCATCGAGGATCGCCGCCCGAAGGGACCAGAAGTGACCCTGTGGGGCGGCCGCTTCGCCGACGGACCATCGGATGCGCTTGCGGCGCTGAGCAAGTCCACCCACTTCGACTGGGTGCTTGCGCCATACGACATCACCGCCTCCAAGGCGCACGCCAGGGTGCTGTTCCGCGCCGGGCTGCTGACCGAGGAGCAGCGTGACGGCCTGCTGGCCGGGCTGGACAGCCTCGGCGAGGACGTGGCCGACGGCAGTTTCCTGCCGCTGGTCACCGACGAGGATGTTCACGGGGCGCTGGAACGCGGGCTGATCGACCGGGTCGGCGAAGACCTCGGTGGCCGGCTGCGGGCTGGTAGATCGCGAAATGACCAGGTGGCCACGCTGTTTCGACTGTGGTTGCGGGACGCGGTGCGGCGGGTCGCCGACGGCGCGCTCGACGTTGTTTCGGCGCTGGCGACCCAGGCCGCGGCGCATCCGACGGCGATCATGCCCGGCAAGACCCACCTGCAGTCGGCGCAGCCGATCCTGCTTGCCCACCATCTGCTGGCGCATGCGCACCCGCTGCTGCGCGACGTGGACCGATTGATCGACTCCGACAAGCGGGCGGCGGTGTCACCCTACGGCGCCGGGGCGCTCGCGGGCTCTTCGCTGAGCCTCGACCCGGACGCCATCGCCGAAGAACTCGGGTTCGCCACCGCCGCAGAGAATTCGGTGGACGCCACGGCCGCCCGCGACTTCGCGGCCGAGGCGGCATTCGTCTTCGCCATGATCGGTGTTGATTTGTCGCGCCTCGCCGAGGACATCATCATCTGGAGCACAACCGAATTCGGCTACGTCACGCTGCACGACTCGTGGTCGACGGGCAGCTCGATCATGCCGCAGAAGAAAAATCCTGATATCGCGGAGTTGGCGCGCGGCAAGTCGGGCCGGTTGATCGGCAACCTGACCGGCCTGCTGGCGACGTTGAAGGCGCAGCCTTTGGCCTACAACCGCGATCTGCAGGAGGACAAGGAACCGGTGTTCGACTCGGTCGCGCAGCTGGAGCTGCTGCTGCCTGCGATGGCAGGCCTCGTCGGCACCCTGCGCTTCGACGTCGACCGGATGGCCGAACTCGCCCCGCTCGGCTACACCCTCGCCACGGATGTCGCCGAGTGGCTGGTGCGCAGGGGCGTGCCGTTCCGGGTTGCCCACGAAGCGGCGGGGGCGGCCGTGCGCGCGGCCGAGGCCAGGGGAGTCGGACTCGAGGACCTCGAGGACGCGGAGCTGGCGGACATCCATCCCGAGCTGATGCCCGACGTGCGCGAGGTACTCACCATCGACGGCTCGGTGAACTCGCGCGACGCCCGAGGAGGCACCGCCCCGATCCAGGTGGCCAAGCAGCTCGGTGTCGTTCGCGACACCGCCGACGCGCTGCGGGCTCGACTGGGTGGTTAGCTACTAGCATTCAGCAACATGGAGGGCCAACCCCCCGTCGCAGTCGAGCGGCCCGGCCGATGGAGCCAATGGTTTGCGCGCCTGAGTTTTGCACAGACGCGGCGTGTGGCGCTTCTTCTCATACTCGTCGCCACCGCGGCGTTCGGTGGCCTCGACACCGTCGACAAACAAGTGACCCCGTTCAAGCCCGGCGAAGAGTTCAGCGACGGCGAATACACCGTCACCATCGAGCGCGCGAGGCTGGTCGACGAATTGAAAGGCACCCACGGTTCACCGAAACCGGGCAAGTTGTACCTCGGTGTGGTCACCACGCTCCGCAACGACGGCACCGTGCCGGGGCGACTCCGCGATCAGCTGGATCTGCGGGATGTACCCGGTAAGGAATTCTTCGGCGCCTTCCGGTTTCGCGACGGTTCATCCATCCAGACACTTGGTCCCGGACTCACCGAACAGTTGGTGTTCGCCTGGCAGGTCCCTGAAGCGGCTGCGCAGTCTCTTCAGGAGGTCACGATCCGCGTATGGAAGAAAAAGTTCACACAGCTGATGGTCACGTATGGCGGCAAGGAGTGGATCGACACCGACAACTATGGGCAGATCGTCGTGCCCGTCAAGGGGTCGGCGTGAAACTGCGGATGCCGAAGTCACCGGTACTGACCGCTGTCGGCGTTATCGTCACCGTCGCTGCGGCCGCCGTGGTGTGGCAGAACCTGCCGACGCCCACCGATCTCTACGGACCTTTCGACGTTCACGGTGAGGCCGGCGCACCCGCGGAGGGAAGAGCCGTTACCGCGACCGTCACCGCCGTTCGCATCGCGCCGCAGGTGAACTCCATTCAGGCTGCTGGACAATTCGTCGTCGTCGACACAACACTGGAAGCAGACCGCAACACTGGATTGCCGCACAGCGAGCTGATCGTCGGCCCCAACACCTATGCCCCGTCGGATCGATTCTTCGTCAAAACCCTTAGGGCCGAGATCAGTCCAGGCATAACGCAGCGCGGGTCCTGGGTGTTCGAGGTGGCCTCCGCACTTGTCGAACCCGACGCGTCGGATCCTCTGACCTTGCGTGTCTGGGTGGGTGATGCGTTCCTGGATTCCCGCCTGGTGATTCGGATTCCCGCGGACGATCCGCGCGTCAGCAGGACCGAAGCCGTCGACCTGGAGCCGCCGGTGGAGAGCGTCTCGTGATGCGGCTGACGGCGCTGTGGCAGCGCAACGTGGTCGGGGCGGTTGTCACGGCCGCCGCGCTCGGAGTGTTGGTGGCAGTCGATCTGGGCCCACAATGGTCCACCTACCGCCACACTGTCGTTGCTGAACATGTTGTGCCTTCAGGTCAAAGCGGCGCGGCCGATGGGCAGACGTGGAAGGTCGATTCGGTACGACACCTGAACCGCAGCCCGTTGAACTTCGGGCCACCGCTGCCGACGGGCACCGTGCTGACCGTAATCACATTAGACCGGTCCGGGCCGCCAGCTGACGAGCTGTGTGTCGGTGTAATCACCGACGGTGCGCAACGTTGGAAGGCCGAAGGCGTTGGGGGATTCAGCCCAATCCCCAGAGACGGTGTCACCAGCATGTGCAACAAACCGGGTCGGCTTCAATTCGCGTTCGTACTTCCCCAAGATGTGGTTCCCACGGCCGTCGACGTCACCGCAGAAGGCCAGATCACCGTGCGGATGCTGTTGTAGTTTCCACAGTTTCGCGTTCTCGCACGTGTTCCAGGCAGTAGGCGACGGTGGAAGCGATCAGGCACACCCGAAGCGGTTCGACGATCAGGTGCGAGATCAAGATGAGGGTTGGCCGTACACCGTCCCAGAACGCCAACGGGTGGGGACCGAGAAGCCATGCGGCACCGCGGAACAAATACCCCACTCGCACCTCGGGTCGGTAGAAACTACCGGCCATATCCAACCAGGCCAACCCCAGATAGCCCAGCACGTAGAGTGACAACGCCAGCACGCCGCCATGCAGGATGAGTCGCGCGGAATCCACTATCGTGCCGAAATTGCCCATCTTGCTACGCGCCCATCCACGGATGTCCTCGCGCCGCGACTCGGAAATTCCCGACCATCGAGCCCGGACACGCTTCTCGGTTACGGCCGCCCGGTCGAACACCCTGTCGGCGCGGTCACCGGCCAACCGGCGCGCGGCACCTCGCCAGTCCGGCATCGTCACGCCGTAGATGATGCCTGCGATGGCCAGCCACAACAGCGGTATCGTGGCGCCGCCGAACACCGTTTGCAGCACCGACATCGCGGCGTCCCATGCAGTTTCCAGCGGCTGGAAGTGCGAGAATAGCTCGGAACGAGTGTCGTTGAACCACACCACGATCCTTCGCTCGGCGAACCACTCGGTCGGCTTGAGGAAGAGTGTGACGTCCCGGCTGGCCGCGAAGCTCAGGGTCAGGAACACCCACAGGGCGTCGACATAAACGCGGACCGCGATCATCCAGCCCGCGAAGCGGTCCTTGAACCTGCCCAGCAAGTAGCGCACGACCAATGCGGCGAAGATCAGTACCACCGTGACGGTGCCGCCGGGGAGGATGTCGGGATGAAGTTCGGTGGGTTCCGGGGAAGACATGTTCGCGCCCATCCGGTAGCCGAGCGCGGCGACCTCGAAAGCGAGCCAGTCTTCCGCGAACAGTTGCCACGCCAGATAGATCGCGAAAAACGGCACGATCACGGTGGAGAAGATGTCGATTCGTCGTGCCGAACGTTTCGGCAGCGCCGCCAAGGCGGGAATTGCGGGTCGAAGCACCAAGTACATCGCGACAAATGAACCCAGCCGAGCGAGCCCGGCGAACGGCATGATCAGCGAGGCCCACAGCTCGTTGTCCCAGCCGGCCCAAGCCGCCAGCTCGATGGCGGCGCGGCGCCCGAGCAATCCGACCAGATACAGCGCGGCGAGTTGCGGCCAGTAGCGCCACCACAGAGCGAAAGGCCGCAGCACGAAGTGCACCGCCACATGGTAAGCAGTGATCTACTCCTCGGCGGCGATAAGCCACGCCTCTTCGAGAGATTGCTTGCGCGCCAGCAGTTCGTCCAATTCGGTATTGAGCTCGCCCAGCTTGACGTGGTCGTGCGCGGCGGCGGCCATCGTCTCGTGCATCGCGGCGATCCGGTCGTCGAGTTTCTCCAGTTGGCCTTCGATGCGGGCCATCTCCTTGCTGGTTCGCCGCTCCCGCGCCGACGCGGACTCGGCGGGCTGCGGCGGCTGCGGTGTCGGTTCAGGTTCGGTTGCGGCACGGTCGGAGAGATATTGCTCGATTCCGCCCGGCAGCAGGTCGCAGCGCCCGTTTCCGGTGAGCGCATGGGTGACGTCGGTGACGCGTTCCAGGAAGTAACGGTCGTGCGTGACGACGATCAGCGTGCCGGGCCAGTCATCCAGGTAATCCTCAATGACGGTCAGCGTGTCGATGTCGAGATCGTTGGTGGGTTCATCGAGCAGCAGCACGTTGGGCTCGTCAAGGAGGATGCGTAGGAACTGCAGCCGGCGCCGCTCACCGCCGGACAGGTCGGTCAGCCGCGCGGTCAGTTTGTCACCCGTGAAGCCGAAGTCCTTCAACAACGTGTCGGCGCTTATTTCGCGCCCGCCCGCCAACTGGGTGACGCGGCGGCGGTTCTCGACGGCGTCGATGACGCGCTTGGCACCGGTCAATTCGGTCAGCGCCTGCGTCAGATAACCGATCTGCAGTGTGGTGCCGCGTTTGATTGTGCCTGCGGCGGGCCGTAATTCGCCTGCGAGCAGCCGCAGCACCGACGTCTTGCCGGTGCCGTTCACACCGACCAGCCCGATCCGTGCACCCGGACCGATGGACCAGTCGATCCCGTCCAGGATGGTCAGATCGCCGACCTCGAGTCGTAGCCGGTGCAGATCGAACACGTCCTTGCCCAGCCGACTGGTCGCGAACCGCTGCAGCACAAGCGAATCACGCGGCGGCGGCTCGTTGGCGATCAGCTCGTTGGCGGCCTGGATCCGGAACTTCGGTTTCGACGTCCGTGCCGGCGGGCCGCGACGTAACCACGCCAACTCCTTGCGCATCAGGTTCCTGCGCCGCGCCTCCGTCCCGGCGGCCAGCCGCATCCGCTCCGCACGGGCCAGCACATACGCGGCGTAGCCGCCGTCGTACGCGTCGATGGTGCCGTTGTGCACCTCCCACGTCCTGGTGGTGACCGCGTCGAGGAACCAGCGGTCGTGGCTGACCACCACCAGCGTCTTCGACCGCAGCCCCGTCAGGTGGCGGGCCAACCAACCGATCACCTCGACGTCGAGATGGTTGGTCGGCTCGTCGAGCACCAGCACGTCGTGTCCGGCCAGCAGCACCGCGGCCAGCGCCACCCGGCGCCGCTCACCGCCGCTGAGATCGCGGACGTCGCTGTCGAGGTTCACCTCGGCCAGGAGATGTTCGACGACGGTGCGGGTGTCCGGTTCGGCCGCCCAGATATGGTCCGGCCTGCGACCCCCCTCCGACTTCCCGTCGCTGCGCTCGCCCCAGACGACCTCGCGGACCGTCGAGCCGGCTGCGAAGTCGTCGGTCTGGTGCAGATAACCCACCGACAAGCCCGACGTGTGGGTCACCCGACCCGAATCGGGCTCACGTGTCCCGGTCAGTACCTGCAGCAGGGTCGTCTTGCCGTCTCCGTTGCGCCCCACGACGCCGATCGCGTCACCTTCGTCGACGCCCAGGCTGACGGCGTCCAGCAGCGTGCGGGTGCCGTAGCCGACCGTCGCACGTTCGACGTTGATCAAGTTCGCCATCAGTGCGCCCCGAGCGTACCGGCGACTTTGAACCTTTGGACAATCGTGGCTGGTGACCAACGTGTGATCGCAAGTTGTCGGTCGTGTCTCGTAGGTTCGTGGCATGTCCGGGCACCGTCCTAGCACACCGTGTGGGGTGTTGTCTTCTGTCGGTTACGTGGCGGAGTCGACTGCGCGTCGCTATATCGAGCAACAGCGGCAGAGATTGGCGCCGTGAGACGGGCCTACAAGTTTCGGTTGCGCCCGACGGCGCGCCAGCATGTGGCGCTGGCGGCGTGCGTCGAGTCGCATCGGGAGTTGTATAACGCGGCGTTGCAAGAGCGTCGGGATGCGTGGGCGCACAGCATGAAACGGGTCTACTACACCGATCAGGCGGCCCAGCTCACCGACATTCGCGCGGCCCGCCCGGATGTGGCCGTGTGGTCGTATTCGAGTCAGCAGGCCACACTGCGCCGGCTCAACAAAGCGTTCGACGGATTCTTCCGGCGGGTCAAAACTGGCCAAAGGGCGGGGCATCCTCGGTTCAAGGGCAAGAACAGGTTCGACAGTGTGGAGTGGCCGAAAGACGGTGACGGCGCCCGCTGGCACCCCTACCTCAGCCGGGTGTATCTGCAAGGCATTGGACATGTGAAGGTCAGTGCACACCGGAAGGTGCCGGGCCGCGTGAAGACGATTCAGATTCGCCGCGAGGGTCGCCGTTGGATGCTGATCCTGTCTTGTGACGAGGTGCCCGCTAACCCGTTGCCAGCGACCGGCCGGCAGGCCGGCATCGATCTGGGGATCGCCAGTTTCGCCACCACAAGTGACGGTGACCGCATCGACAATCCGCGCTGGTCCCGTGTCGCTACCGCCAAGTTGGCCGTAGCGCAGAGGCGACTCGCTCGTGCCAAGCGGGGCTCGAGGAATCGGCGGCGCCGTCGGGACACTGTTTCGGCGCGGCATCGCAGAATCGCTAACCAGCGCAAGGATTTTCACCACAAGACCGCTCGCCAGTTCGTCAAGTGCTACGAGCTGATCGTGGTGGAGGATCTGGCGATCGCCAACATGATCCGCCGGGCTAGACCCGTGCCCGATCCGGACAATCCCGGCGCGTTCTTGGCAAACGGGGCCGCCGCCAAATCCGGGCTGAATCGAAGTATTGGCGATGCTAGCTGGGGTCTTTTCATCTCGATTCTGCGCGCCAAAGCGGAAGATGCTGGGCGCACCTGGATTGAGGTCGATCCCCGACACACCTCCGACGGCTGCGAGGCCTGCGGGCACGCCGCTCCGGACAACCGCGTCACCCAAGCGGAGTTCGTCTGTCAGAAGTGCGGGCACACCGCCCAGGCCGACGAACACGCCGCACGCAACATCCTCCGGGCCGGGCTGGCCCTTCACGCGCAAGCCGCGTGAGAAGAAGCTGACGGCATCCAGCCGCCAGCGAAGTCACCAGCCGCCGATGATAGGCAGGCCGCAGCAGCCGAGGCAGTCGCACACCGTCAGGCGATCTGCGAGCCGACGAGGCCCTCGCGTGCGCGACGTGCTGTGACTCGGACTATGACCATCGGCTCCGTATCTGCCGGCGTGCGATGCCTCGCCACCACTCGCGAGCGGGATCGATCTGATCACCTGCAGCCCGCAGCCGCGCTTGGCCTTATCTGGCGTCGCCATCGAGGTGAGCACGCCTCTGACCGCGTCACTTTGACGGGTCATGCCCGGGGCGCAGGTTGGAATGGTGTGGTGACGCGACCGACAGCTGGATTTTGGGCGCGACCGTCCGATGAGGCCACGCTGTTCACGCGCCTTGCTCGGTCGACGGCGCGCGCTCAAACGCGCTGGCCGCCCGATCGCCCTGTGCCATGATGACCTCGGCAATCGGTTGACAGGTGTGACAAAAGGGGAACGCCGGTGGTGCACCTTTCGGCAATAACCAGGCCAGTGGGCCGGTTGATCGCCACCGCGCAAAATGGCCTGGAAGTGCTGCGATACGGCGGCCTGGAGACAGGCACGGTGCCATCGCCGTTCCAGATCGTGGAAAGCGTGCCGATGTATCGGCTGCGGCGGTACTTCCCACCCGACACCCGACCGGGCGCGAAAACACCAGGACCGCCGGTGCTCATGGTGCATCCGATGATGATGTCGGCCGACATGTGGGACGTCACCCGCGGCGAGGGCGCCGTCGGGATTCTGCATAACTCGGGAATCGACCCGTGGGTCATCGACTTCGGTGAGCCCGACAAGGTCGAGGGTGGCATGCAACGCAACCTGGCCGACCACGTCGTCGCGTTGAGCGAAGCCGTCGACACCGTCAAGGAGACCACCGGACGCGACGTGCACCTGGCCGGATACTCGCAGGGCGGCATGTTCTGCTATCAGACCGCGGCCTATCGCCGGTCGAAAGACCTCGCCAGCATCATCGGGTTCGGTTCTCCGGTCGACACGCTGGCCGCACTGCCGATGAACCTGCCCGCGGGGTTTGCCGCAGGCGCCGCGGACTTCATGGCCGACCACGTCTTCAGCCGCATCGACATCCCAAGCTGGCTCGCGCGCACCGGGTTCCAGATGCTCGACCCGATCAAGACCGCCCAGTCGCGCCTGGATTTCCTGCGCCAGCTGCACGATCGCGAGGCGCTGCTGCCCCGCGAGCAGCAGCGGCGGTTCCTGGCGTCCGAGGGTTGGATCGCGTGGTCGGGCCCGGCGATCTCGGAACTACTCAAACAGTTCATCGCGCACAACCGGATGATGACCGGCGGCTTTGCGATCCATGGCGAGCTGGTGACGCTCAGCGACATCACCTGTCCCGTGCTGGCCGTCGTCGGTGAGGTCGACGACATCGGCCAGCCGGCATCGGTGCGCGGCATCAAGCGCGCCGCCCCACACGCCGATGTGTACGAATACCTCATCCGCGCAGGCCATTTCGGCTTGGTCGTCGGATCGAAGGCAGCCACCCAGAGCTGGCCGACGGTGGCCCAGTGGATCAAGTCGATCGACGGTGACGCCGACCTGCCCGAGGGTGTCACGGCGATGGCGCTGCAGCCGGCCGAACACAGTGAAAGCGGTGTTCCGCTCGCATCCCGAGTGGCGCACGGCGCGGCCGCTGCCGGAGAGATGGCCTTCACCCTGGCCAGGACCGCGGCCGATGCCGTGGTCGCGGCCAACAAGTCGGCGCGGGCGCTGGCCGTCGAGACGGTCCGCACGCTACCCAGGCTGGCGCGGCTGGGGCAGATCAACGACCACACCCGGATCTCGCTCGGCCGCATCATGTCCGAACAGGCCCGCGACGCCCCGACCGGCGAATGCCTGCTGTTCGACGGACGCGTCCACACCTACGAGGCGGTCGACCGTCGCATCAACAACGTGGTTCGCGGCCTGATCGAGGTCGGCGTGCGGCAGGGCGCACACGTCGGCGTGCTGATGGAGACGCGACCCAGCGCGCTGGTGGCGATCGCCGCGCTGTCCCGTCTCGGCGCGGTGGCCGTGCTGGTGCCGCCCGACGCCGACCTCGCGTCGGTGGTGCGGCTCGGCGCCGTATCGGAGATCATCGCCGACCCGAGCAACCTCGAGGCGGCCCGCGGGCTGTCGATGCGGGTGCTGGTGCTCGGCGGCGGCGAGTCGCGCGACCTGCATCTGGTGGAAACTGACGACGTCGCGGATGTCATTGATATGGAGAAGATCGACCCCGACGAGGTGGACCTGCCCGGCTGGTACCGGCCCAACCCGGGGCTGGCCCGTGACCTGGCGTTCGTCGCGTTTGCCACGGTGCGCGGCCAACTGCTCGCCCGCCAGATCACGAACTACCGCTGGGCGCTGTCCGCGTTCGGCACCGCATCGGCGGCCAACCTCGGCCATGGCGACACCGTGTACTGCCTGACCCCGCTGCACCACCAGTCCGGGCTGTTGGTGAGCCTGGGCGGCGCGGTCGTCGGCGGCTCACGCATCGCGCTGTCGCGTGGCCTGGTGTCCGAGCGGTTCGTCCAGGAGATCCGCCAGTACGGCGTGACGGTGGTGTCCTACACCTGGGCGATGTTGCGGGAGGTCATCGACGATCCGTCGTTCGCGCTGACCGGCAACCACCCGGTGCGGCTGTTCATCGGCTCCGGTATGCCCACCGGGCTGTGGAAACGCGTCATCGACGTCTTCGCGCCCGCGCACGTCGTCGAGTTCTTCGCCACCACAGACGGGCAGGCCGTGTTGGCCAACGTGTCCGGGGCCAAGATCGGCAGCAAGGGCCGACCGGTGCCAGGCGGCGGCGACGTCGAGCTCGCGGCGTATGACCCCGACGACGACCTGATCATGGAGGACGACCGAGGCTTCGTGCGGAGAGCCGACACAAACGAGGTCGGGGTGCTGCTGGCCCACCCGCGGGGGCCGATCGACCCGACGGCGTCGGTCAAGCGCGGCGTCTTCGCGGCGGCCGACACCTGGGTGTCCACCGAGTACCTTTTCCGGCGCGACCAGGACGGCGACTACTGGCTGGTGGACAACCGTGGCGTGGTGATCCGCACCGGGCGCGGCCCGGTGTATGCCACACCCATCGACGACGCGGTCGGCTCGATCGACGCCGTGGACCTCTCGGTGACGTATGCGGTCGAGACCGGTGGACAACAGGTCGCGGTGACCGCGCTGGCGCTGCGTCCGGGCGGCAGCGTTGCGGCGGGGGATCTTTCCGAGGCGCTGTCGGATCTGCCGGTCGGAACTTCGCCCGACATCGTTCACGTGGTGCAAGACATGACACTGAGCGCGTCCTATCGGCCCCTGCTGAGCCCGATGCGCGTCGACGGAATTCCGAAGGCCTCGCGTAACGCCTGGTACCTCGATGCGGATACCAATAAATACAAACGGCTTACGGTCGCGGTACGTGCCGAGATCGTGGGTGCCGAGCGCTGAGCTCCTGCTGGGCGTCCGACACACTGTTAGGCTCGCTGGAGCCATCGCACTGGAGGATTGATGACATCGCACAACGGTTGGCGTCGGGTAGCGGGCGCCCTGGCCGGCAGCGCGATCGCCGGCGCGCTCTTCGTGGGATTCGGCGCGCCGACGGCACTGTCCGCCCCCGGCGATGACACCACGGATACCGAAACCCCTGCGACGCCGACGATGACGGGCGACGAAGCGCTTGCCATCATCCAGCAGGACTACGACCTGGGTGCCGGCGGCGGCCAGCTCTCCACCCTGATCCACGAGGTGCTGGTTCTTCGTAACCTCGGCTTCAGGCCGTCGAACGCGAACAAGGTGGCCATCCAGGAGGCGCTCGACCATCGGCCGAACCAGAAACCGTTGATCGACGCCCTCAAGTCGACGATTGCCTACCAGCGCAAGCTCCAGGCGCAGTCGGCGGCACAACAGCAGCAGGGGGGTCAGAACGGCTTCGCGATCGGCGGGGCTCCGGCCCCATTCGACCAGGGCGGCGTCATCCTCGGCGGGCCTGGCGGCTCGTCAATCAACATGCCGGTCGGCTGACCGCTTGCTGTGCTCGACGAAAAACTGCTGAGCATCCTGGTCTGCCCGGACGACCGCGGGCCGCTTCTTCTTGTCGGCGATGAGCTGCTCTACAACCCGAGGCTGCGTCGCACCTACCGCATCGAGGACGGTATCCCCGTGCTGCTCGTCGACGAGGCGGTGGCGGTGACCGACGACGCCGAGCATCAGCGGCTGTTGGACCGTGCGAAGTCGGCAGACACCGGTGACCAGCTTTCCTGACGGCTTCCTCTGGGGGGTTGCCACGGCCGCCCACCAGGTCGAGGGCAACAACGTCGGCTGCGACGCCTGGCTGATGGAACACCTGCCCGACTCGGTCTACCGGGAGCCCAGCGGTGACGCGGCGGACTTCTATCACCGGTATCCCGACGACATCGCGGTGATCGCCGCCCTGGGCCTGAACGCATTTCGGTTCGGCGTCGAATGGGCGCGGGTGGAACCCGAAATGGGCCAGATCTCCTCGGCGGAACTCGACCACTACTCGCGGGTGGTGGACACCTGCCTGCATCACGGCATCGAGCCCGTGGTGACGCTGCACCACTTCACCAGTCCGCAGTGGCTCATACGGCACAACGGCGGCTGGCGCGGTCCCGATACGGCATCGCGATTCGCCGACTATGCGGCCGCCGTGATGGCGCGGCTCGGTGATCGGGTGTCGTGGGTGTGCACGATCAACGAGGCCAACGCGCCGGTGCTGCTGGCAGCGCAGCGGACTGCTGCCCGAATCGCAGACCGGCGAGTTGGCTGCCTCCATGGCGTTGGCGGCCAACGCCTTTGGCGTGGAGGCGGACGAGTTCTGCCCGTTCTTTCCGGGAGCGAGCGACGATGAGGCCACGGCGGTCGTCGGGCAGGCGCACCGAATGGCGGTGGACAGCGTGCACGCCGCCGCCCCTGGTGCGCGCGTCGGGGTCACGCTGTCGCTGCAGGAAGTCACCGCCGACCCCGGCGGCGAACAGACCGCGGATGCGGTCGACGAGTTCATCAACCGCCGCTTTCTGCGTGAACTGGGTTCCGTAGGCGACTTCATCGGTGTGCAGACCTACACCCGCATCACCTTCGACAAGGATGGACTGAAGCGACCGGCGGGTCAGGTCTCCGACAATGGCCTCGAGCTTGTCCCGACCGCCCTGACCGCGACATGCCGTCAGGCGCAACAGATAACCGGGCTGCCGGTCCTCGTCACCGAGCACGGTGTGGATTTCGATGACGCAAACGACGGTCTGCGTGCGGCGCTGATCGAGGATGCGTTGCGGGACTTGGCGCCGGCGATTGCCGAGGGACTCGATGTGCGCGGATACCTGCACTGGTCGCTGGTCGACAACTTCGAATGGTTCAACGGCTATCACGGCCACTTCGGGCTGTTGGGCAACGACCGGACCAGGCAGCGGCGGTGGATCCGGCCCAGCGCGGTGTGCTACGGGGAGATCGCCCGGGCCAACGGTTTCGGCTCTTAAATGAGACCAGGCAGGTCACCGGTGAGGTAACGCTGCAGGTTGGGCGCGATCGTCTCGGCGATCTGCTCGACCGGCAGCGACTTGAACGGGTCTAACTCCAGGATGTAGCGCGCCATCACCACGCCCACCAGCTGCGACGCGACGAACTGGACGCGGATCCGCCCGCTGCCCGGCGGATTGTCGACCCGAGAGCCAACCTCGACGGCGATCACCTCTTGCAGGAACGACCGAATCAGCGAGACGTCGTTGCCGGCCAGAATCGAGCGCAGGGTCGCGATGAATCCCTTGCCCAGCTCGGAATCCCAGAGCGGCAACAGGATCGACGGCAGCGTGTAGCCGATCTGTTCGACCGGGACCTCCCGCAGCGGACCGATTACCGCCATCGGGTCGATCGGGATGTGGATCGCCGCGGCGAACAACTGGGTCTTGGTGCCGAAGTAGTGGTGCACCAGCGCCGGGTCCACGGCGGCGTCAGCGGCGATGGCGCGGATCGAAGTCTTGTCGATCCCGTTGCGGGCGAACAGCTCTCGGGCGCTGGTCAGGATCCGCTCGCGGGTGTCCGACGTCCCGGGCGGTCGCCCGGGGCGCTTGCGCTCGGCGTTGGTGGTCAATGCGGTTACGGTGTCCTTCGTCGTAGCGTGGCTGCGGCCAGGCACAGGGCCAGCACCGCGAAGCCGATCACCACGATGATGTCCCGCAGCGCGATCGCTGTCAGGTCCGGGTATGCGCCGACCTGCTGCAGCGCCTCCAGGGCATAGCTGGCGGGCAGCACGTTACTGATCCATTGCAGCCAGTCGGGAAGCACATCACGGGGCACGATGATCCCGCACAACAGCAGTTGAGGCGCGATGACCACGGGCATGAACTGGACAGCCTGAAACTCCGTTCGGGCGAACGCACTGCACAGTAGGCCGAGGCCGACACCGAGCACCGCGTTGATGATCGCGATGATGAACACCAGGATCGGGCTGCCCTTCGTGTCGAGACCCAGGAGCCAGAACGACACCAGGCACGCCAGCGTCGCTTGTGCCGCCGCTGCGATCGAGAATGCGGTGCCGTAGGCGGCCAGCAGGTCGAGTCGACGCAGGGGAGTGGTCAGGATCCGTTCCAACGTCCCCGAAACACGTTCGCGTTGCATCGTTATCGAGGTGATGAGGAACATCACGATCAACGGGAACACGCCGAGCATGATCAGGCAGGCATTGTTGAACGGAGACGGCGTGCCCGGTCGATGCGGGGCGTTCTGGAACATGAAGTACATCAACGTGATGATCAGGCTCGGCACCACGAGGATCATCGCGACGCTGCGGTGATCCGCAGCGAGCTGGCGCAGGATTCGCCCGGTGGTGGCGAAGTAGGCCTGCGGGCTCAGCCGGCTGCGGCTGCGGTGCTGTGCCGGATGACGGACAGAAACGCTTCCTCCAGTGACTGACATCCCGTGTCCTCTCGTAGTTTCGTCGGCGTGGTGTGGGCGAGTAGGTGACCTTCGCGCATCAGCAGCAGGTCGCCGCAGTGATCGGCCTCGTCCATGACATGGCTCGATACCAGCAATGTCGTTCCGCGCCGGGCTAGTTCATGGAACTGTGTCCAGAGGTCGACGCGCAGTACGGGGTCGAGCCCGATGGTGGGCTCGTCCAGAACCAACAGGTCCGGGGCGGCGACGAGCGCACACGCCAACGATGCGCGCGTTCGCTGGCCACCGGAAAGGTTGCCGCACAACGCCGTCCGGTGGTCATCCAGTCCTACCGTGGAGACAGCCTGGTCGGCAGCGCTGGCGTCCATGCCGTAGAGCGAGGCGAAGTAGCGCACGTTGTCGATGATGCGCAGGTCGTCGTAGATGGTCGCGTCCTGCGGCATGTAGCCGACCCGCCTCCGCAGCGGCGCGGAGCCGGCCGGTTGCCCGAGCACCGTGACGCTGCCCGCGGTGATGATCTGGGTTCCGACGATGCTGCGCATCAGCGTGGTCTTGCCGCAGCCCGACGGGCCGAGCAGGCCGGTGATGGTGCCGCGGGCGATCTGGACCGACAGGTCGTGGATCGCGGGTCGCTTGCCCCGGATAACGCGCAGATGGTCGACGACAATGACCGGCTCAACGCCCCGTCTGAGTAATTCATCGCTCGATGAAGTCATCATGCGATGAATAATCCTCCCCGCCCTTGCGTGTGTCAAGAGACGAGGGCAGAATCGCCCCGTGACCGCCAAGCTGCTGCCCGTCGACCCACTCGCGGCGGCTCGGCGGCTCTTGGGCGCAGCACTGACCGGCCGCGGGGTGAGCGCGATGATCGTCGAGGTCGAGGCCTACGGCGGCCCGCCCGACGGACCGTGGCCCGATGCCGCATCCCACTCGTTCCGCGGTCGTCACGGGCGCAACACCGTCATGTTCGGACCGGCCGGTCGGCTGTACACCTATCGCAGCCACGGCATTCACGTCTGCGCCAATGTGGTGTGCGGTTACGACGGTGTCGCCGGCGCCGTCCTGCTGCGGGCAGCGGCCGTCGAATCCGGCCTCGACATCGCGGGGCAGCGCCGCGGCGGCTCGGTTCGCCCGGCGGCCTTGGCCCGAGGTCCCGGCAATCTGTGCTCGGCACTGGGAATCACGATGGACGACAACGGGATTGATCTCTTCGACGCCGACAGCCCGGTCCAGCTCACGCTGGCGCAGGAACATCCGGCCGCCGACGGTCCGCGGGTTGGCGTCAGCCTGGCGGCCGACCGGCCGTGGCGGTTCTGGTTGGCGGGACGCCCGGAAGTCTCGCTCTACCGCCGCAGTCCACGGGCACCCGCGCCCGGCCAGAGCGACTAGTACGGGAAGATCGTGATCATGGGAACGTCGAACATCCTCGACGAGTTGCAGTGGCGTGGGCTGATTGCGCAGTCCACCGACCGCGACGAGCTGGCCGAGCAGCTGGCCGCCGGACCGGTGACTCTGTACTCCGGGTTCGACCCGACCGCGCCGAGCCTGCACGCCGGACATCTGATCCCGCTCCTCACGCTGCGCCGGTTCCAACAGGCGGGTCACCGACCAATCGTGCTGGCTGGGGGCGCGACCGGCATGATCGGTGATCCGAGGGACACCGGCGAGCGCACCTTGAATACCGCCGCGACGGTTGCCGAGTGGACCGACCGCATCCGCGGCCAGCTCGAGCGGTTCGTCGATTTCGACGACTCACCGTCCGGCGCCGTCGTCGAGAACAACCTGACGTGGACCGGCGACATGTGGGCGATCGAGTTTCTCCGCGACATCGGCAAGCATTTCTCGGTCAACGTGATGCTCGACCGCGACACGGTGAGGCGCCGGCTGGAGGGCGAGGGCATCTCCTACACCGAGTTCAGCTACATGCTCTTGCAGGCCAACGACTATGTCGAGCTGCACCGCCGCTTTGGCTGCACGCTGCAGATCGGTGGCTCTGACCAGTGGGGCAATATCATCGCCGGCGTCCGGCTGGTCCGCCAGAAGCAGGGCGCGACGGTCCATGCGCTGACCACGCCGTTGGTCACCGATTCGGAAGGCAACAAGTTCGGGAAGTCGACGGGCGGCGGCAACCTGTGGCTGGACCCTGAGATGACCAGCCCATATGCCTGGTACCAGTACTTCATCAATACCGCCGACGCCGACGTGGTCCAGTACCTGAAGTGGTTCACGTTCCTGTCGGCCGACGAGCTGGCCGAACTCGACACGGCGACGGTCGAACGTGCACATGAGCGGGCAGCCCAGCGCCGGCTGGCCCAGGAACTCACCACCCTGGTCCATGGCGAGGGGCAGTGTGCGGCTGTCGAACACGCCAGCCAGGCGCTGTTCGGGCGGGCCGAGCTGGCGCAACTGGACGAGCCGACGCTGGCGACCGCACTGCGCGAGGCCAGCAACAACCACGTGGCCGAGCTGAACCCGGGCGGCCCCGACGGCATCACCGATCTGCTCGTCGCGAGCGGGCTGTCGGAAAGCAAGGGGGCCGCGCGGCGGACCGTCGCCGAGGGCGGCGCCTACGTCAACAACATTCGGGTGGAAAGCGACGACTGGACACCGCAGCCGTCGGACTTCCTGCACGACCGGTGGTTGGTGCTGCGTCGCGGCAAGCGGAATATCGCCGGCGTGCAACGCGTTGGATAGCTTGTCGGAGCCGACGCACGGAAGTGCGCGCGACGGGTGGAAGAGCCGACACGCACCACCCATCAGCCCATTTGACTACGACTTTTCCCTCACGTAACTTGTTGAAGTCGTCGCGACGCGGTTCGCCGCAGAGCGCGACGGCGTCCCAGAGGGAAGCCCCCACTTCGGTGGGTTCCTGACCGTCCGCACTACTAGTACGCGGCACTGCCGCGCGCTGGTGCGCGGTCGGAACGGGTGTGTTGTTTGAGAACTCAATAGTGTGTTTGGTGGTTTTTTAGTTTGTTGTTTTTGTTTTTGCCATGCCTCTTTTTCCCGTTTAGGGGTGTGGCTGTTTTTTGCCAGTTTGTAACTGGTTGCTTTGATCGGATTGTTCTGAACATGGCTTTTGGTTTTGTTTGGAGAGTTTGATTCTGGCTCAGGACGAACGCTGGCGGCGTGCTTAACACATGCAAGTCGAACGGAAAGTGCCTGGCTTCGGTTGGGTGACTCGAGTGGCGAACGGGTGAGTAACACGTGGGTGATCTGCCCTGCACTTTGGGATAAGCCTGGGAAACTGGGTCTAATACCGGATATACCCTGCTGGTCGCATGGCCTGGTGGGGGAAAGCTTTTGCGGTGTGGGATGGGCCCGCGGCCTATCAGCTTGTTGGTGGGGTTTTGGCCTACCAAGGCGACGACGGGTAGCCGGCCTGAGAGGGTGTCCGGCCACACTGGGACTGAGATACGGCCCAGACTCCTACGGGAGGCAGCAGTGGGGAATATTGCACAATGGGCGCAAGCCTGATGCAGCGACGCCGCGTGGGGGATGACGGCCTTCGGGTTGTAAACCTCTTTCAGTACAGACGAAGCGCAAGTGACGGTATGTACAGAAGAAGCACCGGCCAACTACGTGCCAGCAGCCGCGGTAATACGTAGGGTGCGAGCGTTGTCCGGAATTACTGGGCGTAAAGAGCTCGTAGGTGGTTTGTCGCGTTGTTCGTGAAAACCGGAGGCTCAACCTCTGGCGTGCGGGCGATACGGGCAGACTTGAGTACTGCAGGGGAGACTGGAATTCCTGGTGTAGCGGTGGAATGCGCAGATATCAGGAGGAACACCGGTGGCGAAGGCGGGTCTCTGGGCAGTAACTGACGCTGAGGAGCGAAAGCGTGGGGAGCGAACAGGATTAGATACCCTGGTAGTCCACGCCGTAAACGGTGGGTACTAGGTGTGGGTTTCCTTCCTTGGGATCCGTGCCGTAGCTAACGCATTAAGTACCCCGCCTGGGGAGTACGGCCGCAAGGCTAAAACTCAAAGAAATTGACGGGGGCCCGCACAAGCGGCGGAGCATGTGGATTAATTCGATGCAACGCGAAGAACCTTACCTGGGTTTGACATGCACAGGACGACCGCAGAGATGTGGTTTCCCTTGTGGCCTGTGTGCAGGTGGTGCATGGCTGTCGTCAGCTCGTGTCGTGAGATGTTGGGTTAAGTCCCGCAACGAGCGCAACCCTTGTCTCATGTTGCCAGCACGTCATGGTGGGGACTCGTGAGAGACTGCCGGGGTCAACTCGGAGGAAGGTGGGGATGACGTCAAGTCATCATGCCCCTTATGTCCAGGGCTTCACACATGCTACAATGGCCGGTACAAAGGGCTGCGATGCCGTGAGGTGGAGCGAATCCTTTTTAAAGCCGGTCTCAGTTCGGATCGGGGTCTGCAACTCGACCCCGTGAAGTCGGAGTCGCTAGTAATCGCAGATCAGCAACGCTGCGGTGAATACGTTCCCGGGCCTTGTACACACCGCCCGTCACGTCATGAAAGTCGGTAACACCCGAAGCCGGTGGCCTAACCCCGTGTGGGAGGGAGCCGTCGAAGGTGGGATCGGCGATTGGGACGAAGTCGTAACAAGGTAGCCGTACCGGAAGGTGCGGCTGGATCACCTCCTTTCTAAGGAGCACCACGAGACTCAGGGTCGGTCCGCATCGTGCGGGGCATCGTGACCGCCAATCGTGAAGATGGGTCAGCTGCCTGTAGTGGGTGTGGTTCGGGTGCAACAACAAACAGTGCTGTTCACGGGATCGAGAGATCGAGGGCGGCGCGGAATCATCGGGCACACTATTGGGCTTTGAGGCAACAGGCCCGCTATCTCTTCGTCCCGATCGTGGGGAAACCGGGGATAGGGATTTGGTTGTCGCCCCGATCTTTGGTGGTGGGGTGTGGTGTTTGATTTGTGGATAGTGGTTGCGAGCATCTAGCAGCAAGTGGGCATGCTCTGGTGGGGCCTTTCGGGGTTCGGCTGGGGTGTGTTTGTGTTGTTTGATGTGCAATTTCAGAGTTTTTTAACTCGATTTTTGGTTTTTTGTGTTGTAAGTGTTTTAGGGCGCATGGTGGATGCCTTGGCACTGAGAGCCGATGAAGGACGTGGGAGGCTGCGTTATGCCTCGGGGAGCTGTCAACCGAGCGTGGATCCGAGGATGTCCGAATGGGGAAACCCGGCGCGAGTGATGTCGCGTCACCTGCTGGTGAATATATAGCCAGCAGGAGGTAACGCGGGGAAGTGAAACATCTCAGTACCCGTAGGAAGAGAAAACAATTGTGATTCCGTGAGTAGTGGCGAGCGAAAGCGGAGGATGGCTAAACCGCGTGCATGTGATACCCGGCGGGGGTTGTGTGTGCGGTGTTGTGGGGTCTGCGTTCTCTAGCCCGCCGGCTAGGGCAGCAGTGATAAAGGCATGTGTTAGGTGAAGTGGCCTGGGATGGTCTGCCGTAGCGGGTGAGAGCCCCGTAACCGAAAACATGTGCCCTGTTGTCGCAGTGTCCCCGAGTAGCAGCGGGCCCGTGGAATCTGCTGTGAATCTGCCGGGACCACCCGGTAAGCCTGAATACTTCTCAGTGACCGATAGCGGATTAGTACCGTGAGGGAATGGTGAAAAGTACCCCGGGAGGGGAGTGAAAGAGTACCTGAAACCGTGTGCCTACAAGCCGTCAGAGCCCTCGTTTTACGTGGGGTGATGGCGTGCCTTTTGAAGAATGAGCCTGCGAGTCAGGGACATGTCGCGAGGTTAACCCGGGTGGGGTAGCCGCAGCGAAAGCGAGTCTGAATAGGGCGTATCCAACCCTTTTGGGGTTGGTGTAGTGGTGTGTTCTGGACCCGAAGCGGAGTGATCTACCCATGGCCAGGGTGAAGCAGCAGTAAGATGTTGTGGAGGCCCGAACCCACTTAGGTTGAAGACTGAGGGGATGAGTTGTGGGTAGGGGTGAAAGGCCAATCAAACTCCGTGATAGCTGGTTCTCCCCGAAATGCATTTAGGTGCAGCGTTGCGTGTTTCTTGCCGGAGGTAGAGCTACTGGATGGCCGATGGGCCCTACTAGGTTACTGACGTCAGCCAAACTCCGAATGCCGGTAAGTTCAGCGTGGCAGTGAGACGGCGGGGGATAAGCTCCGTGCGTCGAGAGGGAAACAGCCCAGATCGCCGGCTAAGGCCCCTAAGCGTGTGCTAAGTGGAAAAGGATGTGCAGTCGCGAAGACAACCAGGAGGTTGGCTTAGAAGCAGCCACCCTTGAAAGAGTGCGTAATAGCTCACTGGTCAAGTGATTGTGCGCCGATAATGTAGCGGGGCTCAAGCACACCGCCGAAGCCGCGGCAGCATGGACTTATGTCCGTGTTGGGTAGGGGAGCGTCCTGCATCCGGTGAAGCCACAGAGTGATCTGGTGGTGGAGGGTGTGGGAGTGAGAATGCAGGCATGAGTAGCGATAAGGCAAGTGAGAACCTTGCCCGCCGAAAGACCAAGGGTTCCTGGGCCAGGCCAGTCCGCCCAGGGTGAGTCGGGACCTAAGGCGAGGCCGACAGGCGTAGTCGATGGACAACGGGTTGATATTCCCGTACCCGTGTGTGCGCGCCCGTGATGAATCAGTGCTGCTAACCACCCAAACGAACGCCGATCAAACCCTTCGGGGGGCGACGGGGTTCTGCTGCGTGGGACCCGCACTGGTAGTAGTCAAGCGATGGGGTGACGCAGGAAGGTAGCCGTACCAGTCAGTGGTAATACTGGGGCAAACCGGTAGGGAGACATCTAGGCAAATCCGGATGTCGCTAAATCCTGAGAGGTGATGCATAGCCGAGTGAGGTGAATTCGGTGATCCTATGCTGCCGAGAAAAGCCTCTAGTGAGTACACACACGGCCCGTACCCGAAACCAACACAGGTGGTCAGGTAGAGAATACCCAGGCGTACGAGTGAACTATGGTTAAGGAACTCGGCAAAATGCCCCCGTAACTTCGGGAGAAGGGGGACCCCGCACCGTCACCATCCTCGCGGTGGGCAGCGGTGGGGGGTGACACAAACCAGTGAGAAGCGACTGTTTACTAAAAACACAGGTCCGTGCGAAGTCGCAAGACGATGTATACGGACTGACGCCTGCCCGGTGCTGGAAGGTTAAGAGGACCCGTCAACCCCTCTTCGAGGGGTGAAGCGGAGAATTTAAGCCCCAGTAAACGGCGGTGGTAACTATAACCATCCTAAGGTAGCGAAATTCCTTGTCGGGTAAGTTCCGACCTGCACGAATGGCGTAACGACTTCTCAGCTGTCTCAACCATAGACTCGGCGAAATTGCACTACGAGTAAAGATGCTCGTTACGCGCGGCAGGACGAAAAGACCCCGGGACCTTCACTACAACTTGGTATTGGTGCTCGATACGGTTTGTGTAGGATAGGTGGGAGACTGTGAAACATTCACGCCAGTGAGTGCGGAGTCGTTGTTGAAATACCACTCTGACCGTATTGGGCCTCTAACCTCGAACCGTGGATCCGGTTCAGGAACAGTGCCTGGTGGGTAGTTTAACTGGGGCGGTTGCCTCCCAAAATGTAACGGAGGCGCCCAAAGGTTCCCTCAACCTGGACGGCAATCAGGTGTCGAGTGCAAGTGCACAAGGGAGCTTGACTGCGAGACAGACACGTCAAGCAGGGACGAAAGTCGGGACTAGTGATCCGGCACCCCCGAGTGGAAGGGGTGTCGCTCAACGGATAAAAGGTACCCCGGGGATAACAGGCTGATCTTCCCCAAGAGTCCATATCGACGGGATGGTTTGGCACCTCGATGTCGGCTCGTCGCATCCTGGGGCTGGAGCAGGTCCCAAGGGTTGGGCTGTTCGCCCATTAAAGCGGCACGCGAGCTGGGTTTAGAACGTCGTGAGACAGTTCGGTCTCTATCCGCCGCGCGCGTCAGAAGCTTGAGGAAACCTGTCCCTAGTACGAGAGGACCGGGACGGACGAACCTCTGGTCCACCAGTTGTCCCACCAGGGGCACCGCTGGATAGCCACGTTCGGACAGGATAACCGCTGAAAGCATCTAAGCGGGAAACCCCCTCCAAGACCAGGCTTCTCACCCATCAAGTGGGATAAGGCCCCCCGCAGACCACGGGATCAATAGACCAGACCTACACCCCCAGCAATGGGCCAGGGAACTGGCACTAACCGGCCGAAAACTTACCCACAAAAACCCGCAACCACACAATCCACAACAAACCCCACCCCACCACCAAACACACCACCCAACAACAAAATAAAGTTACGGCGGAAATAGCGACAGGGAAACGCCCGGACCCATCCCGAACCCGGAAGCTAAGCCTGCCAGCGCCGATGATACTACCCAACCCGGGTGGAAAAGTAGGACACCGCCGAACACATAACTAGAATCACCCCCCACAATTGCGTGGGGGGTGATTCTATATTCGGAAGCGATTTTCATTGGGAATAGCCAATTTTCGTCCCGAAACGATTCAGGGTAGAAAGGCATACGTGGCGCAGGACAGGCAGGGCGGCAGCGACGAACGGCGTCCCCGTGGTTCCTCGAGTAACGAACCACGTCAGCGGACGGCGCCGCGCGCCTCGGGGCCCAACCGCGCTCGCCGCGCTCAGCCCGAATCCGCGCCGGAGGCATCGGCCGAGCAGGCCGGCCCGACGCTGTCGCCGGAGATCGAAGCCCGACAGCTCTCCCCGGAAATCCGTCGCGAACTCACCACCTTGGACCGCAATACCGCTGACTTTGTCGCGCGCCATCTGGTCGCGGCCGGTGAACTCTTCGACGACGATCCCGCGGCGGCCCTCGAGCATGCCCGGGCCGCCAGGGCCCGCTCCGGACGGATCGCGGCCGTCCGCGAAGCGGTCGGAATCGCCGCGTACCGCTGCGGTGACTGGGCACAAGCACTCGCCGAGCTGCGGGCCGCCCGCCGGCTGGGCAGCAAGTCCCCGCTGTTGGCGCTGATCGCCGACTGCGAGCGCGGTATCGGCCGTCCCGAGCGTGCGATCGAATTGGCCCGCAGTCCCGAGGCCGCCCAGCTCACCGGCGACGACGCCGACGAGCTGCGCATCGTCGTGGCCGGCGCTCGGTCCGATCTGGGTCAGCAGGACCAGGCCCTCGCGATCCTGTCCACGCCGCAACTTGATCCGACGCGGAGCGGACAGACGGCCGCCCGCCTGTTCTACGCCTACGCTGAAGCGCTGCTC
>CAVUPN010000011.1:0-87725 GCA_963743225.1 uncultured Actinomycetota bacterium | reverse complement strand
TCATCCGCGTCGAGCGCACGCAGGTGACGCTCAACGGTGGCGCGAACGATCTCGGCGGCACGTTGATGGAGGAGACGATCTCGCGGATGGCGGGCTCGGAGTTCGGTCTGGCGATGACGGTCGAAGAGCTGACGGCGATCGCCGAGGGCATCGGCCGCCCCGCTTGTTAGCGCACGACCACGTACGCGCCTCTGGCCGCATGAGCGCAGGGAAAAGCAGCAGCCGGTCATTCCAGGACCGACGGCGTGGAGCTCAGGCTGCTCCAAAGATGGGGCAACGGACGGACGCCGAGCTGGTTCACCACCATCTGGGCAGCCTGACTGACTCCCTCGGTGAATGTGGGGAAGGCGAACTGAAGCTCGGCGACGTCCTCGACGCGCATCCCCGCCGCCATGCAGGCCGCGACCATCTGGATCACTTCGGCCGAGTACTCGCCGAGCACGTGAGCGCCGACGATCTGCCGTCGCGCGGTCTCGACGATCAACTTGCAGAACCCTTCCGGCTGCCCGTCGGCGACGGGCCGCAGCATGTCCTCATAGCGGGCCACGCCGACCGCGCAGTCGTAGCGGGCGCGGGCCTGCTCCTCGGTGAGTCCGACGCTGCCGTACTCGGGGTCGGTGAAACTGCCGGCCGGGACGATCTCATGGACGACGCGGCGACGCGGGCCGAGCACCGCGTTCTCGGCGGCGACACGGCCTTCGAGTGTCGCGCTGCTGACGAGCATGCTGTTCCCGTCGACGTCCCCGGCGGCGAAGATGTGCGGGACGTTCGTGGCCGTGAAGTCGTCGACGGTCACGTAGCCACGCTCGGTGACCACGCCGGCAGCGGCGGCGTCGACGAGGTCGGCGTTACCCGGCCAGCCGACGGCGAAGAACGCCGCGTCGACGTCGACCGTTCTGGACTCGTCGCCGACTCGGTACAGCGACGCGCACGCCGGGTTCGAGCGCCTCGAGTTGGTCGACTTCGGCGCTGGTGATGACCTCGATGCCGCGCCCCCGGAAAGCGTGTTCGAGTGCGACCGAGACATCGATATCGGCGCGCTGCACGATCCGGGGCGCGTACTCGACAAGCGTGACGTCGCAACCGAAGTCCGCCAGGATCGACGTGAGCTGGCAGCCGGTGTCGGCCGCCCCGATGACGCAGACCCGGTCGGGCAGCGAGGTCAGGCTGCGCACGTCCTCGTAGGTCAGGCCGAGCTCGGCCCCGGGGATCGGCAGTCGCCCGGCCCTGCCGCCGACGGCGATGATCACCCGGTCCGCAGTCCACGTGCGGCCGTCGGCCGCGGCGACGGTGTTGGCGTCGACGAACCGGGCGTCGCCGGCCTCCTCGACAAGGTCGATCCCGACGGCGCGGATGTGGTCGGCGACGCGCTTGCGTTCATAGAGGTAGCCGGCGACCCGCTGGGCGTTGGCCAGGGTAGCGGCGACGTCGACCTCGGGCCGTGGCCCGCGCAGGCCGAACGTTTCCCACGAGCTCCAGTCCCTCACCAGGCGCGCGGCCCGAGCCAGCGTGCGCACCGGTGCCGGGCCGCTGTTGAAAGCGGTGCCGCCGACCCGCCCCCGCTCGACGAGCGTGACCTCTGCGCCCAGCTCGGCGGCGTGCAGGGCGGCGGAAACACCAGCCGGGCCGCCTCCAATGACGACAACGCGCATCTCGCCTGCTCCTCTCGCACCGACGAGGCGCCGAGTATTTGATCATTACTCTCAGTGCCCTTCTCGACAAATGTATGGCCGTGCACGCGCCTTTGGTCTCCGATTCCAGCGCTACTACACCGACAGAGGAGGGCACGGGTCTCCCGCCGCGAGCGTGCGCACCACGCGAACCTCGACTCCCCACGATTCGGTCTGCTTTTCGATGATGCTGCGCAGGTCGTCGTTGAGCCCCTCGCGGTGTGCCAACAAGGTGTCCAGGTCCGCGCGGCCCAGCAGCGAGCGCAGTGTCGTCTGCGCGATCTGCGATGTGGCCACCGCGTAGTTCTCCACCCCCATGATGGCCTTGATCGGATCGGTGACCTGGAACATGACGACGGCGTTGACCCGAGCGGGAACATTGTCGCGCGTGATCACTTCCTGGGGTGGGATGGTCAACGTCACCACCCGCTGGTCGACGCGAATCATCCTGTCCACCAGTGGGATCAAGATCCTGAGTCCGGGTCCGCACAATGGCCGCACCCGGCCCAGGCGGAACACCACACCCCGCTCGTACTCGCGAAGCACCTTGCACGACAACACGGCCAGCAGAACGATCGCGAGCACCGCGACCGCAGCCAGCAGTAGCCATAAGCCTGTCATTGTGAATCCTTCCGTTCGATCCAGCCGCCACCCCAGCGCGTCGAGAACCGGTCGGCGGCAACGGCCGTCATCTCCTGCTCGCCGGACCGGTGCGGCAGATGATCGGGCGCGTTGGCCGGGCTGGCCCACAGATGACGTGCCAGCGGCAGGCCAGCGGCCACCACCACCATTGCGGTCACCAGCAGCACCACGAGGTCGGCCGCGTTGTGTTCGGCGAGCATCATCGCCAGCACCATCACCAGCGCCAACCCGGCTATCGCACAGGCGATTCCGCGGTGGAACTGACCCGCTTCGGAATACGGCCAGGGATCGATGTCCCGGCTTATCTCTCGGCCGTGATCCGACGTCGTGCAGGTCGACTTCACCGGGCAGCTGTTGCACACGCTGGGTTTGGCCCGGTAGCGCATCACCCGGCTGCTGCGGATCGAATGACGTCGGCCACAGCCACTGGTCCTGCGGGCACTGCCATGCGTCGTGGTCGGCGTGATAGGTGAACAGCCCTGTGCGCCAACGCGCCGCGCGCATAGACGCGCGGCGGGCCATCATGTCAAACCCCCACGCCACGGCGACCAGCGCCAGCGCGTAGCCGGCCATCAGCCAGACCGATGCCGCGGGTGGACTCATTTCGGTCTTTCGGCCGGTGTGGCGGCGACCTCGATGTACAGCGCATGCTCGGGCAGCTCGTCGGTCGTCTCACCTGATGTGAAGTGTCGCAGCGCCTGCCACGCGATCCAGATGAACGGGAGGATGCCGCCGGCGATGAAAATGACATCGCCGGGCAGCCGCAACCACTCGAGCACGGCATTACCGGGTCGGGTGATGTAACCCAGCGAGCGGGCCTCGAAATAGCCCTCGTTCACGGAGTGATAGAGCTGAAGCACGCCCAGCGGCAGCAGGCTGGCGAACACCATCCACGCCAGGCCGATGTTCAGGCACCAGAACGACATTCGTGCCCACCTTCTCGGGCCACTTGTCCGCCGGGATCACGTAGCGGAACGCGAACATGGCCAAGCCCACGGCGAGCATGCCGTAGACACCCATCATGGCCGCGTGCCCGTGGTTTGCCGTCAGTGCGGTGCCGATCTGGTAGTAGGACACGATCGGCAGGTTGATGAGGAAGCCGAAGATGCCTGCTCCCACGAAGTTCCAGAATCCGACCGCGACCAGGAACATCACCGCCCATCGGTGCGGGAACGGTTTGGTGTCACCCGACGTCTGTCTGGAGCCGAGTTGCAGGAACGCCCACGCCTCGACCGTCAGGAAAGTCAGCGGTATCACCTCGGCGGCAGAGAAGAACGCCCCGAGAGCCATGTGTTCCACCGGAGTTCCGGAGAAATACAGGTGGTGCATGGTGCCGATGACGCCGCCGGCCGAGTACAGGATGATGTCGAGGAAGATGACACCCAGCGCGATGCGCTGACTGACCACGCCGAGCATGACGAAGATGTAGGCGACCATCACCGTGGTGAAAAGTTCGAGGAAGTCCTCGACCCACAGGTGCACAACCCAGAATCGCCAGAAGTCGGCGACCGTTAGATGGGTGTCGCTGTTCGCGAGCAAGCCGACCGCGTAGAACATCGGAATCGCCAGGCCGGAGAAGAAGAACAGCCACGGCATGTTCAGCTTGGACTCGTCCCGTAGCCGTGAGCGCATCCCGCGGTAGATGATCGCGATCCACAGGAACATGCCGACGATCAGAAGGATCTGCCACAGCCGCGGGAGGTCGAGATACTCCCACTGTTGGGAGAACAGCGAACCCGACGGGACGACCCCGTAGATGGACAGCGCCTCGGTGACCAAGGAGCCCACGACCACCACGACAACGGCCCCGAGCAGTCCGTAGGCCAGCCAGTGCTGGCGGCGCGGCTCACGTCGAGCGATGAACGGCGCGAGGAAGATGCCGCCGGCGAGGAAGGCCGCGGAAGTCCAGAAGAGGGCCAGCTGCAGGTGCCAGGTGCGGGCGAGGTTGTAGGGCAGGATGGCGGCCAGATCGAGTCCGAAGAAACTGGTCAAGTCGGCACGGTAGTGCTGCACGGCGGCGCCCAGCATCGCCTGGGCCAGGAACAGCACCGAAATGATCGCGAAGAACCAGATGGTGGCCCGCTGGGAGCGGGTGAGCGCTACCTCGCCGGGCTGTCGGAAGGACAGCGTCGGCGCCTCGGCGCTGTGCCAACCGATCTTCTGGCTCCAGCGGCCGTATACCGCGAACATGATTCCGGTGCCGCCGAGCAGCGCGATGAGCGACAGCGCCGACCAGACGACCAACTGCGCGGTTGGCCCGTTGTCCACGCGGGGTTCGGCCGGCCAGTTGTTGGTGTAGCTGTAGTTGTGGCCGGGGCGCTCGGCGGCCGCCGCCCACGCTGTCCACGCGAAGAACGACGGTCAGGTCGTGGATGTCCGCCGGGTCGGTGATCAGGTTCGGCCAGCAGCCCGTTGTTGTGCGACTCGGGGCCGAAGAAGTCCGCATAGTGGCGCGGCGATGCGGTCGAATGCGGCGGCCTGCTCGTCGGTGAAGACCAGAGTCTTGGTGGCGGGATCGTAGCGGTTGGTGCGGAAGTCCCTGACGACTGCGGATTGCACATCGCCGACGCCCTGCGCCTGGAACTGTGCGCCGACGTCGTCGGTGGCCCGGCGCAGATAGTCGGCGGTGTAGTCGGGGCCCAGGTAGGCTCCGTGCCCGACCACCGATCCGTACTCGTGCAGGCCCCGCGCCTGATACAGCTCTTGGCCGCGGGTGATGTCGGCGCCGGTGAACAGCACGTCGCCCGCCTCGGTGACCACCTTGTCGGGCATCGGCATGGACGCCGTATAGGTGCGGTAGACGAGGATGCCCATCACGAAAAAGCCGACGATGAGCACCAGGGCCACGCCCTGGACCCACCCTTTGCCGATCATGGGCTGCGCTGACGGCGAGTCCTCGGTCGGTGACGAAAGTGATTGTGCGGGATCGATTGCCATTCGCGTACTCCCCACCACGCCGGGCGGGATTCGGGCTGGGAATCCCACACCTGAAAAACGACGACGTCGTTGAAATTACCGGCTGATGGGGTTCGATTCGGGATTTCGAGGACAATAGTTCGGTAATTCCGCGTGAGGGGAGTCAGAGGCGGGCGGCGAGCTCGGTGCCCTGTTTGATCGCGCGCTTGGCGTCGAGTTCGACGGCCAGTTCTGCCCCGCCGATGACGTGCGGGTCGATCCCGTTGCGGCGCAGTCCGTCCTCGAGTTCGCGCACCGGCTCCTGACCCGCGCAGATCACCACGTTGTCCACCTCGAGCACCTGCCTGCGATCTCGGCCGGGTCCGAAGCTGATGTGCAGGCCGTCGTCGTCGATGCGTTCGTAGTTCACGCCCGACAACTGCGTGACACCTTTGGCCTTCAGCGATGCCCGGTGCACCCAGCCCGACGTCTTGCCGAGCCCTCGACCCTGCGGGCCCTTCCTGCGCTGCAGCAGATAGACCTCGCGTGCGGCAGGCGCGGGGATCGGTGTCGTCAACGCACCGCGCGCCTCCTGCGGGTCGGCCGCACCCCACTCCGCCTTCCATTCCTTGAGGTTCAGCGTCGGCGAATCGTCCGTCACCAGGAACTCGCTCACGTCGAAACCGATGCCGCCCGCGCCGACGACGGCCACCGTCTTGCCGACCGGCTTGCCCATGATCGCCTCGGCGTAGGACAGCACCATCGGGTGGTCGATGCCGGGAATGTCGGGAATCCGCGGCACCACGCCGGTGGCCAGCACCACCTCGTCGTATCCCGCCAGCTCGTCAACGCCGGCGCGGGTGTTCAGCCGCACGTCCACGCCGTGTTTGGCGAGCATCCGGGTGTAGTACCGGATCGTCTCGCTGAACTCCTCCTTGCCGGGAATCCTTCTGGCCATGTCGAATTGGCCGCCGATCACTTCGCCTGCTTCGAACAGCGTGACGTCGTGGCCGCGCTGCGCGGCGGTCACCGCGGCGGCCAGGCCGGCCGGGCCCGCGCCCACCACCGCGATGCGCCTGCTGCGCGGGGTCGGCGAGAGCACCAGGTCGGTTTCCCGCCCGGCACGGGGGTTGAGCAGACACGACGCCTTCTTGTGCACGAACGCGTGATCCAGGCACGCCTGGTTGCACGAGATGCACGTGTTGATCTCGTCGGCGGTGTCGGCCTGCGCCTTGTTCACCCAGTCCGGATCGGACAGCAGCGGGCGCGCCATCGAGATCAACTGCACGTGCGTGTCGGCGATGATCTGCTCGGCGGCCTGCGGCATGTTGATGCGGTTCGACGCCACCACGGGGATACTCACGTGTTCGGCCACCGCGCTGCTGATGTCGACGAACGCGCTGTTGGGTACGGAGGTGACGATCGTCGGCACCCGAGCCTCGTGCCAGCCGAACCCGGAGTTGATCATCGTCGCTCCGGCTGCCTCGACTTCGTTTGCCAGCGCGATGATTTCGTCCCAGCTCTGGCCGTCCTCGACGTAGTCGGCCATCGACATGCGGTAGCAGATGATGAAGTCCGGCCCGACTGCCGCGCGGGTGCGGCGCACGATCTCGACCGGGAACCGTCGGCGCTTCTCGGGTGAACCGCCCCAGGCGTCGGTCCGCTTGTTCGTGCGGGGCGCCAGGAACTGGTTGAGCAGATATCCTTCGCTGCCCATGATCTCGACACCGTCGTAGCCGGCGTCGCGGGCCAGCTCCGCACAGCGCGCGAAGTCGTCGACGGTGCCATCCACCGCGCGCGACGACAGCTTCCGCGGCCGGAACGGGTTGATCGGAGCCTTGATCGCCGACGCGCTCACCGAAAACGGATGGTAGGCATAGCGTCCGGCATGCAGGATCTGCAGCAGGATCTTGCCTCCCGCGTCGTGCACCGCGTCGGTGATCGCGCGGTGCCGGCGGGCGTCCGACGACGACACCATCTGCGACGCGAACGGCAGCAGCCACCCGGTGCGGTTCGGCGCGTACCCGCCGGTGATGATCAGGCCGACGCCGCCGCGGGCGCGTTCGGCGAAGTACGCGGCGAGCCGGTCCGTGTCGCGGGCACGATCCTCCAGACCGGTGTGCATCGACCCCATCACCACCCGATTGCGCAGAGTGGTGAACCCAAGATCCAATGGGGACAACAAATTTGGATAGGGGTTGGTCACTATATCCTCTGCTCTTCGCGCAAGCGCTCATCGCGAGCCGCCTGCCAACCCTGTTGCCACTTCGTCAAGCCATTCCACGGCACTCTCCTCGGCCCGAATGCCGCCGCGCAGCACCAGGTACTGGTGCAGTGCGCTGCCGCTGAGCGCGCTGGGGTCGGGGAACTGCGCTTTCTCGAATCCGCGGTAGGTGTCCAGCAGTTCGGCGCGTTCGGCGCGCAGCGCCGTGACCTGATCACGCAATGCGGCGATATCGCCATAGGCGGCCGCCCGGATCTTGACGGCAAGATCACGCGTGCGGTTATCGGTCACCGAACTGCCGCGCCCGGACAACGGTTCGGCGACCCAGCGGGCCAACTCGGCGCGGCCCGCGTCGGCGACGGTGTACACCTTCTTGTCGGGTCGGCCCTGCTGCACCACTGGCCTGACGTGCACCCAGCCGTCGTCCTCCATAGCCCGCAGCGTGCGGTAGATCTGCTGGTGGGTGGCGCTCCAGAAATAGCCGATCGACCGGTCGAACCGGCGGGCCAGCTCGTAGCCCGAGCCGGACTGCTCGGACAGCGAAACCAAGATCGCATGGGGCAGCGCCACGCCGGCAGCATAGGAGCGCATCGGGTCGATATGCAACTAGTTGCACTGCACCAGAATGCATAGATCCGGCCGACTAGGCACTTGTATATGCAACGGCTAGTATCAGTTACTACGCGTCCACCACAACGGTGGACGCAAAAGTTAGGGCACACTGAGACAGCCGTCCAGGAATCCAAATCGGATACTGGCAGCGAATTTCGGCGCGCCCTACCCATAGGCAGCCCCACTGATCAGGTAGATCGAGAGGACTTGAGGAGCACTCAGTGACGTACACGATTGCCGAACCCTGCGTCGACATCAAGGACAAGGCTTGTATCGAAGAATGCCCTGTCGATTGCATCTACGAGGGCGCACGCATGCTGTACATCCACCCCGACGAATGTGTGGACTGCGGCGCATGCGAGCCGGTCTGCCCGGTGGAGGCCATCTACTACGAAGACGATGTGCCGGATCAGTGGAGCGGATACACACAGATCAACGCCGACTTCTTCGACGAGCTCGGTTCCCCCGGCGGGGCATCCAAGGTCGGAATGACCGAGAACGACCCGCAGTCGGTCAAGGACTTGCCGCCTCAGGGTGAGGACTCATAACGGCCAGACCTGACGTCGTTCGCCGCGGCATCTCTGCGGGGCTGCCGGTGTTCCCGTGGGACACCCTCGCAGACGCGACGGCACTGGCTCGGTCACATCCCGACGGCATCGTCGACCTGTCCATCGGTACTCCGGTCGATCCGGTTGCGCCACTGATCCGTGACGCCTTGGCTGCGGCAAGCGCCGCGCCGGGCTACCCGACCACGGCCGGAACACCCGCGCTGCGCGCATCGGCGGTAGCAGCGTTGAACCGCCGCTACGGCGTCAACGGGCTCGCCGAAGACGCCGTTATTCCGGCGATCGGCACCAAGGAACTCATCGCCTGGCTGCCGACGCTGCTCGGTCTGGGACCCGAGGACGTCGTCGTGGTGCCCGAATTGGCCTATCCCACTTACGAAGTCGGCGCACGACTGGCGGGCGCACAGGTGCTGCTGGCCGACTCGCTCACCCAGATCGGACCACGATCACCGGCGTTGATCTACCTCAACTCGCCGAGTAACCCGACCGGTGCCGTGCTCGGCGCCGACCATCTTCGCAAGGTCGTCGGGTGGGCCCGCGACCGTGGTGTGGTCGTCGCGTCCGACGAGTGCTACCTCGGCCTTGGCTGGGACGCCGAACCGGTCTCGCTGCTGCACCCGTCGGTCTGCGACGGTGACCACACGGGCCTGCTGGCCATTCACTCCCTGTCCAAGACCTCCTCGCTGGCCGGCTACCGGGCCGGCTTCGTCGCCGGCGACCGCGACCTGATCACCGAACTGCTGGCGGTGCGCAAACATGCGGGGATGATGATGCCCACGCCCGTGCAGGGCGCAATGGTCGCCGCGCTCGACGACGACGCGCACGAACGCGAACAGCGCGAGCGCTACGAACGCCGTCGCAGCGCGCTGTTGCCCGCGGTGCAGGCGGCGGGCCTCGCCGTCGACCACTCCGAGGCCGGGCTCTACATCTGGGCGACCCGCGGCGAACCGTGCCGCGACACCGTCAATTGGCTTGCGGCACGCGGAATTCTGGTCGCGCCCGGCGAGTTTTACGGCCCCCGCGGCTCGCATCACGTGCGCATCGCGTTGACCGCCACCGACGAACGGATCGCCGCCGCCGTCTCGCGGCTTACCGCGTAGCTACCACTCACGCGAGCAGACGTAAAAGCCCCGCGACACGCCGCATTTGGCGGACTTTTGCGTCTGCTCACGCGGCATGACCATGCTGCAATACCGTCGCGACATGAGCGATTACGACGTGGAGGCCGTCGACCGGCTGCCGTTCACGACCCCGGAGAAGTCCGCGCGCTACCGCACCGAGGACTACCAGGGTGCGGTGGGTCTCAACTGGTATGCAACCGATCCCACTCTGCAGGCCACGATGGCCTACTACCTGCAGCCCGACGAGCTCGCGGTCGTCGAGCCGCACCTGACCCGCATCGGCGACGTGATGGGCGGCCCGGTGGCGCGGTGGGCCGAGGAAACCGACCGCAACCCGCCGCGGCTCGAACGATACGACCGGTGGGGCCACGACGTCAGCCGCGTCATCATGCCTGCGTCGTTCATCCAGTCGAGACGCGCCGTGCTGGATGCACAACAGGCACTACGCGACGACGTCCGGCGCGCAGGCGGCAACTCGTCGCTGGCGGTGTTCGCGTCCAACTACCTGCTCAACCAGGCCGACATCGGAATGGGGTGCGCGCTCGGCACCGGCGGCGGCATGGTGAAGGCGTTGGTCGCGGCCTACGCGCCGCCCGACGTACGCGACCACGTGCTGGCCAAGTTCGAGTCGGGTGAGTGGGAGGGCGAGACCGCCCAGCTGCTGACCGAGCGGACGGGCGGGTCGGACCTCGGCGCGCTGGAGACGACGGCGACGCGCAACGGAGATGCGTGGCTGCTCAACGGATTCAAGTGGTTCGCGTCGAATTGCAACGGCGAGGCGTTCGTCGTGCTGGCCAAGCCCGAAGGGGCGCCCGACTCCAGCCGGGGCGTCGCGACCTTTCTGGTGCTGCGGACCCGCCGCGACGGTTCCCGCAACGGTGTGCGGGTGCGCCGCCTGAAGGACAAGCTCGGCACCCGCTCGGTCGCCTCCGGCGAGATCGAGTTCGTCGACGCCGAGGCGTTTCTGCTCTCCGGCGAGGCCAGCGACGACGCGGGCCCGTCCGACGGCAAGGGCCTGGGCCGGATGATGGAGCTGACCAACGCGGCGCGGCTTGGCATCGCGCTGTTCGCGCTCGGCAATGCGCGGCGAGCGTTGGTCGAGTCACTGTGCTACGCCCGGCGGCGGCAGGCGTTCGGCGACGCGCTGATCGACAAGCCGTTGATGCGGCGCAAACTGGCCGAGATGATCGTCGACGTCGAAGCCGCGCAGGCGCTGGTGTTCGACGGCACCGGAGCCGCCAACCACCGACAGCCGAGGCAGGTTCGCCAGCGCATCGCGGTGCCCGTCACCAAGCTGAAGGTCTGCAGGCTCGGCATCACGATGGCGTCCGACGCAATCGAAATCCACGGCGGCAACGGCTATATCGAGACCTGGCCGGTGGCACGGCTGCTGCGCGATGCGCAGGTGAACACCATCTGGGAGGGCCCCGACAACATCCTCTGCCTGGACGTGCGGCGCGGCATCGAACGAGCGCAGGCCCACGAGCAGCTGCTGCAACGCCTGCACGACGCGGTGTCGGTGTCCGACGGCGACGACACGACCGCCCTGGTGTCGCGCCGCGTCCAGGACCTCGACACGGCCATCACGGCGTGGAGCAAGTTCGACGGCGCGGTCGCCGAGGCGCGACTGTTCCCGCTCGCGCAGTTCATGGGCGATGTGTACGCCGGCGCGCTGCTGACCGAGCAGGCCGCCTGGGAACGAGCCGAAAACCGAACGGACCGAAAGGCTCTCGTGGCCCGGCTGTACGCGCAGCGCTACCTGGCCGACCGCGGACCACTTCGCGGCCTGGACGCCGACGGCGACGAAGCCATCGAACGCTTCGACGAGCTGGCGGCGGGTGCGCTCGCGATCTAACGGTCTAGTTTCCTTGCGCGAGCAGACGCAAATGTACCCGACACGCCGAGATTTTCGGGACATTTGCGTCTGCTCGCGGGTAAAGGTGACAGCGCATTCATCGCTCGGTCGCCCGCAGACCCAGTGCGAGGACGAGTCGGTCGTCGGGATCGTCCAGCGATGTCGACAGCAGCTTCTCGATCCGACGGATGCGGTAGCGCACCGTGTTCGGGTGCACGTGCAGCCGCTGCGCCACCGCGGCGATGTCGCCGAACCCGTCCAGATACGCGGCCAGTGTGTCGGCCAGCATGGGATCCCGCTCGCGCAGTTCGCGCACCCGCGGGTCGACGAGCCGCTGCCGGCCCGCCACGTGCGCGACGATCTCGTCGAGCAGCACCGTGGTGTGCGCTTCGTCCAGCGACGTGACCTGACCGATGGCGCCGGGGTGGCGATCGGCGCTGTCGAACACGCGGTCCACCTCGGCGCGGGCCGCGGCCGCACCGGCCAGGCCCGCCAGTGGGGCCGCGATCACCGCCCGCAGCGTCAGGCCCAGCTCGCGGCGCAGCGCGCCGACCATGCCCCGCACCCACGACGTCAGCGACGACGCCGCTCCGGTCTTCGGCAACAGCACATACACCCGTTCGCCGGTCGACGTGACCTGGGCATCGGCACGAAATGCGCTCGCGCTCAACGCGATCACGTTGGCAGGCACCGCGGACCCCTCGCCACGGAACCCGACCAGCGCGGCACGGCCGTCGGCCGTGATGCCGAGCTCGCGGGCGATCGCGCCGACGTCGGCGGCGTCCTCGCCGAGCCCGAGCAGGTCCTGCACCAGCACCGTGTGCGTCGACGGCGCGGCCGCCAGCCGCGACATGATCCTCGCCGCCAGCACGGCCCCGCCGCGCAGCACCTCCTCGACGTCGTCGGCCAGTGGCGCCGACCCTTGCTGCAGCCAGATCGTGCCTGCGAATCCGGGCGGGCGTCGCGCATCCGTTGCCGGCAGGTGGATGCCGACGGCAAGCCGCGGCCGCAGACCCAACTCCGGGCGCTCGTCGACCCGGACGACGTCACCGCTGGCCTGCAGCGCGTCGAAGATGCCCCACTGGCCGATCCACTCCAAATGCTCGGGCGGACCGGCGCGCCCGAGGATGGTCAGCCGACGCAGCTCGTCGGCCTCCTCGTTGGACGCCGAATAGGCCAGCACGTGAGATTGGTCGTCCTCGATGCTGATCATCCCGTGGGTGCGGTCGGCGATCGACTGAGCCAACCCGAACAGGTCGGTGCCGGAGGCATACAGCGGGTCGTCACGATCGCCGTGATGTTCGAATGCGTGGTTGACCAACTTGTAGAGCAGTTCCCAGCGGGCGCGGGGTTCGACCGCAACGACCGCGGTGCCGAGCGCGACCGCCTGCTTCACCGCGGCCGCCGACGGTTCCTTGACGAAGATGGCCGCGGGTAGCTTCCCCGCGCTGTGGACCTGTTGCGCGATCCAGCCGACCGCGTCCGCGTCGGACACTCCCAGCAGGAAGAACAGGTCCGCGGAGCCGGCGCCGACCGCGAGGCCCAGCCGGATGTCGTCGACGTCGACCAGCGCGACCGATCCCACCGGCATGTCCAGGCCGCGGGGCGCCTCGACCAACGTCACCATCGTGCGATCCAGGGCCAGCAGCAACTGCCCGAGCGACAGTCCGCCCGTCCGTTCCGCCATCCGAAGCTCCCTTTGTCCGATTCGACTATAGATTGTCAGCGGCATTGTCGGATCGGCCATCGGTTAGAACCGGTGGCAAGGGGGATCCTTACAGGATGGACGCCATCACCGATGTTCCGATGCCGGTCAACGAGCCGGTCCACGACTACGCACCGAGCAGCCCCGAACGCACCCGACTCGTCGCCGCGCTCGGCGAGCTGGACGACGACCCGATCGACCTGCCGCACGTCATCGGCGGCGAGCACCGGATGGGTGGCGGCGAACGCATCGACGTCGTTCAGCCGCACCGGCACTCCGCCCGGCTGGGCACCCTCACCAACGCCGAGCACTCCGACGCGACCGCCGCCATCGAGGCGGCCATGGCCGCCAAGGCCGACTGGGCAAGCCACCCCGTTCGACGAACGCGCCGCGGTGTTCCTGCGCGCCGCCGACCTGCTCGCCGGGCCGTGGCGGGAGAAGCTCGCCGCCGCGACCATGCTCGGCCAGTCCAAGACGGCCTATCAGGCCGAGATCGACGCGGCCGTGCGAGCTGATCGACTTCTGGCGGTTCAACGTCGCGCTTCGCCCGGCAGATCATGGCCGCAGCAGCCGATCAGCGCGCGCGGGCGTATGGAACCGCACCGACTACCGGCCGCTGGAGGGCTTCGTCTACGCGATCACCCCGTTCAACTTCACCGCGATCGCCGGCAACCTTCCGACCGCCCCGGCGTTGATGGGCAACACCGTGGTGTGGAAGCCGTCGCCGACCCAGACATTCGCCGCATACCTGACCATGCAGCTGCTGGAGGCAGCGGGCCTGCCGCCGGGCGTGATCAACCTGCTCACCGGCGACGGAATCGCGGTTTCCGATGTGGCACTGGCTGATCCGCGGCTGGCCGGCATCCACTTCACCGGTTCGACGGGGACGTTCCAGCACCTGTGGCGTGAGGTCGGCGCGAACATCGACCGCTATCACACCTATCCGCGGCTGGTCGGGGAGACCGGCGGCAAGGACTTCGTGCTCGCGCATTCGTCGGCGCGGCCCGGACGTGCTGCGCACCGCGCTGATTCGCGGCGCGTTCGACTACCAGGGCCAGAAGTGCTCGGCCGCGTCGCGGGCGTTCGTCCCGCGGTCGGTGTGGCAGCAGATGGGCGACGACTTCCTCGGCGCCACCGAGGCGCTGTCCTACGGCGACGTCACCGATCTGTCCAACTACGGTGGCGCGCTGATCGACGATCGATCCTTCGCCAAGAACGTCAAGGCCATCGAACGGGCCAAGGGCGCAGCCGGTGTCACGGTCGCCGCCGGCGGCGAATACGACGACAGCGAAGGCTATTTCGTCCGGCCGACGGTGCTGCTGTCCGACGACCCCGACCGACGAGGCGTTCTCCACCGAATACTTCGGGCCGATCCTGGCGGTGCACGTCTATCCCGATTCGCGACTACGAGCAGATCCTCGACGTCGTCGACACCGGCGCGAAGTATGCGCTGACCGGCGCGGTGATCGCCGACGACCGCGCGGCGGTGCTGCAGGCCGCAGAACCGACTGCGGTTCGCGGCAGGCAACTTCTACGTCAACGACAAGCCCACCGGCGCCGTCGTCGGTCAGCAGCCGTTCGGTGGTTCGCGGGCGTCGGGCACCAACGACAAGGCCGGCTCGCCGCTGAACCTGCTGCGGTGGACGTCGGCCCGGTCGATCAAGGAGACGTTCGTCCCGGCCACCGACCACAACTATCCGCACATGGACGGATGGATGGCCACGTGCGATCGGCTCGCCAGGCGCTCATCATTCCACCGGGTCGCGCGCCCGGCGATCCTGGCGGCCAGCCGGTCGGACGGGCTGCGGCGCACCGCCGAGCGGCTGCCGGTCACCCGAGAGGTGGTGCACCGCTTCGTGCCCGGGCGAGACGGTCGCCGACGCGCTGAACTCCGTTGCGCAACTGCGTGATTCGCGGCCGCACGGTCAGCATCGACTATCTCGGTGAGGACACCACCGACGATCGAGGACGCCGAAACGACGGTGCGGGCCTACCTGGAGCTGCTCGATGCGCTCGGCACGCGCGACGAGACGCGCAGCAGCGCGGTGCGGCCGCTGGAGGTGTCGCTGAAGCTGTCGGCGCTCGGTCAGGCGCTGCCGCGGGACGGCGAGAAGATCGCGCTGGAGAACGCCCACACCATCTGCGAGCGGGCGCAGCGACGTCGGCGCGTGGGTGACCGTCGACGCCGAGGACCACACCACCACCGACTCGACGTTGTCGATCGTGCGCGAACTGCGTGCCGAGTTCCCCTGGCTGGGTACGGTTTTGCAGTCCTACCTGAAGCGCACGCAGGCCGACTGCGAGGAGTTCGCCGCCTCCGGTGCCCGGATCCGGCTGTGCAAGGGCGCCTACGACGAGCCGGCGTCGGTGGCCTACCGCGACCGCGACGAGGTCACCGACTCGTACCTGCGCTGCCTGCGGGTGTTGATGGCAGGCTCGGGCTACCCGATGGTGGCCTCGCACGACCCGGCGATCATCGAGGCCGTGCCGGCGCTGGTACGCGAGTCACGACCGCGGCGTAGACGATTTCGAGTACCAGATGCTCTACGGCATCCGCGACGCCGAGCAGCGGCGGCTGGCCGATGAGGGCAACCACGTGCGGGTGTATGTGCCGTTCGGCACGCAGTGGTACGGCTACTTCGTCCGCCGGCTCGCCGAACGGCCCGCGAACCTGACATTCTTCCTGCGCGCACTGGCCGAGCGCCGTCACTACAGCCGGAAACGCCGCGACATCCATGATGACGGTGCCGTCGCAGGGTCCGCCGGAGATGTCGGTGCGCCAGCTACCGCGCAGCGTTCCGTCGGGTTGCGGCGTGTAGTACGCGACCGATCGGGCCGGGCTCCACACCTTCGGAACACCGTCGCCCATAAAGCAATCCCACTGCCATTCGTAGATGTGCACCCAGGTGGCGCCGTTCCAGGTGTACTGCGGCGGCAGCGGGAGCGTCGGGTTGTCGGGCCGCGGGCCGTCGACGACGGTCGCGACGCAAGTACTGCGTGAGCAGTCCGTCACGAACGTGTAGATGTCGCTGAAGTCCGGCTCGGATTGGCGGGCGGCCATGCTGGTGCCCGTCTTCCCGCTCGCGTAGCGCAAGAGGAGGTACGGCCCCTTCCAACCCTGGCCTGCGGCGCCGGCAACCGGAACACCGAGAACGTTCGCGCCGACAAGACCGGCGGCGAACAGGGCCGTACAAGCTCGACGAATCGCGGCGATCACGAGTGCAATAGCGTAGCCGCCGCAAACCCCAATCCTCGGGATTAGGAGGCCGTGTCCACCATCGGGAACGAATGGTGTTCGTGCACAACGACCCAGCGGCCGTCGTGCTTGCGCAACCCGACGGTGATCCGCAGCCGGTTGTCGGGGTTGGCCTCGAACTCGGCCGGTGTACCGCAGCGCAGCAGCGCGCGGGCGAATGCGACGTCGCTGCCTGCGGTGACATCGAGCTCCAAGAGCGTGAACTCGGCGCCTTGGCGCAGCCAGTCGAAGAACGGCGGCCACGACTCGCGGTAAGCCTCGATTCCACGCACGCCGTCATACGGCGGCGGTACGTCGAACATCACGATGTCCGGATCATGGTTCGCGAGAACGCCATCGAGGTCCTGCGCGCTGCACCGCCTCGACCCAGCGGGTGATCACGTCGCGGATCGCTGATTCGTCATTCATGTTCATACAGACCGCCTGCGGTCGCGATACTCATCGTGCGGGGTCAGTGTCGGCTGACGAAGCGGCCCGACAGCTCGCCCGTGAAGCGCCGCGACGGTGAGAGCGCCGACATGGCCCGCATGATCTTCGTGCCCAGTCCGGGGATCACGTTGACGCGTCCGGCCCGCATCGCGGCGTAGCCCGCCTTGGCCACCGGCGCAGCGTCCATGAAGTACTTGTCGAGCCGCGACGTGTCGCCCAATCCCGCCGTGCTCATGAACTGGGTGCGGGTGGGTCCCGGCGCGAGGTGTGTGCAGGTGACCCCGGTGCCACGCAGGTCGTCAGCCACACACTCGGAGAAGCTCCTGACGAAGGCCTTGCTGGCGGCATATCCCGCCTCCAGTCCGTGCGGGATGACGTAGGCCGCGATCGAGCCGACGTTGCAGGATCGCCCCGCGACCCGCTTTCACCATCCGGCCGGCATACAGCAGTGTCAGATCGGTTGTGGTGACCACATTCAGCTGAACCATTCGCGACACCGCGTCGGGATCGGAGTCCTGGATCGTCAGGCCGAGGATGCCGACACCGGCGTTGTTCACCAGGTACTCGACCTCGACACCGAGCGCGTCGACGCGGGCGACCAGGTCGGCACCTGCGCCTGGCCTTGCGAGGTCCATCGTGACGGTGTCCACCCGCACACCGTGGCGTGACCGCAACTCTTCAGCCAGGGCGTTGAGCTCGGCGACGCTTCGCTCACTCGACACCACGACCACGTCGACGCCGTCGGCCGCGAACAGCCGTGCGAGCTCACGGCCAATGCCGGTCGATGCGCCGGTGATGAGGGCTGCGGTCACGCGCAGTCTCCTACTCGCTCGCTCAGCAGGAACAGAGTCCACGCGGCAATCGATTGCGCGTCGGTGATGTCGCCGTTGCGCATCATTTGCTCGACCTCGGCCCGAGTGAACCACTCGCTGTGCATGTCCTGCTCGGTGTGCTCGCGGTCGTGCTCGCCCTCGGTGATGCCGGTGGCAACGAACACCCTGCCGCGCTGGCTGCTCATCCCCGCTGCGACGTCGAGCAGCCCGACCGGGACCATCGACTCGGCGAGCAGTCCGGTCTCTTCACGTAGCTCGCGGTGGGCCAGTACGGCGGGGTCGAGATCGGCTCGCCCCGGCGCGGTGCCCTGTGGGAACTCCCAGCGTCGCAGGCCGAGCGGATACCGGAACTGCTCGACGAGCCGGAACCGGTCGCCGTCGCGCGCAATGATCAACGCATAGGTCGGCTTGTCGACGACGCTGTAGATGCCGTCCGAACCGTCGGGGCGGCGGACCCGGTCCTCGCGCACCGTCATCCAGTCGTTGCGGTACACCTCGCGCGACGCGATGCGCTGGATCTCATCCACGCGCCCAGTATGCCGAGCCCTTGCGGGTAGCGTCGCTGGCGTGCTGCTGGCCTCGCTGAACCCCGCGGCCGTCGCCAACGGGATCGACATCGCCGACGCGGTGCGCATTGACGAAGCCGTGCTCAGCCGCAGCGACCTCGTCGGCGCGGCGACATCGGTGGCCGAGCGGGTCGGCGGTGCGCAGCGGGTGGCGGTGCTGGCCACCCCCACCGCCACCACCGTGCTGGCCGTGACCGGCTGCCTGATCGCCGGTGTGCCGGTGGTTCCGGTGCCGGCCGACGTCGGCGCGGGCGAACGGCGGCACATCGTCACAGACTCGGGCGCCCAGGTGTGGCTGGGGGAGCGGCCCGACGACGCCGAGGGCTTGCCGCATATTCCGGTGCGGTTGCATGCCCGTTCGTGGCATCGCTATGCCGAGCCGCCGCCGGAGGCGACCGCACTGATCATGTACACCTCCGGAACGACGGGACCGCCGAAGGGCGTCGTGCTGAGCCGGCGTGCCATCGCCGCCGACATCGATGCGCTGTCGCAGGCGTGGCAGTGGACGCCCGACGACACCCTGGTGCACGGGCTTCCGCTGTTCCACATCCACGGCCTCGTGCTCGGGTTGCTGGGCTCGCTGCGGATCGGAAACCGGTTGGTGCACACCGGAAAACCCACTCCCGCCAACTACGCCGCCGCCCAGGGTTCGCTGTACTTCGGGGTGCCGACGGTGTGGTCGCGAGTGGTAGGCGACATCGACGCGGCGCTGGCGTTGTCGTCGGCCCGGCTGCTGGTGTCCGGCAGCGCGCCACTACCCGTGCCCGTGTTCGACAGGCTCGCCGAGCTCACCGGCCACAAGCCGGTGGAACGGTACGGCGCCTCCGAAACCTTGATCACGGTGAGCACCCTCGCCGCCGGCGAGCGGCGCCCGGGTTGGGTCGGGCTGCCGCTGAGCGGTGTACAGACCCGGCTGGTGGACGACGATGGCGCGCCGGCGCCACATGACGGCGAAACCATTGGGCGACTGCAAGTTCAGACTCCGACGATATTCGACGGCTACCTGAACCGGCCCGACGCCACCGCAGAGGCGTTCGACGCCGACGGCTGGTACCGCACCGGGGACGCGGCGGTGATCGACGGCGATGGCATGCACCGCATCGTCGGCCGCGAGTCCGTCGATCTGATCAAGACCGGTGGCTATCGGGTGGGCGCCGGTGAGGTGGAGACGGCGCTGCTCGGCCATCCGGGCGTCGCCGAAGCCGCGGTCGTCGGGCTGCCCGATGACGACCTGGGCCAACGCATCGTCGCCTTCGTCGTCGGCGATGCTGAGCCTGATGTGCTGATCAATTATGTCGCGGAACAGCTTTCGGTGCACAAGCGGCCGCGGGAGGTCCGCGTCGTGGACAGCCTGCCGCGAAACGCGATGGGCAAGGTGCTGAAGAAGGAGCTGGCGGATGGAATGAGCCGAAGACGAACGCGAGTGAGGATCGCAGCGAGGAACGAGCGAGGACCGGAGCGAGTGGGAGTCGAGCAATGAGCCTGAAGTTCGACGAGATTTGCATCGACGCCCACGACGCCACCGCACTCGGTGCGTGGTGGGCGGAGGTGCTGGGCTGGCCGCACGACATCGACGACGACGGCGACGTGCGGCTTCACCCGCCGCCCGGTGCCGGCCCAGACTGGATCTTCATTGCGGTGACCGACGAAAAAGTCGTCAAGAACCGCATCCATTTGGACTTCCGCCCCGACGAGCAACAGGCCGAGGTCGACCGGGTGATCGCCCTTGGCGCCAAACACGTCGATATCGGCCAGGGCGAGCAGTCCTGGGTGGTGCTCGCCGACCCCGAGGGCAACGAGTTCTGCATCCTGGCACCAGACGACTGACGCTGCCGCATATTCGCCGTACGTCCTGCGCGAGCGGCTTAGAGTGAATCGATGTCGCCACCGCTCACCGACGCCCACCTCAACGAGCTATTCGAGGAGATCCCCATCCTGGCCGGGCGGCCGCGACAGCTCCAGGAACTTTCCGGCGGCCTGACAAACCGCAACGTCAAGATCACCACACCGGACGGAATGTACGTCGCCCGCTGCACCGACACCGCCACCAACATGCTGGGCATCGACCGCGACCGCGAGTATTACAACACCAAGGCAGCCGAGCAGGCAGGCGTCGGCGCACAGGTGATCGACTACCGGCCCGATGTCGGGATACTGCTGCTGGGCTACCTCGAGGGGCAGACCCTGTGCGACGACGACTTCCAGCGGCCGGAGATCCTGGGCAAGGCCGCCGCCGCGATCCGCACGCTGCACTCGGGCCCGCGGTTCCAAGGCCGCTTCGATATGTTCGAGAGGCAGCCGAGTTACCTGAAGACTGTGCTGGACAACGGATTCCGAATTCCGGACGACTACCTCGACCACGCAGACACATTCGACGAGATCGCCCGTGTGCTGACGGCGACCGACCAGACCACCGTTCCGTGTAACAACGACCTGCTGGCGGGGAACTTCATCGAAGACGGCGACAAGATGTGGCTGATCGACTACGAGTACTCGGGCAACAACGACCCGTGTTTCGAGTTGGGCAACACGTGGAGCGAGGTCGGCATGTCCACCGACCAACTCGACGAGTTCGTCACCGCCTACTACGGACGCCGGCTGCGCCACAAAACTGCCCGCGCCCACCTGCAGGGCCTGGTCGCCAAGTACGGCTGGACACTGTGGGGGTGCATTCAAAACAGTTCCAGTACAATCGAATTCGACTTCTGGGAATGGGCAATGGAGCGTTATGAGGCGGCGATAGCCGAGTTCAAGGGTCCGAACCTGGCTCGGCTGCTCGACGACGTACAGGCCGCCGACTGATGGCCACCGAGGTTCCCGATCGCGCCCAGGTCGTCATCGTCGGCGGCGGCGTGATCGGCACCAGCGTGGCCTACCACCTGACCAAACTCGGCCTCACCGATGTGGTCCTGCTCGAACAGGGTCAATTGTCCTGCGGCACCACATGGCACGCCGCCGGACTGGTCGGCCAGCTGCGGGCATCGGAGAGCGCAACACGGCTGGTGCAGTACTCCACACAGCTCTACGCCGAACTCGAAAATGAGACCGGCCTTTCCGGTGGCTATAAGCAGTGCGGGGGAGTAACCGTTGCCCGCACCGAGGACCGGATGATCCAGCTGCGCCGCACGGCCGCAAGCGCCGCGGCGTTCAACATGGAGTGCGAACTGCTCAGCCCCGAGCAGGCACTCGAGCACTACCCGGTGATGAGGGTCGACGACCTGGTCGGAGCCATCTGGCTGCCGGCCGATGGCAAGGCCAATCCGACCGACCTGACGTTCGCACTGGCCAAGGGCGCGCGGATGCGTGGCACCCGCGTCATCGAAAAGACCAGGGTCCTGGACATTCTCACCAACGACGGACGGGTCACCGGTGTGCGCACCGACGCAGGCGACGTCGAGGCCGAGATCGTCGTCAACTGCGCCGGACAATGGGCCAAGCAGGTCGGCGCGATGGCAGGCGTGAACGTGCCCCTGCATTCGGCCGAGCACTTCTACGTGGTGACCGAGCACATCGACGGTGTGCACCCCGACCTGCCCATCCTGCGCGACCCCGACGGCTACACCTATTTCAAGGAGGAGGTCGGCGGCCTGGTCATCGGCGGATTCGAGCCGGAAGCCAAGCCGTGGGTAGCACCCGACGAGATCCCGTACCCGTTCGAATTCCAGCTGCTGGAAGAGGATTGGGACCATTTCGAGATCCTGATGAACAACGCATTGCTTCGGATACCCGCCCTCGAGGTTACCGGCATCAAGAAGTTCTACAACGGCCCCGAGAGCTTCACGCCCGACAACCAGTTCATCCTCGGCGAGGCGCCCGAACTCGACAACTTCTTCGTCGGCGCCGGATTCAACTCCGTCGGCATCGCGACCGCGGGCGGTGCGGGGCGGGCGCTGGCGGAGTGGATCGTCAACGGCGCGCCCACCAGCGACCTCACCGGCGTCGACATCCGCCGGTTCGCGCCCTTCAACGGCAACAATCGCTGGCTGCATGACCGCGTTGCGGAGGTTCTCGGGCTGCACTACGAAATCCCTTGGCCCAACCGGGAGATGACGACCGCTCGACCGTTCCGCCGGTCCCCGGTGCATCACCTGCTGGAGGCCGCGAACGCCAACTTCGGCAGCAAGATGGGCTGGGAGCGCGCCAACTTCTTCGCCCCCGCCGGCGCCGACCCCGCGATCGAATACACCTGGGGCAAGCCGAACTGGCTGCCGTGGTCGGCGGCCGAGCAGACCACCACCCGCACCGCCGTCACCGTTTTCGATCAGACCTCGTTCTCCAAGTACGCGATGGTCGGACCCGATGCCGAGGCCGCCCTGCAGTGGCTGTGCACCGCCGATGTCGGATCCGACATCGGCAAAGCCGTCTACACCGGGATGCTCAACGAACGCGGCACATACGAATCCGACGTCACCGTGACCCGCACCGGCGCCGAAGAGTTCTTCATCGTCAGCAGCGCCGCCACCACCGAACGCGACAAGGACCACATCCGCAGAAACGTGCCCGCAGGCGCACGCGCCTCGCTAGTCGACGTGACATCGGCGTACGCCGTATTCGGTGTGATGGGGCCGAAATCGCGCGACCTGCTGGCCACCCTGACCGCCGCCGACCTGTCCGATGAGGCGTTCCCGTTCGGCACCAGCCAACAGATCTCGCTGGGATATGCGACCGTGCGGGCGACGCGGATCACCTACGTCGGCGAATTGGGTTGGGAACTCTACGTGCCCGCCGAATTCGCCGTGGGCGTGTACCAGGACCTGATGGAGGCCGGCGAGCAGTTCGGGGTCGGCCGTGGCGGCTACTACACGATCGAATCGATGCGCCTGGAGAAGGGCTACCGCGCCTTCGGGCGTGAACTGACACCCAGCGAAAACCCCGTCGAGGCCGGGCTGCTGTTCGCGTGCAAGCTCAAGACCGACATCGCATTCCTGGGCCGCGCAGCCGTCGAGAAGGCCAAAGCCGAAGGCGCGCGCCGCAAGCTGATCGGATTCGCCGTCGATGCGTCCGAGGCCATGCTGTGGGGCGGCGAGCTGGTCCTTTGCGATGGCGCCGTCGCCGGTCAGGTCACCTCGGCGGCGTGGGGAGAGACGGTCGGCGCGTGCGTGGGGCTGGCCTACGTTCGCGCGCACGACAACTCCGTCGTTAACGCCGATTGGGTGAAGGCGGGCAGCTACGAGGTGAACGTCGGTGGTCAGCTGTACCCGATTTCGGTGTCGCTGCGGCCGATCTATGATCCAACCAGCGCAAAGATTCGTCCCTGATCATGGCTCTCAGCGTCTTCGATCTGAGCGTCGTTGAGTGTTGACGCGACTAATTGGCGTGCAGCGCTTCGTTGAGCGTGATGCCCGTGCCGTCACGGGCGACCACCTCGACCGCACCGCTGAGCGAATTACGGCGGAACAGAAGGTTATTCGCGCCCGACAGCTCACGCGCCTTGACCGTCTGGCCGTCGGCGGTCTGCACCTTCGTCCCGGCCGTCACGTACAACCCGGCCTCGACGACGCAGTCGTCGCCCAGTGAGATGCCCAGTCCGGAGTTGGCGCCCAGCAGGCATCGCTTGCCCACCGCGATCACCTCGGTGCCGCCACCGGACAGCGTGCCCATGATCGAGGCGCCACCGCCGACGTCGGAGCCGTCGTCGACGATCACACCCGCCGAAATCCGGCCCTCCACCATCGAGGAGCCCAACGTGCCCGCGTTGAAGTTGACGAAGCCCTCGTGCATGACGGTCGTGCCCTCGGCGAGGTGCGCACCCAGCCGCACCCGGTCCGCGTCGGCGATGCGGACCCCGGTGGGCGCGACGTAGTCGACCATCCTCGGGAACTTGTCGATGCCGAACACCGTCACCGGGCCGCGCCTCCGCAACCGCGCCCGCACCGACTCGAAGCCGTCCACCGCGCACGGCCCGTAGTTGGTCCACACCACGTTGGCCAGGACGCCGAAGATCCCGTCGACGCTGGCGCCGTGCGGCTGGATCAGCCGATGCGAAAGCAGGTGCAGCCGCAGGTAGGCGTCGTAGGTATCGGCAGGCTTGTCGTCCAGCGACGCGATCACCGTGCGCACCACGACGATGTCGACGTCACGGTCGTCGTCGCGGCCGGCCAGCTCCGCCAGCTCGTGGGGAACCTCGGCCACCGACAGCCGCACCGTGCCCGAAGGGCCGTCGCCGGCCAACTCGGGCGCCGGGAACCACGTGTCGAGGACGGTTCCGTCGCCGGCGATGGTCGCCACGCCGACGCCTGAAGCTGCAGTCACGCTGCAAAAGGCTACTCGACTAGCCTCAACGGGTGTGGGCCTGGATTTGCGTGGCGACCCGATCGCGCTGACCGCGGCGCTGGTGGACATCCCCAGTGAATCGCGGAACGAGCAGCGCATCGCCGACGAGGTGGAGACCGCGCTCCGCGAACAGACCACGGGATTCGAGATCGTCCGCAACGGCAACACCGTGCTGGCCCGCACCAACCACGGATTGCGGTCGCGGGTCATCCTGGCCGGACACCTCGACACCGTCCCCATCGCCGACAACGTGCCCAGTCGCCGCAGCGACGGTGAGCTGCACGGCTGCGGTACTTCGGATATGAAGTCGGGCGACGCGGTGTTCCTGCACCTGGCGGCCACCGTCGACAGCCCGGCCCACGACATCACGCTGATCATGTACGACTGCGAGGAAATCGAGGCCGCCGCAAACAGTTTGGGCCGCATCGAACGCGAGCTGCCCGACTGGCTGCACGCCGACGTCGCCATCCTCGGTGAGCCGTCGGGCGGATACATCGAGGCCGGCTGCCAGGGCACGCTACGCGTCAGTCGTCACCGCCAGCGGCACACGGGCGCATTCGGCGCGGTCGTGGTTGGGCGACAACGCTATTCACAAGCTGGGCGCGGTGCTTGACCGGCTGACGGCCTATGAAGCCCGCAGCGTCGACATCGACGGGTGCACCTACCGCGAGGGGCTGTCGGCAGTGCGCATCGACGGCGGAATCGCGGGCAACATCATCCCCGACGCGGCTGCAGTCACCATCAACTTCCGCTTCGCGCCGGACCGCAGCATCGAGCAGGCCGGCCAATGCGTGCGCGAACTGCTCGACGGGCTGGACGTGCACATCGAACAGACCGACGCTGCCGCCGGTGCACTACCCGGACTGACCAAACCGGCGGCCGCCGCGCTGGTCGAGGCCGCCGGTGGGCAGGTGCGCGCGAAGTACGGCTGGACGGACGTGGCCCGGTTCGCGGCGCTGGGCGTGCCTGCCGTGAACTTCGGCCCGGGGGATCCCAACCTCGCGCACCGCACCGACGAGCGGGTCGAGGTGGCGCAGATCACCGCGGCGACCGACATGCTGCGGCGCTACCTGACCGCCTAACTCCCGCGAAATAGCATTCCAGGTCGTTGATCGCGCCCATTTCACAGCCGGGAATGCTATTTCGCGACAGGCCTTAAGGCGCGGCTTTCGCCTGCGCGGACGCGTCGGCGGCCGCGCCCATCATGCCGATGTCGGCGAACGCGGCGGACACCGCTTCCAAGCCACCTGTGTCGCCCGCCACGAGGGCGCGGGCGTGCTGCAGTGCCAAATTGCCGAACACGCAGTCGACTTCGGCGGTCAGCCGCGCGATGCCGTCGGCGGAGCGGGTGTCGCCGAGTCGCACCGCGTCGTGGAATGCGCGCAGCGCCACCGCCGACTGGCCGCCGCGCTCGGCCGCCCGTGCCGCATCGCGGGCCGCCGACCGCGCCCCGACCGGGTCCCGCCGCGCCGCTGTCGTCCAGGCCCGGGCCAGCAGCAGCTCCGGGCCGAACAGCATCGACTTCAACCCGTGCCGAGAGTCGGCGCGGGACAGGATCTTTGACGCCTCGGCCGTCTCGTCCTGCTGGCCCAGCGCCTGGGCCAGCAGCATCCACGCCAGCGGCCCCCAGGAATAGCCGGTGGGCGCCAGCGCCGCGGCCGCCCTGCGCAACAGCTTCGCCGCGGCGGCCACCTCCCCGCGGCTGATCAGCACGTCGGCCACCAGGACCTCGCCGATCGCGCGACCCGGCTGCTGCATCTGCGCGAAATCGGTCAGCTGCTGCGCCAGCTCCTGAGCCCGGTCCAACTCGCCGGCCATCAACAGCGTCGTCGTCTGGCCGAACCCGCTGGTGAAGCGGAGCAGCCCCGGATGCTGCGCCTCCATCGCCCGCTCGGCGAGCGCGTCGACCTCGGCGAACCGGCCCATCCGCGCACAGCTCAGCGCCGCCGCGGCTGCCGACCAGCCGACCGCGGTGTCGTCGGCGTCCGGCGAGGCCAGCACCTCCTCCGCGATCTCCATCGCCCGGCCCGGGCGGCCCGCGTTCATCGCGAACGTCGCCGACAGCGCGTCGACGGTGGTCCGTGCCACCGGTGACGACACGCGCTTGCGGGTGGTCTGCAGGAACGCCGTCGCCCGCTCCGGCTCGGACAACATCCAGAACTGATTGGCCGCGCGGGGCAGCGCCCACGCCATCAGCTCCGTATCCGACAGGCTGGTGGGGTCGACGGCGGCGAGCACGTCGTCGGCCTCCCTGCCGCGGCCCTGCCAGGCCAGCGCCTGAGCCAGCGTCAGTCGGGCGTCCAGGTCGGGGTCGCGCTCGAGCACCGCCGCACCGAGGCGTTCGCTCAATGCCAGATCGCCGAGCCGCAGCGCGTCGGCCGCGGCCGCCACCACGTCGGCAACCGGCTGCGGATTGTCGCTGTCCAGCGCCAGCAGGGCCAGCCGCAACCGGTCGATGACATCCCGCGGGCGCTGGGCGGTCAGCCTCTCGAACAGCGCGGTTCGCCGCGCGCGCAGATCCTCGGACGGCAGCAGCTCGCGAACAGCGTCCGCGTACAGCGGATGGGCCGCCCGCGCCACGTCGTCGACGACGGTGATCGCGTCGGCGCCCACGGCCGCCCGAACCGCGTCGTCACCGGCCAACGCCGACAGGTCGGCCGACGACATCGGGTCGGCCACCGCCAGAAACTCCAGCGCCGTGCGGGCCTCGGCCGGAAGCGACGCGACGAACTCCCGCACCGAGGCGTCCAGTCGGCTCCGGTCGGCGTCCTGCGGGGTGAGCTCGATCCGGGGCAGCAGGTTGTCGAGCTGCAGCGCGGTGATCGAATCGGGCGCACCCTCGTCGGGGTCGACGGTGACGATCAGCCGCGCCGCGCCGCCGACCGCCAGCTGGTACACCAGCGTCGCCGACAGGTTGTCCAGTAGGTGTGCGTCGTCGACGATCAGCAGCAGCCCGTCGTCCACCGACTCGCGGGCCGCCCGCAGCACTTCCGCCGTCTTACCCGTGTCGGGAACCTCGATCAGATCGCGCAGCGCGGCGAACGGAACCACGCGATCCGACACGGTCCCCGTCACCCAGGCGGACGGCCCGCCGAGACGCTCGCCCGCGGCAAAAGCCACCGTCGTCTTGCCCGCGCCGACAGGCCCGACGAGTACCGCTCCGCGGCGGTCCCGCACCGCGGACTCGAGCCGTTCGGACGCCGGTCCGGGCGGCGCGGTCCTCCAGTCGACAGGCACCGCCGGAGTTTAGGGTGTGGGCGAAGCGGCCGGGCCGTACTCGTCTACGTTGTCGGTGTGTCCCCGGATCCTGGCCGCGAATGGGCGGTCTGTGTCTACTGCGCGTCGGGTCCACGGCACCCCGAACTGCTGGAGCTGGCCACCCGAGTCGGGGACGCCATCGCCGATCGCGGCTGGACCCTGGTGTCCGGCGGCGGAAACGTCTCGGCCATGGGCGCGCTGGCCACCGGGGCCCGGGCGCGCGGCGGCCGCACCGTCGGGGTCATCCCGAAGGCGCTCGTGCACCGCGAGCTCGCCGACGTCGACGCCGACGAACTCGTCGTCACCGACACCGATGCGGGAACGCAAGCAGGTCATGGAGGACCGCGCCGACGCGTTCATCGCGCTGCCCGGCGGCATCGGCACGCTCGAGGAGTTCTTCGAGGCGTGGACCGCCGGCTATCTGGGTATGCACGACAAGCCGGTGGTCATGCTCGACCCGCTCGGGCACTACGACGGGCTGCTGCGCCTGGTTGTACGGCCTGGTCGACAGCGGTTACGTCGGCCAGGCCGCGCTGGATCGGCTGGTGGTGGTCGACGACGTCGACGATGCGCTGGCGGCCTGCGCACCGGCCCCGTGATGGCGATCACCGGCATGGTTAGGGTGACGGACGAACGACACCGGAGGGGATCGCCGCATGACAGACGAGAAATCGGGGACCCGCAGCAGCGTCGGGCTGCTCGACATCGCCACGCCGGGTGCCCGGCCTGCTGATGGATGCGCCGACGATCCTGCGCGGCGTGATCACCGGGTTCGGCGCCCGTCCGTCGGCGAAGACGTCCATCGGCAAGGTGTTCCAGGACCGCGCGGCCGCGCTACGCCGACAAGGTCTTCATCAAGTTCGGCGACGAGCGAGATCACCTACCGGGAGGCCAACGAGACGGTCAACCGCTACGCCGCGGTGCTGGCCGCGCGCGGTGTCGGCCACGGCGACGTCGTCGGCATCATGCTGCGCAACTCGCCCGAATCGGTGCTGCTCATGCTGGCCGTGGTCAAGTGCGGCGCGATCGCCGGCATGCTCAACTACCACCAGCGCGGCGACGTGCTCAAGCACAGCCTCGGGCTGCTCGTCGCCAAGGTCGTCGTCGCCGACACCGACTTCGTCGAGCCGATCACCGAAAGCGGCGCGGACACCGACGGGCTGGTGACCGTCGACGAGCTCAGCGGCTGGCCGACACCGCGCCCACCGAGCAACCCGGCCACCACCGCGGCCGTGCTGGCCAAGGACAAGGCGTTCTACATCTTCACGTCGGGCACCACCGGCATGCCGAAGGCCAGCGTGATGACGCACTACCGGTGGCTGCGGGCGCTGGCCGGCTTCGGCGGCCTCGGGATGCGGCTGAACAGCAACGACACCCTGTACTGCTGCCTGCCGCTGTACCACAACAACGCGCTGACGGTCGCGCTGTCGTCGGTGCTCAACTCGGGGGCGACGCTGGCGCTCGGCAAGTCGTTCTCGGCGTCGAAGTTCTGGGACGACGTGATCCGCTACGACGCCACCGCGTTCGTCTACATCGGCGAGATCTGCGCCTATCTGCTCAACCAGCCGCCCAAGCCGACCGACCGCAAGCACAAGGTGCGGGTGATCGCGGGCAACGGGCTGCGCCCGGCGATCTGGGACGAGTTCACCGAGCGGTTCGGCATCGACCGGGTCTGCGAGTTCTACGCGCGCCAGCGAGGGCAACACCGCGTTCGTCAACGTGCTCAACGTCGACAAGACCACCGGCATCTGCCCGACGCCGGTGGCGTTCGTCGAGTACGACGACGAGACCGGCGACCCGAAGCGCGGCGACGACGGCCGGGTGCGCAAGGTGAAGACCGGCGAGCCCGGGCTGCTGCTGTCGAAGGTCAGCAACTTCCAGCCGTTCGACGGCTACACCGACAAGGAGGCCACGCGAGAAGAAGTTGGTGCGCGACGCCTTCAAGGACGGCGACGTCTGGTTCAACACCGGCGACCTGATGCGCTCGCAGGGCTTCGGCCACGCCGCGTTCACCGACCGGCTCGGCGACACCTTCCGCTGGAAGGGCGAGAACGTCGCCACCACCGAGGTCGAGGCCGCGGTGTCGACCGACCCGCAGGTCGAGGAGGCGACGGTGTTCGGCGTCGAGGTGCCCGGCACCGGCGGCCGCGCAGGCATGGTGGCCATCCAGCTCAAGGAGGGCGAGGAGTTCGACGGCAAGGCGCTGGCGAAGGCGGCCTACGAGCAGCTGCCCGGCTACGCCGTGCCGCTGTTCGTGCGGGTCGTCGAGGAACTGGCGCACACGTCGACGTTCAAGAGCCAGAAGGTCGACCTGCGCAAGGAGGGCTACGGCGGCACCTCGGGCGAAGGCGACGAGGAGGCCGAGGAGATCGAGGACCCGATCTACGTGCTGGCCGGCCGCGACGAGGGCTACGTGCGGTTCTACGACGAGTACCCCGCCGAGGTGGAGGACGGCAAGAAGCCCAAGTAGCTAGCGCGTCATTCGGCGCGACGTTCTGACCAGTCGCTCGGCGACGCTCGACCGTGACGAAGTCGCGCGCCGAAATCGCAGGCCCGTAGCCTGGAGGGGTGCAGTCGACCTTCTGCGGCCGTCCGGTGGCCGGTGATCGCGCGCTGATCATGGCGATCGTGAACCGCACACCGGACTCGTTCTACGACCGCGGCGCCACCTTCACCGACGAGGCGGCCAAGGCGGCGGCTCACCGGGTGATCGACGACGGCGCCGACGTCGTCGACGTCGGCGGCGTCAAGGCCGGGCCGGGCGACGACGTCGACGTCGACGAGGAGATCGCCCGGGTGGTGCCGTTCATCGAATGGCTCCGCGACACCTACCCCGACCAGCTGATCAGCGTCGACACCTGGCGCGCGGCGGTCGCCAAGCAGGCCTGCGCGGCCGGCGCCGACCTGATCAACGACACCTGGGGCGGCGCACGACCCCGGCCTGGCCGAGGTCGCCGCGGAGTTCGGGGCGGGCCTGGTGTGCTCGCACACCGGCGGCGCGACGCCGCGGACCCGCCCGTTCCGGGTCAACTACGGCACCTCGGAGCGCGGCGTCGTCGACGACGTCATCGCCGAGGTGACCGCCGCGGCCGAACGCGCGGTGGCCGCCGGGGTGGCGCGAGACGCGGTGCTGATCGATCCGACCCACGATTTCGGCAAGAACACTTATCACGGTCTTAGTTTGTTGCGCCACGTAAAAGATCTTGTAAAAACTGGATGGCCGGTCCTGATGGCGCTGAGCAACAAGGACTTCGTCGGGGAAACTCTGGGTGTGGACCTGACAGAACGCTTGGAGGGCACCCTGGCGGCGACGGCGCTGGCCGCCGCCGACGGGGCCGCGATGTTCCGGGTGCATGAGGTCGGGCCCACGCGACGCGTACTCGAAATGGTCGCGTCGATCCAGGGCGTGCGTCCGCCGACGCGCACGGTGAGGGGACTGGCATGACACTGACACCAGAACTGTCCGGCACGGACGTCGTCACCGGAAGATGGCTGACCGACCACAGCTGGAGCCGGCCGACGTGGACGGTCGCCGAGCTGGAGGCCGCCAAGGCCGGACGCACCATCTCCGTGGTGCTGCCCGCGCTCAACGAGGAAGAAACCGTCGGCTCCGTCGTCGAGACCATCACGCCGCTGCTCGGCGGGCTGGTCGACGAGCTGATCGTGCTGGACTCCGGCTCCACCGACGACACCGAGATCCGCGCGCTCGCCGCCGGCGCGCGGGTGATCAGCCGCGAGGTCGCGCTGCCCGAGGTCGCGCCGCAACCCGGCAAGGGCGAGGTGCTGTGGCGGTCGCTGGCCGCGACCACCGGCGACATCGTCGTGTTCGTCGACTCCGACCTGATCGACCCCGACCCGATGTTCGTGCCGAAGCTGGTCGGCCCGCTGCTCACCACCGAGGGCGTGCACCTGGTCAAGGGCTTCTACCGGCGTCCGCTGAAGGTCAGCGGCAGCGAGGACGCCAACGGCGGCGGCCGGGTCACCGAACTGGTCGCGCGCCCGCTGCTGGCCGCGCTGCGGCCCGAGCTGAGCTGCCTGCTGCAGCCGCTGGGCGGCGAATACGCCGGCACCCGCGAGCTGCTGACCTCGGTGCCGTTCGCGCCGGGCTACGGCGTGGAGATCGGGCTGCTGATCGACACCTACGACCGGCTCGGCCTGGACGCCATCGCCCAGGTCAACCTCGGCGTGCGCGACGCACCGCAACCGGCCGCTGACCGAGCTCGCCACGATGAGCAGGCAGGTCATCGCCACCCTGCTGTCCCGCTGCGGCGTCCCCGACTCCGGGGTCGGCCTGACGCAGTTCTTCGCCGACGGCGACGACTACACCCCGCGCACGTCGGCGGTGTCGCTGGCGGACCGGCCGCCGATGATCACGCTGCGGCCCCGCTAGACCTGCGAGGCTCCTCCGCGGCTGCGCCGGTCGTCGCCCGCTGGACGCGGGTCGTCGGTAGCCGCGTCGGACCGTGGGCAGTATCGACGGCGTGACCCTGATTCTGCTGTACCTGGTGGTGCTGATCCTGGTGGCCGTCGTGCTGTTCGGCGTGGGCAGCGTGCTGTTCGGCCGCGGCGAAGTGCTGCCGCCGCTGCCGCGCGCCACCACCGCCACGGTGTTGCCCGCCTCCGGCGTCACCGGCGCCGACGTCGACGCGGTCAAGTTCACCCAGACGCTGCGCGGCTACAAGACCAGCGAGGTCGACTGGGTGCTGGACCGGCTGGGCCAGGAGCTCGACCTGCTGCGCGGCCAACTGGCGGCGGTGCAGGCGGCGCACGGCCAGCGGTGACGACGTGCCGGAGGAGGAATCCGTCGAAGGCGGTGCGCATGCGCTGCCGTCCGAGGACAGGGCCGACTCGTGACGGCTACGACCGAAGACGACGGCCGGGTCCGCTGCGGCTGGATCGACCAATCACGTTTGGCGCCAGCTGATTTCATCCTCTACCGCGACTACCACGACACCGAGTGGGGCCGGCCGCTGCGCGGTTCCGAGGCGCTGTTCGAACGGGTCAGCCTCGAGGCGTTCCAGAGCGGGCTGTCGTGGCTGATCATCCTGCGCAAGCGGGAGAACTTCCGCCGCGCGTTCCACCGGTTCGACATCGACCGGGTCGCCCGCTACACCGACCGCGACATCGAGCGGCTGATGGCCGACGCCGGGCATCGTGCGCAACCGCGCAAGATCGAGGCCACCATCGCCAACGCCCGCGCGGCCGCCGACCTCGACGTCGACCTCGGCGAGCTGCTGTGGTCGTTCGCGCCGCCGCCGCGGCCGCGGCCCGTCGACCTGTCCGCAGGTGCCCGCGGTCACCCCGGAATCGACGGCGATGGCCAAGGAACTGAAGCGCCGCGGCTTCAAATTCGTCGGTCCGACGACGGCCTACGCGTTGATGCAGGCCACCGGAATGGTCGACGACCACATCGCGTCCTGCTGGGTGCCCGCCGCGGGCTGAGCCGCCGTCGAGGCCGGTCTTCGCCGGGTCTTTGCACACCGAACGCCGCGGATAGGGAACAATAGGTGAAGTTCAGTAGCAGTTCAGTGCCGGGAGCTGTCGACGGGTGGGCAGCCGGCTCATGTGGAGGGAGCACTCGATGGCGGCGATGAAGCCCCGGACCGGCGACGGTCCACTGGAAGCAACCAAGGAGGGGCGCGGCATCGTGATGCGGGTACCACTGGAAGGCGGTGGGCGTCTCGTCGTCGAACTCACCCCCGATGAGGCAGCCGCCCTCGGCGACGAGCTCAAGGGCGTCACCAGCTAGATCCGGCGGCTGGCGCTGGGCCCACCGCTGCGAAACTCGAGGACACCTTCCGGTAGATCTCCAAGGTCTGCTCGGCGATGTGCGCCCAGGAAAACTCGTCGATGCAGCGCTGCCGCCCGGCCTGCCCGTACTGACGCGCCCGCTCGGGCTCGGCGACCAGAGCGTTGACCGCGTCGGCCAGCCGGATCTCGAAGAACTCCGGGTCGTTCGGGTCGTAGTGCACCAGCACGCCCGGTCTGATGTCGGCCACCACCTCAGGGATGCCGCCGACGTCGGAAGCGACCACCGCCGTCCCGCACGCCATCGCCTCGAGGTTCACGATACCCAGCGGTTCGTACACCGATGGGCACACGAAAACTGTTGCAGCCGAGAGAATTTCGCGGATCTTGCCGATCGGCAGCATCTCGCGCACCCAGAACACGCCGGTTCGCGACCCGCGCCAGCTCCTGCACCGCGGCGGTCACTTCCGCGGCGATCTCGGGGGTGTCCGGCGCGCCCGCGCACAGCACCAGCTGCACCTCGGGCGCGAACTTGTGCGCCGCGGCGACCAGGTGAGCGACGCCCTTCTGCCGGGTGATCCGGCCGACGAACGCGACGATCGGGCGGGCCGGGTCGACGCCGAGTTCGGCCAGCACCGAATCGGCGGGCGATTCCGCCTCGGCGGGGTACCAGACGTCGGTGTCGATGCCGTTGCGCACCACGTGCACCCGGTTGGGATCCAGCGCCGGGTAGGTGTGCAGCACGTCGTCGCGCATGCCGGAGCTGACCGCGATGACCGCGTCGGCCGCCTCGACCGCGGTGCGTTCCACCCAGGACGAGATCCGGTAACCGCCGCCGAGCTGTTCGGCCTTCCACGGCCGCATCGGCTCAAGCGAGTGCGCGGTCAACACGTGCGGGATGCCGTACAGCAACGCCGCCAGGTGCCCGGCCAGCCCGGTGTACCAGGTGTGCGAATGCACCACGGTCGCGGTTTCGGCGGCGTTGGCCATCACCAGGTCGGCCGACAGCGTCGACAGCGCAGGGTTGGCGCCCTTGAGCGCCGGATCGGGCTGGTGCGACGAATGCTCCGTCGCGCGGTGCACCCATGCAGTGCACGTCGACCTCGCACAGATTGCGTAACTGTGCGACGAGTTCGGTGACGTGTACGCCTGCGCCGCCGTACACCTCGGGCGGATATTCCCGCGTCATCATCGCCACCCGCATGACTACGACGGTAGTGTCGGTGGCTCCGCGCCGCAGCCATGTGGAGAACGCCAATTCGGGTATCCACCAATTGTCTTGACGGACAGACGCGCAGGTTCAAAAGTGCGAATGCCTGGTCACCGTGAGAACCTGCGATAGGTTTGAATCATGAGGGAGTTGCCACATGTCCTCGGCATCGTCCTGGCCGGCGGGGAAGGCAAACGGCTGTACCCGCTGACGGCGGACCGAGCAAAGCCGGCAGTTCCCTTCGGCGGCGCCTACCGGCTGATCGACTTCGTGCTGTCCAATCTGGTCAATGCCCGATACCTGCGGATCTGTGTTCTCACTCAATACAAGTCGCATTCGCTGGACCGGCACATCTCGCAGAACTGGCGACTGTCCGGCCTCGCCGGCGAATACATCACGCCGGTGCCGGCCCAGCAGCGACTCGGGCCGCGCTGGTACACCGGCTCGGCCGACGCGATCTATCAGTCGCTGAACCTGATCTACGACGAGGACCCCGACTACATCGTCGTGTTCGGCGCCGACCACGTGTACCGGATGGACCCCGAGCAGATGGTGCAGTTCCACATCGAGAGCGGGGCGGGCGCGACGGTCGCGGGTATCCGGGTGCCGCGCGCCGAGGCCACCGCGTTCGGCTGCATCGACGCCGACGAGTCCGGTCGCATCCGCGAGTTCGTCGAGAAGCCTGCCGATCCGCCGGGCACACCCGACGATCCCGAGCAGACGTTCGCGTCGATGGGCAACTACATCTTCACCACCAAGGTGCTCATCGACGCGATCCGCGCCGACGCCGACGACGACCATTCCGATCACGACATGGGCGGCGACATCATCCCGCGGCTGGTGACCGACGGGATGGCGGCGGTCTACGACTTCAACAACAACGAGGTGCCCGGGGCCACCGAACGCGATCACGGCTACTGGCGTGACGTCGGGACGCTCGACGCGTTCTACGACGCCCACATGGACCTGGTGTCCGTGCACCCGGTGTTCAACCTCTACAACAAGCGCTGGCCGATCCGGGGCGAGTCGGAGAACCTGGCCCCGGCCAAGTTCGTCAACGGCGGCTCGGCTCAGGAGTCGGTGGTCGGCGCGGGCAGCATCATCTCGGCGGCCTCGGTGCGCAACTCGGTGCTGTCGTCCAACGTCGTGGTCGACGACGGCGCGATCGTGGAGGGCAGCGTGCTGATGCCGGGTGTCCGGGTGGGCCGCGGCGCGGTGGTGCGACACGCGATCCTGGACAAGAACGTGGTGGTCGGGCCAGGCGAGATGGTCGGTGTCGACCTGGAGAAGGACCGGGAACGCTTCGCGATCAGCGCGGGCGGCGTGGTGGCCGTCGGCAAGGGCGTCTGGATCTAGTTCGGTTTCCGCGAAATAGCATTCCTGGTCGTGATCTGGCCCGGATCACAGCCCTGGGTTCTCGCTCGCGGCCGCTTTCTGCCGGCGGCGTCGGCGCAGCAGTTTGACGAACGCCCACACCAGCAGTACGAGCACAACCAGCACCAGCACCGGTATCAAGATGGCTATGAACACCAGACTGATACTGATCCCGTCCTCGACGGTGGACAGCACCGGTGCCGCCACCCCGGCGGTGGCGACGTTTGCGGCCGGCCGCACCGCCGACTTCGTCAGCGACACCACCAACGCCACGACGACACCCACGACGATCGGAATCCACTGACCCGACTGCGCGAACGCGCCGGGATCGGTGACCGCGGGCGTCTGCGCAGCCGTGCCCGAGCCGAACACGATGCCGCCCGCCGTCGGCCGGACGAATGTCTGGATGGCGTCGTTCACACTGTCCAGCGCCGGGATCTTGTCGGCGACGATCTCGACAGCCAGCAGCACCGCGACGATCGTCAGCACCCAGCCGTTCTCCAGCCAGGCGTAGCCGTGCGGCAAGTCGACCAGGTCGGTGAACCGGGACAACAGCCCGAGCGCCAGTAGCGGGATGTAGGCGTTGAGCCCTGCAGCGGTCGCCAGCCCCAGGCCGGTCAGGAGTTCCACGACATCAGTATGCGGCCACGAAGTGGAGTCGACGCCGATGTTGAGCGCTACGGTGAAACACGATGGGGCGAAGAGCGAGGCGCGGCAAGTCACAAACCAGTCGGCGGCGAACCAGGCCTGCGGCGCGGGGGCATTGGCGTCATCCGGACGAGCTTTCCTTCCTTGCTCCCGTTCAACGCGCACTCGCAGAGCGCGATCCGCTGGCCCTACTCGGCTTCGCGAGCTCGCTGATGCTTCTCACCGATCCGCGGCGTCACAACCCGTTCGCGCAGTCATCAGAGGATCCCGACGCGATCACCCGTGACGACGTCGTAGCCTCGTTGATCGACGTCCGCGGGGAGGAGACCACTGCATTACTTGCGGTGTTCGCCGAGTTAGCCGGTGACAACGAGCTGCTGGTCGCGCGCATTCGACGGGAGCTCGCCAACCGCCCCCCGGTCGAACCGATCTGGCTCGCCAACTTGTCGGAGACGCAGACCTACCGGGCCGTTCGCATGGTTCACGTCCTCGACGACGGGGACAACATCATGCTCGGTGTGCGACTGCCGGGTGGCCACGAACTCACTTGCATTGCCTACATCGACCACAATATGGGAACGCTGGTGAAGGACGCGTTCGTCATTCCGGACTCGCTAGAGCGTGTCGAAGCGAAGTATCGCGAGCTAAGTGACGATCCCGACACCTGTTGGGAAGAATTGAATCTCGCAGATGCGCGGGTGTGGGTCGACGATGCAATCAAGCGCGGGGCGATCACATTTCCCCCGTTCGAAACGGAGGACTGGCCGAGTTGCCGCGCATTGGTCGAGTGGATCATCCGTGGACTGCCTGCCGGCGGATCTCGAATACCCCAGGACCGAGTGGAGCGACGAGGATAGAGCTGCGATCGCAGCGAAATTCTTTGCCTCGCCGTTTGGGTCGCCGCTGGACGACAACGATCACCGCGACCTGCTCGACACCCTGCTTTGGTACGGGACCGACTACGGCCCAGGTACGCCGCTCAAATGGAGCTCCGTGCGCGTCGAGATCTTGCTCGACGATTGGCTGCCACGCAAGGTCGTTGCGCCCGCTGAATATCTCGCCAAGGCACCGGACTTGTTGCGTGCGTTCATCCGATTCGCTCACACCGAGGTTGGCGTTCGGTCAGAGCTGACCCAGGAGGCACTTTCGGCCGTCGACCATTGGGAGCCGGTGTATCAGGAAATGATTCGCTCGGATCGAGCGCAGGGCGCGGAGGCGATTCTGGCCGCAATGGGCGTCGGGCCCGCCGGGGTGCGGCACCACCCCGACGACGCCGAGATCGCGCGGTGGGGGCTCGACGAGCTTGCCCGCCAGGTCGGTGGATCCGCCGCGCTCGACGTCCTCGATGACGACCCTCTGCCCGATGAACCGTTTCAGTGGAAGGGCATTCCCGACGACGTTGTGGATCGCGTCCAGGAAGTCCTGGACCTCACCGACCGTTGCTGCGACGAGTTACTGGACGTCGAGTGCCGCACCGCGTGCCGACGCCTGTTGGGCCGTATCGCCGCCGCCGGGTCGGAGGTGTTTCGTCGCAAGGGCCGGCCGGAAACCGCTGCAGCTGCCGTGGTGTGGGTGATCGGCAAGGTCAACGATGTATTCGACTTGTACGGAGGCGGCCTGCAGGTTAACGAGCTAATGAGCCATTTCGGCCTGACAGGCAGCGCGTCGCAGCGCGCGGGAACAATGCTCAACGCTGCGGGATTTGATTGCGATACTCACGATCTCAGTCTTCGGTCGCCCGATTACCTGGTGGCGTCACGCCGGAGAGAAATCATCGATGCTCGCAATCATTATCGCGAGATCGCTGACAGGCCGGGCTGAGCGCGGTTCAGGCCAGGACGGCCAAGTTGAGGCCACGCAGCCGCTTCTGGTCGGCCTCGATGTCGATCTCGGTGTTCCTCGTGGTGTGGCGAGCGGCGCGCCCTCACCACACGTAGGGCAGAAGCCGGTAGTGCACCTTGTGCATGTAGTCGCGGTATCCGGCCAACTCCGTTGTCAACAAGGCCTCCTCGTCGTTGATGCGAAGAGCGAGCACCACCAGTCCGACAACCACGAAAAGCAGACCCCAGTACGAGCCGAGCGCGAGCGGGACGCCGATCATCAGGATCACATTTCCGAAGTACATCGGGTGCCGGACAAACCCGTACCAACCCGTCGACGACAGCCGCTGGCCCGACTCGACGGTGATATTGGCTGCGGCATAGCCGTTCTGGATCGTCACCAGCATCGCGATGGTGAGCCCGACCGCTACCAGTACGTCTCCCACCACCGAAACAGCTGCGGGCACCGTCGACCACCCGAAGCGAAAATCCAAGGCGCTGACCACAATCATGGCGGCCATCGACCCGAACGCGACGGCGCTGATGAGCTTCTGCAAGGGTCGTGTCTCCGCGCCTGGGCCGGCCTGCATGCGTCGGCGCAGGGTTTCGGGATTCTTCACCGCCAGATACACGCTCGGTATCAGCGTCGCGACGGCGAACACAGCGATAAAGACCCATCCCTGCCGATAGTCGAATGTGCCGGCCGGCCAGAACACCAGCAGCCCGAATATCAATAGACCTATGGGGACCGAAAGTGCTGCCTGAACAAGAGTTTTCATGTCACCAAACCCCGGGCACCAGGCGGTAGTGGACCTTCTCCGTGTACTCGTCGTAGCCGGCGAGGTCCTGACGCAGCGCCTTCTCCTCGTCGGTGATACGGGCCACGAAGACCAGGACACCGGGGATGAGCGTCAGCAGGCCCCAGTAGGAGCCAAGGGCAAGGGGCATGCCGACCATCAGGATCAGCGCCCCGACGTACATCGGATGGCGCACAATGCCATACAGCCCCGTGGATACCACCGGCTGCTCCTCCTCGACGGTGATCGTCGCTGCCGCGTAGTTGTTCTGAACGACCACGAGTTCGGCCAGCCCGAGTCCGACCAGGACCAGCACGTTGCCGACCACGACAATTGCCGTCGGCACCGTCGACCACGCGAACCTGTGGTCAACGGCGCTGACCACGCCAGCGGCGACAGTTGTCAGGATGATGCCGACATTGATGAGCTTCTGCGCCATTCGGCTCTCCGCGAACGGGCCGGAGCGCGTTCGCCGTCTGAACGCATCCGGATATGCAACGGCCAGATAGATCGTCGGGATCATGGTGCCGACCACGAACACGGCGATGAAAACCCAAGCCTGCCAGTAGTCGAACGTGCCGGCGGGCCAGAACAGCAGCACCGCGAAGAAGACGATGCTGCCTATTGTGTACGCCAACATTTGAATAGTGATCTTCACGATTCCTCCTTTCAATTGCTCAGATTGCGTCGCGACGGCGATAGATCGCGCCCGCGACGAGCGACAGCACGATCGCGACGACGACCATGACCGTCAGCGCGACGGCCGAGTACTCGGTCGGCGCCTTGGTCTGGCCGACCGGTGACCCGTCGAGCAGCCACTGCGGCAGCCGCAGCAAGGCGCCGAGGTACAGCGAGATGATGACGAAAGTCACTGCCAGCCAACCGATCCAGGTGTGACGCAGCGCCACCGCCAACGCCGCAATTCCGGCCATCACCGCCATTGCGGGCACGAAGGCCACACCGGCAAGCGTCAGCCGCCAGATGATCTGCGGCTCGCCGATGGTGATGCCGGCGCCGAGGCCGTTACCCAGGCCGGCGAAGAACATCAGCACCGTCGACCCGACGATCGCAGCCGCGACCGCGGTCAGAAGCCACCGCCAGCGTGACACCGCACCTGCGAGTACGGCCTCGCCGAGGCCCGACTGTTCGTCGATCGACACGCGCAGTACTGCGGCGACGACGTAGGCGGTGGCCGCGGCGGCGAGAAACTGCGTCATCGTCATGTACACGCCGTCGGTGCCCTGTTGGGCCAACACGCGCTGAAGCAGTTCGTTCTCCTTCGCCGCGTCCAGCAGCGACTTCGTCATCGATCCGAATGCCAAGCCGGACAGGAACAATCCGACGGTCCACCCGATCGTCTGACCGCGTTGCAGCGTCACATGCAGGCCGAACACGCTCTTGATCGGGTGGGCGTTCGGGTGCTCGCCGGTGGACGGGATGACGCCGGCGTCGTACTGCCGCCTGCTCTCCAGCGCGGCGGCCAACCCCATCAGCGCCACGGCGAGCACGACCAGCAAGGCGAACGGCCACCACCGCAGATCGACGAATGGCCGCATCTGCTGGGCCCACGCTATGGGGGAGAACCAGGACAGCGCGCTGCCGGAATTGTTGATGACGTCGCCGATTCCACGCACCAGCACCGCGAGCGCAAGTACGCCCATCGCAGCGCCGGTCGCGGTGCGTGCCTGCCGCCAGAGCTGGGCGGTGACCGCCGCCACGGCACCGAACACCATCGACACCCCGGTAACGCCGAGGCACATTGCCGCGGTGTCAACGACACCGAAGCCGGTCGCGGCCATCGCCGCGGTCATGGTCGCCGCGAGCACCGCGTTGACACCGCCGACCAGTATCAAGGCGGCGTACGTGCGGGCATAGCGGCCGACTACCGATGACAGCACCAATTCCGCCGTACCGCTCTCCTCCTCGGCACGGGTATGCCGAATCACCGTGAGAATGGACAGGATCGAGGCGGCGACGATCAGCGTGAGCATCAGCTCGTTGGCCATCATGACGCCCAGATCGGTCTCGTTGACGCCGAACATGGGTCCGCCCAAGATCATTCCCGCGGGCGTCTTCAGCAGGTTGACGCGCGCCAACCGCTGCGCCTCCTCCGGGTAGGCGAGCTTGATGGCGTTCGGTGCGTACACCATGGTCAATGTCAGGACCGCAACCCACACGCTGAGCCGGACGCGGTCGCGACGCAGCGCCAGCCTGATTATGCTGCCGACACCGGTGAACGGCGAGGCCACCGGCATCGCCTGGTGCCTGCCTGCACGTGGCACAAGTGTCGGGACGCTCATCGTATCCGCTCCCTGGTACTCGCGCAGGAACAGGTCCTCGAGGGACGCGGGCGTCACCGTCAGCTCAACGATGCCGAGGTCGGTGAGTTGCGCCATGGCGCTGTCCAATTCGGTGCGGTCCACCGAGAACCGGGCCTGACCGTCCTGATCGGTGAAGTCGTGGACGAAGTCGGCTTGTTGCAGTCCTCGGTTGTCGTCCCTGGTGCGCACCGACACGGTTGTCCGCATCAGGTGGCGCAGCTCCTCGAGGGTGCCGGATTTCACCGCACGGCCCGCGCGAATGATCGTCACGTTGTCGCATAGCTTCTCAACCTCGGCGAGGATATGGCTGGACAACAACACCGCGGCGCCGCGATCGGCGACCTCCTCGACACACCGCCGAAAAGCCTTCTCCATCAACGGGTCCAGACCCGAGGTGGGTTCGTCGAGGATATACAGCTCGGCGTTGGTGGAGAATGCCGCGACGATCGCCACCTTTTGGCGGTTGCCCTTGGAGTAGGTGCGGGCCTTCTTGTGCGGGTCGAGTTCGAACCGCTCGATCAGCTCGTCGCGTCTGCGGGTGTCGACCACGCCGTTGCCGCGAAGGCGCGCCAGGAAGTCGATGGCCTGCAGACCGGTCAGGTTGGGCCACAGGGTCACATCGCCTGGCACGTAGGCGATGCGCCGGTGCAGCGCCACCGCGTCGCGCCACGGATCGCCACCCAGCAGCCGCACGGTGCCGCTGTTGGCGCGCAACAGGCCGAGCAGCACGCGAATGGTGGTCGACTTGCCCGAGCCGTTCGGGCCGAGGAAGCCCGCGATGTCACCCGGCGCAACCGTCAGGTCCAGTCCGTCCAAGGCCTTTGTGCGGCCGAATGACTTGGTCAGGCCCCGGATTTCGACAGCGAGCTGTGCGCCTTCGGCGGTGCTAGACCGTTGCAGGGACGTTGCCGTCATCGAGATCTCCTTCAGTCGTATTGCTGAACGAAATGCCTTGTTCGCGTTGCGCGAGGAACGCCTCATACATCGTCGAGTCGGCCATCAGGCCGTGGGTGTAGAGCTCCAATGCGGGCAGCATCATGTCTTCGCCGTAGTCGCGCAGCACTGCGCGCAGGTCGGTCGGGTTGTCGTGCATTTGGAGGTAGAGCAGGAACCCGCCGCCGCCGATCATGCCGAGGAATTTGGCGCGGGCCTTCGGGTCTCGGCTGGGCTTGAGGGTGCCGGCGCGAACTCCCTCTTCGAGGTACTGCTCGGCGTTGTCGATCATGCGCTGCCAGAACTCCTTGGCGAGATCGCTGCCGGACTGCAAGCTGCGCACGAGGTAGGCCATCATCGGCGCGTACGTGTCGATCTCGGCCACCGCGCTGAGCCAGGAGGCTGGATCGGTAGACCGAAGCGACTCGGTCTTCGCCTCGCGGACCTGTTCGGCGATGTACTCGTCGCAGGCCCGAAGCAGGCCTTCCTTGGACCCGAAATGGTGGATCACCAGTGCGGCGCTGACGCCGGCGGCCTGCGCGATGGCCCGCAGTCCGACGCTGAATCCGTGCTGGCCCACCTGGTCGATCGCGGCGTCGCGGATCCTGGCGACGGCCGTGAGATCGTCAACTGAACGCATGTTTAGTATGCTAAACGCGCGTTTAGCCGACCGTCAAGGCAGATGGCCGTCAGGATTGCGTAAAGATCGCGGGTATCGAGGAGTTACTTTTCGGGCGATGGCCAGTCCCGGGCCGCGGCCAGCAGACCGTCGCCCAACGGCACCAGCACCGGCGTGAGCCGCTCGTCTTCGGCGATCAGCCGCGCGGCCTCCCGCACCGCGGTGACCTCCGCATCACGTGCCTTCGCGTCGCCCGCGCGTCCGCCCAGCGCCGCCCGGTGCACGACGATCGCACCGCCGGAACGCAGCAGTCGCACGCCTTCGGTGACGAAATCCGGCTGGTCGACCGGATCCGCGTCGATGAAGACCAGGTCGTAGGACTCGTCGGCCAGCCGGGTGAGGACCTCCTGGGCCCGTCCGCTGATCAGCCTGGTCCGCGACGGCCCGATGCCCGCCTCGGTGAACGCCTGCTTGGCGATGCGCTGATGCTCGGGCTCGACGTCGATCGTCGTCAGCACGCCGTCCTCGCGCATGCCGGAGAGCAACCACAGAGCGCTCACCCCGGCTCCCGTGCCGACCTCGACGACCGCCTTTGCGCCGCTGAGCTTGGCCAGAACGCTCAGCAGGGCCCCGACCGCCGGGGTGACAGCGCCGACTCCGATCTCGACGGCGCGGTCGCGCGCCGCGGCCACGATGGCGTCCTCGGAGATCGATTGTTCGGCGTGCGTGACGATCGACTCGGCGCGGCTGGGTTGCGGCTGGTTCGCCGGGTCATCGGCCATGTCCGCAGCGTAGAGCGGTGCCCATTCGGCCACCACCGCGACACGCCCGCGCCGCAACGCCCAAATCACGCTGAAATCGGCTGGTTTGCCCTGGTTGATGTGGGGCAGCCAGCTTTCTCAGGGAAAGTTCAGTCGGCTCATATGCCAGCCACACTACGGTCGGGGACGGTACTCGCATGGAACACGGCGGAAGCTGGCGCTCTGGGAATAACCGTGTCGGTCGTCGTGTTCCCGTCGATGTCGCGTTACCGATAAGCGGTGAGCGCTGCGATCTGGAGGATCCGACGACCACAACAACTACGGCCGCTCATCTGGCCCCCGTATCGATGTCCCACGTGGAGCGGTACACCGACGGTGACTGGGTAGAGCCTTCCGACGAGCCGCAGGGCACCGCGGTCTTCGACGCCACCGGTGACCAGGCGACAATGCCGTCGTGGGATGAACTGGTGCGGCAGCATGCCGACCGGGTGTACCGCCTGGCCTACCGGCTGTCCGGCAACCAGCACGACGCCGAGGACCTGACCCAGGAGACGTTCATTCGCGTCTTCCGGTCGGTGCAGAACTATCAGCCCGGCACGTTCGAGGGCTGGTTGCACCGCATCACCACGAACCTGTTCCTGGACATGGTGCGCAGGCGCGGTCGCATCCGCATGGAGGCGCTGCCCGAGGACTACGACCGGGTACCTGCCGACGAGCCCAACCCGGAGCAGATCTACCACGATTCGCGGCTCGGGCCCGACCTGCAGGCCGCGCTCGACTCGCTGCCTCCTGAGTTCCGCGCGGCGGTGGTGCTGTGTGACATCGAAGGTTTGTCCTACGAGGAGATCGGCGCCACCCTCGGCGTGAAGCTGGGGACGGTGCGTAGCCGCATCCACCGCGGTCGCCAGGCGTTGCGGGACTACCTGGCGCGCCATTCCGGCGACACGGCCAGGTCAGCCTGACCGTTCATGGGTGTCGGGCATCGTGTCCCGCGCTACATTCAAGTAAGCACCTTCTATCGCGATGGTTGATGGGCCGAGAGGAGCGGGGCGATGGTCGACCCGGGGCATGTGTTTCGCCGCGCGTTCTCCTGGCTGCCCACGCAGTTCGCCTCGCAGAGTGATGCGCCGGTAGGGCCGCGTCAGTTCGGATCCACAGAACACCTGTCCACCGAGGCGATCGCCGCCTTCGTGGACGGTGAGCTGCGGATGACCGCGCATCTGCGCGCGGCGCACCACCTCTCCCTGTGCCCGCAGTGCGCCGCCGAAGTGGACGCCCAACGGCAGGCCCGTGCCGCGTTGCGGGATTCCTGTCCGATCGCCATCCCCAGTTCGCTACTTGGCCTGTTGTCTCAGATTCCTCAAGATGCTCCGCAGGTCCAGTCCAGCGACGCTGATCAGACTCAGTTTGCTGATGACACCATCCGCGACCGGCGCAAGCGCCGGTAGGGTGGAAGCAAAATCAAGCGCCGGCTCGCGCCGGCTACTCGCGGCGATCAAATAGAGAGTGATACACGGGTGACCAAGCAGGACCAGTCCGAAGGCAGCCACCGGGTGGCGCCCCGCCCTGTCTCGCGCCCGCCGGTCGACCCGAACACCACTCGGGCGTTCGGCAGGCCCCAAGGCGTCAACGGCTCCTTCGTGGGGCTGGAACGCCAACGCGACCAGGGCGAGTTCACGCCGACCGATCAGCCGCCCGACCCGGTGCTCGAAGAGGCCTTCGGCAAGCCCAACGGCGCCGGCGAGACACTTCAACGCCATCCCGCTGACATCGGCGCGCTGGAGGCCGAACGCGACAGGGGAAAGCCGCAGGAGCCTGACGACCCGTGGCGCGATCCTGGCGCCGCGGCCGCGCTCGGTACGCCGGCCATGCCGCAACCCGTCCTCGCGCCTGCCGCGGCGAACATCGGCAGGCTCGGGGTGCGCGACGTGCTGTTCGGCGGCCGGGTGTCCTATGTCGCGCTGGCGGTGTTGGCGATCATCGCGCTGGTGATCGGTTTCGCCGGCGGTTGGGTGGGCCGCAAGACCGCCGAAGTGGTCGAGGCGTTCACCACGTCGAAGGTGACGCTGTCCACCGATGGCGGCTCCGAACAGCCGACCGGCCGATTCGCGCAGGTCGCCGCCTCGGTGGCGGATTCGGTCGTCACCGTCGAAGCGGTGGGCGATTCGGAGGGCGCGCAGGGCTCCGGGGTCGTCGTCGACGGCCGCGGCTTCATCGTCACCAACAACCACGTGATCTCCGAGGCCGCCACCAACCCAAGCCTGTACAAGTTGTCGATCGTCTTCAACGACGGCGAGTCGGTGCCGGCCAACCTGGTCGGCCGCGACCCGAAGACCGACCTGGCCGTGCTGAAGGTCGACAACGTGGACAACCTCACCGTGGCGAAGCTCGGCGACTCCGACAAGCTGCACGTCGGTGACGAAGTGATCGCCGCAGGCGCCCCGCTCGGCCTGCGCAGCACCGTCACCCAGGGCATCATCAGCGCGCTGCACCGGCCCGTCCCGCTATCCGGCGACGGCTCCGACACCGACACCGTGATCGACGGAGTGCAGACCGATGCGGCGATCAACCACGGCAACTCGGGCGGCCCGCTGATCAACATGAACTCCGACGTCATCGGCATCAACACGGCGGGTAAGTCGTTGTCCGACAGCGCAAGTGGGCTCGGCTTCGCTATCCCGGTCAACGAGGTGAAGGCCGTCGTCGAGGGCCTGATCAAGGACGGCAAGATCGCCCACCCGACGCTGGGTCTGACCGCCCGGTCGGTGAGCAACGACCTCGCGTCGGGCGCTCAGGTGGCCAACGTCAAGGCCGGTGGGCCCGCCGAGAAGGCAGGCATCCTGGAGAACGACGTTGTGGTCAAGGTCGGGGACCGCAAGGTCGCCGACGCCGACGAATTCGTTGTCGCGGTGCGGCTGTTGAAGATCGGCCAGGACGCCCCCATCGAGGTGGTCCGCGACGGCCGGCCCGTGACGCTCACCGTCAACCCCGGCGCCGACAACAGCACGTAATGTTCGCCAACGTCGGCTGGGGCGAGATGCTGGTCCTAGTGGTCGCCGGATTGGTGATCCTCGGACCGGAGCGGTTGCCCGGCGCCATCCGCTGGACTTCCGGCGCGCTCCGTCAGGCGCGGGACTACATCAGCGGGGCGACCAATCAGCTGCGTGAGGACCTCGGCCCGGAATTCGACGATCTTCGCGAGCCGCTGGGTGAGCTGAGCAAGCTGCGGGGCATGACTCCGCGTGCCGCGCTGACCAAACACCTACTCGACGGCGACGACTCGATTTTCACCGGCAAGTTCGACAAGCCCGACGAAAAGCCGCCGCCCCAGCCGGCCCCCGCCGAGCCGACGCCGCCGACGCCTACGGCACCGCCGCAGCCGCTCACGACGCCGTTCGACAGCGACGCCACCTAGATTCCGCGAAACGGAATTCCGGCAGGAAAATGTCGAGTGAAGGCCTGCTGGAATTCCGTTTCGGCGCTTGCGGTCTCAGCGGCCGGCCGGGTCCAGACCCAACGACATGCCCGCCAGCCCGCGCTTGCGGGCCGACAGCGTGTCGGCGATGCTGCGTAACTCCTTGCCCGCGATCGAATCCGGCGCGCTGAGCACCAGCGGCACGCCGGAGTCGCCCGCCTCGACGAGCGCAGGATCCAGTGGAACCTGCCCGAGCAACGGGACGTCGGCGCCGACGGCTGTTGTCAGCCGCTCGGCGACCTGGCGGCCGCCGCCCTCACCGAACACCCGCATCGTCGTGCCATCGGGCAGCAATAACCCCGACATGTTCTCGACCACGCCGACGATGCGCTGACGGGTCTGCAGTGCGATCGCGCCCGCCCGCTCGGCGACCTCGGCCGCGGCCAGTTGCGGCGTCGTCACCACCAGGATCTCGGCACCCGGAATCAACTGCGCCACGGAGATCGCGACGTCGCCGGTGCCCGGCGGCAGGTCGAGCAGCAGCACGTCGAGGTCACCCCAGTACACATCGGCGAGGAACTGCTGCAGTGCCCGGTGCAGCATCGGCCCGCGCCACACGACCGGAGTATTGCCCTGTGTGAACTGGGCGATCGAGATCACCCGCACGTCGTGTGCGATCGGCGGCAGGATCATCGACTCGACCTGGGTGGGCCGGTCGGTGGTGCCCATCATCCGCGGGATCGAATGCCCGTAGATGTCGGCGTCGAGCACACCCACCGAAAGCCCGCGGCTCGCCATCGCCGCGGCGAGGTTCACCGTCACGCTGGACTTGCCGACCCCGCCCTTGCCCGACGCGACCGCGTACACCCGAGTCAGCGAGCCCGGCTGGGCGAACGGGATGACAGGTTCGCGGGCGTCGCCGCGCAGTTGCTTGCGCAGCTCGGTGCGCTGCTCGTCGTTCATCACGTCGAGGCTGACCTTGACGGCGCCGGTGCCGGGCACGTCGGCGACGGCCGCGGCAACTCGCTCGGAGATCTCGGTCTTCTTCGGGCATGCCGCGGTGGTCAGATACACCTCGACGTGCACGCCGCCCTCGGCGTCCACGCTCACGCTCTTGACCATGCCGAGTTCGGTGATCGGCCGACGCAATTCGGGGTCGATCACCTTGGCCAGCCCGGCGCGGACGGCGGTTTCCAGCTCAGTGGGACGTTCTGACATCACCGCCGAGTGTAGGCGGACTCCGTCGAGCCGATTCGCCCGCGGGCGCGGCTCGGGTCAGGCAGTCGGGCCGGGCGCCGGTCCAACGCCTTGGGGTCCGAGTGGCCCCGGTGCCGGTGCCGGCGGCGCGACGCCCGGAGGCGGTGGCGCGATTCCGGCCATCGGGGGCGGTGCGATCCCGGGCGGTGCGGCCGGAGGAAAGACACCCGGCGGCAGTGCCGCGGGCGGCAGCTGCGGCTGCACCGGGGCCGGTGGGTTGGTGCCAATGCAGAACACCGCGCAGTTCTGCTGCTGCTGCGGCGGCTGCATCCACGGCGCCGGCTGCATCCACGGCGCCGGCTGCATCCACGGCGGCAGGTTCTGTGCCGGGTCCGGCTGCGTCATCATCGGCGGGGCCGCCTCCGCCGGGCCCGGCAGCGGCCCGAACGTCGGCCCGTTCGCCATCTGGCTCGCCACATCCGTGCGGCCCAAGTCGAACAGCGGTACCACGGAAAGCGGGTCGTTGGCGGGCAGTCCGAGGACGTTCAAAGGCAATCCAGGCCCGAGGCCCTGGTAGTTGTCCAGGTGCACGTCGGCGACGCCGATCGCGGGTATCGGCCCGGTGATCGGCGGCAGGTCGACCGGGACGACGCCGGTCGCATAGGCGGCCGCCCAGCCCAGCACGTTCTGGGCGTACGCCACCGAGTTGTTGTACCGGAGGATGGCGGTCATCACCTGGGACTGATCACGCAGTTTCAGCCCGCCGCTGCACAAGTAGCGTGCCGCGGCCAGCGTCGAGTCGAAAACGTTCTGCACTTCGGCCTTGCCGTCGCCGTTGCCGTCGGCGGCGTACCGCGACCAGGTGCCCGGCAGGAACTGCATCGGACCCATCGCGCGGGCATAGACCACCCGGTTGGAACTGCGGCTCAACTCGATGGTTTCGTTGCCCGGCAAGGTGCCGTCCAGCGCCGGCCCGTAGATGGGTCGCACCGCGGAGCCGCCCGCGTCGGTGGCGCCGCCGTTGGCATGCATGGACTCGATGCGGCCGATGCCCGCGAGCAGGTTCCAGCTGATACCGCATGCGGGAAAAGCGGATGCCATCATGCGTTCGGCGTTGCGATAGGCGTTCAACGCCACCATCGGAATGCGAAGCATCCCAGGCGAACTGACCACCACGGCGGGCGGCGGCCCGGAGATACCGGTGGTCGACGCGATGTGGAACGCCGACGGCGACTTGGTGACCGCGACCACCGAAGCACCGGACCGGTCGCCGGGCGAGGGGCCGACGGCCGCCAACGGCGTCACTGCGGGATCGCGTACGGGCGCGGACGGTGACGGTGCCGAAGCGCCAACGGCTCCTGCGAAGACCAGGGGGGCGATGGCGGCAACGCCGAACGCGGGCGTACGCATTACCCGCGTTGCCTGTCGCCGCACTGCCTCGAGGGCGGCCCCTCCCCCTATGTGCACTCAACAGTCCTAAGTTAGAGGTGGCTTGTGAACCAAGTCACCATACCTAGTCGACACGGCACGCGTTACGACATTGGCTGACCTGGCTCAACCTCGCTTTTTGCTGCGGCGATCGCCTGCATGGGATTTGGCTGCGCCGTCCCTGCCGTCGGCGGGCGCCGTCGGGGCCATTTCGTTCAGCAGGTCGCGCAGTTCCTCGAGTTCGCGGCGCAGGTAGTCACGGGTGGCGACTTCGCCCATGGCCAGGCGGAGCGCGGCCAGCTCGCGGGCCAGGTATTCGGTGTCCGCCTTGGTCTGCTCGGCGCGGCGACGGTCTTCCTCCAGCGACACCCGGTCGCGGTTCTCCTGGCGGTTCTGCGCCAGCAGGATCAGCGGAGCCGCATAGGCGGCCTGCGTGGAAAACGCCAGGTTGAGCAGGATGAACGGGTAGGGGTCCCAGCGCAGTTTCACCGCGAACAGATTCAGCATGATCCAGACGATGACGAGGATGGTCTGCCACAGCAGGTACCGCCCGGTGCCCAGGAATCGCGCAATGGATTCGCTGAACTGCCCGACCGCATCCGCGTCGACATTGAAGCTGAATCGGCGCCGGGACGTGCGCGGGGTGTCGAGCCGTTGATGCGCCGACGATTCGCTCATGTCACCCCTTCCGGAGCCGCTCGGCCGGCGACATCTGGCACGGCGCCGGACAGTTCGGGTTCCTCGCGCTCCCGCCAGTCGTCAGGGAGCAGATGGTCGAGCAAGTCATCGACGGACACCGCGCCCAAAAGGTGGTTTTCTGCGTCGACCACCGGACCGCAGACCAGATTGTAGGCAGCGAAGTAACGGGTGACCGCCGCCAGCGAGTCCTCTGGGCTCAGGGTGGGCAGATCGGTGTCCAGAATGCCGCTGACCAGGGCGGCGGGCGGCTCGCGCAGCAGTCGCTGCAGGTGCACGCAGCCCAGATAACGTCCCGTCGGGGTCGCGGTCGGCGGCCGCGTCACGATGACCAGCGAGGCCACCGCCGGGGTCAAATCCGGATCACGGACCCTGGCCAGCGCCTCGGCGACGGTGGTGTCGGGTGCGATCGCCACCGGCTCGGAGGTCATCAAGCCGCCCGCGGTGTTCGGTGAGTGGCTCAGCAGCCGCCGCACGTCCTCGGAGTCCTCGGGATCCATCCGGCGCAGGAACAGCTCGGCGTCGGCAGGTGTCATCGTGCCCAACAGGTCGGCGGCGTCGTCGGGATCCATCGCCTCGAGCACGTCGGCCGCGCGCTCCGGCTCCAGCTGCCGCAGCACTTCGGCCTGCTCGTCTTCCGGCAGTTCCTGCAGCACGTCGGCGAGCCGCTCGTCGTCGAGGGCCCTGACCACCTCGAAGCGGCGCTTGTCCGGCAGTTCGCGGATCGCCTCGGCCACCTCGACGGGGCGCTGGCCCCGGAACTGTTCGAGCAGCTGCGCGACGCCCTGCCCAGGCATTGCCAGTCCCGACGGGGTCAGGCCCTGCACGAGCTGCCAGTCGACGATGTCGATGTTTCTGCGGCGGCCGAGCCGGCGCGCAAGTGGCCGCACCGCGACCCGGGTGACCACCCAGTCGCGGGTCCGGGTCTGCTCGATGCCCAGGTCGACGACGACGACGTCGACCTGGGCCAGCTCGGGCAGTTCCGGGTCGTCCACCCGGACCCGTGTCTCGATCACCTGGCCGAGCACCAGCACCTCGCCGGGTCGCTGGGAGAACTTCTTCAGCGACACGTTGGCGGTGGTCAGAGTGACGGCACTGGGTTCGATGGCGGTGACCCGGCCGATCGGGACGAAGATGCGTCGACGGGAGTGCAGCTCGACGACGAGCCCGAGCGCCCTGGGCTGTTGTCGGACGATGCTGATGCTGATCACCACGTCGCGGACACGGCCGATGGACTCGCCGTCGGGGCCCAAGACCACCATCCCCGCGAGCCGGGCTGCGTAGACCCTGTTCACCGCCGCCATGACTCAAAGGGTAGAGAGTGTGGTTGTGGAAAACCGGTATCGACCCCGCCGAACGTGTCTCTCGGTTCCGGGAAGCAGCGCGAAAATGATCGAGAAGTCCAAGGGGCTGCCCGCCGACGAGGTGTTCCTCGACCTCGAGGACGCCGTCGCTCCCGATGCCAAGGCCGAGGCTCGCACTCAGGTGGCGATGGCGCTGGCGGAACCCGGTTGGTCGGATCAGCTGCGGGGCGTTCGCGTCAACGACTGGACCACGCCGTGGACCTACGCCGACGTCATCGAGGTGGTGTCGACCGCGGGCGCCTCACTCGACCTCATCGTGCTGCCGAAGGTGACCGACGTATCCCACATCCACGCGCTCGACCTGCTGCTGAGTCAGCTGGAGACCACGCACGGGCTGCCGGTCGGCAGGATCGGCATCGAGGCGCAGATCGAGAACGCGCAGGGGCTGTCGAATGTCGACGCAATCGCGGCGGGCCCGCGGGTGCAGGCGCTCGTGCTCGGTCCGGCGGACATGATGGCCAGCCTGAACATGCGCACCCTGGTGGTGGGGGAGCAACCCGAGGGCTACGACGTCGGCGACGCCTACCACCACGCGCTGATGACGATTCTCGTCGCGGCCCGCACGCACGGCCTCGCCGCGATCGACGGACCGTATCTGAAGGTGCGCGACGTCGACGCGTTCCGGCGGGTGGCAGGCCGGTCTGCGGCGCTGGGCTACGACGGTAAATGGGTGCTGCATCCCGACCAGATCGCCGCGGGCAACGAGATATTCAGCCCGCGTCAGGAGGCCTACGACCACGCCGAGCTGATCCTCGAGGCCTATGACTGGCACACCTCAGGAGCGGGAGGGGCCCGCGGCGCGGTGATGCTCGGCGACGAGATGATCGACGAGGCCAGCCGCAAGATGGCGTTGGTGATCGCCGGTAAGGGCCGCGCGGCAGGAATGACGCGCAAGGCCGAACCGTTCCGGCCGCCGTCCTAGGAGCGAAAACTTATGGCGCCCACTGGAATCCACTGGCGTAGATGCCCACCACCACGACCAGATACAGCACCCAGAGGACGGTCACAAGTCCGCCAATGATGGCCCCGGCCAACGCGATTCCGTAGCCGTCCTGACCGGTGCGCTTGCATTCGCGCATCCCGATGATTCCCAAAATCAGGCCGCCGATCGACGGCAGCCCGCAGAACGTCAGGCCGACCACCGCGATGACCAACGCCGCGATGGCCTTGCCGTTGGTGCCGGGCGGCTTGCCCTGGCGGTACGGGTCATACGGGTGATAACCCGGATACCCGGTCGGGTACCCGCCGACGGTGGGCTGCGGGTAGACCGGCGGCGGGAATGGTGCGTAACCCGTGGGGTAGTCGACCGCCGCGTACGGATCCGCCTGCGGTGCCGACTGCTCCACAGGCGGGTACTCGGCGCCGCGGAACGGCTGTTCGGGCGGGTTGGTCACGTCAGATGCTGAATGCGAAGGCGGTCCAGATGATGCTGATGATCAGCGTCGCGACTCCGACCCCGATGCCGGCTATCGCCAGCCCGTGGCCGCCTTGACGGTTCTCCTTGATCTGGTTCAGCGCAATCACCCCGAGCGCGATGCCCACCAGGGAGCCGACGGTGCACAAGATGCCGATCAGCGAGGCCACCAGCGACCAGATCGCCATCTTGTTGGTCTCGGGCTGCGGCTGCCCATAGCCACCCGAGTACCCCGGAGCCGGATACGACGATGGCGGGGGATAGCCCGGCGCGCCGCCGTATTGCGGTGGCGGGGGTGGGGGATAGGACTGGGCACCGTAATTCGGCTGCCCGCCGTAGGCCGACGGGTCGGGGTAGGGCGGCGGGTAGCCCTCCTGCTGGGCACCCGGCGCGGGGAAGCTCGGCGGCGGGTAGGCGGGCGGGGGCGGGTAGGCAGGTGCCGGGTAACCGGGCTGCTGATAGTCGGTGGGCGGCTGATAACCCGGCGGTGATTCGTAGCCGGACGACGGCGGGGCGTATCCCGGCGGGGTGAACTGCTCGGTGGGCTGACCCGGTGGGGTGAACTGCTCGGTGGGAAGGGGAGTCTGCTGAGTCTCTGCGCCTGCGTCAGCCGGAGGCTGCGACTGCTGCTCGATCGGTGGTGGCTCATAGCCGCCGGATGACGGCTCCGACGACGCTGAACCGGAGTCGGATGCTGGCGTTTCGGAGGAGTCCCCGCCCGGATTTGTCATGCTGTTCAACCTAGCGTATGTGCTGGTACCCGTGGCCGGTGTGGCTGCGGGGCACCATCACCCGCGCCAACGCGTTGACCTTGAGAGGCCGGGAGAATTCGCGGCGCCGATAGAGGAGAATGAGGATCGATGACCAGTCCGTTCCAGCCTGGACAGAATTCCGGCGTGACACCTGGCGCGCCGACATCCAGGGCACGTGGTGGACCGGTTGGCTTGCCCACTCCGCCGAAGGGATGGCCGATCGGCTCTTATCCGACGTACGCCGAGGCGCAGCGTGCGGTCGACCACCTCTCCGATCAAGAATTTCCCGTCCAGCAGGTGACGATCGTCGGCGTTGACCTAATGCAGGTCGAGCGCGTGACCGGTCGGTTGAGCTGGCCCAAGGTCCTCGGTGGCGGAGTGCTCACCGGCGCCTGGCTGGGTCTGTTCATCGGCCTGATCCTGGGCTTCTTCAGCGAAAACCCGTGGGCCTCGCTGATTACCGGCCTGATCGCAGGCGTCTTCTTCGGTCTGATCACATCCGCGATCCCGTACGCGATGGCTCGTGGCACAAGAGATTTCAGCTCGACGATGCAACTTGTCGCGGGCCGCTATGACGTGTTGTGCGACCCGCAGAACGCCGAGCAGGGCCGGGATCTGCTGGCGCGCTTGACCATCTAACGCGCCGAAACCGGCGCTGCCGCAGGTCACGATCGTGACGCGGCTGCCGACGCGCCGCGGTGAAGTGTTGCAAATCACGTGCACCTGGCTCTACGGTTCTGGCGCGGGAGGTTTCCCGCGGACGGGAGGCCGGTGGTGCGCGCACGTCGGCTGTGTGCAGCGGCGTTGGCCGCCGCGACGACGGCATCCGTGGTGACCGCGTGCAGTTCGGGCGGTGGCGGAATCGTCATCAACTACTACACACCGGCCAGCGAGATGGCCACGTTCACCGCCGTCGCGAAGCGGTGCAACGAGGAGCTTGGCGGCCGCTTCACCATCCAGCAGATCAGCCTCCCCAAGGAGGCCGACGCACAGCGCCTGCAACTGGCCCGCCGGCTGACTGGCAACGACAAGACCCTTGACGTGATGGCCCTCGACGTCGTCTGGACGGCCGAGTTCGCCGAGGCGGGCTGGGCCTTGCCGCTCTCCGATGATCCGTCTGGTCAGGCCGAAGCTGACGCCACCACGAACACGCTGCCCGGGCCGCTGGAAACCGCTAAATGGCAGGACACTCTGTACGCCGCACCGATCACGACCAACACTCAATTGCTTTGGTACCGCGCGGATTTGATGGAGAAGCCGCCGACCACATGGGACGGCATGGTGGCCGAGGCGACTCGACTGCACGCCGAGGGCAAGCCGAGCTGGATCGCGCTGCAGGCCAAGCAGTACGAGGGCCTCGTGGTGTTGTTCAACACGCTGCTGGAAAGCGCTGGGGGCCAAGTGCTTTCCGATGACGGTAAGACTGTCACACTGACCGACACGCCCGAGCACCGCGCGGCCACCGTCAGGGCGTTGCAGATCATGAAGGCCGTCGCAACCGCGCCCGGCGCGGACCCGTCGATCACCCAGACCGATGAGGGCACCGCGCGCCTCGCGTTGGAGCAGGGCAAAGCGGCGCTCGAGGTGAACTGGCCGTTCGTGCTGCCGTCGATGCTCGAGAACGCCGTCAAGGGCGGCGTGAGCTTCCTGCCGCTCGACAAGGACCCCGCGCTGGCGGGCAGCATCAACGACGTCGGCACGTTCTCGCCGACCGACGAGCAGTTCGAGGCCGCCTACGAGGCGAGCAAAAAGGTGTTCGGGTTCGCGCCCTATCCCGGTGTGCAGGAAGGCGAACCGGCAAGAGTCACGCTCGGCGGCCTGAACCTCGCGGTGGCCCCGACCAGCCAGCACCGGGCCGAGGCGTTCGAGGCGGTGCGCTGCCTGCGCAATGTCGAGAACCAGCGGTACACCTCGGTCGAGGGCGGGCTTCCGGCCGTTCGCACCTCGCTGTACGACGATCCGGCCTTCCAGACGAAGTACCCGCAGTACGCGATCATCCGCGAACAGCTCACCAACGCGGCGGTGCGCCCGGCCACGCCCGTGTACCAGGCCGTGTCCACCCGCATCTCCGCGACGCTGGCGCCGATCACCGACATCGATCCGGAGAAGACGGCCGACGAGTTGGCCGATGTCGTCCAGAAGGCCATCGACGGTAAGGGGCTGATTCCGTGACGGCCACCGTGGACGCACCCGAAACCGCGACTGCACCGGCGGGCGGCACCGGCGAGAATCGCAAGTCCGACCGCCGACTGGCGTTCATCTTGATCGCCCCCGCGGTGATCCTGATGCTCGCCGTCACCGCGTACCCGATCGGCTACGCGGTGTGGCTGAGCCTGCAGCGCTACAACCTGGCCGCACCCGACGACACCGCGTTCGTCGGGTTCGCCAACTACCAGACCGTGCTCACCGACCGGTACTGGTGGACGGCGTTCGTCGTGACGCTGGCGATCACCGTCATCTCGGTAACTATCGAGTTCGTGCTCGGAATGGCGCTGGCGCTGGTGATGCACCGGACCATCTTCGGTAAGGGCGTGGTGCGCACCGCGATCCTGATTCCGTACGGCATCGTCACCGTCGCCGCCTCGTACAGCTGGTATTACGCCTGGACGCCGGGCACCGGCTATCTGGCCAACCTGCTGCCGGAGGGCAGCGCGCCGCTGACCGAACAGATCCCGTCGCTGGCCATCGTGATTCTCGCCGAGGTGTGGAAGACCACGCCGTTCATGGCGCTGCTTTTGCTCGCGGGGCTGGCGCTGGTGCCACAGGATCTGCTCAACGCTGCGCAGGTCGACGGCGCCGGGGCGTGGAAGCGGCTGTTCAAAATCATTGTGCCGCTGATCAAGCCGGCGATCCTGGTCGCCCTGCTGTTCCGCACGCTTGACGCGTTCCGCATCTTCGACAACATCTATGTGCTCACCGGCGGAGCCAACAACACCGGTTCGGTGTCGATCCTCGGCTACGACAACCTGTTCAAGGCGTTCAACTTGGGCCTGGGGTCGGCGATCAGCGTGCTGATCTTCCTGTCCGTCGCGATCATCGCGTTCATCTACATCACGATTTTCGGCGCGTCGGCACCCGGATCCGACGAGGAGAGGCGCTGACAAATGCCTGAACGGGTCGGCGCCGGACGGGCGACGGGATGGACCGTCGTCAACATCCTGGTGATCGTCTACGCACTGTTCCCGGTGCTGTGGATCCTGTCGCTGTCACTCAAGCCGACGTCAACGGTCAAGGACGGCAAGCTGATTCCGTCCGAGATCACGTTCGACAACTACAAGGGCATCTTCTCCGGCAATGCGTTCAGTTCGGCGCTGATCAACTCGATCGGCATCGGCCTGATCACCACGGTCATCGCGGTGATCGTCGGCGGCATGGCGGCCTACGCCGTCGCCCGGCTCACCTTCCCGGGCAAGAGACTGCTCGTCGGTGTCGCCCTGCTGATCGCGATGTTTCCGCAGATCTCTTTGGTGACACCGATTTTCAACCTGTGGCGCAAAATCGGGCTGTTCGACACCTGGCCCGGCCTGATCATCCCGTACATCACGTTCGCGCTGCCGCTGGCCATCTACACGCTGTCGGCCTTCTTCCGGGAGATCCCTTGGGATTTGGAGAAGGCGGCCAAGATGGACGGCGCTACACCGGCTCAGGCGTTCCGCAAGGTGATCGCCCCGCTGGCGGCGCCGGGAATCGTCACGGCGGCGATTCTGGTGTTCATCTTCGCCTGGAACGACCTGCTGCTCGCCTTGTCATTGACGGCCACCCAGCGGGCCATCACCGCGCCGGTGGCGATCGCGAACTTCACCGGTAGTTCGCAGTTCGAGGAGCCGACCGGATCAATCGCGGCCGGGGCCATGGTGATCACGATTCCGATCATTATCTTTGTTCTGATCTTCCAACGACGGATCGTCGCTGGATTGACGTCCGGTGCGGTAAAGGGGTAGTTCGATGGCCGAGATTGTGTTGGACCGGGTGACAAAGAGTTACGCCGACGGCGCCACGGCCGTGAAGGATCTCTCAGTCACCATCACCGACGGCGAGTTCATCATCCTGGTCGGCCCGTCCGGTTGCGGAAAGTCGACGACGCTGAACATGATTGCCGGGCTGGAAGAGATCTCCTCGGGAGAACTCCGGATCGGCGGCGAGCGGGTCAACGAGAAAGCGCCCAAGGACCGCGATATCGCGATGGTTTTCCAGTCCTATGCGCTCTACCCGCACATGACGGTCCGTCAGAACATCGCGTTTCCGTTGACATTGGCGAAGATGAAGAAGGCCGAAATCGCCTCCAAGGTCGAGGAAACCGCGAAAATCCTCGACCTCACCGAACTTTTGGATCGCAAGCCCGCCCAACTGTCGGGCGGCCAGCGCCAGCGGGTGGCGATGGGCCGTGCGATTGTGCGTGACCCCAAGGCGTTTCTGATGGACGAGCCGCTGTCCAACCTGGATGCCAAGCTGCGTGTGCAGATGCGGTCGGAGATCGCCCGCCTCCAGCACCGGTTGGGCACCACAACGGTTTACGTGACGCACGACCAGACCGAGGCGATGACGCTGGGCGATCGCGTCGTGGTGCTGCGGGCGGGGGAGGCCCAGCAGATCGGGACGCCGGAGGAGCTGTATGCCAGGCCGGCAAACCTGTTCGTCGCTGGTTTCATCGGATCGCCTGCAATGAACTTCTTCCCGGGGACGATGACCGATGTCGGGCTCAAGCTGCCGTTCGGCGAAGCCATGCTGACCCAAGAGGTGCAGGATGTGCTCGCGCAGCACAACACGCCGAACAATGTGATCGTCGGAATCCGGCCCGAGCATCTCGAGGACGCCTCGCTGATCGACACCTATGCGCGAATCCGGGGATTGACCTTCGAGGTGAAAGTCGACTTCGTCGAATCGCTCGGTGCGGACAAGTACGTCCACTTCACCATCGAGGGCGCGGGCGCTCACGCCGCGCAGCTGGCGGAACTGGCCGCCGAGTCCGGTGTCGTGGAAAACGAGTTCGTGGCAAGGGTTTCCACCGAGTCGAAGGTGTCGCCTGGGCAGACGGTCGAGCTGACCTTCGACACCAGCAAGCTGGTGATCTTCGATGCCGACTCCGGGGCTAACCTCACCATCCCGCCGGAGGGTGACTCGCGCGATGAGCAGACAACACCTCCCGCGGAGTGACTGTCCTCGGCGAGGTCCGCGCTCACCTGCGCGCGCACTTCGCAGCGGGAATCAGTGGCGAGCCCGACGCCGCGAGTGTGACGTTTCTCGGCACCGAGGCGATCGACGTGCTGCGGTTCGGTCCAGACGATGACGGGGTCGTTCACTATGTGTCCCTTGGATGTTCGCGCCATCCGATGACCGACCCGGCCGAGGTGGCCGCCGATCCGCTCCGCGGCCCCCGCGCCGAGGTGACGGTTGCGCTGCGCGGATCCTCACCCGCGGGGCTCGCCCGCAGTGTGGCCGTGTTGGCCGCCGCGCCCGTCGTCGAGGGTCTGGTCTTGGCGACCGATGCACTCGTCGACCTCGGTGCCCCGCTATGGAAGGGCGCCCCTTTCACCGCTTTCCTGTTGGGCCACAGCGGAATTGGCGAGGTGGTACTGCCTGCGCCCCTCGCTCCGGTTGTGGTGCTGTCCGCAATCCCGATCACCGCCACAGAGGCGGCGTGGGTGCGGCTCAAGGGTGCAGAGGCGATGCGCGAGGCGTGGCGAACCGACGGCGTCGATGTGCTCGACCCGGGCCGCAGAGCGTCAGCGCCGAGCTGAATTGCCGCGAAACGGAATTCCAGCAGAGAAAGTGCGAGAACGGGCCTGCCGGAATTCCGTTTCGGCGATGGGGTCCGCGTCCGACTTAAAGCCAGTGGTTGCGGCGGAACGTCCGGTACAGCAGGAAACAGGCGCAGAACATCACCAGCAGCACCGCCGGGTAACCCCACACCTCCTTGAGTTCGGGCATGTAGTCGAAGTTCATCCCGTAGATGCCGGCAATCGCCGTCGGCACCGCCGCGATTGCCACATATGCCGAAATCTTGCGCATGTCGACGTTCTGCTGCATCGCGACCTTGCCGACCGCCGCCTGCACCAGCGAGCTCAGCATGTCGTCGTAGCTGGTGATCCGGTCGGAGGCCTGGATGTTGTGGTCGAGCACGTCGCTCATGTAGCGCCGCACCTCGATCGAGATCAGGTCGTTGTGGTCGGTGCCCAGTCGCTGCAGCGCGAGCGTCAGCGGGTTGACCGCCCGGCGCAGTTCGACGACCTCCCGCTTGAGCAGGTAGATGCATTCGATGTTGGTGTGCGTGCCTGGGGAGAAGATGTCCTCTTCCATCGCGTCGATGTCGACCTCGATCAGATCGGTGACGTCGAGGTAGCCGTCCACCACATGGTCGGCGATCGCATGCATGACCGCGTACGGGCCCAGTTTCATGGTCGCGGGGGAGGCATCTAGGCGCTTACGAACGCTGGCCAACTCTCCGTGCTCGCCGTGCCGGACCGTCACCACGAAATCGGCGCCGACGAAGACCATGATTTCCCCGGTCTCGACGATCTCCCTGGCGTGGGCCACCGACTCGTGTTCGACGTAGTTCACCGTTTTGAGAACCAGGAACAGCGTCTTGTCGTAGCGCTCCAGCTTCGGCCGTTGATGGGCGTGCACCGCGTCCTCGACGGCCAGTTCGTGCAGGCCGAACACGTCGGCGACGGCCATCATCTGGTGTTCGTCTGGCTCGTGGAGTCCGATCCACACGAACGCGTCCTTGCCCTCCGCTTCCAGCTCATGCACCTTGTTCAGCGCCGCGGCGTGGGTGTACTTGCCGGCCAGCCGCTTGCCGTCGACGTAGACGCCGCAGTCGACCATCGCCCGTGCGACCGGCACGTGGATGGACTTGGCGTCCGGGTCGGTGCGCTTAGTTCGGACAGGTCGGAGGGCGGGAGGCAATGCGCCCCGGAACGAAGGCATCGGTCAACCTCCCGTCGCCGCGCAGGCCCAATGCAGCCTCGGACAATGCTACGCGCGGGCGGTTGAGGACCGGAGGTTTGGCGCTGGTGACTGTGCGCTAGTTTCGTCGCGACACCTTTCTCATTCCAAGGAGCATTTGACGTGAGCGCAACTCCCCTCAAGGTCGCTGTCACCGGCGCCGCCGGGCAGATCGGCTACAGCCTGCTGTTCCGCCTGGCGAGCGGTTCGTTGCTCGGCCCGGACCGCCCGATCGAGCTGCGGCTGCTCGAGATCGAGCCGGCCCTCAAGGCACTCGAGGGTGTCGTGATGGAGCTCGACGACTGCGCGTTTCCATTGCTCGCGGGTGTCGAGATCGGTGCGGATGCCAGCAAGATCTTCAACGGCGTGAACCTCGCTCTGCTGGTCGGTGCCCGTCCACGCGGCCCGGGCATGGAGCGCAGCGACCTGCTCGAGGCCAACGGCGCGATCTTCACCGCGCAGGGCAAGGCGCTCAACGAGGTCGCCGCCGACGACGTCCGCGTCGGCGTCACCGGTAACCCGGCCAACACCAATGCGCTTATCGCGATGACCAACGCGCCCGACATCCCACAGGACCGGTTCTCCGCGCTGACCCGCCTCGACCACAACCGGGCGATCTCGCAGCTGGCCCGCAAGACCGGCGCCAAGGTCACCGACATCAAGAAGATGACGATCTGGGGCAACCACTCGGCGACCCAGTACCCCGACGTGTTCCACGCCGAGGTCGGTGGGAAGAACGCCGCCGAGGTCGTCAACGACCAGGACTGGATCGAGAACGACTTCATCCCGACGGTCGCCAAGCGCGGCGCGGCGATCATCGACGCGCGCGGTGCCTCCTCGGCCGCCTCGGCCGCGTCGGCGACCACCGATGCCGCCCGGGACTGGCTGCTCGGCTCCGCCAAGGGTGACTGGGTGTCGATGGCCGTCGTTTCCGACGGCTCCTACGGCGTTCCGGAGGGCATCATCTCGTCGTTCCCAGTGACGACCAAGGACGGCGAGTGGACGATCGTCCAGGGACTGGACATCGACGAGTTCTCCCGCTCCCGGATCGACAAGACCACAGCTGAGCTGGTCGATGAGCGCACCGCGGTCACCGAACTCGGTCTGATCTAGGGCCGCCCAGCCACTCCGGCGCTCATCCATGTGGATCACCGTGCTGGCGATGGCACTTGCCGTCAGCCTCGAGCCGTTCCGGATCGGCATGACGGTCCTGATGATCAATCGGCCCCGGCCGCTGCATCAACTACTCGCCTTCCTCGCCGGCGGCTTCGCGATGGGCATCACGGTGGGCATGATCGTGCTGTTCATCCTGCGGCCGGCCTTGGGTTCCGCCCATTTCACCCTGCCAAGGGTGCAGATCGTCGTCGGCTTGGTGCTGCTCGTCAACGCCGCGGTGGTGGCTTCGGGCGTGATGGGGAGGCGTGGCGACGGAGCTGAGGACCGAGTCGAAGGGAAGTTCGGATCGCTGGCGACGCGCACCCGGCAACTGGCCAACGGCAGTTCACTGTGGACGGCGGGCGTCGCCGGCCTGGGCATCGCGCTGCCATCCGTCGACTATCTCGCCGTGCTGGCGCTCATCGTCGCTTCCGGTGCCGCGGCCGCGACCCAGGTCGGCGCGTTGCTGCTGTTCAACGTGGTGGCTTTCGGGTTCGTAGAGATCCCGCTGATTTCCTACGTGGTGGCCCCGGAGCGGACCCGCGCAACGCTGTCGGCGCTGCAGGACTGGCTGCGGGCGCGACGCCGCCGCGCGGTCAGCATCTTGTTGGCAGCCGTCGGCTGCGTGTTGCTCGTCGTGGGGCTTGCCGGACTCTAGCCGCCCGTGTTATTCAACACGTACTGGGCACCGGCGAGGAGCTGCGAAATAGGATCGGCGCCGCCGCCAAAGGCCGCCTGAGTGGCCGGTGCGGTGACGGCCGCCGGGTCATAGCCGTTCACCGGATCCACTGTGATCGGAGCGGTCAGCGGATCGTCGTTTCGTGAATATCCCGCGTCCACCATCGGCTTCAGCACCCCGTCAAGCTGATTCAGCGTGTCTTCCGGCACCCCGAGATATTTGAAGGGCATAACCAGCGGAAGGTGCTGTTCGGGAATCATATACGTCGTTGTCTTCGCGCCCTTGGAGTTGACCGTCGTTCTGATGTTCTGCGGCGGCACCATACTCGGCTTGGTGAACGCCACCGCGGTGTGACCGGTCGCGAGACCCACGACCGCATTGGCGAGGGACATCCAGTTGTCCGGCCTGTCCGGCCAGTCGGCGATGCTGTCGTATGCGGAGACGAATTGATAGGTGTCGTACTGGCTTTCCACCGGGGGCGGTATGCGGTAGTCGAGCGAGGGAACGACGCTGCCGACGGGAAACATCTGGGTCAGGAAACTCTCACCGAAGGCGTGGCGGGCCAGCGGGTCGCCGTACATTGCGAAGCTCAATTTGTCCGGCGGCGGCGCGGTCGGATCATTGGCGAGCTTCGCCTGCACGGCATTGAGCACCATCGCGCCCTCGGACAGGCCGATCGTGGTCCCGGGACCACCGTTGCGGATCGCCCTTTCCAGGTTGCCCTCACCCTCGTCGACCGACTCGCCGATGCTGGGGCCGTCGATACCCAGGCCTGGGAACAAGCTGTCATCCAGCTGGCCGATGCCTGGAAACAATCGTTCCAGGGTGTGCCCCTGAACCTGACCCGCGGGATAGTCGACGATTTGCCGATCCAGTCCCGGGAACCAGTCGGCGCCCGTGCGCTTTATGTACTCGTCGTAGGGAACACCCAGAACGTGCGCGCCCCCCAGTGCGTATCCCCGCCCCTGCGTCCCCAGCGGCGGTGGCCCGTTGTCCGGTGCCCCGTGGTCTGGCGTCCAGCCGGCCTGCGTGTCGTCGGCGGCCGCGATCCCGGACCCGAAACACCCTGTGGCGCCGACGGTTACCAGCGCAGTGACCACTGCGAGCAGTCTCCGCATTCCCACTCCCGCCTGGTCGACTACGCGTCTGGACTGAACCAGACCTTACTCCGCCTATCCGGCCGACGCCTGTGCCATCGGCCGCTGCTGCGCACGCCGGCTGGGCTTAGGCGTCCAACCGAATGAATTGGTCCTGCCGGTACTGCTCGACGCAGGCGGCGCGCCGAATCTTGCCGCTCGTCGTGGTGGGAATCGACCCGGGCGGTACCAGAACGAGATCGCCGACATTCAAGCCGTGCGCATTGGATATCGCGGAGGTGACATCGCTCTTGACCCCGCTGAGCCAGTGCATCGCCTCCACCGTGGAATTTCCTCGCTTCTTGACCTCGATGACGGTGACCAGCTTCTCGGTACTGTTCACCGGAACCGAAATCGCCGCGACCCGGCCACGTGTGATCTCTTGGACCGTCGCCTCGATGTCCTCGGGATAGTGATTACTCCCGCGGATGATCAGCAGATCCTTGATACGGCCGACAATGAACAACTCGCCCTCGTAGATGAAGCCAAGGTCGCCGGTTCGCAGCCACGGCCCGTCAGGCGTGCCAGGCGAAGGGTCGACAAGTGTTGCGCCGAAGCAGAGCTGCTCCTCTGGTGGTTTGCGCCAGTAGCCGTCGGCGACATTCTCGCCATGCACCCAGATCTCGCCGACCAAGTCCGGCGTGCACTCGCGATGTGTGTCGCTGTCGACGATCCGTAGCGTGGGAGATTGCGGCAGTTTGTAATTGACCAGCGCCGTGCCTTCCCCGGCTGCGCACGGCTGAACGCGGCCTGCGCCCAGCTCGTCCGACATCGAAGTGAGCCGCCGGCGACGATTCACTCCAGGTGCCAGTCGCCACGAAGACCGTTGCCTCCGCCAAGCCGTATGAAGGACGCATCATGTGGTCCCGAAAATTGAAGTGCGCAAACCGATCGACGAAGCGTTGCAACGTCGGCCGGCTCAACACGTTCGGCGCCGCTGATAATGCCCAGCACCCCACCGAGGTCGAGCCCGACCAGGTCGCTGTCGGTTGTTTTGCGGGCGGCCAAGTCAAAGGCGAAGTTGGGCGCCGACGACCACGCATGGGGATTCTCGGCCAGCGAACGCACCCACCGGGCCGGCCTTTCCAAGAACGAAACAGGGCTGGTCAGCTCGGCGCGCTGGCCGCTCAGGATTGGTGCGCAGACTCCCAGCACCAAACCCATGTCGTGGTAGAAGGGCAGCCACGACACGATCGTGGCGTCCGATGGGACTTTGGAGTCCGCGAAAAAGCTCCGCATCAGCTGCTCGAAATTCACCGTGAGGTTGCGGTGCGAGAGCATGACCCCGGTCGGCAGTCGGGTTGAACCCGAGCTGTACTGCAAATACGCGATGCTCGGCAAATCAGCTGTCGAAAGGCTTGTTCCGCCCTCGGCATCCAGATTCAACGAATCGATCTCGACGATCTTTGGCGCAGTGTCCATGCGCGACTGATCGACGTAATCGCCGACATCTTCCGCGGCCGCGGACGTCGTGAGAACAACCGAGGGCTTCGTATCGGCAAAGACCGCACTCACCCGATCATGACTCGAGCCGCGGTGCGGCAACGGGAGCGGAACCGCGATCAGCCCAGCCTGCATGGATCCCAGGAATGCCGCAACGTAGTCAAGGCTCTGCGGAGCCAGGATCACTGCCCTGTCTCCGACCGACGCATGACGGCTGAGCTCGCGTGCCACATTCAATGTTCGGCGGGATAGTTGCGACCACGTGAGACTCTCGGAAACACCCGCCGGGTCGTGGACGTAATCGGTGAATGTGAATGCTACGTCGTCGGGGCGCAGGCTGGCACGTCCGTGCAGCATCGAGAGAATTGATGACTGGGGTGTAGGGGTCACATTCCGTCCGTATTAGCTCGTCGAATCCGTCGGCTCCAAGTCGTTGTCAGGCTGCGCCGTGGGAGCCGCTCGGCTTCGTTTCGTAGTTTCACATACATCAGGTGTGCGTGCTGACTCGGCCGCTGCTAGGCGCGTTTGGCTGGTGACGGCGACACTGACTGCTGCATGCTCAGGCGTGAGGGCCACCAGTTCGCCCGACCCACCAAAGTAGCCATGGCGGGCACCGTGATGGTCCGTACCAGGAAGGTGTCCAGCAGGACACCGACACCGATCATGAATCCGCCCTGTACCACGGTGGTGATGCTGGAAAACATCAGACCGCACATCGAGGCGGCAAAGATCAAACCAGCCGCAGTGATCACCCCGCCGGTCGACGTCAGGGTGCGAATGACGCCGTAACGCATGCCGTGCGGAGACTCGTCGCGCATTCGCGATACAAAGAGCAGGTTGTAGTCGGCGCCCACCGCGACCAATACCACGAAGGCCAGTGGGGGGACGCTCCAATGCAATTGCTGGCCGAGTAGGTATTGAAATGTCAGGACGCTGATACCGAGTGCCGCAAAGTACGAGATGACCACGGAGCCAACCAGATAGAGCGGTGCGACAATCGCACGCAACAGCGCCATCAGGATCAGTAGGACGACGACGAGGGTCACGACGATGATGAAACGGATGTCGTGCTCGTAATAGTCGCGCGTATCCCGTAGCGCGGCGGGAAATCCGCCCATCGATATCGTGGCGTCCGCCAGTTCGGTGTTCGGTTGGGCGCTCCGAGCGGTGTCACTGATCTCATTGACCTGATCCATCGCTTCGGCGCTGAACGGATTGAGTGTGGTTTGCACCAGGTACCGGGCCGTGTGGCCATCTGGCGAGATGAATATCTTCGCCGCCGCCTTGAACTCGTCGAGTTTCAGAATTTGGGCCGGGAGATTGAACCCCGCCATCGACGGATCGGCCGCGTCATTCCGCATCGCCAACAGAAACGCGGCCGCCTCATCGAGTCCGGCACCCATCCTCTTGACCTGGCCGACGAGTTGGTCCACTCCGCCGGCCACCTGCTTGCTCCCGTCTGCCAAGCGGTTGGCGCCCTGCCTGGCCTGGGTCAGGCCCGCCTGCAGGCCTCCAGGTCGATCCAGACCCATGGAGCGCACCGCCGAGCTGAAGTTCGAGAGCGCACCGTTGAGTTGTTTCACCGTTGCATTGAGGGTCTGTCGGTCTCCGAACCCCTGTAGTTGTCCGGCCAGAGTATTGATCTGGTCGAGGCGTCCGTCGTCACGCGCGGCGATCAGTTTCTGAAACTGGATGCGGGTATCGCTGCACGAGGGATTGGCATCGCAGATTGCGTTGCCGTCCAGCGCCGCCAGCACCGGACCCACCCAGGCGAACATGTCCTTGACGGTCGCGAAGTTCACGCCCATGGCGTTGCCGAGCGCATTGATGCTCTGCACGAGCTTGGCAGCGATTTCGACGTCCCTGACCAGTCTGTCTCCGCCAAATTGGCTTTGCATCGACGAGAACGCGTCGATCAGACGCTGCATGCTGGGAGCGATTCGGTTGATTTGAGCACGCACATCGCTGAGGCTGGCGGCCAGCGTGCCGGCCCCATTCTCCAGTCGGTTGAGATCCTTGGTGTTGTCGCTGATCACAGCCGAGCCGGCGGCCATCCGATCGCCGACAATGCCCGCTTGATAGGTGGCTCTGAACTCCCGCGGCACAACTCCGGTGGGTCGGGTGAGGCCGCTGACAAGGCCGATGTTCGGCAGTTGGCTGACCCGTTGTGCCATCTGCTCCAGGTCTGCGAGGGCCTGCGGTGTGCGCAGGTCGCGCGGTGACTGAACGAGGATGTATTCGGGCACGGCCTGACTGACGGGGAAATGGCGTTCCATCGCGGCATACCCGATCGAACTCGGGGCCGAGGGTCCCACGGCCTTGCGATCGTCGTAGTTGTAGTGCACCAAGGTCGCGCAGCTGGCGAGAAGGACCAGGACGAGCACGCTGCCAACCAGGTGCGCCTTCGGCCGCCGCACAATCCGTATCCCCGAACGTCGCCAGAACCGCGTCGTGAGTTCGCGCCGCGGCTTGACCCAGCCGCGAGGCCCGGCCAGCACCAGAATGGCGGGCAGCAACGTGACTGCGGCGAGGTATGCCACCCCGACCCCGATCGCGCACGCCACCCCGGCCGTGGAGAACACCCCCATTCGGGCGAAGCTGATCCCGAGAAAAGTGATTCCCACCGTGGCGGCGGATGCGGTGATCACCTTGCCGATCGAGATCAACGCCCGCCGCACCGCGTCATCGAAATCTGCCCCTTGTCGCAGATAGTCGTGATAGCGGCTGATGAGAAAGACCGCATAATCCGTTCCCGCGCCCGCAATCATCGCGCTCAGAAGTATGGATGACTGGTTTGAAACACCCAGTCCGAAGAGTTCAGAGACCCCGGCCACCACGGCCTGTGCGGTCACGAAGGACGCCCCGATCGCTGCCAACGGCAGCAGCATGGTGACCGGGTTGCGATACACCAGCAGCAGAACGAGTAGCACCAGGACGCCGATCGCAATCTCGATCGGCAGGCGATCCTGTTCGCCCGCGACGGTGAGGTCGGCGACGGTGGCCGCGGGTCCGGTGACGTGCACCGTAAGTGGGCCGCCGGCGCCGACGTTGTGTTTCACGATGGCGGCAACTCGGTTGTAGGACTCGTAGGCACGCGGCGTGCCCAACTCGCCCGCAAGGCCGACCGGCAGCACCCAGGTCGTCTTGTCCTTGCTCGTCAGGAACGGGCGCAATTGCGGTGTGGTGATGAAGTCCTGAATCATCACGACATCTGTCACGTCGTCGCGCAGCGCGTCCACCACCTTGCGATAGGTGGCTTCGTCGGCGGGCTTGAGCCCGGTTTCGTTGATAAAGGCAACGACGAGAAGGTTGTCCGAACCCGATTCGTCAAACGCTTCGGTCATTTGCCTGGCGGCGACGCTCGACGGGGCGTCGCTGGGCAGGATCGCGAGCGGTTGCCTCTGGGCCATCTCGTTCAGGCTCGGGAAAGTCAGCGGAAGTGCGACCGCAATCGCGATCCAAACCCCTATCACCGCCCAGGGCCACCGCACCACAACATCGGCTAGCCGTCGCATATCGTCCTCACCCTCGCCCGGATTTGCTGCACGCTATGCGACGCGTCCCCAGTGCCCGCTGTCAGCGACCAGTACGGACACGGACTTCATCGCCTTCATGTAGCTGGCAACTGATTTCTTGGCGACCGGATTATCGGGATGCATGATCGCCATCACCGTTCCCTCGCCATATCGGAATATGTAGATAGTCAGCTGATACGAATATCGGCCGTCTGGGTAGATCCCTATATTGTTCGCAAGGCCTAGGTCAGCGGCAGCGAGAATAGCGTTGAGCGGAGCGGCGCCACCGTGCAGGAAGTTCGACACCGGGAAGTTCGGCCGTGGCCAGTTCAACCACGGCGCCAACTCCAATACGCGGTAATACGGCACTTTCGCCATGTCCAGGCCCGAATCGAAAGAAGCCTGCGCTGCCCATGCGGCATCGCTGAAAGAGGTCGCCGCTATCGGGACGGTGATCGGGATCAAGCCGGTAAACCAACCCTGCGTCATGAAATTGTCGCTGGCTGTGCGGGAATCCCTCGGCGTGAGCCCGTAGTACGTGAGAGCGCCGGTGAACTCGTGCTCCACCAGGCCGAGACAGGCGAACACGCCGCCGACGAAGCGCGCGCCGGACGCCGTGCAGGCCGATTCGAAGCGTTCCGTCTGTGCCGCGTTCATCAGCACTTCAGAGCTCATCTCACTGCGTGTCGACTCGTTCGGGTTACCCAGCGGAAGCGGGAATTCGGTTAAGCCATCGCCATTGTTCTCGGCGAAGTCAATCCACGCGCGTACGCCCGGCGAATCCACGGTCAACGCTGACGTGTACTCACGCTCGCGGACACAGAAATCGTCAAAGCTACCGGCATCGGGAAGCGTGAGTGCCTGACCGCCTCCGCTCAACGCCGAATACATTCCGTTGGCTTCCAACATCGTTGTGCCGATCAACGTCGCGTCCCCGTGGACATGATCCATGGCGGCAAAGAAAGTGAAGTGGCTCTCGTTCTGGATTATCCCGAAAGCGAAGCAGCCCCACTCCAACGGATTCGGTATGGCCACGACATGAGCGTGTATCTCGTCGACCGTCATGTTGCCGTGATCGATCGGCACGAATTCAATGTCAGCCGGATCGTTGATGGCGTGCCGTATGAACTCTCCATCACCGGTCTGTTCGAACCAACTGCGGAACGTGTCGTGCCGACGTAGGTATGCGTTGAGGGCGTGATCCATGGCAGAAATGTCGCACTGGCCCGCCACCTCACAGCTAGCGATGATTTGCCGGGAGAAGTTCAGTCCCGCGGCTGTTCGTTCGCAGTAGTTACGAAGATGTTGGCGCTGCATGTAGCTGATCGGCACCGAACTGAGCGGCGCGCGTCGAGCATTTTCCTGAGCCGCCGGCGTCGGACGCCAAGAGGTGACCGAGCCCGGTTTCAACGACCATTCATCAAGTGCGCCAACAGTTATCTTCCCGATCCGCAAAACGCGTCCTCCAGGCTTGGCCGGCTCCAGTCCGGCAACATTACTTATCGCGGGATCAACATACCCAAGGTTCAAGCGCCGTTCGCCCGGAGCCGACCGAACCCGAACGGGACGACGCGCGTACCACAGGTCAACGTGCAATAGTATCCGTCGACGTTGTTTTTGGCGCGCTGTAGGTCTCCCGCAGAGTCGCATTCTCACCGCCGAAACAAGGAGGACAACCGTATGGGATCCGTCGCACGTCCGACCGAGGTGGCCCCTCGTTTTGCAATCGTCGGCTATGCAGCGCGTTTTCCGGGTGCCCCGGATGCCGATGAGTTTTGGGACGTGCTGCGCGAGGGCCGCGACGCGATATCGGAGGTGCCCAAGGACCGCTGGGATGTCGACGAATTCTTCGACCCAGAACCCGGTGTGCCCGGCAAGATTGTGACCCGTCGTGCGGGTTTCGTCGATGACGTGACGGGGTTCGACGCGCCGTTCTTCGGTATGTCGACGCGCGAGGTCAGGTTGTTGGACCCGCAGCATCGGCTCTTGCTGGAGACGGCGTGGCGCGCGGTGGAGCATTCGGGCACCGCGCCGACGGCTTTGGCTGACACCAACACCGGTGTGTTCGTGGGTTTGGCCACCCACGACTACCTGGGAATGGCATCCGGCGAGCTGACTTACCCCGAGATCGAGGCCTATATGGCCATCGGGACGTCGAATGCCGCAGCAGCGGGACGGATCAGCTATCGGTTGGGACTGCAGGGTCCCGCGGTCGCCGTCGACACGGCGTGCAGCTCGTCGCTGGTGGCAATCCATCAGGCGTGCCAGGCGCTGCGCTTGGGAGAATGTGACCTTGCGCTGGCCGGCGGCGCGAACGTCCTGCTCACACCGGCGACCATGATCACGTTTTCCAGTGCGCACATGCTCGCGCCCGACGGCCGGTGCAAGACGTTCGATGCGGCCGCGGACGGCTATGTGCGCGGCGAGGGTTGCGGTGTCATCGTCATCAAGCGCCTCGAGGACGCGATTCGCGACGGTGACCGGATTCGGGCCGTGATCCGCGGCAGCGCGATCAACCAGGACGGCGCATCGGGTGGGTTGACGGTGCCGAACGGCGTTGCTCAGCAACGGGTTATCGCAGCTGCGCTGAAGCGCGCGGACCTCGAACCCAGCGACGTCGGATACCTGGAAGCACACGGCACCGGGACTTCGCTGGGTGACCCGATCGAGGCCCAGGCCGCAGGTGCGGTGCTCGGCGCCGGACGCGAACCCGGCCAGCCGCTGTTGATGGGCTCGGTGAAGACGAACATCGGACATCTGGAGGCAGCCGCGGGTATCGCGGGTGTCATCAAGGTCATCCTGTCACTCGAGAACGAGTTGCTGCCGCAGCACCTCCACTTTCAGAACCCGTCGCCCCACATTCCCTGGGACCGGCTCGCGGTGGAGGTCGTCGAGGAGGCCACCGCCTGGGAACGCAACAGTCGGCCGCGCATCGCGGGAATCAGCTCATTCGGGTTCGCCGGGACCAACGCTCACGTCATCCTCGAGGAAGCGCCCGAGGAAGCGGCGCAGCCCGCCGCGGCTCCGCGGTTGGATGTCGCCGCCGGGGCGGCTTCGCGGTTCAGCATTCTCCCGCTCTCGGCCCGGACGCCCGCCGCGTTGGTGCAGGTCGCCGATCAATACCGCAGCTGGTTGAGCACGCACCCGGAGGCCACCTTGGCGGACGTGTGCTTCACCGCCGGGGCGGGACGAGCACACCTGCAGCACCGGGCCGCGTTGGTGGTCAATTCGAGAGAATCCGCCGTCGAGCTGCTGGGCGCGCTCGCGGACGACCGCCCGGCGCCCGGTTTGGTTCGCGGAGAATCCCATGACACACCGAAGACGGCGTGGCTGTTCACCGGTCAAGGCAGCCAGTACCCGGGCATGGCCAGGGAGTTGTTCGACACCGAGCCGGTGTTCGCCGAGACGTTGAAGCGTTGCGCGGCTGCGGTCGCTGACATTCTCGAAAAGCCTTTGCTGGACGTAATTTTCGATGTGGACAGCCCAGATAGCGAAGAGACGCTGCGGCAGACTTCCTACGCGCAGCCCGCCTTGTTCGCGGTGGAGATGGGCTTGGCCCGCCTCTGGCAGTCGTGGGGCTTCGAGCCAGACGTGGTGCTGGGCCACAGCGTCGGCCAGTATTCGGCGGCCTGCGTCGCGGGCGTGTTCAGTCTCGAGGACGGTGCGCTGCTGATGGCCGAACGCGGTCGCCTCTTCGGCAGCTTGCCTGCGGGTGGTCGGATGGTCGCGGTGTTCGCCGCCGCCGAGCGTGTCGAGAGCCTGACCGACGAGTTCCCGAGTCTGTCGGTCGCCGCCTACAACGGTGCCAACACCGTATTGTCCGGACCCGCACAGGATCTGGAGAAGGCGGTGGCTGAACTGGCGGCCGACGGCGTCCGGTGTGACTGGCTGGACACCAGCCACGCGTTCCACTCGGCGCTGCTGGATCCGATTCTCGACGAATTTGAGTCATATGCGGAGCGGTTCAATTTCGATACGCCACAACGGATTCTCATTGACAACCGCACCGGCACCGCGCTCGGCAGGAGCGTGAAACTCGATGGCGCCTATTGGCGCCGTCACGCGCGCCAACCCGTGGAATTCGCCAAGAGCGTACGCACCCTTGCCGATCTGAGTTGCAAAGTGTTGCTCGAGATCGGCCCACGACCGGTGCTCACCGCCGCAGCCATGAGCGCATGGCCTGACCCGGCCACCGCACCGCGGGCGATCACGTCTCTGCGCCGAAACACCGCCGACCACCGACAGATCACCGAAGCCGTTGCCGACGCGTACGTCTTGGGCCACCTGCCCGACTTCGGCGCATTCCGGCAGGCGCACGCGCGAAAGATCGACCTACCCACCTATCCGTTCGAGCGTCGCGAGTACTGGTATCGCGACAATCGGGAGCTCCCGAACCAACAACAGCGCCTTGGCGGACCGCGTACCGAAGCCGTCCGTCTCCTTGAGGACGGCCGGATCGAAGAACTCGCGGCCCTACTCGACAGCGCGAGCGGCGACCGTCAGACCCTGAATGTGCTGACCAAGCTTGCGGCGCAACACAACCAGCAACGTAAATCCCAATCCATCGCCAATGACCGCTACGAGATTCGCTGGGAGAAATCGCCCACCACAGTCTCGGCTGCGCAAGCCGGCGAGGAATCTACCTGGCTTCTCATAGGTGATGATTCTCCAGCGGTTCAGCCGTTGGTCGACGCGCTGACCGCACGTGGGCACCGGCACCGGATCCTCGGGCTGCCGGTGTCCGACGCGGACGAGGAACAGCTCGCAGACGCGTTGCGCGCTGCGGCAGCAGACGATCCGACGCTACGTATCGTGCATGTCGCGGCCCTCGACTCCGAGACCACACCGTCGATGCGGTCACTGTCGCGGATGCAACACCAAATCCTGGGCGGAACGCGGCGCCTCTTCCGTGCCGCGGTCACCGCGGAACTACGCAGACCCATCTGGGTGGTGACCCGTGGCGCACAGCGAGTCACCGACGCGAACACCGTGTCGCCGGATCAGAGTTGCCTATGGGGATTCGGTCGCGCCGCCTCGCTGGAGCTTCCACAAATGTGGGGCGGTCTGGCGGATCTGGGTGAAGGCACTGCCGACGAATGGTCTCGGTTCGTCAACCAGGTGGTAGCTGAACAGCGTGGTGAAGACCAAATCGCCCTGCGTGATCAAGCGCTCTATGTTCCCCGGCTGGTTCGAAGGGATGGACAGCCGAGCGCTACACCACTGGAACTGCGCAACGACGCAACGTATTTGGTGACCGGCGGGCTGGGGTCGATCGGGCTGGAAATCGCCGGATACCTGACCGCGCACGGCGCCCGGCATCTGGTGCTGACCGGCCGACGCCCGCCCAGCGATGCTGCGCAACGGCGTATCGACGCGCTTCGCGAGCAGCACGACTGCGAAATACGGGTCGTCGCTGCAGATGTCGCCGATGCGAATGACGTCGCACGTCTGTTGGCCACCGTCCAGGCTGAGCTACCGCCGCTGGCCGGCATCGTCCATGCCGCGGGGGAGATCGGTACCACTCCACTGAGCACCCTGGACGATGCCGAAGTAGATCGGGTCTTCGCCGGGAAGGTCTGGGGTGCTTGGCATTTGAGCGAAGCAGCCGTTGACCTGCAGCTCGATTTCTTCATCAGCACCTCCTCGATCGCCTCGGTATGGGGCGGGTTCGGTCAGACCGCCTACAGCGCGGCGAACGCATTCCTCGATGGGCTGGCCTGGCGCCTGCGCGAGCAGGGTATCTCTGGAATCAGCGTCAATTTCGGTCCGTGGTCGGCGGGCATGGCCGACGCAGAGTCTCGCGCGCGCCTGGATAAACGAGGCGTCCGGACGATGTCACCTGCCGATGCACTGGCGGGTCTGGCCGATGTCGTGGCGGCTTCCTCGGCGCAGGGCGTTCCAGCGCAGGGCAGCGCACAAGGAGTGGTTGCCCGGATCGACTGGGCTCGCTTCCTGCCGCTCTACCAGCAAGCGGGCAGGCGGGCATTCCTGTCGGAGTTGGAGCGCGAGGTACCCGACCCAACGCCGGCCGTGACGCCGTCTGGGAAGTCCGAGCTGGTCGAGCGGCTCACCAATGCTCCAGTGCAGCAGCGCAAGAAGCTTCTGACGGATTACCTGCGCGACGCGGTAGCAGAGGTGACGCGCGTAGATGCCGCGGAGATCCGCGAGGACGCGGGGTTCTTCGACCTCGGCATGGATTCGCTGATGGCCGTCGAGTTGCGGCGCCGCATGGAACAAGGAGTGGGCAAGGAGATACCGGTCACCCTGGTGATGGATCACCCCCGGCTGTCCGACGCGGCCGACTACTTGCTCGGCGACGTGCTCGGGCTCAGCGAGCAGGCCAAATCGGGGCCTGCGCTGGCGTCAGCGGTGACGACGCGTACTGACGAACCGATCGCGGTCATCGCGGTGTCGTGCCGTTTCCCCGGCGCACCCGACCCAGAAGCGTTCTGGGAGGTGCTTTCCGGCGGTGTCGACGCGATCCGGGAAGTGCCGGAGGACCGATTCGACATCGACGAGTTCTACGACCCGGATCCAGAGACTCCGGGCAAGACCTATACGCGCTTCGGCGGATTCCTCGACGGAATCGATGGATTCGATCCCGAATTCTTCGGCATCTCCCCGCGCGAGGCGGTCTGGATCGAACCGCAGCAGCGGCTGATGCTCGAAACGGTATGGGAGGGTATCGAAAGGGCTGGGTACGCGCCGTCCACTTTGCGCGGCAGCCGAACCGGCATCTTCGCGGGGGTGGGTGCCAACGAGTATGCGCATCTGCTGTCCTCCGAGTCGATCGACAAGATCGAGCCCTACTTCATCACCGGCAACGCGCTCAACGCCATTTCCGGTCGGGTTGCCTTCGCGCTGGGACTCGAAGGACCGGCGGTTGCCGTCGATACCGCATGCAGCTCGGCGTTGGTAGCCGTCCATCAGGCCTGCCAGGCTTTGCACTCCGGTGACTGCGACATGGCGTTGGCCGGCGGTGTGAACGTCTTGCTGAGTCCGGTGACGGTCATCGCCGCATCCCGCGCCAGGATGCTGTCGCCAGTCGGGCGATGCAAGACGTTCGACGCTTCCGCCGACGGCTACGTGCGCAGTGAAGGCTGCGGAATCCTCGTGCTCAAGAGGCTGAGCGACGCGGTGCGCGATGGCGATCGGATCTGCGCGGTCATTCCCAGCAGCGCGGTCAACCAAGACGGCGCATCCAGTGGTTTGACGGTGCCCAATGGTGGTGCACAGCAACGGCTTATCGGGGCGGCGCTGGCTCGCGCCGGTCTGGCAGGCGGGGATGTCGACTACCTCGAGGCGCACGGGACGGGCACCCCGCTGGGTGATCCGATCGAGGTGCAGGCGGCCGCGGCCGCCTACGGTGCCTCGCGCGACGCGGACCGACCGTTACTGATGGGATCGGTGAAGTCCAACATCGGTCACCTCGAGTCCGCCTCAGGGGCAGCAGGTCTGATCAAGGTCGTGTTGTCGCTGCAGCACGAAGTGCTGCCGCAGAGCCTGCACTTCGAGAAGCCGTCGCCGCACATCCCGTGGGACTCGCTGCCGGTGCGGGTCGTGGACAAGGCGATTCCGTGGCAGCCCAACGGCAGGCCGCGGCGCGCCGGCGTGAGTTCCTTCGGCTTCACCGGCACGAACGCGCACGTGCTGATCGAAGAGGCGCCACCACAACCGGCGACCGCCGACGAGGAACCGGCGACCCTGGAAGACGCGGTGGCTTCAGAGTCCGTGGAGCCGGTCACTCACGAGCAGCCTGTCAATGTGCTGCCGCTGTCCGCGCGGACACCAGAAGCACTGGTGTCGTTGGCGCAGCGCTATCAGGCGTGGTTGAACGCCCACCCGGATGTCGACCTCGCCGACGTATGTCTCACCGCCGGGACGGGCCGCTCGCATTTCGAACATCGCGCCGCGCTGGTTGTGGATTCGGTCGAGGATGCGTGCCAGGGCCTGGCCGAACTGGCCGAAAACCGCGTGCGACCCGGTGTCGTACGTGGCGAGCACACGAACCACCCGACGACGGCGTGGTTGTTCACCGGGCAGGGCAGCCAGTATCCGGGGATGGCGCGCGAGTTGTTCGACGCTGAGCCGGTTTTCGCCGAAACCGTGACACGTTGCGCGGACGCGGTCAATGACATACTGCCGCATCCGTTGCTGGAGGTGCTGTTCGCCAACGATCGCGAAACTGGCGGCGCGGCCGGAGAACGGTTGCGGCACACGTCATTTGCGCAGCCGGCGCTTTTCGCCGTCGAGATGGGTCTGGCCCGGCTGTGGCAGTCGTGGGGCATCGAGCCCGACGTGGTGCTGGGGCACAGCGTGGGCCAGTACGCAGCGGCATGTGTGGCCGGAGTGTTCAGCCTCGAGGACGGCGCACGGCTGATGGCCGAGCGCGGCCGGATGTTCGGCAGCCTGCCCGAAGGTGGGCGAATGGTGGCGGTGTTCACCGACGCCAAGCACGTCGAGGCGGTCGCCGAGAAATTCCCTCGGGTGTCGGTCGCCGCCTACAACGGCCCCAACACGGTGCTGTCGGGTCCAGGCGATGATCTGGAACAGATCGTCGCCGCGTGCAGCGATGACGCAATCCGCTGCACCTGGCTGGAGACCAGCCACGCCTTCCACTCGGAATTGCTGGATCCGGTGCTCGGTGAATTCGAGTCGTACGCAGCGCAGTTGGAGTTCGCTGCCCCGACGTTGCCGCTGGTCTGCAACCGCACCGGCGCCGTGCTCACGGCCCAGACCCCGCTTGACGCCCAGTACTGGCGGCGGCATTCCCGCCAGCCGGTGCAATTCGCCGAAAGTGTGCGCACCGTGGCGGCGCTGGGATGCTCGGTGTTGATGGAGGTCGGTCCGCAACCGGTGTTGACCGGGGCTGCGGTGCAGGTCTGGCCGGAGCACTTGACCGCGCCGCGGGCGATCGTCTCGCTGCGTAAAGGCGTTGGCGATCGGCGCCAGATCGCCGACGCGCTGGCCGGGGCCTACGTCGGCGGCCACCGACCCAATTTCGCTGCGCTGCATCGCCAGCCCCGTCGCAGACTCGAATTGCCCACCTATCCGTTCCAGCGCCGCCGCTTCTGGCCCAAGTCGTCCGGCATCTCCGTCGACGGTCCTGCGGTATCAGGAATCCTGGGTAGTGAAAAGGATCTCGCCTCCGGTGACTCCGTCTACAGCAGCAGGTTGTCCGTCAAATCGCAGCCGTGGCTTTCCGACCACGTCATCTACGGCACCGTTGTCGTCCCCGGGGCGACGTATGCGGCGATGGCGTTGGCCGCAGTCGGTACTCCGGCGCGGGTGAAGGACGTCTTCTTCTACGAGCCGATCATCCTGCCCGAGAAGGCTTCTCGTGAGGTACAGCTGACACTGCATCCGCTGGAGAACGGCGGTGAGTCGAAATTCCAAGTGCACAGCCGCCCGTACGGTGAACGCGGCGCCGAATGGTCGTTGAACGCCGACGGCACTGTCGTCACCGGCGTCTCCGACATCACAGACGAGTCGGCTCCTGAGACTGCGGATCCGGTCGACGAAGCAATCGAGCGGCTGCAACCGCATGCGTCCGCAGGAGTTGTTCGAGACCTTCGCCGACATGGAGCTGGCATGGGGGCCCACCTGGTCCGGCTCCCTGAAGTCGCTGTGGCTCGGCGAAGGTGAAGCGATCGGCGACATCTTCGTCGGCGAAGAACTCGCCGAACAACTTGGAACCGAGCCGATGCACCCGGTGCTGATGGACCTGTGCACCGGAGTCGCATTCCCGGCGTTCCCGGCACTTCTCGCCGCCGAACAGGGCGTGAACGATCTGTTCCTGCCGTTGCGGTACGGGCAAGTCATGCTGCGCGAGAAGATGCCTCGGCGGTTCTACTGCCGCGCGAAGTGGCACACCAGCGAGCTCGACAGCGAGACCCAGGTCTTCGACCTCGATTTCGTCGACCGGGATGGCCGCCAGCTGGGCGGGATTCGCGAGTTCACGGTCAAACGCGCGCCCCGGGAGGCGCTGCTGCGCGGGCTCGGCGGTGATGCCACGAGACTGCTGTACACCCTTGGCTGGCACGAGGTACCGCCGCCGGCACCGAGCGACAGCGCCGCAGGTTCGAACGGCACCTGGCTGATTGCCAATTTTGATGAACTAGCCGACATGGTGCCTGGCTGCATCCCATTCGACCGGACTATAGATTCGGAGCCCTTGGGACAGGTGTTGGCACAGGCTCACGAGCGTGGTGTGCCGTTTGCCGGCGTCGTCTGGCGCAGCACGGCGCCCAGCGCAGAGGAGTCGAGCGCCGATGTCGCCGCGCGGCTCGAGGCCGAGATCACCAACCTGCTCAGCGCCGTGCACACCGTGCAGGGCGGCTCAGAAAACGGCAGCGTGAAACTGCCCGGCGGACTATGGATCACCACCGAGCACGCCGTGGCAACCGAGTCCGGCGAGCCGGTCGACCCGGTGCAGGCAGCGCTCTGGGGGTTCGGGCGCACCACCGTCAACGAGGAACCGGCGCTGCGCTGCAAACTGGTCGATTGCGACGGATCAGAGGAGGCGGTGCAGCTACTGGCCAACCTGATCGCCACACCGATCGAGGAGCCGGAACTCGCACTGCGGCAAGGAAAGCTGCTGGCGTCGCGCTTGCTGCATTGGGCGCGCAGCGGTCATCTCGCGGTACCGCGCTCGGGCGACTACGTCCTGGCGCCCACCGAACGCGGCGCGATCGACAACCTGCGTCTGACCGAGACGGACGTGCCGCCGCCGGACGAGGGCTACGTACAGGTCCGGGTGGAGGCCGCGGGCCTCAACTTCCGGGATGTGCTCAACGTCCTTGGCCTTTACCCGGGCGACCCCGGACCGATCGGCGGGGACTTCGCCGGCATCGTCACCCAGTTGGGTAGCGGCGTCACGGGACTCGAGGTCGGCCAGCGCGTCTACGGCTTCATGCAGGGCGCATTCTCCAGCCGGTTCAATGTGCCGGCGCAGTTGCTGGCGCCGGTGCCCGATGGGCTGAGCCCGGTAGCGGCGGCCACCATTCCCGCTGCGGCACTCACAGCCCGACTCGCGTTCGACTGGGCACAGCTGAAGCCCGGTGACCGAGTGCTCATTCATGCCGCCAGCGGCGGCGTCGGGCTTGCCGCGATCCAGATGGCACAGCAGCACGGCGCCGTCGTCTTCGCGACCGCCAGCACCTACAAACGCGCGGCGCTGCGCAAAATGGGTGTGAAATATGTTTACGACTCGCGCAGTACGGATTTCGCCGACCACATCCTTGCCGACACCGATGGCGAGGGTGTCGACGTGGTGCTCAACAGCCTGACCAACGAGGGATTTCTCGAAGCGACCGTGCGGGCCACCGCCCAGAACGGCCGTTTCGCCGAGATCGCCAAGCGTGACATCTGGACACCGGAGCAGATGGCGGAGGCCCGTCCCGATATCGCCTACGAGATCGTTGCGCTGGACACGGTGACCTTCCAAGAGCCTGAGCGTATCCGTGGCTTGCTGACCGAGGTGTCGGAAGGATTGGCCAAGGGCGAGTGGACGCCACTGCCCGCCGAGATCTATCCGCTGACGGAGGCCAGGGCCGCATTCCGCCGCATGCAGCAGGCGCGGCACATCGGGAAGATCGTGCTGCAGATACCGAACCCGCTGCAGCCGCGAGCCGATCGGAGCTATCTGATCACCGGCGGACTCGGTGCGATCGGTCTGCACACGGCTTCGTATCTGGCCCAACTCGGTGCCGGTGACATCGTGTTGACCAGCAGGCGCGCGCCCGATGCGGACGCGCAACGGGTAATCGAGGAGATCACCGAGCGCTACAAGTGCCGTATCCACGTTTTCGCAGCCGATGTCGGCGACGAGTCCGAGGTTGCGGAGCTGCTGGACCGGATCCGCGCGGAGTTGCCGCCGCTCGCCGGAGTGGTGCACTTGGCCGGCGTGCTCGACGACGCATTGCTGTCGCAGCAGAGCCTGGAGCGATTCCGAACGACATTGGCGCCCAAGGCATTCGGCGCCTGCCACTTGGACCGGTTGACGAAGGACGACGATCTGGACTTCTTCATCGTGTCCTCCTCGGTGTCCAGCTTGTTCGGTTCACCCGGTCAGTCCAACTACGCGACTGCCAATGCGCTGCTCGATGGCCTGGTCGCGCAGAGAAGGGCGCAAGGCCTGCCTGCGACCGGCGTCAACTTCGGTCCGTGGGCCCAGGGTGGCATGGCCTCTTCGGAGGCCGCGCGCGCCAATCTCGGTGCGCAGGGCCTGATGCCACTGGAGCCCTCGGCCGCGCTGGCCGCACTCGCCGAGGTTGTCGCCAACGGAACCGGCCAGGCAACCGTCATCAAAGCCAACTGGCAGCGCGCCGCGAAGTTGCTGGGCGCATCTCGCCCGCCGATTCTCGACCTCGTGTTGCCGAGTGCGGTCGGGGAGGTGACCGGTGACAGTGAGTTGCTTCGGCAGCTGCAGGAGATACCGGTGCCGCAGCGCGCCGGTTTCGTGACCGAATTCCTTCAGCGCGAGGTGCAGAACTTCCTGCGGCTCGCGCAACCACCCGCCGCGTCCAGTCGGTTCCTGGACCTGGGTACGGATTCGCTGATGGCGATCGAGCTCCGCAACCGGTTGCACAGTCAGTTCGGTGGCGCGTTCACGATCAACGCGACCGCGGTATTCGACTATCCGACAATCGGCGGGCTCGCCGAGTATCTCGTGAGTCAACTGCCCGAGTCGGTCTCACAATCGGGCGAGGTGGAATCCGTCGGTGCGCCCGACCCCACGTGATGATGGGACGAAACAACATGTCCGGTACCGATTTCCACGGGGGTCGGGGTGCAGGTTCCTGCGCGATGGTTAGCAATCGGTCACCGACTGTCGGGCGCGGCGACCGGGCACTGCCTCAGAGACCTGCAATCCCGACCGCAAGCAGGACGCAGCCGATCGCTGCGAGCAGCGCCGCGCGGCGACGACCCGACCGGATCCAGCCTTGGACCGCGGCCACCGACCTTCGCGTCTTGGCTGGCGCTGCCAGGTAGGCGAGAAGTGGGATTTCCACAAACGCGAACGCCACAACGTTGAACATCAGTAGTCCACCTACTTGCGTCGTAAGCGTGGCACCCGAGGCGAGGATGACGGCCAAAGCTGCCAGGTAGTCAACGGACGGCAGCGCGATCCCCAGGCCTGCCACTCCCGCGATCCACCGCGGCCGGGCGTCCAGCAGGTGCCGTATCCGCGTCGACAGCTTTCCGACGGGCGCACCGGCCCATCGTCGGCCATCGAATCGGCGCGGCAACACCTCCGTGGCCAATACGGCAGCAACCAGCACAACCAGGACGCCAATAGCGATCTGAACTTTGGGCAAGGTGAAGTGCGTCGACCCCGGCAGCTTGGGCCGCAGGACGAACAGAACGACCAGACCGACGGTCGTTCCCATCGCAAAACCGCCACACAGAAACGCGAGCAGCTGGAGCATCGGTCTGGGTCTGTTGAGCATCAGCACCGTCATACCGATCCGGAACGGTTCCAGGCTCACTGCGATGGCCATCACCAGAAGGGTGATCATCCACATGGGGTTGGTGTCGCTCTCGCTTGGCCGGCTATGCGTCCAGCCGAGTGAACCGCTCCTGCCGATACTGTTCGACACAGGCGGCCCGTCTGATCTTGCCGCTCGTCGTGGTGCGAATCGTCCCGGGTCCCACCAGAACAAGGTCCGCGACGTCGAGGCCGTGCGACTTCGAGATGGCCGAGGTGACGTTGCTCTTGACGACGGCGAGCCAGTGCATTGCTTCCTCGTCGGTGTCCGGCTCGCGCATGGGCGTCACGTTACCTTCCCTGTGAGGTGAGGTACTGCGTGATTTGTCGCGTGGGAGATTGACGGCGTCAACGCCCTCACCCGAGAGGGCACCAAAGTACGGCCCGGTATGGCTATAGCCATACCAGTCAGAACAAAAGTTAATGACCGGTATGGCTATCGCTACACTTAGCTCATCTGTCTACCAGGTCTGACCAGGTATTTACTTGGTGGAGCTGCCGGGAATCGAACCCGGGTACTACGGAGCCGGCCGTCTAGTCGTCCCATAAACCTTCCATTTCGGGAACCGCTTAAGGCGCTTTGGGAAAGGTCATCCCCTTCCCTGGGCCAAATATTGTGTTCAACGGTGGTGTAGTGGCTGAGAGGCCACACCGCTCCGCGGTCGGCCAACGGTCGAGCCTTGACAGCCACTACACCACCGCACACATTGGCCCAATACCAGGGAAGGGTCAGCGGCAGGAGGCGACGGCTGGTGGCGGTATCGTCCCGCTGTGGGGACGAAGGCCGACCGCCGGGCCGCGAGCGAACGCGTAGCCGCCTACCACGAGGCGCGACTGGGTGAGCTCATCGAATACATTACGGCCGCGATCGACCGCTACCGCGCCGGCGAGATCGACGCCTACACCGTCGACGAGACGATCCACCACTATCACCGGGCGGCCCGCGAGTTGTGGAAATTCTGCTGGTCCGGTGGCGGTGGAACACACATCGAGATCATCGCTCACGTCCTCGTGGAAACAGAGGTGAAAGGATCACCGCTAGAAGCCCTCCTGGATGAGGAGAGCTATCAAGGGGTGATAAAAGAGGCGGAGGAGAAGCTGCAGCAATTCTGCGCTGATGATGCAGTCACCATGCCAATGGACGCCTTCGTCATCACAGGAGCGAAGAAATAGGGCCGGTTGAAGACGCGAAACATGGCGCGCGTCCCGCGGGTCAGCCTGCTGGTGCTTGATATCGAGACGCTCAGGGCCCGACATTCCGCAGCCCAAGGAAGTCAGGCCGGCGACGCTCCCCCGGCCGCGGGCCGACGTACAGCTTCGACGGGCATCTGTTTCGCTATCACACCGCTCACCCCATTGAGGGGGCTTCTGCTGGCGGTCCACCACCGATCCCGACGAGCTGCTCTACTGGATCGTCGACGTAGCCCGATCAGTGGCCTGGGCCTGGGCGCGGCGAGCGCCCCTCGGCTCGAACAATGACCACAGGCCAGGCGCAATCGGTGTTGGCAATGCCGTTATGGCACAGCCTGGTCAATGCTCTTAACACAGACTGGGGAGCGCAGACTAGATCGACGATCACCTATCTGAGGAGAAGCCCTGCGCCGCGGCGGCCACGAAAGTAGACGACGGCACCGTGCCGGCAACAGTGGACTATCACTGCGTGGCGTCGCCGTCGACGGAGATCACCTCAGGTGGCAGCCACAGGGTCATGCTCACTTGAGAGTGACCGTTGCCGCTGGCGGCCTGGACGTCGACCACTGCGATCCAACTGCCGTCCGAGCGGCGCAACCAAGCCCGTTGGGTGCCGGACATCCGCGGCTCGAGCCGCAGCCCGTAGCTTCTCTACCCGGTTTCGTGGTGTTGTTGATGGCGCGCGATTAGACCCGGTGGGTGCCGTCGCGGACTGTGCCGACGAGGTCCTCGAATAGGTCTTCCAGTGCCACCATTGCGACCACGTCGCCGTGGGCGTTGGTTACCAGGGCGAGGTGGCTGTTGCTGTGGCGCATCCGTGATAGTGCGTCGGGCAGCGGCAACGTGTCGCGCACCTGTGGCAGCGGCCGCACCGCCGAGCGGTCGACGGCGGCGTCGGGGTCGTCGATGAGCGGCAGCACGTCCTTGATGTGTAGGTATCCGATGAAGCGGTCGGACGGGTCGGTGATCGGGAACCGTGAGTAGCCGGTCTCGGCCAGGGCGCGCTCGATCGCATGGACGGTCGGTCCGCTGCATGCGGCCGTGACCGGCACCGCGTGGATCTCGGCCAGCGGCACCGCGACGTCGGCGACGGTCCGGTCGCGGATCTGCAGGGCGCGGGTGAGCCGCAGGTGCTCCTCTGGGTCGAGCAGGCCCTCTGAGAGCGATTCGGCGATCATTTCGGACAGCTCGATGGTGGACACGGTGATGTCGAGTTCGTCTTTGACCTGCACGCCCATCGCTCGCAGCGTGATGTTAGCGCACCAGTTGTAGAACGCGATGAACGGGCGGGCGATGCGCATCCAGATCAGATAGGCCGGAATCAGCAGCATCGCAGTCGATTCCGGCCCGGCGATGGCAATGTTTTTCGGCACCATCTCACCGAGCAGCACGTGCAGCACCACAACGAGGGTGATCGCAATCACGAACGAGACGGTGTGCAGCAGAGTTTCGGGGATGCCGAACAAGTGGAACGGTGTTTCCAGCAGGTGCGCTATGGCCGGTTCACCGATGCGGCCCAACAGGATTGAGCACACCGTGATGCCCAGCTGGGCACCGGCCAGCATCAGCGAGAGGTTCTCCCCGGCGCGGATTACCCGTGACGGCGCGGTGTTTACCGGCTTCGGCGAGGGCCTCGAGGCGGTCGCGGCGCGCTGAGATCAGCGCGAACTCCGACCCGACGAAGAACGCGTTGGCGGCCAGCAGCAGCACCGTCAACAGCACCCCGAGCAGGTCACTCATCGGTGACCGTCCTCCGCGGTGTGGTGTCCGCGGTCCCCGACTCGCACGAGATCCAGCAGGTCGATGCGCCGACCATCCATCCGCGTGACTGTCGCGCGCCACCGGATCGGTTCGTCGTAGGGCGCGGCGGGGTTGAACGCCCTGAGCTCGACCGCTTCGCCCTCGACGGGGATGTGACCGAGCTCGTGCAGCACCAGACCGCCAACGGTGTCGTAGTCGCCCTCGGGCGCGCGATATCCGGTGGCTTCAGCCACCTCATCGATGCGCAGCAGACCGGACACCTGCCAGCCGTCGCCGGCGGCCACCACATCGGGTGTGGTGACGTCGTGTTCGTCGCGGACGTCGCCGACGATCTCCTCGATAAGGTCTTCGATGGTCACCATCCCGGCGGTGCCGCCGTATTCGTCGACAACCAGCGCGGTCTGCAGACCATTGGCGCGGATCGGCGCCAACACCGCGTCGCCATCCAGCGTCGAGGGCAGCACGGCGACCGGCTGGGCCAGATCTCTCAGCCGAGTGCGTGCGCGTTCGGCCCGCGGCAGCCGAAACACCTGCTTGATGTGCACGATGCCGACGGTTTCGTCGAGGTCGCCCTCGACGACTGGGAAGCGGGAGTAGCCCGTTTCGATCGCCTTGGCGATCAGATCGGCGACCGTGTCGTCGGCGTGCAGCACCTCGATCTCGGTGCGCGGCGTCAACAGTTCGTCGGCGGTGCGTGTGCCGAACCGTAGGGATCGATCCACCAGCGTCGCGGTGATCGGATCCAGTGACCCGAGGCGCGCCGAATTGCGCACCAGGGCACCCAATTCCTGCGGCGAGCGCGCCGAGCGCAGTTCCTCGGCCGGTTCAATGCCGATCCGGCGAAGGATCCAGTTGGCGGTGCCGTTGGTCAACCGGATGACCGGGGTCAGCAGCAGCGAAAACAGCACCTGCGGCCCGGCTGAGGCCCGAGCGGTCGCGACCGGTCGCGCCACCGCAAGGTTCTTGGGCACCAACTCGCCGAACACCATCGATACCGAGGTGGCAATCAGCAGGGCGACGAACAACGCCACACCCACCGAGAGGTCTTCGGGCAGCCCGAGCGCGGTGAGCACCGGCCGCACCAGGCGCGCGATCAGCGGTTCGGCCAAATACCCAGTGATCAGCGTGGTGATCGAGATACCCACCTGCGCGCCCGAGAGCTGAAACGACAGCGTGCGGTGGGCCCGCTGCACCAACCGATCACGCCGCCCTCCGGTGCGGGCGTTGGCGTCCACGGTGCTGCGCTCCAGCGCCGTCAGCGAGAACTCCGCAGCCACGAACAGCGCGGTCCCGGCGGTGAGCGCCACGAAGGCCACCAACTCAAGCAGCGTGACAACGACACTCATCGCTGTCTCACGGGGTGATCGCCGGGCCGGGTGCCCGGCCGACTAGAGGGAGGCTCGCCGTCGGCGGATTCGGCAGCAGCACCCGCGCCGCAGATGGGACCCTCGGCCGGCAAGGCCGCAGCCTCAACGGTGCCCTGCGGCACGTGGCCCCTTTCGTTCATGACCGGCGGTCCCAGAATCCACCTGGCGCTTGAACCTCATGCTACCGACGGCTGGCCCGCCCGAACCGACGCGCTTTTCGGCTCTGTGCCGTATGCAACAGGCGTCGCTCCCGGGGTTGAAGGACTCTTGTGTCGGCTTGTCGGCATTACGAGCTCGTGAGGGTCCAAGGATCTGGTGCGAGATGGCCATTTGAAGGTAGGTTTGCAGTTGGTGCGCCGGGAAGTCTGGTCGGCATGTCCGTACCGCCGACCAACGGAGGTGGCGTACCTCATGCCGCTGCTGCTTCATGCCCTGCCGGGCGCTGTCTTTCCAGCATCAACGCCGAATTCAAATGAAGCGCCCGCGTTTCAGCGGTGGCGTCCTCGGCTTCGCGACCACATTGTCGTTATCGGGTTCGGCGCCAGGGGCCGAGCTGCTGTTGACGCGATGCTTGCGCAGGGGCGACGACCTGGCGACATTGTGGTGGTCGACACCGATGCTGCTGCCCTGGGGGCAGCTGCC
>CAVUPN010000010.1:0-86335 GCA_963743225.1 uncultured Actinomycetota bacterium | reverse complement strand
CATGAACCTCCGGCGCCGCCTCCTCGGCCTCGACTACCTCGACGCCCTCGACCGCGCCCACGCCGCCGACGGACTCGGCTTGCTCCTCGTCCGCAGCTTCGTCGGCGGGTTGCTCGGCTTCGTCCTCGACGGCATCACCGGAGTCTGGGGCTTCCTCACCGGAGTCTTCGGTCGCTGACTCTGGTTCCCCGGGTTGATCGGCGTCCTCTTCGGCTACTTCGTCGGCGACGGCAGCGGCCTCGTCAGCGCTCTCAACAGCGACCTCATGAACCTCCGGCGCCGCCTCCTCCGCCTCGACCACCTCGTCGCCCGCGACCGCGCCGACACCGCCGACAGCATCGGCTTCTTCACCCGCCTCGGCGAGTTGCTCTGCCTCTACGACCGCCTCGACTTCAGGCTCAGCGTCGTCGGCTGTCGGCTCTGCTTCCTCCGCGATCTCAGCCTCAGGCTCTGGCTCAGCCACGGCACTCCTACGGCTGCGTCGGCTTCTTCCGCTGCATCGGCTTCTTTACCCGCCTCGGCGAACGCCTCGGCCTCAGCGATGTCTTCGACCGGCGCTTCGGCTTCTTCACCCGCCTCGGTGAGTTGCTCCGCCTCTACCACCGCCTCGACTTCAGGCTTCAGCGTCGTCGGCTGTCGGCTCTGCTTCCTCCGCGATCTCAGCCTCAGGCTCTGGCTCAGCCGCGGCTTCCACGTCCTCCTCGGCTGCGTCGGCTTCTTCCGCTGCGTCGCTTCTTTACCCGCCTCGGCGAACGCCTCGGCCTCAGCGATGTCTTCGACCGGCGCTTCGGCGATGTCCGCGGTGAGTTGCTCCGCCTCTGCCACCGCCTCGACTTCAGGCTCAGCGTCGTCGGCTGTCGGCTCTGCTTCCTCCGCGATCTCAGCCTCAGGCTCTGGCTCAGCCTCGGCCTCCACGGCCTCTCGGCTGCGTCGGATTCTTCTGCTGCGTCGGCTTCTTTACCCGCCTCGGCGAACGCCTCGGCCTCAGCGATGTCTTCGGCCGGCGCTTCGGCGATGTCCGCGGTGAGTTGCTCCGCCTCTGCCACCGCCTCGACTTCAGGCTCAGCGTCGTCGGCTGTCGGCTCTGCTTCCTCCGCGATCTCAGCCTCAGGCTCTGGCTCAGCCTCGGCCTCCACGGCCTCCGCTGGTCGGCTTCTTCCGCTGCGTCGGCTTCTTTACCCGCCTCGGCGAACGCCTCGGCCTCAGCGATGTCTTCGGCCGGCGCTTCGGCGATGTCCGCGGTGAGTTGCTCCGCCTCTGCCTCTGCCTCGGCTTCCTCGGCGGCTTCCGCTTCGGGCTCGGCTTCTGCCTCGGGCACGCCTTCTTCGGCGGCTTCCGCTTCGGCCTCGGCGTCGAGCTCAACGTCTTCGTCTTCCATCTCACCGGCGGCCTTCGCCGCAGCCACCACGCCTGTCGTGGCCGCGACGGCAGCCAGCTCCTTCGCGAGCTCGTCGACCGGTGACACCTCAACGTCCGGTGCCGCCTTCACCGCGACGGCGTCCTTACCGCGGAGTGTCGACGGATCTTCACGGCCCTTGGGCGCGACCATGATGTAGACGACTGCGCCGATGAACACGAACACCGACACGAACGAGTTGATCCGAATACCCGCGATAAGCGTCGCCTCGTCAATGCGCATCAACTCGATCCAGAACCGACCGAAGCAATATGCGGCGACGTACAAGGCGAACAGCCGGCCGTGGCCGATCCGGTAATGACGGTCCACCCAGATCAGCAGCGCGAAAACCAATAGGTTCCACAACAACTCGTACAGGAAGGTGGGGTGCACCGGCTGCGCCAGGAACGGCACGCCCGTCGAGACACCGTTCAACATGTCGACTTGCCCACTGGCGTCGCGGCGCTCGTAGATCACCAGTCCCCACGGCAGATCGGTCGCTCGCCCGTACAGCTCCTGGTTGAAGTAGTTCCCGATCCGGCCGATCGCCTGGGCCAGAATGATTCCTGGCGCGATCGCATCACCGAACGCAGGCAGCGGTATGCCCTGCCGCCGACAGCCGATCCATGCGCCGACGCCACCGAGCGCGACCGCACCCCAGATGCCCAGGCCACCCTCCTGGATCTTGAATGCCGCCAAGAAGCCCGCGCCACCGGGGCCGAAGTATGTGTGCCAATCGGTGAGGACGTGGTAGAGCCGACCACCGATCAGCCCAAAGATGATGGCCCACAATGCAATGTCGAAGATGACGCCAGGCTCGCCGCCGCGTTTCGCCCAGCGCCGGTCGCCGATGAACAGCGCGACGATCACGCCTATGAGGATGAACAGCGCGTAGGCGCGAATCGGGATGAAACCCAGATGCCAGACACCCTGCGATGGGCTCGGGAAGGAGGCCAGTATGGTCGTCGTCACGCAGAAATCCTTTGCCGCACACCGTCGGCCAATTCTTCGGTCAGCGCACGCACGGCCGGAAGGCCGTCAGTCAGCGCCGACACCAGGGCCGAACCAACAATTACACCATCGGCGTATGCACCGATCTGGGCGGCCTGCTCACGCGATCTGACCCCCAGCCCGACGCCGACCGGGATATCGGACACCGCCTTGACCCGTCGGACCAGCTCGGGCGCGGCAACCGACACCGCATCCCGAGCGCCCGTCACACCCATTGTCGAAGCCGCATAGACGAAACCGCGCGACGCGTTGACCGTCTCGGCCAGGCGTTCTGGCGTCGACGACGGTGCCACCAGGAAGATTCGGTCCAGGTTGTGCGCGTCGGACACTGCCAGCCATTCGGCCGCCTCATCCGGAATCAGGTCGGGGGTGATCATTCCGAGCCCTCCGGCGGCCGCCAGATCGCGCGCGAAAGCATCGACGCCGTAGTGCAATACCAGATTCCAGTACGTCATCACGACGGCGCGACCGCCGGCCTTGCTGATCGCCTCGACGGCCGCCAACGAGTCGCGAACCCGGACGCCGCCGCGTAACGCGGCCTCGGTGGCCGTCGCGATGGTGGGGCCGTCCATCCCGGGGTCGGAATAGGGCATCCCGACTTCCACGACATCGCAACCGGATTCGACCAGCGCAGTCATCGCCGAGATCGACGTGGGCACGTCTGGGTAGCCGGTCGGAAGGTAACCGATGAGCGCCGACCGACCCTCCTGCCGGCACGCGTCGAACAGGCCGGAAAGTCCACTAGTCATGACGCAGCGGTCCCCTTGCCGTCGAGCAGGCCGAACCACTTGGCCGCTGTCTCCACATCCTTGTCGCCGCGGCCCGACATGTTCACCAGGATGACCGATCCCGGACCGAGTTCGGTCCCCAATTTCAACGCACCTGCCACCGCGTGTGCGGACTCGATGGCCGGAATGATGCCTTCGGTCCGGCACAGCACCCCGAACGCGTCCATCGCCTCGGCGTCGGTGATCGGCCGGTACTCGGCACGCCCGATGTCCTTGAGGAAGGCATGTTCGGGGCCGACGCCGGGATAGTCCAAACCCGCCGAGATCGAATGCGATTCGATGGTCTGCCCGTCGTCGTCCTGCAACAGGTATGAGAACGAACCCTGGAATGCGCCGGGCGAGCCACCGGTGAAGGTTGCGGCATGACGACCGGTTTCGACGCCGTCGCCCGCGGCTTCGAAGCCGACCAATCGGACACCCGGATCATCGATGAACGTGTGAAAGATCCCGATGGCGTTGGACCCGCCGCCGACGCACGCGGTCACCGCATCGGGCAGCCGGCCCGCCTGGTCCTGGATCTGCACGCGCGCCTCAAGTCCGATCACCCGTTGAAAGTCACGGACCATCGTCGGAAATGGATGCGGGCCCGCCGCGGTGCCGAAGCAGTAATACGTGTCGTCGGCGTTGGTCACCCAGTCGCGGAAGGCCTCGTTGATCGCATCCTTGAGCGTCTTGGACCCGGACTCCACCGACACGACTTCGGCTCCGAGCAGTCGCATCCGCGCGACGTTCAACGCCTGACGGGCGGTATCGACTGCGCCCATGTAGATCACGCAGTCCAGGCCCAGCAGTGCACATGCGGTCGCGGTGGCCACCCCGTGCTGGCCGGCTCCGGTCTCGGCGATGACGCGGGTCTTGCCCATCTGACGGGCCAGCAGGGCCTGACCCAGCACGTTGTTGATCTTGTGAGATCCAGTGTGGTTCAGATCTTCTCGCTTGAGGAAAATGCGCGCGCCACCCGCGTGCTCGCTGAGCCGGGCGGCTTCGTAGAGCGGTGACGGCCGACCGCTGTAGTGCCGCTGCAAGCGATCCAGTTCGTCGAGGAATTCCTGGTCACCGCGCGCCTTTTCGTACGCAGCGGTGACCTCCTCGATGACGGCCATCAGCGCTTCAGGGACGAATCGTCCTCCGTAGACACCGAAATGGCCCTTGGCGTCGGGATCGTGGGCGGTCGGCTCGGCGACCGCCGCGCTGGAACGCGGCAACTCCGGGCCGGCGAGATCGGCCACTGGCTCCCGCTCAGCGTGAGGGTTTCGGGCAGGACGGATGCGTGCCTGCGGTAACCAAATCGGCGACGGCGCTGCGGGGATCACCGCTGGTGACCAGACCCTCGCCGACGAGAACGGCGTCAGCACCCGCACCTGCGTACGCCAACAGATCAGCCGGACCGCGCACACCCGATTCGGCGATGCGGATGATGTTGGACGGCAGCCCTGGCGCGATGCGCGCGAAGCAATCCCGGTCGACGTTGAGGGTCTTCAGGTCACGCGCGTTGACACCGATCACCTTGGCGCCCGCCTGCAGCGCACGATCGGCTTCCTCTTCGGTGTGCACCTCGACCAACGCCGTCATTCCCAGTGACTCGGTGCGATCCAGCATCGACACCAGCGCCGACTGCTCGAGTGCCGCGACGATCAGCAGCAGCATGTCGGCACCGTGCGCGCGGGCCTCGTGGATCTGATACGGCCGGACGATGAAGTCCTTGCGCAGCACCGGGATTGACACCGCGGCGCGCACTGCATCCAAGTCGTCGAGCGATCCGTTGAACCGGCGCTGTTCGGTCAGCACGCTGACGATGCGCGCTCCACCGTCCTCGTACGCGCTGGCCAACTTCGCCGGATCGGAGATCGTCGCGAGAGTTCCTCGCGACGGACTGGCGCGCTTTACTTCGGCGATGACGCCGATGCCGGGTTCGCGCAACGCCGCCATCACGTTCAGCGGCGGCGCGGCGGCCTTGGCGGCTGCCTTGAGTTCGTCGAGGCTGACAACGGCCTCGCGTGCGGCGACGTCGGCGCGGACTCCCTCGATGATGGAGTCGAGCACGGTCGCCGAACTCATAACCCGTCGACTCCCTTCGCGCGCGTACCGGATTGTTGCCGCATCATGTTCTTCGAAGGGTAGCCGTAGCTTGCACAGGATCTGTCACCGACCCTCGGTGTCCGTTTTGGTGGGGTCGCGGCCCTCGTCGAGCTCGTCCCAGATCATCCGCTCGGACATGTCGGTACCGGCAGCACCAGCCCGTCGCCGCGCCGCCTCGCGCCGCCGAGCAGGAGCCTCGTACTTGTCGTCGCCCGACGACTCCTTGGCGGGTGACCGCATGAGCAGCACCGCTCCGGCAAGGGTCAGCACGGCGGCAATCAATGTCACGACCGCACCCCAATACACGCGTTGTGCAGACACCAGGTCCGCCACCGGCACCTCGGCGAGGTCAGCGGCCCGCACCGCGATATCGGGAACTACCCACAGGCTGATCGCCAGGTAAGCCATCACGGCGCTCATCCCGCCGACGACCACCGCCAACAATCGCAGCTGCCACCTCGGCCCCACCGTCGACTTGAGAACCGCTGCCAGCAGCATCAGGGCCAGCGGCACCAGCGCCGTCGACCACGACCCGCCGGTCAGCGTCGCGGTTTCCGGCTGACCCAGCCCGTCGAATGATCTCACCACGACCCATGTCATCCGCGATGCCAGCCACAGCGCGCCGGCTGCCAGCAGCAGCAACAGCTGTCCGATTCGCATCATGGCTCTGTCAGCGTCTCCGCCGCGGCGATGGCGTTCAAAACCGCCTTGGCCTTGTTCGCGGCCTCGTTGTACTCGTACGGACCGTTCGAGTCCGCCACGACTCCCCCGCCGGCCTGCACGTACGCCGTGCCCTTGCGCATCAGCGCGGTCCGGATGGCGATCGCGAAGTCGGCGTCGCCGGCGAAGTCCAGGTAGCCCAGCACGCCGCCGTACAGGCCGCGCCGGGTCTTCTCGACCTCTTCGATGAGCTCCATCGCCCGCACCTTCGGCGCTCCCGTGAGCGTGCCCGCGGGGAAGCACGCGGTGACGGCGTCCAACGCGGTCTTGCCGTCGGCCAACCGCCCGGTCACCGTCGACACCAGGTGCATGACGTGGCTGTAGCGCTCGATATGGCTGTAGTCCTCCACCCGCACCGTCCCGGGCACGCAAACCCGGCCCAGGTCGTTGCGGCCGAGGTCGACCAGCATCAGGTGCTCGGCGCGCTCCTTCTCGTCCTCCTGCAGCTCCTTCTCGAGCAGCACGTCCTCTTCTTCGTTGGCGCCGCGCCACCGCGTTCCCGCGATGGGGTGCGTCGTCGCACGACCGTCCTTGACGGTTACCAGCGCTTCAGGACTCGACCCGACGATCGAAAAGTCCAGTCCGCCAGCCTCGTCGGGCACATTCAGCAGATACATGTACGGGCTGGGGTTCGAGACGCGCAGCATCCGGTACACGTCGAGGGGGTTGGCGTCGGTGTCCATCTCGAAGCGTTGCGACGGAACCACCTGGAACGCCTCGCCCGCTTCGATCTCGCCGACCAGCCGCTCCACGATCGCGCCGTATTCGTCGACCGTGCGCTGCGCGCGGTGCAGCGGGTCGGGCTTGCTGAACGTCGCCACCGCCGACGACAGGTTCTTGCCGAGCGCCTCGGTCATGACGTCCAGCCGCGCGACCGCGTCGTCGTAGGCCCAGTCGACGCGTTCGTCGGTGCCGTTCCAGTTCACCGCGTTGGCGATCAACGTGATGGTGCCCTCGTGGTGGTCGACCGCGGCGATGTCGGTGGCCAGCAGCAGCAAGATGTCCGGCAACTCGAGGTCGTCGACGGCCAGTTCGGGCAGTCGCTCCAGCCTGCGCACCAGGTCGTAGGCGAAAAAGCCCACAAGTCCGCCGGAAAGCGGCGGCAGCCCGGCCACCGGTTCGGTCTGCAGCAGCTCAAGCGTCTCGTGCAGCGCCCGCAGCGGATCGCCGCCGCTCGGCGCGTCCTGCGGGCTTACCCCCAGCCATGCCGCCTCACCGTTGCGGACCGTGAACGCCGACGGCGCGCCCGCCCCGATGAACGACCACCGCGACCAGGACCGCCCGTTCTCCGCCGATTCCAGCAAGAACGTGCCCGGACGGTTGGCAGCCAGCTTGCGATATGCCGACAGCGGCGTCTCGCTGTCGGCCAGCACCTTACGAGTCACCGGAACCACCCGATGCCCGGCGGCCAGCGCCCGGAAGTCCTCGCGCGGCGTGGTGAGTGCGAGGTTGGCGGTCGTTTGCACGTAGTAATCCTCCCAGACTCCTACCGCGGGACCGGCAGTCAGTCAGGCATACAGTGACACCCATGAAACGTGGTGACCGGGTAGCCGAGTTCGAATTGCCAGACCAAACGGGTGCTGTGCGAAGCCTCACATCGTTGCTCGCCGACGGCCCGACCGTGTTGTTCTTCTTCCCCGCGGCGATGACGCCCGGGTGCACCAAGGAGGCCTGTCACTTCCGCGACCTCGCCGACGATTTCGCCGCTCTCGGCGCATCGCGCGTCGGTATCAGCACCGATCCCGTCGACCAAGCAGGCCAAGTTCTCCGACACCCAGCGCTTCGACTATCCGCTGCTGTCCGACGCCGACGGCAAGGTCGCCACTGCGTTCGGCGTCAAGCGCGGGCTCCTGGGCAAGCTGATGCCGGTCAAGCGGACGACGTTCGTCATTGACAGCGACGGGACCGTTCTCGACGTGATCTCGAGTGAGTTCAGCATGGATACGCACGCCGACAAGGCGCTGGAGGTGCTGCGGCGACGGCAGAGCGCTTAGCCGACGCGACGGCAGGCGTCGAATTCTGCACCAGGGTCGTTGCGCCAGTGCAATCGCAGCCCTGACGCAGAATTCGGCGCTGCGTACAGGCGGTCGGGCCCTAGTGTGCAGAAATGACGATCGAGCTTTCGTGCGGGTTGCCGCCGGGCCCCGACTTCAGCGACCTCGCTGTCGCTGCCGAAACCCTGGGCTATTCGCGGGTTTGGATCTTCGACTCTGCACCGTTGTGGGAAGACCCGTTCGTCCATCTGGCGCTCGCCGCCGAACGAACGTCGCGCATCGGCCTTGGCACCGCCGTTCTGATCCCGCACGAGCGGTCGGCGATGACCACGGCGTCGGCGATCGCCACAATCGCCCGACTCTCCGATGGCCGATTCCGGGCCTGCTTCGGCACCGGCGCAACCGCGCGTCGCACCATGGGTCAGCGGCCGCTGACGCTGCGGTATCTGAAGAGCTATGTGACTGCCGTGCGGGCGTTGCTCGCGGGCGAGACGACGATGATCGACGGCCGGCCGGTACGGATGCTGCACGCCGAAGACCTGGCCGCACCGCGTCCGGTCGACGTCGAGATCTGGTTGAGCGTCTTCGGGCCACGCGGTATCGAACTCGCCGCGGAGATCGCCGACGGCATTATCGGCCTGCCCATGGAACACGCGCTGCCCGTCGCCATGCTGATGCCTGCCACTGTGCTCGAGCCCGGCGAAGATCGTGGCAGTCAACGGGTTCGCGAGGCCGTCGGGCCGTGGCAGGTGGTCAGCTATCACGAGGCGTATTCCGTCGTCGGCCCCGAGCGCCGTCGACGCGATGCCCGGCGGACGCGCCTGGCGGGATGCGCTCGAAGATCTCGCCCCGGAGGGTGAACGGCATTTGTTCACCCATCAGGGCCACGTCACCCATCTGACCGAACGCGACCACCAACTGCTCGACGAGGCCCCGGATGGGATGGCAGTGATCGGAAGCGCCGAAGAGATCGGGGCTCGAGTCACTCAACTGGCGGAACAGGGTGTGCAGGAATTCATCTACACGCCAAGCGGCCCCGACGTCGCGCGGGAACTGGAAACCTTCTACGCCTCCGCGTCCAGATAGGTACGCAAATGTTTGACCATGCTGGCGCGAAAGTCCCGCATTGACGAAGCCTTCTGCACGATGCCATCGGCGCCGTGATACATCCCGGGCACGGTGACGAGTTCACACGGCACACCCGCCGCCTTCAGCTTCTCGGCGTAGGCGACGTCCTCGTCATAGAACACGTCCAAGTCACCGACTCCGATCCATGCCGGCGGCAGCCCGGCCAGATCGGTGCGCCGGGCGGGCGCCGCATATTCCGGTGCGTCCGACGTGCGCGGTTCGCGTCCCAGGTATGCGGTCCAGCCGAACCGGTTGGACTTCGGTGACCACGTCAGCTCACCGCGACCGGCGAGGTCATCTCGCAGCGCGGTTCGATCGTCGATCATCGGATAGACGAGCGCCTGGGCCCGCAGGGGGATGCCCTCGTCAAAGGCACGCTGCGCGACAGCCGCGGCCAGGCCGCCGCCCGCACTCGCTCCGCACACGGCGATCCGGTCGGGATCGATGCCGAGCTCGTCAGCGTGTTTGACCATCCATTTCAGCGTGGCCATGCAATCGTCTAGTCCTGCGGGGAAGGGGTTTTCGGGGGCCAGCCGGTAATCCGGCGACACCGCCACTGCACCGATGTCTCTTACGAGGGGTGCGACGTGTGCCACTTCGAACTGCGCTGTGCCCGCCATCATTCCGCCGCCATGGAGATACAGCAGAGCCGGTCGAGGTGCGCGACGCTCGCTCGGTGTCAGCACCAGTACATCGACGGCCGAGTCGCCGACATGGTGTTTGGTGACCGAGACCCCGGGTCCGGGACTGGAGCGGAACCCCATCGCCATCCGAACGATGGGCAGCGTCAGCTTGTTGAACGGGATGGACGAGACGCCGAGCACCGGGGTGCGCAACTCCGGAGCCACGGTCGCCATCGCTTTCCGTAATGCGGCGTAACGACGGACCGCCAACGCGGCCACCCCCACCGCGGCGAGCGCGGGGGCTTTCCTCGTGCCCAATTAGTCCTCCGGTCCGAGCAGCAGGTCGGCATCGAAGCAGGTGTGGTCGCCGGTGTGGCAGGCGCCGCCGACCTGGTCGACTTCCAGCAGAACGGTGTCGCCGTCGCAATCCAACCGCACCGAGTGCACGTGCTGCGTGTGGCCGGATGTTTCCCCCTTGACCCAGTGCTCGCCACGGGAGCGTGAGTAATAGGTCGCGTTGCGGGTTTCCAGCGTGCGCGCCAGGGCGAGGTCGTCCATCCACGCCACCATAAGCACCTTGCCGGTGCCGCGCTCCTGCGCGACCGCGGTAAACAGCCCGTTGGCGTCGCGCTTGAGCCGCGACGCAATCGCGTCCAGCTGTCGAGTGTCATCGCACAACGATCCCTTCTGCCGCCATCGCCGCCTTCACCTCGGCGATGGTCAGCTCGCGGAAGTGGAACACGCTGGCGGCCAGCACGGCGTCGGCACCTGCAACAACCGCGGGCGCGAAATGTTCCTTGGCCCCTGCGCCGCCGCTGGCGATGACCGGGACAGTGACGGCTCCGCGGACCGCCCGCAACATCTTGAGGTCGAATCCGGCCTTGGTGCCGTCGAAGTCCATCGAATTGAGCAGGATTTCGCCTACCCCGAGCTCGGCACCGCGGGCCGCCCATTCGATGGCGTCCATGCCCGTGCCGCGCCGTCCGCCGTGGGTGGTGACCTCCCATCCCGACGGCGTCGGCTGCGAACCCTGCGGCACGGTTCGGGCGTCGACCGACAACACGATGCATTGCGAACCGAACTGGCGGGACAGTTCGGCGAGCAGCTCCGGACGCGCGATGGCCGCCGTGTTGACGGCGACCTTGTCGGCGCCCGCCCGCAACAACACGTCGACATCGGCCACCGACCGCACCCCGCCCCCGACGGTCAGCGGGATGAACACCTGTTCTGCGGTGCGCTTGACGACCTCCAGCATGGTGGCGCGGCCCGACGAGGATGCGGTCACGTCCAGGAAGGTCAGCTCGTCGGCGCCCTCGCGGTCGTATACGGCCGCGAGTTCGACGGGATCACCTGCATCACGCAGGTTTTCGAAGTTGACGCCCTTGACCACCCGGCCGTCGTCGACGTCCAGGCACGGAATGATGCGAACCGCGAGGTCCTTGGGGTTCATCGGTAGTCCTCGGGATCTCCGGCCGACCGCACGATGTCGAGGAGCTCACCATGCACGCCGGGCAGTCCGGCCAGTGCCGACTTTGACGTGATTGTCCAGTCGTTACCTTCCAGATCGGTGACGATGCCTCCGGCGGCCCGCGTCAGCGCGACGCCGGCCGCGTGGTCCCAGACATGATGGCCGAAGGTGATTGTCCCACCGAGGATTCCGGCGGCGGTGTAGGCAAGGTCGAGGCCGATGGCGCCGTGCATCCGCATCCGCAAGCACTCTCGGCTCAGACGCTCCAGAATTGCGACCCGATAGCGGCCAGGGAATCGTCCGCGGGAGTCGACGTCGAAGGTGCCGGTGCCGACCAGGCAGTCACCCAGCTTGGCCGGCTCCAGCGGCGTCTGGGCAACACCGTTGGCGTACAGCGGCTTTCCGACGACTGCGGTGAATCGCTGATCGGTGAACGGCAACCACGTCAACCCGGCCACCGGATCGCCGTCGCGCACCAGCGCGAGCAGTATCGCCGCGGTCGGCAGACCGGCCGCATAGTTGAACGTGCCGTCGATCGGGTCGAGCACCCACACCAGCGGTGAGTCGACGTCGGCGCCGCCGAATTCCTCGCCGTGCACCTCGATGCCGGTTTTCGATACCAGCGCGTCGGCCACCTGGCGTTCGATCGCGAGGTCGACCTCGGTGGCGAAGTCGTTGCCCTTCTTCGGCACGGCCGAGATCGGCACGGTGACCGGACACGAACGGCTTGGCTGCCTCGTCGAGGATCGCGGCTGCCGCGGAGACCAGCGCGTCGAGGTCGGTCTCGTCGAGCGCCATCGCCGGCTACTCTCCTACCGCGGCCAGTGCCTGCGGCAGCGTGAATCGCCCGGCGTACAAGGCCTTTCCGATGATCGCGCCCTCCACGCCACTGCCGGTGAGCGTGGCGATGGCGCGCAGATCGTCGAGGCTGGACACGCCGCCCGACGCGATCACCGGAGCGCCGGTGCGTCCAGCGACGCTGGACAGCAGGTCGAGGTTGGGCCCGGCCAACGTGCCGTCCTTGGTGACGTCAGTGACGACGAAGCGCGAACATCCCTGTTTGTCAAGGCGTTCCAGCACCGGCCACAGGTCTCCGCCGTCGGTCTCCCAGCCGCGGCCGCGGAGTCGGAACCCGCCGCCGGGCAAGGAGGGGTCGATCTTCACGTCGAGCCCGACGGCGACCTTGTCGCCGTGCTCTGCGACGACGCGGGCACACCACTCGGGGTTCTCCAACGCCGCGGTGCCCAGGTTGACTCGCGCGCAGCCCGTCGCCAGCGCGGCCTTCAGTGACTCGTCATCGCGGATTCCGCCGGACAGCTCCACGGCGACGTCGAGCTTGCCGACGACCTCGGCGAGAAGCTCGCGGTTGGATCCCCGGCCGAACGCGGCGTCCAGGTCGACCAGGTGGATCCACTCGGCGCCGTCGCGCTGCCAGGTCATCGCGGCGTCCAGCGCGGAGCCGTAGTCGGTTTCGCTGCCCGCCTGCCCCTGCACAAGCCGCACCGCCTTGCCGTCCACGACGTCGACGGCAGGCAAAAGAATCAATCGCACGGCCGACAACCTAGCGTCCTCACAGGTCGGCCACCCAATTGGCCAGCAGCGTCGCCCCCGCGTCGCCGCTTTTCTCCGGGTGGAACTGGGTGGCGGCCAGCGCGCCGTCCTCGACCGCCGCCAGGAACGGCACGTGATGGGTCGCCCAGGTCAGCCGCGCTTCGGAATCACCCTCCCAGGTCTGCGCGGCGTATGAGTGCACGAAGTAAAACCGGGTGGTGGGGTCCAGGCCCTTGAACAATGCGCTACCCGCGCCGGCGTCGACGACGTTCCAGCCCATGTGCGGGATCACCGGGGCGTCCAGCCGGACAACGGCGCCCGGCCACTGGCCGCAGCCCTGTGACTCGACGCCGAACTCCACGCCGCGTGCGAACAGGATCTGCATGCCGACGCAGACCCCGAGCACCGGGCGCCCGGCGGCGACCCGCTCGGCGATGATCGTGTCGCCGCCGATCCCCCGCAATCCGTTCATGCAGGCTTCGAATGCGCCAACGCCGGGAACCACCAGCCCGTCGGCGCGTGCGGCCGCACCGGCGTCGGCGGTCACCTCGACGTCGGCGCCGACCCGCTGTAGTGCGCGCTGCGCCGACCGCAGGTTGCCGGACCCGTAGTCCAGAACAACAACGGACTTCGTTGTCACAGGGTGCCTTTGGTGGACGGCACGCCCGTCACCCTGGGATCGAACTCGACCGCTTGACGCAGTGCACGGGCAACGGCCTTGTACTGCGCCTCGGTGATGTGGTGCGGGTCGCGCCCGTAGAGCGTCCGCACGTGCAGCGCGATGCGGGCGTTCATGGCGATGGTCTCGAAGACGTGCCGGTTGATCACGGTGTGGTACGGCACTTCAGAGCCCGCAATCGTGCTGTGCAGCATGTGTTCCGGCTCGCCGGTGTGCACGCAGTACGGGCGGCCGGACACGTCGACGGCGGCGTGCGCAAGGGTCTCGTCCATCGGGATGAAGGCGTCGCCGAACCGGCGGATGCCCTTCTTGTCGCCGAGCGCTTCGCGCAGTGCCTGACCGAGCACGATCGCGGTGTCCTCAACGGTGTGGTGCCCCTCGATTTCGACGTCGCCCTCGGCGCGAACGGTCAGGTCGAAGCTGGCGTGGCTGCCCAGCGAGGTGAGCATGTGGTCGTAGAACGGGACGCCGGTGGTGACGTCGACGACTCCGGTGCCGTCGAGGTCGAGCTCGACGACGATGTCGGATTCCTTGGTCTTGCGTTCGACGCGGGCGCGACGGTTGGCGGTCACTGTGCTCCTATTCGTGCGCTGGCTTCCAGCAGCGCGTCGTTCTCGTCGGCCAGGCCGATGGTGGCGCGCAGGTATCCGGGGATACCGACGTCGCGGATCAGGATGCCCGCGTCGAGATAGCGCTGCCAGGTGGCGGGTGCGTCGGCGAACTCGCCGAACAGCAGGAAGTTCGCGTCGCTGGGAACTACCTGGAAGCCCATGCCGGTCAACGCATCTGTGACGCGGCTGCGCTCGGCGATCAGCGTCGCGACGCTGCCCAGCGTGTCGTCGGCGTGGCGGAGCGCGGCGCGTGCGGCGGCCTGGGTGACCGACGAAAGGTGGTACGGGAGTCGCACCAGCAGCATGGCGTCGATCACCGCGGGCGCGGCGATGAGGTATCCGAGCCGCCCGCCGGCGAACGCGAAGGCCTTGCTCATGGTGCGGGTCACGACGAGCTTGGTGGGGAAGTCGCCGACGAGGTTCACCGCGCTGGGTTGTGACGAGAATTCGCCGTAGGCCTCGTCAAGAATCAGGATTCCGGTGGTCATGGCCTCGAGGAGCCGACGCAGTTCGTCGAGTGAAACACTTTGGCCCGACGGGTTGTTCGGGCTTGCGACGAAAACGATGTCGGGGTTGCGCTCCTTGATGGCGTGCACCGCCACCTCGGCGTCGATGCTGAAGTCGTCGGCGCGGTTGGCGACCAGCCATTCGGTCTGGGTGCCGTCCGAAATGATCGGGTGCATCGAGTACGACGGCACGAAGCCGATCGCGCTGCGGCCGGGGCCGCCGAACGCCTGCAGCAACTGCTGCAGGATCTCGTTGGAACCGTTGGCGGCCCAGAGGTTTTCCACACCGACGTCGACGCCGGTCTGGGCGCTCATATAGGCCGCAAGGTCGGTGCGCAACGCCACCGCGTCGCGATCCGGGTACCGGTGCAGGTCGCCGGCGACCGCGCGGACCGAACTCGTGACGTCGTCAACAAGAGCTTGTGTCGGAGGATGCGGGTTCTCGTTGGTGTTGAGTCGCACCGGCACCGCGAGTTGCGGTGCACCGTAGGGCGTTTTACCGCGCAGGTCCTCGCGCAGCGGCAGGTCGTCCAGCGTCACCTTCTTCCCGGGGATGCCCGTCACCGCTCGAACCTCCGACGCACCGCCTCGCCGTGGGCGGGCAGGTTCTCGGCCTCGGCCAGCGTGATCACGTGTCCGGTCATGTCTTTGAGCGCCGCCTCGGTGTAGTCGACGACGTGGATGCCGCGGAGGAAGGTCTGCACAGACAGACCGCTGGAGTGCCGGGCGCAGCCTGCGGTCGGCAGCACGTGATTGGAGCCGGCGCAGTAGTCGCCGAGGCTGACCGGCGACCACGGGCCGACGAAAATCGCACCGGCCGAACGGATCCGGGCCGCGACATTCGGTGCGTCGACGGTCTGGATCTCGAGGTGCTCGGCGGCGTAGGCATTGACCGTCTTGATTCCGGCGTCGAGGTCGTCGACGAGCACGATCGCCGACTGCCGCCCGGTCAGTGCGGCCGTCACCCGTTCGCGGTGCACGGTGGTCTCCAGCTGGGTGGCCAGTTCGCGGTCGGTGGCGTCGGCGAGTTCGAGACTCGGGGTGACCAACACGCTGGCGGCCATCTCGTCGTGCTCGGCCTGGCTGATCAGGTCGGCGGCCACGTGCACCGGATCGGCGGTGTGGTCGGCGAGGATCGCGATCTCGGTGGGACCGGCCTCGGCGTCGATGCCGATCTCCGAGCGGCAGATCCGCTTGGCGGCGGTGACATAGATATTGCCCGGCCCGGTGACCATGTCGACCGGTGCCAATTCCGAGCCGTCGGTGTCGGTTCCGCCGTAGGCCAACAATGCGACGGCCTGGGCGCCGCCGACCGCCCACACCTCGTCGACGCCGAGCAGAGCGGCGGCGGCCAGGATGGTCGGGTGCGGCAGGCCGTCGAACTGCGCCTGCGGTGGGCTCGCGATGACCAACGAGTCCACTCCCGCGGTCTGGGCGGGCACGACGTTCATCACCACGCTGGACGGGTAGACGGCGTTGCCGCCGGGCACGTAGAGCCCGACGCGTTCGACGGGCACCCAGCGCTCGGTCACCGTCGCGCCTGGCGCGAGCGTCGTCGTGGTGTCGGTGCGGCGCTGGTCGGCGTGCACCGCGCGGGCGCGCTCGATCGCTACCTCGAGTGCGGTGCGGACGTCAGGTGGCAGCCGATCGAGAGCATCTTGTAAATGGCCGGCCGGCACCCGAACCTGCGCGGGCCGCACCCCGTCGAAAGACTCGCCGAACTCCAGGGCGGCCTCGGCGCCGCGTGCGGCGACCGCGTCGACGATCGGCTTCACCGTCGGGAGGACCGAATCCACGTCGACGCCACCGCGAGGCAGCGCCGACCGCAGCCGCGCAGCCGACAGCTCGGCGGCGCGCAAATCGATGCGGGCCATGAGCGGTACCGATGCGTTCACGCACCTATTGTCCCAGAACAGGCCAAATCGATATTGCTGCGGCAAGGAGCGCCGCGTCCGGGGTCAAGTGAGGCGGGCGCTTACTTGCACAGATTGGTGATCGTGGCGTTGGCGGCGTCGGCTTCCTTCAAGCGTCCGGCCTGATCAGGGTCGGAGTTCGGGATGCCCGATGTCGACCGCGCGCCGATGTCCATCAGATTGTTGGCGAACTTGCGGACGGCGTCTGCCAGCTCCGGCGGCGTCCCAGGCTCCAGACGGGCGAGCAGATACTGTCCGCCGTCATAAAGCGCCAAGCGGGCATTGGCCGCTACCGCCATGGAGCCGGTGACGTCCTCAGGCCCGCCCGGAGGCTGCAGGTTCGTGTTGATCTGCACACCGTTGCGGACGACGTTGAAGGCCTGGCAGATGCTGCCCTTGGCGTCGATGCTCGGCTCGCCGGTATAGACCTGCGCGGATTCTGTGGTCGACGGCTCCCTCAGCAGCGCCCAGACGGCAAGGCCGACCGCGACGAGCGCCACGACCAGCGCCACGACAGAGAGCATAGAAAACCTTGGAGACCCCGTTGACTCGGACATGCGGCTGATCGTAACGGCAGTCCTCTCGGGCGGCGGGCATCGTCACGTAATGTCCAAGAGCATGTCCGCAAAGGATCACCCCAACAACGCCCCGGGCGTGCCGATGGTCTATCCGCCCGCGTTCGAGCGACTGCAGATCAAGTACATGAACCCGATGGTCAAACGGCTCTCGCGGTTCATGCCTGGTGTGGCGACCATCAAGCATCGCGGCCGCAAGTCCGGCAAGGCCTACGAGACAGTCGTCACCCCGTTCCGCAAAGGCAACATCCTCGCCGTCGTGCTGGGACACGGCAAGACCGACTGGGTGAAGAACGTGCTCGCCGCCGGTGAGGCCGACGTGCTCTTCGGCAAGCGGAGTGTGCACATCGTCAATCCACGCATCGTGCCCGCCGGAGGCGACGCCGAAGGCCTACCGTTCATGGCCCGGGTGCAGGCGCGCAAAATGGGAGTGCTCGTCGCCGACATCGCGTGACACACTGACGCTGGCGGACGTTCTCCTTCTTGAGCGACCGTTCTAGTATTGTCAAGGGGTGCCCCGCCCCGATCGAAGCCGTGCCGCGCTGATCGACACCGCGGCCCTGCTGTTTCGCCGGCAGGGCTACGCGGCCACCGGCGTGAACCAGATTCTCGAAACCGCCGACGTCAAGGCCGGCTCGCTCTACCACCACTTTCCGAACGGAAAGCAGGAACTCGCCGCCGCGGTGGTCGACTCCGCCGGTGGGGAGATCGAGCGGCTACTGCGCCGCTTCCTCGACAGCGACTCGTCGGTGGCCGACATCGTCGACGGCTGGATCGACGTGATGGCCGCCGGGCTGGCCTGCGATCAACGCGACGGCTGCCCCATCGAGCCCATCGCCACCGAATCGGTGCACGCCAGCCCGCAGGTGCGCGAGGCGGCGGCGAAGGTCTTCAACGGCTGGCGCAGTGCGGTGACCGACCGGCTGCGTGCCGACGGGTGGCCGGATGACGAGGCCGACCAGACGGCGCTGGCCGTGATCGCCCTGGTCGAGGGGGCGTTGCTGCTGTCCCGCATCACCGGCGACGCGGCCGGGCTGAGTTCGGCGAAGACGGCAGCGCGCTCGCTTCTCAACCGGGCGCGTCCTCCTCGAGAGTGCGCTTGATGACCGCGCCGGCATCCTCCATGGCCGCGCGCAGCGACTCGGCGAGCTCGTCGGGCAGCACGTCGCGGGTCCAGATGAACCGGCACCGGTCCGCACCCTCCGGGACGATCTGCATGACCGCATTGTCGTGCTCGGGTCGCACCGTGTCGCCGACCATCGAGTAGACGATGCGACGCGCGTCGTCCTCGCGGGTGACCAGCCGCTCCCGGGCGATCATGCCGTCGGCGAACGTCACCACGCGCACAGCGCCCTCGGCGTCAGACGAGACCACCAGCCCGCGTGCCATCCGGACCGGGCCGTCCGCCCAGTCGCCGATCACCTGCCATACCCGCGAAGCGTCGACGTCGATCGGGAATTCGGTGCGTATCGATGCCATGTTGCCAACTTAGATGTCCAGGCCGACATCCAGCACCCGCACCGAATGGGTGAGGGCGCCGACGGCGAGGTAGTCGACGCCCGTACCCGCGTACTCGGCCGCGGTGTCCAGCGACAGACCGCCCGACGACTCGAGTTTCGTCTGGGGCGCGCGGGCGTCGCGGCGCTGCACGGCGATCTGCGTCTGCCACACCGGAAAGTTGTCCAGCAGAACGAGTTCCACGTTTTCGGCCAGCACCTCGTCGAGCTGTTCGAGCGAGTCGACCTCGACCTCGCACGGCAGATCGGGCGCCGCTTCGCGGACGGCACGCAGCGCGGCCACCACCGAACCCGCGGCCGCGACGTGGTTGTCCTTGATCAGCGCTGCATCGCCGAGCCCCATCCGGTGGTTGACGCCGCCGCCGACCCGCACCGCGTACTTCTGCAGCGCCCGCAGGCCCGGCAGCGTCTTGCGGGTGTCGCGGATCTTCGCGTTGGTGCCCTCACCGCCTCGACCCACGCCGCGGTGGTCGTCGCGATGCCGGACAGGTGGCAGACCAGGTTCAGCATCGTGCGCTCGGCGGTCAACAGACCTTGCGTTGGCGCCTCGACGATCAGCACCACCGCGCCCGACTCCAGGCGTGCACCGTCGTCGACGCGGTGCTTCACCCGGTAGCCGTCCTGGCCGAGCACCTCGTCGAGAACCAGCAGCGCGACGTCGACGCCGGCGATCACACCCGGTTCGCGGGTCACCATCGACGCCGTCGTGCGTCGCATCGGCGGGACACCGTCGCCAGCGTGGTCACGTCGGGGCCGTAGCGCAGGTCTTCTTCCAGAGCGCGCGCGATCACCCTGCGAGCTTCGGTCAGCTCGTCGGCGCTGAGCTCCATCAGCAGCAGCCGCCGCGAGCACCAGGCTGTGCGCCAACGCCGGGTCGGTGTCGGGGAAGTCGGAGCGGTGATGACAGCCGCGAGATTCGGTTCGCGCCAACGCCGCGGCGGCGACAGTGCGGGCGGTCACGGTCAACGCGACGTCCTCGAAGTCGGCCCTGCAATCGATGTCCCGTGGCACCGCTGCGTCCAGCTCCTGCGTGAGCCGCTGCAGGCCGTCGCCGTCGCGGACCACCGACGCGTGGTGCGACATCGCACGCTGTAAGACCTTGCGGGGGAGTGCGACCCGTGTCTCGACCTCACCGAGCTCCGCTTGTGCGGGTCCGGCGTCGACCGCATGCTGGGCAGCCGCCTTCCCGGCCCGCCCACCCACCACCAGGCCCTCCAGCAGGCTGTTGGACGCCAACCGGTTGGCGCCGTGCATGCCGGTGCGCGCCACCTCACCCGCGGCGAACAACCCGGGAAGGTCGGTGCGGCCGTGCACGTCGGTCACGACGCCGCCGCAGCTGTAGTGCGCCCCGGGCACCACCGGAATCGGTTGGCGCGTCGGATCGATGCCTGCGGCCCGGCAGGCCGCGGTGACCGTCGGGAACCGCCGCTCGAAGTCGGCGATGCCGCGGGCGTCGAGATAGACACACGGATCGCCGGTGTCCCGGAGCCGGGCGTCGATCGCTGCCGCCACGACGTCACGCGGGGCCAGGTCGCCCATCGGATGAACGCCTGCGGTGATCGATTTCCCTTGCCGGTCAAGCAGAATCGCCGCCCTCACCGCGAACGGCTTCGGTGATCAACGGACGGCGGCCGCCTGCTTGACCGTCGAACAGCATGGTCGGGTGGAACTGGATGAACTCGATGTCGCTGACCGGCACACCCGCCCACAGCGCCAGCGCGACGCCGTCGCCCGTCGACCCTTCGGGATTCGTGGTCGCCGAGTACAGATGACCCAGCCCGCCGGTCGCGAGGACCACCGACGGCGCGTGCACGATGCCGAGCCCGTCCTCGTTGAGCACCAGCACGCCCGTCACCGCGCCGCCGGTCTGCAGGATCTGCAGCGCGACGTGGTTGCGACGGATGTCCAGCGGTCGCCGCGGCGTGGTCGAGCGCCCGTTGCACCTCGGCGCCGGTGGCGTCGCCGCCGGCATGGATGATGCGGCGCCGCGAATGCCCGCCCTCCCGGGTCAGCGACCAGCGGCCGGGCGCGGCCTCGTCGAAACGCGCTCCGTCGTCGACCAATTCGACGACCGCGCGGTAGCCGTCGGCCACGATCGACCGCACCGCATCCGGGTCGCACAGCCCGGCGCCCGCGGCGATCGTGTCGGCGACATGGGCGTCGATCGAGTCGTCGGTGTCCGGCAGCACGACCGCGATGCCGCCCTGCGCGTAGAACGTTGCGGTATCGGCGGCCTTGCTCAGCACCACCACGTTGCGGCCGCGACGGTGTGCGGCCAGGGCGGCGACCAAGCCCGGCGACCCCGGTGCCGATGACGACGACGTCGGCACGCTGCATGCCAGTCTCATTCGCCGCCGCCGGGCGTGCCGATCTCGATCATCCGCTGCACGCTGGCGCGGGCCCGTCGGGCGATGTCGGGATCGACGTCGACCTCGTCGGCGCCCTCGACCAGGCAGCGCAGCAGCGCGGCGGGCGTGATCATCTTCATGTACTTGCACGACGCGCGGTCGTTGACGGCGCGGAAGTCGACTTCCGGTGCCGCCCGGCGCAATTGGTGCAGCATGCCGACCTCGGTGGCGACCAGCACCTGACGGGCGTGGGTCTCGCGGGCGGCGTCCAGCATGCCGCCGGTGGACAGGATCTTCACCCGGTCCTCGGGGAACGCGCCCTCGCCGGCGAGGTACAAAGCCGAAGTCGCACAACCGCATTCGGGATGCACGTACAGCTCGGCGTCGGGATGTGCGAGCGCCTTGGTCGGCCAGCTCGTCGCCGTTGATGCCGGCGTGCACGTGGCACTCGCCGGCCCACACGTGCAGGTTCTTGCGGCCGGTGATCCGCCGCACGTGGGCGCCGAGGAACTGGTCCGGGCAGAACAGCACCTCGCGGTCCTCGGGAATCGACGCCACCACCTCGACCGCGTTCGACGACGTGCAGCAGATGTCGGTCTCGGCCTTCACCGCCGCGGTGGTGTTCACGTAGGACACCACGACCGCGCCGGGATACTCGGCCTTCCAGGCGCGCAGATCGTCGGCGGTGATCGAGTCGGCCAGCGAGCAGCCGGCCCGCTGGTCGGGGATCAGCACGGTCTTGTCCGGGCTGACAGGATCTTCGCGGTCTCGGCCATGAAGTGCACGCCGCAGAACACGATGGTGTCCTCGGGCGCGTCGGCGGCGATCCGCGACAGCGCCAGCGAGTCGCCGACGTGGTCGGCGACGTCCTGGATCGCGGGCAGCTGGTAGTTGTGCGCCAGCAGCGTGGCGCCGCGCAGCTCGGCGAGGCGTCGCACCTCGGCGGCCCATTCCTCGTCGCCGTCGACGCCGGAATAGCCGGTCGGACTGTTGACGATCCGGTCGGTCCAACACCGTCATGGCCGCCTCCTCGCGGACAGTCAGGTTTTCGACTTATAATCGAAAACATGGTCAATAGTAGCACTGCACACGAAGTGCTCGCCGTCGTGTTCCAGGTTCGGCAGCTGAGCACGCGGGACCCGCAGCTCACGTGCTGCTGTGGCAGCGCGCCCGAGAACCCGAGCGCGGCGCGTGGTCGCTGCCCGGCGGCCAGCTGCGTCACGACGAGGACATGATCAGTTCAGTTCGGCGTCAGCTGGCCGAGAAGGTCGACCTGCGTGAATTGGCTCACCTCGAGCAGCTGGCTGTGTTCTCCGACCCACACCGGGTTCCCGGCGTCCGCACCATCGCGTCGACGTTCCTCGGGCCTGGTGCCCTCCCCCGCCACCCCCGAGCTGCCGCCCGACACCCGCTGGCATCCGGTGAACGCGCTGCCGCCGATGGCGTTCGACCACGGACCGATGGTCGAGCACGCGCGCACCCGCCTGGTCGCGAAGATGTCCTACACGAACATCGGATTTGCCTTGGCGCCAAAGGAATTCGCGCTGTCGACGCTGCGCGACATCTACGGCGCCGCGCTCGGCTATCAAGTCGACGCCACCAACCTGCAGCGGGTGCTCGCACGTCGCGGCGTCATCACCCCGACCGGCACCACCGCGCGGTCGGGCCGCAGCGGGGGCCGTCCCGCGGCGCTGTACCGCTTCACCGAGTCGCGCCTATCGCGTCACCGACGAGTTCGCCGCGTTGCGGCCGCCTGGGTGAGTCGACTGGATTCTTAATGCCTTCTTAAGTAAGAATGCCCGGATGGACTTGGGCAGCGTGGCTCCGGCAACCGGTGCCGAGTGGATCGGGCACCGCACCGCACGAAGAACTGCAGCGGGGCATCCGTCCGCAGCTGCCCGCCGACGACCCGTTCTACGACCCACCCGCAGGTTTCCAGCATTCCCGCGCCGGGCACCGTGCTGCGCAGCCGCGACGTCGAGCTGGCGTTTCTCGGGCTGATCCCGCAGAAGTTCACCGCCACGCAGCTGCTGTACCGGACCACCGACATGCACGGCAATCCGGAGGCGACCGTCACCACGGTGATCGTGCCCGCCGAACGCGCGCCCGAGGCCGGTCACCCCGGTGGTGTCCTACCAGTGCGCGATCGACGCCGTGACGTCGCGCTGCTTCCCGTCGTACGCGCTGCGCCGGCGCGCGCTGGCGCCGGGAGCGCTCGCGCAGTTCGAGTTCTTCCTCATCGCCGCGGCGCTGGCCGAGGGCTGGGCGGTGTCGGTGCCCGACCACGAGGGACGCGAACGGGAGCTGGGGCACACCGTACGAGCCGGGCTACCGCGTTCTCGACGGCCTGCGCGCCGCGCTGAGCTCCGAGCGGCTGGGCCTGTCGGCGACGGCGCCGATCGGCCTGTGGGGCTACTCCGGCGGTGGCCTGGCCAGCGCGTGGGCCGCCGAGATGAGCGGCTCCTACGCGCCGGAACTGAACATCGTCGGCGCGGTGCTCGGATCGCCCGTCGGCGACCTCGGCCACACCTTCCGCCGGCTCAACGGCAGCTTCTATGTCCGGGCTGCCCGCGATGGTGGTCGCCGCGCTGGCGCACATCTATCCCGACCTCGACCGGGTCATCCAGGAGCACGCCACCGACGACGGGCAAGGCGATGCTGCTGCGGCTGGAGAACATGACCACCGTCCGACGCCGTGCTGCGGCTGGTCGGCATGGACATGGGCAAGCTGGTCGACCGGCCGCTCGAGCGAGATCCTCGACACGCCCGAGGTGCAGCACGTCTTCGACGAGCATCAAGCTGGGCACCGCGGTGCCCACGCCGCCGGTGCTGATCGTGCAGGCGGTCCACGACCGGATCGTCTCGGTCGAGGACATCGACGAGCTGGCCGACACCTATCGGTCCGGCGGCGCGTCGGTGACCTACCACCGCGACATGTTCAGCGAGCACATGCTGCTGCACCCGATGTCGGCGCCGATGACGCTGCGCTGGCTGACCGACCGGTTCGCGGGCAAGCCGCTGACCGAGCACCTGGTGCGGACGAAGTGGCCGACGCTGCTGAACCCGATGACCTACGTGGGCATGGCGCGGCTGGTGCGGATCGCCGCGAAGGTCGTCACGGGGCGGACGGTAGAGCGCTCTCCGCTGTGACCGGCGGCCGAGCAGGACCGGCTTCGACCGGAGGCCAGGCGCCGAGATCGTCGCGTGACGTCGACACCGCCATCAGCGCGTAGACCAGCGCCGCCATCGCCGCGGGAAACAGGATCGACGTCGCGATCAACAACGGCGTGTGCGCGAAGAACACCGGCGGCGCCTCGGTGACGTAGTGCACCCGATGCTCGGGTGAGATCGGGGCGCCCGCGATGTCGATGATGTCGTAGCGCGACCGCACCAGCAGCGCGCCGACCCCCGCCGCGGCGCCGGCAGCGGCCGCCGAGCCGATCGTCAGCGCGGCGACCATCACCGGGCCGCGATGCGCCCGCCACTGCCACACCAACACCGCGCACACGACCGCCAGCGCCACGACCATGCCCACCAGCAGGAACGCCGCGATGAAGAAGTTGTCCGCCTCGTTGCCCAGATAGGCGTGCACCCGCTCGCCGCTCTTGGTCAGTGCGATGACGCCGTGGATCGGCGGTGCGAGCCACGCCCACAACGCACCGATCAGGGCTCCGCCGATCGCCAGGCCGACGATCACCGTGACAGCGGCTCGGCGACGCGAAATCCGCGGTGGCGCAACTTCATTCATCGCCGTCATCGGCTCTTCGCGCGTGTCGCTCATCGCTCGGTCTCCAGGTCCTTTGAGTCCAGCACACCGTGGCGGGAGCACTTGGCCGACCACCCGTCGGGGCGCACCTGCACCACCATCCGCCGGCCGCACTCCGCACAGAACCGTGGCGGTTCGAGACCGAGTTGGGCCGCCGCGGGCACCGCGCCGCCGGCGGGTTCGCCAGTGTAGACGTTGAACTTGGCCGGCCCCATCAGACAAACCACAGCTAGATGGTGGCGTTGAGCGCCTTGATCGGCATCTGCAGATCGTCGAGCAGCTCCAGATCGGCTTCGGCCGGACGGCCCAGCGTCGTCAGGTAGTTGCCCACGATGACGGCGTTGATGCCGCCGAGGATGCCCTGTTTGGCGCCCAGGTCGCCGAGCGTGATCTCGCGGCCGCCGGCGAACCGCAGCATGGTCCGCGGCAGCGCCAGCCGGAACGCCGCGACGGCCTTCAGCGCCTCCGACGCGGGCAGCACGTCCAGGTCGCCGAACGGCGTGCCCGGTCGCGGGTTGAGGAAGTTCAGCGGCACCTCGTGCGGATCGAGCTCGGCCAGGTTGGCGGCGAATTCCGCTCGCTGCTCGAGGGTTTCACCCATGCCGAGAATGCCGCCGCAGCACACCTCCATGCCCGCATCGCGGACCATCGACAGCGTCTCCCAGCGCTCCTCCCAGGTGTGGGTGGTGACCACGTTGGTGAAGAACGAGCGGGCGGTCTCCAGGTTGTGGTTGTAGCGGTGCACGCCCATCGCCGACAGCCGCTCGACCTGCTCCTGCGTCAGCATGCCCAGCGAGCAGGCGATCTGGATGTCGACCTCGTTGCGGATCGCCTCGATGCCCGCGGCCACCTGGGCCAGCAGCCGCTCGTCGGGTCCGCGCACGGCGGCCACGATGCAGAACTCGGTCGCGCCGGACTTGGCGGTCTGCTTGGCGGCTTCCACCAGGCTCGGGACGTCGAGCCAGGCGCTGCGCACCGGTGAGGCGAAAAGTCCTGACTGCGAACAGAAATGGCAGTCCTCGGGGCAGCCGCCGGTCTTGAGGCTGATGATGCCCTCGACCTCGACCTCGGGCCCGCACCATGCCATCCGGACCTCGTGGGCCAGCGCGAGCAGTTCGTCGAGCCGGTCGTCGGGCAGCTGCAGCACCGCGAGCACCTGGTCCTGGTCGAGACCATCGCCGCGCTCCAGCACCTGCTCGCGGGCCTCCGCCAGAATGTCGCTCACCCGTCACCCTCCTCAACTTGAACGCCGTTCAGGTTAGGGTACGGGTGTGCAGCTCCACAAACGCGACGTGGTCGATGCGGCGACGGCGATCCTGGACAACTACGGGATCGCCGACCTGACGATGCGGCGGCTGGGACGCGAGCTCAACGTCTCCCCCGGCACGCTGTACTGGCATTTCGCCAACAAGCAGCAGCTGCTCGGCGCGGTCGCCGACCGCATCCTGGAGCCGGCGGCGGCCGAAGATGCCCCTGGTGGGTGGCACGACCGTCTCTCCGGCATCTGCACGCGCCTGCGGGACGCCTTGCTGTCGCACACCGACGGCGCCGAGTTGGTGTCGGCCAGCTTCGCCGCCGGCCAGTCGGAGGCGATGGCGCACATCTTGGCCCGTTTGGCCGAGGCCGCCACCGATGCAGGAGTCGAACGGGCGCACGCCGAGTTGGCCGCACGAACGGTCGTTTACTACGTGCTCGGATTCACGGCCGACGAGCAGTCCCGGCTGCAGTGGGACGCCGCAGGCGCAGAACTGCCGGACGAGCAGTCCGTGCTCGCCGACGATGCGAGCAAGCGGTTCGGTTTCGGGCTCGCACTGCTCGTCGACGGCTTGAACGTGCAGGGAGCGTTCACCGCGGCGCGACGGGAATCACCCGTCTAAAAGCCCCGATAGTTCTGGATGTCGTTCATCCACTGCGGACTGCCCGCGTTCACTGACGCGTTGAGAGCCCACATGCGGACCCCTTGGTCGTGACCGCCCACGATCGCGAATCCCAACTGCCGGTGCGATTCGCTCTTGCCCGGCCGGATGATCACCTCGACGATCTTGCTCGGGCGCCCCTCGGCGGTGACACCGGCGAATTCGCCCTGGTCGTAGACCGGGCTTTCGCGTACGACGAGGTTGTCGGCTTTGGGTGCCTCGTCGCCGCTCCCGACAAGCGACTCGACATCCGGATAGCTGTTGTTCGGGTCCATTTTCAGCACGGGTGCGAACACGCAGGACAACAAATTCTCGCCCTCGTCGGTAGGTGCGATCTTTTCGGCGTAGTTCACCACCGCGAGGTAGGTGTTCACGATCCCCTGGCCCGCCCCGTCGGCGTCGCCAAGGCCCGCATAGGGCACCGGTGCCTTCTGGTGCGAGCCGCCGGAATCGTCCAGCGCGGTTCGCCACTTGTCGCGCCATGCATCGAGGTGCTCGGAGATGTACGGCACGCACCGGTCGATGCGGTCCGAATAGCTCAGCTTCATGAATTCCGAATGACCGGAGTCGATGGTGATGGGCGGCGGGCTCGGGTGGTAGAAGAAATTCATGATCAGCGAGGTACCGCCGACGATGGCTCCGATGATCGCGATGGCCGTGGTTGTCCACCAATGCGTTTGACCGGGGCTCCACTTGGAAGCCCGGTCGTTATCGTCGTCCGATTGCTTGGCCACCGAGGCGTAAAGTTACCGGACTTGGGCGGAGGAAATCAGCAGATCAGCGCCGTTGTCGGACGGCCCGACTAACGTCGCGAACATGATCACCGTCGCTGATGTGCGGCGCATAACCTCGACCCTGCCCAGGTCCTACGAGGTGGTCGTGCGCGACCGCATCAAGTTCCGCATCGGGCAGATCGTCTACCTGGCGTTCTCGCGCGACGAGACCGTGATGGGTTTTGCCTTCCCCAAGGAGGAGCGCGCCGGACTGGTTGCGTCCGAGCCCGACAAGTTCATGCTGCCGAGGCCGTCCGACATGAGATACAACTGGGTCCACGTCCGGCTCGACGCGATCGACCTCGTCGAGCTCCGCGAGATCGTCATCGAGGCGTGGCGGATGTGTGTGCCGAAAAAGGTTGCGGCGACTGTCCCCTAGTCGCCTTCTCCGCGCCGGGTTGCCTCTTGCGCGAGTTGGACCCTGGAGGACAGTCCGAGCTTTGTGTAAACATGCGTGAGGTGCGACTCAACTGTTCGTGGTGAGACGAAAAGCCTTGCGGCGACGTCCTTATTGGCCAGGCCTTCGCCGACGAGTCGCACAACATCACGCTCCGTCGGAGTGAGCGATGCCCACCCGCTAGTCGGCCGTTTGCGTTCGCCGCGGCCGCGCTGGGCATACGCGATCGCTTCCTCGATCGTCAGGGCTGCGCCTTCGGCCCACGCCTCGTCGAAGTCGTTGTCGCCCAATGCCGCACGGACCGCCGAAACGGCTTCCTCATGGGCCGCGTCGAAAACCTTGAAGCGGACCGCCCCCATGCGCCCGCGAATCGCGTCCGCCGCTCCGAGGAACCGCGCCGCTTCGGGGTGACTGTCGGCCTCTCGGGCCACGTCGGCGAGACGCTCGAGAATCTCTGGAATGAGAAGGTGCCCCCCGACATCGGCGGCGATGCCGAGCGCTTCATGGGCGTCACGATCAGCGAGTTGCGGCTCGCCATCGGTGATTTCGACGCGGGAACGCGTCACCAGCGCCCACGACAAAAAGACGCCCTTCGTCATCGACACGGCCTCGTCGGCCCAGCGGCGGGCGGCGGGTAGATCGCCGCGCCCCAACGCGGCCTGGGCCGCCCAGACGACGAAGATTCCCGTTGTCATGGGCTGCCGAGCTGGTGTGCTCCCTTGCCGCCTCAGTGGCCTCCCACGCTGCATCGGCATCGCCGGCGGCCAAGCACGCGAGAGCGACTCCCCCCGAGGAAGCTAAGTCGTAGTACTCGCCAAGCTCGGATGAGATCTGCACGGTCTTCTCCGCGGTCGTCCGCGCACCGCTCACGTCGCCTTGCAAAGCCAGCGTGAAAGTCTGGCCCATCAGTGCCGATCGCCTGCATGAGGACATCGTGTGCTGCCGCCGCCTCGGCGATCGCCTCGTCGCATCTGGAGACCGCCCCGGCCAGATCACCGCGGTACACCTGCGCATTAGCGAGCCACACACGGCACTGCCGCGAAACGAACCGGTCCCCGATGGCATCGGCGAGGTCGAGCCCTTCCTCGGCGGCCACGATCGTCGCCACCATGTCACCGGCCATCAGCGCCGCAGTCGCCTGCCAGCTGAGGATTTGGCTCAACCGTGACGAGTCACCGAGTTGACGGGCGAGGTCGGCCGCCTCCTCGAGATACGGCAGCGACACCTCGGCGTCGTACGCACTGATAGACCCGCGTGACACGAGCGCCCGTACCAGCAGGGCCGGATCGCCGAGTTCGCGCGCAAGCGTCAGTGCCTGCTCAGCGGCCTCCAAGCTCGCTATCGGTCGACGCCTACATTCGCGAGCAGCAGGGCCTTGTCCGCGAGTGCGCGCCCGCGCGCTGGCCGCACGTCGGCACTGTCAGCGGCCTTCTCGGCGAGCGCCGTGTCCAGCCAACCCAACCCTTCCACGACGCGTCCCGCGCGTCAGCCACAGTCGGCTGCAGCGACGATGCCAGCCGCAAGGCCGGCTCGATCTCGCCGTTCTCGAGGCTCCAGGCGAAAGCTGCCCGGAGGTTGTCGATCTCCGCTTCGGCCTGATCGAGCCGCGCCTCCCGGCCGACGTCCGCAGCGACATCCAATTGCGCCGCACCCGCCGTGTAATAGTCGCGGTGCCGGGTACGCACCGCATCCGCCTCGCCCGATTCGCCGAGCTTTTCCAGCGCATACTGGCGCACCGTCTCCAGCAGGCGGTATCGCGTCCGGTCCTTGATGTGTTCGGCCACCACGAGCGACTTGTCGACGAGCAGGGTGAGCTGATCCAGCACTTGGTAACGCTCGACATCATGGCCGCCGCACACCGCCTGTGCGGCGTCGAGGTCGAACCCGCCCAAAAATACCGACAGCCGGCGAAACAGCACCTGCTCGGGTTCGGTCAACAACGCGTGCGACCAATCCACCGAGGCGCGCAACGTCTGCTGGCGACGCACCGCAGTTCGGGCGCCGCCGGTCAGGAGGCGGAATCGGTCGTGGAGGCTGTCGACGATCTCGGTCGGTGACAGCGCACGGATGCGCGCAGCGGCGAGTTCGATCGCCAGCGGCATGCCGTCGAGGCGGAGACAGATTTCGGTCAACGTGGCGGCGTTGTCGTCGGTGACGACGAAGTCCGGGCGGGACTGACGGGCGCGGTCGGTGAACAACTCGATGGCTTCGTCTTCCAGCGATAGCGACGGAACCCCCCACGTGATCTCCCCGGCGGCCCGGATGGGCTCGCGGCTGGTCGCAAGGAGCGTCACCGCGGAACACGCCCCCAGCAGTGCGGCCGTCATCGCCGCACACGCATCGGCAAGATGCTCACAGTTGTCCAGGACCAGCAGCATCGGTCGGTCACCGATGAACCGCACGAGCGTGTCCACAGGCGTGCTGCCGGGTTGATCCGGCAGCCCGAACGCTCGAGCGACCGTGACGGCCACGAGATCGGGATGGGTGATCGGTGCCAGGTCGACGTACCACACGCCATCGTCGAACTCATCGGCTATCTGGCCCGCAATCTCTATCGCGAGACGGGTCTTGCCTGCGCCGCCCGCGCCCGTAAGCGTGACAAGGCGGTGCTCGGCGAGAAGCTGGCGCACCTCTGCCATCTGGGGGCCGCGGCCAACGAACCTCGTGAACTGTGCCGGGAGTCGTTGTTGCGCAGTTGATTTAGGCACTCGCAGCGGTGGGAACTCATTGCGAAGATCGGGATGGCACAGCTGCGCAACCCGTTCCGGACGCGCAACATCGCGCAACTCGTGTGTGCCCAGATCGCTGAGCCACGCGCCGTCCGGCAGCTGGTCGAACACCAGCTCCTCAGTGACACCCGAAAGCACGGTTTGGCCACCGTGGGCAAGATCGCGCAGCCGCGCGGTCCGATTGACGGTGGGGCCGATGTAGTTCCCCTCGTCGCGCATCCGCACGTCACCGGTATGCACGCCGATGCGGAGCCGGATCGGAGCAAGTGGTGCCTGCTGCAGCTTCAGCGCACAGGCCACCGCGTCGCCGGCGCGGGCGAACGCCACCACGAAGCTGTCCCCCTCGCCCTGTTCGACCGGTCGCACGCCCTTGTAGGACGCCACCAGATCGGTCAAAGCGCGGTCGAGGCGTGCGACCGCATCTGTCATCTCGTCAGGCTGGGTCTCCCACAGCCGGGTCGATCCTTCGACGTCGGCGAGAAGCAGCGTCACCGTGCCGGTCGGCAGTTCGCTCACGCCCAGGTCGCTCCAGTTCAACGTCTCCGTGCGTGGATCAGGTCCGCTCATGCTAGCCAGCCTGCGATGACCAGGAGCCGCAAATCATCAGGGAAAACCCGGAGACTTCACCGTTGACCTACGGATTTAGATGCTGACGTCAGGCGATCGGGTACTCGCGCTTGGACTTGCCGTCCCAGCGGCGCAGCCCCACGACGCTGCCCTTGATCTCCGACGGCTTGCCCGCGATCCGCAGCGCGCGGCCCAGCTGGGCGGGCACCAGTCGGCGGGCCAACGTGACATGTCCGGTCCACTGGCCGGGCTGCGCGTTGGACATCGGGCCGGGCTGCAAGTGTGGCACGCACAGCCGGTACACCTCGGCGTGCACGTCGAGCAGCTCGATCGTCGGCACCACCAGCCGGGCCAGCACCACCTTGGCCCGACCGAACAGCAGTGGCGCGCCGATCCGGCACGAAAACGGGAAACGATCGGCCAGACCGACCAGCAACTCGTCCACGGCGGGGTCGATCCGTTCGGCCACCGTCAGCGTCGCGTGCGGGCGGCTGGCCGGCGCCTGGCTGGGGATCCCCGCGTCGCGCAGGTCGCTCCCAGATCTGCCGGATCACCGCCTCGGTGTCCGCGTCGAAGACCAGCTCGACGGAATGGACCATCAGCCGACCAGGCTAGCGACCCACTGCGAGTCGAACGCGGAAGCGCTCATCGACTCGAACTCCGCTGCGCTCAGCGCTCCCGCCCCGTCTGGCAGCACCGCCCGCACCGGCGCCTGCCTGTCCAGCACGTCGCGGTTGTCGGCCTCGACGGTCCCCGGTTCGCGGGGCCACGCACCGATCACCAGCCCGGCGCACCAAACATTGTGTGAGGCAAGCGCTTCCAGGGTCAAAGCGGTGTGGTTCAGCGTGCCCAGCCCCGGTCTGACCACCACCAGCACCGGCGCGGCGAGATCGAGCGCGAGATCGCGCAGCGTCACACCGCCCGCACCGATCTCGACGAGCAGACCTCCCGCGCCCTCAACCAACGTCAACCACCCCGGCCGGTCCACCTCGGCGATCGCCGAGCCCAGGTCCCTGCGCGTGGGCAGCGGCACCCCGGCCCGCTGCGCCGCCGCGGCGGGGGCCAGTGGCTCGGGAAGGCGTGCGAGGCCGTGTAATTCGGTGATGCCGGACAGCCGCCCGACCTCGGCGAGATCGTCGTCGCCGTCGGCACTGCCGGTCTGAACCGGCTTGCACACCGCGACGTCGATCCCGGCCAGCCGCGCATGACACGCCAGCGCCGCGGTGGCCACCGTCTTGCCGACGCCGGTGTCGGTGCCCGAGACGACGACAACGCTCACGAGCGGGCCGTTGTCAGCACTTCCGTGAGCACGCGGCGTGCCAACGCCATCTCCTCGTCGGACAGCGATGCACGCGCCGTGAGCCGCAGCCGCGAGGTGCCCGCAGGCACCGTCGGCGGGCGGAAGCAGCCCACCCGCACACCCCGGTCCAGGCACGCGGTCGCGGCGGCCAACGCCACCTCGGGTTCACCGAGAATCACCGAAACCACCGCCGATTCCGGTCGGTCGGGGACGTCGCACACTCGGGCCAGCTCGGCGGAGTGGCGCAGCACCGCCTGCGCCCGCCAGGGTTCGGCCTCCAGCACCCGCAGCGCCGCCCACGCCGCGCCCACTGCGGCAGGAGCAAGACCGGTGTCGAAGATGAACGGCCGCGCCGCGTCGACGAGATGATCGCGCACCGCGGCCGGCCCCAGCACCGCACCGCCCTGGCTGCCCAACGCCTTGGACATCGTCATCGTCACCACGACGTCGGGCGCACCGGCCAGCCCGACCTCCTCGAGCAGGCCACGCCCACCGGTCCCCCGGACGCCGAGCCCGTGCGCCTCGTCGACGATCAGCAGCGCGCGGTGGCGCCTGCACACGTCGTGGAGCTGACGCACCGGGGCGAGGTCACCGCCGGCGCTGAACACCGAGTCCGTGATCACCACCGCGCGCTCCTCGTCGCGAGACGCCAGCTCCCGTTCCACCGCGGCCACGTCCCGATGCGGCGTCACCGCCACGCGCGCCCGCGACAACCGGCACGCGTCGACCAGCGACGCATGGGTCAGCGCGTCCGACACCAGAAGCGAGCCCGGCCCGGACAGCGCGACGACCGCACCGAGATTGGCGGTGTACCCCGACGAGAACACCAGCGCGGACTCGGCGCCGACGAAATCGGCGAGCGCGGACTCGAAGCCCTCATGAAGTTCGGTGTTGCCGGTGACCAGCCGGGACCCGGACGACCCCGCGCCCCAGATGCGCAGCGCGGCGACGCCGCCCTCGATCACGTCGGGATGCTGGGACAGGCCGAGGTAGTCGTTGGACGCCAGATCGAGCTCCGCGCCCACCGGCGGCCGCGCGCGCAGCGATCGGCGCAATCCCGCCGCGCGGCGCTGACGCTCGACCTCGTCGAGCCAGGCCAGCGGGGAAACGTCTACGCGGGTCACGATGCTCCTCTCCGACTTGAACAGCGTTCAGGTTAGTGCACGCGCGACGCCGACCATCGCGGAGGTGATCTGCCCGATCTCCTCACCGCCCAGGCGCGCAGCCATCATCGGCGTCTCGAAAGAGCTCAAGCACATCTGCGACACGCATCGATCCCCTTGCTGGGCGCGTGATTCCGCACGTCGCGTCGTCTCAGAAGTTCGTCTCACAACGAGGTGTCTCATCTTCCGCCCTTGAGTAGTAATGAGACGCCTGCCGAGAGAGCGTTGCAGAAGGGCCGCCGTCACGGCATCACCTCGGCCCACCTCATCCACCAGAGGGCCCACGCTCCGGGTGATCTCCGTCGCGCCACGCCCGCGGACTCAAGATCGCGGCTAGGTAGTACCGCGCCGAAACCCGCGAGATTGCAGTAGTCCACTACTGAGCTCGTCTCCCCCCACGCGAATGACAATTTCCGCCGCGAAGCTCGACACCGGACACGGTGGCCATCGTTTCGCGAGGACGAAGGAGAGGCGATGGGAAACGCAAAGTACGCCGCCACGCGGATGACGGTGTCGATCGGCGTCGCAGCCCTGGCGGTGGCGGCCACGGTCATGCCGGTGTCGACGGTGTCGCCGGAGGTGCGGCTGTCGGCCTCGAGCCCGCCGTGTACGAAGACCGACGTAACGTGCGCCTTGATCATGGGCACGAGCGGCGTCCCGACGCCCGATGACTTCTACGTCGAGTCGGTCAAGAACCAGTTCATCGCGCCGACGCATCCGGGCCAGATCGAGTACGATCGCGGTGACGACGCCCGAGGGGTTTTGGCCCGTCGCGGGGCTTGGTCGCCTCGTCTCGCTGCTCGGCCTCGGGCTCGGGTCCCCGGAGCTTTTCGGGCCTGGCGGCCCAGGGTGGGACGTGCCGTGGTGGAATCTCACGGGGCTCTTCGACCTCACCCTCAATCAGTCGGTCCAGGACGGGGTCGCCGATCTGGAGGCGGGCGATCGCCGCGCACCCCAACGACCATCTGGTGATCTACGGCTACTCGCAGAGCGCGGTCATCGCGAACCGGGAGAAGCGCAAGCTCGCCGAGCAGTACCCGAAGGGAACCAAGCCCCCGATATCGACTTCGTGCTGGGCGGTGACCCCAATCTTCCCAACGGGGGCTTTCTTGCGCGGTTCCCGGGCCTCTACATCCCGATCCTCGATTTGTCGTTCAACGGTCCCGCGCCGACCGACACCCAGTTCGACACGGTGGAGATCACCCGCCAGTACGACTTCATGGCCGATTTCCCGTTGTATCCGCTCAACGGCATCTCCCTCATGAACGCGGTCCTGGGCTTCGTCTACGTGCACACGTACCCGTTCGACGTCAGCCTGGCTGCCGATCCGACGACAGCCGCCGCCTACCAGGGCAAGTACGGTGACACCGACTACTACTTCTTCGAGACCGAGGACCTGCCGTTGTTCGGTCCGCTGCGCACCCTGAGGGTGCCCGAGCCGGTGATCGATGTGGTCGAGCCGTTCTTTCGGGAGATCGTGGAACTGGGCTATGACCGCAGCATTGACCCGTGGGAACCCACCCCGGCACGGCTGATCCCGCCACTCAACCCGGCGACGGTGGCCGGCGATCTCGTCGACGCAGTCGGCGAGGGCATCACCAACGCGGCGGCTCTCATCGGTTCGCCGCCGCCGCTGCGCATTCCGGTCCCACCGGCCAGCGAGGATGGGGACGCGGTCGTGGAGCTGGCGCGCGTCGGGCCGGCGCCAGAGAAGCCGCCCGCGGTGGGGTCACCGCTTCCGGAGTCGGTCGACATCCAAGGACATGTCGAGGCAGACCCGGGCAAGGTTGGTCAAAAGCTGCCGGCGTTCATGCATCGAATCAACGAGTCCATTGGTGCGGTGAAGTCGGTGATCGGGAACGGGCGCACGATCGTGAAGTCCAGCGGTGACGACAACGGCTCCCCCACGTCCATCGCAGGACCCGCGCGAAAGACACCTGCGCGAGATGCGTTCAAGGACGCCCGCAGTGACGTCAAGAAGGTCATGACCAAGTTTTCCGACAGCATCAAGAAGGCACTTAGCGGCGGCAAAGACGACGATATTAAGGACGGGGGTGAGGACGCATCACCGTGACCTCGTGTCGCCCTCGGTCATCGCCTTCGCCCAGTCGATATGCCCCTCGAACCCAAGGGATGTCGCCATGGCGCGGTAGCGGTCCCGGTAGTCGCGATGGGCGGCCTCATCGCCGTGCGCCTTGGCCAGCAGTGCGCGCAGCCGCAGCAGCGTGATCTCGCTCATCGCCGAACCTTGATCGGCCGACACGTTCGCCAACCGGTCGATCGCCTCTTGGGCTTCGGCCAGGTCGCCCTCGGTGCCACGCTCCAGCAGCGTCTCCACCAGAACGCCGGTGCCCCAAACGCCATATCCGGGCCGTCCTGCCTGGTGCAGCTCGTCCACGGCCTCGCGCATCACCGCAATGGCAGCATCGCGGTCGCCGCGCCTGGCCCTCTCCCGGGCGGCCCACAACTCGATGACCGGGACGCATCTGAAGACCAGCCTGCCTGCGCAGCGCGATATCGTGGTACTGCCCCATCAGCTCCAGCCCGCGGTGACGGTCGGCCGCGGCGTCTCGACTCAGCAGCACGCCACCCAGCGCGTACTCGGCCACGGTCAGTGCGACATCGTTGCTGGTCCCTTCGGCGGTCTGCACCGCCTCCTCGATCGCGCGCACCGCGGAGTCATCGGCCCGAAGCACCCCGTAGTGAATCGCCCAACCGTAGGCCCAGGTGACGACAGCGACGAGGGTTGTCGGGTCGCTGCGTTCGGGCCATCGCGACGGCGTCATCGAGGTCTTGGCGCCACCCGGGACGGCCCAGCCACCACCGAGCAACACCGCGCCACGTCAACGCGACCGCCAGCGGTGACCCACACCGAAGCCGGCGCCCTTGGCGGGATCGCCGGCGGCCAGGTCGACGACGGTCTGCGACCACCGCAGGAGCTCGCCGAATTCGCCGGCATCGAACCAGTCGGTGAACGCTATCGAACGCCAACCCCATGGTCGGGGTGGGATCGCCGATCGACTCCAGCAGCGCCATCTGTTCGGATGCCAGCCGCGAGCCCTCGCGCGAACGCCCGGCGTAGCCGAGCTCGGTTGCCGGCCCGGTCATGGCGATGGCCAGCGAGACCTTGTCCCCGGCCGCGCTGCACAACTCCCGCAACTCCGCGAAGCGGCCCCGGCTTTCCTGGACTGCTCGGTCTTGCCAGTCGGTGGCACACAGCATGGTGCGGGGGGCGATGCGCATCGACAGCTGGTCGGGGTCGTCGGCAGGCAGCGCGTCGGCGATGCGGCGTGCCCGCTCCCAGCTGAGCCGGGCAGCGTCGAGATCGCGGTTGGTTGACCACGCGGCGGCGCGCATGTGCCAGCCGTACGCGCCATGCAGATCACCGGCGGCCTCTAGATGTTCGGCGATCAGCGCCGCGTTCTCCTCGGCTGCTGCCGGCTCGCGCTCTTGGATAGCCGTGGCCAGGCGCCGGTGCCATTGGGCGCGATCGGATTTCAGCTGCGATTCGTAGGCCACCGCGCGGATCAGCGGATGGCGGAAGGCGTACTCGGCGCTCGGGGTGAACCGCACCTGATCGATCAGCTCCGCGCCGAGCAGCTCGTCGACCACCGCATCGATGCCCAGCGCGGTCAGCAGCTCGGCCCCGAAGCGGGCGCCGATCACCGACGCCGCGTTCAACGTGCGCCTGGCCGGGGTGCTCAGCCGGTCGATGCGCGCCGCGATGGCCGCCTGCACCGTGGCCGGCACGCTCACCTCGGCGGCGCTCGTGTGGCAGACATAGCCGCCGCGCTCACCGGCCAGCACCCCGCGCTGGGCCAACTCGCGCACCATCTCCTCGGCGAAGAACGGGTTCCCGGCGGCCCGTTCGGCGATGATCGCCGCCAGCTCGCCCACCGAGGGATCCGAACCCAGCAGCTCACCCAGCAGCACCGCGGTGTCCGAATGACCGAGAGGGGCAAGGGCGATCGTCTGTCCGCCGTGTACCCGCGTCAGCGCTCCCTGGTACTCGGGGCGGGAGGTGATCAGCACCATCGACGGGGTGCGCGGAATGACGGTGAGGAAGTCGGCCAGCATCGACTCGCTGACCGCATCGATCCAGTGGGCATCCTCGATGATGTAAAGCGCCGGTTCGGTGCGGGCCAGCGTCGTGGTGTTGATCAGTGTGGTCAGCCGGCGCCGCCGCGCATCCGGGTCGATCGGGGGCAGCGCCACGTCGGGGTCGGCGATGCCGAGCAGATCATCCAGCAGTAGCAAATCCTGCGGATCGGCATCGGCGGGCACAAGGGCCCGCAACCGGGCGCGGGCGGCGTCGCCGTCGAGGTCAGCCACGCCGCCGCCCGCTCGCAGCAGTCGCGCCACGACATAGAAGGAAATTTCGCTTGCGTGGGACTCGCAGAAGGTCCAAAACACCTCGACCCCGCGACCGGCCGCCAGTGCCGCGGCCTCGCGCGCCACCCGGGACTTGCCGATACCCGGCGGCCCCACCACGCCCACGACTCCACCGCGGCCACCGATCATGCGCTCCACCATGGCGTCGAGGGCCGCCATCTCCCAGCGCCGACCGACCAGGCTCGCCTCGGCGTGCCCGACCAGGCCCTCGCGCGGGCCGATCCCCAACAGCCGGCGCGCGCGCACCGGTTCCTCGGCACCCTTGATGCGCACCCACTCCGGGTCAGCCAGCGTGACCGTTCGCTCGACCAGCCGCGCGGTGGACTCCGACAGCATCACCGCGCCCGGGGGAGCCGCCGATTCCATCCGCTGCGCGAACCCGACCGACTCGCCGGTCGCGGCGTACCCCAGCGAGCCCGAACCGATGTCACCGGCGATCACCCGACCCGAATTCAGGCCGACCCGCAGCTGCAGCGCCAGGCCGTCGCGGCGGGCCACCTCGGCCGCCAAGCGGGTCGCTTCCTCCTGGATGGCCAGTGCGGCCAGGCATGCCCGAAAAGCGTGATCCTCCAATGCGATTGGGGCGCCGAAGATCGCCATCACTCCGTCACCGGTGTAGTCCACGGTCCCGCCGTAGCGCTGCACCACCGCCGCCGCGCGCTCCACGAGCTCGGTCACGATTTCGCGCAACCGCTCCATATCCACCGCGGCCGCGATGTCCATCGACCGCACCACATCGGCGAACAGCACGGTGACCTGCTTGTACTCCGCATGTGTTTCTGACTCGACAACGGGTGAGCCACAGCCGTGGCAGAACCCAGCGTTCGCGAGGAGTTCAGTGCCGCATGTACGGCAGGCTGTCGCCGCCGTCATCGCGACCTCTCCCGCAGCTCACGAACCGAAGCCCTGTCACCACGACTCGGGCCGTCTAGCGCTCCGGCGTTCCGACCGTCGCTCACCTGACCATCGTGTCACTGGTGATCGGAGTACTCGCGAGCATGGCCGAGTTCGAGCGGGAACTGGTCAAGGGACGCACTGCCCTCAAGCGAGCGGCCTCAGACGTTGGACGTGTATGCCGACCTGTTTGACGACGATCTGGAGGCCGTCGATACGGCGCTGACCTGTGTTTTCATCCCAGGGAATCGGCGACCGCCACCATCGCGGAAGTGATCTGCCCGATCTCGTCCGGCGTGCAGATGTACGGCGGCATGGCGTAGACCAGGTTGCGGAACGGGCGCAGCCAAATGCCCTGCGCAAGCGCGGCGGCGGTGGCCACCGGCATGTCGACCGGCTTGGCCATTTCGATCACGCCGATGGCGCCGAGCACCCGGACATCGGCCACGCCGGGCAGCGACCGCGCCGGCTCGAGACCGGCGCGCAGGCCCTCCTCGATCTCGAGAACCCGTGCCCGCCAGTCCCCGTCGAGCAGCAGCTCGACCGATGCCACCGCCACCGAGCACGCCAGCGGGTTCGCCATGAACGTCGGGCCGTGCATCAACGCCCCCGGCTCGTGACTGCTGATCGTGTGCGCGATGTGCGTCGTGCACAACGTGGCCGCCAGGGTGATATAGCCACCGGTGAGCGCCTTGCCGACGCACATGATGTCCGGGCTCACCCCGGCATGGTCGGCGGCGAACAGCTCACCGGTGCGGCCGAAGCCGGTGGCGATCTCGTCGAAGATCAGAAGTACCTCGTGGCGGGTGCACATCTCCCGCAGGTCGGTCAGGTACCGCGGGTCATGGAACCGCATGCCGCCGGCGCCCTGTACGACGGGCTCGACGATGACCGCGGCGAGTTCCTCGGCGTGCTCGGCCAACTGCTTTTCGAAGGCGGCGCTGTAGCCGGGGTCATAGTCGGCGGGCACCTGCGGGGCGAAAACCTGGTGGGCCAGGATGTCGGTCCACAGCGAGTGCATGCCGCCGTCCGGGTCGCACACGCTCATCGGGGTGAAGGTGTCGCCGTGATAGCCGCCGCGCCACGTCATCAGCCGGTGTTTGCCCGGACGGTCGAGGCTGCGCCAGTACTGCAGGGCCATCTTCACCGCGACCTCGACCGAGACCGAGCCGGAGTCGCTGAAGAACACGGTGTCCAGCCCGTCGGGGGTGATCCCCACCAGCAGCTGGGCCAGCCTGGCCGCCGGCTCGTGGGTGAGGCCGCCGAACATGACGTGGTTCATCCTGGCCAGCTGGGAAGCGATGGCGTAGTCGAGTGCCGGGTGGCCGTGGCCGTGGATGGCGGTCCACCACGAGCTCATCGCGTCGAACACCTCGACCGGTGTGCCGTCGTCGATCAGCGTCAGCCACGCGCCGCGCGCTCCGACGGCGACCACCGGTGGCAGCGCCTCGGCGCCGATCGGGCTGTAGGGATGCCAAACGTGGGCGGCGTCGATCGCGCTGATCTCAGCGGGAGTCAACGCGGGCATGGGAGACGAGCCTAACCCTTTGCTGTTGAAGGTGACCGCGCCATCGCGACATGAGCCGCGCCGCGATCTTAGGTACATTTACCGTCGACCATGATGACCATCGCCCCACCCCGCCCGGCACCGGTTATCGCGAGGGGACCAGTATCGGGCGCACCGACCGCTGACCGGAAGTCCGGTTTCTACCGACACGATCTCGATGGCCTGCGCGGCATCGCGATCGCCCTCGTAGCGGTATTCCACGTCTGGTTCGGTCGCGTTTCGGGCGGTGTCGACGTTTTCCTCGCGCTGTCGGGGTTTTTCTTCGGCGGGCGTCTGCTGCGGACCGCGCTGACGCCTGGTGCGTCGTTGTGGCCGGTTCCCGAGGTGATGCGATTGGTTCGCCGGCTGTTGCCCGCGCTGGTTGTCGTGCTCGCCGCTTCGGCCGTGCTGACAATTCTGGTGCAGCCCGAAACGCGGTGGGAGACGTTTGCTGACCAAAGTCTGGCCAGCCTCGGCTATTTCCAGAATTGGGAATTGGCGAACACCGCTTCGGATTATCTTCGCGCCGGCGAGGCGGTGAGTCCGCTGCAGCACATCTGGTCGATGTCGGTGCAGGGCCAGTTCTACATCGCGTTCCTTGCGCTGATCTTCGTGTTCGCCCTTCTCTTCCGCCGGATGTTCGGCAAGTACATGCGGGTTTCACTCGTCGTGCTGTTGAGCGCGTTGACCATCGCTTCTTTCGTCTACGCGATATTTGCTCACAATGCCGACCAGGCGACGGCGTATTACAACAGTTTCGCGCGCGGATGGGAATTGCTGCTCGGTGCGCTGGTGGGGGCGGTGGTCGGTTACATCCGCTGGCCGATGTGGCTGCGCTCGACGATCGCGGTGGCCGCCCTGGCCGCGATCCTGTCCTGCGGCGCCCTGATCAACGGCGTGAAAGAGTTCCCCGGGCCGTGGGCGCTGGTTCCCGTCGGCGCCACCATGCTGTTCATCCTCACCGGCGCCAATCGGTTCGCCGACCCGCATACCGGCGGCAAGCTGCCCTTCCCCAACCGGCTGCTGGCCACCGCGCCGTTCGTGTGGCTCGGATCCATCGCCTACTCGCTGTACCTGTGGCACTGGCCGCTGCTGATCTTCTGGCTTGCCTACACGGACAGCTCGCGCGTCGGCTTCCTCGATGGCGCAGGGGTGCTGCTGGTGTCCGTCCTGCTGGCCTACCTGACCACCAAATACGTGGAGACCCCGTTGCGCTACCGCGCCACCACCGCCGATATCGGGCCGTCCGTGAAGATTCCGCTGCACACGCGGCTGCGCAGGCCCACGATCGCCCTCGGCGCGGTGGTGGCTCTGCTGGGGGTGGCACTGACGGCGACGTCGTTCAGCTGGCGTGAGCACGTCCTCATGCAGAGTGCGAACGCCCAGACGTTGACCGGACTGGATCTGCACGACTATCCCGGCGCCCACGCGTTGCTCGACAACGCGAAGGTGCCCCCCGACGTGTCGATGCGGCCGACGGTGCTTGAGGCCAAGGAGGACCTCCCGGAAACCACCGAGGACGGCTGCATCAGCGACTTCGACAACGTCAACGTCGTCAACTGCGCCTACGGCGACAAGTCGGCCACCCGAACCATCGCGCTGGCCGGCGGGTCACATGCCGAGCACTGGATCACGGCGCTGGACCTGCTTGGACGGCAGCACCACTTCAAGGTGGTCACCTACCTGAAGATGGGCTGCCCGCTGACCACCGAGCAAGTCCCGCTGGTGATGGGCGACAACCGGCCCTACCCCAAGTGCCGCACCTGGAACGAACGGGTGATGAACAAACTCATCCGCGATCGCCCCGATTTTGTGTTCACCACAGCCACTCGGCCGTGGAACATCAAGGCAGGCGATGTCATGCCGGGCACCTATGTCGGAATCTGGCAAACGCTGTCGCAGAACAACATTCCGATGTTGGCGATGCGGGACACCCCATGGCTGGTGCGCAGGAGCCAGCCGTTCTTCCCAGCCGACTGCCTTGCCGACGGCGGCAACGGCATTTCGTGCGGGATCAGGCGCGCGGATGTGCTGTCCCGGACCAATCCCACCGAGGCGTGGGTGGCACGGTTCCCGTTGCTGAAGCCGCTGGATATGAGCGATGCGGTATGCCGCAGGGACGTCTGCCGCGCCGTCGAAGGAAACGTCCTGCTGTACCACGATTCTCACCACATATCCAAGACGTACATGCGCACGATGGCCAACGAGCTGGGACGTCAGATCAGGGCTGCCACCCGCTGGTGGTGACCACCGCGCGTCGGATCACCGACGCCGATAAGGTCGACTGATGGCCTCGACTCCCGCGACGACGACGGTGTGGCCAGGTACGCCGTACCCGCTCGGCGCCACCTACGACGGCGCGGGCACCAATTTCTCGCTGTTCTCCGAGGTCGCCGAGAAGGTCGAGCTGTGCCTGATCGCCAAGGACGGTACCGAGGACCGGATCAACCTCGACGAGGTGGACGGATACGTCTGGCACGCCTATCTGCCGACGGTGACCCCCGGCCAGCGGTACGGCTTCCGCGTGCACGGGCCGTGGGATCCGGAAGCCGGGCACCGCTGCGACCCAAGCAAGCTGCTGCTGGACCCGTACGGGAAGTCCTTTCACGGCGACTTCGAGTTCACGCAGGCGCTGTACTCGTACGACCTAGCGGTCGCCAGGGCCGATCCGGCTGCTACCGGAACGCCACCGGGGATCGACTCGCTCGGCCACACCATGACCAGCGTTGTCATCAATCCCTACTTCGGCTGGGCGTCCGACCGCGCTCCGCGCACGCCGTACCACGAGACGGTCATCTATGAGGCGCATGTCAAGGGCATGACGCAGACCCACCCGGGCATTCCCGAGGGGCTGCGCGGCACCTACGCCGGGCTGGGGCATCCGGCCGTCATCGACCACCTGAAGTCGCTGAACGTCACCGCGATCGAGCTGATGCCGGTGCACCAATTCCTGCACGACCACCGGCTGATGGACCTGGGACTGCGAAACTACTGGGGCTACAACACCTTTGGATTCTTCGCCCCGCATTATCAGTACTCGTCCAGCCCGCACGCGGGCGGCGCCGTCGCCGAGTTCAAAACCATGGTGCGTTCGTTCCACGAGGCGGGCATCGAGGTGATCCTCGACGTCGTCTACAACCACACGGCCGAAGGCGATCATCTCGGACCTACGATCAATTTTCGCGGTATAGACAACGCCGCCTACTACCGACTGCTCGACGGAGACCTGAAGCTCTACAAGGATTTCACCGGCACCGGCAACAGTCTCAACGCCCGTCATCCGCACACCCTGCAGCTGATCATGGACTCGCTGCGGTACTGGGTGCTGGAGATGCACGTCGACGGTTTCCGCTTCGACCTGGCGGCCACCCTTGCCCGCGAGTTCTACGACGTCGACCGGCTGAGCGCGTTCTTCGATCTGGTGCAGCAGGATCCGGTGGTCAGCCAGGTGAAGCTGATCGCCGAGCCGTGGGACATCGGCGAGGGCGGCTACCAGGTCGGCAACTTCCCAGGTTTGTGGACCGAGTGGAACGGGAAGTATCGCGACACCGTGCGTGACTATTGGCGGGGCGAACCCGCGACCCTTGGCGAATTCGCCTCCCGGCTGACCGGCTCGTCGGACCTGTACGAAGACACCGGGCGCCGGCCCAGCGCCAGCATCAACTTCGTCACCTGTCATGACGGGTTCACCCTGAACGACCTGGTGTCCTACAACGAAAAGCACAACGAGGCCAACGGAGAGGACAACCGGGACGGCGAGAGCCACAACCGGTCGTGGAACTGCGGTGTCGAAGGCCCGACCGACGATCCGGACATCCTGGCGCTGCGGGCCAGGCAGATGCGCAACATCATGGGCACGCTGGTGCTCTCGCAGGGCACCCCGATGCTGTCGCACGGCGACGAGATCGGCCGTACCCAGAAGGGCAACAACAACGTCTACTGCCAGGACTCCGAGACGAGCTGGATGGACTGGTCGCTGTGCGAGACCAACGCCGACCAGCTGGCGTTCACCCGCAAGGTGACCGAGTTGCGGAAGAACCACCCCGTGTTTCGCCGCCGGCGCTTCTTCGAAGGTAAGCCGATCCGCAGCGGCGACCAGGTCCGCGACATCGCCTGGCTCACGCCGGCGGGCACGGAGATGACACCGGAGGACTGGGGTACGGGCCTCGACAAGTGCGTGGCGGTGTTCCTCAACGGCGAGGCGATCCCGGCACCGAACGAACGCGGCGAGCGGGTGGTCGACGACTCCTTCCTGCTGTGCTTCAACGCCCATGACGAGGAGCAGGACTTCATCGCACCCAAGCTTGCCTACGCCAAGCAGTGGACCGCCGAACTCGACACGGCCGACCCACAGGGTGACACAGAGATCGTGGTTGCCGCGGGCGAAAAGATCTCGTTGCAACCACGGTCCCTTCTGGTGCTGCGTAAGACCGCCTGACGCATGGCTTCTCGCGTGCTGTCGACGTACCGACTGCAGATGCGCGGCGACTGTTTCACTTTCGCCGACGCCGAGGACCTGGTGCCCTACCTTGACGACCTTGGCGTGACGCACCTGTACCTGTCTCCGATCCTGACCGCGGTGCGCGGCTCGACGCACGGGTACGACGTCACCGATCCCACCACCGTTTCTGCGGAGCTGGGTGGCGCCGAGGGACTGGCCCGGTTGTCGGCGGCGGCGCGATCGCGCGGCATGGGCCTGGTCGTCGACATCGTTCCCAACCACCTCGGCGTCGGCTCACCGGAAGAGAACGCGTGGTGGTGGGACGTGCTGAAGAACGGCCGGGACTCGGCGTACGCGTCGTACTTCGATATCGACTGGGAGTTGGACGAGCGCAGCCGAATTGTGCTGCCGGTGTTGGGTTCCGACGACGATGTCGCCGACCTCGTGGTGGACGGGGATGTGCTGCGGCTCGGCGACCTCGCCTATCCCATCGCACCGGGGACCGGATCGGGCACCGGGCCCGAGGTGCACGACCGTCAGCACTACCGCCTGATCGGCTGGCGCAACGGCGTCTGCGGTTACCGCCGGTTCTTCTCGATCACCTCGCTGGCCGGTCTGCGCCAGGAAGACCGTGCCGTTTTCGACGCCACCCATGTGGAAGTGAAACGCTGGTTCGACGAAGGTCTGGTCGACGGCGTGCGCATCGACCACCCGGACGGACTGTCCGACCCGGCCGGCTATCTCACGTGGCTGCGCGAGATCACCGGTCCCGACGCGTGGATCGTCATCGAGAAGATCCTGGCGGTCGACGAAGCGCTCGAACCTACACTGCCGGTGGCGGGAACCACCGGGTATGACGCACTGCGCGAAATCGGAGGCGTCTTCATCGACCCGGCGGGTGCGCTGACGTCGAGGCGAGCCGCCCGACAGTGCCGCTCGACTGAAGATGTTCGCTGCCACCGAAACACTGGGCAGCGAGCTGGCCCGACTGCACCGCGCCATTGTCAGGGCGGTGGGAACCGACCAGCCGGGGCTTCCCGATGCCGTCGCCGCCCTGCTCACCCACCTCGACGTCTACCGCTGCGACTACCGCGGAATGTCCGCGGTGATGACGACTGCGCTCGCCGAGACCGCAAGCACCACACCGGAGTTGGCCCGACCGCTTCGGTTGGTCTCGGCGGCCCTCGAGCACACCGAACCCGCGACGCGACTCCAACAGCTATGCGGGGCGGTGACCGCCAAGGCCGTGGAGGACTGCCTGTTCTACCGGGACACGCGGTTGGTGGCGCTCAACGAGGTCGGCGGCGAACCCGACCGCTTCGGGGTCGACCCCGCCGAGTTCCACCATGCCGCCGCGGTGCGGGCACGGTTGTGGCCGCAGGCCATGGTTTCGCTGTCGACTCACGACACCAAGCGAAGTGAGGACGTGCGCGCCCGCATCGGGGTGCTGTCACAGGTGCCCGCTCTGTGGAACGAACTGACGGGCAGGTGGGCGCTGGCCACGCCGTGGCCCGACGAGTCGACCGCACTGTTCCTGTTGCAGAACGTCTTCGGTGTGTGGCCGGCCGACGGAGTCGTCACCGATCAGTTGAGGGCTCGACTGCACGACTACGCCGAGAAGGCAATGCGGGAAGCGGCAGTCCACACCTACTGGCACCAGCCGAACGAAGAATTCGAGGCCGCCGTACACAGATGGCTCGACGAGGTCGTCGACGGTCCGGTCGGAGTCGAACTCAGCGGACTCGTCACCCAACTGCAGGCCGACGCCATCTGCGACGCACTCGGCCAGAAGCTGTTGGCGCTCACCGTCCCCGGCGTTCCCGACGTGTACCAGGGCACCGAGCTGTTCGACGACAGCCTCGTCGATCCCGACAACCGCAGGCCGGTGGACTATGCGCGACGGCGGGAAGCGCTCGCGGCCCGCAACGACGCGAAGATGTGCGTCGTCGCCGCCGCTCTGCGTCTGCGCAGAGCGCGACCCGACACCTTCCTGTCGGGCGGCTACACGCCAGTGCTCGCCCAGGGAGAGTCCGCCGAGCATCTCGTCGCGTTTCTGCGCGGGGACGACGTGCTCGTCGCGGTCAGCCGCCACACCGTTCGGCTGAGCGAAACCGGCTGGGGCGACACGTTCCTGACGCTCCCGAACGGAGAGTGGACCGAGATCCTCACCGGTCATAGGTATAGCGGCCGACTCAACGTATCCGAGCTGCTCAACGAAACACCGGTGGCGTTGTTGGAGAAGACGGATGACTGAATTCTCGGTGTGGGCACCGCGCCCCGAGAGAGTGCGTCTCGACGTCGACGGAACGTTGCACCCGATGACCCGCTCCGGCGAGTGGTGGCGCGCGGGCGTCGACACGCGGCCGGATGCTCGCTACGGGTTCGTACTCGACGACGACCCAACGGTCCTGCCCGATCCTCGGTCACCACGGCAGCCCGATGGAGTGCACGAACGGTCGCAACTGTGGCAGCCGGCACCGGACGCGTGGACGGACGGCGGCTGGCAAGGCCGCTCGATCGAGGGCCGGGTGATCTATGAACTGCACGTCGGCACCTTCTCCCCCGCAGGCACCTTCGACTCCACCATCGAAAAACTGGACTATCTGGTCGATCTGGGCGTGGACTTCGTCGAGTTGATGCCGGTCAACGCGTTCGGCGGCACGCACGGCTGGGGCTATGACGGTGTGCTCTGGTATGCCGTGCACGAGCCGTACGGCGGGCCCGACGCACTGGTCCGGCTCATCGATGCCTGCCATGCCCGCGGCCTCGGCGTGCTGATCGACGCGGTGTTCAACCACCTCGGCCCGTCGGGCAACTACCTGCCGAGGTTCGGCCCGTACCTGTCGTCGGGCAGCAACCCGTGGGGCGAGTCGATCAACATCTCCGACGCGGACGCCGACGAGGTGCGCCGCTACATCATCGACTGTGCCCTGCGGTGGATGCGCGACTTCCACGCCGACGGCCTGCGGCTGGACGCCGTGCACGCGCTGGTGGACACCACCGCGCTCAACATCCTGGAGGAGTTATCGGCCGAAACCGCGTTGCTGGCAGAAGATCTCGACAGGCCGCTGTCGCTGATCGCCGAGAGCGACCGCAATGACCCGCGCCTGATCACCCCACGGGACCGCGGCGGCCTTGGCATGACCGCGCAGTGGGACGACGACATCCACCACGCCATCCACGCCGCGGTGTCTGGTGAACGCCAGGGCTACTACGGCGACTTCGGATCCCTGGAGACGCTGGCGCAGACGCTCAAGCACGGCTACTACCACGCGGGCACGTATTCGTCATTCCGGCACCGGCGCCACGGCCGCCCACTGGACACGGCGACCATCCCGGCCACCCGGCTACTGGCCTACACGCTGACGCACGACCAGGTCGGCAACCGGGCGATCGGCGACCGGCCGTCACAGAATCTGACATCGGGCCAGCTCGCAGTGAAGGCCGCGCTCGCACTCGGATCGCCCTATACGGCACTGCTTTTCATGGGTGAAGAGTGGGGGTCGTCGAGCCCGTTCCAGTTCTTCAGCAGCCATCCCGAACCCGAGTTGGCCAGGGCCACCGCCGAAGGGCGTAGACGGGAGTTCGCCGAACACGGTTGGGACGCCGACGAAATCCCCGACCCGCAGGATCCCGAGACCTTCCGGCGGTCGAAGCTGAACTGGGACGAGATCGACGACGGCGACCATGGCCGGCTGCGACGGATCTACCACGCGCTCATCGCGCTCCGGCGGCACCGAGCCCGACATGGCCGACCCGTGGCTGGACCATCTGAAGGTCGACTACGACGAAGAAGCAGCGCTGGATCGTCATGCACCGCGGCTCACTGGCCATCGCGTGCAACCTGAACTCCGACGATGTCGTCGTCCCGATCACCGGCGAGCCCGTGCTGGCCTGGGGCGAGCCGACGGTCGACGCGAAATCCACGCGGTTGCAGGGGCATTCGTTTGCAATCCTGCGCGAAGTCCTATCCGGCCCCCTTCTCGCCCGTTCCTAGTGTCGTGAGCAATTAAATCCGAAGCAGCTCTCCTGTGTCCGGACGAGTCTTGTTCGAGATCGACGTTAGCGTTACGAAATGCGAGTGAGCTGCACGCTAACGTCGATCTCGCCGTCCAAGTCCACCCCCATTTACGGCAATGGCAGAGTGTCGACGGAATAACGACTCCCGACACAGCCCGGGTTGGCCGGCACTGGCGTGAAGGTCACCACCCGCGCAGACGGGGCGGTGTTTGCGTCGCCGCGTCCTGAGCCGGGGTCACCCCGGGGCGGGAGACCACCTCGGGCGGTGACGACGGCGGTGCGGGTAGCGCACCGGCTGGGCCAGCGCCTGGGATCGGCGGCGCGTGGCACACACCGCCCGCGTTCGGAGGGATCAACACTCCGCCGGATTCGATGCAGCACTGCGCGCGGTTGTAAGAAATTCGCATGCACTGGTCGTACTTATCGATGTCCCACTCCGGGTCTTCGGTGGGTGCGGCACGCACGATTGCGGGTTCACCGATTGCGCTGCCGCCGAGTGTGGCTGCGACCGCCAAAAGCGCGGCGGGCACGAGGCGGTGCAGGTAGGCGATGCGATGTGTCGACGTCATTTCTCGCCTTTCGTCGGGGCCGTCTCGCCACCCGCAAGTCCGTCGGGTCCGTATGCATCGATGCTCGTCGGGCCCGGTACTTCGGCGCATGAGGCATTTGCCTCAACTTCAACACGCCCTCGTTTGCCGTAAAGGGACTGCTGCCGGTCGCCGACGGAATTGAGTGCTGTCGTGGCCGCAGACGGCTGTGCAGGCTCGGTTACCGCACGAACCGAGTAGGTGCTGATGCGAATGGCCGATTGACGCATGCCGAAGTCCGGGCATCCAGCCGATCGACGCGGGCCACAGAGTCCCCGATGCAGCTTCGGCCGCCGATATGCCGCCAGCGATTGGCGGGACCGCTCACGGACCCCATTGACGACTCACTGCCAACCGACTGCTGTGGACTTGGCCAAGCGCCAGCCCGGTTGCCGGGCACTGCAAGCCCACCATTTCGGGGTGGGCTGGTTGTGCGCGGCCATCATCTGGGCTGAGATCGGCGACGCCCGCCGGTTCTCCAGTTCCGATCAGCTGGTGCGCTTTGCCGGGCTGGACGTCACTGTGTATTCCTCCGATGGCAAACGCACCCCGGGGCACCTCTCCAAGCAGGGCTCACCCGCGCTGCGGTGGGCAGCCTATGAGGCGGCCAAATGCGCCGCCCGGCCCGGCTCACCGGATTACGCCTACTACCACCAGGTGGCCCAGCGGATGCGCGGCACGAAACAAGCCAGCGGCAAAAACCCCACCCTGGCGGTCGAACGTAAGCTGCTGTGCCGCTGCTACCACACCCTGCGTGAGCTCGGCGATGCCGCGCTAGCGCCGCCGACCCCGGAACCACAGGTCGCCTGAAATGCGCTGTGCGCGTGCCGTGCTCACCAATCACCTGATGCCTGCGACTCGCTCCCTAACTCGAACTGTCGCCACCCATCCCCAGGGTGGACGTCCTGGAAAGACTGAGCGGCCGCAACCCTCACTAGCCCGCGCGCCGGGCACCCCATCCTCATCATGTCGCCGGACCTTGTCCGCGGACCCAGATAAGTCTGGGCGCCGGCACGCCCCAACATGCGCACAACAACACCTCTCCCACCACCGGAGGCAGCACATGACTTGAACACCAGCAGTTCCTCGCCGCCCCCGCCCAACAGCATGCGCTCGACCTCGTCGGCGTCAAGGTCGTTCGTCCTCGCTGGCGCTGCGGGCGCTCCACCTTGACCCCCGACCACGGTCAACCCCCCCAAGCATGGGCCGACAGCGAGGACCCAAACAAAACAATGGACTCACACCACTTGCGGGGGTCCTCAATACAGATAAGTTCGAATCGCCGCCACGCCAACGTCGATCTCGCGGACCGCCAGCGGTCGTCATTGCTGACCGGCGCGGCCAAGGAGCGCGGGGTAACGCTGGAGCCGATCTTCCGCGCCAACGACGATGCGTTGGTGCAGTTGGCAGCCGCCATTGGAAGCGGTAAGCTAAGTGCTACCATGTGCTACATGGAGCGCATCGGGCTTCGGGAACTGCGCCAGAACGCGAGCCGATACATCGCGCGTGTGGCACGCGGGGAAACCGTCGAGGTAACCCAACGAGGTCGGCTGGTGGCCCGCATAGTTCCCGCCCGTCCCGACACCTGGGAAGACATGATCCTGCGCGGCGACATCATTCCGGCGGAGTCGCCGGGTGCCCTAGAGGACATCGTGCCGATCAGTGTCGATTTCGACGCCTCAGCAGAATTGCAGCGGCAGCGCGAAGACCGCCCGTGAATATCTACGTCGACTCGTCGGCGCTTGTGAAGATCGTCATCGAAGAGCCTGAGTCGCTCGCGCTGGCACAGTATTTGGCGGGCTTCTCGGGCGACAACCGGCTATCCGCCGCGATTGCCCGCACGGAATTGCCGCGCGCCGTGGCCCGTCGCGGTGCTGCCGTCGAGAACGCACGTACCGCGCTGGCGGGACTCAACTTTGTCGCGATGACGACAAGCGTGCTCGATGTCGCGGCGGCGATCACGCCGCCTGAGCTACGCACTCTCGATGCGATCCACCTCGCTGCGGCGATGTCCGTGCCCGAACTGCGCGCGCTCGTTACCTATGACAGGCGCCTAGCTGACGCCGCTACCGACGCAGGCCTTGTCGTCGTCTCACCGTCCTAGAGCAGGTAGCGATACGCCGGCGAGCCCGGCTCGAGTTCCTCGATATGAATGTCGGATGCCCGCATCCGGGCAAGCAGCCCGTCCAGGTCGGCGGCCGATGTGAGTTCGATGCCGACCAGCGCCTCCCCCGTTTCCCGGTTGTTGCGCTTGACATACTCGAACAGCGTGATGTCGTCGCCAGGGCCGAGCACCTCGTCGAGGAAGCGCCGCAACGCGCCCGGCTCCTGCGGGAAGTCGACCAGGAAGTAGTGCTTGAGTCCGAGGTGGACAAGCGACCGCTCCAGCACCTCGCCGTAGCGGGACACGTCGTTGTTGCCGCCGGAGATCAGGCACACCACGGTGGAGTCCGGCTCGATCTCGGCCTCCAGCAGGCCGGCCACCGACAGCGCGCCCGCCGGCTCGGCGATGATGCCCTCGTTTTGGTACAGGTCCAGCATGGCCGTGCACACCGCGCCCTCGTCGACGGTGGTGATCGAGACCATGTCACCGGCGGCCGCAAGTGCGGCGTAGGTCAACGTGCCTGCCCGATTCACCGCGGCGCCGTCGACGAACTGGTCGACGTGGTCGAGCGTGACCGGTTGGCCCGCCGCCAGTGCGGCGATCATCGCGGCGGCGCCGGCCGGCTCGATGCCCAACACCGATGTGCTCGCGGTCCGCTCGGCCAGGTAGGTGGTGATGCCCGCGATGCAGCCGCCACCGCCGACCGGAACGATCACCACGTCCGGCTCGCCCTCGAGCTGCTCGAGCAGCTCGGCGGCGATGGTGCCCTGCCCGGCCATCGTGCGCGGATCGTCGTACGGCGGCACCAGGGTTGCACCGGTGCGCGCGACGTCCTCGAGCGCGGCCGCCGCGGCGTCGTCGTACGTGGAGCCGATGGCGATGAGCTCGATGTACTCGCCGCCGTGATAGCGGATGCGGTCGCGTTTCTGCTTCGGCGTCTTGACCGGCACGTAGACCCGGCCGCGGATCCCCATCGACCGGCACGCCAGCGCGAAACCCTGGGCGTGATTGCCCGCCGACGAGCACACCACCCCGGCGGCGATCTCGGCCTCGGACAGCTGCATCAGCAGGTTGTAGGCGCCGCGCAGCTTGTAGGACCGCACGGTCTGCAGGTCTTCACGCTTGAGGAAAACCCGGGCGCCGGTCGCTGCCGACAGCCGTTCGGAGAGCTGCAGCGGACTGCGTGCCACCACGCCGGAAATTCGCTGAACGGCCCCGTCGATGTCGGCCGCGGACAGCGGCGGCGACGTGCGAGGGGTCTGGCTCAGTTCAGCGGACACCGATCAATGGTGCCATCTAGGGGTTTTCCTGCCAAAACGGGTTCAGCTGACCGGCGTGAGCACGAAGACCGGGATCTGCCGGTCGGTCTTCTTCTGGTAGTCGGCGTAGTCGGGCCAGGCCTCGACCGCCCGCCCCCACCAGGTGGCCTTCTCGTCGCCGAAAACCTCGCGGGCCTCGTAGTCACCGGTGTCGGAGCCGTCCTGCAGCTCGACGCGCGGGTTCTTCTTGACGTTGTAGTACCAGACCGGATTGTTCGGAGCGCCACCCAGCGATGCCACCACCGCGTATTCGCCGTCGTGCTCGACCCGCATCAGCGGGGTCTTGCGGATCTTGCCGCTCTTGGCCCCGATGGTGGTCAGCAGGATGACGGGCTTGCCCTGCATCTCGGCGTCGCTGCCGCCGGACTCCTCGATCTTCTCGACGTGGTCGCGGACCCACTCGGACGCGCTGGGCTCATATTCTCCGGAAAGTGGCATGACACCAGATTAGGACGACTAGGAAACTGTCGGCCCTGATCCGGTGTTTCGGTTGCCCGAAATATTGCTTACGAGCTATCGTGAAACCATGACCGTGCGCGACGAAGTGCTGATCGCCGGGGTGCCCTGGCCGGTGTACAAGCTGGTCGCCCTTGTGGTCGGCGCCGTTGTGCTGATCGCGGTCGGCGTCGTCACCGCGAGCTCGGCGCCCGCTGTGCTGACCGCGGCCGCCACGGCCACTGCGGTGTGGCTCGGCCTGCGCGTCGCAGCCTCACGCCGCTAGTCCTCGGCCAGCTGTCGCAGCCGGTCGAGGTCGGCGGTCACCGTCGCCACGTCGCTTTCGAACTCCTCGTCGGTCATGCCTTCTCGTCGTCGCACGGTGAACACCACCTCACAACGCGGCTGGCCCTCGCCCGCGGGGATCACCCGCAGCGGGTTGTACACCGCCTCGCCCGACGGCATCCGCACCACGTGGTCGAGCACCCCGTAGTCGTTGGGCGGCGCGAACTCGACGGTCACCTGACCCATCGGCGAATCGGCGACCCAGCCGTCCGCCGTCTGCCGCAGCCCACCCGCCGCGAGCCCGGCAGCCCACCGCGGCATCTGCTCGGGGTCGGCGGCGATGGCGTACACGACCTCGGGAGCGACGTCGATCCACACGCTGACATGGCGGGAAGGCCCGGAAGTCACTGCGCAGCGCCTGCCGCCGCCTTCGGCTCGTGCACCGCATCGGCGACGTCGGAGGCATAGAGTTCGTCGATCTCGGCGCAGTACTTCTCGTGGATTGGCTTGCGCTTGAGCTTCATCGTCAGCGTGATCTCGTCACCGCCGGGTTCCCAGAAAGTCGGCAGCACCCGAAAACGTTTGATCTGCTCCACCTTCGACAACTTCGAATTGCCCTCAGCCACGCCTGCCGCGATATCGGCGATCACGCCTGGATCGGCCGCCAGCGTCCCCGGCGATGCGTCGGCGAGCCCCCGCTGCGCGGCGAACGGGCCCGCCGACTCGGCGTCGAGGACGATCAGCGCGGTGTTGTACGGGCGGGCATCGCCGATGACGAGCAACACGCCGACGAGCGGACACGCGGCCTTGATGGTGTTCTCGATGTTGGCGGGCGACATGTTCTTGCCAGCCGCGTTGATGATTATTTCCTTCTTGCGGTCGACCACCTTCAGGTAGCCGTCCTCATCGGCGTCCATGATGTCGCCGGTGTGCAACCAGCCGTCTTCGTCGACGGCCTCCGCCGTCTTTTGCGGCTCCTTGCGGTAGCCCTTCATCACCAGGGGCCCGCGGATGAGGAATTCGCCGTCGTCGGCGACGCGCCCCTCCATCCCGGGCAGCAGCTTGCCCACAGTACCGATGCGCGCATCTCGTGGATGACTCACCGTCGCAATGCAACTCAGCTCCGACATGCCCCAGACCTCACAGATGGGTATCCCGAGGCCGAGGAAAAAGGCCAGGGTCTCCTTCGGGATCGGAGCCGCACCCGACACCGTCCACCGGACCTGGTCAAGCCCGAGCTTTTCCCGCAGCTTGGACAGCACCAACTCGTCGGCTTGCGCCCATTCGGCTGCGACGTCGTCGGGCACCGGTTCGCCTGCGACCAATGCGCCGGCCTTCTTCGCGGCGACCGACAGTCCCCACTGCAACCCCTGGCGCTTCATCTCGTCGGGTTCGTTCTCGGCCGCGAATTCGATTGCCGCCTTGAGCTTCTCCCACACGCGGGGCACCGCGCCCCAGATTGTGGGTCGCACGTCGGGCAGGGCCGCCGCGATGGCCCGGGCATCGGGAACGACGGTGATCTGATTGCCGAACCCTTCCTGGCTGTACAAGCAGCCCCACCGGTCGGCGATGTGCGCCGACGGAAGAAACGACGTGATGCGATCACCGAACTCGATACCCAGCACTTCCCCGACGGCGAACGTCTCGAAGAGAAGGTTGGCGTGCGTCATCTCCACGCCCTTCGGATTGCCCGTCGTGCCCGAGGTATAGATCAGGGTGGCCACGTCGTCGGGCTGCACGGCCCGCCACGTGGACTCGAAGTCGAAGTCGTCGGCACCGGCGGCCAGAACATCCTCGATCGGCGTCGTTCCCTCTGGCGAGCCGTCGATGCAGACGATGTGTTCGATGGGCGCACCGCTGGCCCGGATGCGGTCGACGTACTGCGCCTCGCAGATGACGACCTTGGTGCCCGCGTTGTCGAACACGTAGACCAGTTGCTCGGGGGCCAACGTGTTGTACACCGAGAACGATGTGGCGCCGAGGTGCTGCGCACCCACATCGATCGGATAGAACTCGATCCGGTTGCCCATCATCAGCGACACAGTGTCGCCGGACCGGACCCCGAGAGCGGCGAGTCCGGCCGCCACTTGCTCAACCTGTGCGGCGTAGTCGCGCCAGGTCAGGGTCTGAGTGTCGCCCACGGTGCGTATCGCTACGGCGTCGGGATCGATGGCGGCGGTGCGCTGGAAGGCCTCACACAGGGTGGCTGGCCGATCGGATGTGCTCATGATTCCCACCGTAGGCACTCACACTGAGGAGATGGACGGTTCACCGGAATCTCATCACCCACACGAGGGTCTGACGCGCAGGGCCGAGGAACTTGCGGTCGACGCCGAGAAGCGGGTGCCGTCGTGGCTGCGCGCAGGCGACCCGGAAAGCGCGTTTCCGGTTCTGGTTGCAGTGCTGTCGGCCGTCGCGCTGCAGGTGGCCATCCCAAAGAGCCTCACGCTCGTCCCGCGCTGGCCGCTGCTGGTGATGGAAGTGCTGCTGCTGATCGTCCTGCTGGTCATCAACCCGCTCACAATGTCGCGCCGCACCACGATGGGCAGGTACGCCACCTGGGTGCTGCTGGCAGCCATCACCGTCGACAACACTCTGTCAGCGGTGATGTTGGACGTTCGCATCATCACAGGCGAGGTCAGCAACAAGGCGGCCGTGCTGCTCGGCAGCGGCGCGGCGATCTTCGTCACCAACATCATCGTGTTCGGCATCTGGTACTGGGAACTCGACCGCGGCGGCCCGTTCGCCCGGCACGAGGGCGAGCGGCCGTATCCCGATTTCATGTTCCCGCAGATGACGACTCCCAACGTTTCCAAGCCGGATTGGCGGCCGACGTTCGTCGACTACCTGTACGTCAGCGTCACCAACGTGATGGCCTTCTCCCCCACCGACACCATGCCGCTGGCGCGCTGGGCCAAGGCGATGATGACCGTGCAGGCGATGGTGGCGCTGTCCACTGCCGCGCTTGTAATCTCCAGAGCAGTGAACGTTTTGGGCTGAATCGTTCAGCCGCTGAACAGGAGTACGTTCGCGAACATGGGGATTGCGACAACCGGCCTGACACCAATCGAGCAGACCGCGTTTCTCACCGAGTACGCCAGGGCCTTGGACAGCCAGTGGACGCGACCCATCCTGGGTGACACGCTCGCGCACGAGGTGGTCGGCAAAATCGACTACGACTTCGCCGGCCTCGGCGTGCAGACCAGCGTGGTCTGCCAGACGGCGTTGCGCGCCAAGATGCTCGACGACCGGGTGCGGGCGTTCGTGAGCGAGCACCCCGACGCGGTCGTCGTCGACCTCGGCGCCGGCCTCGACAGCGGCTTCTACCGCGTCGGACCACCGTCGACCGTGGACTGGTACAGCGTCGACCTACCCGGCATCACCGGGCTACGCGACGAGGTGCTACCTGCTGTCCCGCAATCACATTCGGTACCGGTGTCGTTGGCCGACGAGCACTGGCCCGACGCCATCCCGGCGGATCGCCCGACCATGCTGATCGCCGACGGGCTGTTCGCATTCCTCTCCGAACCGGTGATCGTCGGAATTTTCCGGCGCATCACCGACCACTTCCGCTCCGGCGAGCTCTCCTTCAACGACTACGGCCGTATTGGCTGGGTGAGCCGCGTCGCGATCAAGCTCTACCCGCAGAAGATGTTCTCCGACGTCGGCAGCCAGTTCGGCTATCCAGGATTCAAGGACGCGCATCACCCCGAGACCTGGAATCCGCGCATGAAACTCGTCGAGGAGGCCAGCCTGACCGACGCTCCCGAAGTCGACCTGTTTCCCGGCTGGATCCGGGTGGCCACCAAGCTGTCGGGCATGAGCAAGACGGGACGCCGCAAGGCCCGGATTCTGCGCTACGCCTTCTAACCGAGGCAGCCGGGACCGAGCAGCGCCTTCAGGTCACCCATCAGGGCCGACGACGGCGTGACCCGTAGTGACTGGTCCAGCTCCAGGGTGGTGATGCGCTCGCCGCTGATCAGTCGCAGATGCACCTGTGACGTGCCCGGGTGACGGGCGAGCACCTGCTTGAGCGCGTTCACCTTGTCGATGGTGCACTGCCGCGTCGGCAGGCTCACCGCCAGTGGCCGGTCCACCGCGGCATTCGAAAAGTCTGGCACCACAAGGTCGTTGGCGATCAGGCAGAGCCGGTCATCCTGGATTCGCACCTTGGCGCTGACCAGCACCACGGCGTCGTCCATGATCTCCGCGCCGACGCTCGAGTACGTGTGCGGGAAGAACATCACCTCGACCCCGCCCGTCAGATCCTCCAACTGCGCTGACGCCCAAGGCATCCCGTTCTTGTTGACGCGGCGGTTCACCCCGGTCAGGATCCCGCCGACCCGTACCTGCGCGTCGTTGGGGATGTCGCCGTCGAGGATCGACGGAATCTGCGTATCGACCTGTCCGATCAGCAGGTGCGCAACGCCGTTCAGCGGGTGGCCGGACACGTACAGGCCGAGCATCTCCCGCTCCAGCGCCAGCTTGTGTTTGTCGTCCCACTCGTCGTCGGGCACCTTGATGGTGAACACCGCGTCGGTGGCGGTGTCGGCCCCGCCGAACAGGTCGAACTGCCCCATCGCCTCGGCCTTCTTGGTGCCCAGTACCGATTCGACCGCGTCGGTGTGCACCAGGAACAGACCCTTGCGCGGATGGCCGAGCGAGTCGAATGCGCCAGCCTTGATCAGCGACTCGGTGACCTTCTTGTTGCACGGGCCGATGTCGATCTTGTTGAGATAGTCAGAGAAGTCGATGAACTTTCCCTTGTCCGTCCGCGAACCGATCAGCGACGCAACGACATTCGATCCGACGTTGCGCACGCCGCCCAGCCCGTAGCGGATGTCCTCGCCGACCGACGCGAAGTTCAGGCCGGATTCGTTGACGTCCGGCGGCAGCACGGTGATGCCGAGCTTGCGGCAGTCAGCCAGGTACACCGCCGCTTTGTCCTTGTCGTCTCCGACCGACGTCAGCAGGCCGGCCATGTACTCGGCCGGATAGTTGGCCTTGAGGTAGGCCGTCCAGTACGACACCAGTCCATAGCCCGCGGCGTGCGACTTGTTGAACGCGTAGTCGGCGAACGGGAGCACGGTGTCCCACAGCGCCTTAATCGCCGCGGCCGAGAACCCGTTGGCCTTCATGCCCTCGGAGAAGCCCTCGTACTCCTTCTTGAGCACCTCACGTTTCTTCTTGCCCATGGCTTTACGCAGAATGTCTGCTCGGGCGAGCGAGTAGCCGGCGACCTTCTGCGCAATGCGCATGATCTGCTCTTGGTAGACGATCAGGCCGTAGGTCTCGGCGAGGATCTCCTCGAGCGGTTCGGCGAGCTCCGGGTGGATGGGCCGGATGGCCTGGCGGCCGTTCTTGCGGTCGGCGTAGTCGTTGTGGGCGTTCATGCCCATCGGGCCCGGGCGGTACAGGGCGATCACGGCCACGACGTCCTCGAACCCGGTGGGCTGCATGCGGCGCAGCAGATCGCGCATCGGACCGCCGTCGAGCTGGAACACGCCGAGCGTGTCGCCGCGGCCGAGCAACTCGTAGGTGGGTCCGTCGTCGAGCGCCAACGACTCCAGGTCGAGGTCGATCCCCCTGTTGGCCTGGATGTTCTCCAGCGCGTCGCCGATGATCGTCAGGTTCCGCAGGCCGAGGAAGTCCATCTTCAACAGGCCGATGGCCTCGCACGACGGGTAGTCCCAGCCGGTGATGATGGCGCCGTCCTGCGGCCGCTTCCACAGCGGGATCGCCTCCGTCAGCGGCTCGGAGCTCATGATCACCGCGCAGGCGTGCACGCCGGCGTTGCGGATCAGGCCTTCCAGCCCGCGGGCGGTTTCGTAGATGGTGCGGACGTCGGGGTCGGTGTCGATCAGGCCGCGCACCTCGGCGGCTTCCTTGTACCGCTCGTGGGTGGGGTCGGTGATGCCCGACAGCGGAATGTCCTTGGCCATGACGGCGGGCGGCAGCGCCTTGGTGATCCGGTCGGCGATCGCGAATCCGGGCTGACCGTAGTGGATCCGGGCCGAATCCTTCAGCGCCGCCTTGGTTTTGATGGTGCCGAACGTGATCACCTGCGCGACCCGGTCGTGCCCCCACTTGTCGGCGGCGTAGCGCACCATCTCACCGCGGCGGCGGTCGTCGAAGTCGATGTCGATGTCGGGCATCGACGCGCGCTCGGGATTGAGGAAGCGCTCGAACAGCAGCCCGTGCTCGATCGGGTCGATGTCGGTGATGCGCAGTGCGTAGGCGACCAGCGAGCCGGCGGCCGACCCGCGGCCGGGCCCGACCCGGATGTCGACCGACCGTGCGTAGCCGACGAGGTCGGCGACGATCAGGAAGTACGACGGATAGCCCTTGGCGCAGATGACCTGAATCTCGAATGCGGCGCGGTCGACGTACTCGGGTGGCACCCCGGCCGGGAACCGCCGCGCCAGCCCGGCGTCCACCTCGTGTCGCAGCCAGGACGCCTGGTCGTGTCCATCGGGCACCGGGAAGACCGGCATGCGGTCGCGCGGCGCCCAGACGTCCTCGTAGGACTGAACACGCTCGGCGATGAGCAGCGTCGAGTCGCACGCCCCGGGCAGCTCGTCGTCCCACAGCGACCGCATTTCGGCGGCGGACTTCAGGTAGTAGCCGTCGCCGTCGAACTTGAACCGGTTGGGATCCGACAGCGTCTTGCCGGTCTGCACGCACAGCAGGGCCTCGTGGTTGTGCGCGGCGTCGCGGGTCACGTAGTGGCAGTCGTTGGTGGCCAGTGCCGGAATGTCGAGCTTGCGGCCGATCTCCAGCAACCCGTCGCGGACCCGCCGCTCGATCTGCAGGCCGTGGTCCATCAACTCGAGGAAGTAGTTGTCCGGCCCGAAGATCTCGCGCCACCGCGCAGCCGACTCCAGTGCCTCGCGGTCGTGGCCCAGCCGCAGCCGGGTCTGGACCTCGCCGGACGGGCAGCCGGTGGTGGCGATGATGCCCGCGGCGTTCTCGGCCACGATCTCGGCGTCCATCCTCGACCACTTGCCGAGCTGGCCCTCGAACGACGCCAGCGACGACAGCTTGAAGAGGTTGCGCACACCCGTCGCGTTCTCCGCGACCATCGTCAGGTGGGTGTAGGAGCCGCTGCCCGACACGTCGTCGGCCTTCTGGCCGGGATCGCCCCAGAGAATGCGTCGGGTATCGAACCGGGATCCCGGCGCGATGTAGGCCTCGACGCCGATGATCGGCTTGATCCCGGCCTCGGTCGCCAAGTTGTAGAACTCGCTGGCGCCGAACATGTTTCCGTGGTCGGTCATGCCGATCGCCGGCATCTCCAGCCGCTGGGCCTCGGCCAGCATCGGAGCGATCTTCGCAGCACCATCCAGCATCGAGTACTCGGTGTGGTTATGGAGGTGCACGAAGGAGGACCGATGAGCGCTCGCGCGAAGAGTAGACGGACCGGAGTTCATAGGGACGCCAGTCTATGGCCGCCCACCGACGAGCACGGGCGTGTCGCGATGCGTGTCTTAAGGCCGTAGCGAACTCAGCTGTCCGCGCAGGTACTGGGCGACCCCGGGATCGCTGGTCAGCTCTATGGCGGTGCGGTACGCGTCCGCGGCTGGCCCGGTCCGGCCAGCCTGGGCCAGCAGATGCGCACGCGTGGTCCACGCCGGCTGGAAACGCTTCGGCGGCCGGGTCGTCGATGCCGTCCAACAGGCGCAACCCGGCGTCGGGCCCGTCGATCTGGCCCTCCACCGCAGCCAGCGCCACCGCGGCGCCCAGCGACGGTGCCACCTGCAGCAGCGCCCGGTGCAGCGGGCGCAACGCCTTTACATCGACGTGTCCACGCGACGCCCTGCTGCAGTGCGCCGACTGGATCGCCGCCTCGTACTGGAAGCGGCCCGGCCGCCCGAAGCCGTGCGCGCGACGCAGCAGGCCCTCCCCGCGCGCGATCAGCGTCGCATCCCAGCTCGTGGTGTCCTGCTCGTCAAGCGGCACGAACCGACCCGCAGTGGTGCGCCGCGCCGGCCGACGGGCCTCGGACAGACACACCAGCGCTGCCAGCCCGAGTACCTCTGGCTCGTCGGGCAGCAGTTCGGCCAGCACCAGCGCCAGGTGCAGCGCCTCGGCGGACAGCGTTTCGATCGGTGCGCCCTGGCCGCCGAGTTGCCAGTCGATCGCATATGCGCCGTAGACCGCTTCGAGCACAGCCGGCAGCCGCTCGTCGAGGTCGGCGCGTCCGGGCAGCTCGAACGGGATGCCCGCATCGCGAATGCGCTTCTTGGCGCGCACCAGCCGCTGGGCCATCGCGGCCTGCGGCACCGCGAAGGCCTCCGCGACGGCGGCTGCCTCGACGCCCAGCACGACCTGCAGCATCAGCGGGGTACGGATGTTGGCCGCGATGGCGGGGTGCGCGCACACCAGCATCAGCTCGAGGCGCCTGTCGGGAATCTCCGACATGTCCCCAAAATCACTGAGTTCGCTTGGGCGGTCGTCGGTTTCGCCGAGCGGCTCGGTCATCCGGTAGGCGCGTGACTTCCACATGTCGCGCTGCCTGTTGCGGGCCACTGTCAGCAGCCACGCCTCCGGATTGGCTGGGATCCCGTCATCAGGCCACCGGTCGAGTGCGCGTTCCAGCGCATCGGCGAGCGCGTCCTCGGCGGCGGCGATATCCCGGGTGGGGGCCGCGAGCACGGCGAGCAGCCGACCGTAGGAATCGCGAACCAGGTCGGCTACCCGCCGTTGTGCCGCTACGGGTTGTACCACCCGCGGGCGGCGGCGTATGTCCGCGCCACCGGGCGGATCTCGATGGAACCCCAGTCATTGGCCGGGTTGGCTTGCGCCCACTTCAGTGCCTCGTCAAGATTGGCCACCTCGATGACGAAGATGCCGCCGAGGCGTTCCTTGGTGTCGGCGAAGGGGCCGTCCTGGATCTCCGGCTTGCCGTTGCGGGCCGTCACGGTGGTGGTGGCGACGACCGGCTCGAGCACCTCGGTGTCGATGAGCACCCCGGCGACCTGCAGGTCGTCGGCGTAGGCCTGGAACGCGGCCATCGCCGGGGCCATGTCCTCCTCGGTGAGCCCGATCTCGCCGGCTTCCTGGTAGTGCATCAACAGGCAGTACCGCATGACGTGAACCTCCTCGATAGTTGTCGATGGTGTCACCGGTATGACGATTGCAGCGCGGCCCGATCGACACGGGCCCTCCGCAACGCGTCGCCGGTGAACACCAGCAGCGCCAGCCAGATCAGCGCGAAGCCCAGCCATCGCGCAGGCGGCATCGGTTCGTGGCCGACCACCACGCCCCAGGTCAGCTGCATCGCAGGCGTGAGATAGAACAGCAGGCCCATCGTCACCATCGGCAGCCGCTGCGCGGCGCCGGCGAACATCAGGAGTGGCAAGGCCGTCACAAAACCGGAGAGGATCATCAGCACGACGTGACCGGCGCCGTGGTCGGCGAATGTCCCGTGGCCCGTGGCCAGCAGCACCAGGATGTAGGCCAACGCGAACGGCGTCGCCAACCCGGCCTCCACCCCCACACTGACACGCGGGTCGACCGGCACCACCTTCTTGACGGCGCCGTATAGCCCGAACGAGAAGGCCAGCCCGAGCCCGATCACGGGCGGTGATCCGATCTCGACGGTCAGCACAACCACCGCCACAATCGCTATCGCCAGGGCGACGATCTGCGCACGGTTGAGCCGCTCCTTGAAGATCAGCAGTCCGAGTGCCACGGTGACCAGCGGATTGATGAAGTAGCCGAGCGCCGCGTCCACCACGTGCCCGTTGTTGACGGCGTAGATGTAGATGACCCAGTTGACCGCGATCAGGATCGAGGCGCAGACCAGCTGCACCCAGGTCCGCGCCGACAGTGTTCGCACATCGCCGAGGCGGCGAGCCGCCGCGATCACGATGACCATGAGCGCGAAGCTCCAGACGATCCGGTGGGCGAGGATCTCGAACGCACCCGCCGGTTTCAGTAGGGGGAAGAAGGCGGGAAACATTCCCCACATGCAGTAGGCGCCGATACCAAAGAGCAGACCGGTCCTGCGGGTATCGCTCACAGTTCTCCCCCGCGAGCGGGAGGTGCCCCCAGGTTGCGCAGGACGTCCAGGGCGTGCTGCAGGTCGGACGGATACGGGCTGGTGATCTCGATGCGACGGCCGTCGGCGGGATGGGCGAAGGCCAACGACCGTGCGTGTAGCCATTGCCGTTCCAGGCCAAGCTTTTTCGCAAGCACCGGGTCGGCACCGTAGGTGAGATCGCCTGCACACGGGTGGTGCAGCGCGGCGAAATGCACCCGGATCTGGTGTGTGCGACCGGTTTCCAGCTCCACGTCGAGCAGGCTCGCGGCCTGGTGGGCCTCAAGCGTGTCGTAGTGCGTGATGCTGTGCCGGCCGCCCCGAATGACGGCGAACTTCCAGTCGTGCCCGCGGTGCCTGCCGATCGGCGCATCGATGGTGCCGCTGGACGGGTCCGGATGTCCTTGCACCAGTGCGTGATAGCGCTTGTCGACGGTGCGCTGTTTGAAGGCCCGCTTGAGCAGGGTGTAAGCGCGTTCGGAGAGCGCCACCACCATCACGCCCGACGTGCCGACGTCGAGGCGGTGCACGATGCCCTGCCGCTCGTGTATGCCCGAGGTGGTGATCCGGTAGCCGGCGGCCGCCAGCCCGCCGAGCACCGTCGGCCCGTGCCAGCCGACCGTGGCGTGGGCGGCCACCCCGGCCGGCTTGTCCACCGCGACGATGTCGTCGTCGGAGTACAGAACGGTCATGCCTTCGATCTCGACCGGCGTATTCTCCGGCGGCGCAGGCGCTTCGGGCAGCCGCACCTCGAGCCACGCACCCGGCGTCAGCCGGTCGGACTTGCCAACCGGGGTCCCGTCCAGGTCGACGCCGCCGGCTTCGGCCAGCGTTGCGGCGGCGGTGCGGGACAGGCCGAGCAGCCGGGCCAGCCCGGCGTCGACGCGCATGCCCGCCAGTCCTTCCGGCACGGGCATCGACCGAGTATCCATCAGGAGGGTTCGACCTCAGGTCGGCCAACCGTGTCTGATTCGTCCGACTGGTCGCCGGGCTTGCGCCTGCCGACGGTGTCGAAATCGAACCCGAACAGCGACAGCACAACCAGCAGGATGGCCCCGCCGACCACCGAGGGGTCGGCGACGTTGAACACCGGCCACCAGCCGATGGACAGGAAGTCGACGACGTGTCCGCGCAGTGGCCCCGGTGACCGGAAGAACCGGTCGACCAGGTTGCCCATCGCCCCGCCCAGGATCATGCCGAGCCCGATAGCCCACCACGGGGAGACGAGCCTTCGGCCCATCCAGATGATGCCGACCACGACGCCGCTGGCGATCAGGGTCAGCACCCAGGTGTAACCGGTGGCCATCGAGAACGCGGCGCCGGAGTTGCGCACCAGCGTCCAGGTCACGGTGTCGCCGATGATCGACACCGGCTGACCCGGCGTGAGCAGCCTGACCGCGAGAACCTTGCTGACGATGTCGAGCGCCAGAATGACGGCAGCCACCGTCACCAGCAGGCGGACCCGGCGCCTTGGCTTCGGCTCGGTGTCGTCGGCAGCGGTCACCGGCTCGCTCTGGCCAGCCGATTCATCAGTCACTCCCCCATCATTCCAAAGGCTGATTTTGGTTTGATGGGGGCGTGAGCCGCTTTGTCGTCATCGCCACCGGCGGGACGATCGCGAGCAGCGCCGACGAGGACGGAGTCAAGCGGCCCGACACCAGCGGCGCCGACCTGGTCTCCGGGCTCGACGTCGAGGTCGTCGACCTGATGGCGGTGGACAGTTCGCAACTGACGCCCGCGGACTGGGACCGGATCGGCGCGGCGGTTGAAGCGGCCTCGGATGCCGACGGTGTGGTGGTCACACACGGCACCGACACCTTGGAGGAAACGGCGCTCTGGCTGGAGCTGACCTACGACGGCGCCACCCCCGTGGTGATCACGGGTGCGCAGCGCAGTGCGGACGCGCCGGATGCCGACGGACCGGGAAATCTGCGCGACGCGCTGACCGTTGCGGCCGGCGCGGCCGCGCGGGGCCTTGGCGTGTTGGTGAGCTTCGCGGGCACGGTGTGGCAGCCGCTGGGGCTGCAGAAGGTGGCGACCGCCGGCCTCGGCGGCTTCGCCGGTGTGGCGGTCGGTTCGGTCGCCGACGGCCGGTTCACCCCCGCGGCTGCCAAGGACCGGCCGTTCCTCGGCGCGCTGTCGGCCGCCGACGCGCCCCGGGTGGACATCGTCGCGGTGTACCCGGGAACCGATGCGGTGGCGATGGACGCGTGCGTCGCAGCGGGCGCGCGGGGAATCGTGCTCGAGGCGCTGGGTTCCGGCAATGCGGGCGCCGCGGTGATCGACGCCGTGCGTCGGCACTGTCGCGACGGCGTCGCGGTTGCGGTGTCGACGAGGGTGCCCGGCGGGAAGGTCGGCGCCGGCTACGGACCCGGCCGCGAGTTGGTGGACTCGGGGGCGCTGATGGTGCCGCGACTCCGCCCCGCGCAGGCCCGTGTGCTGCTGATGGCCGCGCTGGCGAGCGGCTCACCCGTCGACGACGTCGTCGCCCGCTGGGGCTGAGCGGGCGGCCAGCTCGCTGAGATAGTCGGGCCAGTCGAGGCTGTCGACGGGGTTCGCCCGGTCGATTCCCGGTGTGCTGTCGGGAAACGTGTGCACCGGGCCAGGGCCGCTACTGCGGGTCTCGAAGCGCACGGTCATCACCCCGTGGCCCGCGCCCTGGATCCAGCCGTGCCCGTACTCGGTGTGCACGACGTCGTCGCCGACGCGCCAGGCAGGAGCCGTCGCGGTGGCTTCGGTGAGCGTCTGCGGCAGGCCCGTGTCGGACACCTCTTCGGCCATCAGCTCCAGGTCGGGGAACAGCGACTCCTGACGAACCTCCGACAGTCCCGAAAAGCCAACTCCGACAAGGCGAATAGGGCCGATCTCGAGGGGGTCGAGCAGCAGCCTGCGGGCCGTCGCGATCAACGTCGCGGCGTCGGTGGTGGCGTACGGCAGCGTCGCCGAGCGCGTCAGGGTACTCATGTCGGACTTCTTCAGCTTGACGGTGACGGTGCGCGCGCCACGACCGTCCTTTTCGAGGCGCACATGCGCGTGCTCTCCGATCGGGCCCGCCGCCTCGCGCAGCTGGTCCAGGGTCGTGAGGTCCTCGGGAAACGTGGACTCGGCGCTGATCTGTTTGGCCGGTCCATTCTCGGCGACGGGCCGGTCGTCGATCCCCCGGGCCAGCTGGTGCAGCGCAGGCCCGACGGTCCCGCCCAGGATGTTGGCCGCTTCGGCGTCCGACAGCGCGGCGAATGCGCCGATGGTGTCGATGCCCAGCCGGTGCAGCTTCTCCTCGGCGACCGGACCGATCCCCCACAGTCGACGTACCGGCAGGCCGGCCAACAGCGTCGGTTCCTCGTCGCGGCGGACCACCCGGATGCCGTCGGGTTTGGCCAGCCCGGAGGCGATCTTGGCGATCTGCTTGCCCGATCCGGCCCCGACGGACGCGACCAGCCCGGTCACCTCGCGGATATCCGCCCTCAGCGCCTCGCAGAACGCCTCGACGTCCTCCGCGGTGGCACCGACGAGTTCGGCGGGCTCGCCGAACGCCTCGTCGTAGGACAGCTGCTCGAGAACGGGCACGACGCCTCGAACCGTGTCGAGCACGCGGCGGCTGGCCACGCCGTAGACCACGCCGCGGGGCGGCAGCACCACTGCCGTTGCGCCGATCAGGCGGCGGGCCTGATGCATCGGCATCGCCGATCGCGCGCCGTACACCCGGGACTCGTAACTCGCGCCGGCCACCACGCCGCGTCCGCCCAGCCCGCCGACGAGCACAGGGCGTCCGCGCAGCGTCGGGCGGGTCAGCTGCTCGACAGACGCGAAGAACGCGTCCATGTCGAGGTGCAGCACCCAGCGAGCGGCCACAACTGCCGATGCTAGGGCGCTCGAGCCATGGACGTGGACGCCATTAGGCCTTGGCGATCGCGACCCGCACCCCGTCGCCGATCTCGGTGCCGTCGGCGGGCTCGCCGAACTCGAAGCTGGTCGCCAGGATCTCCCGCGCGATCAGGTCGGCGTGCGTGTGCGCCCACGCGTCGCGCTCGGCGGGCACCTCGATGACCACCGAGATGCGGTCCGACACGTCAAGGCCCGTCGTCCGGCGCAGCTCCTGCAGTTCGCGGATGCGGTCCTTGGCCCAACCCTCGGCCTCCAGCTCAGGGGTGACGGTGCCGTCGAGCACCACCAGGCCCGATCCCTCGGGCAGCGCGGCCGTGAACTCCTGCTCGGGTCGAGCTCCGCTGCGCTTCGTCTCCCGTGGATCCGCGGCCACCAACCTCGAGCTGAATTCCTCGGGCAGCAGCACCGCCGGGCCCGCGGTCAGCGTCCCGTCGGGGTTGATGACGCCCTCACCCGCCTTGACGGCCTTGATCGCGGCCTGCACGTCCTTGCCCAGGCGAGGCCCCGCTTCGCGTGCGTTGACCGTCAGCTCGAAGCGGCCATAGGTGGCGATGTCGTCGGTGAGCTCGACTTCCTTCACGTTGAGCTCGTCGGCGAGCAGGTCGAGGAACGGCTCGAGGCGCTGCGGGTTCTCCACGGCGACAGTGAGTTTGGGCAGTGGCAGCCGCACCCGCAGCTTCTTCGCCTTGCGCAGCGAGGACGCCGCCGAGGCCACGTCGCGCACCTGGTCCATGGTCGCGACCAGTTCGGCATCGTGCGGCAGGTCGCCGGCCTCCGGCCAATCGGTCAGATGTACCGAGCGCTCGTCGGTGATGCCCCGCCAGATCACCTCGGTGATCAGCGGAAGCAGCGGCGCGGCCAGCCGGGCCGCCACCTCCAGCACGGTGTGCAGCGTGTCGATTGCGTCGGGGTCCTCTTCCCAGAACCGCGAACGGGACCGTCGCACATACCAGTTCGTCAGCGCCTCGGTGAACTGACGTAACTCGTCGCAGGCGCCGGAGATGTCGCAGACGTCCATCGAAGCGGTGAGATCGTCGCGCAGCTGCGCCAGCTTGGCCAGGATGTAGCGATCGAGCACATGGGTCGAGTTCGTGCGCCACGTGCCCTTCTTCGGTGCGTACAGCGCCAGGAACGTGTAGGCATTCCAGAACGGCAACAGCACCTGCCGGACGCCCTCCCGGATGCCCTGTTCGGTGACGATCAGGTTGCCGCCCCGCAGGATCGGCGATGCCATCAGAAACCAGCGCATGGCGTCGGAGCCGTCGCGGTCGAAAACCTCGGTGACGTCGGGATAGTTGCGCAGCGACTTGCTCATCTTCTGGCCGTCGTTGCCCAGCACGATGCCGTGCGCCGAAACGGTGCGAAACGCCGGGCGGTCGAACAGTGCGGTGGCCAGCACGTGCAGCGTGTAGAACCAGCCGCGGGTCTGCCCGATGTATTCGACGATGTAGTCGCCGGGGTTGTGGCCGTCGATCCGCTTGTCAGGGTCGGCGGATTCGACACCGTCGAACCAGTCGACGTTCTCGAACGGGTAATGCACCTGGGCGTAGGGCATCGAGCCGGAATCGAACCACACGTCGAACACGTCGGGGATGCGCCGCATCGTCGATCGGCCGGTCGGGTCGTCCGGGTTCGGGCGGGTCAGCTCGTCGATGTAGGGCCGGTGCAGGTTGGTGGGGCGGACCCCGAAGTCGCGCTCGAGTTCGTCGAGGCTGCCGTAGACGTCGATGCGCGGATGGGCCGGATCATCGGAGATCCACACCGGAATCGGCGTGCCCCAGTACCGGTTTCGGGAGATCGACCAGTCGCGCGCACCTTGAAGCCACTTGCCGAACTGGCCCTCCTTGACGTGTTCGGGATACCAGGTGATGTCCTGGTTGATCTCGACCATCCGGTCACGGAACTCGGTGACCTTGACGAACCACGATGAAACCGCCCGGTAGATCAGCGGATTCCGGCAGCGCCAGCAGTGCGGGTAGGAGTGTTCGTAGGTTTCGTGGCGCAACAGCACGGCGCCGTTGCGCGCCACCGGTCCGCTTTGGTCCTTCAGGTCCCGGATGATCTGTGGATTGGCGTCGAAGACATGCTGGCCGACGTAGTCCGGCACCGTCTCGTCGAACCGGCCCTTGGAGTCGACGGGCGTGACCGCGACGATGTCTGCCGCCTGACCTGTCGCCATGTCGTCCTCGCCATAGGCCGGTGACATGTGCACGATGCCGGTGCCGTCCTCGGTGGACACGAAGTCGGCGGGCAACACCTGAAAACTGTTGGGCGCGTCCATGAAATACGGGAACGGCGGCAGGTACCGCGTGCCGAGGAGGTCCGCGCCGCGATGGGTGGCGAGGATCTCGGGTTCTTCGCCGAGCTCCCTGGCGTACGCCGCCAGCCGCGCCTTCGCCAGCACGTAGCGCCGCTCCCCCGACTGCACGAGCACGTACTCGACGTCCGGATTGACCGCCACCGCCTGGTTTGACGGCAGCGTCCACGGCGTCGTCGTCCAGATCAACAGGTATGCGCCATCGAGCTCTCCGCCGGCCACCTTGAACCCAACCGTGATGGCGGGGTCCTGACGGCTTTGGTAGACGTCGTCGTCCATCCGCAGTTCGTGACTGGACAACGGGGTCTCGTCGTTCCAGCAGTACGGCAGCACCCGATAGCCCTCGTAGGCCAGGCCCTTGTCCCACAGCTGCTTGAATGCCCAGATCACCGACTCCATGAAGCCGAGATCCAGTGTCTTGTAGTCATTTTCGAAGTCGACCCAGCGCGCCTGGCGGGTGACGTAGGCCTGCCACTCGTTCGTGTAGCGCAGCACCGACGCGCGGCAGGCGTCGTTGAACTTCTCGATGCCCAACTCTTCGATCTGCGATTTGTCGGTGATGCCGAGCTGCCGCTGCACCTCGAGCTCGGCCGGCAGCCCGTGCGTGTCCCAGCCGAAGCGGCGCTCCACCTTGTAGCCGCGCATGGTGCGATACCGCGGCACGATGTCCTTGACGTAGCCGGTCAGCAGGTGGCCATAGTGCGGCAGGCCGTTGGCGAACGGCGGACCGTCATAGAACACGTATTCCGGCGCATCGTCGCGGCGCGCGACGCTGGCGCGGAAGGTGTCGTCGTTGTCCCAGTACTCCAGGACGTCGGTTTCCAGCGCCGGGAAGTTCGGCGCGCCGCCTGCCGGCTTCGGATAGGTGGTCACGGTCGTGCGTCGTCTCCAGTGCCGATGTCGCTGGCCGTCCGCTCGGGAAGGCCAGCTGTCGTTCAGGCACGGGGACGACGACGCGCCGGTGCGCGGACGCCGCGGTACCACCCCGCTTGCGCACGTGTGTGCGCCGCTCATCTTGTGGCTGTGACGGGCTTACCCGTTCGGGTCTACTGAGCCAGGCTTTCGGCCTGAGCAGTTCTTCCGAAGGCTCCCCGGTGATGGCCGGATCAGCGCCGTTACCCGACGATTCTAGCGACTCAGTGGCCGACGGCCATCGGGGTGTGCACCGGCGGCATCGCCTCCGACGTCAGCTCGATCAGCGCGAGCGGCAGCTGCTCCGCCAACTCCTCCACGGTGTGTCGGTCGAAGCTGCGGGTGTCATACCACCAATCCAGCTGCACCAGATCGCCAGCGCGATAGACCCGAAGCTCGAGGGCGTGGCGCCGCCCAGGCTCCGTGCCGAGGTAGGAGAAGAAGATGTCGGCCGGTGGTTTCGCCGCGAGCTTCGGCGCACTCGTTCCCTCGGCCAGCGTGCGGTGCACGGCGCCGAGCGTCTCCGTCGCGGTCGCAAAGCCCGCGGACGTGCACCTCAGCGGAACCGACCCACTGTGTCCGGCGACGTCGACCGCGACGACGCCTTCCCCGATGGTCCGCGCAATGGCCAGGCCGAGGGCCGCAAGAAGGATCTCGTCGGTCGCGACGCCCAGATACCACTGGGCACCGTCGAGCTCGCCCGTCAGCGTGCTGCTGAACGGCGCTGAAAGCTTCGCTAGATCATTGGTTTGCGGAGCGTCGAGGGTCTCATGGTCGACGATCCGAAATGGGCTGCTGGCAAATTCTGCAATCAACATGGGGCTAACAGTACGTCCCAAGTCCCAAAATTGGGAGACCTCTCCCAGAACTGTGACACCTGCGTCAATATCAGCTACTGTTTGCGGCTTTCGATCCGCACTGCCCAATTGAGGGAGACTGGTTTAAAGTGGAGCGGTGCCACGTACAGATGAGAACGGCCGGCAGCTGAAAGCCCTGCTCGACTACCTTCTTGACGGTGACGTCGACGCCAAGGACATCTACGACGCACTCGGGGTGTCTAGCAGCACATACTATCGCCGCATCAAGGAAGGGGGCTATCCCGACGCCGAGGAACTGCGCCGGGTGGCCGATCGGTTCGGCCTCAGCTATCCCGATCTGCAGGTCCGGTTCGGGTTGATGAGCCACCAAGAGATGCAAAGCTACTTCGAGTCGGCCGGGGTGGCCGTGGCAACCACGGAAACGCGGAAAGTGCGGCCGGCGAAGCTTTCTGAATTGAAGCCTCGCCAAGACGCTCCCCCGCTGTAGGATTTGCTGAAACCAGCCCAGCGCAAAGGCAAGAAGGATGGCCCTCGCAACTCTCCTAGCGATCACGATCGCGTGCATTGGATGGAGTCTGTGGATTCGGCGCGTGACGTGGACGTGCCGCTGGGAAGTTGCTGCCACCCTCAACATCGCACTGCAGGGTGCGGCCGTGCTGCTGATGTCCCCGCTGGCCTCGGAGACACTCGGGCACTGGCTTCACGCCCTGACCGGCAAATGGAACCTAGAGGATTACATCGGCCACGACTGCTACATCGTCGCGGCGTCGGCGATCGTCTACAACACGCTGGGCAGGCTCGCCGACGACGACGCCATGCAGAAGTCGTTCAAGCAATACGTCGAGCGGCCCGCCACGCTGTGCATCCCGCTGCTTCTGGTGACGTTCTCGGTCGGTAACGGGGCGCGGATCTACAAGCCGGACTTCTTCACGGTTCCAACGGACTTCTGGCTGAACCTGTACTGGCTGCTGCTCTGCGGCACCCTGATCTATCTGCTGGGGTACGGCATCCGGGCCACACTTGTGTTGCGGCAGGACCCACGCTCTCGGCGGATCGCCAACTTCTATCTGGTGTCTTCCGTCCTCGGCATCGTGGCGTGCATCGTGCGGATCACCATTTCCTTTGTGCCTTACCTGCAGACAACCCTGGGCAGCAACCTGGTGTGGCTGTTCGCCTGCATGTGCGGCGCGGGATTCGCGCTCGCGTCGGCGCACTCGTGGCGGATAAAGACGAAGTGGTTCACGAAGGTCTCTCGCTGACGCCTGAGTAGGGTGCCTGCTGTGGCGGACCCGTTGACCGACGAACAGCAACAGAAGCGCCGCAGGGCGATCGCCGAGTTGATGCCGCAGACCCCGTTCATGGGTGGCCTCGGCATCGTGTTCGAGCGCTACGAGCCCGACGACGTGACGATCCGGCTGCCCTTCCGCGAAGACCTGACCAACGACGGCATCTACTTCCACGGCGGGGTGATCGCGTCGGTGATGGACACCGCGGGCGCCGCCGCCGCATGGTCGAACCACGACTTCGACAAGGGCACGCGGGCGTCCACCGTGTCAATGAGCATCCAGTACACCGGCGCGGCCAAGCGCTCGGACCTGCTGTGCCACGGTCGCACCGTGCGGCGCCGCAGGGAGCTCACCTTCACCGAGATCACCGCCACCGACGCCGACGGCAACGTCGTCGCCCATGCCGTCCAGACCTACCGCATCGTCTGACGCGGAGGCCTGCCGTCGGGCGGCCAGCTCTCGACGCCGTCCTCCAACGGCACCTCGAGGCTGTTCAGCAGCGACGAGATCATCCGCCACGTCCCGATCGCGGTGACGAGCTCGATCAGCACAGTGGGGTCGGGGCCGAGTTCGCGTTCACACGTCGCCCAGGTGTCCGCGCTGATGGCCCCGTCGCACACGACCTCGTCGGTGGCGGCGAGCACCGCCCGTTCCCTGGCATCGAACGAGTCGTGATCGCGCCAGTCGCGCACACCGAGCAGGTCGTCGGCGGAGATGCCGACGCCGCCTGCGATGCGCCAGTGTTGGGTCCACTCGTAGTCCGACGCGGTGAGCCACCCGATGCGCATGATCAGCAGCTCCCGCAGGCGCGAGTCGAGGGCGCCTTTCCACAACATGGAGACCAGCAGGTCGTTGACGGCGCGTGCGACGCGCGGATGGCGCAAGAGCACCTGAAAGATGCTGAGTTCGGCCATGAATTCGGGCAAGCCGGCCTCGGTTGCGGCCGCTCTGGCGTCGTCGGCGGACAGCCGTGGAACGCGGGCCTCGGTCATGGTGTGAACACCCCATGCACCGGTGGCACGCCGTCGCGTTCGCCTGCCATCGTTGCGAGCAGGTCCTCGAGGTCTTCGAGTCCGACGCAGCGACGCGGCAGGCTCTCGAACGGGTAGCGGCCGGACGCCAGCAGCTCGAGCGCGGCGCGGTAGGCCATCGCGTCCACACCGAGCGCGCCGAGGATGCGTAGCTCCTTCATCACGACCAGGTCGGGGACGAAACCTGGTGCGCCGGTGTCGAATCCGCGGGTGCCCGCAACGACGACGGTGCCGCCGGCGCGGGCAAGGCCGACCGCCTGCGCGAACGCGGCCGGCGCCTTCGCGGTGACGTCGACCACGACGTCGGCCAGGCCGCCGGTGGCTGACCTGAGCACGGCGACGGGGTCGTCGGCGGCGACGTCCACGGCAAGGTCGGCTCCGAACGCGGAAGCCAGCGCCAGTCGCTCGGCGTCTCGGGCCCCGGACCCGGTCACCATGACAAAGCCGGCGCCCGCCTCTTTCGCCGCGGCCGCCGCACACAGCCCGCGGATGCCGGGCCCCAGCACGGCGACAACGTCACCTGATCCGGTGCCGGGCATCGTTGCACCCCAACGGATCCCAGCCCCCAACGGGTTGAACAATGTGGCCAACACCGGATCGAGCGCGCTCGGAACCGGCAGCACCATCGAGTCCGGCGCAAGGTATTGGTACTCGGAGTAGCCGCCCCAGACGCCGGGCTTGCGGTCGACGGGAATGAACCCGTACATGTCCGCAAGCCCGTGCCGCTCGCATCGGCGGTACTCGCCCGCCAGGCAGGCCGCACACGACCGGCAGGATTGGAACACCTCGACGGCCACCCGCTCACCCGCGCCGACCCCCCAGCGCTGTGCTGCCCGCGGTCCGATCTCCTCGATGATGCCGACCGTCTCATGGCCCGGCACGAAGGCGAAGCCGCCCGCAAGCACTCCCGTGTACTCCTCGTGGTCGGTTCCGCACAAGCCGCAGGCTTCCACTTTCACCACCGCATCGTCGTCGCCGACCACCGGCATCGGGAACTCCCGGACCACGAGGCGGCGCGGCGCTTCCAAAACCAACGCCCGCGCGGACACCGCCATAGCCGCAATCTAAACGGGTTATCGTTCTCTCGCCGTCGAAGTCGGGAGTAATGCGATGACCGAGCCGCTGGAGACCACCAACCGCCACCACGTCGTCATCATCGGGTCCGGCTTCGGCGGTTTGGCGGCGGCCAAGGATCTCAACGGGGCCGACGTCGACGTCACCTTGATCTCCAAGACCACCAGCCACCTGTTTCAGCCGCTGCTCTACCAGGTGGCGACCGGAATTCTGTCCGAGGGAGAAATCGCACCGACCACCCGGCTGGTGCTGCGCAAGCAGAAGAACGTCCAGGTCCTCCTCGGCGACATCGAAGCGATCGACCTGGAGGCGAAGACCGTCACCTCGAAGCTCATGACGATGCAAACGGTCACGCACTTCGACAGCCTCATCGTGGCCGCGGGTGCACAGCAGTCCTATTTCGGCAACGACCAGTTCGCGACGTTCGCACCCGGCATGAAGACGATCGACGACGCGCTGGAACTCCGCGGCCGCATCCTCGGCGCGTTCGAGGCCGCGGAGGTGACCACCGATCACGCCGAGCGGGAACGGCGGCTGACCTTCGTCGTCGTCGGTGCGGGACCCACCGGCGTCGAGTTGGCCGGCCAGATCGCCGAGCTCGCCAATCGCACGCTTGCCGGGTCGTTCCGCACGATCAAGCCGAGCGAATGCCGAGTGGTCCTGATCGAGGGGGCCGGGGCGGTGTTGCCGCCGATGGGCCCCAAGCTCGGCGAAAAGGCGCAGCGCCGGCTGGAGAAGATGGGCGTCGAGGTCCAGCTCAACGCGTTGGTGACCAACGTCGACTACATGGGCGTCACGGTAAAGGACAAGGACGGCACCGAGCACCGAATCGACTGCGCCTGCAAGGTGTGGTCGGCGGGGGTGGCGGCCAGCCCGCTGGGCAAGATGGTCGCCGAGCAGTCCGACGGGACCGAGACAGATCGCGCCGGGCGCGTGATCGTGGAACCTGATCTCAGTGTGAAGGGTCACCCGCACGTCTTCGTCATCGGCGATCTGATGTCGGTGCCGGGCGTTCCGGGTATGGCGCAGGGCGCGATCCAGGGCGCCAAGTACGTGACCAAGGTGATCAAGCGCTCGCTGGCCGGCCACGACGATCCGGCCATCCGCGCACCGTTCAAGTACTTCGACAAGGGCAGCATGGCGACGATCTCCCGGTTCAGCGCCGTCGCCAAGGTCGGCAAGCTCGAATTCGGTGGCTTCATCGCGTGGCTGGCGTGGTTGGTGCTGCACCTGGTCTATCTCGTCGGCTTCAAGAACCGCTTCACCACGCTCATCACGTGGTTCATCACGTTCGTCAGCCACAGCCGCGGCCAGATGGCGATCACCAGCCAGATGATCTACGCCAGGTTGGCGATGGAGATGCTGCAAAACCAACAAAGCGAGGCGCTCGCCGCCGTCGAGCAGGCGGAGCGACGCGAAAAGGAGAAAGGGGTGTCATGAGCGATCACACCTACCGCGTCATCGAGATCGTCGGAAGCTCACCAGACAGCATTGACGCCGCGATCCGCAACGCGATAACCCGCGCGGCGGAGACGATCCGCGGGCTCGACTGGTTCGAGGTGTCCTCGGTGCGCGGTCACCTCGCCGACGGCGCGGTCGGGCACTTCCAGGTGACGCTGAAGGTCGGCTTCCGAATGGAAGGCGCGTAAGGCCCCTACCCGGCGACGGGCCGCGGCACCGAGGCGAACTGCGCACCGAACTCCGGCACCGGCCGGTATCCATGCTTGCGCGCGACCGCGGCGCCCCGACGGATCAACGCCGACGTCGCGACGAAGCCCGCCTGGTCGGCCACCACGAACGGGGTGAGCAGCCGGTTGTGCACGTAGCCGAACGACAGTCCGCTGGCAGGATCGGCCCAGCCCAGCGATCCACCAAGGCCGGCGTGGCCGAACCCCGGCATCAGGCCCGGAATCGGGATCGCGTGGTAGCCGAGATGAAATGCCATCGGGAAGAAGATGTTTCGGTCCGGCCACAGGCTCGGCTTGCCGATCAGGCCCGACGCCAGCTCTGTCGACAGGAACTGGGTGCCGTCGCTTCGGCCTGCGCATGCCAGCGCCGAGTACATCTTCGCCAGCCCGCGTGCCGTGGCGACTCCGTTGGCGGCGGGCAGCTCGGCGTCCAGGAACGGCGTATCGCCCTGCACGACGGAGACCGCCTCGGGGAAGTACAGCGCGCCAAGACCGGCCGACCACTGCAGTGCGGCCAGCCTCGGCACGACGGAACCGAGCGCCGACTTCGGGAGACTGCCCTGCGGGATGATGATCTGCGCGGCCTTCGTCGGCGCCTCGGCGGGGGGCCGGCCCAGGTGCAGGCCATCGATGTTGAGCGGCTCGGCCAGCTCCTCGCGGATCAGATCGCGCATGCCCTTGCCGGTGACCGCACGGGCCAGGCCCGACATCAACCAGCCATACGTCAGCGCGTGGTAAGCGGGCTTGCCGTAGAGCACGCGGTTGACCGGTGCGGCCGCAAGTCGCTGCTCCATCTCGCGGTGATCCATCAGGTGGGCCTTGCCGGCCCCGTTGAGGTGGGACAGCCCGGCGCGGTGGCGCATCACGTCGCGAACGGTGATCTTCGACTTGCCGTTGGCGCCGAATTCCGGCCAGTACTCGGCGACGGGCGCGTCGTAGTCGATCAAAGCTCGGTCGACGAGTCGGTGGATGACCGTGGAGGCCATGCCCTTGGTCGCGGAGAAGACCATGGCGCCCGTGTCGGCGGTCCAGTGCGTGGTGCCGCGACGGTCGGACCAACCCGTCCAGACATCGACGACGGGATGACCGTCGAGGTAGACGGACAGTGCACCGCCGCCGTACCGAGGTCCGGGAAACATCTGGGAGAACACCCGCACCGCGCAGGCGAAATGCGGGTCGGCCGCCCCTTGAACACCGTGCGGGAGCGCTGCGCTGCGTTCCCCGCCGTCAATGTGCTTCACAATGCATCTAATTTACCTGGAACCCCGGCAAATAAACCGGATGTTACCGATCCGTTAATACAACGAATGTCAGCGCTACCAAGACGCCGCCGAACAGCAATCTGCCGGCTCCGACGTCGCGGTCGGAGTCAGGACTTTTCTGCCGCGTCAAGGATCTGCTGGGCGGCCAGCGTCGGCGTCAGCTCACCATCGCGGACCTGGCGCTCCACCTCGGCACGGATCTTGCGGACGGCGGGATTGCCGAACACCCGATCCAGCACGGTGTCGCGGACCATCGACCAGGTCCAATCCACCTGCTGAGCCCGGCGGCGCGCGTCGAACTCCCCCGCGTCGGTAAGCACCTGGCGGTGTTTGAGCACGGCGTCCCACAGCTCGGTCAGGCCCGTTCCCTGTAACGCGCTCATCGTCAAAACGGGTGGGCGCCAGAGTGTTTCGCGCGGATGGATCAGGCGGATCGCTCCCGACAATTCACGGGCGGCGGCCTTCGCCTCGGTGGCGTGCTCGCCGTCGGCCTTGTTCACCACGACGACGTCAGCCAGCTCGAGCACGCCCTTCTTGATGCCCTGCAGCTGGTCGCCGGTGCGTGCCAGGGTCAGGAATACAAACGTGTCCACCATGTTGGCAACCGCCACCTCGGACTGCCCGACGCCCACGGTCTCCACCAGGATCACGTCGAAGCCGGCCGCTTCCAGCAAAACGATGGTTTCCCGGGTGGCCCTGGCGACGCCGCCCAGCGTGCCCGATGTGGGCGACGGCCGGATGTATGCGTCGGGGTGTACCGCCAGCTTCGCCATCCGGGTCTTGTCGCCGAGAATCGAGCCGCCCGTCCGCGTCGAGGACGGGTCGACGGCCAGCACCGCCACTCGGTGGCCCGCCTCGATGAGGTGCATGCCGAGCGCCTCGATCGTCGTCGACTTGCCGACGCCGGGCACCCCGGTGATGCCGACATGCATCGCCGTGCCCGCCTCGGGCATCAATGCCATCAGCAGCTGTTGCGCCTGCTCGCGGTGATCCGCCCTGGTCGACTCCACCAGCGTGATGGCCCGGGGCAGCGCCGCGCGATCGCGGTCCTTGACCGCGGCGGCCAGCTCTTCGATGTCAGCCATCTAGCCGAGGGCTAGTTCAACTCGTAGCCCGACCGCTCGGCCAGCTTGTGCAGCAGGCCGATCGCGGCGTCGGCAATAACCGTGCCGGGCGGGAAGATTGCCGTCGCACCGGCGGCGTACAACTCGTCGAAGTCACCGGGCGGAATCACGCCACCCACGACGATCATGATGTCGGGCCGGCCCGACCTCGGCCAGCGCGTCGCGCAGCGCGGGCACCAGCGTCAGGTGGCCTGCGGCCAGCGAGGACACACCCACCACGTGCACGTCGTTGTCGGCGGCCTGCCGCGCCACCTCGTCGGGGGTGGAGAACAGTGACCCGACGTCGACGTCGAAACCGATGTCGGCGAACGCGGTCGCGATGACCTTCTGGCCACGGTCGTGGCCGTCCTGGCCCATCTTGGCGACCAGGATGCGCGGCCGGCGGCCGTCGGCCTCGGCGAACTTCTCCACTAACTCGCTGGCGCTACGCGATGTTGCTGGCCTTTCCGACTGCGTCGCGGTAGACCCCCGCGATGGTACGGATCTCGGCCTGGTGGCGACCGTAGACCTTCTCCAGCGCGTCGGAGATCTCCCCGACGGTGGCCTTGGCCCGCGCCGCGTTGATGGCCAGCGCCAGCAAGTTGTTGCCCAACCCGTCTCCCCCATCGGCGTCGGCGGCGCGGGTCAGGTCGTCGAGCGCGGCGACAACCGCCGACTCGATCCCGGTCGGCGCGCAGCTGCTCGAGCTTGGCGATCTGCTCGGCGCGCACCCGGCTGTTCTCGACCTTGAGCACCTCGATCTCGTGGTCGTCGTCGACCTGGTACTTGTTGATGCCGATCACCGTTTGCTGCCCGGAGTCGATGCGGGCCTGGGTGCGTGCCGCCGCCTCCTCGATGCGCAGCTTCGGGATGCCGTCGTCGATGGCCTGCGCCATGCCGCCGTGCTCGTCCACCTCGGCGATGTGCGCGCGGGCCCGTTCGGCGAGCTGATGGGTCAGCCACTCCACGTAATACGAGCCGCCCCACGGGTCGATCGGCCGGGTGGTGCCCGACTCCTGCTGCAGCAGCAGCTGGGTGTTGCGGGCGATCCGCGCGGAGAAGTCGGTGGGCAACGCCAGCGCCTCGTCGAGCGCGTTGGTGTGCAACGACTGGGTGTGGCCCTGAGTGGCGGCCATCGCCTCGATGCAGGTACGGGCGACGTTGTTGAACGCATCCTGCGCGGTCAACGACCAGCCCGAGGTCTGCGAATGGGTGCGCAGCGACAACGATTTCGCGTTCTTCGCACCGAACTGAGCGACCAGCTCGCTCCACAGCAGCCGGCCCGCCCGCAGCTTGGCGACCTCCATGAAGAAGTTCATCCCGATGCCCCAGAAGAACGACAACCGCGGTGCGAACTTGTCGATGGAAAGCCCGGCGTCCAGACCGGCCTTGAGGTACTCCGCCCCGTCGGCCAGCGTGTAGGCCAGCTCCAAATCCGCTGTCGCACCGGCCTCCTGAATGTGATAGCCGGAGATCGAGATCGAGTTGAACCTCGGCATCTTGGTGCTGGTGTAGCCGAAGATGTCGGAGATGATCCGCATCGACGGCTTCGGCGGGTAGATGTAGGTGTTGCGGACCATGAACTCCTTGAGAATGTCGTTCTGGATGGTCCCCGCGAGCTTCTCCGGCGGCACGCCCTGCTCCTCGGCGGCCACCACATACAGCGCCAGGATCGGCAGCACCGCACCGTTCATCGTCATCGACACCGACACCGTGGACAGGTCGATACCGTCGAACAGTTGCCGCATGTCCAGGATCGAGTCGATCGCCACCCCGGCCATCCCGACGTCACCCGACACCCGCGGATGGTCGGAGTCATAGCCCCGGTGGGTGGCCAGGTCGAACGCCACCGACAGGCCCTTCTGACCGGCGGCCAGGTTGCGCCGGTAGAAGGCGTTGGAATCCGCGGCGGTCGAGAAGCCGGCGTACTGCCGGATGGTCCACGGCTGGTTGACATACATCGTCGGATACGGCCCACGCACATACGGCGGCTCGCCCGGGAAGCTGTCCAGCGGGTAACCCGCGGCGACCGCGGCGTCCCGGTCGGCGGCGATATAGACCGGCTTGACGTCGATGCCTTCCGGCGTGGACCAGTCGAGTTGGTCGGGCGTGTATCCGTGCGCATCGGCAGCGGCCGCGACGTGCGCGCCGACCGTTGCCTCCGTGGCGGGCTCGGTGGCGCGCTCGCTACGCAGCGGAACGTCGGCGAAGTTGCCGATTCTTGTGGTGCTGTCCGGAGCCGGTTGGCCGGCGACATCGTTGACGGTCACTTCGTCAGGCCCCCAATCGGGTGAGCAGGTCCGACAGGGCGCCGACCGCGTCGATCTTGGCGGTCAGGTAGTCGTCCGGCTTGGGATCGGCCTCGGCGACCGCCTTCTCCGGTCCGGCCAGCAGGACCCGCGACACCCCCGCCTTGCGCGCGGCCTCGACCACACCTGCCGCTTCGGTTCCGTACCGGGCGTCGGTCCCGCACAGCACCACGACATCCTGGGCGGCTGCCGCCGATACGGCCTCGGCCACCCCCGCGGCCTCGATGGTGCCCGGGTTGACCGCCTCGATGCCGCCGGAGGCGAGCAGGTTGGCGGCGAACGTTGCGCGGATGTTGTGCTCGGCGAGCGGACCGAGCGGCAGCAACAGAACTCTCGGCCGCGACCCGGTCTTCTCGAGGTGGGCGTCGGAGCGGTCGCGCAGCGCCTCGAAGCCCACGGCGTATCGCTGGATCGTGGTCGGCGAATCACGCAGCGGCAGCGGTGATTCGTCGAGGTTCGGGTATTCGTTGACGCCGGTGAGCGCGCTGCGGCGGTGGTTGATGTCGTCGGTGCGCCGGCCGCGGACTTCGGCGATCTGGCCTGCGACGAAGTCGCCGGCCTCGGCGAAACCGCCGTGCGCCTCGATCTGCTGGAAGTGTTCCCAGGCCTGTTCGGCGAGCTGCTCGGTCAGGTCCTCGACGAACCAGGAACCGGCCGCCGGGTCGAGGACCCGACCGAGATGGGATTCCTCCAGCAGAAGCAGTTGAGTATTGCGGGCGATGCGACGGGCGAAACCCGCTGCGGTGCCGGGCAACCCACCCGGGATCGCGGCATCGAACGGCTGCACCAGCACGGTGTCCGCGCCGCCGACACCCGCGCCGAATGCGGCCACCGTGGTGCGCAGCATGTTCACCCACGGGTCCCGCTGCGCCATCATCGGCATCGACGTGACCGCATGGACCCGGGCGGCACCCGCGTCGGGCTCGCCGACCACCTCGGCCACCCTTGCCCAAAGCCGGCGCAGCACGCGGAATTTGGCGACGGTCATGAACTGGTCGTCGTCTGCGGCCAGCCGGAAGCTGATCTGCCGCAACGAGTCCGGCACGCTGAGCCCGGCGTCGCCGAGCAGCCGCAGATAACCGACGCCCGCTGCCACCGCCCCGGCCAGCTCCCACGACGCGCTGGCGCCGAGGTTGTGCAGCGCGGGCCCGTCGACCGTGATCGCGCGCACGCCACCGGAGTAACTCGTCACCTTCGCCGCGGTCGTGACGACGTCGGCGATGTTCGCGGCCGACCGCTCGCTGAAGGGCGCGGTGAGCGGATCGGCACCGAGGTCGATCGACAGCCGGGCGCGCTGGTCGTCGTCCATGTCGGCCAGCAGCGGCAGCACCGCCTCGGCGGCAGCGAGGAATTCGGAGCCGGCGTCCAGAACCACCGGCACGAGGTCGAGGAACACGCCCTCGAGCAGCCGGTCCAAGTCGGCCGACGCGACACCGTCGGGCGCACCGACCCGCAGCGCCAGCGCGCTCACCCCCTCGGTCAGGGCGACAAGCACAGCGCCATTGCCGTCGGTGACGGCCTTCTGGCCGGGAGCGGGAAAGGCTTCGGCGACCTTCCAACCGGACTTGACGTCGCGCAGCGCGTCGCCGCCGCGGACGAACGGCCAGTCGCCGGGCAACGGCGGCTCGGGCAACGCGTCCAGGCTCGTGTACAACGCACGGATCGGGAAGCCCTCATAGGTGGGCGAATCCAGCAGACGTTCGGGTTCCGGCGGCAGGTCGGCCGGATCACGCCGAGTCGATTTGGCCAACACGCCCGCTACGGCCGAGCGCCAGCGCTGTTTCGATTCCTGCAAGCCGGAGTCCTGCACGTCCATCAGGCTAATTGATCGCCATCGGGCCAGCGTGCGCCGGGCAGTCGACTCGCATCCGGCGTGAGGCGAGTTATCACCCACCGGCCCGTAGTCTTGATAGTCGTGAAGTCCGTCGTCAGCACCCTCGCCGCGCTGCGCTCTGCGGTGATTGCGACGGCTGCGCAGGTCCCCCGCCGCCGAATCGTCGCGATGACGGTCGCGATTGTGATTCTCGTCGCAGTCGCGTTGCTGGTGCCGCTTCCGACCGCCGTACAGCTGCGGGATTGGGCCACGTCGGCGGGTCCGTGGTTCCCGCTGGCGTTCCTGGCCGCACACACCGTGGTCACCGTTTTCCCCTTCCCGCGCACCGCGTTCACACTGGCAGCGGGCCTGTTGTTCGGCCCACTGCTCGGCGTGCCGATCGCGGTGGTCGCCAGCACGGTCAGCGCGCTCATCGCGCTGCTACTGGTGCGGGCCGCCGGCTGGCAGCTGAACCGCCTCGTCCGCCACCCGAGGGTGGAATCCCTCGACGACCGGTTGCGGCAGCGGGGCTGGCCCTCGGTCGTGTCGATGCGATTGATCCCGGCCGTCCCGTTCTCGGTGCTCAACTACGCCGCGGGCGCATCAGCGGTACGGGTGCTGCCGTACACGCTGGCGACGCTGGCAGGCCTGTTGCCCGGCACCGCAGCGGTGGTCATCCTCGGCGACGCGCTCACCGGCAACGTCAGCCCGCTGCTGTTCCTGGTGTCGCTGTGCACCGCGAGCGTCGGTATCGCCGGCCTCGCCTACGAGATCCGCACGCACCGCCGCCACCACCGCGAGCGCGTCGCGGAATCGGCGGCGCAGGAGGAACCGGTCGTCACCGGTTAACTGCTGTGGCGACCCGGCGACACTGTGGAGGACCGTCCTGCCGCTGTTGTGACAGCGGCGGGTACTGCATCGGCGGCAGGGGATCCTCCGGTGCGGCAATTTCCGCAGCTCCGCTGAGCACACCTGGAACCGGCTTGCGCGCGTCCGCCTCGGCCTTGGCGACGGCCAGCGCGATCGCGGGATCTGTCTGCGTGGTGAACCACTCGGCGACCTCGTCGGAGTCGTCCTCGGGCTTGGGCAGGTTCTCCTCCACCGGCGACGGCGTGTACCGGAAGACACCGTCCTCGCCCGGCGCACCGAGCATCCTGGTGAAGCCCTCCAGCGCAGACCCGAAGTCGCTCGGCACCAGCCAGACCTTGTTCGCCTCGCCCTTGGCCATCAGCGGCAGGGTCTGCAGGTACTGGTAGGCCAGCATCTCCGGAGTCGGTCGGCCTGCCTTGATCGCCGCGAACGTCTTCTCGATGGCCTTGGCCTGGCCCTGCGCCTGCAGATACGACGCGGCCCGCTCGCCCTGGGCCCGCAGCATGCGGGACTGCCGATCGGCCTCCGCCGTCAGGATCGCGGCCTGCTTGGCACCCTCGGCGGACAGGATCTGGGCCTGCTTCTGGCCCTCGGCCTGCTTGATCGCCGCCTCCCGGCTGCCCTCGGCGGTCAGGATCATGGCCCGCTTCTCGCGGTCGGCCCGCATCTGCTTCTCCATCGAGTCCTGGATCGACGGCGGCGGGTCGATGCTGCGCAGTTCGACGCGCGCCACCCGCAGTCCCCACCGGCCGGTGGCCTCGTCGAGCACCCCGCGCAGCTGCCCGTTGATCTGGTCGCGCGACGTCAGCGTCTGCTCCAGCGTCATGCCGCCGACGACGTTTCGCAGCGTGGTGGTGGTCAACTGCTCGACGCCGACGATGTAGTTGCTGATCTGGTACACCGCGGCCTGCGGGTTGGTCACCTGGAAGTAGACGACGGTGTCGATGTTGACCGTCAGGTTGTCCTCGGTGATCACCGGCTGCGGCGGGAAGGACACCACCCGCTCACGCAGGTCCACCCGCGCGCGGATCCGGTCGACGAACGGCAGCAGCAGCGTCAGCTGCCCCGAGACGGTCTTGCTGTAGCGGCCGAGCCGTTCGATCACCGCGGCCTCGGCCTGCGGGATCAGCGCGACCGACTTGGCCACCACGATGGCGGCGAACAACACCAGGACGCCCAGCAGGATCAGGCCGGCGACAGCACCTTCCATGACGCGTTCCTTCCGTTATGCCCAGGCTTCTCTAGGCGATCTTCGCGACAACGGCGGTGGCGCCGTCGATGTGTACGACAGTGACGTGGTCTCCGGGTTCGTAGACATCCTCGGCGCTGTACGGCCTCGCCGTCCAGATTTCGCCGTCGAGTTTCACCTGACCTTCATGGCGGGCCACCCGGTCGAGCACCAGCGCGCTTTTGCCTTCAAGCGCCTTCGCCGGCTCGGGCAGTCCGGTGCCTTCGGTGAAGCGCCTGCGCAGCGCGGGCCGAACCAACACCAGCAGCAGGACCGAAACCACGAGGAACACCAGCCCGTCGGCCCAGATCGGCCAGTCGAGCGCATAGCTGGTCCCGGCGGCGGCCAGCGCACCGCCGCTGAGCATGAGCAGAAACAGGTCGCCGGTCAGCGCTTCGGCCCCGGCGAGGGCAAGCGCGGCGATTAGCCAGATCAGCGCAACGGGCATGCCGCCAGCCTATCGCGTGGCCGACCCCGGGAACGGCTAATACACTGCGAGCATCATGTGGTGCCCAACTGTCTCGTTGTCGGTCTGGGGCAACGCCTGGCTCGCCGGCGTGGCCGCACCCGACGACGTCCTCGACGCGCTATCCCAATGGGCACCAAGGCATTCGGTGACCGCATACGACGCGGTCGCCGCCGGTCGCACCGGCCTACCCTGGCCGGACGTCAACCACTCCGGGACGATGTCCCTGCTGCAGACGCTGCGGACCGCCGCCGGTATCACCGCTGGGGCACCTGCGATCTCGGTCGTGCTGCCGGTGCCGGGGGATGTCCGAGGCCTGCCGGCGGGCACCCAGTTCCAGCGCGACGCGGTGACCGCCGGGGAGGCGATCCTGATCAGCAGCGGCCCGTCGGCACCGGCGGTCGGCCTGGTTCCCGACTTCGAATACGACGACGTCGACGAGTCCGACGAGGCGGAGTTGTCGAGCCTGAGCTGGACGGCGTACTCGCTGCCCGGCGCCCCGATCGCCGAACACCTCGACCTCGGCGAGGCCGAATTCGCTCTGCGGTCGGCGGTCAGGTCGGCGGCCGACGCGCTGGGCGCCATCCGCGCCGAGGCCGGTGGCGTGGAGGTCGCAGATCCGCGCAGGCTCGTTGAGCAGGTGCTGGAGTCTTCGGGCCTGCACCGGGCGCCCGACCATGCCCCGTCACG
>CAVUPN010000009.1:0-261475 GCA_963743225.1 uncultured Actinomycetota bacterium | reverse complement strand
CGTCGTCGCGTTTCTATCATCCCCTGACGCGAGCTTCATCACGGGGGCGGACATCCGGATTGACGGCGGCATGGCCGCCGCTCTGTGAACGGGTAGCGCCGATGGGAAACTGAGGGCGTAGACCGCCCACGAGTACCTCGCCCCGTACCGATCCCACGCCCACTGCCAGATCCGGTCCATGCCGCGAGACTAAACGTCCGTAGCCGTTGAGCTGCGACTCTTGGCGGAGCTGCCCGACGCGTACTCCTCGGCTGGCGGGGCCGAGCGCTCACCTATGTACGAATTTGCGGCCCGAAACCGTACAACGATGTGCGCTCGCGGGTCTTCAGCGGAAACACCCCCGGCCGACAGGACCGGGGGTGCTCCGTTGTTCAGTACTTAGTGGTGGTGATGCCCGTGACCATGACCGTGGCCGTCGTCTTCAGCCTCTGCCGGCTTCTCCACGATTGCGGTCTCGGTGGTGAGCACCATCCTGGCCACCGACGCGGCGTTGAGCACCGCAGAGCGGGTGACCTTGACGGGGTCGACGATGCCGTCGGCCGCCAGATCGCCGTACGACAGCGTCGCAGCGTTGAAGCCCTGCCCGGCGGGCAGCTCGCTGACCGTGTTGACCACGACGGACCCGTCCAGGCCGGCGTTGGTCGCGATCCAGTACAGCGGTGCGGACAGGGCCTGCGAGAACACGTCGACGCCGAGCGCCTCGTCGCCGGACAGGGAGTCCTTGAGCTTCGACAGGGCGGACCGGGCCTGCACCAGGGCGGCTCCGCCGCCGGTGATGATGCCCTCCTCGACCGCGGCCTTCGCGGCTGAGACGGCGTCCTCGACGGCTTCCTTGCGCTTCTTGAGGTCCGTCTCGGTGGCCGCGCCCACCTTGATGACCGCGACGCCGCCGGACAGCTTCGCCAGCCGCTCCTCGAGCTTCTCGCGATCCCAGTCGGAGTCGGTGGCCTCGATCTCCGCGCGCAGCTGTGCCTTACGCGCATCGATCACGTCCTGAGTGCCGCCACCGTCGACGATCACGGTGCTGTCCTTGGTGACGACGACGCGGCGGGCGGTGCCCAACACGTCGAGGCCGACCTCACGAAGCAGCAGACCGACGTCGGGATTGACGACCTGACCGCCGGTGACGACGGCGAGGTCGTCCAGGAATGCCTTGCGACGGTCACCGAAGAACGGCGCCTTGACCGCCACGGCCTTGAGCGTCTTGCGAATCGCATTGACCACCAGCGTTGAAAGCGCTTCACCCTCGACGTCCTCGGCGATGATCAGGAGCGGCTTACCGGACTCGGCGACCTTCTCGAGCAGCGGCAGCACGTCTGGCAGCGAGCTGATCTTCTCGCGGTGCAGCAGCACCAGCGCATCCTCGAGCACCGCTTCCTGGGCATCGAAGTCGGTGATGAAGTACGCCGAGATGAAGCCCTTGTCGAAGCCGACGCCGTCGGTGATCTCCAGTTCGGTGTCGAGTGTCGAGGACTCCTCGACGGTGACGACGCCGTCGTGACCCACCTTGGTCATGGCCTCGCCGACCAGCTCGCCGACCTGCTCGTCGCGCGAGGACACGGTGGCGACCTGAGCGATCGACTTCTTGTCTGTCACCGGGGTGGCCGCCGCCAGCAGCGCCTCCGACACCGCATCGGCGGCCTTGCTGATCCCCAGGCCCAGCGCGATCGGGTTGGCGCCGGCAGCGACTTGCCGCAGCCCCGCCTTGATGATCGCCTGCGCCAGCACGGTCGCGGTGGTGGTGCCGTCGCCTGCAACGTCGTTGGTCTTGGTGGCCACCGACTTCACCAGCTGGGCGCCGAGGTTCTCGAACGGGTCCTCCAGGTCGATCTCGCGGGCGACGGTGACACCGTCGTTGGTGACCGTCGGGCCGCCGAACGCCTTGGCCAGCACCACGTGCCGGCCGCGCGGCCCAAGCGTCACACGGACCGCATCGGCGAGCTTGTCCATACCGGATTCCATTGCTCGGCGCGCGGTTTCGTCGAAACTCAATCAGTTTTGCCATATACGTGTCCGTCCTTGATGCGCATGACGCCCCGGGAATCCGCCGCGCTTACGCGGGGATCACCGGGGCGGTCACACTCGTCTGTTACTTGTTGACGATCGCCAGCACGTCGCGTGCGGACAGGATCAGGTACTCCTCGTTGTTGTACTTGATCTCCGTGCCGCCGTACTTGCTGTAGATGACGACGTCACCTTCCGACACGTCCAGGGGGATTCGCTTCTCGCCATCCTCGTCCCACCGGCCGGGGCCGACTGCGACGACGGTGCCTTCCTGCGGCTTCTCCTTGGCAGTGTCAGGGATAACCAGACCGGACGCGGTCGTGGTCTCGGCCTCGTTGGCCTGTACGAGGATCTTGTCCTCGAGTGGCTTGATGTTCACGCTCGCCACGATTGGAGCCTCCACTAGTTCGGGTGTCGACCCGGGGACAGTCCCCGGACCTACTGACTTGACAGCATTAACAGGTGTTCGGCATGCGTCCGTGCCCTCGCGCCGTCGTCGCGGGTGCCGGTCGAGGGCTTGGCCGCCTGCCACCTAGCACTCTATACATGAGAGTGCTAGCACTCAAGGTCGCCCCACTGCCTATCGCCCGTGGCGAACACGGAGGTCGCCGAACAACGCCGATCACCAGGGGTTGAACAGGGGCACCTTGTCGGTGCTCATGTCACTTGGCCTTTCACCACCGGCAGGCCCGGATCGCTTGCGACGTCCAGGGGCGACGGCGGTGCACCGGCGGCCACCAGGTGCGCGGCGAACGAGGCGATCATCGCACCGTTGTCGGTGCACAGCCGCGGCCGCGGGATGCGCAGCGTCAATCCGTTGGCGGCACAACGCTCTTCGGCCAGCTCACGCAGCCGCGAGTTCGCGGCTACCCCACCGGCGATCAGCAGTGTCGACACCCCGAGTTCGGTTGCGGCCCGCACGGCCTTCATTGTCAGCACGTCGGCGACCGCTTCCTGAAACCCCGCGGCGACGTCCGCCGGTGACGCGTCGGGGTGGCTCTCGACGTAGCGCGCCACCGCGGTCTTGAGCCCGGAGAAGCTGAACGCGTACAGGTCGTCGCGTGGCCCGGTCATGCCGCGCGGGAACACGATCGCGTCACGGTCGCCGTCGCGGGCCAGGTCGTCGAGCACTTTCCCGCCGGGATAGCCCAGGCCCAGCAGCCGCGCGACCTTGTCGTAGGCCTCGCCGGCGGCGTCGTCGACGGTGCTGCCGAGCTCGACGATCGGCTCGGCCAGTGACCGCACATGCAGCAGGTTGGTGTGACCGCCGGAGACCAGCAGGCCGATGCACTCCGGCAGCGGGCCATGGTCGTAGACGTCGGCGGCGAGGTGGCCACCAAGGTGGTTGACCGCGTAGAACGGCGCCTGCCAGGCGACCGCGTACGCCTTGGCCGCGGCCACGCCCACCAACAGGGCGCCGGCCAGCCCTGGACCGATGGTCGCCGCGACGACGTCCGGCTTGGCGATGCCCGCCGCCTCCAGGGCGCGCCGCATGGTCGGCCCCAACGCTTCCAGATGCGCCCGCGACGCGATCTCGGGCACCACGCCGCCGAACCGGGCGTGCTCGTCGACGCTTGACGCCACCTCGTCGGCCAGCAGCGTCACGGTGCCGTCGGACGCCAGCTCGGCGATGCCGATTCCGGTCTCGTCGCAAGAGCTCTCGATGGCCAGGATGGTCCTGGGGTAGAAGGAGCGATGGGCCCACGCCCGAAGGGCAGGGGACGACCCGGGGATGGGTGAAGTCATGTCGGGTCCCCTTGAGCTGGACGTTGCATCGTGTAGGCGTCGGCTCCGCTCACCCGGTAGTAGCGCTTGCGCAATCCGATGTTGACGAAGCCGGCGCTCTGGTACATCGCGATCGCGGCCGCGTTGTCCGTCCGCACCTCGAGATAGACCACGCCGCCGTCGGCGTACTCCAGCAGGCGGCCCAGCATTTCACCGCCGATGCCCTGCCCCTGGTAGGCGGGATCGACACCGATGGTGTGAATTTCATACTCGTAGGGCGGCTTTCGCCCGAGGCGCGCGATACCGGCGTACCCGACGAGCTTGTCTTCGGCGCGTGCGGCGACGTAGTGGATGTGCTTCGCGGCCAGCTCCCGAAGGAAGGCCGCCGCGGGCCAGGGGTCGTCGCCGTCGAACAATTGCGCTTCCAGTTCCGCGCACCGCGCAGCATCGCCCGGGCCCAGCCGGTCGTAGGTGACCATCACGGCGCCACCACCGGGTCGACCGCCCGCGGCTTGGCGTCGGGGCGGCGCAGATACAGCGGGACCAGCGGCTGCGGCGGCGCCGTCCAGTCGACGACCCGCACCAGGCCCGACACCGTCGGGTAGACCGCGGGCTGCTGGGGCAGCGAGAACAGCGCGGCGTGGTCGGGCGAACCGGCAACCGCGCCAACGTCGGTCGGCACATCGGCGGGCGCGTCGACCGACGGTCCGTCGATGCGCAGGCCGTCGCGGTAACGCGCCCAGTACACCTCGCGGCGACGGGCGTCGGTGACGACGAGCACGTCCCCCGCGGTGTCGACGCCGATCGCGTCGAGACTGCAGACGCCGTGCACAGCGATGCCGAGGGCCTGCCCGTAGGCGGCGGCGGTGGCCATGCCGACCCGCAGGCCGGTGAAAGGCCCTGGGCCGCAACCCACTACGACGGTGTTCAGGTCGTGCACGGTGATCCCTGCATCGGCGAGAGCGGCCAGCACATTGGGGGTCAGCTGTTCGGCGTGCGCGCGCGCATCGACGGTCACACGTTCGGCCAGCACGTCGATGCTGTCGCCGTCACGCCGAACGATGCCCGCCGTGACTGCGGGAGTCGCGGTGTCGATCGCCAGGATGACATTCGTCATGACCGGCTCCACCGCCAAATCACCGTTCGCACTTCGGTATCCGCTCCGCGTTCGAGCCGGATGTCGAGGTGTCGCTCCGACAGCCGCTCGACGATCCCCTCTCCCCACTCGACGACGACGACGGCGTCGTCAAGGTCGGTGTCGAGGTCGAGCGAATCGAGTTCGCCAAGCAGGTCGGCGCTGGCGTGGTCCAGCAGCCGGTACATGTCGACGTGCACCATGGCAGGCGACCCGGAACGGCGCGCGCGATGAACCCGGGCCAGCACGAAGGTCGGCGACGTCACCGGGCCGTCGACGTCCAAAGCCTCGGCGATGCCCTTGGCCAGCACGGTTTTTCCGGCACCCAGTGGTCCGGACAACACCACGACATCGCCTGCGCGCAGTTGTTGACCCAGCTTGGTCCCGAGCGACATGGTGTCCTCGGCGGTGGGCAGCTCGGCAGTGCCGGCCGACTGCTCAGCCATGGGGCCCGGCCCGATCCCGCAACCGTCGCATCATCGCGACCAGCTTCGACGGTGTCGCGCGCTCCACAAGCCGGACCAGAGCGTCGTCGATGGCCTCCGGCTGTTCCAGCTGAACCAGATGTCCTGCGCCGCCGACGATCACCAGCTCCGACTTCGGCAGCACGGCCGCCATCGCCTCCGAGTGCTCCACCGGCGTGATCAGGTCCTCAGCGCCGCATGCGATCAGGGTCGGCACCTTGGCCAGCGTGCGCAGGCCCGCGTCCTCGTCGTGTACCTCCAACGCGTGGAGGAAGCCCACCAGCGTCGCGATCGCCGTGCCGTGCATCATCCGCTCGGAGAACGCCACCACACTCGGGCTGACCTTCTCATCGCCGTAGGACGCCGTCCGCAGGATCGGGGCGATGATCGACTTGGCCGCTCCGCGGCCGCGGTGCACGGTTTTCGGGGCGTAGCGGGCCGCGAACCGGACGGCCTCCAAGGCCGGGTTCTTGAGGATCTCCCCGAGCGGCGACCGCGCGACACCTTCGGCGGCCGAGGAAATCAGCGCCGCGCCGACGATGCGGGTGGGATAGCGCCGCGGGTACTGCCGGGCGTGCGACAGCACGGTCATGCCTCCCATCGAATGCCCGACCAGCACCACCGGCCCCTTGGGCGCGGTCACGGCGAGCACGGCTTCCAGGTCCTTGCCCAGCTGCTCGACGGTGTAGGTGTCGGGCGAGGCCTCCCCCGACCGACCGTGCCCGCGCTGGTCGTAGAACACCATCCGGACCTGTGGTCCCCACTCCTGCTCCAGTCGCGCCCGCTGGAAGTGGAAAGCCCCCATGCGAAGGCAGAAGCCATGCGCGAACACCACCGTCAACGGCGCGTGCTCGGGACCGACCTCACGCACCGCCAGATCCACCCCGTCCAGGGTGGTCACCACGGAGCTGCGGTCGGCGTCGAGCAGCTCGAAATCCTCGCCTTCGTAGGGGTCGTCGCTGGTGGTGCGCCGGGTCATCGACCGCGCGACCGTCACTCCGGCCATGGTGCCCACCGCAGCCAGCCCCGCGGCACCCGCCAACCAGCCGGCGTTCGATTTCCGAAGCAGCCGTTTCGGGTCGTTATCGCTCAACGGCGCTGCCCGTCTCTGGGGCGCCTCGGTACGTCCTGACGACCCGGCCGCGCGGACTGGTGACGACCTCGTAGTGGATGGTGTCCAGCACGTCGGCCCAGTCCTGTGCGGTGGGCTCACCGTCGGTGCCCGGCCCGAACAGGACCGCCTCGTCGCCGTCGCTGACGTCGTTTGCGTCCGGGCCGAGGTCGACGACGAACTGGTCCATGCAGATGCGGCCGACGTTGCGGCCGCAGCCGACCGTTGATCAGCACGTTCATCCGTCCGCTGAGAGTGCGAAACACCCCGTCGGCATAGCCGATCGGCAGCAGCGCCAGTGTGGTGTCGCGGTCGGCGATCCAGGTGTGCCCGTAGGACACGCCGTCACCCGCGTGCACCGACCTGACCAGTGCCACAGGGCATTTCAGCGTCATCGCGGGCCGCAACCCCATGTCGCCGCGTTCCGGGATGGGGCTCAGGCCGTACACCGCGATGCCCGGGCGGACCATGTCGTAGGCCAGGTCGGGACGCGTCATGACGGAGGGCGAGTTCGACAGGTGCGCGACTTCGAAATGCACACCCTGATTGCGGGCCTGTTTTCGCATGTCGCTAAACCGCCGCGCCTGCAGGTCGTTGACGGGGTTGTCGGGGTCGTCGCCGTACACCAGATGCGACATGATGCCGCGCATCCGGACCGCTTCGTCGGCCGCCGCCCGGCGCAACGCCGTCAGCATCGACGGGTACTCGGCGGCGCTGACACCGTTGCGGTTCAGCCCGGTGTCCACCTTGACCGTGATGTTGGCGGGGCGACCGGTGAGCTTGACCGCGGCGAGCAGCTCACGCAGTTGGCGCGACGAGGACAGCGCCAGCTGGACGTCGGACTGGAGTGCGGGCGTGAAGTCGGTGCCGGGTGGGTGCAGCCAGGACAGCACCGGCGCGGTGATGCCGTCGCGCCGCAGCGCCAGCGCCTCGTCGATGGTGGCGACGCCGAGCTCGGCCGCGCCCGCCGCCAGCGCCGCCCGGGCCACCTGGGTGGCGCCGTGGCCGTAGCCGTCGGCCTTGACGACGGCCATCACCTGCGCCGAGCCGGCCAGCTCGCGCAGTACCCGCACGTTGTGCCCGATCGCGGCAAGGTCCACTACCGCCTCGGCGTTCGCGCTCGGCGTCAAGGCGGGGGTCAGCTCGGTCGTGTGCATCGTCATGTCACCACCGCCGATTGTCCCAGAACAGCGGAGGGCGGCTTCCAATCAGTGCGCGAACGGCTGCAGCTCGTCGAAATGGCCGCCGGGCTTGAGCTCGTCGAGGTGGTTCAGCGCGGTGACGGTGTCGTCGCGCAACGCCCGCGCCAGGTCCATCGAGAAGCCTTCACGCACCACCACGCGCAGCACGGCGATGTCGGTGGCGTTCTCCGGCATGGTGTAGGCCGGCACCTGCCAGCCGTAGGACCGCAGCTCATGCGAGACGTCGAACTCGGTGTACCCCGGATCGCCCTTGAGCCGGAAGCTGACCACCGGGATCGCCGAGCCGTCGGAGATCAGCTCGAAATGCTTGCTTTCCCGGAGCTGGTCACCGAGCCACCGGGCGGTCTGCGACAGGCAGTTCATCACCTGCCCGTAGCCGGCCCGCCCGAGCCGCAGGAAGTTGTAGTACTGGCCGATCACCTGATTGCCCGGCCGGGAGAAGTTCAGCGTGAAGGTCGGCATGTCGCCGCCGAGGTAGTTGACCCGGAACACCAGGTCTTCGGGCAGGTGCTCGGCGCTGCGCCAGACCACGAAGCCGATGCCGGGATAGGTCAGCCCGTATTTGTGGCCACTGACGTTGATCGACACCACCCGCGGCAGCCGGAAGTCCCAGATCAGGTCGGGATGCAGGAAGGGGACGACGAAGCCGCCGCTGGCCGCGTCGACATGCACGGGTACGTCCAGTCCACCGCCGGCGGCCAGCTTGTCCAGCGCGGCGCAGATCTCACCGATCGGCTCGAGCTCGCCGGTGAACGTGGTGCCCAGGATCGCGACCACGCCGATGGTGTCTTCGTCGATGTTCTCCAGAACCTGCTCGGGTGTGATGACGTAGCGGTCCTTCTCCATCGGCAGGTATCTCGGCTCGACATCGAAGTAGCGGCAGAACTTCTCCCACACCACCTGCACGTTGGAGCCCATCACCAGATTCGGCCTGCGCTTGCGCCAGCCGTCTCCGACACGTTCCCGCCACCGCCAGCTCAGCGCGAGACCGGCCAGCATGACGGCCTCGCTGGACCCGATTGTGGACACCCCGGTTGCGCTGGACGGGTCGTCGTCGCGCAAGTCCTCGGCGTGGAACAGGTCGGCGACCATCGAGACGCACCGGGCCTCGATGGCGGCGGTCGCCGGATACTCGTCCTTGTCGATCATGTTCTTGTCGAAGGTCTCGGCCATCAGTTTCTCGGCCTGCGGGTCCATCCACGTGGTCACGAATGTCGCCAGGTTCAGCCGGGAGCTGCCGTCGAGCATCAGCTCGTCGTGGATGAACCGGTATGCGGCATCGGCATCCATCGCGTCGTCGGGCAGCCGCAACGACGGCAGCGGCGCCATGGACAGTCGGCCGGTGTAGGCCGGGGTGATCTGCGGTGCGTGGGAACGCTTGCGGGACATGGCAATCCTTCAGATAGGCTACAGACGAGCGATTGCGGTGCGGATGTGGGCGAGGATGCGCGACGCCGACGTCGGCACGGCGCGTGGTCCGGGATCGGCGGCCGACAGGTTGGCGGCGCGCGCGTGCACGAATGCCGCGGCCGCGGCGGCTTCACCGGTGGGCAGACCGGCGGCCAGCAGAGCGCCGATGACGCCCGACAGCACGTCGCCCGACCCTGCGGTGGCCGCCCAGGCCTGCCCGGCCGGGTTGAGGTAGACGGGCCCACCCGGCTCGGCGGTGACGGTGACGTTGCCCTTCAACAGCACGGTGGCGCCGAACTGGTCGGCCAGCCTGCGGGTGGCGGCGACGCGGTCGTCGCCCGGCGGCGAACCGGCCAGCCGCTCGAACTCCCCGGCATGCGGCGTCAAAACGGTCGGCGCGCCGCGGTTGACGACAAGGTCGGGATGCGCGGCGAGGATCGTCAGCGCGTCGGCGTCGACGATCACCGGCAGGTCGGTGTCGAGCGCGAACCACAGCGCGGACGCGCCTGCGTCGTCGGTTCCCAGCCCGGGACCGACGGCCCAGGCCTGCACCCGGCCCGTCGCGCCTGCGGTCGGCGCGGCGATGACCTCGGGCCAATGCGAAAGCACTTGTTGTCCAGCGCTTCCCGCGTAGCGCACCATGCCGGAGGTGGCGGCCACCGCGGCGCCGGTGCACAGAACGGCCGCACCCGGATAGGTCGCCGAGCCGGCGAGGATGCCGGTGACACCCTGGGTGTACTTGTCGTCCTTCGGTCCCGGCGCGGGCCAGCGGGCGGCGACGTCGACCGCGTCGAGACTCATCACGTCGGTCGGCGCGAGCTCGAGTCCGATGTCGACGAGTTCGACCCGACCGCAGTCACCCAGCGCGTGAACGGGTTTGAGGCCGCCGAACGTCACGGTCAGCGCGGGGCGCACGGCGGGCCCGTTGACCGCCCCGGTCGCCACGTCGACGCCGCTGGGGATGTCGACGGACACCACAGGGATACCGGCCTCAACGACTGCGGAGAAAACCTCGGCAGCGGCGGGACGCAGCGGCCCGGATCCGGAGATGCCGACGACGCCGTCGACCACCAGATCGGTTGCGGCCGGCACGCTTTGCACCACCCGGCCGCCGGCCTTCCGGAAGGCGGCCAGCGCCTGCTGGTGAGTGCGTTCGGGATTGAGCAGCACCGCCGAGGCGGCGGCGCCCCGGCGACGCAGGAACGTCACCGCCCAAAGGGCGTCACCGCCGTTGTCGCCGGAGCCGACGACCGCACAGACCGAGCGGCCGGCGATGCCGCCCGTGTGCAGGACGAGCTCACGGGCGATCGCGGAGGCCAGGCCGTTGGCGGCTCGGCGCATCAGCGCACCGTCTGGCAGACTCGCCAGTAGCGGCGCTTCGGCCGCGCGGACCTGGTCGGCGGTGTAGTAGTGCCGCATCGTTGCCCCACGTTACGTGGCGCGGCGCTTGCTGGTTACCAGTACCCGATCATCCGCCCGGCCGCGACCGCCGTCAGCCAGCTGACGAGCGATAAGCCACCCATGATCGCCAGCTGCCGCGCCTCCGAGCGGGACAACTGGCGGGATGCGTGTGCCCGCCACGCCACTGTGCTGCGCACCGCGACGGCGTTGACGAGACCCAGTCCGATCGCCGCGAACTTCACCAGTAGAACCGGGTTGTTCTCGTATTCAAGCGCATTGGCCGCGAGAAGGCAGAGACCGCTGGCTGCGGCGACCGCGAAGCCTGCCATCGCCACCGGAGCGGCAGCGGTGGCGATTGGTGTGAGCGGCGCTCGTCGCCACACCCCGACAAGCTTCAGATCGAGAATGAGCACGGCACCAAACAGCGCCGCAACACCGAGTACGTGAACCAGGTTGACGACGGGATAGGTCCACGGGCCGGACTCGCGCATGAAGATGCCCAGGAACGACGACTGCAGCCAGGCGAGCGCGTCATGCATGCGCGAGTGTCGTGAGCCGGTGCGCGCGTAGAGGCGGTGCCGTCGAATGCGACGTCAATTGCGGTCGGGGTAGACGTTGAACAGCGTTTCGTTCCAGGTCAGGCGCTCTACCTTGATCTCCAGCGTGGCCGGATCGCGATGCCGGTGCCCGCTTGCGGTCACCTCGTCACCGACGGGGATGACGTCCTCTGTCAGGCCGGCACTTGCCGTCCGCGGCGACGGGGCGAACACCAGGTCCCACACGTCGTCATCGGCTCGTATCTGGGCCGTGGCGTGCGGCCCGGCGAGGCTGACGGGGGTTTCGAGCGTTCCTGTGATCTCGAACTGCGTGTCCTGGTACTCGCTCCATCCGTGGTGGGCGCTTACTGGAGCCGCCAACGCCAGCGCCATAAGGACGACACCGGCGAGCATCGTGACCGACTTGACGTGCTTGCACATGTGGACCTCCGTAGGCGCGAGCGTACTCTCGCGCGCGGGTGAGGTCATGGTTGATGGCGAGGCGTTGTGGCTCGGCGCTACTCGACGGTGACGGACTTGGCCAGGTTGCGCGGCTTGTCCACGTCGTAGCCGCGGGCCTGCGCCACCCCGGCGGCGAACACCTGCAGCGGAATGGTCGACAGCAGCGGCTGGAAAAGCGTTGACACCGCGGGGATTTCGATGAGGTGATCGGCGTACGGCCGGACGGTGTCGTCGCCCTCCTCGGCGATCACGATGGTCAGCGCGCCGCGGGCCTGGATCTCGCGGATGTTCGACAGCAGCTTGGCGTGCAGCGTCGCCGCACTCTTCGGCGACGGCATCACGACGATGACCGGCAGGCCGTCCTCGATCAGCGCGATCGGGCCGTGCTTGAGTTCACCGGCCGCGAATCCCTCGGCGTGCATGTACGCCAGCTCCTTGAGCTTCAGCGCACCCTCGAGCGCGACGGGATAGCCGACGTGGCGGCCGAGGAACAGCACGGTCTGCGACTTGGCGAACCGGTGGGCCAGCGCCGCGACAGGTTCGACGGTCGCCAGCACCCGCTGCACCAGCTCGGGCATCGACTCCAGTTCCCGGTACTCGCGCTCCACCTCGTCGGGGTACTTGGTGCCGCGGGCCTGCGCGAGCGCGAGACCGACCAGGTAATTGGCGGCGATCTGCGCCAGGAACGTCTTGGTCGAGGCGACCCCGATCTCGGGGCCTGCGCGGGTGTAGAGCACCGCGTCGCACTCGCGCGGGATCTGGCTGCCGTTGGTGTTGCAGATCGCCAGCACCTTGGCCTTCTGCTCCTTGGCGTGCCGCACCGCCTCCAGCGTGTCGGCGGTCTCGCCGGACTGTGAGATCGCGATCACCAGCGTGCTGCGGTCCAGCACCGGGTCGCGGTAGCGGAACTCGCTGGCCAGCTCGACCTCGACGGGCAGCCGCGTCCAGTGCTCGATCGCGTACTTGGCCAGCAGCCCCGAGTGATACGCGGTGCCGCAGGCGACGATGAACACCTTGTCGATCTCGCGCAGCTCCTGGTCGGAGAGGCGCTGTTCGTCGAGCACGATGCGGCCGTCGACGAAGTGGCCCAGCAGGGTGTCGGCGACGGCGGCGGGCTGTTCGGCGATCTCCTTGAGCATGAAGTACTCGTAGCCGCCCTTCTCGGCGGCCGACAGATCCCAGTCGATATGGAAAGGCGCGAGCACTCGCGTCGTCCCGGTTGCCGTGCGAAGTCGATGGATCGCGTAGCCGTCGGCGGTGATCACCACGGCCTGGTCCTGGCCCAGCTCGACGGCATGGCGGGTGTGTTCGATGAACGCCGCCACGTCGGAGCCGACGAACATCTCGCCGTCGCCGATGCCGAGCACCAGCGGCGTGGACCGGCGGGCGGCGACGATCGTGCCCGGTTCGTCGGCGTTGGCGAACACCAGCGTGAAGTGGCCCTCCAGCCGGGGCAGCACGGCGAAGACGGACTGCGCGAAATCGCCTGCGGTGTCGCCGTGGTGGTACTGCCGGGCGACGAGGTGCACGGCGACCTCGGTGTCGGTGTCGCTCGCGAACTCCACACCGTCGGCCTCCAGCTCCTGGCGCAGGCCGGCGTAGTTCTCGATGATCCCGTTGTGGACGACCGCGATCTTGCCCGCGGCGTCGCGGTGCGGATGCGCGTTGCGGTCGGTCGGCCGACCGTGAGTGGCCCAGCGGGTGTGGCCGAGGCCGGTGCCGCCGGTGAGGCTGGCCGCGTCGGTCTCGTCCAGCGCCGCCTCGAGGTTGGCCAGCCGACCGGCGCGGCGGCGGACGGTCAGCCCGCCGTCGCCGTCGAGCAGCGCGACTCCCGAGGAGTCGTAGCCGCGGTACTCCATCCGGCGCAGCGCGTCGACCACGATCCGACGGGCGTCCCGCGATCCGACGTAGCCGACGATTCCGCACATAACCATCTAGCGTAGTGCACGATCCAGCTAACGTAATTCTCTAGGTAAAAGTGCCTGTCAAATGCGCTTTAACCCCGCGGGTCGACTTTGAGCGAAGGTCAGACGGTCGCAGCCACGGCGCCGCCCTCACCTTGGTGGGCTACGGTCGTCACGTGGCCGGCACGAAGAAGCTCTTCGCCGCTTTGAAACGACGCGGACCACACCGCGTTCTGCGTGGCGACCTGGCCTTCGCCGGACTGCCCGGCGTGGTGTACACCCCGGAGTCGGGGTTCAACCTTCCCGGCGTCGCGTTCGGTCACGAATGGGTGACCGGGGTGGAGCGCTATTCGGGCACGCTCGAGCATCTGGCGTCATGGGGCATCGTCGCGGCGGCGCCCGACACCGAGAAGGGCATCGCGCCGTCGGTGCTCAACCTGGCGTTCGACCTCGGCACCACGCTGGACATCATCGCCGGCGTGCGACTGGGCGACGGGAAGATCAGCGTGCATCCCACCAAGCTCGGCATCGTCGGCCACGGGTTCGGCGCGTCGACGGCGGTGTTCGCCGCCGCCGGGATGCCCGCGAAGCCGAAGGCTGTGGTCGCGGCGTTCCCGACGGTCACCAAGCCGCGCGCCGAGGAGGCCGCGGCGACGCTGAAGGTTCCCGGCCTGATACTCACCGACCCCGGCGATCCGATGACGCTGAGGTCCAACGCGGTGGAATTGGCCCGGGTATGGGGTTCGGCGACGCTGCGGGCAGTGCCGAAAGCCAAGGCCGGGGGTCTGATCGAGGGACGACGGCTGGCCCGGGTGGTCGGGCTGCCGGGAGCCGACCGCAGCACCCAGAAGTTGGTGCGGGCGTTGATGACGGGCTACCTGCTGCACATGCTGACCGGCGACAAGACCTACCGCGACTTCGCCGACCCCGAGGCGGCGCTGCCGAAGGCGGCGGTCATGGATCCCTTCGCAGACGATCCGGTCGACCTGGAGAACAAGGTCGTCGCCCTGCTGAAGCCGTGAGTGAGCCATGCGGACCGGAATCTTTCTGAACTACGCCGGCGGCTTCGTCGAGGCCGTCGACGAAGTCGTCGAGCTGGAGAAGGTCGGCGTCGACATCGCGCTGGTGGCGGAGGCCTACTCGTTCGACGCGATCAGCCAGTTGGGCTTTCTCGCGGCGAAGACCTCGCGGATCGAGCTGGGCTCGGGCGTCGTCCCGATCTACATCCGCACCCCGTCTTTGTTGGCGATGACGGCCGCAGGACTGGACTACGTGTCCGACGGCCGGTTCCGGTTGGGCATCGGCACGTCCGGGCCGCAGGTGATAGAGGGTTTCCACGGCGTTCCGTTCGATGCCCCGCTCGGCCGCACCCGCGAAGTCGTGGAGATCTGCAGGCAGGTGTGGCGCCGCGAGAACGTGCAGTTCGACGGCAAGCACTACCAGATACCGCTCCCCCACGACCGCGGTACCGGACTGGGCAAGCCGCTGCACCTGATCAATCACCCTGTCCGGGAACGTATTCCGATCACCATCGCCGCGCTGGGACCGAAGAACGTCGAGTTGACCGCGGAGATCGCCGAGGGCTGGCAGCCGGTGTTCCTCTACCCGGAGAAGGCCGACGCGGTGTGGGGCGACTCACTGCGGGCAGGAATGGCCAAGCGCGACTCCGAACTCGGACCGCTCGACGTCATGGTCAGCGCCACCCTGGCAATCGGCGACGATGTCGAGGACCGGCTCGCGTGGGCGAAACCCCAACTGGCGCTGTACATCGGCGGCATGGGCGCACGCGGCAAGAACTTCTACCACAACCTGGCCACCCGCTACGGGTTCGGCGACGTGGCGAATCACATCCAGGATCTCTATCTGTCCGGCCAAAAGACCGAGGCGATCGCCGCGGTGCCCGACGAGTTGGTGCGGCATGTATCCCTGATCGGGTCAAGGGGATTCGTCAAGGAGCGGGTGGCCGCATACGCCGAAGCGGGAGTGACGACGCTCCTGGTTCATCCGCTGACCGGCGACCGCCGCGAATCCGTTCGCTACGTCGAAGAGCTGAAGGGTCTACTGCCGTAGCTCGGGGCTAGCGTCGAAATTGCATCCACGGTCGTTGTTCCTAAACATTCACAACCCTCAGTGCAATCTCGTCGATAGCTTCAGAGTCAGGGTCCCGCCTGAGGCAGCTCGTCGGCGGCTATCTCACACGGGGATTCGGCGCTGAGCGGCTCGGGGCTCGGTGGCGGATCCACGATGGGCTGCGGCGGTGGTGGCGGCATCGGTGCCGGTGGTGGAGTCGGCGCCGGTTCCTCCGCACAGACATCATCAGGTTCGATGGCAGGCTCATCGGTTTCGGCGAGATCGCTTGTCTCTTCGGCCGCTTCGTCCTCGAGCGTGGGCTCGCCGTCCTCAGGCTCTTCCTTCTGATCCGGCGGATCTGGCAGTGTCTCGTCAGGCCGATTCAGCAGGGGGCCGATCGCTTCGGCGAGCTGAGAACCCAGACCTGCGAGTCCGCCTGCGGCGCCGGGCAATCCGCTACCCAGATCGCCGAGTGACGGCGTCGTCGGCATCGCCGGCGCCGCGGCAGTTGCAGGAGCGGTCGCAGGAAGCGGGGCGGCGGGCATCGGCGCCGCTGGGAGTTCCGGGGCAGCGGGGAAAGCCGGCGGCGGAGCGGCCATCGGGCTGACGGCAGGCGCCGCGGCGGTCGCCGGACTCGGCCATGCAGCAGGCGCGGTGTTCGTCACCTCACCCGGTGAACCAATACTGGGCAGTGGTGTGGACGACGGCCCGAGATCACCGGGCACTTCGAACAGCGAGCCAGCCTCGGCCGTCAGCGTGGCTGTCGCGGCGTCGAAGGCGGCGGCCACGGTGGCCATAGCGGTCTGCATCGCGGTCACCCAGTCGGACCGAATATCGTTGTCCACGAACGGCTTCACCTGCTGGTCGATCAGTTCGCTCGCCACCGCACGATCTCCGGCACCCGTCGTGACCGTCTGCGTCGCCGCCAGCCAGTCAGAGCGTTCGACCTGCCGGCGGTCGTCTATCGCCACCGCGGAAGCGACCTTTTCGTCGACGGCATGCCACAGGTCGTCGCGCAGGGCAGCCAGTGCGTCGACGGCGTCACGCAGCGCTGTGGCTGCGGCGGCGGATGCTTCGCCGTGCCGGAGGAGAAACTCGTGCGAAGCGTCGCCGCCACGGCCCCGCCACGCACCGGCCAGCGCGCCGAGCTGTTGCTCCTGCAGCTGTCGTGCATTCTCGGTTGCCGCTGCGGCGGAATCCAGCGCCGCCCGATCCGCGTCCAGCGCCCGCAGGTCCAGCCCGTCTTCACTGCTGTACCAATCACGTACCTGCGCAGCGTGCAGCGTGAGATCCTGATTCTGGTACCCGAGCAGATGGCATGCCCACACATAGTCGCCGACGTTGTCGACAGCCGGGCGTCCCTCGGCCAGCCTGGCTGCGACGTCTAACGTTTCGGCCATCGGTCAGCCGATCCGCCCGGCGCCGCGGGCATCGGCGTCGACGTACCGATCGGCGCAGGAGCGTAGTTCGGCGGCGATCTCGGTGGCCGCGCGCGCCCATTCACGCAGCCGGTCCACCACGTCGTCCATGGCGAGCCGCAGGGCGTCGCCGTGCGCGGCGTGCATGCGACCGGCGACTGCGCCATCGAACCGCAGACCAGTCAGATGAGTTCGGATCGCGGTGTCGACGATGTCGGCCGCCGCGTCGTACTGGCGCGCAGCGCCGAGCACGGCCGCAACATCGATACGCGCGACGTCAGGTTCTCCCACGCTGGCTAGGACGTCGGCGAAACCCCTCGGGTTCCACCCGATTTCAGTGGTGCTCGCTGACCGACTCGGCCACCCGGATCGCCAGCTGACGGGCGGTGTCCTCGTCGGCCGCTTCGACCATCACCCGCACCATCTGCTCGGTCCCCGAGGGCCGCAACAGGATTCGGCCGGTGTCGCCGAGTTCGGCCGCGGCCTCGGCCACGGCGGTGCGCACCGACGGCGCGTCGGCCACTGTGGCCTTGTCGTCGACCTCGACGTTGATCAGCACCTGCGGCAACGACTGCATGGTCGACGCCAGTGTGGCCAGCGGTGTGCGGGTCTGCGCGATCCGGGACATCAGCCGTAGCCCGGTGACGATGCCGTCACCGGTGGTGCCCAGGGCGGGCATCACGATGTGCCCGGACTGTTCGCCGCCCAGCGAGTACTCGCCTGCGCGTAGTTCCTCCAGCACGTAGCGGTCGCCTACGCCGGTGGTGCGAACCTCGATGCCCGCCGCGCGCATGGCCAAGTGCAGCCCTAGGTTGCTCATCACCGTGGTGACCAGGGTGTTGGAGGCCAGCTCGCCAGCCTCACGCATCGCCAGCGCCAGGATCACCATGATGGCGTCGCCGTCGACGACCCGCCCGCCGCCGTCGACGGCCAGGCAGCGGTCGGCATCGCCGTCGTGGGCCAACCCGAGGTCGGCGCCGTGGGACACCACTGCCTGCTGCAGCGACTCCATGTGCGTGGACCCGCAGCCGTCGTTGATGTTGAGTCCGTCGGGTTCGGCGTTGATCGCGATGACGTTGGCGCCGGCGGCCCGATATGCGAGTGGCGCGGCGGCCGACGCGGCGCCGTGCGCGCAGTCGACGACGACGGTCAGGTCGTCCAGCCGGGTAGTGAGGGCCTTGCCTGCGTGACGCAGGTAACGCTCGAGTGCGTCGCCGGCGTCGACGACCCTGCCGATGGCCGCACCGACCGGACGGTTGCCGGGCCCGGCCGCAACAAGTTCCTCGATGCGGTCCTCGGTCGCGTCGTCGAGCTTCTGCCCGCCCGCACCGAAGATCTTGATGCCGTTGTCGGGCATCGGGTTGTGCGACGCCGAGATCATCACGCCGAACTCGGCGTCATAGGCATGGGTCAGGTAGGCCACCGCCGGAGTCGGCAGCACGCCGACCCGCAGCGCGTCGACGCCCTCGCTGGTCAGTCCGGCGATGACCGCGGCCTCCAGCATCTCGCCGCTGGCCCGCGGGTCACGGCCGACCACGGCGACGCGCCGGCGCGCCGGCGACGAGTTGCCAAGGCGGCGCGCGGCCGCCGAGCCCAGCGCCAACGCCAGCTCAGCCGTCAGATCGCGATTGGCGACTCCGCGCACCCCGTCGGTGCCGAACAGTCGACCCATAGCCATAAATTTCTCATACATCGCGCCCGCAAACACAACCTGCCACGTCAGCACCCGTGCCGCCGCTCAATCGGGACCCGGACGAGACGTTGCCTATGCCACCGCGAGTGCGCTCGGCGAGCTCACGGAACCGCGACGGCACCATCAACAGTCCTAATGCAAGTGCCGGGCTTCGACTCGCCCTTGGCAACACCAAAAAGCCATATTGACCTGCTGACTCTTTTGTCTACTTCGCTAGACTAGAATAAGTAAAGGAGACTAGACTAGCATGGTCAGCGGAGAATCCGCCCGGAAGGTCATTAAGCGTCTCCAGCAGGCTGGCTTCACCCAGTCCGAGGGCAAAGGCAGCCATACGAAGTGGATCCACCCCAGCGGCGCCAGGGTGACCGTCCCCACCGGCCACCGCACCATCTCGCCGGGCGTCGTGCGCCAAGTGAACAAGGCCATCCAGCAGAGCCAGGGAGAGTGATGTACGAATTCAAGATCGAAGTCACCCGCGACGGCCGCTGGTGGATGGTTCACATCCCCGAAATCGACGGGCTCACCCAGGCCCGCCGACTCTCCGAAGTCGAAACCATGGCGCGGGAGTACATCGCGCTCGACCGGAATCTCCCCTTCGACGACATCAAAGTCGAAACGGCCAGCGTCAGGGTCGAAGAGCCCGCTTTCCGCGAACTTCTCGAAACCGCCCGCGAGATCAAATCCTTAAGGGCCAGAGCCAATGAGCTCGAGCGCCAAGCAAGCGAGAAAGCGCATGAGTACGCCCACTGGCTCACCACCTACGGCATACCGGTTCGCGACATCGCCGAGCTCCTCGACATCTCACCTCAGCGAGTCAGCCAACTCTCCAACTCTTGACCCGATTTTTTCGGCCGCAGAGCACACCGCCCGGCGTGCAGTTCGCACACCGGGCGGGTGACAGACAGATCAGCGCTTGGAGTACTGAGGCGCCTTGCGGGCCTTCTTCAGTCCGTACTTCTTGCGCTCGATGGCCCGCGGGTCGCGAGTGAGGAAGCCGGCCTTCTTCAGCGCCGGCCGGTCCTCGGGCTGCACCAGGATCAGCGCCCGGGCGATAGCCAGGCGCAGCGCGCCGGCCTGCCCGGAGGGGCCGCCGCCGTCGAGGTGGGCGTGGATGTCGAAGCTGTCCACCCGGTCCACGGTCACCAGCGGGGCCTTGATGAGCTGCTGGTGGACCTTGTTGGGGAAGTAGGCCTCGAGAGTGCGCCCGTCGAGGTGGAAGTTCCCGGTGCCGGGCACCAGGCGCACGCGCACGACGGCCTCCTTGCGGCGGCCGACCGTCTGGATGGGACGGTCGAGCACGACCGGCTCCCGCGGCGGGCGCGGCTCGGGGGCCGCCTCGGTCACGGTCTCCGTCGGTTCTGGAGCCTCAGGCGCCTCAGGGGCCTCGGTGGCCTGCGCCTCAGGAGCCTCGGCGGCCTCCGTTTCGGGGGCTTCCGTGGCTGCGGGGGCTTCAGTCGTTTCGGTGGTTTCGTTGTTCTCGCTCACTGGCTTACCTGCTTGATCTCGTACGGCACCGGCTTCTGGGCGGTGTGCGGATGCTCCGGCCCGGCGTAGACCTTCAACTTCTTCTGGATCTGACGGCTGAGCTTGTTGTGCGGGAGCATGCCGACGATCGCCTTCTCGACCACGCGGTCGGGATGGCGCTGCATCTCGGTGCCGAGCGAGCGCGCCCGGAGGCCACCTGGGTAACCCGAGTGGCGGTAGGACATCTTGTTCTGCAGTTTGTCGCCGCTGATGGCGATCTTGTCTGCGTTGATGACGATGACGAAGTCGCCACCGTCGACATTCGGCGTGAATGTCGGCTTGTGCTTGCCGCGCAGCAGATTGGCTGCCGCGACGGCGAGCCGGCCGAGCACCACGTCGGTGGCGTCGATGACGTACCACGTGCGCGTGGTGTCACCCGCCTTCGGCGTGTACGTAGGCACAGCGCTTACCTCTCCTTTTCGGGGGCTAGCCCTCGGGTTTGGACCCCGGTGTGACCCGGGCGCCGGTCAGGCGTGAACGGTGGGGACCCCTCGGCGACCGACATTGACCCGAGGACCCGGCGTACCCGTACGCCAACGAGGCAGCATACCTGCGGGCGTCACCGCAGGTCAAAACGCCTTCGAGCAGACTTGAGGCAAATGCCCCACGCGCGACGACGCCGGCGCGGGCCAGCATGAGTCCATGATCATCGAAGATCGCGCGGACCCCACCGCAGAACGCGGCGATCCGGCCGCCTCGGAGAAGTGGCACAAGGTGCTGACCGACGGGCACGCACCGCTGGTCAGGGCGCGGCGGGTGTTTCGCTATCTGCCCGCAGAACCGCGCTGCAAGGTCTGCAACAACCCGTTCGGCGGCGTCGCCGGCCGCGTTCTGGCGGCGGCGGGGTTCAACCCGTCACGCAAGAACCCCAACTTGTGCACGCGCTGCTGCGATGCGCTTCCCGCGGGCGGAGCCGAGGTGGACATCGCGGTGTTGTTCGCCGATGTGCGTGGTTCCACGGCGCTGGCCGAGCGGGCCAGCGCTGCCGACTTCGCCGGCTTGCTGAACCGCTTCTACTGCGTGGCGACCCGCACGCTGCTGCGCCATGACGCGATCATCGACAAGCTCGTCGGTGATGAAGTGATGGCGTTCTTCGTCCGCGGTATCAGCGGGCCCGACTATCGCAAGCGAGCGGTGGAGGCCGGCCTCGACCTGATGCGTGCGGTGGGCTATGGCTCAGCCGAGGAGCCCTGGATCGACTTGGGCGCCGCCGTCAACGCCGGCGTCGCGTATGTCGGCAATGTCGGCGCCGCGGTGATGGACTTCACCGCCCTCGGTGACACGGTCAACGTCGCGGCACGCATGCAGCAGCACGCAGCGGGCGGCGAATTGCTTGTCGCACACGGGGTCGCCGACGACATGGCGGCGAACGCACCCCGGCGCACACTGAGCCTGCGTGGACGCACGGTACCGTTGGACGCCTTCGTCGTCGGCCCGTAGCGCATCGAGTTCTGCAGCAGGGCTGTGATTGCCCGTAGATCACGACCCTCATGCAGAACTCGGCGAGACAGAACTGTGCGGTCCCGTGGTCTCCCCGCCCAACGGGACCGCACAGGGTCTGTGACGGCGCTAGCCTCCCCAGGCGTTGGCCGCGCTGCGGTCGGTGGTCGCGACGTCGTCGGCGCCGTCGCGCACCGCATTTCCGAGGCTGAACAAGATCTCGTTCAACGCAGCCGCCGCCTGGTCCCACTTGGCCTGCTGGACCCGATACGCCTCGGCGGCCTCACGGGTCCAAACCTGCTGCAGCGGAGCGATTTGAGCCCGTAGGTCGTCGAGCGCCGCGTTGAGCCGCGCAGAGGTGCTGTGTATCTCCTGCCGGACGGTGTACTCGATCTCGTCGAAGTTGTAGGAGAGAACGGGTTCCATGGTCAGTCTCCTTAGATGTTGGTGCCGACGGCGCCGATTTGATGCGAATGGCTCTCGGCTGCCTCGCGCAGCGCACGCTCGTTGAAGCGCATGGTTTCGGCGATTTCCTGCAGGGCGACATGCAGTTTCGTTGACTCGGCGTTCCACCGGTCCACGACGTCCCTGAATCGCGTTGCCGCGACGCCTCCCCACACCGACGGTGGCACGCTGATCATCCGTCCGATGAATGACTGCAGCATCGCCCGAATCTCCTCATTCCGGGCGTCGATCTTGCCGGCGACGGCTGTCATGAGATCGAAATCAGTGTTGAGTGATCCGCCCGCGGGTGTCGTCATCGCGACCCTTTCCGTGTTTATCGATCGAGTTGTGTTTACGACGGAGTGGAGGCCTGTTTGGTTCCCATGTGTCAGATGACCGCGTGCGCCGACCTGATGGCCTCTTGACAGACGTAGCGCACCGCTTGTTCGCCGCCCGCCGCGCTTTGGCAACCGATGCCGATCCGCACGGTGTTGTCGACGAACACCGCCCAGTCGATCTGGCGTCCTTCACGGCGTTCCCGATAGGTGGCAGCGGGTCGATCGGCTGGACGGTCATCGGGGTTGAACTCGCCGAACACGCCATCCAGCTGGTCATCGAGAGCCCTGCGCAGTGTCGCCGCCGTCGCGGACAGCGACTCACCCTTGCGCACCTGAGACTGCGTAATCAGCACTGCGGAGGCGTCATCTGGCGCCATCACCTGCACTCGGGCGGAGCCCGATCCCGACGTGATGCGCCGCACCATCCATTGCGCCGGAACCTTCACCGCCACCCGGCCTTCGACAAGGAGCGTCATCGGCACTGAGGTCGCCTGGGATCCATTCACCTCGGATTTGGCGGCGAGGCCGACACAGAGTAGTGCCACCGATATGACGCCCGCGGCCATCACCGCAACCCTCGGCCATCGCCGTCCCGGCGATTCGAGCCCGTGCGGGCGCGGCTTCGGCTGCTCCTGCACCGCGGCCATGACCCGGTCCTGGTGAACCGTTGTCACCGCAACGCCGTCGGTCCGCAGACACTCGGAGATGGCACCGGCGAGCGCGACCGCATCGTCGACGCCGGCCGGCGCATCCACCAGCACCGCGGTTGCCGAGCCGACGGCATCCGCCACCGCTCGGGCGACGTCTGCGGACTCATCAAGTCGCGGCACGGCCGTGACGACGCAGCCTGCCCGCGAGACCGCCACGAACTCGGGGGCAATCTCGATGACCGTTGTCATCCCGGGCGAATCGCCAATGAGCACCTCGGCGCGTTGCAGCACAACGACATTCGCCGTCATGCTGGCTGCGGCTTCCCGCACGCACTCGACCCGCGACGACGACCACCATGTCGGACAGACCAGGACAGCGGTGTCAACGTCGTCCGGTAGCGCCGAGCGGAACACTTCACGCCACACCGCCGCCACGGCGACGGGCTGGTCGGCGAGCAACGCAATCTCATCGTCGATGCATTCCAGCGCCGTTGACACCAAGTTCTCGGCGACGTCGCACGCGCCGCGGACCGTCCCCGGCCCCACCTCGACGACGCATTCGGTCACGGCACGTCGCTCCAGGCCACCTGGATGAGCTGATCCGGGTGAGAGCGAGTGACAAGCGTTCCCCGACCCGGCACCAGTTGCGACGGCCGGACCGACCCGATCAGCACGCCGTCGTCCGGGCTGGCGCTCATCATCAGGCCCATGCACCCGAGATCGCGCAGCCGGGCCAGGACGGGGTCGAACATCGCTCGCGCTGCACCGCCGGATCGCCGTGCCACCACGACGTGCAGACCGAGATCCTTGGCGTGTGGCAGGAAATCAAGCAGCGGTTCAAGTGGGTTGTTGCCGGTCGCACCGGCCACCAGGTCATAGTCATCCACGACGACATAGATCTCCGGACCCGACCACCACGACCGCATCCGCAACTGCTGCTGGGTGACGTCTGCGCCGGGCGTCCGAGCCTGCAGGCTTTCCAACAGGGCCGTCAGCTGCGGTGTGAGTGCCGCCGCCGACGCAGCGTATCCCGCGAGGTGATCGGACTCCACGACGCCGAGCAGCGTCCGGCGAAAATCGACGATGAACAATTGAGCGGAGTTCGCGGTGTTCGTGCGGACGATCTCACGGCACAGCGTTCGCAGCGTCGTGGTCTTGCCGCACTCCGCCTCCCCCAGGACGATGAGATGAGCCTCTACGGCGAAATCGACCGCGACGGGCAGTAACTCGGCCTCTCCGAGACCCAACAGAATCTGGGTCGGGGAAGGCGGCTGGGTGACCGCGGTGACGATTGCATCGCATGAAACACGCGTCGGTAGCAGTCGGACAGGCGGTGCGACCCGACCGCCGTACCGCACCCGCAGTCGATCGGCGCTCACTTCATCGAATCGAGGCAAGGCGATCACCAGCTCGTGACCGTCACGGGTGATCCCCCGACCGGGTGGGCTCTGGACCAGCTGGCGCGCGCGCTTGCGATCCATCTCGGAGTCCGCCGGATCGCCCAGCCGCAGTTCGATACGGGTGCCGAGCTGATCCTTCAGCGCAGGCCTGACCTCGGCCCACCGCGATGCTGCGACGACGACGTGGATGCCGTACGAAAGCCCCTGGGCCGCAAGCGCCGTGATCGGAGCCTCCAATATGTCGAACTCTTGGCGGATGGTCGCCCACCCGTCGATGACGAGGAACACGTCACCGTACGGATCGTCGGCGGCCATTGATTCGCCCGAGCTACGCCGCGCCTCCCTGGCCCGCAGCAATGACTCGAGCTGGCCGATTGTGCGACGGACCAGGTCGACGTCGAGCCGGCCCGCCAGCGACCCGACGTGAGGCAGCGCTCGCAGCGACGACAACGAGCCGCCGCCGAAGTCGAGGCAGTAGACCTGCACATCTCGTGGATCGTGGGTTTCCGCCAACGCCAAAACCAACGTCCGCAGCGCCGTCGACTTGCCCGACCGAGGGCCACCCACGACGGCGACATTCCCCGCCGCGCCGGCCAGTTGAGCGACCAACAAGTCACGACGTTGCTCGAAGGGGCGATCCACGAGGCCGATCGGCACAGTGAGTGCGACACGAGTTCCGGCCCGCTGCAGCACATCATCGAGTGTGGGCGAATCGGTCAGCGGCGGCAGCCACACCTGGTGGGCAGGCGATCCGCGACCGTCGAGTCGATCGAGGACCGCGTCGAGCACTGTTCGGCGAGGGGCGGCGCCGTCCTCGGTCCGCGCTTCATCTCCGGACGCGACAGGGCCCGTCTGCGCCGCGGTGAAAAGCCGTGGAATCGAGGGTGGCGCCAACTCGGCGGAACGGGTTGTGGGGCGCACATACGGCCCGGAGACAAACGCCGTCTGAAAACGCAGCGGCTCGCCGGAACCAGTCTTCAGATACGCCGCGCCCGGTGTATTCGGCAGGTGGTACGCATCGGGACCTCCTAGTACCGAACGTGATTCGCCGGTCGAGAAGGTCTTGAGACAGATCCGATACGACAGATGCGACTCCAATCCGCGCAGCCTCCCCTCATCCAGTCGTTGACTCGCGAGCAACAGGTGCATGCCCAGCGAGCGCCCGAGCCGCCCTACCGCGATGAACAGGTCGATGAAGTCGGGATGATGACTGAGCAGTTCCGAGAATTCGTCGACCACTATGAACAGCACTGGCAACGGCACAAGCCCGGTCCCTCTGGCGCGCGCCCGGTCATACTCCGCGACATTGGCGAAATTGCCTGCGGCCCGCAGTGCCTCCTGGCGCCGATTCATCTCGCCCGCCAGCGCATCCTTCATCCGCGCCACCAGATGAGCCTCGTCGACCAGATTGGTGATCACCGCGGCTACGTGCGGTGCCCGCTCGAGCCCGAGGAACGTGGCACCTCCCTTGAAGTCGATGAGGACCAGGTTCAGAGCGTCGGGCGGATGCACGGCGAGCATCCCCAGTGTCAGCGTGCGCAGGAACTCCGACTTGCCGGAACCCGTTGCGCCAATGCATAACCCGTGTGGTCCCATGCCGCCCGCGGCGGCCTCCTTGATGTCGAGTTCGACCGGCAGGCCTTGGTCCGATACACCGATGGGAACGCGCAACCTTTGTTCGGGACCACGGGTACGCCACAGCGAAGTGGGATCGACTGACCCTGCATCGGCAATACCCATCAACTCCGACCATGCAACAGGCACCGAAACAGCCGCCGCACCATCGGTGGACGCGGCGGCCGCCCGGAACGGAGACATCCGGCGGGCGCAGGCCAGTGCCTGTCCTGTCGTCATCGTGTCGGGGCGTGCGAGTACCTCGTCGCCGGCATCACTTCTTGCCGCGAGATCGTCGCCGCTCACCGCCAGCCGCATGCCGATCTCGGCGGCGACGTCGTCGAACGCAGTTCCCACCTCCAACACGGTCACATCGGCGATTCCGACTGGTTTGAAAAGCCGTTCACTGCCGGTAATCAGTCCGCCGTCGATGAGCACGACAGAGTGTGGCCCGTCACCGATCGCGAGGTCGGCCTCGGCGGATGCCAGGCTGTCGTACGTCATGCGTGCTCGCCCGCACTCGTCGACGGCGTGCGGATGTTGATGGTGTGGCAGCCATTTCAGCCAGTCCCAGTGCGCTGCGGTAAGCGGATCAACGACGGCCATGATCCGCAGATGATCAGGACTGTGCAGTACCGCCAGTTGACACATCACCGCCCGCAGCAAGTTCCGCACGGCGGGTCGGTCGCCGCGCAGGGTGACGGCCGCGAATCCTTTGAGTGCCAGCGCGACGGGTAGATCCCGCACCATCGAACGGTTGCGGATCAGCCGCCGCAATTCCATCGAGGTGACTGGGTCGAGCTCGTCCGCCGGTCCGAGTTCTGGCGGAACCAGCCGGGTCGAGAGGCCCTGAGTACCCAGTCCGACCCGGACATGCCCGAAGTCGGGATCTTCTCGCCGGCGCTCCCACATCCGCCTGCCACCAACCAATGTCCACAGCGAGCCAGGATCGGGATGGTTCCAAGTCAGTGAAGCGCGTTGGGCTTCAATGGTCGTCGCGACCGTCTGTTCCAGTGACTCGATGTAACGCAGATAGTCGCGGCGGCCTTGGTTGATCTCAGCGGTCCGATTGCCGCCGCGCGCCCCGACGGCCAGCGTGCCAAGCAGCGAGACGAGCATCATGACCGGAAAGAACATGAACATCGGATTCCGCATCGCGGCCGTGCCCGAAGTGAGGTAGATGACCATCATCCCCACGGTGGCGACGATCATCGTCGCGGGCAGCAACCTAGAGAGGGGATTGGCGGGCACGTCCCGCGGCACGTCCGGGGGTGCGTGCACGACGAGCTCGCCCTCCTTCACGGGAGGCGTCGTCAGCCGAGGCTCGATCCAGAACTCCATCGGGAGATAGACGCGGCGGCACCCGATCTCGTTCCTTCCACACAGCACCAAAATTGCCGCGTTCCGCTACCTGCGGATGCGGTTACGGTGATCCGCGGGGGGTTACATGACGGTTTTGGACCTGTGTCGGGTAACGGTGCAGACCCATTGCGAGGGCCGATCGGTCCCGGTTGATCTTGCCTTGCCGACTCGAATAGCGCTCGGCGAAATGCTTCCGCGCATCGTCGACATCGCCGGTGGCCGAACCGCAGCCGCGACCGATGGCGTCGCAGAGCGCTGGACGATGTCACAACTCGGTGGCGCCGTGCTGGATGAGTCGATGACACTGCACGAGAACGGCATTCGCGACGGCGACATCCTGCTCCTCAGTATCGTCCAGACACAGACATGCGAACCCGTCTGCGGCGATATGTGCCACTCCGTGGTCAATGCATCGGGGTCGGCGGATGGCGACGGCCAAACGACCCGAAGTATTGGCGCCGTCGCATGTTTGTGGGCGGTGGGTTTCGGTGCGATAGGGCTCGGTTGGTGTGGCAATTCACCCGCGAGCAACCGGGCAGTCATCGCGGCGTTATTGGCCCTCGCGGCGACTGCCGGGTCCATCATGGCGAACCGTGTCGACCCTGGACAGCTGCCATCGTTGGTCCTGGGTGTGACTGCTACCGCGTTCGCTGCGGTTGCCGGTTTCCTGGTGGTGCCCGGCGGCCCTGCACCGCCGAATCTCTTTCTGGCGGCGGCAATCTGTTGTGCGGTGTCGACGGTGTTTCTCCGCGTCACCTCCCACGGGACAACATGCTTCATCGCGATCGCCGCGTTCTCGACGACAGCGGCGATCGCCGCGGCGGCTGTGACATTTTGGCCGGCACCGTCAGCCACCATTGGCGCGGTCCTGGCCGCTGCATCGTTGGCCATGCTGGGTGTGGCGGCCAAACTGTCGATTGTCCTGACGGGCTTGTCGCCGACGATTCGCAGCGCAGCGGAGGCAAGCGACGACGGAACTGCGCCTGCCGGTGCCCTTAACGCCAGAGCGGTACGCGGTCACCGGACGTTGACGGGACTGCTGGCTGGTTTGTCGGCATCGGCTGCATTGGGCGCGGCGTTGGTCGCCGCGGACCAACGCCATGATCGTGCGCTGAGCGGTGTCAGTCTGACCGCGGTTGTCTCCGTGGTGCTGCTGCTGCGAGCACGCCAGCAGCGGGGACTCATCCGATCCGCTGCGGTCTTCGGGGGTGGAATGGTCAGTGCTTCTGCGGCTTTCGTGTTAGCGGTTCTTTCCCTGCCTCGACATGCCCACTGGGTCTGCTTGATCGCCGTTGTCCTCGGTGTCGGCTCCGTGTGCCTGACGGTCGCGGATCTCGGCACCCGGTTGAGTCCAGTGGCGCGGCGCAGCCTGGAGCTCTTGGATTATGTCGCACTGGCGGCGGTGGTTCCGCTGGCCTGTTGGGTCGGGGATGTGTTCGGCATCGTCCGCGGCTTGAGCCTGCCATGACGGGTCAGCTACCGCGGCGCGCGCGGATGGCCGGGGCCATCGTGGCGGTGACAGTCTCCGTTTGGGTGCCACCCATTGCCGGTGCCGTCACCCCACCGCTGGTCGATGACTCGCTACTTCCTCAACCACGGCCGCCTGCACCGCCGGAGCCGACCGAGCAGCGGCTGAGTTGCGTGGTTTCCACCCCGGTCGCGGTTCGGAACCGAGAGGCCAACCAGCTGAAGGATCTCAATCTGGCAGCGACCTGGCGACTCAGTCGGGGAGCCGGCCAGACCGTCGCCGTCATCGACACCGGGGTGGCGCGGCATCGGCTACTCCCTCATCTCGTCCCCGGCGGTGACTATGTCTTCACCGGCGACGGCACCGATGATTGCGACGGCCACGGAACAGTTGTGGCCGGCATCATCGGCGCGGCAGAGGATTCCACGGACGGTGCAGGATTCAGCGGTGTCGCACCTGACGCGACGATCATCGGAATCCGCCAGTCGAGCCACAAGTTCGCGCCCGCTGGTCGGTCGGCTCCTGGCTTGGGCGATGTCAACACCCTCGCGATGGCGGTGCGGACCGCGGCGGACATGGGTGCCTCGGTGATCAACGTGTCATCCATCGCCTGCGTTGCCGACGTAGCAGCGCTGGACGACCGGGCCCTGGGTGCGGCATTGGCGTATGCGGTGGACGTCAAGAATGCCGTCGTGGTCGCGGCGGCGGGCAACGTCGGCGGCCTCGGGCAATGCACCGACCAGAACCCGCCGGCGGACCCGGCTCACCCCGGCCAGCCGGACTGGGACTCCGTGAAAGTTGTTGTGAGTCCGGCTTGGTACGACGAGTACGTCCTCACGGTGGGCTCCGTCGATCCGCAGGGCGCGCCGTCTCGTTTCACGCTGGCGGGTCCATGGGTGGACGTCGCCGCACCCGGTGAAGCGGTCGTGTCGCTTGATGCAGACGGCGAGGGCCTCGTCGACAAGCTGCCCTTCCTCGACAGTTCGATGCCCATCGTGGGGACGAGCTACGCCGCCCCGGTGGTCAGCGGGATCGCCGCGTTGATTCGGGCGCGATCACCACACCTGACCGCGCGACAGGTGATGCAGCGAATCAAGGACTCCGCGCATCGGCCTCCGGCGGACTGGGATCCGTTCGTGGGTCATGGCGTCGTCGACGCGCTGGCCGCGGTCAGCGGTGACACCACCACCGCGCGCATGACAGTCAAGTCCGACGCGCCGCGAACCGACGACGAACGCCCGATATCGCCTCCGGCAAGCGACATCCCGCCAGATCAAAGTGCGCGGCGTATCGCATTCGGCGGTGCCGGGATCTGCGTCGCCGTGGTGGCTGCCGCGGTGGCGATGACGGCCTCGGTCGGCCGGTTACGGCGGCGGGAGAACACTGTCACGCGCGACTAACGCACTGTCCCTGCTCAGTTCCGGCCCGCGCGGCAGCCGTGACAGCACCGGCCAGGGCGCCGAAACGGGATCGCCCTGGACGCCGAGAACCTTTCCGGTGTTCTCGTCGTGCATGCCGAAAAGTACTCCGCTGTCGGTCACCAGATAGAACGGACCGGTATCGCCTCCGTGTCCGGTGAGGGCCGTCGCTCGCACATACGCACTTCGCCCCGGTGGCATGACGACGTTGTCCACGTTGGGTCCCTCGCCATCGGCCTGTACCAGCTCTATCCGATTCGAGTTCAGCGGCAGCGAGGCGCCAACCCAGAGAGTAGTTTTCGGTCCATCCGGCACCCACAGCGCACACAGCATCTCGCCTCCGCCAGCGCCCATGGGTGTTCCTGCCCGTCGTGGAAAGGTCGACACCGGCAGGGAATCGACCACCGGTGCGTCGCGAACGGCGTCGGGCGAAACCGATGCGACCTCACGGCTGCCCTGCGAGTCGGCGATCCGGATCAGATCCGCCGCGACCTCGCCGATGCGCTGAATGCCGTCGGCCAACACGACGAAATAGTCAATGGCGTCGACCCGCGTCACCCGCACCACCGTTCCGACCCGCAGCCCACCGAGAACCCCGGGCCTGCCCGCGCCGGAGATGTGTGGCGACGTGATCGGCGGCGCCTCGGGAATGGCATCGAGCAGTGCCCTCGAAACAGGTCGTGGCTCGACACCGTCGAGCCGTAGTGCCCAAACAACCGCGGGATTGCGAAGGTCGACTTCCGCCCTCCAGCCGTCGTACAGCAGGTACGTCGTTGCCGCACTCTCCGCTCGTGGAGTTACAAGAACGGTCGGCTGCCGGGCCGCTCGATCGATGCCGTCTGGATGACCGGCGATCACCGTGGTGGTCGTGCTGTCGCACACCGTCCACGCGGATTCCTCATCAGTCAGCGGCTTCGCGATGACGGCGGGCGCGCCGGGAGTGCCAAGGAGTGGACCGCGTTTAGCCTTGTCAATGTCGGTCGCGCTGACGATTTCCGGCCCGGCGCCGGTGCCGGCGACCAACCGCGCCGATGCGAGGTTCAAGACGGGATGCAAGGTGTCGCCCACGCGGACATACAGTGCCCCGGATTCACGGGAAATGACGATCGCCGCATCGCCCAACCCGGTGTGCGGTCGCAGGAACGCCAGAATCGCGCACACTGCGACCGCGACAACCGCCAGCACGCAGCCCGTGATGAACGAAAGCGACTGTGCCCGAAGCGGATCGTGCACCATGCGGATGTCTCCGCGCAGCAGCGCGTGTTCCATCCGACGCACCAAGTATCGATACCCGCTGACCTGCAGCCGCGTTGTCGGTTGACGAGCCATACTCCCCCAGATGTGCCCAATATCACGGTAACCCCGCCGGGCGGGCGGTATCGACGGCAAATTCGCCCTGTATAGTGGTGGCCAGTGGCACCGTCTGTTCTGCCTTTTGCCGCTTTCTCGATCGTCATACCAAGCGCCGCGGATCACCGCGCCGGGCAGGACGACCACACTCTTATCATTCGGAGCTTTAACCTTGTCTGTTCAAAATTCGGGTGGCACAACCGTGCCCACCTTCGCCGACCTCGGCCTGCCTCAGGCCATCGTCAACACCCTCACCGACCTCGGCATCACCGCGCCGTTTCCGATCCAGGCTGCGACACTGCCCGACTCACTGGCGGGGCGCGACGTGCTCGGCCGTGGTCGCACCGGGTCCGGGAAGACCTACGCCTTCCTGCTGCCGATGGTGGCCCGGCTCGCAACGAGCAACACCCAGCGCGCACCAGGGCGTCCGCGGGCACTCATCCTCGCCCCGACCCGCGAGCTCGTCGCGCAGATCGATGCGGCGCTGGCACCGCTGGCCGCTGTGATGAACCTGCGCTCGGTCACCATCTTCGGCGGGGTCAGCCCGCAGCCACAGATCGCCAAGCTGCGCCAAGGCGTCGACATCGTCATCGCCTGCCCCGGCCGGCTCGAGGATCACGTGAAATCGCGCCACGCGGACCTGTCCGCCGTCGAGATCACCGTTCTCGACGAGGCCGACCACATGGCCGATCTCGGCTTCCTGCCCCCGGTCAAGCGACTTCTCGACAAAACCCCAAGCCGTGGTCAGCGGATGCTGTTCTCGGCCACGCTCGACGGCGGCGTCGACGTGCTGGTCAAGCGTTACCTGCACGACCCGGTAGTGCACAGCGTCGATTCGGTGCAATCGCCGGTGTCGGCCATGGTCCACCATGTGCTGCACGTCGACAACGCAGCGAAGATGAACGTGCTGACCGACCTGGCAGCGGCGCCCGGGCGCACCCTCGTCTTCGCACGAACGAAGCACGGCGCGAAAAAGCTTGCCAAACAGCTGAACTCACGCGGTGTCGCGGCAGTTGAGTTGCACGGCAACCTGTCTCAGAACGCACGTACCCGCAATCTCGCAGCGTTCTCCGACGGCACTGCCAAGGTGATGGTCGCCACCGACATCGCCGCCCGCGGCATCCACGTCGACGACGTCGGCCTGGTGGTGCACGCCGATCCGCCGGTCGAGCACAAGGCTTACCTGCACCGGTCGGGACGTACCGCCCGAGCTGGGGCCGACGGCACGGTCGTCACGCTCATGCAGAACGACCAGGTATCCGACGTCCGGCAGCTCACCCGTAAGGCGGGAGTGAAGCCGACGATCACCCGATTCAGCGGCGCATCGCACCCGGTGCTGCAGCAGATCGCCCCCGGCGAGCGCATATTCGGCAAGCCGATCGCGACCGCACGGCCGCATACGCCTGCGTCCCCGCAGCCGAACCGGCCGCGCAAGCGCAGGCCCCAGCGAAGCGGTGGTGGACGCTCGCACGGCGGCGGCGGGCGCTCGCATACCGCCGCGTCGTTCTCCGCGAACATTTCGCGCTCGCGCTAGCCCCAGAGACCCGCGAAACGGAATTCCAGCAGGGGTCTACTCGGAACTTCTCCTGCCGGAATTCCGTTTCGGCGCGGTCAGTCCTCCGATTCGCGGCCAGAACGTAGCGAAGTACGGGACCGGCACAGTGGTGCAGCCATTACACAGTTATCGCTGGCGGTCAGGTAGTAGTCGACGGCGTTGTCCATGTAGTCCTGCGCAGGATCGGGCGTGCCGGTACCCGGCACGATCAGCGCCTGCGCCGCCATCATTACGACGCATCGGCCGCGCTCCTTCAACCAACGTCGTTCCCGTCGGCATCCTCGCACCGAGGCGCGGCGCGTATGGCCCAAATCAAGCGAACTGTCGAGCATGACAAATCGGACGGCGGTGCTATCGCCACCTGGCCCAGACGTAGGGCACCAGCGACCGGAGAAAGTCCAGGTCGGGGCCGGGTTCGGCGTCGGCGAACGCCTCCTCGAAGTACTCCTCGGCCACCAGCAGGATGCCTTGGGCGTACTCACCGGTGAAGGTGATGCTGCCGTAGTCGTCCATGAGTGCGCGTACCTTCCCGACGAGGCTGGGCGACCGCTCGGCGCGCGTGCGGCGGAGATAGTCGCGCACCAGAGCAATGTCCGTGCCTTTCGCGCTGTCCAGCAGGTGCATGAGCGGCAGCGTGCGCTTGCCCTCGTAGAGGTCGCCGAGGATCTCCTTGCCATACATCCGTTCGTTGCCCACCAGGTTGAGCAGATCGTCGCGGATCTGGAAGGCCGCGCCGAAGTGGAACCCGAACCGCACCAACGGACCCAGCGGCACGGTGCCGCCGGAACCGACGATCGCGCCGACACGAAGCGGATGGATCGTGGTGTACCAACACGTCTTGTGCATGATCAGCTCGAGGTAGTCCTGCGGCCCCAGATCCTCGACATTGTCGAGCTTCCAGCCGACTTCGGTGGCCTGACCTTCCAGCGTGCGCAACGCCATCGTGTCGAATTCGGACCACACCAGGTCCGCGAGATCACGATCGAGCCGACGGGTAGCCCGTCGCAGCACCTGGCCCGCAACCACCGCGATGCCATCGCCGGCGTTCAGTGCGGCCGCGATGCCATGGGTCGCCGACAATGTCGGTCTACCCCGTCGCATCTCACTGCCGTCGGCCACGTCGTCGTGGACAAGAAACGCATTGTGCAGCAACTCAATTGCGACTGAGATACCGAGCATGTCGTCGAAGCTCGCTCCGAACGCGCGACCGGCGGACAGGCACAACGCCGGGCGTAGGGCCTTGCCCGGCCGCGACGGATACTCGCGCATCGGCGCGTACAACCACGAGCTGGGCTCGCCGTCGGGCATCGCGTCCAGCATCGAACGGCGAATGAGTTTCGCTACCTCGCGCAGCCGCTCGTCAACAGCGGAGACCAGATCCTCGCGATCGGCTGTGCTGGTCATGGTGCAGGCATGCCGACGACGACCACCACCGGTAGCCACAGCTTGGGGTGGCCCTCGACAAGCAACGTGCCGCGGTACAACCCGGGCCGATCATTCTCTGCCACATGGACATTCATGGCGACCCCACGACTGCACCGCCCAGGCATGGGAACGATCTCGGGCGCGAAATCCACCGCCTCCGACTCGATCACATGTCCATCGGGCGACAGCAAGTCACTGCACCGCAGTGCAACCCCGCCGAGATCGTCGGGGCCGCGGTTGTGCAGCCATACCTCGGCGCACGCCGGCCCGCTTCCGTCGGCTTCGATTCTGACCTCTCCGGTCGACTCGGTGTTGGTCAGGTCAAATGTCGTCTCACCGTCGTTTGCGGCAATAGCTTTTGGGGCCGATTGCAGCAGCATCCGGCCGACCATCGACCACCACGACCGTGTCAGCGATTCAAGATCCGACACCACGTTGTTGGCTGCGGCGCCGTCGGTGACTGGTTGGGAGGGTGCAGCGCTTCCGTCGGGCCCAGCCTCGGGCGTGACGATCCGGATGAACCGGTCGACGATCTGGCTTGCTGCCCGGAAACCCTCCGCCTGAATGGCACTTAGCGCGCGTGCGTTCGCGGCTGGATCGAAAACCGATGCCCAAGGCAGATCGTCTGTGCTGCCCCGTTCACCGTTCGTTCCACTCTCAGCCAAAGTCCCTCCCGTAAATCGCCACTCGCTAATCTAACTATGTTAAGTCGGGGAGGTAGGCGCCATGGGGAAGCTGCACTCGCAACTGGCGCTTTACGGCTCGATCGACGACGAGGTGGTCAGTCGAAACGATCCGCGCACTACCGAGATCGTTGAGCGGTTCCTCCCCGGTACCACCGGCTACGGTCAGCGAGGCTGGTACCGCGAGCTGCGAACCTTCATCGATCGATTGTCGCCGGCCGGTTCAGTCCAGTTCCCGACCCGTGACGAGGCCATTCGTGATCTAGCCGGTCAGCAGCACCGGCGCCGACCCAGGGTCAGCCCCGGTGACCTCACCGGTGATCTCGTGATCACTATTGACGTGTCCGAAGACAACGCGGACAAAATCGAGCCGCTGCACCCGCTGGAACGGAACCTCTTCAGGATCAGTCCGCGGGAGTTCGAGGACCTCTACCGCCGCGGCGTCGAGCGCGATCCCGCGCCCGAACCTCCGCCACCCGACGAGCTGACCAAGTCCACGCTGGCTCGAGCAATTTATGCCGGCGCGGTGATGGCACGGCTCGATGAACCCGCGGCCGTGGCCCCACCATCCACCCCCACGGTGAGGCTGGCGTGGCCGGGGAAGGATTTCATCGAGTTTCAACGGCCCGGCGACCCACTCCCCGACGACCCGCTGAGCACTCTGCTGGAGCAGGCTACGCCTCGATACATGGGGATAGATGTGCTCCCCGCGAGGGGCCCCAGCCTGAGAAGGGCCATTTCGGAAAGTCGAGATCTCGATCGTGGCCGCGCCGGCTGGAAGCCCTTCGTGCAGGGGTTGGATTTCCTTTCCATCGATCAGCAGATCGCCAACTACCCGCCCCCGTGCGTGGGCGCGTTGCGACAGGTCAACGGCGAGTTCTGCACCGTGGTCAGCACGGAGATATTCGACCGGGACGCCCAACTGGAAGAACTGATGGACATCGTCGATCCGCAGAATTGGCATTCGGACTTGCCGTCGTTCTTCTGTGCGATGGAGCCCAAAGGTCAGAACTCTGCGGGATGGAGTCGGGTGCTCGAGTGTGTCAGCACAGAGTGCACGGAGTATCGACTGAAGACCGCTCTGAAGTACTGGAATGCCAAGCGCGGTGGGTACGGCATCTACATCAACTACGACCTGGACGAGGATCGCCGCGGTGACAGCGGCCTGGTTGAAGTCGACAGCGGCTACATCTGGATAACCAAGGCCGTGCAGGGCGGCGTGCGGATCAAGACCAGCAAGGCCCTCAAGATATGCGGTCTGAGTCCGACCGCAACCGCCGCGTTGGCGTGTTTCTCGGGTTGGGCGCAAGTCGGCATCGACATGCTGATCAACGCTGCCTGTAGCCCGCACCAAGGAGCCGTCGACTTCACACCCTCCAGACTCCCCGAGGCCGGAGCCGCCCTGTCACAAGGCATCCCAACGGTTGCGCAACCGGCAGACGCTCCCGTCGCGGAGGCGCGCCTCCCAGACCTGCCGCCAGGCTTCCGACGAGATCTGGTGGAAGACACCGCAGAACAAATGAACCACTACATCGATGCGACGACTCGACTCACGAAGAACTTCGCGCGACGGTGGCAAAACGGTCTGACGAGGGAGGACCTACAGCGGTTCGGCGAATCCTTCGGCAAGGAGATGACCGATCTGGCTGTCGGGACATTCGATTCGGTATTGGGCAACTTCAAGCCGAAGCCGAAACCGCCTCCGACGATTGATCCGAACGTCAGGGTGGACACGGCGTCGGCCGCGCCCGATCTGGTCGACAGGTTGGCTGACGCTACCCGGCAGGTAGTCGATGACACCAAGTCGGAGGCAGAGGCTGCAGCGGAGAAGATCGACGACGGCGCCTACACCGCCGTCGAGATGGCGGACACGGCGAACAGGCTGGCCGGCATCGCGATCAAGGGCTGGATCGACCTCGCCGGCATTGCCCTCAATCCGACGGAAACCGGAAGCGCAGCCACTCGTGGGAGCGAGCGCGCGACGCACGCGGGTGAGCCAACGGCAGTGCCCGCCGAACCGGTGCGCTTCGCCGGCAACGGACTCGGCGCCACCCTCCGAGTGATGAGTGAACTAGCCAACCGCGCATTCCTGAACAACCTCGACGTCGTCAAGGATCTCGTCGATCAACGAGTTCCCGAAGTCGCTTCCGTCGTCACCGACCACATGACAACCGTCGTGCGGCGCATGGCGAATCAGGCCAGGACGGTGGTCGACGATGCCGCGAAGAAGCTCGACACGCAGGGCTACGGCCCAGATGACTGGGCGCAGACGATGACGAAGTTGGGCGACGTCGCTCTGATCAACGGAATTGAACTGGCAGGCACAGCCGTGGTGGGTCCAGGCCGATACGAGATCGGGCCGATCACGTCGGACTATTTCCTTGTGCAGAGCGCGGACCCCGACCAGCAGCACACATTGTCGCTCGTGTCGCCCCTTGTTCTCGCAGGCGGCCACGAAACAATCGCGGAGGACTGCGTCACCTTCGACCCTGCCGATGGTGTCCTCCCCGCTGGAACCAACAAATTCCGGATTCGTGTCAAGACAACGGGTCTGCGCTCAGGGATTTATCTGGGCACGGTATGGGCGATCCCGCGCGACGCGTCAGGCGCCCAGGCGGTCAGCGAAGCGCTCAGTGAGGAGGTCGTACCCGTCATCATCGGTTTGTAAGGTGTTCGTAACCGCCCAATTCGGCGACGTCAATTAGCCAGGCTAGGCGGCGCTACGGACGGTATGCTCGTTCAGGCAAACCCGGGCGGGGAGGCGCAAATGAGAACAGTGCACTCGTTGTTGGCCATTTACGGCGCGCTGGATCAAATGGTCACTGAGGGTAATTCGGAGGCCGCCGCGATTATCGAGCGATACCTGCCGGGCACTACCGGGGCCAACGCCGGATGGTTCGACGAGATCAGGAACTTCCTCGATATCCCGGAGGGTGACCTGCCGGAGTTCGGATCCATCACCGATTCGATCAACGATCCTCGAGGAGGAGCACAACGCCTGTCTCGGAAAGCGACGACGAAAAGCCGTTGACGAAGTCGCAGCAGTCACGGCTGGCGTTCGTGCTCGGAGTGCTGAGTCGGCTGCCAAACATGGAGCCACGACTCACGGACGAAGACCTGGTAAGGGGCCTTATGTTGACGGTCCCTGCCGGCATCTCGAACAGGGAAGAGGTCGCGCACCAGCTCCTCGGCGTACTGCGAGAGAACTTCACGCATCGCGACGACTGGCCTGCGGTCATGACGCTCGCCAAGGGCCTGATCGATCCGACGGTTGCGCGCGTACCGCTGTGCCGCACCAGGTTGAGGCGGGCGCACGGTCACAACTCGGTAGTGCTGACAACAGAGTTCACCATTCCAGAAGATTCCTCCGATGACGTACCCTCGCTCGATGATCTGAAATCCGTTGTCGACCCCCTCAATTGGCACAATTGCTTGCCGTTCTTCTGCGACATGCAGGAATTGAAGTTGCCCAAACGCCAGGACGGGTGGAGCCGGGTACTGGAAATAACCAGTACCACCTGTGGCGTCTACGGCACTCCGGTCATGAAGACGCCGCTCAAGTACTGGAAGGGTCCGCGCAAGGAGGAGACGAGCCTGGGTACTCCGCCCTTCGCGTGGGTGAACTACGAACTCGACGACACCCCCGTCACCCCTTTCCCAGGGGACGGTCTAGTGCTGGTCGACGAGGGTTTCATCAAGATGTACTCGACCAACATCAACTCGGGCGCGCCGGGAGTCCGCGTCGTGACGAAGAAGGTCGTCTGCTTCCGCTATCTCTCGGAGGTCGCTATCGCGATTCTGGCGTGCGTGTCTGGCTATGGCGACCAGGGAATGGACATGCTGCTCGAGGGCGTCGAGAAGCGCAAAGACCCCGACAACAAGAAGGAATGGACGGACTGGGAGCCTTCCGAACCGCTCACATCGGGGAGCACGACGACAAGTCCAACCGCGCCAACTGAGCCTACGGACATCTCGGTTCCTTCCGATCCGACTCGCCCGAGTCGCCGCGCCATCATCCTTGCGGTCGACATGGCGACCGAATGCATCGACGAATTCTCCAAGAAGAGCACCGCGCTCGCCAGCAAGATGACGACCGGAGCGATGCCCGTCCCGGAAATGATCACGCTCAGTACCGAATTGGCCGCTCGGCTCGCTACCGACCCGTGGCGATATCTCGAGCGGCTGCGCGAGCAGCAGAGGGGTGACAAATGACTACGCCCGACCCTCGCCTCGACCGCGTCACTGCCCTTTCTCGCCAACTGGTAGAGCAAGCAGGCGCCGTCGCGCTCCAAACGAACGACCAGATCGACAGGGGCGCCTTCGATTTCGCAAAATGGGCGAAGTCGATGCTCAACCTGCTGGACCTCGGCCTGACCGGTGGTCTGGAACTGGCCCCGGATATGTCCGCGCCCTGCGTCCCTTGCTTTTCCATCCCGGGCGACGATTCTGAGCATTCCGAATACATCGACGTGGATCCCGACCCTCAATACTCACGCAAACTTTCGGTCGTACCCGGGTCATTCAAGCATGACGGGGCGGCGTTCGTGATTCCCGATTCCCTGTTGTACTTCGAGCCGGCGGTGCTGAAACCCCTTGCCACGCAGTTCCGTATTTGCGTCGCGTGGCCGGGCCTGAGAAGCGGCACATACCGCGGGAGTGTCCGTCTCGTGCCCGAGGGCGGCGGCGGCGCGACCACCGAATATCAGGTGATCATCGACCTGTGAGCGGGCCGGATGCATGAGCCGACAATAGAAGAATTGCTCGACCGGGCAGTTCAAGCCCTCAACCGTGGTGACCGAGCTACGGCGAAGAAGCTCGCGGCGAAGGTCCTGGCCGTCGACCGCGGCAATCCTGATGCCGAAGACCTACTCGCCGCACCGGCCGGACGCAACGAACTTCGAAGACTGACAATCATGTTCGCGGATGTGGTCGACTCGACGGCCCTGTCCACCCAGATCGAGCCGGAGATCTACCGCACCGTGATCGGGCGGTACCGCGAGCAGGTGAACGAAATCGTCGACCGGTATGAGGGGCACATCTTCTCGACCAAGGGCGATGGCCTGCTCGCCGTTTTCGGCCATCCACGCGCCCACGAGAACGACGTGCACCGGGCGGTGCAGGCAGGTCTCGACATCACGCGCGAAGTCGCCAGGCTGAGCGATCGGGTCCAAGCGCGATTCGGATTCGAAGTCTCCGTTCGTGTCGGAATTCATCGCGGTCTCGTGTATCTCGACACCGCTCAAGACGACGTCTACGGACTCGGCGCCAATCTCGCCTCCCGGGTGTCCGGTCTGGCACCGCCGGGGACAGTGGTCGTTTCCAACGCGATCGAACCCCTGGTGCGCGACCACTTCGAGCTGGAGGCCCGGCCCGGGCAACCGGTCAAAGGGATCGAGGGGCTCCTCGAGCACTCCCAGGTGATCGGCGAACGCGTCGCTCCGGCGAAGGCTCCCCTCGGACCACTCGTCGGCCGCAGCGAAGAACTGGCGTACGTGAAAGACAGTTGGGCCCAAGCCCAAGCCGGCAAGCTGGAAACCCCCGGCGTCGCCTTCTGCGGGGAGCCGGGGATGGGCAAGAGCCGCCTGGCCACCGCCGCAGCAGACCTCGCCACTGAGTCCGGCGCACCGGTTTTGGCCCTGCTCGGATCGGTGTTTCACACCGAGGCCGGTCTGCACCCGCTCCGAAGTCTGCTCGAGCGCCACTGCGGTATCGAGCGCGTCACCGAACAGTCGGAGCGCTTACGCCTGCTCCAGGAAGAGGTGAAAAGCCACGGCCTGGACCCCGACACCGCCATCCCTCTGTTGGCACCTGTGCTCGGTATCGCCGCCGAGCACGGCTACACGCCCGTGCCGGCGCAGGGCGCCAAGCTGTACGAACAAATCGTCGAGGCAATCACTGATTACCTACTCAGCTGCTTCGGCAACGACGCCGGTGTGCTGCTCGTCGAAGACGTGCAATGGTTTGATGCCTCGACGCTCGACGTTGTCACTGCCTTGCTCGGCGCGAATTCCACTCGGCTGCTAGTGGTTCTCACCAGTCGCGACGCCTCCTCATTCTCCAATGAATCGAACGTCAGACGGTTCGAACTGTCGCCGCTGACCGCTGACGAGACCGAAGAACTCGTCGCCGCTCTCGACCCGAACATGTCGGCGACGGAGCGTGCCGGCATTCATCGTCGCTGCGACGGAGTGCCGTTCTACATCGAGGAAGTCGTCGCCAAGGTGCGCGAACAGCCCACCGACGCTGCGCAGTGGGCAAGCGTGCCCGATACGCTCTATGAGGCGCTGTTCGCCAGGCTTCGGGCGAGCGACAACGCAATTCCCGTAGTACAGGCGGCCGCCACCATCGGACGGGATTTCGACCGCAACCTCCTATCCTTGATTGTCGACATCTCCGACCAGGAGTTCGATGCGGCCATTCGTCAGCTCGAGGATGCGATGGTTTTCGAGCCATCTGGACTGGACCACTGGCGTTTTCGGCACGAACTGCTGCGCGAAGTCGCCTACGAGCTGCCCCCGCCGAGCGTGCGACGCACGCTGCACGCCGGGGTGGCCGACGGGTTGGTGGGCAGTTCGGGTGACGACGCATCCGACTGGCGGCTCGTCGCCTTCCACTACGACCGGGCCGAGCGGGTTGAAGACGCAGCGATGGCCTACCAGTTGGCGGCGGCCGACGCGCGCCGCCGCGGCGCACTCGACGAGTCCCGCGGGCATCTGACCAACGCGCTCACGCAGGTCGAGCGCCAGCAGGAGGGCTCGGAGCGGGACCGCAGAGAGGTGAGACTACGGCTGCGACGCGGCTTTCTCGCCTCGGCGGCAGAAGGTACCGCGAGCCCCCAGGCGGCCGCCGACTTCGAACGGTGTCTGGAGTTGTGCGAATCGGAGCTTCACCACGATGATCTGTTCGCCGCGCTGACCGCTCTGTGGGCGTATTACCTTCCCCGCGGAGACATCCATCGCGCGCTGCAGATGTCTCGGTCGGTCGGCAGGACGCTTGCCGACGAACGAGCCTGGTTCCGGCCGCACAGCCAGGCGGGGTTCGGGATGGTGGCCTGGTATCGCGGCGAGTTCGGGGTTTCGCGCGCCCTGCTGGAGGAATCAGCGGCCGCGCTGGCCGAGGTGGACGTCGACGTCCTCGACGCCGTGTGGTTCGTGCCGAACGAGCCGTTCGCATCGACCCATACCCATCTGGCGCTCGCACGGGCCGTCCAGGGAGATCTTGCCGGGGCGGACGAGCAGTTTTCAAGGGCCCGCGGACGGGCCGCGGCCCTTCCCTTCCCCCAGGGCCCGTTCAGCCACGCGTACTCCCAGTGCTACGAGGTGTGGGCGCGGATCGAAGCCGGCCAACTCGACCGGGTCACGACGATCGTCGCCGAATTGGCCACGCACGCAGAGCAGCACGGTTTCGACTCGTTCATCTTCATCGCCGCCACCGAGCTGGCCGCCGTGACTTCGATGTTGTCGATGGCACGTGAGAATGTCGAGCCTGCCGAACTGCAGACCCACATCGCCACCATGACGATGTTGGTCGATGCCTGGCGGGCGGCCGAGTCCAAACTCTTCGTCACCTTCTACGACGGTGTGCTTGCGCGGCTTCTCATCGCGGCGGGCCAACTGGATCAGGCCCGCGAGCGGATAGCGATCGCATTGGACCTGGCCGAGGAGACGGGCGCCCTCTTCTATCACTCCGAACTTCTGCGACTCCGGGCGCACACCACCGAGGACGCCGCATCGCGCGCCGCTGATCTTGCGGTGGCAAACCAAGTTGCGCGCCGGCAGCGCGCCTATATCTTCGAGTTACGCACTGCGATAGACGATTTCGAGCTCCGCGGCGACGATGCACGGCAGGTGCTGCTCGATGCCGTTGAGCGCTTCAACGAAGACAGCGGTTGGCCGGAACTCGGCCGGGCCCGGGCACTGCTCGGGTGAAGCGACCCGGCGGCAAGGTCGTCATTCTCGGGGGCGGCATGGCGGGGTTGAGTGCCGCCTGGCGCCTGAGCGAACCGGGCTGGCGTGACCGCTTCGACTCCATCACCGTCTACCAACGCGGCTGGCGACTCGGCGGCAAGGGCGCGTCCAGCCGCGGTGCGAACGGACGGATCGAAGAGCACGGCCTTCACATCTGGCTGGGCTCGTACGAGAACGCCTTCGGGCTGCTGCGCGAGTGCTACGCCGAACTCGACAGGGCGACAACGGATCCCGCAGCGCCGATCCAGACATGGGATGAGGCGCTCATTCCCGGCGACAATCTCGGGCTGGCCGACCAGTTGGGCAGCGACTGGCTGATGTGGCTCGGGACATTCACCCGCAACGGTGGGTTACCGGGCGAGCCCGACAGCACGGGTAGAGAACAGACAGTGGTCGAGTTCACCCAGCGCGCAATCCGACTCGTCCGCGACTTCGCCGAGTCACTACGTGATGCGACACCCGTCGGCCTTGCGTTGTCGACCACGCCCGACCCACCTTCACCGCAGAACGGTGCGATCGATGCGATCCGCTATGCGGTGTTGACCGCCCTGGCCACGCTATTGGACTCCCAGGATTCGCGCCGTCCCGTCCCCGATGCCATCGAGCAGGCGCTCGAGGCGGTGCGCGACGTACTCGACTACGAAAATCGACCGGACCACAAGCGATCCTGGCTGCTGCTGTCGCTGATGACCGCGGTGATTCGCGGGATCCTCGCGGACAACCTCGTTACCGACCCACGAGGCTTCCGGGCCATCAATGACGAGGACTTCAATGATTGGATCCGGCGCCACGGCGCGCATCCCGACGTCCTCGACTTTGCATTGGTGCGCGGCCTCTACGACCTGGTTTTCGGTTACATAGACGCCGATCCCGAGCGGCCGTCGTTCGGTGCCGGCCTCGCCGTGTTCCTGACCGGCCTTGTGCTGTTTCAGTACAAGGGTGCGATCTTCTGGAAAATGACGGCGGGAATGGGTGATGTGATCATCGCGCCGGTCTACCAGGCGCTGCGCCGGCGCGGCGTCGACTTCGAATTCTTTCACCGCCTCGACGCGCTGCACCTCGATGAGAGCCGTCAAGCCATCGACGCGGTCACCGTCGCCCGCCAAGTCAGGCTGGCCGACGGCCTCGACCACTACGAGCCACTCACAACGGTGCGTGGGCTTCCCGTCTTCCCCAGCACGCCGCTTACCGAACAGTTGGCAGACCCGGAAACGACGCCTGACGGCGGTTGGCAGTCCCTGGAAACCCACTGGTCTGAACGCAACGATGCAGAGGTTCGGCAACTGCGACGCGGCGTCGACTTCGACCACGTTGTGCTCGCCGTTTCTGTGGGCATGCTCCCGATCGTCGCCAGTGAACTGATCGAGGATCGTCCCGAATGGCGTGAAATGACAACACATATCCGCACGGTCGCGACGCAAGCGTTCCAGATCTGGCTGCGACCGGACGAGCCGACGCTGGGCTGGCACGAGCCGGGTGTGACGATCAGCGCCTACCTGCGGCCGTTCGAGACGTGGGCATCGATGCCACAGACGCTGTGGACCGAGGACTGGCCCGATGACGAGAGGCCGGGCACGGTCGCATACTTCTGCGGCACCCTGAACGCACCGTGGCCGGCGGCCGAAGCCGGCGCGGACTACGCGCGCCGCCATCAGCAAGTGGTACGCCGGGAAGCCGTCCAATACATCGATCGTCACCTCGGGCCTTACTTCCCCGGCGCGGTCACCGAACACGGGTTCGCATGGCATCTTCTCAGCGGTGTCAACGGTGAACGTGGCGAGTCGGCACTGGCAACTCAGCATGTGAGTGTGAACGTTGATCCCTCAGACCGATACGTGCAGTCGGTCCCGGGTACCGAACGCTACCGACTGCGACCCGACGAAAGCGGTTACGACAACTTGATATTGGCGGGCGACTGGACTGACTCCGGCATGAACGCCGGGTGTATCGAGGCGGCGACGATGTCTGGGCTCGAGGCGGCGAATGCGGTACTCGGGCGCAGCCGATATCACCGTATTCGCGGCTACTACATGCCCTGACGGTCGATCAGCCGCCGTGTGCACGGCGCTCGCGGTAGGCCGCGACGTGTTGGCGGTTCCCGCAGTTGCCGGTGTCGCAGAACATCCGCGACCGGTTTCGCGACAGGTCCGTCAGCACCGCCTCACAGTCGGGCGCCGCGCAGACCTTGAGCCGCCGCAACTCGCCCGCACGGATCAGGTCGGCCAGCGCCATCGCGATCTCGGCGCCCATCCGCTGCCACAGCGGGTCGTGGACCGACGCCAGGTGTAGATGCCAATCCGGCATCTCGGGGTGCCGGGTCAACCACGGCTGGGCCTCGGTGTCGCTCAGCAGCGCGTTGACCTGTGCGACGGCACCTTCCTCGTCGTCGGCGGCCGCCCAGATATTGCCCAGCCGCTCGCGCAGCCGCAGAACGGCCTTCAGTTCGGCGGTGTCGTGGTCGCGCCTGCCGGTCCAGCCGAAGCTGTCCAGATAGGTGTCGAGCGCGGCCAGGTCACCGAGCCGCTCGCCGTCCACCCGCTCGGTGTTGATCAGCACACACGCCGCCCGCAACGTGAGCTCAGTGTCATGAGTAAAAATCATTTGACTCATGACCTCCCTTCAGGCTAGTGTCATGACCAACAAGCATTTTACTCATTACATGCCGGAGGTGCCAGATGACAACGACCCAGCTCACCAAGGGCGTTGATCACTTCCGGCTCGGCCTGGTGTTCGCGGTCGGCTCCGCCTTCACCTTCGGGATGTCCGGGCCGCTGGCCAAGTCGCTGATGGACGCCGGCTGGACCCCCACCGCCGCGGTCACCGCACGGATGGCGCTCGGCGCAGTGGTAATGGCCATCTTCGCCACCATCGTCAAGCCGGACTGGTTTCGCGAGGCCCTGCAGCACCGCAAGACCGTCATCGCCTACGGGCTCGTCCCGATCGCCGGGGCGCAGTTGTGCTACTACAACGCCGTTGCGCACCTGTCGGTCGGTGTCGCGCTGCTGCTGGAGTACACCGCGCCGATCCTGGTGGTGGGCTGGCTGTGGGCCACGACGCGACGCAGGCCCACCTACATGACGCTCGGCGGGTGTCGGTCTCGCGATCGCCGGAATCATCTTGGTTCTGGACGTCGTGTCCGGTGCTCACATCAACATGACCGGCGTGGCGTGGGGACTGGCCGCCGCCATCTGCGCGGCGTGCTACTTCATGATGTCCGACGAAGTCGCCGCCGACGGCAGCGGGCTGAATTCGATCACCCTTGCCGCGGGTGGACTGATCGTCGGCGCGGCCGCCGTCGCCATGCTGGGCATGTCGGGCGTGATGCCCCTGACCTTCACCACGAACGACACCGTCGTCGCGGGCGTGACGATGTCCTGGGTGGTGCCCGTCATCGCGCTCGGCGTGATCACCACGGCGATCGCCTACACGCTGGGCATCATGGGCATCGCCCGGCTGCGGCCGAGGTTCGCGTCGCTCGTGGGCCTGGCCGAGGTGATGTTCGCCGTGCTGGCGGCGTGGGTGCTGCTCGGCCAGGCGATCACCCCGACGCAGGCCGTCGGCGGCGCGGTCGTCCTGGTCGGCGTGGCGCTGGCCCGGCAGGGCGACCGCAGCGAGAAGGTCGCCACCGCGACCTGGCCAGACGGCGCCGCCGTCGAGGAGCTGACCGGCTGCGGAAAGGCCAGAGCGGTTAGCCCCTGCCAGCCGGGTGTGAAATATTGGTCCGCGTGACTTCGCCACGCAGATCGGCCCCGTGGGCCGCCATCCTTGCCGCTGTCGGATCCGCGGCCGCAGCCGTGATCGTCGCCGCCACCCGCGACGGCCGTACCGTGCCCGGACATCCAAGTCGTCTTCGCGCGCGGCACCGCCGAACCCTCCGGCATCGGCCGTGTCGGCCAGGCGTTCACCGACGCGTTGAGCTCGCAGGTAGGCGGTCGCACCGTGACCTCGTATGCGGTGAACTACCCGGCCAGCTACGACTTCCTCACCACCGCGGACGGCGCGGCGGACGCGTCCAGCCACATCGCGTCGATGGCGCTGCAGTGCCCGTCGACCAACATCGTGCTGGGCGGTTACTCGCAGGGTGCGGCGGTGGTCGACATGCTGGCCGGCGTTCCGCCGCTGGGCGACAGGATCGGCGAGATCGGCTCGGCGCCGCCACTCCCCGTCGGCTCCACGGTTGTCGTCTCGTCCGTCGCGGTGTTCGGAAATCCCGCAACGAAGTTCGGCAACCCGCTGTCGTCGGTGGGCCAATTCGCGGGTAGGGCCATCGACCTCTGCAAGGACGGCGACCCGATCTGTTCTGATGGGCGGAATCCCCTCGCTCACAGGGGTTATGAGAATGGCATGGCCCAACAGGCGGCCAACTTTGCAGCCGGAAGGGTGTAGTTCATGCGTGTAATTGAGACAACAGCTGCCTTGATCATCGGCGCCGCGGCGGCCATCACGCCGTCGATCGCCTTCGCCCCGGTCGCGTCTGCGGATTGCCCCGACATCGAGGTGGTGTTCGCCCGCGGCACCGACGAAGGCGCCGGCCTCGGCCGCATCGGTGACGCATTCGTGGACTCGTTGCGCGGCAAGGTCGGAGGCCGCTCGGTCGGGGCTTACGCCGTGAACTATCCGGCGGACTACGACTTCCTGGCGGCCGCCAGCGGTGCCAATGACGCCAGCGCCCACATTCAATACATGATGGGCGCCTGCCCCAATACCCGGCTGGTGCTGGGCGGCTACTCGCAGGGCGCCGCCGTGATGGACGTCATCGCCGCAGTGCCCATCCCGGTGATCGGCTTCGACAACCCGCTGCCGCCCAACACGCCCGACTTCGTGGCAGCGATCGCGGTCTTCGGCAATCCGTCCGCCAAGCTCGGCTTGCCATTGACGGTCAGCCCAGTGTGGGGCGGGCGGGCCATCGACCTGTGCAATCCTGACGACCCGATATGCCAGATGGACGGTGGAAGCGTTCCAGCTCACCGCGCCTACACGGGCGGGCCGGTCGATCAGGCCGCCGGCTTCGTTGCGGGCCGGGTGTAGCTAGAACCTCGCATTGAACGAATGCGTCAATTCGTCGGCTAACATCGGCGTGGTGATCATTCGTGTTGAGCCCAACAGCATCGGTCGTCGGATCCGTCGCGGCCTGGTCGCTGCGGCCACAGCGGCGCTGGTAGCGGCAGGCCTGCTGGTCGGGCCGTCGATACTGCCTGGTGGCAATGCCGTCCCGTCGGCGTCGGCCGCCTGCCCACAGGTCGAGGTGATCTTCGCCCGCGGTCGATTGGAATCACCGGGCACTGGGGTACTCGGCAATGCGTTCGTCAACGCACTGCGGTCCAAGGTGAACAAGAACATCGGTGTCTATGCGGTGCGCTATCCCGCCGACAGCGAGATCGATATCGGCGCCAACGACATGAGCGCACACATCCAGAACATGGCCAAAACCTGCCCGGACACCCGTCTGGTGCTGGGCGGTTATTCACTCGGCGCAGGAGTCACCGACGTGGTGCTCGCGGTTCCCTTCGGCTTCTTCGGCTTCGACAATCCGCTGCCCGCGGGCATGGACCAGAAGATCGCCGCGGTCGCACTGTTCGGCAACGGCATTCAATGGGTGGGGCCGATCTCGAACTTCAGCCCGCTGTACTCCGAGCGGACCATCGAGTTGTGCCACGGCGCAGATCCGATCTGTAACCCGGCGGACCCGGATACGTGGGAGCAGAACTGGGTCGACCACGCGGCCAAGGCGTACATCGACGCCGGCATGGTGAATCAGGCCGCCGACTTCGTAGCAGCCCGGGTCTAGTTGGTCCAGTACTCGCCATGCCGAGCGCTCATCCTTGTACAGTTTCGCGTCGAATTTCCGTACAGGAGTGATCGCTCGCTACAGGAGTGATCGCTCGCGGAGCCCGGGTCTAGTCGCTGACCCGGAGGTCGCGGGTGACCTTGGTGCGCGCCTCGAGTTGATCGTCGGGCGGGTAGTCGACGCCGACCAGCGTGAGGCCCTGCGGCGGTGCCGCCGCAAAATCGCTGGACCGGCGTGACGCCGTCAACAAGCGTGCGCACCAAGCCGGTTCGCGGCGTCCCTCCCCCACCGCCAGCAGCGCGCCGACCAGGGAGCGCACCATCGACCAGCAGAACGCGTCGGCGCTGACGTACGCGGTGACGAGATCACCGTCGCGCACCCAGTCCAGCCGCTGCAGGTCCCGGATCGTGGTGGCGCCCTCCCGGTGCCGGCAGAACGCCGCGAAGTCGTGGAGTCCGACGAGTTCTCGCGACGCGGCGGTCATCGCGTCGACGTCCAGCGGACGCGGCCACGGGGTCATGTAGCGCGCCTCCTGCGGGTCGACCCCGTACGGCGCGGTGGACAGCCGGTATTCGTAGTGGCGTCGCAGCGCCGAGAACCGCGCGTCGAAACCTGCTGGCGCCCGGACGATGTCGCTCACCCTGATATCGGTCGGCAGGAGCCGCGCCAGCCGCCGCACCAATGGCAGAAACTCGCTCTCCTCGGGGCGAGGGGTGCGGGGATAGGCGTGCGCGAGCACGTCGGCAGGCACATCGACGTGGGCCACCTGGCCGGTGGCGTGGACGCCGGTGTCGGTCCGCCCGGCGGCACGCAGCTGCACCGGGGTGCGGAACACCGTCGTCAGGGCGTCATCGATCACCCCGGCCACGGTGCGCTGCGCCGCCTGCACCGCCCAGCCCGCGAATTCCGTTCCGTCGTAGGCGATGTCGAGTCGCAGACGAACGAGCCCGCCACCGGAAGCGATGGCGGGCTCGTCTGTCATGTCACTAGGACTTGTCGGCATCCTCGTCGGAGTCAGCCTTGTCGGCGTCAGCCTCGGCGATCTCGGCCTCGGGCTCAGCAGTCTGGGCGTCGGCGATCGCCTCGTCCTCTGCCTTTGCCTCTTCGACCGAGGTCTCGTCGGAAGCCTTGACTTCTTCGACTGTCTCTTCGGCCTCGGGTCCGACCGTCTCCTCCGGCTCGACCGCAGCCTGCGGTGCCGCGGCCGCGGCGACAGGAGCGGCGGCCTTCTTCGACGCACCCGCACGCCGAGCGCGGTTGGCCTCGGATGTCACCGTCTTCTCCCGCACCAGTTCGATGACGGCCATCGGGGCGTTGTCGCCCTGGCGTGCCTCCACCTTGATGATGCGGGTGTAACCGCCATTGCGGTCGGCGTAGAACGGTCCAATCTCGGCGAACAGGGTGTGCACCACATCCTTGTCCCGGATCTTCTTGAGCACCTCACGCCGGTTGTGCAGCGTGCCCTTCTTGGCGTGGGTGATCAGCTTCTCCGCGTACGGCCGCAGCGCCCGCGCCTTGGGCTCGGTGGTCTTGATCCGGCCGTGCTCGAACAGCGACGTGGCCAGGTTGGCCAGCAGCGCCTTCTGGTGCGAGGACGACCCGCCGAGGCGACGGCCCTTGGTGGGCTTGGGCATTGGTGACTCCTTGTATTACGGCCCGGATTGGCTAACCCGGTCTAGAGCTGTTCGGTTTCCGCGTAGTCCTGGTCGTTGTCCAGCTCGTAGCCGGCGTCGCTGTTCCACGTTCCGGTGGCGACGTCATAACCTGCGACCTCGGACGGATCAAATGTGGCCGGGCTGTCCTTCAGCGACAGACCGAGCTGGTGCAGCTTGATCTTCACCTCATCGATGGACTTCTGGCCGAAGTTGCGGATGTCCAGCAGATCTGACTCCGTGCGGGCGACGAGCTCGCCCACCGTGTGCACGCCCTCGCGCTTGAGGCAGTTGTACGACCGCACCGTGAGGTCCAGGTCGTCGATCGGCAGCGCGAACGACGCGATGTGGTCGGCCTCCGCGGGCGACGGGCCGATCTCGATGCCTTCGGCCTCGACGTTGAGTTCGCGTGCCAGACCGAACAACTCGACCAGCGTCTTGCCCGCCGACGCCAGCGCGTCGCGAGCGGTGATCGAGCTCTTGGTCTCGACGTCCAGGATCAGCTTGTCGAAGTCGGTGCGCTGCTCGACACGGGTGGCCTCCACCTTGTAGGTGACCTTCAACACCGGCGAGTAGATGGAATCGACCGGGATGCGGCCGATTTCGGCGCCCGACGCCTTGTTCTGCACGGCGGGGACGTAGCCACGGCCACGCTCGACGACGAGCTCGACCTCCAGCTTGCCCTTGTCGTTCAGGGTGGCGATGTGCATGTCGGGGTTGTGCACCGTCACGCCGGCCGGCGGCACGATGTCACCCGCGGTGACCGCACCGGGTCCCTGCTTGCGCAGGTACATGGTGACCGGCTCGTCCTCCTCCGAGGACACGACCAGACCCTTGAGGTTCAGGATGATGTCGGTGACGTCTTCCTTCACACCCGGGACGGTGGTGAACTCGTGCAGCACGCCGTCGATGCGGATGCTGGTGACCGCTGCGCCGGGAATCGACGACAGCAGCGTGCGCCGAAGCGAATTGCCAAGGGTGTAACCGAATCCGGGCTCCAACGGCTCGATGACGAACTGGGAGCGATCCTCGGCAAGGACCTCTTCGGACAATGTGGGTCGCTGAGAAATCAGCATGGTGTTCTTTCCTCCTTCGCGACAACCGCTATTTGATGTCGCGTATCCCAACCGTCATCCGGACGGCCGGGAAGCCTTACTTCGAGTAGAGCTCGACGATGAGCTGCTCGGTGAGCGGGATGTCGATCTGCGCCCGCTCCGGCAGCTGGTGCACCAGGATCCGCTGGCGTTCGCCGACCACCTGCAGCCAGGCGGGGATCGGCCGGTCGCCCGCGGTCTCCCGGGCGATCTGGAACGGCAGCGTGTTCACCGACTTTTCCTTGACATCGATGATGTCGTACTGCGACACGCGGTAGCTCGGGATGTCGACTTTCACACCGTTGACGGTGAAGTGGCCGTGGCTGACCAGCTGGCGAGCCATCCGGCGAGTGCGCGCCAGGCCGGCGCGGTACACGACGTTGTCGAGCCGGCTCTCCAGGATGCGCAGCAGGTTGTCACCTGTCTTTCCCGGGAGACGGTTGGCCTCTTCGTAGTAGCGGCGGAACTGCTTCTCCATCACGCCGTAGGAGAAGCGGGCCTTCTGCTTCTCCTGCAGCTGCTGGCGGTATTCGCTCTCCTTGATCCGCGCACGGCCGTGCTGGCCGGGCGGATACGGCCGCTTCTCGAAGGCCTGGTCGCCGCCGACGAGGTCGACGCCGAGTCGTCGCGACTTGCGCGTCGCGGGTCCGGTGTAACGAGCCATCTGTCTGTCTCCTCCTAGACCCGGCGCCGCTTGGGCGGACGGCAGCCGTTGTGCGGCTGCGGTGTGACGTCGGAAATCGCGCCGACCTCCAGGCCGGCCGCCTGCAGCGACCGGATGGCGGTCTCGCGGCCCGAACCCGGGCCCTTGACGAACACGTCGACCTTGCGGACGCCGTGCTCCTGCGCCTTGCGGGCGGCGTTCTCGGCGGCCAGCTGCGCGGCGAACGGCGTCGACTTACGCGACCCCTTGAAGCCGACATGGCCCGACGACGCCCAGGCGATGACATTGCCCTGCGGATCGGTGATCGTCACGATCGTGTTGTTGAACGTGCTCTTGATGTGCGCGGCGCCGTGCGGGACGTTCTTCTTTTCCCTGCGGCGGGTCTTGGCGGCCTTACGAGGGGAAGCGCCCTGCGCTGCCTTTTTTGCGGGTGGCATCGGTTACTTGACCTTCTTCTTGCCGGCGATGGTGCGCTTCGGGCCCTTGCGGGTGCGCGCATTTGTCTTGGTCCGCTGGCCGCGCACCGGCAGGCCACGGCGGTGTCGAATGCCCTGGTAGCAGCCGATCTCGATCTTGCGGCGGATGTCGGCCTGCACCTCACGGCGCAGATCGCCCTCCACCTTGAGGTTCCCCTCGATGTAGTCGCGCAGGTGGGTGAGCTGATCGTCACTCAAATCCTTGGTGCGCAGGTCCCGGTCGATGCCGGTGGCCTCCAGGATCTCCTGGGAGCGGGTACGGCCGATGCCGTAGATGTAGGTCAGCGCGACCTCCATGCGCTTATCGCGCGGGAGATCGACGCCCACAAGTCGAGCCATGTGTGCCATTCCTCTTTATTTGCGGAGGTCTGTTCCCAGTCCGTTCCCTTGCGGGGCCCGGCCTCCGTGCCGGACGTGCTGAGCGGCGTATCCGCTCACTGGTACTGGGAGGTCATCATTCAGTTGTTGGTGCCGGCTCGTCGAAACTGCGGAAGATGAGGAAAATCGGCCGAAATTCGTCAACAACCGCAGTCTCGGCGCACTCAGCCTTGTCTCTGCTTGTGACGCGGATCGGAGCAGATCACCATGACCCGCCCATGCCGGCGGATCACCCTGCACTTATCGCAAATGGGCTTGACGCTCGGGTTCACCTTCACGGCTTGTCGATCCTGTTCTTCTCTTGGTGGTTCTTCAGTGCTTGTCGATGACTCGCGCGAGCGCTCGTCACTTGTACCGGTAAACGATGCGGCCCCGGGACAGGTCGTAGGGAGACAACTCCACCACCACCCGGTCCTCGGGCAGGATGCGGATGTAGTGCTGCCGCATCTTGCCGCTGATGTGGGCGAGCACCTTGTGACCGTTCTCCAGCTCAATGCGGAACATCGCATTGGGCAGGGGTTCGACCACGCGGCCCTCGACCTCGATGGCACCGTCTTTCTTGGCCATTATTGTTCGGAGATCCTCCGTGTCCGTCTAGATCGTTGGCGCCGGTCGGCGCAGCTTTTGCTCCGACTACAAAACGTGAGCCGGTAGCTAGAAATTCCAGAACTGGGGCACGCAAGAGCCGGCGCGGGAACCGCACCGTTGGTCCATACTACCTGCTCGGCAGCGTGCCCCAAAATCGCCGAATGGCCACCTCAGCGGCACCGCCTCGACCACATATCCGCTGGACAGCGAGCGCATACTTGAGAGCGATGACTGGACCCGATCCCCAGCCCCGCAAGCCCGTAATCCTGTCCGTCGACGACGACCCTGCCGTGTCCAGAGCGGTCGCTCGCGATCTGCGCCGCCACTACGGCGAGCGGTACCGGATCGTCCGCGCGGAGTCCGGGCCGGACGCTCTCGAGACGCTCAACGAGCTCAAGCTTCGCGGCGACACCGTGGCGGTATTCGTCGCCGACTACCGGATGCCCCAGATGAGCGGCATCGAATTCCTGGAAGCGGCCATGGATATCTATCCGCTGGCGCGCCGGGTGCTGCTGACCGCGTACGCCGACACACACGCGGCGATCGACGCGATCAACGTCGTCGACCTGGACCACTACCTGCTCAAGCCGTGGGATCCGCCGGAGGAAAAGCTCTACCCGGTGATCGACGGTCTGCTGGAATCCTGGCGCGCCGAGGGTGACCGCGCGATCCCCGTCACCAAGGTCATCGGCCACCGGTGGAATCCCAGGTCATGGGAGGTGCGCCAGTTCCTGGCCCGCAACCAGCACTCGTTCCGCTCGTACATGGCCGACGAATCCAAGGGCAAACAGCTGCTGGACGCGGCCGGCCTCGACGGCCTGCAGCTGCCCGTGGTGATCACCGAGGGCGGCGAAACGCTCGTCGAGCCGACCAACGGCGAGTTGGCCGACATGCTCGGCCTGTCCACCAGCCCGTCCCTGCCGATGTACGAACTTGCCGTCATCGGGGGTGGCCCGGCCGGTCTCGCCGCCGCCGTGTACGGCGCGTCCGAGGGGCTCGAAACCGTGCTCATCGAGAGCACCACGACGGGCGGTCAGGCCGGCCGCAGCTCGAGGATCGAGAACTACCTCGGGTTCCCGACCGGCATCTCGGGCGCCGAGCTCACCACGTCGGCTCGCAGGCAGGCCGAGCGGTTCGGCGCTGAGGTCATCACCACCCGCAAGGCGACCGGACTCGACGTCAGCGGCCAGGCTCGCAGGATCGAGTTCGAGGACGGCAGCACCATCGGCGCCCAGGCCGTCATCCTGGCCACCGGCGTCGACTACCGCCAACTGCAGGTGTCCGGCTGCTGGGACAACCCCGACGACGGCGCGTGCAACTACATCGGCCGCGGCGTCTACTACGGCGCCTCGGTGTCCGACGCCACGGAGTGTCGGGGCGAGGACGTGTACATCGTCGGCGGCGCCAACTCGGCTGGGCAGGCGGCCATGTACATGTCGCGCGAGGCGAAGTCGGTCACGCTGCTCGTGCGCGGGCCGTCACTGGCGGCGTCGATGTCCTACTACCTCATCCAGCAGATCGAGACCAAGGACAACATCCACGTCCGCACCTGTACCGAGGTCATCGAGGCCATCGGCGAGGACGACCACCTGACCGGCCTGGTCCTCGAGAACAGTCAGACAGGTGAGCGCGAGACCGTCTTCAGCTCGCGCATGTGCTGCTTCATCGGCGCGACCCCGCGTACCGACTGGCTCGACGGCGTGGTGGCCCGTGACGACCGCGGGTTCATCCTCACCGGACCCGACCTGAGGGACGTCTGCGGCTGGACGCTGGACCGTCCACCGCACCATCTGGAAACAAGCGTGCCGGGTGTGTTTGTTGCAGGTGACGTGCGCGCCGAATCCGCCAAACGGGTGGCAGCCGCCGTCGGGGAAGGCTCGATGGCCGTGATGCTGGTGCACCGGTACCTGGCCGAGGCATAGGAGACGACGATGGGCGAGACGTGCCTGCCTGACGAACTGCGGACACTGTTCCTGTTCGAGAAGCTGAACGACGCGCAGCTGAAGACGCTGTGCGACAACGGGCACATCGGGGTCTTCGAGCCCGGTCCGGTATGCATCGAGGGCGACCCGGCGACCTGCTTCTACGTGCTGCTCGACGGCGAACTGGTGATGTCCAAGCGCTCAGGCGGGGTGGACATCGAGACCGGTCGCACCTCCCAGCGCGGCGTGTACTGCGGCGCCTGGTCGGCCTACATCCCCGGCGAGGAACACGTCTACGAGGCGTCGGTGCGGGTGACCAAGCCGTCGCGGTTCTTCGTTCTCGACGCGGACGCGTTCGCGAAGTTCATGCAGTCGGAGTTCCCGATGGCAGTGCATCTGCTGGAGGGGCACAAGGTCGGCGGCCGACGACAGAGCCAGGTCCTCGGCCAGCGCGAAAAGCTGCTGGCGCTCGGCACCATCACCGCCGGCCTGACCCATCAGCTCAACAACCCGGCGGCGGCCACCGCACGGGCGGTCGCCGACCTGCGCGAGGGCGTCGGCAAGATGCGCCACAAGCTGGCGATGGTGGCCGACGGAAAGTTCACCCCCGAGGCGTTGCGCACGCTCGTCAGCATCCAGGAAGAGGTGGCCGAGCAGGTCGCCAAGTCCAAGGCGCAGGAACTCACCGCGCTCGAGGCGTCCGACCGGGAAGACCAGATCGGTGACTGGCTCGAGGATCACGGCATCGCCAGCGCCTGGGAATTCGCGCCGACCTTCGTCGAGGCGGGCCTCGACATCGATTGGCTGGAGCGGATCTCGGGCTCGGTCGACGCGGTAGATGCGACCGCATCACTGCAGAGCGCCATCGGATGGCTGAAGTACACCATCGACACCGAACTCCGGATGAACGAGATCGCCGACGCCAGCAAGCGCATCTCCGCCCTCCTCGCCGGGGCCAAGCAGTACTCGCAGATGGACCGGGCGCCCTATCAGACGGCCAACATCCACGAACTGCTGCACAGCACGCTGAAAACCCTCTTCGGCGACAAGATCGGCAACGACAAGCCCATCAAGCTGGTCAAGGACTGGGATAAGTCGATACCCGAAATCTCTTGCTACCCAGGTGATTTGAACGAGGTGTGGAGCAACATCATCCACAATGCCATCCAGGCCATGGACGGAAGCGGCACGCTGAGGATACGGACGGCGCGTGAGGGTGACGGCATGGTCCGAATCGAGATCGGTGACGACGGGCCTGGCATCTCCGAAGAGCACCTCAGCCGAATCTTCACGCCGTTCTTCACCACCAAGGCGTTCGGTGAGGGCACCGGACTGGGTCTGGACCTGGCCCGGCGGATCATCGTGGAGAAGCACCAGGGCGACATTCGGGTCGAGTCCAAACCGGGCGACACCCGATTCATCATCTTGTTGCCGCTGATGGCGCCCGCCCCGATGGCGGCGACGCCGACCGAGCTTCCGGCGTCCGCGGAATAGCCGCCGCCGGGCCGTAGGTTGGAGTGACCATGACGGACACCAAACCCAACCTCGGCAAATTCGGATCATTTGGACGCGGGGTGACCCCGCAGCAGGCGAAGGAAATCGAGGCGCTGGGTTACGGCGCCGTGTGGGTCGGTGGTTCCCCGCCGGCCGAGCTGGAGTGGGTAGAGCCCATCCTCGAGCAAACCACCACGCTGCAGGTGGCCACCGGGATCGTCAACATCTGGACCGCGGCGGCGGGCCCCGTCGCCGAATCGTTCCACCGCATCGAGGCGGCCTATCCCGGGCGTTTCCTGCTGGGCATCGGCGTCGGGCATCCCGAGGCGCATCAGGAGTACCGCAAGCCGATCGATGCGCTCACCGACTATCTCGACAAGCTCGACGAGTACGGCGTGCCCAAGGACCGGCGGGTGGTGGCGGCACTGGGCCCGAAGGTGCTGAAGCTGTCCGCGGAGCGCTCCGCCGGCGCGCACCCGTACCTGACGACGCCCGAACACACCGCCGAGGCGCGCAAGTTGATCGGCCCGTCGGCGTTCCTCGCGCCCGAGCACAAGGTGGTGATGACCACCGACGCGGAAAAGGCCCGCGCGGTCGGCCGGAAAGCGTTGGACGTCTACCTGAACCTGGCCAACTACCTGAACAGCTGGAAACGGTTGGGCTTCACCGACGATGACGTGGCCAAGCCCGGCAGCGACCGCCTCGTCGACGCCGTCGTCGCCTACGGCACCCCCGACGCGATCGCCGCGCGACTGAAGGAACACGTCGCCGCCGGTGCCGACCACGTGCCCGTGCAGGTGCTGACCGGACCTGACAAGCTGGTGCCTGCACTGGCCGAACTCGCCGAGCCACTCGGCCTGCCGTGATACCACCCACCCACCACCCGGTGAATTTTCGGATCGAAGGGGGACCCGCATGACCGACGCCGTATCGCTGCTGCCCGACCTCGGCCGGTTCGGTGTGTGGACCTTCGGCACCCCTAAACCCGAGCAGGCCGTCGAGATCGAGAAGTTGGGCTACGGCGCGGTGTGGATCGGCGGGTCACCCGCGGGCGACCTGAACTACGTCGAGCCGATACTCGAGCGCACCGAAACGCTTCATGTCGCCACCGGCATCGTGAATGTGTGGACGGCGCCGGCGGATCAGGTCGCGGAGGCGTATCACCGCGTCGAGGACAAGCATCCCGGCCGGTTTCTGCTCGGCATCGGCATCGGGCATCCGGAGCACACCGAGGAGTACCGCAAGCCCTACGACGTGCTGGTCGAGTATCTCGACGCGCTCGATGCCGCGAAGGTGCCGACCAGCCGAAGGGTGATCGCCGCGCTCGGACCGAAGGTGCTCAAGCTGGCGGCCCAGCGCAGCGCAGGGGCGCATCCCTACCTGACCACGCCCACGCATACCGGGCAGGCGCGCGAATTGATCGGCAACTCGGTGTTCCTCGCGCCCGAACACAAGGTGGTGCTGGCGCGGGACGCCGAGGCCGCGCGCGAGATCGGGCGCAAGGCCGTCGACTTCTACCTGAACCTGTCGAACTACCTGAACAACTGGAAGCGGCTGGGCTTCACCGACGACGACGTGAAGAAGCCCGGCAGCGACCGGTTGATCGATGCGGTGGTTGCGCACGGCACCCCCGACGACATCGCCGAGCGGCTGAACGAGCACCTGGAGGCGGGCGCCGACCACGTCACGATTCAGGTGCTCGGCGGCTGGGACAAGCTGATTCCCACGCTGACCGATCTGGCCGGTCCGCTGGGGCTGAAGGGCTAACCGCAAGCCCCGGACCGCTACGGTAGGTCCATGCGGTTGCTAGTCACCGGTGGCGCGGGCTTCATCGGCGCCAACTTCGTGCACGGTGCGGTGGGTGAGCACGCGGTGACGGTGCTCGATGCGCTGACCTATGCAGGCAGCCGTGAATCGCTGACACCCGTCGAGGACGACATCCGGCTCGTGCAGGGTGACGTCAGCCGACGCCGAGCTGGTGTCGAAACTGGTCGCCGAGGCCGACGCCGTCGTCCATTTCGCCGCCGAGACGCACGTCGACAACGCGCTGGCCGACCCCGAGCCGTTCCTGCACACCAACGTCATCGGGACCTACACCGTGCTGGAGGCGGTGCGCGAGCACGGGGTGCGGTTGCACCACATCTCGACCGACGAGGTGTACGGCGATCTCGAGCTCGACGAACCCGCCGCTTCACCGAGTCGACGCCGTACAACCCGTCGAGCCCCTACTCGTCGACGAAGGCCGCCGCCGACCTGCTGGTGCGGGCCTGGGTGCGGTCCTACGGTGTGCGAGCGACGATTTCGAACTGCTCCAACAACTACGGGCCGTATCAGCATGTGGAGAAGTTCATCCCGCGCCAGATCACGAATGTGCTGACCGGCAGGCGGCCCAAGCTGTACGGGGCAGGCGCCAACGTGCGGGACTGGATTCACGTCGAAGACCACAACAGCGCGGTCTGGCGGATTCTGGAAGACGGTGAGATCGGACGCACCTACCTCATCGGAGCGGAGGGCGAGCGCGACAACCTCGCCGTGATGCGGACGATCCTTGGGCTGATGGGCCGCGACCCCGACGACTTCGACCACGTCACCGACCGTGTCGGTCACGACCTGCGGTATGCGATCGACCCGTCGGCGCTGCGCGACGAACTCGGCTGGCGCCCGAAGCACACCGACTTCGAGGACGGCCTGCGCGCGACCATCGAGTGGTACCGCGACAATGAATCCTGGTGGCGCCCACTCAAAGAGGCGGTCGAAGCCACCTACGAGAAGCGTGGCCAGTGACGTGAAAGTGCGCGAGCTTGCCGTCCCGGGCGCATGGGAGATCACCCCCCAGCAACACGGCGATGACCGTGGCGTCTTCTTCGAATGGTTCACCGACCCCGGGTTTCGCGCCTTCGCCGGACATCGGTTCGATCTGCGTCAGGCCAACTGCTCGGTGTCGGCGGCCGGGGTGCTGCGGGGACTGCACTTCGCGCAGCTGCCTCCGAGCCAGGCCAAGTACGTCACCTGCCTGCGGGGTGCCGTGTTCGACGTCGCGGTCGACATCCGGGTCGGCTCACCGACATTCGGGCAGTGGGACTCGGTGCTGCTCGACGACCAGGACCGTCGCTCGATCTACCTCAGCGAGGGTTTGGCGCACGGTTTCCTTGCGCTGCAAGATGATTCGACGGTGATGTACCTGTGCTCGGCGGGATATGACCCGGCTCGCGAGCACACCATCCGCGCCACCGACCCGGCGCTGAACATCGTATGGCCCGGCACCGATCACGTGCTGTCCGGCCGCGATCGCCGAGGCGCCGACGCTCGACGAGGTCAAGGCCGCAGGACTGCTGCCGACATGGGACGACGCCAAGGCGTTCGTCGAGGAACTCCGCAGCCGCGACTAGCCGGCGCTCGGGAGTCGCCGTTCCGGCTTGGCGTGCCGCGGCTTCGACTGCGCACTGCGAGCCTCGGTCTTGACAGCGCGTCTTGACGTCGGCAATCGCGATTCATCGCGCAGCGGTGCGCGATGCCGACCGCCGGTCTCGTTGTCGGAGCCCAAGTTTCGCGGGACGGCCAGGAACGAGTCCTGACCGTTTGCGTCTGCCGGTCGCTGCTCGACGACATCATCGACGACGCGCGCGGGATCTGGAAGTCGATATCGAATCGGTCTGTCCAATCTCAAGGTCGCCGACCGAGACGGTGCCGCCGATTGCGCCCGTCACCGAGAAGCTGGCCGTCTTCGACCGACGACCGTCCACGTTGTTGGTCGGAAAAGTCGCCACTGATGATATTCGTCGGAGCCGCCGGTGCACAGTCACAGTGCGACCGGCGCGCCCAGCGACGACGAACGCTAGTGTTCCCGCTCACAGGCGCCGGTCCCTTGGGCGGAGCCGAGGCAGAGGCCGGCGTCCCCGCCGAGGTGTCCTTGCCACCAGCGCCGAATTCGAGCGAGCCCAGCTTGACCTCGACATCGGCGGGATCGGCGGGTTACCGCCGGGTCTACTTCGCCGATGCTGAGCAGCGTGCCGCCGCCAACAGCCTTGAAGCCGTCGAACGGCATGAAGGACAGCTGGCCACCGCCGGTCGGCGAGAGTGGTGTTCGAAATGGCTCGCGAATCCACTGTCGAAGAACGACAGTTCGCGATCGCTGTATGGCGATCCGACAGAGTGCCGTAAGCGCTGCGCCGATTCCTTCGGTCCCGCCGGTAAGGCCGGCAGGTCGAACGACGACTCGCGCTGTAGTCGCTGGCCGAGCTACTGCCGAGTATTCGCCGAGAAGATCCCACTCGCCGGATGCCGCCTGTCGTCCGAGTCGAAGCCGAAGTCGATGGAATGGCCGGGATCCGCGGACCGCTCTCACGACCGTGGGTGGCGTTGAGTTCAACAGTTCGTGTACAGCCCTGGCAGGTCATATGTGGTCCCGGCCGCTCGATCCAGCTGCCGCGAAGAGTCGGTCGGGCACGCACCCAAGCGTGAGGAAGAGCTTGCCGTGTGATCGTCAATCGGGCCCCGGCGTCGGTCGAATATCGATGATCGGGATCGTGATCGGCGGCGGCCAGGTCGACGTCCCTCACCGTCGGCTGAGGCGATACAGCGGTTCGGGCGGTACCGCCACGATGTTGGACGCCGCGACTCCCGCGGTCAGCGCGCCCACTGCGACCGCGGACAGATACGTACTGACTACACCCATGATCGAAATCTCCTAGCTCAATAAGCACGAATCTGGACACCGTATTTGACGAAGATGTCGAGCATACGAGAACCGCACGATTCCGGCTTCGGCGCTCCCCATTCTCTCGACCCAGCCAGAGGCATCGGTCCGAGGACACTTGCGGTGCCCGGGCACCAGTTACTAGGATGTCCTAGTAACTTGCGAAACCAGTATTTCCGCCGAAGGGCACGCTCATGACCACTCAGATTTCCCATTTCATCGACGGCCAGCGCACGGCCGGAAAATCCAAGCGCACCGCCGACGTGATGAACCCCAACACCGGCCAGGTGCAGGCGAAGGTGCCGATGGCCAACGCGGCCGACATCGATGCCGCCGTCGCCGTCGCCGCGGAGGCGCAGAAGGAGTGGGGCGCCTGGAACCCGCAGCGCCGCGCCCGCGTGATGATGAAGTTCATCGACCTGGTCAACCAGAACGTCGACGAACTGGCCGAACTGCTCTCTCTCGAACACGGCAAGACCGTCGCGGACTCCAAGGGCGATATCCAGCGCGGCGTCGAGGTGATCGAGTTCGCCGTCGGCATCCCGCACCTGATCAAGGGTGAGTACACCGAGGGCGCAGGCACCGGCATCGACGTGTACTCGCTGCGCCAGCCACTCGGAGTGGTCGCGGGCATCACCCCGTTCAACTTCCCGGCAATGATCCCGCTCTGGAAGGCGGGCCCGGCGCTGGCATGCGGCAACGCGTTCATCCTGAAACCCAGCGAGCGCGATCCGTCGGTGCCCGTGCGGCTGGCCGAGTTGTTCCTCGAAGCCGGACTGCCCAAGGGCGTCTTCCAGGTGGTGCACGGCGACAAGGAAGCCGTCGATGCGATCCTCGAGCACCCGGAGATCCAGGCCGTCGGTTTTGTCGGCAGCTCCGACATCGCGCAGTACATCTACTCGACCGCTGCCGCGCACGCCAAGCGGGCGCAGTGCTTCGGCGGCGCGAAGAACCACATGATCGTGATGCCCGATGCCGACCTCGACAACGCTGTCGACGCCCTGATCGGCGCGGGCTACGGCAGTGCAGGCGAGCGCTGCATGGCGATCAGCGTCGCCGTGCCCGTCGGCGAACAGACCGCAGACCGACTGCGCGCCAGGCTCGTTGAACGCGTCAATAACCTCAGGGTCGGGCACAGCCTCGATCCGAAGGCCGACTACGGACCGTTGGTGAGCGAGGCCGCACTGGCCCGCGTGAAGGACTACATCAACCAGGGCGTCGAGGCAGGGGCCGAAGCCGTCGTCGACGGCCGCGAACGCACCAGCGACGACCTGCAGTTCGGCGACGACAGCCTCGAAGAGGGCTACTTCATCGGGCCGACGCTGTTCGACCACGTCACCCCCGACATGTCGATCTACACCGACGAGATCTTCGGCCCGGTGCTGTGCATCGTTCGCGCCAACGACTACGAGGAGGCGTTGGCGCTGCCGTCGGAACACGAATACGGCAACGGCGTAGCGATTTTCACTCGCGACGGTGACACCGCACGCGACTTCGTGTCCCGGGTCCAGGTGGGGATGGTCGGCGTTAACGTGCCGATTCCGGTGCCGGTGGCCTACCACACCTTCGGCGGCTGGAAGCGATCCGGCTTCGGCGACCTCAACCAGCATGGGCCGTCGTCGATCATCTTCTACACCAAGGTCAAGACGGTGACCCAACGTTGGCCCGCGGGCTCCCACGGTGCCGAGTTCTCGATCCCGACAATGAAGTAGGCCATCCGTGCAGTTCTTCGGTCTGGACGACGACGAACGCGTCATCGCCGAGACGGCGGCCGCGTTCGCCGAAAAGCGGCTTGCCCCAAACGCGTTGGAATGGGACAGCTCGCATCACTTCCCGGTCGACGAGCTGCGTGAGGCTGCCGAGCTGGGCATGGCGGCGATCTACTGCCGCGAGGACGCCGGCGGAAGCGGACTGCGCCGCATCGACGCCGTGCGCATCTTCGAGCAACTGGCCGCCGCCGATCCCACCGTCGCCGCGTTCCTGTCCATCCACAACATGTGCGCGTGGATGGTCGACACGTACGGCACGCACGAACAACGCAAGTCGTGGGTGCCGAGGCTGGCCTCGATGGAGTCGATCGCCAGTTACTGCCTGACCGAGCCGGGTGCCGGTTCGGACGCGAGCGCACTACGCACCAAGGCCGTCCGCTGTTCTGATTCGGCTGGCGACTTCTACGTGATCGACGGCGTAAAGCAGTTCATCTCCGGCGCTGGTGCGTCGGACGTGTACATCGTGATGGCCCGCACCGGCGGTGACGGCCCCCGCGGCATCTCCGCGTTCATCGTCGAAATGGGAACGCCGGGGCTGAGTTTCGGTGCCAACGAGGAGAAGATGGGCTGGCACGCCCAACCCACCGCGCAGGTCATCTTCGAAGGCGTACGCGTGCCTGCCGACGCGATGCTCGGCGGCGCCGAAGGCGAGGGCACCGGCTTCTCCATCGCGATGAACGGCCTCAACGGCGGGCGGATCAACATCGCTGCGTGCTCACTCGGCGGCGCCCAGGCGGCTTACGCGAAGGCGGCAAGCTACCTGGCCGACCGCCAGGCGTTCGGCGGTGCTCTGCTCGACGAACCGACCATCCGGTTCAAGCTCGCCGACATGGCCACGGCGCTGGAGACATCACGAACCCTGTTGTGGCGGGCGGCAACTGCGCTCGACAACGACCACCCAGACAAGGTGGAGTTGTGCGCGATGGCCAAGCGGTATGTCACCGACGCCTGCTTCGATGTCGCCGATCAGGCTCTGCAACTCCACGGCGGCTACGGCTATCTGACCGAGTACGGCCTGGAGAAGATCGTCCGCGATCTGCGGGTGCACCGAATACTCGAGGGAACCAACGAAATCATGCGCGTGGTCATCGGTCGGGCCGAAGCCGCCCGGGCCCGCGCGTCCGTATAGGGAGGCCGTAATCGATGACCACGATCGCGTTCTTGGGACTGGGCAACATGGGCGGTCCGATGGCGGCCAACCTCGTCGCGGCCGGCCACACCGTGCGCGGGTTCGACCCGGTGCCCGCCTTGAAGGCAGCGGCGGAAGACAAGGGCGCCAAGGTCTTCGACACCGGCGCCGAGGCGGTGGCCGACGCCGACGTGGTGATCACGTCGCTGCCCAACGGCGCCATCGTCAAGGCCTGCTACGACGAGGTGCTGCCCGCAGCGAAGGCCGGAGCGCTGTTCATCGACACCTCGACAATCTCGGTTGCCGATGCCCGCGACATCCACAAACAGGCCATCGAACGAGGTTTCGCGCAACTCGATGCCCCGGTGTCCGGCGGTGTCAAGGGCGCCACGGCGGGCACGCTCGCGTTCATGGTGGGCGGTGAGGACGATGCCGTCGACCGCGCGCGCCCGGTGCTGGAACCGCTGGCGGGCAAGATCATTCACTGCGGCGGCTCGGGCAATGGCCAGAGCGCCAAGCTGTGCAACAACATGGTGCTCGCCGTGCAGCAGATCGCCGTCGGAGAAGCCTTCGTGCTGGCCGAGAAGCTGGGCCTGTCCGCACAGTCGCTGTTCGATGTGATCACCGGTGCGACGGGCAATTGCTGGTCTGTGCACACCAACTGCCCGGTTCCCGGCCCGGTGCCCACCTCGCCTGCGAACAACGACTTCAAGCCGGGCTTCGCGACGGCACTGATGAACAAGGATCTCGGCCTGGCGATGGACGCGGTGACCTCGACCGGCTCATCGGCGCCGCTGGGCAGCCACGCCGCCGAGATCTACGCCAAGTACGCAGCCGACCACGCGGACAAGGACTTCAGCGCGGTTATCGAGCTGCTACGCGGCTGACACCTTCCGCCCGGCCCAGAAACGGCCGTGCAGGCGTTGGCAATCCGCGATCCGCAACGGCTCGCTGCCGCTGTAATCCGGGCGCACCGCAACAGCGGCGGGGAAATCCGGGGCACCGGCACCGGTGATCACCACGGTGGCCAGACCCGAGGAGGTCGCCGCCCGCAGCCCTGAGGCCGAACCCGTGACAGCGAGCGCGTTCTCCGCGGGTATCCCGAGTTCCCACAGTGCGGTTTGAAAGGCCTCGGGATCCGGCATGGGCTTCTTGACGTCGTCGGCGGTGACCACCGTTTCGACGACCCCGTCGCCGACCAGTTGTCGGACCAACGGCTCAGCCCAGCTTCGCTGGCCACCTGTGACGACTCCGACCCAGACGCCGGCGGTGAAGGCGTCCATGACAAGGTCGGCCAGCCCGGGCCTCGGCGCCAGGTCGGCGTCGAGGATCATCTCGTCGAGCATCATCGTCTTGGTCGCGTAGATCTCGTCGGCCAGCAACTGGGCCAGCACGTCGGACTCGGTGGAGACGCCGCGCTTGCGCAGTTCGGCAGAGACCCGCTGGCGCTCGTCGCTCAGGGCCAGCAGCTGCCGGTAGCGCGTGACAGACCACTCGAAGTCCAGGCCATGGGCGGCGAACGCCGCGTTGTAGGCCACCCGGTGCCCCTCGCATTCGATGTCGGCGAGGGCGTCGAGGTCGAAGACCACCGCGCGGAGCGGATACACGTCGGCGCCGAGGGGCGAGGAAGAGTCCCACCAGAACCTGCCGGCACGCCAAGTCTTCTGCTGTGTCATAGGCACCTGAACAGGGTGACCGATGCCACAGCCGTTGAGCCTCCCCCATTAGGGGGATTGGCCAGGCCAAGTTGCGTGACCCTGACGAAGGCCGGTTCTAAGGTATTGCCATGGCGGCGGTCAGAATCGTCCTGGTAGATGACCACGAAATGGTCATCGAGGGCCTCAAGGCGATGCTCGCTGCGTTCTCCGACCGGGTGGAGGTCGTCGGGCAGGCCGTCGGCGCTGAGCGGGCGCTCAGCGTGGTCGACGAACTCGATCCCGACGTGGTGCTCAGCGACGTCCGCATGCAGGGCTCCAGCGGCCTGGATCTGTGCCAGACGCTGCGCGAGCGCCGGCCCGACCGCAAGGTCGTCATGCTGTCGGTCTACGACGACGAGCAGTATCTCTTCCAGGCGCTGCGGGTCGGCGCGTCGGGATATCTGCTGAAGAGCATCAGCAGCGACGAACTGGTGCGCCAGCTGGAGGTCGTGCACAGCGGTGTCACCGCCATCGACCCCAGCATGGCGGCCAGGGCGGTCGACACCGCGGCGAGGATGCAGCGCGACGAGTTCTGGCCCGGGGCACGTCAGGGCCTCACGCAGCGGGAGAGCGAGATCCTCTCCTACGTCGTCAACGGCCTGTCCAACCGCGGCATCGCCAGCAAGCTGGTGATCGGCGACGAGACCGTGAAGACCCACCTGCGGTCGATCTATCGCAAGCTCGGCGTCAGCGACCGGACCGGCGCCGTCGCGACCGCGTTGCGGGAGGGGATCTATCAATGAGTCCGGTGAGCGGGGGTCCATTCCGCCCCAATGCTGTTCGCGATCTCGTCGACGCCGATCGCGAACTCGCGCTGCTGCGAGAGTTGATCCAGGCGGCATCCAGTGGCCCCGGCGTCGAACCGCTCGCCGCCGCGGCCGCCCGAATGATCACCGCGGCCACCGCCACCGACGTCTGCTTCGTGCACGTTCTCGACGACAGCGACCGATCGCTGACGCTGGCCGGGGCGACGCCGCCGTTCGACAGCGAGGTCGGCAAGATCCGGCTGCCGCTGGGGTCCGGCATCTCCGGTTGGGTGGCCAGCCACCGCGAGCCCGTGGTGATCACCCACGACAAGGAGTCCGATCCGCGCTACATGCCGTTCCAGTCGCTCCGTGGTTCCGACTTCACGTCGATGGTGTCGGTGCCGATGGAAACCGACCCCGGTGGTCTGGTCGGGGTGCTCAACGTGCACACCGTCGAAGAGCGGGAGTTCACGCCGCGCGACGTGGAGCTGTTGCTCGTGATCGGCCGGCTGATCGCCGGGGCGCTGCACCAGGCCCGGCTGCACCGCCAGCTGGTGGTCCGCGAACGGGCGCACGAGAATTTCGTCGAGCAGGTCATCGAGGCGCAGGAGCTCGAGCGTCGCCGGCTGGCGGGCGATATCCACGACGGCATCTCACAGCGGCTGATCACGCTGTCCTACCGGCTGGACGCGGCCACCCGCGCCGCGGTCACCGATCCCGCCGCCATGGCCGAACAGCTCAGCATGGCAAGGGAACTGGTCGACCTGACGCTGCAGGAAGCCCGTGCGGCGATCGGCGGCCTGCGACCGCCGGTGCTCGACGACCTCGGCCTGGCCGGCGGCCTGGCCAGCCTGGCCCGGTCGATCGGACAGATCGACGTCAAGGTCGACGTGACCGACACCCGGTTGCCCGACCACATCGAGATCGCGCTGTACCGCATCGCGCAGGAATGCCTGCAGAACGTCGTCAAGCACGCGGGCGCGTCGACGGCGCGGCTGACGTTCGCGGTCGACGCCGGTGACTCCGGGAACAACGCGCGCCTCGAGATCGTCGACGACGGAGTGGGTTTCGACACCTTCGAGCATCCGCTGGGCAGCGACGAGATGGGCGGCTACGGCCTGCTGTCGATGGCCGAGCGGGCCGAGATCGTCGGCGGAAGGCTCAACATCCGGTCGCGGCCGGGCGCCGGGACCGCGGTGACGGCGACGATCCCGCTGCCGAACGTCGCGGACGACTAGAAATCGTCGGACCTTGGCTGGTTTGTGAATCTGACGACGGTTTCCGACGTTTTCCGTCGTCAGATTCACAAACGGCGCCTCAGAAGTCGCCGGCGTGGCGACGCAGCGTTTCGATCGACGCCGCCAGGGTCCGCGATTCGTCGTCGGAGATGCCGATGTCGGCGAAGACGTCGTTGTTCAGTGTCACGGTCGCGTCCTCAACCGTGGAGCGGCCGAGATCGGTGATCTGCACCAGCGTGGTGCGGCCGTCGGTGGGGTGCGGCAGCCGTGTCACCAGGCCGTGTGCCTCCAGCCGCCGGATCGCGTGGGTGACGCTGGTGACGTGCACCTGCAGCCGGTCGGACGCCTTGGTGATCGGCAGCGCGCCGTTGCGGCTGAACGCCAGCAGCCGCAGCAGCTCGTAGCGGGCGAAGCTGAGGTCATAGGGCCGCAGTGCCGTCTCCACGCGGGCCAGCAGGATCTGGTGTGCCCGCATCACCGATGTGACCGCGACCATCCCGTCCGCGACGTCACCCCACCCGGCGCGCTGCCAGTTGGCACGCGCGAGGGCGATCGGATCTCGCCGGCGCGGCTCGGCCGGCGGTTCTGAGGCCACGCCTCTTCATACCGCAGGCCGCGGCCGAGAAGACCGGAATTCAGCGCGACGCGAATGGCTCCAGCGCGGACAACACCGCACGGGTGGACTGACGGTTCCCCACGGTGATCCGCACGCTGCCGTCGGCGTAGTCACGGATCTGCAGGCCCGAGCCCTCGAAGAACTGCCGCCACGGGCGACTGTTCGCCGGCAGGTACACGAAGTTGGCATGCCCGTCGGTGCTGTACACCCCCATCGCGTGCAACCGATTTCGCAAGTACCTACGCTCCGAGGCGATCATCCGGATCCGTTGCTGCAGCTGGTTTTCCGCGTCATAGGATGCCGCGACCGCCACCAGACCGGTGATGCCGATACCGAACGGCAGTTGCATCGTCCACAGGCGCCTGGCCAGATCGGGTGCGCAGAAGCCGTATCCGATCCGCAGACCGGCGAGCCCGTATGCCTTTGAAAAGGTGCGCAGCACCACCACATTGGGGAACCGCTTGACCAGTGCCAGCGCGTCCACGCGGTGCTCCGGGGCAAGGAATTCGACGTAGGCCTCGTCCAGCAGCACCACGGTGTCGGACGGCACCCGCTGCAGGAACAGCTCGATGTCGGCCGCCGGCTCGACGGTGCCTGTCGGATTGTGTGGACGGCAGACCACCACGACCCGTGCCTGGCCGGCCGCCTCGGCCATGGCATCGAGGTCGTGGTGGCCGTGCTCGTCCAGCGCCACGGTGACCGAAACCAGCCGGGCCATCTGGGCGAAAATCGGATATCCGTCGAACGTCGGCGATGTCATCACCATCCGGTCCCCCGGACTGGTCACCGCGCTGAGCACCTGCATGATCACGCCCGTCGCGCCGGCGCCGATCACCACCTGCTCCTCGCCAACGCCGACGTGGCCGGCGATCAACGCACGCAGCCGCTCGGGCAGGAACTCCGGATACCGGTTCGCCACGTCGACGGACTCGGTCAGCGCCGACCGCACCCCCGGCAGCGGCGGGAACGGATTCTCGTTGAGCGACAGCGCCAACGGGTTCACCGCGTTCGGCAGCGCGGAGACCGCCTCGGTCAAGTCGCACTTCGCGGTCGTCATCAGTCCCGACCGCCCCACTTGATCGCGGCCGCACCTGCGAAGTCGCCTGCGTGCGCGAACGCGGCCATCATCGCCACGTCACCCTTCTTGAGCTGACCGTCGGAGATCGCCCGCTCGAGGTTGATCGGTATTCCGGCGGCGAACAGGTTGCCGCACTGCTCGAACGTGTCGCGATGCCGCTCCCTCGGCAGCTCCAGCGCCTCCCGCCAGTTCCGCAGGAACGCCCTGTTCGGCTGGTTGGTCACGAGAAGGTCGAGATCCTTTGGCTTGATGCCGATTCGGTCGCAGACCGCATAGGAGACCTCGGGCACCTGACGGTTGCCGCGCGCCAGCACCTTGGTGATCTTGCTCTCGGTGAACCCGATGGAGCCCTCGCCGGGACCCGCCTCCCACCACTTGCGGGGCGGATTCATGGCGATCGCCATGTCGCCGGCGAATTCGCCGTAGGTGCGGCATTCGATGTCGAGGATCGGCGACTTGTCCGACAGCGCAACCAGACCGACGGCCGCACCGTCGCCGGGCACCGAGGCCTGTGCCTTCGGGCCGGATGGTCTCCTGGTCGAAGATCGTGCCGGCCGCGTTCTGCGCGACGGCGATCAGCGCCGTCTCGCCCTGCCCGGACTCGATCAGGCTGCGGGCCACCTTCATTCCCGAGCACGAAGGCCGCACAGCCACCGTTGTGCAGGTCGAGCACCCAATTCGGTTTCATGCCAAGGCGATGCGCCATCCCGCCGCCGCCGCCGTAGAACGGCACGTCCGGCAGCTGCACGTGGGTGATCAGGATGTCGATGTTCGCGATGGTGTCTTGGCCGTGGCGTTCGATGAGACCCGCGGCGGCCCGTTCCACCATGTCGATGGCCGTCTCGTCCTCGGCCACGTGGTGGCGGAACTTCGGCGCCTTGAACATCACGTTCTCACGCAGATCGTCGGATTCGGCGAATCCGGCGTAGTAGTCGGCGCGGACCGGCTCTCCGGGCAGATACGTCGAAATATCGAGCAGGCTGACGGTCATGGCGCGGTCCTCATCTCATCCAGGCCGGTGTCACCGGCAAGCCGTTGTGATGCCGGTATTCGGCAATTGCCTTGAGGTTCTTCAGTTCCAGCAGATGGCCGGGCCCGAACATGTCCCAGAAATCCCCCACCCACACCGGACGCTTCGGCGGCGCGGTCTCGGGATAGGGATTCTTGTCGTAGAACGGATGGTGACAATTGGTCCACAGCACCACGGATCCGGGCTTGTCGAACACCACCTGCGCATCGACGATCCGCATCAGGTAGATCATCCACAGGTGCTTGCCCTGGTCCCACGCGCAGTGGTAGTCGACCGTGCGGGCCTCCTTGTTGGCGACCGTGCGGGTGTAGATCGGGCTGCCGGCTGGGTCCCCCGAGCTTGTCGTAGGCCTCCCACAGCCCTGGTTCCTCGGTCGGGGCGAAACCCCGCAGGCTGTATGTCCACTCCTCCAGGCAGCGGGTGTCGGCCATGTAGTCGAACAGCTCGTCGGGCGGACAGTCGATGTAATCATTGACGGTGCAATAGGTTCCGAATACCTCGTCGTGCGGGTAGACCGACCGCATCATCTCCATGATGATCGGCGTGGCCTTCTCCCTCGGCGACGTCTCGACGCGGATGACCCCGTCGATCGGGTCGGTGGTGCCTCGGTGGGCGGTGATATCATCAAGCGCGGGCAACGACATTGGAAATGTTCTCCTCTGCGATAGCAGGTTTCTTCACGGCCGCCTTGCCGAGAAAGTTTGCGAATGGCGGGATTTCGTCGGCCGAGCACTCGACGCTGACGACCGACGGGCCGTCCACCTCGAGTGCGGCCTGCAACGCTGCGGGCAATTCGTCGATCGTGTCGACGTCGACGGACGCCAGACCGGGAAACATGGCCGCCAGGCCCGCGCCCAACCGGCTTGGGCCAAAACGGTTGTAGCTGTACAGATCCTCGTAGAACAGTTGCTCGCGAGTCACGCACATCGCATGCGCATGGTTGTCGAACAGCAGGAACGTCACGGGCAGGCGGTACTGCAACGCGGTGTGAATCTCCATGCCGTGCATGAAGAATGAGCCGTCTCCCGCGATGACGACCGTCCGCCGCCGGCGCCCGAGCGCCACACCCACGCCGGCGCCGAAGCTGTATCCCATGCCGCCCATGCCCAACGCGACGATGAATCGCCCGTCGCGGCGGGCGGGCAGGTGGTGGATCGCCGAGGCGCCGATGTTTCCGGCGTCGACGATGATGTCGACGCCGTCCGGCAGCGCGGCATCCAGCACGGCCATCGCCTCGCGGTAGCGCACCCCCGGGCCGTCGTGCGGCGGCGGTTGCAACTCGGTCCTCGGCACCTGGTCCGGCACCCGAAGGCGGGTCGGACGGCCGTTGCCGTTCAACGCCTGCGTCAGCAGTGTCAGGGATCCGCGCAGGTCCTCGGTATGGACGTGGGTGGACGGCACGAACGGCACCGCCGACCCGATCGAGTAGGTCGGCACCGACGCCAGCGCGTCGTCCAGTCCTGCGCGCGCGGTCACCGTCAGTCGGGTGCCGACCAGTAGGCACAACGCGCTGTCGGCGATCGCGGTGGCGACCCCCGGATGTCCCATCACGCCGGTCACCCCGAGCGCCGAGGACGATCCGAGGCCCGGTGTGCCCGCGACGTCCTTGGCATCGGGGACGGTGGCCACCCGAGCGCGCAGCATCGCACGTAAGCTGCGCGAGTTCGGCGCGGGCGTCGTCGCGAGCGACCTGCTCGCCGGCGATGATTGTGATCGGGCCGTCGGCGTGCCGCAGCGCCCGCGCGATGGCCTGCGGGTCCCCGAGCTGATTGCCGACCGACAAGCCGGCGAACGTTGCCGTTCACCGAGGCCGCGAAATCCAGGTCGGCCTGCTGAATGTTCTTCGGCAGCAGCAGAACTGCGGGGCCGCCACGTTGGGCCGCCGCTATGGCCTCGGGCAGTGCCGTTGCGATGTCGTCCGGCGACATCACCCGTCGGCAGAACACCGACACCGCGGAGAACAACGCCTCACCGTTCAGTGCGCCGTTTCGGCCACTGGTGTCCTGGAAGGCGCCGCGGCCGTCGAGGGTCGTCGGGGCCTGGCCGATCAGTGCCAGCACCGGCACCCGGCTGGCCAACGCCTCGCCGAGTCCGGCGACGGTGTTCAGGCAGCCGCCGCCGGAGGTTGCGGCCACGACGCCGAGCCCGGCACCGCTTCGGCTGTACCCGTCGGCCATGGTGGCCGCGGAGAACTCATGCTTGGCCAGGACGGCGGTGATGTCGTCGCGGAAGTGCGCGGCGTCGTAGAGATCCTCGATGTTGGCACCGTCGACGCCGAAGATGTACTCCACTCCGGTCGCCGCCAGATAGCCGACTATGTGGTCGACCACCCGATGTCTTTTGGCCATTCATTCACCTGCTTCCACACCTGCAAGTGACACGACTCGCGAGTAACCTGGGTTCACCAAGTGACCGCGACTCACAGGTCTGTTTGCAGCAGAACCGTTCTCGTGTCGGTGTCGACGAGCTGTACGGACTTGATCTGATCCTTCGGCATCGTCGTGTTGCCGCTCGGCAAGGCGGTGGCGCCGTTCACACCGACCCAGGTCGCGATATCGCTCTGAGTTCCGTTGTGGCCCACCACGACCATCGACAGGTTCTGTGTCGTCGCCTCTCCGCGGCTCGCATAGTCGCCGTAGGTACAGACCATGTCGATGCGGGTGCCCCAGCCGAAACCCGTCAGGGTGACGGTGGCGTTAATAGGCGTCTGCGCCACCTTGCTCATCGTCAACTCGGACGCCATCGGCGTTTCGCCGCCCTGCCCGCGGATGCCGGGCAAGATGCCGACCACCAAGGCCACGGCCAGCACGGCCGCCGCGGCGGCCAGCGTGATCACACTGCGCCTGCGGGTGCGCCGACGTCGCCACTCGACCTTCTGCAGCAGCGTGTCGAGCACCTCGGGACGCAACGGCGGTGCCTCCGCCGCCGGGTCGTCGAGCGCTTCCACTTCGACGGCGTCGAGATGCGCCAACAACGGGGGGATGCCGCTCAGTTCAGCGACGGCAGCCCTGCACCGTGGACACGTCGCGAGATGCTCTTCGAACTCGCGCCGTTCATCTCCCGACAGTGAGCCAAGGACGTAGGCGGCGTCCCACATTGCGTACGGGTCGTCGTCGCGCAAATCGTCATCGCGGTTTGCGGATTGCGTCATCGGGTCACCCCCATTTCCTGCAGTGTCAGCCGCAACGCCCGAACGGCGTAGTGCAGCCTCGATTTCACGGTGCCTTCGGCGATGTCAAGGTCGGCGGCGATCTGCGCGGTCGTCCAGCCCTGGTAGTACGACCGTTTGATCACCGCCCTGTGCTCAGGGGATAACTGGGCCAGGGCGCCGCTCAACAGCATTCGGTCCAAGGCGGAATCCACCTCATCGGGTCCGGCGCGATCGTAGGTCTTCTCGGGGTCCGGGGTTCCGGTCTCGCTTCGAAACCTGGCGCTGCGCCGCTCGTCAATGATCATATTTCGGGCGACGGTGAACAGCCAGGCTCGCGCCGGCCTGTCACCGTCGGTTACTTCTGGGTGCTGCCAAGCCCGCAGCAACGTTTCCTGCACCACATCCTCTGCCCTTGCCTGATCCCCGGTAAGCCGCACGGCGTAGCGCCACAAAGCTGCAGCGTGCTCGTCGTAAAGCACCCGCATCAAGTCGGCTTCCGGATCTTCCATTCACACCTCCCTCGTTAATACGAGGCCGAGGACCATCCGGTTCACAGGTTATGCCCAACCAACTGGGCAGTCGGGCGATCTAGCGGGTCAGAATACGCGGCCCGTCGTCGGTCACAGCAACGGTGTGTTCCCAGTGGGCGGCGCGTGAGCCGTCGGCGGTGACCACGGTCCACTCGTCGGCCAGCACCACGGTCTTTGACGTGCCGAGGGTCAGCATCGGTTCGATGGCCAGCACAGACCCGGCGGCCAGATACGGCCCCCGCCCCGGCTGGCCCTCGTTGGGCAGGAACGGGTCCATGTGCATGCTCCTGCCGATGCCGTGACCCCCGTAGCCCGCGACGATGCCGAATCTGCGGCCATAACGTTGCTCGGCCGCCCGTGTGCCCGTCTCGATGGCGTGCGAGACGTCGGTGAGCCGGTTGCCCGGCACCATCGCGGCGATGCCGGCCTCCATCGAATCCTTGGTGGCCTGCGACAGCGCCTCGTCGATCGGGATCAGCTCCCCGACACCGAACGTGATCGCCGAATCCCCGTGCCAACCGTCGACGATCGCGCCGCAGTCGATGGACACCAGGTCGCCGGCTGCGAGGGTTTCGGTGGGCGACGGAATGCCGTGCACAACGCGGTCGTTCACGGACGAGCAGATGCTGGCGGGAAAGCCGTGATAGCCGAGGAACGACGGGGTTCCGCCCCCGTCGCGGATCACCGACTCGGCGATCTCGTCGAGGGTCAGGGTGGACACCCCGGGCGCGGCGGCCTGACGCACGGCCTGCAGCGCGGCGGCGACCAGCGATCCGGCGGTGGCCATTGCGTCGAGTTCACCAGGGCTGCGTGGCTCGACCACCTTGCGGTTGCGCAGGCCCGGCAGGGCGATCATCGGTTATTTGCCGAGTGCGCGGAGCGCGCGGGCGAAAACCTCGTCGACGCCCCCGACCGCGTCGACGCTCTGCAGGTTGTTGTGGCTGTAGTACTCCAACAACGGCTCGGTTTCGTCGCGGTACACCTGCATGCGGTTGCGGATGACGTCTTCGGTGTCGTCGGCGCGGCCACGGGCTTTTAGGCGATTGAACAGCTCCTCCTCGGACACCGCGAACTCCACCACGGCGTCGAGCTTGGTGAAGTGGTTCTTGAGCATTTCGTCGAGCGCCTGCGCCTGCGCCACCGAGCGGGGATAGCCGTCGAGGATGAAGCCGTCAGCGGCGTCGGGCTGCTCGATGCGGTCCTCGACCAACTTGTTCGTCAGCTCTGACGGCACCAGGTCGCCCGCATCGAGGTAGCGCTTGGCTTCCAGGCCGAGTGGCGTTCCGGAGCTGATGTTCTCCCGGAAGAGGTCGCCTGTGGATATCTGCGGAATGCCGAGCTTCTCAGCCAGCTTCTGGGCCTGCGTCCCCTTGCCCGCCCCCGGCGGGCCGAGCAGTACGACTCTCACTTCAGGAACCCTTCGTAGTTGCGCTGCATCAGCTGGCTCTCGATCTGTTTGACCGTATCCAATCCGACGCCAACCATGATCAGAACCGCTACACCGCCGAACGGCAAGTTCTGCACGCCTCCGGTATTGCCAACCTGCAGGAACAGGTTCGGCAGCACGGCGATGACGCCGAGATAGATCGAGCCCGGAAGGGTGATCCGGTTGAGTACGAAACGCAGGTAGTCGGCGGTCGGCTTGCCGGGCCGGATACCGGGAATGAAGCCGCCGTACTTCTTCATCTCATCGGCGCGCTCGTCGACGTTGAACTGGACCGAGTTGTAGAAGTAGGTGAAGAAGACGATCAGGCCGAAGTAGGTCGCGATGTAGGAAAGGCTGGCCGGGTTGGTCAGGTGGTTCGCGACGAATTTCTCCCACCAACCGGTTCCCGGGTTGCTGCTGCCGCTCTGGATCAGCTGGGTGATCAGGTTCGGAATGTAGATCAGCGACGACGCGAAGATCACCGGGATGACACCCGCCTGGTTGACCTTCAGCGGCAGATACGTCGACGTGCCGCCATACATTCGGCGGCCGACCATTCTCTTGGCGTACTGGACCGGGATGCGGCGCTGGCCCTGCTCGACGAACACCACGCCGGCGAGGATGAACAGGGCGGCAACACAGACCGCGGTGAAGATCACCGGGCCGCGGCTGTCCAGGATGCTCTTGCCTTCTGCCGGGATTCGGGCGGCGATGCTGGCGAAGATGATCAGCGACATGCCGTTGCCGATGCCGCGCTCCTGGATCAGCTCGCCCATCCACATCACCAGCGCCGCGCCGGCGGTCATCACGATGACGATGACGGACAACGTGAAGATGGACTGGTCCTGGATGATCTCGAGGGTGCAGCCCTGCAGCAGCCCGCCATTGGCGGCCAGCGCCACGATGCTGGTGGCCTGCAGAAGGGCCAGCGCGATCGAGAGGTAGCGGGTGTACTGCGTCAGCTTGGCCTGGCCCGCTTGGCCTTCTTTGCGCAGCTCCTCGAAGCGAGGGATGACCACGCCAAGCAGCTGCACGATGATGCTGGCGGTGATGTAGGGCATGATGCCGATCGCGAACACCGCCAACTGCAGAAGCGCGCCGCCGGAGAACAGGTTGATCAGCGAGTAGATCTGCGCCGAGTCGCCGCCGCTGAGCTGCTCGATGCACTTCTGCACGTTGGGGTAGTTGACGCCGGGCGACGGGATCGACGCGCCGATCCGGTACAGGATCAGGATGCCCAGGGTGAACAGAATCTTGCGTCGCAGGTCGACTGTCCGCAGCGATGAGATGAAAGCCGAAAGCACTCTTCCTCCTGCGCAGCCGGGCTCAAATCGCGGCGTGCCAAATGGGGCTGGTCCTACCAGCGTCGGTTAAGTCGTGTATGCGGAGGCCCCGGCCAGCCTGGGTGCTAGTCAGCCCAGGCCATCTAAACCTGCGCCCAGCCTGCGGAGTCACGCGTCAAACAGTCTACGAGAGTAACAGTTGTGGCACATCAGCCCTGCATCCGCTGGGGTGGGCGGTCTGGCTGAACAGCTTTACAGGTTCTGAGCGTACAGTCGGCTTAAGCTCGTTACATCAGCTAAGTAAATGCAGACAGCTTCTCGACAGGGGATGTGAATGACGCGAACTCATGACGACACGTGGGATCTGGCTTCCAGCGTGGGGGCGACCGCGACGATGGTGGCGGCTGCCCGCGCGATAGCAACCAGCACCGATGGCGCGTTGATCAGCGACCCGTATGCCGAGCCATTGGTGCGCGCCGTCGGCGTCGACGTCTTCACCCGGCTGGCTCAGCGGCGAGATCGACCTGGAGGACGTCGACCCCAGATTCAACCTGCGGCGGGCGGCCGAGGGGATGGCGGTACGAACCCGCCACTTCGATCGGCTTTTCACCGATGCCGCCGGAGCAGGCGTACGCCAAGCGGTGATCCTGGCGGCGGGTCTGGACGCGCGGGCGTATCGGCTGGCGTGGCCGAAGGGGACGACCGTCTTCGAGATCGACCAGCCCGAGGTCATCGAATTCAAGACACGCACGCTCGGTGACATTGGCGCGCAGCCAAGGGCGGACCGGCGGACCATCGCCGTCGACCTTCGCAATGACTGGCCGAAAGCATTGCTGGACAACGGTTTCGACCCGGACCAGCCAACCGCTTGGACGGCCGAGGGGCTGCTGATCTACCTGCCATCCGAAGCCCAGGACCTGCTGTTCGACAGGATCACCGAGCTGAGCGCGCCTGGTAGCAGGGTCGCCACCGAGCACATCCCCGACATCGGCATGTTCTCCGATGAGCGCGCACAACTGATCGCGGATCGGCTCAAGACATACGGGCACGACATTCAGATGGGCGAGCTCATCTACCAGGACGAGCGCAACGACGTCATCGAATACCTGACCGGGCACGGCTGGAACGTCTCGGCGCAAACGATGCAGGAAGCGTGGGAAGCCAATGGATTCGAATATCCCGAGGACGGAGTCATCGGCTTCTTCGCCGACATGAGCTACCTGGCCGCGATCAAACGTTAACTCCGCGAGCCAGTTTCAGGAAGCGCCCATACCCGTCCTCCATCGGGCTCGCCCACGCCGGAGGGCGTTGCGTTCTTCGCCGTCTACTACTTCTTGTTCCGATTCGCGATCAAGAAATGGAACATGCGACCTCCGTGACGCGACCCGGAGACCGAGTTTCGAGGCGGAGGAAGAAGCGAACCTCAGCAACGGTGCCGATTCCGTCACTTCCGTGGAGGGTGGCCGACCGGCGTCGCGACCGCAACCGTTGCCGCATCCGCCCTGGCCGCCGCCGACAGCAAGGCCGAACAACTCATCGCGGCGTTCGGCGGGCGGGAGAATACGCCCCGCTTCGACTGACCACGCGCCGCGTCAGGCGCCGTACTCGATGTGGTGGCGCAACTGCTCCAGCCCGGCTTCGATGTGCCGGGCCAGGATGCCTTGGAAGAGGATGCTGGTAACCCACCCGGCTAGCCAGCCGGCGATCTCGACGGTGACCGACATGGTCACCAACGTGCCGCCCTCGGCCGGGGAGACCTCAATGCGCGCGTTGTGGCGCGAGCCCCGGCGGGAACGCCAGACCAGGGTGTACCCGGACGGCGGCTCGACCAGTATCCGGCCGCCCACGTGGATCGTTCCGACGTCGAGATGGAGGTTCCATTCCTCCGAGCCGTCAGGGTTTCGGGCGATTTGGTCGAACTTGCCGAAACCGTCGATGATCGGGAAGACCACGCCGGGTTCGGTCGCCACCTTCGCGACCTCCTCGACGGGGCGAGGGACCAACGCGGACCTGGTGACCGTACCCATCAGCTCAGCACCGGGAGGACGGTCTTTGCGGCGAGGCTCGACAGGGCCACCTGCATCACTGAGGTCACGTAGCCGTAGGCCTCGTCCCAGTCTGGGTCGTCGCCGAAGAGCTCGCGTAGGTCGATCGGCGGCAGCACCTGGATTCGGATCTTGGCAGGAAACGGGATGTGCGGAAGGTCTCCCGGCAGCAGCCCCCACGGGAAGCTCAAACTGATCGGCAACGTTTTCACCCGGAACAGCTTGTCGAAGCGGAGCAGCTTCGCGGTCTTCCGGCCGTCGTTGAGGACGAAGAATGTCTCCTGACCACCGACAGCGACGACGGGCACGATCTTGACCCCGCTCCCATGTGCCAGCCTGAGGAAGCCCTTCCGGCCGTCGAACACGATCTTGTTGCGCTGCCTCCAGGGTCGCAGCGCCTCCACGTCTCCGCCCGGGTAGACGAGCACGTTGGCGCCCTCGCGCAGGATGTCCGCAGCGGCCGACTGCCCGGCCTGCACCATCCCGAACTTACGGGCGATGTCGCCGATCACCGGGATCCGCACGACGACCTCGTGCGCCAGCGCGACCAGCGGACGACCCTCCACCGTGAAGTAGGTGTGGTAGGCGAGGGTGAACACGAACGTGTCGGGGGTGTTCGCTCCGCCACTGTGGTTGCCGACGAACAGAACCGGCTCGTCCGGGACGTTCTCCAACCCGTTCACCTCGGCCCGGAAGTAAAGCTGGACACCCAGCCAGAGCCGAGGCAGCATCTCGCGGATGAACTCGGGATCACGACCCTCGAGCCCTGCCGGCGTCCTCGCCAGCGCCTGGCTCAGTCCGTCCAGTGGTCTAGGCATGTCGGTTTCCACCCTTCCGCGGCGGCATCATTCCGCTTGCCCTGATTCTGCTGCAGATCGCGCGGTGGCGTGCGGGGCTTTGCGATAGCGGTTCATCGAACGCCCCGAGTGTCCGACGTCGATGCGGTGGTGGAGCAAGCCCGATTGCTGCAGGTCAGCTTTCGCCGCCCGGGCCACGCCGGAGCCCAGCGGGCCGAAGAAAGGCCGCCCGCTCAACTTCAGGCGCACGCCGAGCACCGACCTGTCAGCCTTGGGGCATCGAGTACCTCACCGGCCACGGCTGGGACGTGTCGGCACAGCCGATGCGGGAGGCCTACGCCGCCAATGGATTTGAATTTCCTGACGACGGAGCCATGGGCTTGTTTGCCGAGATGAGCTACCTGAGCGCAGTCAAGCGTTAGCGTTTCAGCGGGCGGCATCTCATACCCCGCCTGCCAGCTCCAGGAACCGCCCGTAGCGCTCCTCCATCGGGTCCTGCCAGGCGAGATCCGGCTCGACGGTGCGCTCGATCGATGCCCACCTTGCTGCGTCGGCGATCGACGACTCCAGGCCCGTCGCCATTCGGCCGAGGAACGCGGCCCCGAGCGCCGCCCCCTCCGGCACAGCCGACACCTCGACGGGATGTCCGGTCGCGTCGGCGATGGCCTGCATCCACGGCTCGACGCGGGTCCCGCCGCCGGTCGCCACGATGCGCGACACCGGCGCTGCGCCCAGCTCGATGAGGTGGCGGACAACGAATCCGGAGGCCTCGTAGGCCGCCCGGCGCAGAGCCGCGGCGTCGTGCGTGAGATTGAGCCCCGCGAGCACGCCGCGACGGTCCGGATCGTGGTAGGGCGTGCGCTCACCCCGCAGGTACGGCAACCACACTGGCACCCGCCCCGGATCGGCCATCGTTGAATTACCGGGCGCCACAAGGCGATCCACCCAATTCAGGAACAGCCCACCGGCGTTGCTGGCGCCCCCGATCTGACACTTGCCCTCCGCTGTGTGGGGAATGGTCCACAAGCCGGGCACATCGCGGGCCTCGGGAATGGTCGCCCAGACGATCAGCGTGGTGCCACACAGCACAAGCACATCGCCGTCCCGATCGGCGCCGGCGACCATCTGTTCGCAGACGGCGTCGATGGCGCCCGCAGCCAGCACGGCGTCACTGTCGTGCATCTGGCCGACGGCGGTGCCCGCGCTTTCCACCCGCGGCATGTGGTCGACCGACGCGCCGCAGTCGGCACATTCTTCTGCATTCCACCCGGTTCCGTCGAACAGCGGCAGGGTGGTGAACGCGGTGGCGAAGTCGATCACCGCCTCGCCCGCCAGCGCGTGATTGGCCACGGCGGGGGCGGGCCAGTACCCCGCCGCTCCCGGCGCCTCTCGCGCCGTCCAGCGCAGGAACTCGGCCGCCTCGCCCACCATGAACCCCATGCCGCTGGTCGGGGTCGAAACCCTGCCGCGGCTGTCGCCGTACAGCAGCCCCGGCGTGATCGGAATGCCGTCGGCGTCGACCGCCGTCAGGGACGGCACCATCGCCGAGACGGCCACCGCACGGGCATCGGGACGGCCCAGCTGCTCGAGGGCCGCCAACGGCCCGTCGCGCCAGGCTTCCTGCGCGTCGTGCTCGAGTTTGTCCGCTTCCGGTACCCGCAGCCGGTGCGGAATCCGGGTCCGAGCCACCACCCGGCCCTGCTCGTCGGCGGCCACCGCCTTGACCGCGGTCGTACCGATGTCGATGCCGATTGTCACCTCTTCGCGTGACACGGGCGTCACCGTACGCCAGCATGGGCAGACGTGAGCCCCAGACCGCGTGCCCTGGTGACCGCCCCGCTGCGCGGACCGGGTTTCGACAAGCTGCGTCAGCTGGTCGACGTGGTCTACGACCCATGGATCGACAAGACCCCGCTGCGGATCTACACCGCCGAGCAGCTGGCCGACCGCGCCAGGGCAGAAGGCGCCGATGTCCTTGTGGTGGAATCCGATTCGGTGTGCGGACCGGTGTTCGAGCTCCCGCTGCGGGCCGTCGCATCGACCCGCGGTGATCCCAACAACGTCGACGTTCCCGGCGCGACCGCCGCCGGGATCCCGGTTCTGCACACGCCGGGCCGCAACGCCGCCGCGGTCGCCGAGATGGCCGTCGCGCTGCTGTTCGCAACCACCCGTCACCTGCTGCCCGCCGACGCGGATGTGCGGTCCGGCCAGGTGTTTCGCGACGGAACCATCCCCTACCAACGGTTCCGCGCCGGCGAAATCGCCGGACGAACGGCCGGCCTGGTGGGCCTCGGGGCTGTCGGCCGGGCGCTGCGTTGGCGGCTGGTCGGGCTTGGCGTGTCGGTCATCGCCCACGACCCGTACAACGACGAGGCCCTCCACAGCCTCGACGACCTGTTCGCCCAGGCCGACATCGTCTCGATGCACGCTCCGGTCACCGACGCCACCGTCGGGATGATCGGCGTCGAGCAGTTCGCGGCCATGCGCGACGGCGTGGTGTTCCTCAACACCGCCCGCGCCCAGCTGCACGACACCGACGCGCTCGTGAACGCGCTGAAGAGCGGCAAGGTGGCCGCGGCGGGCCTTGACCATTTCGAGGGGGAAGTGCTGCCCGTCGAGCATCCGCTGGCCGGCCTGTCCAACGTGGTCCTGACGCCACATATCGGCGGGGCCACGTGGAACACTGAGGCGCGGCAGGCAGAAATGGTTGCCGACGGGCTCGAAGCGCTGCTGTCGGATGGCACGCCGGCCCACATCGTCAACCCGGAGGTGCTCGGGTCGTGAGATTCGTGGACAACCCCGAAGCGGCTGTGCTGGCTGCGGCAAAGGACATGTTGCGGCGCGGCCTGGTGGAGGGCACGGCTGGGAACATCTCGGCCCGTCGCGAGGACGGCAATCTCGTCATCACGCCGTCATCGGTGGACTACGCGGACATGACAATTGACGATCTCGTGGTGGTCGGCGTGGACGGCACCGTGGTGCAGGCGACCGACGGCCGGTCCCCTTCATCGGAGATGCAGCTGCATCTCGCTTGCTACCGCGCATTCGACGACATCGGCAGCGTGATCCACAGTCATCCGGTGTGGGCCACCATGTTCGCCGTCGCGCACCAACCGATCCCGGCCTGCATCGACGAGTTCGCCGTGTACTGCGGCGGGGAGATTCGCTGCGCGGACTACGCGGCATCCGGCACCCCCGACGTCGGCCACAATGCGGTCAAGGCGCTGGAGGGCAGGGCGGCTGCGTTGATCGCCAACCACGGATTGGTCGCGGTCGGCCCACGGCCGGACAAGGCGCTGCACGTGACCGCGCTGGTGGAACGGACAGCCCAGATCGTCTGGGGTGCAAGGGCTCTCGGCGGGCCGATGCCGATCCCCGATGAAGTCAACAGGAACTTCGCGAGCGTCTACACCTACCTGCGACAAAACCCGATGTAGCTAGCGCTGGTCGATGGCCACCTTCACCGCGCCGCTGTGCTCCTGGTCGGCGATCGCAAGGAATGCCTCGCGCCACTGACCGAGCCGGAAAGTGTGCGTCAGCGCAGGGCCGAGGTCCACCCGCCCGTCGACGACCAGGTCAAGGTAGTGGTCGATGGCGTGCTTGCGGACGCCGTTTACTTCCTCCAAGCCGAACGCGTTGGAACCCACCCAGCTGATCTCCTTGAAGTACAACGGGCTCCACTCCCACCGACCCGGCGCGTGCACACCCGCCTTCACCAGGGTTCCCCGCGACGCCAGCACCCGCACCCCGACCTCGAACGTCTCCGGTTTGCCGATCGTGTCGTAGACGACGTCGATCGGACCGGGATACGCCATCGGCAGGCCCTGCATCGGCTGCCGCAGCCTGCCACCACCCCAGGCGACCAACTCCTCGATCAAGGCCAGACGCGGTTCGGGCGCCAGCACCTTCGCGGCCCCGAGCCGGTCGGCCAGTTGGGCCTGGGCGTCGAAGCGCGCCACCACCGCGACCTCGACATCGGGATAGAGCGCGGTCAGGATGGCGACCGCGCAAGACCCGAGGGAGCCGGCTCCGTACACCAGCACCCGGCCCGACGGCGGCGGCGGATGCCGGGTGATCGCATGTAGCGACACCGAGAACGGGTCGGCGAACACCGCCAGTTCGTCGGGCACGGACTCGGGCACCGGGTGCAGCATGCTGTCGTGGGCGGGCATCAGCTCGGCGTAGCCGCCGGTCACGTCGGCCGACACCCCGGAATGGATGCCGGCCTTGATGTCGCCGTCGGTGAAGCTCCAGCACAGACTGAAGTCGCCGTTTTCGCATGCGGGACAGGGTGGTTCGATACCACGCGGCCCGCAGGACAGCCACGGGTTGAGCACCACGCGCTGGCCGATCTCCAGGCCGCGCGCCTTCGGTCCCAGCGCCACCACGTCGGCCACCACCTCGTGACCCATCACTTGAGGGAACGAGCAGAACGCGGCCATCGCGTTGTCGGTGTCGCCCTCGCCGAAGTCCAGCAGGATCTGCTTGGAGTCCGACCCGCAAATGCCGGTCAACCGGGGCCGCGTGATCACCCAATCATCGTGCAGCGGTTGCGGATCGGGCATCTCCTGCAGTGCGACGGGACTCCGGGCCAGGTTCTTGACGAGCGGGTTGGCGTTCTCGGGCACCGCGAACGGTTCACCCGGCACCCCGAATACCAGCGCCCTCATGGCCGGGCCATCGCGGCAGCGCCGGCGATGAAGGCGTCGATGTCGGCGTTCTTGGCGTCGACGACGGCCTTGAGGTCTGGCAGGTAGTGCTCGAAGCGATCGTCGCCCAGCGCGGCGATGATGCCCGCGGCCACCTCGTCTGGCGGTACCTTGGGCCCGTCGTAGAGCGGCTCGTCGTTGTCCGGCTGATCCCAGATCTCGGTGTCCACTGGTCCCGGCTGAATCAGCTTCACCGACACCCCGGTACCGTGCAGGTCGATCGCCAACGCCTCGCTCCAACCGCACAACGCGAACTTGCTTGCACAGTAAGCAGATTCGTGGATGATACCGAGGCGGCCGCCGAGGCTGGACACATTGACAATGATGCCGGAATCCCGCGCGAGCATTAGTGGCAGAACGGCGAGGGTGAGGTGCATCGGGGCGAAGAAGTTCACCCGCATGACGGCTTCGGCATCCAACGGATCAAGCTCGGTGGCCGCCCGGCGCTTCGGGACTGCGGCGTTGTTGATGAGCACGTCGATGCCGCCCAGCGTGTCCCACGCCCGGCGGCCCAGTTCCCCGATGGCGGCGGTGTCGCCGAGGTCGGCCACCCACATCGTCGAGTCCGGCGATGTCATCGGCAGTCGGCCAGCACCTCGGCCAGCCGGTCGCGCCTCCGGGCGATCAGCCGACCACTGCTGCGTGCGCGGCCAGCTGGCGGGCCAGGGCGGCGCCCACACCGGATGAGGCGCCGGTGATGAGCACCCGCTTGCCTGTCGTCGAAAACGCCACGGCAGCAGTCTGCGCCGAAATGAAATTATTCGCACGTACGGCCTTGACCAGCGCGAATAAGCCCTAACTTTCCGCGTCCACGCCTGAGTCCACGCCCTGGACGGTAGTGTCGGTGGGGACTGTAGCGCCCTTTCGTGGCCAGCCGGATGGTCGTGGGGTCATTGCTTCAGTGTGGTCCCGCGTGCTGACAACCACAGCCGTCAGGCCAAACGCCCGGCTAGGCTCGACGGCACGCCAAATACAGTGACGAGCTTGCGCCGCCTCCTTGCTCAGTAAACGTAGATTTTCGCGTTGTCGCCGCCGGTGCAAGTGACGAGCTTGCGGTCCAGTGTGCAGGTCATGTCATAGACTCGACCGGGGGTCTTCGGACTTGGCACGCCGACCAGCACGACGACCGAGGGTGGGTCGCTCATCCGCGGTTGCAGCGTCTTGGTCACGACGGCGGCGACGTTTGCGCCGAACTCGCAGCTCGTATGCGCGGCGTCCACACTCCAGTGCGCAAAGGGTCCCGTGCCCGAATTCGACGCCGGGCACTCATCGGAACCAGGTGGCGGAATAGACTGAGGTTCGTTCGGCCAGAAGGCAAACGCAAGGATGCTTACGATGACCGCGACGCCGACGACTGTCATGGCAGCGATTGCCACACGTCGGCTCGGTTGCCAACGCGAATGTGGCGCTGAGGCTTTCGTTTCATCTGGTGTCGAGCTTTTCTGTTCTGAAAACGTACTTATGCGCGGCATGGGAGCTGTGGAGATTGATTCCAGGAGAGAGTCCACTTCCGTCCTAACCTGAACGGTCACGTCGTGATGCTCGCGCAGCTTGCGTAGGAGCCGTGCGATGCCTCTACGGACGCCCTCGTCGTCGCCGTCGACGTTGAGACTTCTGCGCAGTTCGGCCAGCAGTGCTTCTTGCTCTCTCGGTCCGAGCGACCCGTCTAGGGTGGCGTTCAACCGCATCAGGTATTCGAATGGCACCGGTGGTTCTTGGGGCAGCGGCGTGGGCAACTCCGTGGGCCGTTCCCGCGCCTCACGTACGGCGACGGAAACCGCGATCGCGCTTTCGGGCGTCGGTTGTCGGTAATCGATGATCTGCAGATCGCCCACGCGATTGGTCATCACGCTTTCGAGGGCACCTATCTGGACGGGGATGATCGGTAGGCCGAGAGCAATCGCATACTCCAACTCGGCGTGGCATGGCTTGGACCGTTCAGAGTTCTCTGACACAGCCACGATAAACGCGTCGCTTTCGCGAATCTGCTTGAGAATTTTGCGCCACCAGCGCTCGCCGCCGGTGAGTTCCTCGTCCAACCAAAACTGCTCGCGAGCGGCCTTCAGCGCGCCCACGATATGGTCAACTGCCTCCTTGTCGCGGCTTGAGTAGCTGATAAAAACAGCCATTACGCTTCCCTCAACGAGCTGAAACCGGTTGGGCCCAGGCAGGGAAAGTTTACCCCCGTGACAATTGCTGGCGAACCGTAATGAGACATCCGTTCGCACACAACACGATGTTTCACGCCTGCTCAGAACAACTGCCATGGCACGCCGCCGACGCTGTTAGTTAACCGCCGACGGTGTTTGTTAAGCCGTGGTTTGCACCCGAACGCCATTCAGGTGGGCCCGACGCGGCGCTCGCCGAGGCCTGCTTATAGGGAGCACCACAGACCGCGATCAGTTACGTGATTGAACGGGATTGGCCCGCATGACCGACGACCTGAGCAGGATGGCACAGCGCAGCGCAGCCACGACGCGCTCAGAATGGCCTGGTCTGGGACGTGCGCGACGGCTAGCCAGACCTCTATCCAGACCGATTCCCGATGCCCCGACGGTGTGGGACAGGTCTACGCGCCCAGCAAACACAACCACTCGCTGTACGAATCGTGGACGGCGTCCACACCTGCGCCATTCGCACTGGTCGCGAAACGACGCGAAAGTGACCGAAGAGCGACATGAGCGCAGGGCAAAGGCATATTTTGCCTGGTAGAACACGAAATGGAATTTCCCGGTCGTAAACCCGACAGTTAGCAGCCGGGAATTCCATTTCGCCGGAAATCAGAACCGGTAGTCGCCCAACCACAAGGCGCTGACCCCGGTGAGCGACCGCTCGGCCTGGCCCAGCATCTCGACCACGGATCGGCCGAGAAGCGCCCCGACGGCCTCGGACAGCGATGCCGCGGCAGGCTGTGACGACGGCTTGGGCCGGAGGAAGTCGAACAGCGACGAGCCCGGGTAGCTGACGATGCGGGCCTCGTCGTCCTCGTCGTGCCCGGCCAGCACCTTGGCCCGGTTGATCGCGGTGCGCAGCCCGCCGAGCTCGTCGACAAGGCCCCGCTCGAGCGCGTCCGCACCGGTCCATACCCGCCCGCGCGCCACCGCGTCGACCGCCTCCACGCTGAGCTTTCGGCCCTGCGCGACGCGTTCGATGAAATCGGTGTAGAACAGGTCGGCTTCGGCCTCGACGCGCGCGTGCTGCTCATCGGTGAACGGCTTGTTGATGGACCACGCGTCGGCGTTCTCGTTGGTGCGCACCGAATCCGAGCCGACGCCGAGCCGGTCCTTGAGTTCGCGGGCCACCAGCTTGCCGGTCACCACGCCGATCGATCCGGTGATCGTGCCTGCGTTGGCGACGATCGCGTCGGCGCCCATCGACACGTAGTAACCGCCGGAAGCCGCGACCGCGCCCATCGATGCGACGACCGGCTTGCCACCGTCGCGAACCCGGTTGACTTCCCGCCAAATGGTTTCCGACCCGGTGACCGAGCCGCCGGGGCTGTCGACCCGCAGCACGATCGCGTCCACCGAATCGTCGGCGGCGGCCTCGCGCAGCGCGGCTGCGATGGTGTCACCGCCCGCACTGGAGTTCCCGAACGGCAGCACCTGCGGGCCGCCCCGACCGCTGACGATCGGCCCGTGCAAGGTCACGACGGCGATCGTCGGCTTGGACTTGCGGCCGGGAATCGACGGCATCTGCGGCCCAGGCCGGGACGCGGCCGCCTTGGCGTAGCGCGACAAATACAGCCGCGGCGGTGCGTCGGGATCGTCGGCCCCGCCGGTCTCGGGCGAAATCCCCGGCGCGCCAACGAGTTCACTGATCCGCGCGTAGGCCTCGTCGCGGAAGCCGATCCGGTCGACCAGCCGTCCGGTGACGGCGTCGTCGCGCAGCAGCGGCGCCTTGTCGGCCAGCTCGTCAACCGCGGCGGGGTCGATGTGCCGGGACTTGGCGACCGCCTGCCACACCTGGCTGTGCAGACTGTCCAGCAGCCGGCTGTCCGCCTCGCGGTGAGCATCGGTGTAGCGGTCCTGCGTGAAAAGGTTTGCGGCCGACTTGTATTCGCCGCGAGCGATGAACTGCGCCTCGATGCCGGCCTTGTCGAGCGCGTCGCGCAGGAACAGCGCACTGGTCGCGAAGCCGACCAGCCCGACCGTTCCCGACGGCTGCATCCAAACCTCGCGGAACGCGGACGCCAGGTAGTAGGACAGCGTGCCCGGATAGGTCTCCGCCCATGCCACCGACGGCTTCTCGTCGCTGAACGTGGAGATCGCGTCCCGCAGCTCCTGCACCGGACCTGCGGCGGCGGCCGGAATCTGCACTCGCGCGATCAGTCCGGCAACCCGGTCGTCTTCGGCGGCCCGGTGAATCGCCGCGACGGCCTGCCGAAGCACCAGCGGCTTGCCGCCACTGCTGATGATCGCCATCGGATCGAACCCGCTGGTCTCGGGCGGGGTCGCCAGCAGCTCCAGCTCCAACACGCAGCCGTTGGGCACACCGTGGTGGCGGGCGGTATCTACCTTGCGGGCCAGTGAGCGCAGGTCGTCGGCGCCGGGGATGCCGGGCAAAAAGCTGAACATCCCACGAGCGTACCGAGGCGGATCGCGATTCCCCCTGCTCGAGTCGCCACACGCGATGCTGCCTTAATTGTCGAAAACGACAATTAAGGCAGGTTCGCCTGGGAGGGTGATCCGATGTTTGCCACTCGAGCGCTCAAAGGCGCCGCATGTGCCGTCGTCCTGACTGCCACCGCTTTCCTCGTGAGCCCGCCCGCCGATGCCGCGGCCCCTGTGCTGACGGACGCGGACCACGTATTCATCTTGCCGGGCGCATCACCCGATGCGTGGGCGCCGCGGATCCTCGGTCGAATCGATCCATGGTCCACCACCAACCCGCGCGTCCGGAGGATCGACGAAAACTACTACAGCTGCGGCTCGACGAGCTCGTCGTGCGACCTCAGGGTGATCGCCTACCCGCGAACCGCCGGACCGGTGTTCGGACCGAACGTGCCATACGCCGACGAATCGATCGAGACCGGCGTCAACATGACCAAGGAGGCCATTGACCCGCCCAGCATGCCGATCATTGACGGGCAGATCGTCGTCGCAGGCCTTTCGCTGGGGAGCATCACGGCCGACGCGGTTCAGCGGAGTCTCGACGCCGACCCCAAGGCGCCCCCCGTCGGACCAGGTGACCTTCATCGTGTCGGGCGACCCGTCGCGCGTCACCCCGTTTTCCACCGGGATCGGGAGCTTCCTTCCGGAGGGCTTTCGGATCCCCCTCCTGGGTTGGACGGTGACCCGGCCCGAGGCGAACTCGAACTACGACACCGTCGTCGTGGTCGGCGAATACGACGTGACCGCCGACTTCCCCGATCGACCATGGAACGTCCTTGCTCTCGTCAACAGCCTCTTCGGCTTCCAGTCCAGCCATGGTCCGAGCGCACTGTCCAGCCCGACCGAGGTGCCTGAGGAGAACATCCGCGAGACAGAAAACGACAAGGGCGCCACCACAACCACCTACCTCGTGCCACAGCCGACGTTGCCGATGCTCAGACCCTTCAGCAGGGTGGCGCCTCGAGTCGTCAACGCGGCCAACAACATCCTCAAGCCGATCGTCGACCGCGGCTACTCGCGCAACGACGCCCAGAACGGCAACCAGATGCCGTACCTGCAACCGACCGACGGACTGCCGCGCCTGGTCAAGCCGGCCAAGGCGACTGACTCCTTCAAAGCGATACCCAATGCGTCTGCTCTCCCCCGCCTGCAGCGCTCCACGAATCGGTTGCATCAGCTGCGCAACCTGACCCGAAGCTTGCTTCCGGGTCGCGACCGTAAGGGCGTTGCGGAACGTGACGTCAGCTCGACGATCGAACCGCCCGCGGCGTCTGAATGAAGATGTCCACGCTGACGATTCGATCGGAGTCGAGCGTGAACACAAGCACATCAGATGTGACCGGCGCTTATCACATCACGCCTCGCCCGACGCCTACGGTGAATGTGTGCGCTTCTCAATCTCGATCCCCCAGCTCGATTACGACCGCTTCGACGATGCGGGCATGAAGGCCTACCTCGCACGAGCCGAGGAACTAGGCTTCGAAGGCGGATGGACCATGGAGCAGGTCGTCGGTGGTTCCCCGCAGATCGCGCCCTTGCAGATGCTCGCGTACGCCGCGGCGTGTACGACCCGGCTGCGGTTGGGGGTTGCGGTGCTGATCACCACGTTGCATGACCCGCTGCAGCTGGCCTGGGCCGTCACCGCTGTCGACCGGCTCAGCCACGGCCGGGTGGACGTTGGCGTCGGCCATGGCGGAAAACGCAGGCCGTTCGAGGCATTCGGCGTCGAGAAGAAGACGTTCGTCAGCTACTTCACCGAGGGCATCGAATTGATGAAAGCCGCATGGTCCGACGAGCCGGCAGTGACGTTCCGCGGCCGTTTCCGCGATGTCGACGGCCTGCCGATTCAACCCAAGCCGGTGCAGCGCCCGCACCCACCGCTGTGGATCGGCGGCACGGCGCCCAAGGCGCTGGCCCGCGCGGTGCGACTTGGAGACGCCTTCATCGGCGCGGGCTCGTCGACCACCGCGACCTTCGTCGAAGCGGCCAGGACCGTACGCCGTGAACTCGACCAACAAGGCAAGGACGCAACGCAATTCACGATCGGCAAGCGCGTGTACGTGACCGTCGACGACGACGCCGCGCGCGCCCGCAAGCGGGTGGTCGACGGGCTGCACCGCATCTATGGCGAGATGCCGGGCATCGAAGCGGTTCCGGTGTCGGGCACCCCCGACGACGTGGTGCGTGGTCTCCGCGAGGTCATCGACGCCGGCGCCCAGATGATCCTGCTCAATCCGGTCGGCACGAGCGTCGCCGAGGACCGCGAGCAGATGGAACGCCTTGCCGCCGAAGTGATCCCGCAGCTGAAGTGATGAAGACGGCCCGGATTACGTATCGTGACCGATATGGACACGTCTCCGCCCGACGGGCCCAGCGGCGGCCCGGGACTTAGCCGTCGGCGGCTCCTGCACCTGGCGGGGACCGCCGGCCTTGCGGTCGCCACAATCGCCGCCTGCTCGAAGATGTCCGCTGCCGACCCGAGTCCGTCTCCCATATCGAGCCCCACCGCGCCGCCGAGTCCCACACCCAGTGCTGTGGCGAGCCCAGCGCCCGCGCCCGTTGTCACACCTCCTCCGGCGGTTAACCCGCCCTCAAACGTGGTGTTGTGCCGAGATGCCTGGCGGGCTTTTCCACCCCGCCCTGGCGGCACGCCCCACACCCTCAACCGCATGACAATCCATCACACTGCTGTGGTCCTGGGGGACAACTCAAACGCGCCTGCCCGCCTCCGCCAGCACCAGCGCTATCACCAAGACTCGCAAGGATGGATCGACATCGCCTACCACATGAGCGTCGACCGCAACGGCAACATCTACCAGCTGAGAGATCCGGAACTCGTTGGCGACACCGCGACGAGTTACGACCCCACCGGCCACTTCCTCGTCGTATGCGAAGGAAACTTCGATGAGGAAGAAGTGACTGAGGAGCAGCTCAACGGCGCCGCGCTCGCGTTCGCTTGGGCGGCTGGACAATTCAACATCACGACCGACACGCTGGCGGGACACCGTGACGTGAGCTCGGACATCACTTGCCCAGGCGGCAGCCTGTATACCCACGTCACTTCGAGCGACCTCAGAAGCCGTGTGGACGGCATCCTGGCCGCCGGTCCTGTGAACCTTCAGTCGATCTGCGGCCCTGAGGCCTCCGCAATCGTCGCTGACATCGAGTCCGGCCTTCGCTGACGATCACACGTTCGCAGTGACGCCTTGCCGAACAGACGCAAAAGCCCCCGACACACCAAGCGTGCGGGGGCTTCTGTGTCGCGGAAGCTAGGAGGCTTCAGTCACGGAACCGCCTGCGGCCGTGATCTTTTCCTTCGCACTGCCGCTGAACTTGTGGGCGGTGACGTTGACCTTCACGGTCAGCTTGCCGTCGCCGAGCACCTTGACCAGACAGTTCTTGCGAACCGCGCCCGCGGCCACCAGCTCGTCGACACCGACGTCGCCGCCCTTGGGGAACAGCTTGTTCAGGTCAGCGACGTTGACGACCTCGTATTCGGTGCGGAACCGGTTGCGGAAGCCCTTGAGCTTGGGCAGCCGCATGTGAATCGGCATCTGGCCACCCTCGAACGTCGCCGGGACGTTCTTGCGTGCCTTCGTGCCCTTCGTGCCGCGACCGGCGGTCTTGCCCTTGGAGCCCTCGCCGCGGCCAACACGGGTCTTCGCGGTCTTCGAACCCGGCGCCGGCTTTAAATCGTGAAGCTTGATCGGCGTCATTTTTTGACCTCCTCCACCTCTACAAGATGGTGCACCGATTTGATGAGCCCGCGGGTCTGCTCGGTGTCCTCACGGACCACCGACTGGCGGATCTTCCGCAGTCCCAGCGTCCGCAGGCTTTCCCGCTGCCGCCAGCGGGCACCGATGGTGCTGCGCACCTGGGTGATCTTCAGCTCTGCCATGGTTATGCCGTTCCTTCACGCGCCGCGGCGCCGGCGCTTGCGGCCGCTGCGTCGGCTTCACGCCGCGCCCGCAGCATGCGGGCAGGCGCCACGTCCTCGACGGACAGACCGCGCCGGGCCGCCACTTCTTCCGGCCGTTGCAGCAGCTTCAGGGCGGCAACCGTGGCGTGAACCACGTTGATTGCGTTGTCGCTGCCCAGCGACTTGGCCAGGATGTCGCGCACGCCAGCGCATTCCAGCACCGCACGCGCAGCGCCACCGGCGATCACACCAGTACCCGGGCTGGCCGGGCGCAGCATGACCACGCCTGCCGCGGCCTCACCCTGCACCGGGTGCACGATGGTCCCGCCGATGAGCGGAACCCGGAAGAAGCCCTTGCGCGCCTCCTCTACGCCCTTGGCGATCGCCGCGGGGACTTCCTTGGCCTTGCCGTAGCCGACGCCGACCATGCCGTTGCCGTCGCCGACGATCACCAGCGCGGTGAAGCTGAACCGCCGACCACCCTTGACCACCTTGGAAACTCGGTTGATCGCGACGACGCGCTCGAGGAAGTTGCTCTTCTCGCCGCCGTCGCGGTCGCGACGACCGCCACGATCGTCACGACGGCCCCGGCCCTCGCGGTCACCCCGCGGCGGCCTTGAGTCCGATGTCGCCGGCCCGGCGGCTCCTGCTGCCTGCTCGGCCATCATGCAGTCCTTCCAATTGTTTTCAGGTCATTCGTCATTAGAATTTCAGTCCGCCTTCGCGCGCCGCATCGGCCAGTGCCGCGAGACGGCCGCCGTAGGTGTAGCCGCCTCGGTCGAACACGACGGTCTCGATGCCGGCGGACTTGGCGCGCTCGGCGATCAGCTGACCGACCCGCTTGCTGTGGGCCTTCTTGTCGCCGTCGACCCCGCGCACGTCGGCCTCGATGGACGACGCCGCGGCCAGCGTGGTGCCGTTCAGGTCGTTCACCAGCTGCACGTGGATGTGCCGCGAAGACCGGTGCACCACCAGGCGCGGCCGCTCGGCCGTCCCCTCGATCTTCTTGCGAAGCCGGGCATGTCTGCGCAGCCGCGAGACCCGCCGGGCCGCTGCGACGCTCTGCCCGACCGCCTTGCCCGCGCCCGTCTGTGCGCCTTTTGCTTTCTGGGCTGTAGCCATTCCTACTTACCTGTCTTTCCGACCTTGCGGCGGATCTGCTCACCCTCGTAGCGGATGCCCTTGCCCTTGTACGGGTCGCTCTTCCGCAGACGGCGGATGTTGGCCGCAATCTGGCCGACCTTCTGCTTGTCGATACCGGAGATCGAGAACTTCGTCGGGGTCTCCACCGCGAAGGTGACACCCTCCGGGGCGGTGATCAGAACCGGGTGGCTGTAGCCCAGAGCGAACTCGAGGTTGCTGCCCTTGGCCACCACGCGGTAGCCGACGCCGAAGATCTCCATCTTGATGGTGTATCCCTCGGTGACACCGGTGACGAGGTTGGCGACCAGGGTGCGCGACAGCCCGTGCAGTGACCGGTTGTGCCGCTCGTCGTCGGGCCGGGTCACCACGATTTCGCCTTCGTCGTTGCGCGAGACCGCGATCGGCTCGGCGACTGCCAGATCGAGAGTGCCCTTGGGCCCCTTGACCGAGACGTGCTGGCCGTCGATCGTCACGTCGACGCCGGCGGGTACCGCAACCGGTTGCTTACCAATACGCGACATGGCTAGTCCCCCTCACCACACGTACGCGAGGACTTCGCCGCCCACGCCCTGTCGTGCCGCCTGGCGGTCGGTGAGCAGCCCCGAGGACGTGGAGATGATAGCCACGCCAAGGCCGCCGAGCACCCGCGGCAGGTTGGTCGATTTCGCATACACCCGCAGACCGGGCTTGGACACCCGGCGCAGGCCCGCGATGCTGCGTTCGCGGCTCGGGCCGTACTTCAGCTCGACGACCAGCGACTTGCCCACCCGAGCATCCTCGGTCTTGTAATCGGAGATGTAGCCCTCGCTCTTGAGGATCTCGGCGATGTTGGCCTTGATCTTCGAGTGCGGCAGGGTCACCTCGTCGTGGTACGCCGAATTGGCGTTGCGCAGACGTGTCAAGAAGTCTGCGATCGGATCCGTCATGGTCATGACAGCCGGTTCACCTTCCTCGCGGCGGTTCCCACTGTGCCCAATTCTTGGGGAGGCCTACCGCAACCTTTTTCGATGTGGTCTTGGTCTTTGGGATAGCTGTTACCAGCTGGACTTCTGCACACCCGGCAGTTCGCCGGCGTGCGCCATCTCGCGCAGGCAGATGCGGCACAGCCCGAACTTGCGGTAGACCGCATGCGGGCGGCCGCACCTGTTGCAGCGGGTGTACCCGCGCACCTTGAACTTCGGCTTCTTATTGGCCTTGTTGACCAGAGCCTTCTTTGCCATCTGTTCAGTTCTCCTTGAACGGAAAGCCGAGGGCCCGCAACAGCGCTCGTCCTTCGTCGTCGTTGGTCGCCGTGGTGACGACGGTGATGTCCATGCCGCGGGGCCGGTCGATGGAGTCCACGTCGATCTCGTGGAACACCGACTGCTCGGTCAGCCCGAAGGTGAAGTTGCCGCGGCCGTCGAACTGCTTGGGCGACAGGCCACGGAAGTCGCGGATACGCGGCAACGCGATCGAGATCAGCCGGTCCAGGAACTCCCACATCCGATCGCCGCGCAGCGTGACGCGCGCGCCGATCGGCATGCCCTCACGCAGCTTGAACTGTGCGATCGACTTCGTCGCCTTGCGCACTTCCGGCTTCTGGCCGGTGATCAGCGCCAAGTCGTTGACGGCGCCGTTGATCAGCTTGGCGTCGCGGGCGGCGTCGCCGACGCCCATGTTGACGACGACCTTCACCACGCCGGGGATCTGCATGACGTTGCCGTAGCCGAATTCCTTCTGCAACGAGTCGCGGATTTCCTCGCGGTAGCGCTGCTTGAGGCGGGGCTGGGTCTTCTCTTCCTGGGCAAGCGAAGCGCCGGGATGGGTATCGGTAGTCATGTCAGATGTCGTTTCCGTTGGTCTTGGCGATGCGGATCTTCTTGCCGGTCTCTTCGTCTCTCCGGTAACCGATGCGGGTCGGCTTGCCGTCGGAGTCGACGACCATCACGTTGGAGACGTGGATCGGCGCCTCCTGGGTGACGATGCCGCCGGACTGTGCGCCACGCTCGTTGCGCGAGATCGCGGTGTGCTTCTTGATCCGGTTGACGCCCTCGACCAGGATTTTGTTGCGGGTCGGAAACGACTGCAGCACCTTGCCTTTGGCGCCCTTGTCCTTACCGGATACGACGAGCACGGTGTCGCCCTTGTGGACCTTCATCTACAACACCTCCGGAGCGAGCGAGACGATCTTCATGAAGCGCTTCTCGCGCAGTTCACGGCCGACCGGACCGAAGATGCGGGTGCCGCGCGGATCGTTGTCCGGCTTGATGATGACGGCGGCGTTCTCATCGAACTTGATGTAGCTGCCATCGGAACGGCGGCGCTCCTTGACGGTGCGCACGATGACGGCCTTCACCACTTCGCCACGCTTGACGTTGCCGCCCGGGATGGCTTCCTTGACGGTCGCCACGATGACATCGCCGATGCCGGCATAGCGCCGCGACGAGCCACCGAGCACACGGATGCACAGGATCTCCCTGGCGCCCGTGTTGTCGGCGACCTTCACCCGCGATTCCTGCTGAATCACTCGATCTCCTCGACCTGGTTACGTATGCACGCCAGGCCCGAACGTTCTGGTGGGGCAAAGCCCACCAGAGACCTGACGATGCGCGGTCTTGCGTCACCGAAGAGCACGCAGGGCTTTCCTTATCGGAGAGCCGAGGTCTGCCCAAGGCAACCAGTGAATTCTAGGCGACGACCTGCGAGGAACCAAATCGCTCACGTTTCCCCGCGAGCGCAGGGAAACCCCCGATCCACGCCTTAGTGAGGGTACCCTAACTTCACCGCCGACGAGAGGAGCGCCGATGCCCATTACCTGGATGGACACCGTCCTGCGGCAGTCCCGCCGATTCGGGACCTTTCCCTACCCCCATCAGGCCGCCTTCCTGCTGGACAATCCGATGCGCCGGCTCGTGGCCAACCCGACGCGTCTGGCCGACGCCCTCGAGCTGACCGGCTCGGAGACGGTGCTGGAGCTCGGGCCCGGTCCCGGATTCTTCAGCATCGAAGCGGCCGGGCGGCTGCCACGCGGCCGGCTGGAGTTGTTCGACGTGCAGCCCGAGATGCTGAACAAGGCCCGACGAAAGCTCGACCGTGCGGGGCATCGAAATGTGGGATTCCACAGCGGTGACGCCAGTGACGGACTTCCGTTCCCGGACGCGATGTTCGACGTCGCGTTCTCGGTGAGCGTCATCGGCGAGGTCCCCGACAAGGCAGCCTGCCTGCGCTCGCTGGCGCGCGTCGTCAAACCGGGCGGATCGCTGGTCTTTCTCGAGGGTTCTCCCGACCCGGACCGACTCAGCGTTGCCGAACTCCGGGAACTCGCCGAACCCGAGGGATTCAGCTTCCGCGACAGCACCGGAACGATCTGGCAAGACATCGTCCGGTTCGACCGCCTCGGCGGGTAGTCGTGCTCAGCGGGTGAAGCCGGTCCCGCTGCGGATCAGCGGCAGCGTCGCATTGGTCGCAAATCCCGGAGGCGCTTCGCACACCGCGGGCACGGCATTGAGCACCTGCATTCCGGTGGCGATATTGCCCGCCTGGGCGTGCTCGGCGATGCTCGCATGCCTGCTGAAGCTGGCCAGGGTGAGGAAATGAGTGCGCATCGACGGGTCGCCCTCGATGGTCAGTGTCCAGCCGTGCTCGGGTGCGGGCCAATGCTGCGGGTACTCCCCGCCGACCGTCCACAGCGTCTCGATCTCGATGCGGGGCTCGCCGGTGCGCCGGCCGACCATGTTCCACCGCTGCCCCGCGGTCATGCCGGCCCGCAGCAGCCGATCGAAGATCTGGTGGTCCTGCTCGGCGGGAATGGCCTCGATGTCGACGGTGACCTCGTCGATGTCCGCGTTGAGCGCGTCGGCCAGCAGCCAGATCTGTTCGACGAACATCGATTTCATGTTCCCGAGGTACTCGTCGACGTCGGGGTTGATGACATCCAGGGGCTCGCCGAACTTCATGTTGCCGAAGCTGATGTCGGTGCTGTCGTAGAGCGTCATGTCGGCGCGTTCCTGCAACGTGATCTTTTCGATGGTGCGGCTCATCCCGGACAGGGCCAGCGGCAGCACGCCCGACAGGTTGCCGGGGTTGATCCCGCTGGCGTGCAGCGTGCTGTTGCCCTCGCGGCAGGCCGCCTCCAACCGCTGCCGGTCGGCGTCGGGCAGCCGGGGCGGATAGAACAGAAACACCGTCGTGGCGACGTTCTTGCCGCTGGCCAGCAGCGTGCAGATGTCATCGAGGTCGCCGTTGCGCGGGGTGTAGATCACGCAGTCGGCGTCCAGCGCGACGATCTCGTCGACGTCCGTGGTGGCGGCCACGCCGATCGGATCCCGGCCGACCAGCGTGCCGGCGTCCACCCCGTTCTTGGCGTCGGCATACACCCGGACGCCGACGACTTCGAGGTCGTGGCGGTAATCCAGAATCGCCGTCAGCAGCTCGCCCCCGATCGAGCCTGGCCCCCACAGGATCACCCGGTATTTCTTGTCGGTCACGGCGGTGACCCTAGCCGCGATGCGCACAGTGGCTAGGCGATATCGGCAACGCAGCGGAATCCGATGTGCGTGGTGGCGCTGTCCTGCGACTGTGGCGAGCGTGCCGCCGGACGGTAGCGGTGGCAGTACTCCGGCGCACACAGGTGCGAGCCGCCCTTGAGCGCCTGGTTGATGGAAGGATCGGCCGTTACAACTGGTGCACAACAGGATTCGGTCGGCTGGTTCATCCGATGGTGCCCGGCGAACTCCGTCGTCGTCCACTCCCAGACGTTGCCGATCATGTCGACCAGGCCGTAGTCGTTCGGCGGAAAGGTCCCGACCGGAGACGTCCCGGCCCAGCCACGTGCACCGTCGTTTCGGTACGGAAACTTGCCCTGCCAGGTGTTGGCCATCAGCCGGCCGGCCGGCGATTCGTCGTCGCCCCACGGATAGGTCGCGGAGCTGCCGCCGCGAGCCGCGTACTCCCATTCGGCCTCGGTCGGCAGCCGCCGTCCGGCCCAGCGGGCATAGCCGGCCGCATCGGGATAGGCGACCTGCACCACCGGATGCTCCAACCGGTCGTCGATTTCGCTGTCCGGGCCGAACGGATGATGCCAGCAGGCTCCGGGTTTCCACTCCCACCACTGCCGCCAGTCCCGCACGTCCACCGGGCCGGCCGTGGGCCGGAACATCAGCGCTCCGGGCACCAGATCGGCGGGGTCGGCGCCGGGAAACAACGCCGGATCCATCTGTTGCTCCGCGACGGTGACGTAGCCGGTCTCGTCGACGAATTCGGCGAACTGAGCGTTGGTGACCGGATGCCGTTCGATGGCGAACGCGGCGACATGCACCGTGTGTATCGGCGCCTCTTCCGGATAGAACGTCGTCGAACCCATCCGAAAAGATCCGCCGGGCAACTCGATCAGCTCGGTGAGCATCACTTCAGGGTATGCCGACGGCGAAGTCCTCGATGAGCACCGTTGGACTGCTGAGAAACTGACGTCGGCGGAATCGGCGGAGTGCGCGCCAGCCACCGATGAACGAAATACGTCGGGATGGTCCAGCCCAGCCATGCGCCGACGCCGGCTACCACCCACAGGAACAGCTGCTCGTCACCGTGAAACAGGCTGTCCTGCAACGGGTGCAGCGCGATGAAGAGGACAGGTGTCCAAATGCGGTTCGTGATGATGGACAGCGCAAGCGTCGTGCTGAGGACCATGTTGCGCCGGTGCGAGGCGAACCGCCGATCGCGGCCGGCGAGGTAGCCGTTGACGGTGAACCACAGCCACAGCGACGCCAACAGCACATTGCTGACGGCCAGGATCGGTCCGAACGGGGTCGCCGCGCCGATGACCATCGCGCACACCGCCGCCGGGATCGCGGAGAACACGTAGACCCGGCCGACGTTGCGGTGCAGGACCGGGCGGCGACGGCGCAGTCCCGGCCAGATCTGCGCCACCGCGCACACCATCGCCACGCTCGCGAACATCACGTGACCCACCAGCAGCGGATAGTGCAGTGCGAAGGTGGCCGGCACGCGGGTACCGCCGGTGACGTAGGGAGGCAGTGAGAAACCCAAGAAGACCAGCACGATCACGACCAGTGCGACCGCCGGCCATTTCCGATCCCGAACGCACGCGTATGTCATACGCATAGAGCGTACGGCATACGCATCCGCCTCGTAGTCGATTACCCTGGCCCCTGATGACCAACCATGACGAGCCGCTACCGCGCGCGCTGGAGATCCTGTGGCGGAACGCTCCGCCGTCCCGGCGGTCGAGCGGGCTGAGCCGGCAGCGCATCGTCGCGACGGCCGTCGAACTGGCCGACTCGGACGGGCTGGCGGCGCTGTCGATGGCGCGACTGGCCGAACGGTTGGGCTGCGGCACGATGTCGCTCTACCGGCATGTCGCCAACAAGGACGAGCTGGTGACGTTCATGCTCTCGACGGCTCCCGGACCCCCGCCCACAGCAGGTGAAATGGCGGATTGGTCTGTTGCCCTTTCGGATTGGGCCGAAGGACTGTGGGATGTCTACCACCGGCATCCGTGGGTGCTGCAGGCCGCGTCAGCGGGCCCGCCCGCGGACCCGGGCCAATTGGCGTGGCTGGACGCCGGCCTCGCCGCCCTCGCCGCTACCGGGCTGGGCGAGCGCGACAAGCTGGCCGCCGTGATGGCGGTGCTGCACTTCGTCCGCGGCGCGGCGGCCCTCGAGATCGAGGCCGGCCCCGTCGACGGGCCGGACTACCCCGGCCTGCTTCGACGGGTTCTCGATGCCGACCGGTTCCCCGCACTGGCGGCGGCCGTCGAGGCGGGGGTGTTCGACGACGCCGACAACGACCACCTCGGCGAATTCCGGTCCGGGCTGGCGCAGCTTGTCGACGGCATCGCCGCCAGAGTCGAGGCGGTTGACCGGTAGTCGTGCACGAAGATTCCGGCGGTGGAAGTATGCCGAACGTGGCGACAAGCAAAGTGCAGTCGATCTCCTACCCGGCGCCGGGATCACGTCCGCATCGCCATGACGACTTCGCGGTCGACCCGCATGTCGTCGTGCTGTTCGGTGCGACGGGCGATCTGGCGCGACGAAAATTGATCCCCGGCCTGGCCTATCTGGACCAGTCCGAGCTCGCCCCCCACATCGAGATCGTCGCCACTTCGTTGGAGGACATCTCCAGAGATGATTTTCTCGAGCTGGCCAAGGAGGCCATCGACGAGTTCGGCACGCACAAACTCAGCAAGGAGCAGTGGACCCGGTGCGCCGAAACGGTCACCTATGTGCCGCAGAGTGCGGGCCCCGAGGCGCTGGCCGCCGCCGTCGAGACCGCCGAGGCGAAGCTCGGGCCGAAAGTCCGTCGGCTGCATTATCTCTCGGTACCGCCGAAAGCCGCCCGCGCGGTGATCACCATGCTGCGGGACGCGAAACTCGTCGAGCGGTCGCGCGTCGTGATGGAGAAGCCGTTCGGCACCGACCTGGCGAGCGCCGTCGAGCTCAACGCATTCGTGCACGAGACGTTCCGGGAGAGCCAGATCTTCCGCATCGACCACTTCCTCGGCAAGGAGGCCGCCCAGAACATCCTGGCGTTCAGGTTCGCCAACGGTCTCTTTGAACCGATCTGGAACCGCAACTTCATCGACCACATCCAGATCGACATCCCGGAAACACTGGGGCTGGATGAGCGCGCCAATTTCTACGAGAGCACCGGCGCATACAAGGACATGGTGGTAACCCATCTGTTCCAGGTGATGGCTTTCGTCGTGATGGAGCCGCCGACGGCGTTGGAGCCCCGCGCGATCAGCGAAGAGAAGAACAAGGTGTTCCGGTCGATGCTGCCGGTAGATCCGGCCAACGTCGTCCGTGGCCAATACGTGGGATACCGCGAAAACGAAGGTGTAGCGCGCGATTCCGACACTGAGACGTTCATCGCCCTCAAGGTGGGCATCGACAACTGGCGCTGGGCGGGCGTGCCGGTTTATCTGCGCACAGGTAAGCGCATGGCCGAAGGGATACGCATCATCTCGATCGCTTTCAAGGAAGCGCCGCGCTCCATGTTTCCGGCCGGTTCCGGCGTCGGCTCACAGGGCCCGGATCACCTGACGTTCGATCTGGCTGATAACTCCAAGGTGTCGCTTTCGTTCTACGGCAAGCGCCCCGGGCCCGGCATGAAGCTCGACAAGCTGTCGATGCAGTTCTCGACTCAGGAGATCGACACCGTCAACGACGTGTTGGAGGCCTACGAGCGACTGATCCTGGACGCCATGCGCGGCGACCACACGCTGTTCACCACGGCGGAGGGCATCGAGTCCCTATGGGACCGATCGGCGGACCTGTTGGCCAACCCTCCGCCGGCCAAGATCTACCAGCCGGGAACGTGGGGCCCCAACGCAATCCACCAGCTGATCGCGCCCAATGCGTGGCGGCTGCCATTCGAGCGAGGCTGGCGCGAGGCGGAGAACAACACGGACTAGTGGCCCAACGCAAGAGCCCCCGACACGCAATGCGTGCGGGGGCTCTGCATTGTTAAGGCCTACTTGGCCTTTTCGAGAATCTCGACGAGCCGCCAGCGCTTGGTGGCCGACAGCGGACGCGTCTCCATCAGCGACACCCGGTCGCCGATGCCTGCGATGCCGTTCTCGTCGTGCGCCTTCACCTTCGTGGTGGTGCGGATGATCTTGCCGTAGAGCGGGTGCTTCACCCGGTCCTCCAGCTCGACGACGATGGTCTTCTGCATCTTGTCGCTCACCACGTAGCCGATGCGGGTCTTGCGACGCCCACGCGGCTTCTCGGTGCGCGGGGTGTGCTTGGGACCCGCATCACCCTTCGGCGCAGCATTTTTCGCGGGCGCCTTCGTCGCGGCCTTGGTTGCCTTCTCTGCCATTACGATTCCTCACCAACGGGTCCGGAAGCCAGACCCAGCTCACGTTCGCGCAGCACCGTGTACACGCGCGCAATCTCCTGACGCACCACGCGCAGTCGACGGTTGTTGGACAGCTGGCCGGTCGCCATCTGGAAGCGCAGGTTGAACAGCTCTTCCTTTGACTCGCGCAGCTTGTCCTGCAGTTCCTCGTCGGTCAGCTCGCGCAGTTCGCCCGGCGTAACTCCCACTGCCATCAGAACTGCTCCTCTCGGGTAACGATGCGTGCCTTGATCGGCAACTTGTGGATCGCACGGGTCAATGCTTCCCGTGCGGTTTTCTCGTCGGGGTAACTCAGCTCGAACAGCACGCGTCCGGGCTTGACGTTGGCAATCCACCACTCCGGTGAACCCTTTCCGGAACCCATGCGGGTTTCGGCAGGCTTCTTGGTCAGCGGGCGGTCCGGGAAGATGTTGATCCACACCTTGCCGCCACGCTTGATGTGCCGGTTGATGGCGATACGAGCGGACTCGATCTGCCGGTTGCTGATGTAGGCGTGCTCCAGGGCCTGGATGCCGTAGTCACCGAAGCTCACCGACGTGCCACCGCTGGCGATGCCACGCTGTCTCGGGTGGTGCTGCTTGCGGTGCTTGACCTTGCGGGGAATCAACATGATCAGCTCTCCGTGCTCTCCGTGGATTCCGGGGTCGCCTCGGCTGCAGCACCTGCAGCGGCCTCGGTGCCTGCGGTCGCCTCCGCAACAGCGGGTGCCTCTTCGGTACCCGACGCGGCGCGACCGGCCTCGGTGCTCGTCGCGGTGGTGCCCGATGCGCCACTGCGGCGCGGCCGGGTGCCCGACGGACGCTCGCGACGCGGACGGTCGGCACCGGCCGGAACCGCCGCGGTCAGCTCGCGCTTCCCGCCGACGATGTCGCCCTTGTAGATCCACACCTTCACGCCGATGCGGCCGAAGGTCGTCTTCGCCTCGTACAGGCCGTAGTCGATGTCGGCGCGCAACGTGTGCAGAGGCACGCGACCCTCGCGGTAGAACTCCGAGCGGCTCATCTCGGCACCGCCGAGGCGGCCCGAGCACTGCACCCGGATGCCCTTGACGTTGGGCTGACGCATCGCGGACTGGATGGCCTTGCGCATCGCGCGGCGGAACGCCACGCGGTTGCTCAGCTGCTCGGCGACGCCCTGGGCCACCAACTGAGCCTGCGACTCGGGGTTCTTCACCTCGAGGATGTTCAGCTGGACCTGCTTGCCCGTCAGCTTCTCCAGGTCGGCCCGGATGCGGTCGGCCTCGGTGCCGCGCCGGCCGATGACGATGCCCGGCCGGGCGGTGTGGATGTCGACGCGGACCCGGTCGCGGGTGCGCTCGATCTCCACGTCGGCGATGCCGGCGCGCTCGAGACCGGTGGCCAGCAGCCGACGGATCGCGACGTCTTCCTTGACGTAGTCCTTGTACTGCTTGTCGGCGTACCACCGGGACTTCCAGTCGGTGGTGATACCGAGCCGGAAGCCGTGGGGATTAATTTTCTGGCCCACTACTGCGAGCCTCCCTTCGCTTCATCAGAAGCCTTCTTCGCCGGAGCGTTCTTCGCAGCAGCCTTCTTGGCCGGTGCCTTTTTCGCTGCGGCCTCGGGTGCCTTCTTGGCGGCCGCCTTCTCGGGGGCCTTCTTGGCCTGAGCCTTTTCAGCAGTCGCCTTCTTGGCTGTGCCTGATGTCGCCGCCTTAGCGGCTCCAGGTGCCTTCTTCGCGGCGGCCTTGCTGCCCTGCGCGCGGCGCGCACGGGTGGTGCTGGCCGACTGACCGGCCCGCTCACTGCGTGCCGGGCGGCTCTCGACGATCACCGTGATGTGGCTGGTGCGCTTGCGAATTCGGAACGCACGTCCCTGGGCGCGCGGCCGGATGCGCTTGGCCGTCGGGCCCTCGTCGGCGTAGACGGTGGACACCACGAGCGTCGAGGGGTCAAGCCCGTCGTTGTTCTGCGCGTTGGCCGCGGCGCTGGCGATCACCTTGGCGACCGGCTCGCTGGCGGCCTGCGGCGCCCACCGCAGGATGTCCAGTGCCTCGGACACGGACTTGCCGCGCACCAGGTCGATAACCCGGCGCGCCTTGGTCGCCGACACGCGCACAAAGCGGGCCTTCGCCGTCGCGGTCGGGTATTCGGTAATTGGTGCGCTCATCGGCTTCTCCTGATTGCGCCGTTCACTTCGTTCACCGGCGCTTGGCCTTCCGGTCATCCTTGATGTGCCCCTTGAACGTTCGGGTCGGGGCGAACTCGCCGAGCTTGTGTCCGACCATCGCCTCGGTGACGAACACCGGGACGTGCTTGCGGCCGTCGTGCACCGCGAAGGTGTGCCCGATGAAGTCGGGGATGATGGTCGACCGGCGCGACCAGGTCTTGATGACCTGCTTGGTGTTCTTCTCGTTCTGTACGTCGACCTTCTTCAGGAGATGGTCGTCGACGAACGGACCCTTTTTCAGGCTGCGTGGCATATTCCTAGTCCCTGGCTAACTCTCTACCGGTGGTGCTTCTTGCCGGTGCGCCGGCGTCGGACGATGAGCTTGTCGCTCTGCTTGTTGCGTTTGCGGGTGCGGCCCTCGGGCTTACCCCACGGGCTGACCGGGTGACGGCCACCGGAGGTCTTGCCCTCGCCGCCGCCGTGCGGGTGATCGACCGGGTTCATCACGACACCACGAACGGTGGGACGCTTGCCCTTCCACCGCATGCGGCCGGCCTTGCCCCAGTTGATGTTCGCCTGCTCGGCGTTGCCGACCTCGCCGACGGTGGCGCGGCAGCGCACGTCGACGCGGCGGATCTCACCGCTGGGCATGCGCAGCGAGGCGTAGGCGCCTTCCTTACCCAGCAGCTGGATCGAGGAGCCGGCCGAGCGGGCCAGCTTCGCGCCGCCGCCGGGCCGCAGCTCGACAGCGTGGATCAGGGTGCCTGCCGGGATGTTGCGCAGCGGAAGGTTGTTGCCGGGCTTGATGTCTGCGTTCGGGCCGGACTCCACCACGTGACCCTGCGCCAGACCCTGCGGCGCGATGATGTAACGCTTCTCGCCGTCCAGGTAGTGCAGCAGCGCGATGTTCGCGGTGCGGTTGGGGTCGTACTCGATGTGGGCGACCTTGGCGTCGACGCCGTCCTTGTCGTGCCGGCGGAAGTCGATCACACGGTACGCGCGCTTGTGGCCACCGCCCTTGTGCCGCGTGGTGATCCGTCCGTGCGCGTTACGCCCACCCTTGCCGTGCAGCGGACGCACCAACGACTTCTCCGGCTCCGAGCGAGTGATCTCGGCGAAGTCGGAGACGCTGGCACCGCGGCGACCGGGGGTCGTCGGCTTGTACTTGCGAATTCCCATGACTCTTGTCTCTCAGCTTCTCGCTAGGTCGGATTACCGAACAGGTCGATCGGCTTGCTGCCTGCGGCCAGCGTGACGATGGCGCGCTTGGTGTTCTTGCGCTTGCCGTAACCGGCGCGGGTGCGCTTGCGCTTGCCCTGACGGTTGGCGGTGTTCACCGACGCGACCTTGACCTTGAAGATCTTCTCGATGGCGATCTTGATCTGGGTCTTGTTCGAGCCGGGGTGAACGACGAACGTGTAGACGTTGTCCTCGATCAGCCCGTAGGACTTCTCGGAGATGACCGGGGACAGGATGATGTCGCGCGGATCAGTGACGGTCGCCATCAGGCCACCTCCGTCTTCTCGCTTCGCGCAGGCGGCTCAGCGGCCTCCTGGTCGGTGTTGGCGCTGATGTAGGAATCCAGCGCCTCGACGCTGAACACCAAATCGTCGGCGTGCAGCACGTCGTAGGTGTTGAGCTGATCCGGCGAAAGCACGTGGACGCCAGGCAGATTCCGCACGCTCAACGCGCCGGTCTCGTCGCTGCGACCGATGACGACCAGCACCTGCTTGCCCTCGACCAGCTTGGCCAGGAATGCCTTGGCGCTCTTGGTCGACGGCGTCTGACCCTCCACCAGCTCGGTCACCGCGTGGATCCGGCCGTTGCGGGCCCGGTCCGACAGTGCGCCGCGCAGCGCGGCGAGGATCATCTTCTTCGGGGTGCGCTGGCTGTAGTCGCGCGGCTGCGGGCCGTGCACGACGCCGCCGCCGGTGAACTGCGGCGCACGCGTCGAACCCTGACGGGCGCGGCCGGTGCCCTTCTGCCGGTACGGTTTCCGGCCGCCACCGCGCACCTCGCCGCGAGTCTTGGTCGAGTGCGTGCCCTGACGCTTGGCCGCCAACTGAGCGGTGACCACCTGGTGCATCAGTGCGATGTTCGGCTCGACGTCGAACAACGCCGCAGGCAACTCGACGGAACCGTCCGTCTTGCCATCCGGGGTGTGGACGTCGATCTTTACAGACTTGGTTGCCATTACTTATCGCCTCGCTTGATCGCGCTGCGGACCATCACCAGTCCACCGGTACGTCCGGGGATGGCGCCCTTGATCAGCAATACGCCGTTTTCGGCATCGACCTTGTGTACCAACAGGTTCTGCGTGGTCACCCGGTCGTTACCCATCCGGCCCGACATCCTGGTGCCCTTGAACACCCGGCCCGGAGTGGCGCAGCCACCGATCGAACCGGGACGACGGTGCACCGCCTGCGCACCGTGGCTGGCGCCCTGGCCCTTGAAGCCGTGGCGCTTCATGGTGCCTGCGAAGCCCTTGCCCTTGGAGGTACCCGTCACGTCGACGTAGCTGCCGTCGGCGAAGATCTCGGCGGTCAGCTCCTGGCCGACCTCGAACTCGGCGGCGGCGGCCTCGTCGTCGAGCCGGAACTCGGCGAGATGCCTGCGCGGATTGACACCTGCGGCGGTGTACTGCCCGGTCACCGGCTTGTTCACCTTGCGCGGGCTGATCTCGCCGTAGGCCAGCTGCACGGCGCTGTAGCCGTCAAGCTCCGGGGTGCGGATCCGCGTCACGACGTTCGGGCCGGCCTTGACGACCGTCACCGGCACGACCCTGTTGTTCTCGTCGAACACCTGCGTCATGCCCAGCTTGGTGCCCAAAATGCCTTTTCTAGCCATTTCTCTCGGGTCTCCTACTGGATGTTGACGTCGACGCTCGCCGGCAGATCGATGCGCATCAGGGCGTCAACGGTCTTCGGCGTCGGGTCGAGGATGTCGATCAGTCGCTTGTGAGTGCGCATCTCGAAGTGCTCCCGCGAGTCCTTGTACTTATGCGGGGACCTGATGACGCAGTACACGTTCTTCTCGGTCGGCAGCGGCACGGGGCCCACCACACTGGCGCCTGTACGGGTGACCGTTTCCACGATCTTGCGCGCCGAGGCGTCAATCGCCTCGTGGTCGTAGGCCTTGAGCCTGATGCGGATCTTCTGTCCCGCCACGCTTCTCCTACCTCGCTCCTACTTCGTACTTCGGCCGGCCCGTGCCCGGACCTGGTGTCCCTGCGCTTCGTCCATGTGGGCGTCGCGCTGGTGTTGCCGCCGCTGTTTACCTGTCTGAAGTTCACCGATCCCCGCGGTCGGGTGTGTCGCCCGTACGCGCACTTCGCCTCGGCGGAAAATCCGCCACTGCCGAAGGTGGAACCGGATGCGCCCGTTTGGGCGCCGGTTGTATGCCACGGCCAGGCAGTCCAAAAAGGCGCCGTCCCGGCTCAAGGCAACCCGAACAGTATGCCCTAGATCTCGGGTTGCTCCAAATCTCTGGCCACGGCATTACCGCCCTGACAGACGGCCCGCGGGACACCTTTGGGGGGCGCCTTCCTTACTCCAGAGTAAGGAAGCCCGGCATGGCCGCTCCGACCACCACGTACCAGATGTGAAACGCCTCGCCGGGCGTCCCGGCGGGACCCGGCTGTTCTCGACCGCGGCGATGGTGCGGGTGCCCTATTTCGCCTCGATCGTCCCGCACGTCGTCCGCATGGAGCCGGGGCTTGCCGAGGTCACGGTGCCCAAATGGTTCTTCGTACAGCGTGGGTAATTGTTGCCACCGTTGCGCCTACCCCCACGATGCGGAACAGCTCGGAGAGTGTGGCGTCCCTATCCTTAATGCACCTGTGCCGGTCTACGAACGCTGGGCTACAGGTCGGAACTGACTGACTTGCGGGTTTTTCTCACTTTGGCGAGCTCGGTTTTCAGAGATTTCACGGTGCCGCGGTGCCCGCTGAGTGTCTTCTTCAGCTGCTTAAGTGATTTCTTATTCCGCTTCACGGCTTTGCGTAGGGTGTCTTCGCGGCGTTCGACGGCGCGCAACACCTTCTGTGCGGCTGTCACGCTCGCTGCGGGTGAGGTTGCCGACCGTTTGCCGCTGGCGCTGCGCTTGGCCGTCGCTGTCTTGGCTGTCGCGGTCTTAGCGTTGCGAGACCGAGTTTTGGGCCGGGTGCTGGTCGCCTTCTTCTTATTCGAGGTTGCCGCCGAGGCTGTGCGTCGGGCGGTCCGTTTCTTTGTGCTGCTGTTGCGAGTCGACGTTGTGGACTTGGTGGCCATGACCTTATCTTTCACTCTGTTTGCTGGATGTGGATCTCACATCCGGTGGCTTTGGTGTACCCAGTGAGCGGTTTTTCTAGGCTGGACAACGCCGCGGAGATCGCGATGGGGATGTTGATGGAGGCCACCGTGCCGACCAGCCATCGCTGGATCCCGAAGGCGATGACCGTGCAGTACCTGGAGAAGGCCACCACGTCATTGCGTGCTGGGTGATTCCTGCGCACTAGCTTCGCGACTTCTGCACCACGGCAGTGGTCTCATTCGGATCACAACCCTCATGCAGATCTCGGCGCGGGCGAGCACGACTGCTATGCGGGCAGGTTCGCCCAGAACGAACACTGGTGGCTTTCATCGAAGGTGGTGACGACGCGACTGCCGTCGGGCTGCAGCGACATCCACGGCTGTGCGTCAGGGTCGGCACCGAGCGCAGGCCAGTCCGGCTGACCCTCGGCATTCGGTACGCCGGTGGTGATGAACCGGCTCCAGTAGTCGATCATCTGGTCAGACAGCGATTGTTGAGCCGGATTCAGAGGCGGCGCGCCAGCGGCTTCGAATAGGAATCGCAGCTCAAGGGAATGGCTGGCGCCGACGGGAAAAGGCAACGTGCGCATCGGTTCTGGCGCCGGCGCGTCGCGCTCGTTGAACTCGTAGGCGAACACGGGTCCGACCCGGGCCAGATCGTCACTGATCCGTTCGCTCACGCACGCGAACACTCCGTCGGTGACCGCCGCCGAGTACGCCACGGGCACGTTGCCGCCGTAGTTGTGCAGGGGGTACCGCTCACCCACGGCAACGGCGTTGGCGCCGAAGGTATCTCGCAGCAGTTCCGGATATTGCTCAGCGGTGTAGGACTTTCCGAGCCGGAGATACTCCAGCGCGACGAACAGGGTGAACTCGTCACGGTTTGTGCCGATCAGCACAGGGACGCGCGCGGTATCGCCCCTGGCGATCGCCGTGACTGGAGCGACCGGAAGCACGGTGGTGCCGGTCACCGGGCCGGGCAGCGCGTCTTCGCCGATGTTGTAGAAGATCACCGGTTCTCGCAGCTTGTCGACCGGCAATGCCCGCAGGCACTCCGCGGCGGTTTTCGGATCGCCGCAACCCGTCCGCGCGGCATAGTCGACGCTGCTCCGTTCTGCCGTCGGCAGGTCGGCCTGGGCCCCACACGGCGCGCTTTGGATGATCGCCGCGCGGAACAGCCCCTTCGAGCCCGGTGCGACCAGGTGGTCGCACACCGACATGCCACCGGCGGATTGACCGGCCACGGTGACCTTCGCCGGGTCGCCGCCGAAATCGGCGATGTTGTCCCGGACCCAGCGCAGCGCCGCCTGCTGGTCTTCCAACCCGTAGTTGCCGACCTTGCCGGGCGGGCCCAGGGCCGGATGGGCCAGGAACCCCAGCGTCCCGAGCCGGTAGTTGACGGTGACGACGATGATGTCGCCCCTCGAGACCAGCCACTTGCCGTCGTATGTTTTGCCGCTGCCGCCCGTGAACGAGCCGCCGTGGATCCAGACCATCACCGGTTTCGGCTGCCCCGTTGCCGCCGGCGTCCACACATTGAGCGTCAGGCAATCCTCGTCGCTCTGCCTGCCGAACTCGGCGTCGGCGCCGGGATCCTGGATGCAGGTCGGCCCGGGCTTGGTGGCGTCGAGCACGCCAGTCCACGCTTTCGCCGGTGCCGGCGGTTGAAACCGCAACGGCCCGACAGGTGGTGCGGCGTAAGGGATGCCGGCGAATAACCGATGATCCGACTCGACGACGCCGCGCACCTTGCCCGTGGCGGTATGTGCCAGCGTCGGGTCCGTCTGGTCCTGCGGCGGAGTGATCGCCGGTGACGGGGGCTTGAGGACCTCCGGCACGGCTGCCCTCGGGGATACCCCGACCACCCGACCGAGCGCCACCACCATCGCGGTTGCCAGCACCACGAGCAGCACCACTCGCAGGCTTCGAGCGGTCCCTGGCGGCACGGAGACCGAGCCTACGCAGCCTCTTGGCCGAAACGCTGGATCACGGGTGTGGCGATCCCCTAGACTACGAACTTGACACCCGTCAAGTTCTGCAGCCCAGCTCAGGAGGCTCGATGAGCTCGCCAGCCATGGACGACGCCGCCAAGGTACTGGCCGATCCGGCGGCATATGCCGACGACGCCCGGCTGCACACCGCACTCACCCATCTGCGGGCGAACAATCCGGTGGCGTGGGTCGACAACCCGCCGTACCGGCCGTTCTGGGCGATCACCAAGCACGCCGACATCATGGCCATCGAGCGGGCGAACGACCTGTTCCTGTCCGAGCCCCGCCCGCTGCTGGCCACCGCCGAGGCCGACGATGCCTTGAAGGCTCAGATAGAAGCCGGCATCGGCATCCGCACCCTGGTCCACATGGACGACCCGCATCACCGAAAGGTGCGGGCGATCGGCGCGGATTGGTTCCGGCCAAAGGCCATGCGCGACCTCAAGACGCGGGTGGACGAGCTGGCCAAGCAGTACGTCGACCGAATGCGTGACATCGGGCCCGAATGTGACTATGTCACCGAGGTCGCGATGAATTTCCCTCTGTACGTGATCCTTTCCCTGCTCGGCCTGCCGGAGGAAGACTTTCCGCGGATGCTCAAGCTGACCCAGGAGATGTTCGGCGGCGACGACGCCGAACACCAACGCGGAGAGTCGACGGAGGACCTGCTCGCCGTGTTCGCCGACTACTTCACGTACTTCACCGCCCTGACCGCATCGCGGCGCGAGCACCCGACCGAAGACTTGGCATCGGCGATCGCCAACGGCCGGGTCGACGGCGAACCGATGTCAGACATGGACACCCTGTCGTACTACGTCATCATCGCCAGCGCCGGACACGACACCACCAAGGACGCGATTTCCGGCGGCCTGCTGGCGCTCATCGAAAATCCAGGTGAGCTAACCCGATTGCGTGAGAATCCGGAACTGATGCCGACCGCCATCGAAGAGATGATCCGCTGGGCCACCCCGGTGAAGGAGTTCATGCGCACCGCTGCCGAGGACACCACAGTGCGGGGAGTGCCCATCGCCAAGGGTGAATCGGTCTATCTCGCTTACGTTTCCGGGAACCGTGACGAGGAGGTCTTCACCGATCCGTTCCGGTTCGACGTCGGCCGCGAGCCCAACAAACACCTTGCATTCGGCTACGGCGTGCACTTCTGCCTCGGTGCCGCGTTGGCACGCATGGAGATGAACAGCCTCTACACCGAGTTGGTAGGGCGGCTGGAGTCCATCGAGTTGGCGGGCGAACCCGAGCTGTCGGCGACGACGTTCGTCGGCGGACTCAAGCACCTGCCGATTCGCTACTCGCTCCGCTGACCCTCTTGGCCTTCTTGCGGTGGGTCGCCAGAAAGCCATCGACTGCGGCAACTGCGATCTCGCGATAGTCGAAATCCGGCAGCGTCGACAGCTTTCCCAACGCGATAGGGCCGAGCAGTAACGCCGCCGCCTTGGTGCGATCGACGTCGCCGAGTTCGGCCACCGCCTGCGGGCTGCTGAGAATCGTCTCGAACGGAGCCGCGTACTGTTCGGCGACCCGCTCCCGCAGTGTGCGCACCTCCGGGCTGTCCGGCGAGCCGCGGTGAGGCGCGTCGGGCAACCTTTCGAGGTCGCCGCCGAGCGTCAGCCATGACATCGCGGTCAGGGTGACCGGAGCCTCGGCGATCAGTTCGGCCTGCGCCTGCACCAATGCGATCAATCGGTCCCGCAACGAACCCTCCGCGGGCGGCGTCGGCGCCGGCGGGATCAACGCATGAAAAGCCGCTGCCAGCAGATCATTTCCGCTTGGGAAATGTCGATAGAGGGTGGCCCGGGCCACGTTGGCGGCACGGGTGACCGCGTCGACGGTCACCGCGCTTGGCCCTCCCGAGCGCAGTAACGCGGTTGCGGCGTCGAGCAGACGGGCCCGCGATCGTGCAGGCCGCGGGTCGTTGCGCTCGCCGGTCATGGTTTGAGCCACCTCCGCCTGGACAAACAAGACTGTCGGTCTACCACCAAGACTCTTAGTCTCAAAACTGGCCCATCGAAGCAGAGTGACGACATGGTCGACGCCCTCGCCCAGTCCGCTGAGGACATCGACGTCGGCCTCACCGCCCCTCAGGGGCAGCTTACGTGGGTCGTCGACGGCTACGCAGCGGGCCGGCTCAACTCATGACGAACTGAGCGGCTCGGTGACCCAGCATGACGATGGTGGCGTGGGGCCCGCGGCTGGTGATGGTCGGCAGGATCGACCCGTCGACCACCCATAGGCCCTCCACGCCGCGCATCCTGCACTGCTCGTCGACAACGGCCGCGGGGTCGTTCTCCGTCCCCATCGGCGCAGTTCCACACAGATGCTGCGATGTCGACCATGTTGCCGGGCCGACTGTCGTTGTCGACGAAACCAATTCGCGAGCGAGCTCGGCACCGGCGCTCAACGTCGCCACGTCATGCGGATCGCTGTCGTAGCGGTGCTCGATGATCGGGGCCGTCCCCGGGTCATTCGACACCACGGTCACTCTGCCCCTGGACCGTGGCTGCATCAGCGAAACGCCGATATGCGGCCGGTCGGCGGGATCGTCGCCTGCGCCCTCCACCATCGCACCGAAGCCCCTGGTGTAGGGCCTGATCTCCAGGCCGTTGGGAGTTGTGAGAATCGCTTCCACCGGTGGCAGATCGTGGGTCGGCGTCCAGTCCACCGGCAACACCCATTCGGGATGGTCACTTGTCCGCGCGCCGACCGGCACGTTCGAGATGACAGGAATGCCCGCGGCGGCAAGCACGGCCTCGGGACCGATACCGGAAAGCAGCAAGAGGTGGGCCGACCCGATCGCCCCGGCGCACAGGACAATCCGGTCTGCCGTCAGGACGGTGGGCCCATCCGGCCCGGCACATTGGACGCCGGCCGTGCGCCCGTTCTCGAATCGGATCCGGCCGACGCGGGTGTCGGTCATCAGGGTCAGATTGGGGCGATCGAGCGCGGGCTGTAGATAGGCGCCACCGGGTCCGATCCTGGTGCCGCCGTTGATGTTCAGCGGTACGGCCCCGATTCCTGCAGGCAACGGCTCCGCGGGTGCAGACCCGTTGAGATCCGGAACCCATGCGTATCCCATTTCGGTCGCCAGGCTAACGAAAGATGCTGTACAGCCGTCGAATTCAGAGACGCGGCGCACGAGTATCGGGCCGTCAGTTCCGTGTAGCGGTCCAGTGAAATCCAAGTCGGTCTCGATCGCGCGGAAGTGCGGCAGCACGTCGCGCCAGGACCAGCCCGGCAACGCCCACCTCTCGAAGTCCTCCGGGAACGCGCGGCAGAAATAGCCTCCGTTGACCGCCCCGGATCCGCCGACCACCGACCCGCGCATGACGTGTCCGGCGCGCTTCGGTATATCCGTCAGTGTCGTCACATAGTGCCGAACCACCGAGCTGGCAGTGCCGATCGGCATCCGCACCGCGTCGGTGATCTGCGCGCGTACCCGGGGGTCGGATGGGGCCGGCCCCGCCTCGACAACGGCGACACTGCATGCCAGATCACGTGAAATATGTTCTGCGACGACAGACCCGGCACTACCGGCGCCGATGATCAGCACATCGCTGTGCAACGTGCTGCTTTAGGTCCGGATCTGCGGCTTGAGGGCGCCGATGTGTCGTTCCCGAACCACTCCGGTCCACAGGCCGGTGCCGTAGGCGATGTCGTCGAGACGTTTCAGCAGCAGATAGCCGACCAGGCCCACGGGCTTGGTGTCGTCGTCTGCGTTTCCGTGCCGCTTCACCCAGTCCACGACGCCGTCGATGATCGCCGCGACCAGCACCACATGTCTGCAGTGCCGTGACAACAGCGCCGCGATCAGGGCGATTGGCCAGTAGTGCCTGCAGATCGCCGAAGCGAGCTGCAGGGCGGCTGACCACAGACCGTGTGCCGCCACCACCGCAACTTCCTTCGGCTCGGTCTCGACGGAGCCGAGCGACTTCGCGATCCGGCCGCCGGTGATGATGGCCGTCACCATGGACGCGAGGTACCCGAAACCTGAGCCCATCGCCATCAGGATCCACACCAGCAGTGTCCATCCGGAGATCACCAGGGGGGCGGTCTTGCCGGGATGACGAACGGATAGCGGCGCGGCCGACTCACCGTAAAATGACCTGCGCCCGAACCATTCTCGCAATTGCGTGCGGTGCTCGTGCGCGACCATCGCGATGGGTTCGTACCGCAACCGTGCGCCCACTTCGATGAACCGCCAGCACAGGTCCACGTCCTCTCCGGACTTCAGCGTTTCGTCGAATCCCCCGACCTCGTTGATCACCGAGCGTCGGCAGATGATGGCTGCGCTCGGTACATAGGCGACCGTGCCATACGGCACCACGGGAGCCTCCCGCTGCCCGAGGTCCAGCGAGGACCGCACCGCCTCGTAACGGGCCACCAGGCTGTCCGGTTGCGCCAAGTTCACGATGCGCGGTGCCACCAAAGCCACTGCGGGATCGCAGAAGTGGCCGAGCAGTGCCTCAAGCCAGCCGCGCCGGGGGACCACGTCGGAGTCGAGGAATGCGACGAAGTCACTGGCACACACGGACAGTCCGGTGTTACGCGCGGCGGCGGGCCCCTTGCTGCGGGGGTGGCGCAGCACCTGGACGTCGCAGTGCATGCCCTCGAAATCTGCTTGTTGGATCGGCGTTGCCGAGCCGTCGTCCACCACCACCACACGCATGCCACGCAGTGCCGAGACCAACCGAAGTACTCCAGAGAGGTTGTCCCGCACGGGAATAACAACGGTAACGTCACGGTGTGACGGTCCGCTGGCCGGCCGTGGATGGGCGACGGAGGCGTCGAGGAGCGTGCGGGCGACCTGTGCGCTGAGCGCGTCGTGGACCTCGAGTCGGCCGCCGGTGAGCATGGTCTGGGCAGCGGGGGCCAGCTTGAGCAGTCGGGTGGGGGAACCACCGAGCAGAGCTGACCCCTCGCCGAGTACCTTGACTCGGCGATCAACTTGCACGGCGAAGCCGTCAGGTAGCCGGGGCTGACTCATATCAGCATGCCGTCGCGGTCAGGTCTCCAGCGCGCTATCCGGCCGGCGCATCCATCGACCATCTCGGCAAACAGGCGTTCGCCGTCGATCGCGGTGGCTGTCGTGGGGTCACCGAGTACGCCCAGTTCACTCACCGCTGCCACCCCACCGCTGCGCATCGCCGGCAGCAGCTCGGCCAGCGGAGCACTGTTTCCGGGCACCCGCTCGTCGGTCCGCACGTCGTCCGGCGAAATATGTAGCAATACAGAAGTTTCGGTGTGCCCAGCATGGGCGTCGGCGTTCTCGACGCCACACGAGCACCACCCGACGTCGCGACCCTCGTACCGCAGCAGGGCCGCTGCGGCGGCCAAGGCCTCGACGTTTCCGCCATGCCCGTTGACGAACGCCAGCCGTCGTGCCCAGCTCGCGGCCGACCGGCCGAACTCCACCAGCAAAAGCCGCAGAGCGGAGGTGCCGATGGACACAGTCCCGGGAAATCTCTCGTGTTCGCCGCTTGCTCCGTAGCCGATCGGCGGTGCAACCATCCATCCGGACTCATGATCGGCTTTCTGCAGCCGTTCAGCAACCCCATGGGCGACGGCTTCGGCGATCCGGGTGTCGGTGTCCAGTGGCAGGTGGGGTCCATGCTGTTCGGTGGAACCTACCGGGATAACCAACGCGGGTGATGTGCCGTGCAGCTGCCTCGACGTTGAGTTCCCAAGCTCGGTGGGGAAAGCCACCCGCCGATGGTAGGACGAATTCACCTGCTGTGCGCCGGTTGTTGGCGCATGCGCAGATTTTGCTTTTTTATTGATTTGCCGTGCAGGGTGTCAGCTAACCGCGCCTGCCACCCCTGCCACGCATGTTTCAGACGCAATCTCGCTGGTAGCGGAGCCGATGCCTCACGCGTCGGGTTCGGCGGGCACACCAAGCGCCCGGATGAAGCCCGGCGGCACCACCACGTCGCCGGCGACCAGATCGTGGACTGAAGCGCGGCCGAGACCCATCATCGCCGACTCGATGCCGGCACGGAGGACGTCGAGAACGTTCTCGACCCCGCCTTGACCCTCCGCCGCCAGTCCCCAGAGATACGCCCTTCCGATCATGACGGCCCGCGCGCCGAGGGCCAGCGCCTTGACCACGTCGCTACCGCGCCGCACGCCGCCGTCGAGCAGCACCTCGATCTGGTTACCCACTGCTTCGGCGATGGGCGGCAGCGCTCGGATCGACGCCGGTGTGCCGTCCAGGTTGTTGCCGCCGTGGTTCGACACCGAAATCGCCGAAACACCGGCATCGACAGCACGTTTGGCGTCGTCGACGCGCATCACGCCCTTGAGCATGAAGGGTCCGCCCCACAGCTCGCGGAGCCAGGAGATGTCTTCCCACGTAGGCGGCGGTGTGGCCATCCACTCGCCGTAGGCGGCGAAGAACGGCGGTCCAGGCTCGCCCAGCGCGGCCTGGTTGGGCACCCGCAGGTCCGGCGGGCGGAACGTCCTGGCCCATTGCAGCAGCCAACGTGGCCGGGTGAGGCCCTCCGGGAGCATCCGCACCGTCGTGCGCAGGTCCATGTGCTCGGGGATCTTGGGGCTGCCCCAGTCACGGCCGTGCGCGAAGCTCCAGTCGGTGGTGGCGATCAGACCGACGGCACCGGCCGCACGGGCGCGTTCGACCCGGGCGGCGATCGCGTCCCTGCCACCGAGCCAGTACACCTGGAAGAACGTCTTGCCGTTGGCGGCCACGACCTCTTCGATCGGTTTGCTGGCGAACGATGACAACCCCATGGCCGTGCCCCTCGCAGCGGCCGCGCGGGCGACGGCGACTTCACCGTCTGGGTGCACCGCCTGAACTCCGGTTGGCGAGATCACGACGGGCAGCGAGATATCCTGTCCCATAACCGTTGTCGACAGGTCGCGCTTCTCGATCGCGCCGATGACATGCGGTGCGAAGCCGAGCTCGCCGAACGCATCGACATTGTCGGCGACGGTGATGCCCTTCTCGCTGGCGGCGAGCAGCGCACTGTAGACGGACTTCGGCAGCCGCTTCTTCGCCCGCTGCTGGGCGAAGGCCACCGTTTCGAACCAGGTATCGCGTGCCATGACTAGACCGGACTTTCGTTACACAGCCGAGTCGGCGCGTCCGCGGTCAGCAGTTGTGCAGCGGAATCGGCCCCTGCCTTGTTCCGCGGGAGTGATCGACACTGGACTTGGGCTTGACCCGTTCGCGCGCCAGAGCCGGAACGCCATAGCCCTCGACGCATTCCGGGTCGGGTCCGTCCAGCGGCAGGCCGGTGAAGAACTTGGCCGCCATGCAGCCGCCCCGACAGCTGTCGTAGTGGCCACAGCTGCCGCACGCACCCGCCGACTGCGGCTCCCGCAGCTCACGGAACAGCGGTGCGTTCTTCCAGACATTGTCAAAACCACCGTCGGACAAGATGTTTCCGGCAAGGAATCGGTCATGGATGGCGAAGGGGCAGGCGTAGACGTCGCCGACCGGATCGATCAGGCATACCACCCGGCCCGCCCCGCACAGGTTCAGCCCGGCGAGCGCACCCGGCGCACCCAGCCCGGACAGATGGAAGAAGGAGTCGCCTGTCAGCACGCGGTCACCGCGTTCGACGAGCCAGTCGTAGAGTTGCACCTGCTGCTCGGCGGTGGGGTGCAGTTCGTCCCACACGTCGGCACCGCGGCCCGACGGGCGAAGCCGCGTTATCCGTAGCGTGGCACCGTAACGCGCAGCCAGAGCGGCGAATTCGTCGAGCTGGTCGACATTGTGTCGAGTGACGACGACGGAGATCTTCGCGTCTTTGAACCCAGCGGCAGCGAGATTCTCCAGCGCACGGACGGCCATCGCGAACGAGCCGTGCCCACGCACCGCATCGTTGACTTCCGCAGTCGCTCCGTCGAGTGAGATCTGCACGTCGACGTAGTCACTGGCCGCGAGCCGGGCCGATACCTCGGGCGTGATACGCACACCGTTGGTGGAGAACTTCACCCCGACGTGATGGGCGGTGGCGTAGTCGACGAGTTCCCAGAAGTCCGGCCGCACAGTCGGTTCACCGCCACCGATGTTGACGTAGAACACCTGCATGCGTTCGAGCTCGTCGATGATGCCCTTGCACTGCGCAGTGGTCAGCTCACGCGGATCGCGCTTGCCCGACGAGGACAGGCAGTGCACGCACGCCAGGTTGCATGCATACGTCAGCTCCCAGGTCAGGCAGATCGGCGCGTCGAGCCCGTGCTCGAACTGCTCGACCAGACGTGGCACCGGTTGAACTTCCGGCGCGGGCGCCGAATCAGTCACGGTCATGAAGTCTCTCCCGTTACGAGCATCTTCGACTGGACCAGTACGTCCAGCGCGTGCAGATAAGGGGCCTGCTGCGCGTCGTCGATCCCGGCCGCGCGGCAGGCGGATCGGGCGTCGGGGTGGTCGCTCAGCGAGTTGACCACCTCGACGATGGTGCGGTTCTTCAAAAACGACAGCTTGCGTGTGCCGAAGTGATACAGCAGCGCACCAAACGGCTCGGGCCGCACCGCGACCTGGTGGTGCAGCCGCCAGCTGACGTCCGGGTCGAACGTCACGGTCAGTAGACCCCGCACATCCCGTCGATCGACACCTCTTCGACCAGAGTCTCGGTGACGAGCTCGTTGTCTGATGTCGCCGCCTGAGCGGCTCCGGCGTCCGACTCGACCTGCTGATTCGGCTCCATCGTTTCCACCTTTCTGCAACCGGGTCTCGACAAATGTGATCGAGATCGCAAGAATATGGCATCGAGTGCCAGAATGGAAGAGTGGGGTGGTGATGCGGCCGAATTCCGAGCACAAGGTGGGCCGGCGCCGGTCCACGACCTGGGACCACCTCAGCAATGTCGCGATCGACCTCTTTTCGGCGCGCGGCTTCGACGAGGTCAGCGTCGACGACGTCGCACAGGCCGCGGGGATCGCCCGCCGCACCCTGTTCCGCTACTACCCGTCCAAGAACGCGCTGCCCTGGGGTGATTTCGACGCGCACCTGGAGCGCATGCGCGACCAGCTTTCCGACCTGGATCCCGGCGTGCCGATCCGAGACGCGCTGCGGACGGCGCTGTTGGCGTTCAACACTTTTGACGAGGCCGAGACCGCGCGGCACCGACAGCGGATGAGGGTCATCCTGCAGACCGCCGCGCTGCAGGCCTATTCGATGACGATGTATGCCGGGTGGCGTGCGGTGGTCGCCGCGTTCGTTGCGCGACGGCTGGGCGGCAAAGCCGGCGACCTGGTGCCGCAGACGGTGGCATGGACGATGCTGGGGGTCGCACTGTCGGCCTACGAGCACTGGCTGGCCGATGAGTCCGTCTCGCTGACAGAGGCACTGGGTGATGCGTTCGACACGGTCAGCGACGGGCTCGTCGCACTCGATTGAGAGACGCCGAAAAAAGTTTCGATTCGGGCGTCGGAGTTCGCGGTTTCGAGGCGACGATAAGGGTGTGAGCGCCGAACCAGATCCGGGCGACGCTCCGCGGGCGCTATTGGCGCTGTACGACGACGCACTGCCTGCTGTGTACGGATATTTCGTCCGACGCTGCGGTGACCGCGGAGCCGCCGAAGACCTGACGTCGGAAACCTTTCTGGCGGCGATGGACGCCGCCCGGAAAGACGTTCCGCCGCCGATCACGGTGCCCTGGCTGATCGGGGTGGCGCGGCACAAGCTGGCCGACCACTACCGACGTCGGTCTGATCGGTTCACCGTGCCGGTGGCCGAGCTGCCCGAACCGGTAGAGCCGGCCGACGAGTGGGACACCGAGCTGGACCGCATCGTGGCCGAGAGCGTGTTGGCCAGGCTGCCCGAACAGCACCGCACCGTGCTCGCGCTGCGCTACATGGACGACTGCAGCGTGCCCGAATGCGCCGAGCTGATCGGCCGCACGGTGCACGCCACCGAAGCGCTGCTGGTGCGGGCCCGTCGCGCCTTCAGATCTCACTACCCCGAACCGGAAGGAGGGATGTCATGAACAACAGCCACGATCCGCTGACCGTGCTGCATGGCGATGAGCTTCCGGTTCAGCCCGATCCGGCGTTCGCGGCGCGACTGCGCGCACGCCTGGAAACCGCACTGTCTCTGCCGAATCGAACAGGAGGAGTTGTCATGAGCGGCACCGATACCGCCATCGCTGAACTGAACGAACCCACCGTCGAACCCGAGGTGGCGCCCGCACCCCCGCGGCCGGCGGCACTGCCCTACCTGTCGGTCGCGAATGCCCGTGAAGCGATCGCCTGGTACACCGACGTATTCGGCGCAACCGTGGCCGGCGAGATGTATGAGATGGACGACGGCCGCATCGGCCATGCCGAACTGCAGATCGGTGACGGCGTGCTGTACCTGGCCGACGAGTACCCCGAAATCGGCCTGAAAGCGCCTTCACCACAGGTGAGTTCGGTGAGCCTGATGCTGCACGTGGCCGACACGGACGCGACGCTGGAGCGGGCCAGGGAGCGCGGCGCCCACGTACAACGCGAAGCGTATGAGAACTACGGCGCCCGCAACGCCACCATCGTCGACCCGTCCGGCCACCGCTGGATGCTCAGCGGGCCGGTCACCGGCGCCGCGGTTCCCATCCAGCACGGCGACGTCGGCTATGTGTCGGTGTGGACGCCGGACGCCGACCGTGCCGCCGCGTTCTACGGGCACGTGCTGGGCTGGACCTACGACCCGGCGACCCATCAGGTCACCAACACCAAGCAGCACATCGGGATCTACTCCGTCGACGGACCGCCCACCCTGTTCTGCTGCTACGCGGTGGCCGATCTCGATGGCGCCCGGCAGTCGATCCTGGACGGCGGCGGTACCGTCGACGAGGTCGAGCAGTTCGACTTCGGCACGCTGCGCGGCGCCACCGATTCGCAGGGGACGTCCTTCGGAGTATTCCAGCCGAATCCGGGACAGCCGCGGCCCGAACTCAACGGCTCTGGGCCAGGCGAACTTTCGTACATCACCTACGAAGTGCCCGACTCGACGGCCTTCAAGGCCTTCTACAGCCGGGTGCTGTTCTGGACCTTCGAGCCGGGTCGTATCGACGACGGTTGGGGTGTGCAGCAGACCCACCCGATGGCCGGGGTCGCCGGCGGCGCGACGACCGCCACGACCGTGCCGATGTGGACCGTCGAGGACGTCGACGCCGCGGTCGCCCGCGTGCGGGAGGCAGGCGGAACGGTCATCGAGGAGCCGTCGCAGCAGCCCTACGGCAAGACGGCGCAGTGCACCGACGACCAAGGCGGCCGCTTCTACCTCGGCGAGTTCTAGCCGAGCACGTCGGTGATCGGGGCGCCGTTGGCGATCTTGGTCCGCACCTTCATCACCTTGCCCGGCATACCGCCGCCGACCACCCCGGCCACCACGCCGTCGCGTTCGTAGAACGCCAGGAACTTACGGCCGTCATCCTCGACCACGTGCACGGTGTCGTCGGCCTGCGGCTCGCCGAGGCACTGGATCTTGACGTCGTACTGGTCGCTCCAGAAGTAGGGCACCGTAACGGTCGGGGGTATCTCCTTGCCCAGCATCGCGGGCACCATCACCCGAGCCTGGTCGGCGACGTTGCTCCAATGCTCAACGCGGACTTGGTGTCCCACCGGATGGCGCCACGATGCGACATCGCCGATCGCCCACACGTGCGGTGCGCCGGTGCGACCCACGTCATCGCAGACCACACCGTTGTCCAGTTCGATGCCGCTGTCCCCGAGCCACTCGGTCGCCGGCGTCGAACCGATGCCGACAACCACCAGGTCGGCGTCGAGCTCGGTGCCGTCCGACAGCACCACCTTCTCGACATGGTCGGTTCCCCGCACCTCGTCCACCCCGACGTCGCAGCGCACGTCGACGCCCTCGGCCCGGTGCAGTCGGGACACCAGCGCACCGATCTGCTCGCCGAGCACCGACGCCAGCGGAGTCGGTTGCGGTTCCACCAGAACGACATTCACTCCGAGACCGCGCAGGCTCGCCGCCACTTCACACCCGATGAAGCCGGCGCCGACGACGACCGCATGCCGGGCCGAACCCGCGTGCTCACGCAGCGCCATGCTCTCCTCGAGGGAGCGCAGCACCCGAATGCCCTCCAGGTCGGGGAAGGACGGAATGGTCTTGGGCACCAGCCCGGTCGCGATGATGAGCTCGTCGTATCCGAGGTCGCTGCCATCGGCCAGTGTCACCGACTGCGCGGCGGTATTCACCGACCGCGCCCCGTTGCCGAGCAGCACGGTGATGTCGTTCTCCTCGTAGAACTCGGCAGGCTTGAGCGTGACGTCGTCCACCTCGGCCCGCAGCACCTCCTTGGACAGCGGCGGCCGGTCGTAGGGCAGATGGTCCTCGTCGCTGACGATGGTGATCGGGCCGCCGTACTCCGAACGGCGCAGCTGTTCGGCGGTTCGGGCGGCGGCCAGCCCGCCGCCGACGATGACGATGCCCCCAGATGTGCTCACGTGGGGTTTTCTACACGATGGCGTCAGGCAAATGTCCGCCACCCTGCAGTTCGGGCCCGTCAGGCCCTTGCGCGCTCGATGATGTTCGACAACACGACGATGCTCTCGCTGCGCTCGATGTCCGCGCTGGAACGGATGCGTTCGAGGGCCTCTTCGAGGTGCTGCATGTCGCGGGCGAGCACGTGCAGGATGGCGTCCGACGTGCCCGTCACCGTCGCCGCGCTGACCACTTCGGGGATGTCCACCCAGGCCGCGCGGAGCTCGTCGGGCGCAATTGTGCCGTGGCAGAACACCTGTACGTACGCCTCGGTGGTCCAGCCGAGCGCATTGCGGTCGACGACCGTGGTGAAGCTTCGGATGACCCCGTTGTCGAGCATGCGGTCCACCCGCCGCTTGACCGCGGGCGCGGACAGGTTCACCCGCTGCCCGATCTCTGCGAACGTGGCCCGCGCGTGCTCGGCCAGCTCGGCCAGAATCAGCTCGTCGGTCTTGTCCAGACGGTCCATGATCGGCGGCACCCCCATTCTTGCGCAACAAACCTTCGATATCGTAGCTCTGGCGCAACGGATCGTGTGTACATACGCAGCGAATGTCGATTGATTGCAAATTCCGTAGCCAATATCGTCTAAACATGACGATTTCAGATGTCGCCGCCCTCGCGGCCTCGGTATCCGATGTCGCCGCAACCCGGAGGCGCGCAGGCGCCTACCCGAGATGTGGGAAGCGCTCCGCTCGGATCCGGCATTACGCAATGACGCCCCCGACCTTCTTCGCCGTCGAGTACGCCATCAACCCGTGGATGGACACGTCGACGTCCGTCGACACCCACGTGGCGATGAACCAGTGGGAAAGCCTGCGCCAGACCTACAAGGAATTGGGACACACCGTCGAACTGGTCGAGCCCGTCGCCGGCTTGCCGGACATGGTGTACGCCGCCAACGGCGGCCTGTTGGTGAACGACAAGGCGGTCGTTGCCCGGTTCGCCTACCCGCAGCGCGCCGGCGAATCCGCCGCCTACGCCGAGTGGATGAACCGCCACGGCTACCACCCCACCGAAACGCGGTACGTCAACGAGGGCCAGGGCGATCTGCTAGTCGTCGGCTCGATCGTGTTGGCGGGCTATGGTTTCCGGACCGACCGCCGCGCACATAATGAGATCGCCGCTGCGGTCCGGATGCCGGTGGTCAGCCTCCAACTCGTCGACCCGCACTTCTACCATCTCGATACCGCGCTCGCGGTGCTCGACGACACCACCATTGCCTTCTACCCGCCGGCATTCAGCGACGAGTCGCGCACACGGTTGCTCGAGCTCTTCCCAGACGCCATCGAGGTAGCAACACCCGACGCCTACGTGCTCGGGCTCAACGCCGTCTCCGACGGTCTAAACGTCGTCCACCCGGCGGCCGCAACCGGCTTCGCCGAGCAACTCTCCGATGCGGGGTTCATGCCGATAGGCGTCGACCTGTCGGAGCTGTTGAAGGGCGGCGGATCAGTCAAATGCTGCACGCTGGAGGTGTATCTGTGACCATCCTTGATGCCGTGACGCTTAGTTCGGACGCGATCGCCCTCGACGATCGCTACGTAGCCCACAACTACGCGCCGCTGCCCGTGGTGGTGGCCAGCGCCGATGGTGCCTGGATCACCGATGTCGAAGGCAGGCGCTACCTGGACTGCCTGGCTGCCTATTCGGCGGTCAACTTCGGACACCGCAACCCCGAGATCATCGCCACCGCACATGCCCAGCTGGACGTCATGACGCTGGCCAGCCGCGCGTTTTACTCCGACCGGCTCGGGCCGTTCTGCGAGTCGCTGGCCGAGTTGTGCGGCAAGGACATGGTGCTGCCGATGAACAGCGGCGCCGAGGCCGTCGAAAGCGGTATCAAGGTCGCACGCAAGTGGGGCACCGACGTCAAGGGTGTGCCTGCCGGACGAGGCAATATCGTAGTGGCGCACAACAACTTCCACGGTCGCACGACGACGATCATCAGCTTCTCCGACGATGACGCGGCACGGCGCGGCTTCGGCCCCTACACACCCGGCTTCCGCTCGGTGCCGTTCGGCGACGCCGAGGCGCTGGCCGCCGCGATCGACGACGACACCGTCGCGGTGCTGATCGAGCCGATCCAAGGCGAAGCCGGCATCATCGTTCCGCCCGACGACTATCTGCCCCGCGTGCGCACGGTCTGCACCGAACGAAACGTGCTGATGATCGCCGATGAGATCCAGTCCGGGCTCGCACGCACCGGACGCACCTTCGCCTGCGACCACTGGGGTGTGGTGCCCGACATCTATCTCCTCGGCAAAGCCCTTGGCGGCGGCGTGGTACCGGTGTCGGCGGTGGTGGCCGACAGCGACATTCTCGGCGTCCTGCACCCCGGCGAGCACGGCTCGACATTCGGCGGCAATCCACTGGCGGCCGCCATCGGCACCACCGTGGTGTCGATGCTGTGCCGTGGCGAATTCCAGTCTCGCTCAGCCGAACTCGGGGAGCGACTGCATGCCCGACTGCGGTCGCTGATCGGCCACGGCGTGACGACGGTGCGTGGATTAGGCCTGTGGGCCGGCGTCGACATCGACCCGTCGCTGGCAACCGGCAAAGAGATCAGCCTCAAGCTGGCGGAGCGTGGCGTCCTAGTTAAGGACACACAGGGCTCGACGCTGCGCTTCGCTCCGCCGCTGGTGATCACCGCCGAAGAGATCGACTGGGCTGTTGATCAATTCGAGGCCGCACTGGTGGAGGCGCGTCTCTAATCAGAGAACCCCCGGGCGGTGAGCTGGGGGCTGAACCTGACGCCGGTCATCTCGCCGATCTCGCACGACCTGGCGGCGGTCTACCTGCCGCTTGCCCCGGTCCAACGGCTGGAGCTGCTCGAGGCCGGCTGGGATTCCGTTAGCCCGCGGCGAGCACCGCCATCGCGGCGTTGTGGCCGCCGATGCCAGAGACCCCTCCGCCGCGGCGGGACCCGGCGCCGCACAACAGAATTCGGTCATGTCCGGTGGCCACTCCCCAGTGTCGGGCGGGGGTGTCCAGCGGATCGTCGTCATCGGCGAACGGCCAGGCCAGCGCGCCGTGGAAGATGTTGCCGCTGGTCATGTGCAGCGTGCTCTCCAGGTCGAGCGTGGTCTTGGCCTCGACACAGGGCCGGCCGTTTGCGTCGAGCATGAGAACATCCTGAATCGGCTCGGCGAGAACAGAATTCAGCGACGCCAACACCGCATCGGTGAGTCGCTGGCGCATCTTGTCTGGGTCCGAGCCGGACAGCAGCGAGTGCGGGGTGTGCAGCCCGAACACGGTCAAGGTCTGCGCACCGGATTCGCGAAGCCTCGCGGACAGGATGCTCGGGTCGGTCAGTGAGTGGCAGTAGATTTCGCACGGTATCGGTTCGGGAATCTCGCCACCGACTGCCCGGGAGTACGCCGCGTCGAGCTGGGTCCACGTTTCGTTGATGTGGAAGGTGCCGCCGAACGCCTGCTCGGCGGTGACGCGGTCGTCGCGCAGCTGGGGTAGCCGCCGCAACATCAGGTTGACCTTGACCTGGCTGCCCTGGGCCAGCGGTGGCGCGACCTCGCCGAGCAGACCGGCGAGGACCACCGGCGTGACACCGGCCAGGACGAACCGGCCGCGGACGCGACGCTCGTCGTCGCCGATGCGATAACTCACCTCGCCGTCCGGATCGATCGCGTAAACATCTGCACCCGTGACAATCTCGGCGCCGAAGCCCGCCGCCGCGACGGCCAGCGCTTCCGTTACCGCACCCATGCCGCCCACTGGAACGTCCCAATCGCCGGTGCCGCCGCCGACCAGGTGATACAGGAAACAGACGTTCTGCTGCAACGAGTCGTCATCGGCGCGGGCGAAGGTGCCGATCAGAGCGTCCGTCGCCACCACACCCCGCACCAGATCGTTGTCCAACACATCGGTGATGGCCTGCCCGATCGGCTGCTCCATCAACGCGTGCCAGGCCTGTCCGGCCTCGGGATCACCGCCGTCCAGGACAAGCCGGCGCGCCTGCTCGCGGGTCCGGAGCGGTTCGATCAGCGTCGGCCACAGCCGCCCGGTCACCGTTCGGCAGCGGCGGTAGAACTCGACGAACGGCTGCTCGTCAGCGCCCGCCCCGACCGCGGCGAAGCCGCTGTGCGGACCGATCAGCAGGCCGGTCCGTCCCCCGGTGGCCGGGTCCGGCGTGTAGGACGAGTAGCGACGCCGGGCCAGCCGCACCGGCGCACCGAGATCGTCGACGATGCGCGCCGGCAGCAGGCTGACCAGATACGAATACCGCGACAGCCGTGCGTCGACACCCTCGAAGGCGTGAGCCGACACCGCCGCCCCGCCCACCTGGTCCAGCCGCTCCAGCAGCCGGACCCGCAGGCCGGCGCGGGCCAGGTAGGCGGCCGCGACCAGGCCGTTATGCCCGCCGCCGACCACCACAACGTCGACATCCGAAGCCGAATCGGGGGCCATGTGTCAGCCAGTCAGATCAGCCGGCCAGACGGGGATTCGGGTGAGCGAATCCCCGTCAACGGGTTTCTTGGACTGTGCCACGGCTCCAGTCTGCGCGACGGCGTGTGTGTCGTCGTCACTCCCGGGACAGCTCCTTCGCGGCACCGCGGGGGACGATTAGGACAGGGACGGGCGAATGCCGGACAATTTTGGTGGCCCGGGACCCGAGGAACACCCGCGCGATGGGGCCTGACTCGCTCGAACCGATCATTAGCAGGTCGCCCGCTCGCCATTCGACGTCATCGAAGGCCTCCGCCCAGTCCCGGCCATGCCCGATGACGAATTCGGGTTCGGCCGCCTGCTGGCGCGACTCCCTTTCCCCCTCCAGGGCTTCCTGGGCAGCGGAGCGAATGTTTGCGGTCCATTCGGCGGTCACCGCGGCCTCCTCGGCACGGAACCGGGCCGTTTCGGGCGGGGAGAGCTGGACGGCGAACGACGCCAGCCGCAACTCCGCGCTCAACTTACCCGCCACGGTGTGGGCGGCGCCCAGCAGCGCACCGCTCTGTTTGCCGCCGGTGTAGGCGAGCGTCACCCGCCCGACCTTGCCGCCCTTGGCCCGGAAGCCCCGAGGGGCAAGGGCGACCGGAATCGGGGAACTGTGCAGCAACCGCTCGGCGACGCTGCTCAAGCCGATGTACCCGAACTGGCCGGCCGAGGCCGATCCCACCGCGATCATGCTGGCCTCGTGCTGCTGGGCCGCCTCCAGCACGCCGCTGGGAGCCGACCGGGCATAAACCGTGGTGAACTTTGCGGACACGTCGGAGGGAAGGTCGCCACGGGCCTGGGCGACCGCGACCTCGGCCGACTCTTCGATGTAGCTTCGATACCCCTCGTCCGCCCGGGACAGGCCGGGCATCCATGGTGCCGGGATGACCGTGCACACGAGGAGGTCCTCGCCGCTGGAACGCGCCAGCATGCCGGCCAGGCTGAGCACCGCCCTGGCCCGCCGTTTGATGGGGTACCCGACCAGGATGGTCATAGGGGAGTCTCCTCCCCGGCGGCGAGGCCGACATGTTCGTGCCTACCGAGGTGCGAGTGGTTGCGCGCGTAGACGAGATACCAGACAAATGCGAGGAGCAATCCAGATCACGAACACGTACAGCGTCACAACCCGCAGGCTGCTGATGATCCACAGGGCGCCGGCGACCGACAGGATCGGGATCAGCGGATACGGCCGAACCTTGAAGCTGCGCGGCAGATCCGGCGCGCGTCGCCGCAGAATCGATGACACCGATGGACACGGTGACGAAGGCGACCAGGGTGCCGACGCTGGTCATCTCGGCCAGGAAGTTGATCGGGATGAAACCGGCCAGCAGCGAGATCACCACCGCGACGATGATGGTGTTGGGGATCGGGGTCAGGGTCCGCGGGTTCACCCTGTGGAAAATCTCGGGGATCATTCCGTCGCGCGACATCGCGAACAGGATGCGGGTCTGGCCGTACACCGAGACCAGGGTCACGCTGAAGATCGAGATGATCGCACCGGCGGCGAGCACGGTGCCCGGCCATGACGCTCCGGTGACGTCCTCGAGGATCTTCGACAGCCCGGCCTCCTGGCCCTCGAACTTGTCGGCCGGCTGCGCCGCGACGGCGACGAGTGCCACCAACACGTACATCACCGTGACCGTCACCAGGGAGATCAGGATCGCCAGCGGTAGGTTGCGGTGAGGATTCTTCGCTTCCTCACCGGCGGCGGCCACGCCGTCCAGCCCGACGAACGTGAAGAAGATGATGCTCGCGGCGGTGGCGACACCAGAGACGCCGTAGCGGGGCGAAGGGTTGCATGTTCTGCGAATTCGAAGCCCTGGACGCCGATGACGATGAACATGACGAGCACGGCGAGCTTGATCACCACCATGATCGCGTTGGTCTTCGCCGACTCGCTGACACCGCGGATCAGCAGCAGGGCGCACATCACGATGAGGAGGATGGCCGGCACGTTGCAGATGCCGCCTTCCTCGGGTGCGTTGGACAACGCGCTGGGCAGCTGGACGCCGAACACGTTGGTCGAGAAATTGGTTGACATACTGCGACCAGCCGACGGCCGTGGCGGCGCCGGCCACCCCCCATTCCAGCAGCAGGCAGGCACCGACCCCGACCGCGATCGCCTCACCGAGGGTGGTGTAGGCGTAGGAGTACGACGAGCCGGCCACCGGCACCGCGCCCGCCAGCTCGGCGTAGCACACCGCGGTGAGTCCGGCGACGACTCGCTGAAAGCGCGAACGACCAGATGACGGCGGGCCCGGCTATCGGCACCGCCTGGCTCAGGATGAAGAAGATCCCGGTGCCGATCGTGCCGCCGATACCGATCGCCGCGAGACCGCCACAGTCCGACCGTGCGCTTGAGTTCGCTTTTTCCGGTGTCTGCGCCGGTTTCGAGCTCCATCTCCAGCACCGGCTTACGTCGCAACACCTGTTCTTTCAACGATGCCACTGTTCCCTACCTTTCCTTGAGGGTGTTCGCTGCCGCTGGCCGTAGCTTCGAGTTACACAGACGTTGCCGTGCCGTTCTTTCGAGGGACGTAATCGATCGAGCAGGACGCGATGAGTGGGCGGCGGACCGGCTGGTCGTCGGATTGGCTCGGCGCGGAGCGATCTGCCAGACGGGGCGTTGTCATCGTGAGTAGGCGATCTCACCATCAACCATGGTCAGGTCGATGTTTGTGTCTTTGATCTGATCGGGATCGATGCGGTAGATGTCCTGCGACAACACGACCGGGTCGGCGTACTTCCCCGGAGAAGTCGACCCACGGTTGTCTTCGCAGAAGTTGGCGTAGGCACTGCCCATTGTGTATGCATACACCGCGTCCTCGATGTTGATGACCTGTTCGGACACACAGGTTGGCGTGTCCGCCAGGTTGACCCCGCCGAGGCGCGACGTTTGGGCTCTCACTCGTCGTTTTGGTACTCGTCGTATTGGGGAGTTGGAGGGCGCGGGCTGACGTGCCACCGCTGGACTCCGCCGACGAATCGCGCCGCGTCGACCCCAATGTTGTACCCGGTCAAGTACATCTCGGGGTAAACCAGCAGGGCGACGCCTGCGCCGAAGCGTGTTTCGCGATGCGCGCCAGCCGCTCCAGGTTCCGATCGACTGCCCCGGTCCGGGCTCACATCGATAGATGGCGATACGCATCAGAAGGACACCGCTGCATGTCAGTCGGGAAGATCCATTGGCCCGATCTCGGCAAAGACGTCGCCAGGACCCGGGTTGTCCGGATGGGTGCGACCACCGAAATGGCGCTCGACACCCCAGACCGCGTTCAACGCGGTTTGTACCGCGCCCTCGACCCAGGCCGGAGTCCACGAGATGTCGTCGCCCGCGAGGAAAATGCCACGCTGGTGGGCGGGCAGGTCGTCCTGCATGAAGTGCGAGTACATCCGGTGGTTGTATCGGTAGTGTCCAGGTAGCGCACCCTTGAACGCGCCGAGGGAGTGTTCATCGGCCTCCCAGGAGACGGTGATCGGGTCGCCGACGATGTGGCTTGCGATGTCGACGTCGGGATAGATCTTCTTGAGCGCCGAAAGTGCGAGCCGAACCCGATGTTCGACCGTGTGCGGCAGCATCTTCAAGGCGTCGCTCATCCAGGAGTAGGTAAGGCAGATTACGGCCGGTTGGTCGTCGCCGTTGTCAAAGAGGTACGTCCCGCGGGTCAGCCGGTCGGTCAGCGTCGTACTCATGACGTCGCGGCCGGTGTTCGGGTCCTTGTCCTTCCAGAACGGTCGGTCGACCATCACGAAAGTCTTCGATGACTGCATGTATCGCGTCCTGTCCAACGCGGTCCACAGTTTGTACGAAAACAGACTTTCGTCACACTGTATCTGGGTGGTCAGCAGCCAGCCCTGGCATGTGACGAGCACTGCCGGATAGCGCCGGACCACTCCCCACACGTCGGTGATTTCAAACCCATTGTCGACGTGAGCTATTCGAGCTACACCCGGCCTGGTGCCGCCAGAGTGCAGCGATGCCAGACTGGTGCCAGCCGGCCAGTAGATAGGGTTGGACGCCGCGTGCTCCCACAGGCCACGGGGTACCTGCTCGGCGCCGCCGACTATGAGGCGCTGGTTCTCGTCGCAGTTGGTCATCACGACACGGAATATCTCCAACATCGAGTTCGGGAAATCGGAGTCCCAACCCCCGGTCCCGAATCCGACCTGACCGAACACCTCACGGTGGTAGAAGGACAACTTCGAGAACGCTTCCGAACTCGCGACGAAGTCGTAGAACGTGCGGTCGTCCCATACCGGCACCAGGTTGTTCCACAGGGACTTCAAGGTCGCAACATCACGGGCCCGGATCGCATCCTGAATCCTGTTGAACCCCATCGCTTCCAGCGCATCGGCCCATGCCTGGGCCACCTCCTGGAAGAGCGCCGGCAGTGTGTCGGGCTGCTCGGCGTAATGTGTCGTGCCTTCAATATGGATAACCGTGCTGTGGGACGCGGGCGTAAGCGGGTTGGGAAACGGCGCAGTCGGTAGCCCCAGGAGATCGACGTAGTGGTAGAACGCGGTCGACGAGACCGGGAAACGCATTCCGCCCAGCTCGGCGATCACGCCGGTCGGCGCACCCTCGAATTGTTGTGAACGCAACCGGCCACCCAGGTGAGAAGCCTCGTACACGACGGGCCGCAGGCCGAGTTTCATGAGTTCATGCGCCGCGACCATGCCGGAGATACCAGCCCCCACGATGGCAACTTCCTCGCCGAGGCGCTCCCGGGGGATCGAACCCAGCCCGGCCGGGTGCGCGATCCAGTCGTCGAAGGGAAAGGGAAAGTCGGGACCGAATATTGTGACCGGCCGCTGTGCGCTGTCTGCCGCAGAAGTGAATTCATTCGCCATGCTCATGACCCCCCATCGTCTGGGCGCAAGAGAACGGAGAGTTCCACAGCCAACTCTCGCGTGAACCAGATGTTACGCACCACGTCACCCGTTGACCTCAGCGCACTACGCGAGCTTCCTGCCTAACGTCGGGAAGTTTGACGGCTGCATTGACTTCGACTTCCGCCGCTACCAACGAGACGCCCTCGAGCTAACAATGCATGCCCACACCAGCGAAGCCAAGATTATTCTCGTCATCACCGGTCCCTGGTTCTCGCAGGCAGCCGAGGTCGCCGATCTGGTTCTCCCCGTGACGGTTGACGGCCTAGGTCCATTCGACTCAGGGTCCCAGCGCTGCGATAGTCGAGCCACGAGTGACAGGCATACAACCCACAGGAGGACAGATGAGCGGGACCGCATTGATCCGCTGCCCGAGCTCGCGGCTCGACGAAGGAATCGTCTCGCACATCGAGCGCGAGCCGGTCGACGTCGCGCGCGCGGTCGAGCAGTGGGAGGCCTACGGTGAGGCGCTGCGCGGATCCGGTTGGCGCACGGTGGAGGTGCCGCCCGCGGACAACTCCCCGGATAGCGTCTTTGTTGAAGACACCATGGTCGTGTTCGGCGCGACGGTGGTCATTTCGCGACCGGGCACACCCACCCGCCAGCCTGAGACCACCGCCGCAGAGCAGACGGTGTCTACGTTCGGCTACGACGTACATCGCATCACCGCGCCCGGCACTCTCGACGGCGGGGACGTCCTCAAGGTCGGCGACATCATGTACGTCGCGCGCGGAGGACGCACGAACGGCGAGGGTATCCGACAGCTGCGGGCGGTGTTCTCTCCGCTCGGCGTGCGTGTCATCGCCGTGCCGCTGACGAAGGTGTTGCACCTGAAGACCGCAGTCACGGCCCTGCCTGACGGCACGATCATCGGCTGGCCGCCCGCCCTCGACGACCCCGGGTTCTTCCCGCATTTCATGCCGATGCCTGAGGAGTCCGGCGCGCATGTGGTGCTTCTCGGCGGAGACTTGGTGTTGATGGCCGACAACGCTCCGCGCAGCGCTGAGCTGCTTTCGGATCTCGGCTATGCCCCCGTGCGGGTGGACATCTCGGAGTTCGAGAAGCTCGAGGGCTGCGTGACGTGCTTGTCGGTGCGGCTACGGGACATCCCGTCCAGGTAGCCGATACGAGTCGGGGCAGCGGTTATCGCTTTGACCGAGCGCAGATGCTGCCCAAAGGATTTCACTGCGCGAGCACCTCCTGAGCGAGGGGCTAGTACTTCGCGGTGCCGCGGTCGACGGCGATCTGGCTGCCCGAGATTGTCGCCGACCCGTCGCCGGCCAGCCAGGCAACCACGTCGGAAACCTGTTCGGGTTCCATGAATTCCATCAGACCCTTCTTGCCCTGATGGTTGACCGGTTGGTACGGCATCGGCGAGAAGCTGTGGACATAGCTCGGGTACTTGGTGAAGAGGTCCATCATCGCCTTCTTCTCCACCATCGGCGTCTCGATCGAATAGGGATGGATCGAGTTGACGCGAATCCCGAACTCCCCCACCTCAATTGCCAGCGCGTTCGTCAGCGCGACGAGGCCGTGTTTGGACGCCGAGTAGTGACCGTTGCCGGGGGTCGCCTTCAGGCCGGCAGATGAGCTGACGATGATGATCGACCCGCCGTTGCCGGCCTCGATCATCGCCGGGACGGCCGCGCGGATGGTGCGCCAGGTGCCGTTCAGGTTGACGTCGATGACGGTGTCCCACTGTTCCTCCGACATCTCGAACATCCGGCCCCAGCTCAGCACGCCGGCATTGGCCACCACGATGTCCAGCCGGCCGAACTGCTCGACGCCGTCGGCCACCACCTTCTGCAGCGCGTCCAGGTCGCGGATGTCCACCTCGCGGGCCAGCACCTTACGGCCGGTGGCCTCCACCGCCTGCACCGTCTCCGCCAGCTCTTCGGAGGTGCCCAGTGGATAGGTGATGGTCTCGGAGATCGGTCGACAGATGTCGACGGAGATGATGTCGGCGCCGTCGTTGGCCAGCCGAATCGCGTGGGCCCGGCCCTGACCGCGCGCGGCGCCGGTTATGAATGCCACTCGCCCATCTAGGGGTCCGCCAGATGCCGTCACCGCTGCTCCTTTCGTGGGGCTGCGGACCAGGCTAACAGCCGAACTGGAACGTGTTCTAGGACCCTTGACCTGTCAGTCGATCGGGTCCCGGATGATCGGACAGGTCATGCAGTGACCGCCGCCGCGGCCGCGGCCGAGTTCCGCGCCGACGATTGTGATGACCTCCACACCGGCCTTGCGCAGGAGTGAGTTGGTGTGGGTGTTGCGGTCGTAGGCGAACACCACGCCGGGTTCGACGGCGACGAGATTGTTGCCGCTGTCCCACTGCTGGCGTTCCGAATCGTATTTCGTGCCACCGGTTTCCACCACACGTAGTTTGTCCAGCCCAAGCGCGGCCGCGACGACTTCGACGAACGGCTTGGTGGCCTCCTCGACCTCGACGCCGGGATCGGCGTCGCTGGGATGGAGCACGAACGTCTGCAGCGCGTCGACGATGTCCGGATACAGCGTCACCACATCCCGGTCGGCGAAGGTGAAGATGGTGTCCAGATGCATGGCCGCCCGCAGCTTGGGCATGCCGGCGACGATGACCTGGGTGGCCGCGCCTGCCTCGAACAGCTTGGCCGCCACCTGGGTGATGGCCTGGCGCGAAGTTCTCTCGCTCATCCCGATGATGACGACGCCCTTCCCGGGGACGAGGACGTCGCCGCCCTCGATGGAGGCCATCCCAAACGTCTCCTCCGGGTCGCCCCACCAGACCCGCGAGCCCACGAAGTCGGGATGGAACAGATAGATCGCCTTCATCAACATGGTCTCGTCATGGCGAGCCGGCCAGAACAGCGGATTCAGGGTGACGCCCTGGTAGATCCAACAGGTGGTGTCGCGGGTGTAGAGGGTGTTAGGTAGCGGCGGCATCAGGTACTCGGTCACACCGGCAGCCTCCCGGGCCAGTGCCCGGTAGCCCGACTGGATCTCGGCAGGCAGGTCTCTCGTCGACATCCCGCCGATCAGCAGCTCGGCCAGCCGGCGTGGCGGCAGAGAATCCAGGAATCCCCTGGTGTCGTCGACGAGGCCCAGACCGACCTCGTTGGGCACGATCTTGCGATCCAACAGCCAGGTCTTGGCCTCGGGAATCGACATCGTCTCGGTCAGCAGGTTGTGCAGTTCGACGACCTCGACGTCGCGGTCGCGCATCTTGTCCATGAAGTCGAAGTGGTCGCGGCGCGCGTTCTGCACCCACAGCACATCGTCGAACAGCAGGTCGTCGCAATTGGTCGGAGTGAGTCGCTCGTGTGCCAGGCCCGGTGAGCACACCAGGACCTTGCGTAGCTTGCCAACCTCGGAGTGAACACCGTAATCGGCGGACGGGTTCGTCACCTCAGCTCCTTTCACGCGGTGGACGGCTATATCGATATAGCCCCAGTTGTCAAGGACACCACACCCGCGACGGCGCCGAGGACGATCACGCCGAACAACACCGCCTCTGCGGGCCGGAAGATGGTCAGACCCCGCTCTCGTCGCGCCTTGAAATACAGAGCCGCGGCCGGCGCATACAAGATGCACGACAAGTGAAGCTTGTCGAATCCCGCGGCGTAGATCAGAAAAAGCGTGTACGCCGTCGCCAGCGCGGCGATCACCATGTCGCCCACATGCGATTTCGCACTGGTGGTCTCACGATTGGCCGCCAATTTCAGGGCGTACGCCGCCGCGAGGAGGTACGGAATGAGCGACAGAGCAGCCGTCAGGTCCAGCATGAAATCGAGCGCATCCGCGGCGAACAGCAAGGCGACGAGCAGCAGAGAAATCAGTCCGGCGGCCATGATCAGGGCCGGCATCGGTGCGCCATGACGATTTGTGCGCGCCAGGAATCTCGGCATGTCGTCGGTGGTCGCCGGGATGTAGAGCACCTCGGCGGCCATCAAGGTCCATGCGAGATAGGCACCCAACACCGAAACGATCAATGAATACCAGGATCGGCACTACCTTTGCGACGGTAACGATGTAGTTGATGACCGCTGCATCCTTGACGCCGCGCAGCACGAGGAAGACGAACAGCCACACACCAATCGATGACGCGATCACTGCGGCGACGGTGTCACCTGCTCCGAACGCGGGGACGACGGCGCTCATGGTGGCCGTGATAAGCACCCAGTACGACGTGTTACCCGCGCATGCCGATGCCCAGTAACCGATCGCCGAATTGAAACCGACGTAGTCCCCGAATCCCGCTTTGGCGTAGGCGAAGATGCCCGCGTCAAGGTCGGGTTTACGGGTCGCAAGACGCTGAAAGACGAGGGCCAGCATCAGCATTCCGGTTCCGGCGATGGTCCACGCGATGATCGCCCCGAGCACACCCGTCTCGGTTCCAAACCGGCGTGGCAGCAGGAACACACCAGACCCGATCATCGATCCGACGACCATCGCTGTCAGCGTCGGAAGGCTGACCTTCTGGCTGGCTGGCTCCGTCTGTTCTTCGGTAGAGGTCATGTGACGGCCGCAGTCATATCAGAGATCGGAGATGATCTGCTGCCGCTTGGCGGTGTACTCCTCTTCGGAGACAGCACCGGTCGCACGCAAGGTTTCCAATTCCTGCAGCCGCTGCGAGGTGGATGGCTCCGGCGGTGCCACGAACTGAGGGGGCGGCGGGGCGCCATACGGCGGCGGCGGAGGGGGCCCCGCATGCGTTTGTTGCGCCACGGCCAGCCGCACGACCGCCTGCACCTGTTGACGGGCAACGGGATTGGACCGCAGATCGATCATGTTGTTCATGCCGATGCCGTTGGCCTTGAGGATCTGCAGGATCTCCATCAGCGGCCCGGTCTGGCCACTGAGGTCGTAGCTCCTGTTGTCCTCGGCGACGGTGAACGTCGCGGGCACCAGGCCATTGATCAACGCGCTACGCTCCCAATCGATCTGGTGCTGCTGGGTGACCGGATCCACCAGCACCACCAGCGTGCGGTTGGTGAGGTTGCCCAGCCGGGTCACACTGGCGATGACGCGGTCCTGGGTGTCGAACGGTGCGATACCCGGTCCCTCGATGTGCAGTTGCAGCTTCACCAACGGCTGGTCGTTGATCCGGGTGCCCGTTTCGCCCATGCCGGTGATGTGAGCCAGCGCCAGCACGCCGCTCTGTTCGAGGGCCTGCGCCTTGGCCGCCGACTTAGCGCCGAAATTGGCGATGGCCAAGGCGATCAGCACGTCGGCGGCGGTGATGAGCAGGCCGACGTAGAACATCCACTTCAGGATGGTCGTCTGGCCGGTGGCGAAGTACACGGCCACGAAGATGGGACCGACGAGACCGCCGCACAGCAACACCCAGAGCTGGGCCTTCACGTAACGCCCCAACATCTGCCACGCTCCTCGCTTCGCCAAGCGGTCCGCGTGTCAGATTAGCGCCAACGAGCGCTCGTTGAAGACCAGTTACGTAGTGGTCACAGGGACCTCGGGGGTCGCCGTTGACGGTGCCCCGAGGAGTTGGTGGACCATCCAGGTCCACATCTGCCCGTCGCTCTCCGCTGTGGTGTAGCTCGTGTGAATCGCCACCGCCGTCGGCGACACCTCGTCGGCTTCCGGGTCGTAGTCACAGACTGCGTCGCCGGCGTCGCACACGCTGATGGTTCGGACACCGATATTCGCGGGCAGCTTGTCGGGGGTATGCGCCAGAATGGGCCAGTCCTGCGCGGCGCCGCCGGTTTTCTCCGGGTCCGTAGACGCCGAACCGATGTTGACCGTCGTGTCGTCCGGGATCCGGTCGCCGTCGGCGATCAACAGCGCGGACGCCAGATTGGGATTGGCGCCGATCGCATGCAGGTTCCGGTGCACCACCATCGCGCCCTGGGAATAGCCTGCGAGTACAACCTTGGTGCTGGGGCACTGCGCAGTGAACGCCGCGTACTGGCCGCCCAACGCGGCGGTCCCGACATCCACGCTGTCCATGTAATCGGCCCAGTCGAGCACCCCGGGGTCGTCGGGGACATCCTTCGCGGGGTAGTCGACCGCCTCGGCCGTGATGGTGCGACCCTCCTGCTCCAACTGCTGCTCAAGCTCGCGGTACGACTGATAGATCACCCGGCCCATGCCGCCGTAGGCGGCAATCTCGTAATCGGTGCGCTCACCGGAGCCCGCGGCGCCCATCCAATGGACGTCTGGGCAGCCCGGGGCCGCGTTTGCGACACCGGTCGTCAGATTGACCAACGCGGTCCCAGCCGCAGCGACGGCAGCCGCCATCACACTCGTACGACGAAACACAGGAACCCCCTACCCGATCAGCGAAAACACTCCTGTTGCGATGATCATCGCCCACCAGGTCTCATGCGTTACAGCTCTATCGTCGGGCCCGTGACCTCGGCGAACGGCACCCTGCGTTCCGCTGGACCGGCGGCCGTGTCGACGGCACTGTTCTGCGTCCAGATCGACTATGTCGCGATGAATCCGCGCCCGGATGGCAGCCGACCTCAACAGCGACGCCACCGACCTGCATTCCGCCGATCCACGCGTTCCATCAGCGGAGTAATGTCCGGAGTGGCAACCATGAAGATCGCCCGCGTCCCCGCGGCGAACGCGAAGTTCGAATTGACCGATGTCGAAATCCCCGAACCGGACCGAGGACACGTCCGCGTCAAGGTCCATGCCTGCGGCGTCTGCCACTCCGACTCCCTGACTGTCGAGGGCGGGCTGGGCAACGACTTCCCGCGTGCCCCCGGCCACGAAGTCGCGGGCGTGGTGGACGCGGTCGGTGAAGGCGTGAGCACGTGGAACGTCGGGGATCGCGCCGGCGTCGGCTGGTTCGGCGGCTGCGACTTCACCTGTGAGCCGTGCCGCCGCGGCGATTTCATCTCGTGCGAGAACGGCCAGATCCCGGGCATCGCCTACGACGGCGGCTACGCGGAGTACATGGTCGCACCCGCGGAGGCCCTCGCTCGCATACCCGACGACCTCTCCGATGTCGATGCCGCCCCGCTGCTGTGTGCGGGCATCACGACGTTCAACGCGCTGCGCGAGTCCGTCGCTCGGCCGGGCGACGTGGTGGCGATCCTGGGGATCGGCGGCCTCGGCCATCTCGGCATCCAGTTCGCGGCCAAGATGGGCTTCGAGGTCGTCGCGATCGCGCGCGGCGAGGAGAAGGAACCGCTTGCGAAAGAGCTTGGCGCGCACCACTACATCGATTCGAAGGTCTCCGACGTCGCCGCGGAGCTGAACAAGCTCGGCGGCGCCCAGGTGGTGCTCTCAACGGTCACCGTGCCGCGACGCGATTACGCCTGCGCTCGGCGGCCTCAAGGCGCGCGGCCAACTCGTCGTCGTCGGAGCGTCGACAGACCCGATGCAGATACCGCCCGTCGCATTGATCTTCAAGTCGACCGCCGTGCAGGGCCATGCGTCCGGAACATCGCAGGATTCCGAAGACACCCTTCGGTTTTCGGCGCTGACCGGTGTGCGGCCGATGATCGAGACGCTGCCGCTATCGGAGGCGCAGGCCGCCTACGACAAGATGATGAGCGGAGCCGCCCGCTTCCGCATGGTCCTCAGACGTCATGGACTATGATGCGACATCGACGGATCGACCGAAAACCAAAGTGGCGCCCACCCTTTCGGGTGAGCGCCACTTTGGCGGTACTAGATCAGATCGTCACTTGACGATCTTGGTGACCCGTCCTGCGCCGACGGTACGGCCGCCCTCGCGAATCGCGAAGCGCAGGCCCTCGTCCATGGCGACGGGCTGGATCAGCTTCACCGAGATGTCGGTGTTGTCACCGGGCATCACCATTTCGGTGCCCTCCGGCAGCGTCACCACACCGGTCACGTCGGTGGTGCGGAAGTAGAACTGCGGACGGTAGTTGTTGAAGAACGGCGTGTGCCGGCCGCCCTCGTCCTTGGACAGGATGTAGACGCTGCCCTCGAACTCGGTGTGCGGCGTGGTGGTGCCGGGCTTCACGACGACCTGGCCGCGCTCGACGTCCTCGCGCTTCACGCCGCGGACCAGCAGGCCGACGTTGTCGCCTGCCTGGCCCTGGTCGAGCAGCTTGCGGAACATCTCGACACCGGTGACGGTCGTCTTGGTGGTGTCCGGACGAATGCCGACGATCTCGACTTCCTCGTTGACGTTGATCACGCCACGCTCGACGCGACCGGTGACCACGGTGCCACGACCGGTGATCGTGAAGACGTCCTCGACCGGCATCAGGAACGGCTTGTCGGTCTCGCGCACCGGGTCCGGGATCGACTCGTCGACGGCCTCCATGAGCTCCTCGACCGACTTGACCCACTCCGGATCGCCCTCGAGCGCCTTCAGCGCCGACACCTTGATGACCGGAGCCTCCTCGTCGAACTCCTGGGCGGCCAGCAGCTCGCGGACCTCCAGCTCGACGAGCTCGAGCAGCTCCTCGTCGTCGACCATGTCGGCCTTGTTCAGCGCCACCAGGATGTAGGGCACGCCGACCTGACGGGCGAGCAGCACGTGCTCGCGGGTCTGCGGCATCGGGCCGTCGGTCGCCGCGACCACCAGGATTGCGCCGTCCATCTGGGCCGCGCCGGTGATCATGTTCTTGATGTAGTCGGCGTGGCCGGGAGCGTCGACGTGCGCGTAGTGACGCTTCTCGGTCTGGTACTCCACGTGGGCGATGTTGATCGTGATGCCACGCGCCTTCTCCTCGGGAGCCTTGTCGATGTCATCGAAGGCCGACGCCTCGTTCAAGTCGGGAAACTTGTCATGCAGAACCTTGGTGATAGCCGCGGTCAGCGTGGTCTTGCCGTGGTCAACGTGACCGATGGTCCCGATGTTGACGTGCGGCTTCGTCCGCTGGAACTTCGCCTTCGCCACTTCTGTGTCCTCCTGGACTTCTTGTTGGTGCTTGGTAAAGCAGTGTGTTGATCTTTGCAGTTGTGTGGTCCCGCCAAAGCGACGGGTCCGAAATTACTGACCTGTCGCCTTCGCGCAGTCAATTGCTCGACTCCAGGTCAGCTCCGAGCCTCGGGCCTGGCGGCCCTCGATTCTCACTGACCCGTCGCCTTCGCGATGATCTCCTTCGACACCTGCGCCGGAACTTCGGCATAGGAATCGAACACCATGGAGTAGTTAGCCCGGCCCTGGGTCTTCGACCGAAGGTCGCCGACGTAGCCGAACATCTCCGACAGCGGCACGTGCGCCTTGACGACGCGTGCGCCACTCCGCTCCTCCATGGCCTGGATATGACCACGGCGGGAGTTCAGGTCGCCGATCACATCGCCCATATAGTCCTCGGGCGTGGTGACCTCGACGGCCATGATCGGTTCCAGAATGACCGGCTGCGCTTGTCCGGCAGCCTTTTTCAGTGCCTGGGAACCGGCGATCTTGAACGCCATCTCCGACGAGTCGACGTCGTGGTACTGACCGTCGAGCAGGGTGACCTTCAGGTTCACCAGCGGGTAGCCGGCGAGCACGCCGTACTGCATGGCGTCCTGCGCACCGGCATCCACCGACGGGATGTACTCGCGCGGGATGCGGCCACCGGTGACCTTGTTCTCGAACTCGTAGGTGGCACCGTCCTCGCCGGAGAACGGCTCGATGGAGATGAGCACCTTCGCGAACTGACCCGAGCCACCCGTCTGCTTCTTGTGGGTGAACTCGACCTTGTCGACCTTGCGCTTGATGGTCTCCTTGTAGGCCACCTGCGGCTTGCCGACGTTGGCCTCGACCTTGAACTCGCGCTTCATCCGGTCCACCAGGATGTCCAGGTGCAGCTCGCCCATCCCGCCGATGACCGTCTGGCCGGTTTCGACGTCTTGGTGCACCTTGAACGTCGGATCCTCCTCGGCGAGCTTCTGGATCGAAAGGCTCAGCTTCTCCTGGTCGCTCTTGGTCTTGGGCTCGATGGCCACCTCGATCACCGGATCGGGGAAGGTCATCGACTCCAGCACGACCTGCTTGTTCGGATCGCTCAAGGTGTCACCGGTGGTGGTGTCCTTGAGGCCGATCACCGCGTAGATGTGGCCAGCGGACGCGTAGTCCACCGGGTTCTCCTTGTTGGAGTGCATCTGGAACAGCTTGCCCAGCCGCTCCTTCTTGCCCTTGGTGGCGTTGATGACCTGTGATCCGGAGTCGACCTTGCCGGAGTACACCCGGACGTAGGTCAGCTTGCCGAAGAACGGGTGCGTGGCGACCTTGAACGCGAGCGCCGCGAACGGCTCGTCGGTATTCGGCTCCCGGACGATGACCTCGTCCTCCTTGCCGGGCGCATGGCCGGTGGCCGGCGGGACGTCCAATGGCGACGGCAGGTAGTCGACCACCGCGTCGAGCATCGGCTGGACGCCCTTGTTCTTGAACGCGCTGCCGCACAGCACGAGGTACGCCTCGGAGCTGATCGTCAGCTTACGAAGCGCGCCCTTGATCTCGTCGACCGTGAGTTCCTCGCCGCCGAGGTACTTCTCCAGAAGCTCCTCGTCGGTCTCGGCGACGGCTTCGAGCAGCTTGGTGCGGTACTCGTTGGCCTTCTCCTGCAGATCGGCAGGGATCTCGACGGTGTCGTAGGTCTCGCCGAGCTTGGTCTCTCCGCGCCAGACCTTGGCGTTCATCTCGACCAGGTCGACGATGCCCTCGAAGTCACCCTCCGCGCCGATCGGCAGCTGGACCGGGATGACGTTCGCGCCGAGGCGCTCCTCCATCGTGCGCACGGAGAAGTAGAAGTCCGCGCCGACCTTGTCCATCTTGTTGACGAAGCAGATGCGCGGTACGTCGTATTTGTCGGCCTGGCGCCAGACCTGCTCGGACTGCGGCTCGACACCCTCCTTGCCGTCGAATACGGCAACGGCACCGTCGAGCACCCGGAGGCTGCGCTCCACCTCGACGGTGAAATCGACGTGCCCGGGGGTGTCGATCAGGTTGATCTGGTGGTCTTTCCAGAATGTCGTGGTGGCAGCCGAGGTGATGGTGATGCCTCGCTCCTGCTCCTGCTCCATCCAGTCCATGGTGGCGGCGCCGTCGTGCACCTCACCGATCTTGTAGCTGATACCGGTGTAGTAGAGGATGCGCTCGGTCGTCGTGGTCTTACCGGCATCGATGTGCGCCATGATGCCGATGTTGCGGACCTTGTTCAGGTCGGTAAGCACGTCCTTCTGTGCCACGGAAGTCTCACTCTTTCGGTTGCTTGGTTGCTGTCGTCGTCACGCTCGGCGGCCGCATCGCACGCCGGCGTTTCTCACCAGCGGTAGTGCGCGAAGGCCCGGTTCGCCTCGGCCATCTTGTGGACATCCTCGCGCCGCTTGACGGCGGCACCGAGGCCATTGCTGGCGTCCAGTAGCTCGTTGGCCAGCCGCTCGATCATCGTCTTCTCGCGGCGTTGCCGGGAGAAGCCGACCAGCCAGCGCAATGCCAACGTGGTCGAACGATCGGCGCGGACCTCCACAGGCACCTGGTAGGTGGCACCGCCGACGCGGCGGCTGCGGACCTCGAGTGCGGGTTTGACGTTGTCGAGAGCGCGCTTGAGTGTGACGACGGGATCGGTGCCGGTCTTGTCACGAGCCTGTTCGAGCGCACCATAAACAATGCGTTCGGCCAGCGATTTCTTCCCGTCCAGCAGAACTTTGTTCACCAGCTGGGTGACAAGCTGCGACCCGTAAACCGGGTCGTTGACGAGGGGGCGCTTGGCTGCGGGTCCCTTGCGCGGCATCAGCTCTTCTCCTTCTTGGCGCCGTACTTGCTACGGGCCTGCTTGCGGGACTTGACACCCTGGGTGTCCAGCGAGCCGCGGATGATCTTGTAGCGCACACCGGGCAGGTCCTTCACACGACCGCCGCGGACCAGCACCATCGAGTGCTCCTGCAGGTTGTGGCCCTCGCCCGGGATGTAGGCCGTGACCTCAACCTGGCTGGTCAGCTTCACACGCGCCACCTTGCGAAGCGCCGAGTTCGGCTTCTTCGGGGTGGTGGTGTACACGCGGGTGCACACACCGCGCCGCTGCGGGCTGCCCTTGAGGGCCGCGGTCTTCACCTTGGCGATCTTGTCGCGGCGACCCTTGCGGACCAGCTGCTGGATGGTTGGCATCTACCGGCTTTCTCTCATCGTCTCTTCGTGTTGCTCTAAGTCTCTGTACTGCTGTTATGCCCCGGTCGCTTACCCCGCGACCGGGAGTGTCGCACGCGCCCGCACCGGGATTTTTTGACGATCCATTTCCGATGCTCACGACATGCGAATTGGCCCGGCGTGCGGCAACCGCCTATCTGCCAGGCACGGCCGTCCACGATACCAGGGCAGAGCATGTCGCTCCAAACCCGTTACGGGCCCCCTTACCGCAGGTCAGCCCATACGGACGCTCAGCGGGACTGCATGCCCGCCGCGAGCCGCATCACCATGTCGCTGAACACCGTATCGGTGTCGACGATGCTGCCCATCACCCCGGTCATCTCCAGCAGCACGAATCCGTGCATCGCCGACCAGAACTCCAGCGCGGCGTAGAACGCGTCCTCACCGTCCAGCCCGTAGGAGGCCAGGACCGCGATGACCGGCCCCGCCGCCGCCCGAGTGGCGTCGGTGAACTCGGGGTCGTCGCCGCCATCAAGCGGCATCCGGGTGAACGCTGAATAGCGCCCGGGATGGTGGTGGGCGTAGCTGCGGTAGGCGCTGGCCATCGCCATCACCGCGTCGTCGCGGGTGCGGCCCTGACCGACGGTGTTGAGCATGTCGATGATGTCCTCGACCACCCGCATCCGCACCGTGCGACGCAGGTCTTGAAGGCTGTCGACGTGGTTGTAGAGCGACGGGCCCTTGGTGCCGAGCTGGTTGGCCAGCGCGTTGATGGTCAGGGCGTCCCAGCCCTCGCGATCCAGGAAGGTCAGGGCGGCGTTGACGATGGAATCCCGGCTCAGCTTGGCGGGTCGTCGGCCGCTGCTCGATGTCGCCGGGCGGGCGGCTCCGGGCGACTGCTGCTCGGTCCGGGCTGCCATATGCGAAAACTAACACCTCTAGTTTCCCAGGGCTCAGTTGACACGGTCCTGACTGAGTTGGGCGAGGTTCTCGGTGATGCTGCACAAATCGGGCAGGGTGGCCGGATTCATCGTCTGGATCGACCAGGTGATGACGTCGCTGCCCTTGGACACGTAGATGCTGCAGGCGTTGGCGTCGAAGGCCTTGAATCCCTTGTTGTCGTCTATTGACAGTTCGGTCAGCGTGCGGCCCGCTTGCTGCTCCAGGGTCCGCTCGGTGTCCATATCACTGCCGCGGTACCACCACGTCGAGATCCCCATGCCCGCCCCGAACGAGCCGAGCATCGTGTTCTCCTGCCAGAAACAGCCGGCGTCGCTGTCGACGAACTTGGTGAACATCGCCGATCCCACCGCCTTGGTGATATCCGCGTCGGTGACGTTGTTGCACTCCCCGCTCTGAAATCCGCCGCCAGGAACGGCAGGCGACTGGGTGGCTGCAGGTTGTTCCGGAGCACCGCAACCGGCGGCCAGCGCGGCGACGCCGGCCAGCAGCGCAGCGCAGTATCTCGGCAATGACACGGGCCGGGACGTCATCACAGCTCCGACTTCAGCGTGGCCGCGAGGAGCTTCTCGGCGTCTTCACAGGTGTCGACGTCGGACTTGCCCCGTATCTGCATCCACCAGCTGAGCACACCGGGACCGGCCGCCGCGGTGGCCGAGCAGCCCGCACCCGTCGTTTCGCGGCGCGCCAGGAAAGCCTGGTGCCGCTCGACGACCTTGTCGGTGACCTGCGCGCCCCGCAGTTCGGCCAGCGACCGTTCCCGGTCCAGGTTGCCCGTCTCGAACCAGGAGTAGACGACGTCGACCGTGTTGCCCTCGCGCTCCAGCACGTACTGGCACACCGCGCCGCTGTAGGGCCGCACCACGTTGTCGGCGCCCAGCATTTCCTGGATCGAGCTGTCCTGCAGCAGCCCGCACCGGTCGTCGACGTAGCCGTAGCTCCGCTCCGGATCGGGCACGGCCGGGTGGGCCCTCCGCGCGGTCCCGCTGACGGTCTGCGAACATCCGCTGACGGTCACCACCGCTGTGACCGCCGCGATAGCAACCGCTTTGGCACGCCAACGCATCGTTGGACACGCTACCCAGCACAGTGCGGCCCCGCGACTCGTTCGCGGACGCCCACCAGGAATGGAACCGATCAAGTACTGCCATGAATTGCGCCCACGCCGTACGCTCTACACCCATGACCGGTGGGGGTTGGAAAGCACTGAGCCGGTCGTTGGCGGCGTGTCTGGTCGCGGTGCCCGCCGCGCTGGCCGTGGGTGTGCCCGCAGCCCAGGCCAACAACGGCGACACACACGTCACGGGGGGAACATGATCGTCGCCGACAACGTGATCAACGACATCACCGTCTACGGCTCCGACCAAACCGTCTTCTACAAGAACGGCGAGCCGCGTGTCTGGGATCGCGGCCGGGAACTGGGCATGACGAACCGGATCGACCGCGTTCCTGCGTGATCGCCCCAGTTGTCGTCGCACCAAAAGAAGAGCGAGGAACCATGCGCGCGCACATCCCCGTATTGATCGGTGTGACCGCGGCCGTGATCGGACTGGCCGGCTGCGGCGCGGACAGCAGCGACACCAACAGTCCGACGGCGACCGTCGGGACCTCGGGCGGCCAGGTCGAAATCGGCAACACCATCAACTACGGATCGATCGGCACGACGGCCGAGATCGACTGCGCGGACGGCAAATCGATCAATGTCGGCGGCAACAACAACAAGCTGACCGTCATGGGCACCTGCGCCAACGCCAATATCGGCGGTGCGGACAACACGGTCACCCTTGAGCAGGTCGACAAGGAGCTCAGCGTCGTCGGCTTCAACAACACCGTCACCTACAAGCAGGGCGATCCGAAGATCAACGACACCGGCTCGGGCAACAAGATCAGCAAGGGCTGACGCACCCGATATTTGGTGTCCATAGCTATGGACGCTAAATGTAGATTTGATGTACATTGCTATGGACATGAAATCGCGCAGGTACGACATGAGCACACGTCAGCAGGCGAAAACCGCCACCCGCGACGCGATCATCAAGGCCGCCGTCGACACCTTCATGGCCGAACGATCGTTCGCGATCACGCTGCCCGCGGTCGCAAAGCGCGCGGATGTGACAGTGAAGACGGTGCTCCGGCATTTCGGGAGCCGCGACACCCTTGTCGATGCCGCTTGGACGCAGGCCCACAGGGACGTGATGGCCGAACGCACCCCGCCGTCCGACGACCCCGACGCCGCGCTGAAGGTGCTCATCGCTCATTACGAACGCATGGGCGACGTGGTGCTCGTCATGCTCGCCGAGGATGAGAGCGACTCGCGCGCTCATCGGATGAACACCGCGGGACGGATCGGACATCGCGCGTGGGTCGAAGAAGTCTTCGGGGCCCGGCTGCCCGAGGAATCCGCCGCGCGTTCCCGTTTGATCGATGTACTCGTCGTCGCCACCGACGTCTACAGCTGGAAGCTTCTGCGACTCGACCGTGGGCTGTCTGTCGACGACGTCCACGACAGGATGCGGCTGATGTCCGAAGCGATTCTGGCCGGAGCCGCAACGCATTCCGTCGCATTGGAAGGGGAGTCGCGATGAAGATTCTGTTCGTCATCGTGGACGGCGGCGGCAACATTCCACCGCAGCTGGCGGTCGCACGGGCACTCCAGGCGCGTGGGGTCGAGGTTCACGTCCTCGGCCACAGCGGCATTCGTGAGCGGGTGGAAGCCGCCGGCTTCGCGTTCGAACCATTCACCGGTGGGCGGCATCTCGATCCCACCGTCCAGCGGTCACTCGCTGCCATCATGGCTGACTTCGCCCGAGTCGCCGCGGACCGGCGCCTCGGCCAGTGCGCCGTGGAGGCCGCGCAGCGTCACGGCGTCGATGCCGTCGTCGTCGACATGATTCTGGTCGGCGGGATTTCCGAGATCGTGGCTTCGGGCATCCCGACGGTCGTCTTCGTGCACTGCTTCTACCGAGCGCTGCAGGACATGGCCGCGGGTCCGCTCGGCTGGTTTCTTCGGCTGCGCGGCATCGATCCGCTTGGTGCCGAGCACGCGGCGACGTTGCAGATCGTCGCCGCCCGTGCGGATCTCGACCCGGTGCGCGGCGCGCCGCAGCTGTGCCATACCGGCGTGGTCTGGCAGGGCGTGCCGAGCGCGACGGTGCCGGCGCCGGTGCCGCGAATCCTGGTCAGTCTGAGCACATGCGCCTTCGCCGGTCAACGACGGATGCTTCAGAACATCCTCGACGCGATCGCACCCCTGCCGGTCGAGGCGACGGTGACGGTCGGGCCGGGCATCGATGCCTCCGGTCTGCGGGTGCCGAAGAACGCATCGATGCACGCCTGGCTCGACCATGATGAGGTCCTCGCATCCGCATCCTTGGTCGTGGGACATGGTGGTCACAGTACGGCGATGCGGGCGCTGTCATTCGGAGTGCCGCTGGTCGTCATGCCGGCCAATCCGATGATCGACCAGAAAGGCGTCGGCGCGGCGCTGGAGCGTGTCGGCGCAGGAATCCTGCTGCCGAAACACGCTCGGCTGCAACGTATCCGATCGGCCATCGAGACGGTGTTGGGTGACTCCGCCTACCGCGAAGCGGCCGATCGGCTGGGCGAGCAGATTCGCCGCCGCGACGGGGCCGACGTGGCCGCCGACGCGATCGGCGAGTTCGTCAGGAACCAACCGCAGTTCGTGAAGCCCTAAGCCCGTGCGCCATGGCGTCCGGCGCCGTTGGCGAAGCGCTGCGCACCCGCCAGCGACTCCGCCGCGACACGCGATAGGCTGCCGAATTCGAAGTCCATCGCAGCGGCTTCCGACAGTCCCCACTGGTTGAGCTGCGACGTGCGGTCGGCCCGCATGCACTGCTGCGGTAGTGCGGCCAGTTCCGCGGCGAGTTCCTCGGCCTTCTCCCGGGACTGGCCCTTGGGCACGACGCGGTTGGCCAGACCCATCGCCAGCGCCTCGGCGGCTTCGACTCCGCGTCCGGTCAGGATCATGTCCATCGCCCGGCTGTGTCCGATCAGCCGCGGCAGTCGCACGGTGCCGCCGTCGATCAGCGGAACGCCCCAGCGCCGGCAGAAGACCCCCATCACGGCGTCCTCTTCCACCACCCGCAGGTCGCACCACAGCGCCAGCTCGAGGCCGCCTGCCACCGCGTAGCCGCTGACGGCCGCGATCACCGGCTTGGACAACACCATCCGGGTGGGGCCCATCGGCCCCGGGCCGGTCCGGTGCGCCTGGTTGACGTCGGGTGTGCCGAATGCCTTGAGATCGGCTCCCGCGCAGAAGGTTCCGTTGTCGCCCCACAACACCGCGACCGACGCCGAGTCATCACGGTCGAACTCGTCGAAGGCGGCGAACAACTCGGCCGCCGTCGGCCCGTTGACGGCATTGCGCGCCTCGGGCCGGTTCATGATGACCGTGGTGACCGCACCGCTGCGCTCGACTCGCACACTCATCTTGCCTCCATCAGTTCGGTTTCGTTACGTCTTGCCACCAGCTCGGCGGCGAACTGTGCGTAGGACTCCCGCAGCGCGGCACCGGGCCAATCGTCTGGCACAAACTCGTCGGGCAGCACGGGATCGGTGAGCAGGTGGCGCACCATCCCTGCGGCCGCGACGAATCGGGCGGGGATGTCGGTGGCCGCGGCCATGTCCTCGAGCAGTTGCCTGCCGGTCCGTGCCCAGCCCGGCAGATCCCACAACTGGGCGGCCAGTTCGGCGGGATTGTCGTCGCACCCGTGCAACAGCCGCACCCGCGACAGCACTTCGCGCGGCAGGGTGAGCTCGATGTTGTCCGGTCGCAGCCAGACACCCTCGCGCAACTCGCCGAATCTGTTCTGCTGCAATGTCGTCCGCAATGCGGCGCGGGTGCGCGCATCGATGCCGACGCTGGTGATCACCAGCGTCGTCCAGGAGCCGTCCCATGACCTCAGCTGCGGGTTTAGGGCGTCGTCCTGACGTCGCTGCCGGGCCAGCAGCCGGTCGGACAGTCGATAGCCGTCCTCGGATCGGACCAGGTCTCCCGCGCTGACCATCCGCGTCAGCGCGACTCGCAGCGTGGCTTCCTTGATGTCGAAATCTTCTGTGAGACCGATCAGTTCGCCCGCGGTGGCCCACGCCGGGTGTGCACCGAGCAGCACGCTCAGCACCACCGATCGCGCCGTCATCCGACTGAGCGTGGTGGCCATCGGTCAGACCCCGGACGTCTTGCGGCCGGCGTCGCCGAAGGGTTCGTCGCGGCTCTTCACCGCGTCGCGAAAGCCGTGCTCGCGCGCCTCGGCGACGAACGCGTGCCCCTCGGGGGTGTGGCGAGCGACGCCGTCGAACACGGTGCTCACCATCCGGCTGGTGGCGACGCCCTGTTGCAACAGCGCGGTGTTAAGCGCCAGCTTTGCCATGATCAGCTGGTTGACCGGCATCGCAGCGATGCGCTCGACGAGGCGTTCTGTGCGTTCGTCGAGGTCGGCCGGTTCGGGTGCCTCAACGGCCAATCCCCATTCCGCCGCCTGCGCGCCGCTGATGCAATCACCGGTGAACAGAAGGCGTTTGGCACGTTGGTCGCCGAGCCGGTGCGCCCAGAGTCCGGCGGCGGGTACGCCCCACACGCGCATCGGTGGGTAGCCGATCTTGGCGTCCGACGCGGCGATCACCTGGTCGGCGTGCAGCGCGATGTCGGTGCCGCCGGCCACGCAGTAGCCGTGGATCTTCACGACGGTGGGCTTGTCGCAGTGCATCAGGCTGGAGAAGCCGCGAACGAAGCGGCTCATCATCTGGTAGTCGATCATCGGATCCCACGGCTGATCGGGGAGGTGATTGATGGCCTGGGTCTTGCCGGACAGCACGGTGTCCGCATACGGGTTGCCGCCGCCCGCCGACGACGAGCCCTCGGCGTAGGCGGACAGGTCGAAGCCGGCGCAGAACCCCTCCCCGCGACCGGACACCAGGATGACGTGGACATCGGGGTCCAGGTCGGCGCGCTCGACGAGGGCGGACAGCTCCAGCGGGGTGTCGGCGATGATCGCATTGCCCTTTTCGGGGCGGTTGAACGTGATTCGCGCAACCCGATCGGTGACCTCGTAGGTCATCGTTTTCAGATTGTCGAAATCGACGGGCCGGATGGCGTGCGTCATTGCAGTCTGCCTTCGCTTCGTGCTTTCGGGTCATCCCTTGACCAGCGCCCGCTCGAGGATGGGCGCCAGATCCAGCCCGGCGGGCATGGTGCCGTAGGCATTGCCCCACTGGCCGCCCATCCGGGTGGCCAGAAACGCCTCGGCCACCGCCGGATGCCCGTGCCGCACCAGCAGCGAGCCCTGCAACGCCAGGCTGATGTCCTCGGCGACCTTGCGCGCCCGGTACTGGATGGTCTCCAGGTCGTCCAGCTGTGCCTTGAGCACGTCGACATGGGCGTCCAGTCGCGGGTCGTGGCCGGTGGTCTTGGCGAGTTCGTCGAACAGCACGTCGATGCATTCGGGCCGAGTTGCCATGGCCCGCAACGTGTCCAGCGCGCTGACGTTGCCCGAGCCCTCCCAGATGCCCATCAGCGGAGCCTCCCGGTACAGCCGCGGCATGCCGGACTCCTCGACATACCCGTTGCCGCCAAGGCATTCCATCGCCTCGGCGGCATGGGCCGTCGCGCGCTTGCACACCCAGTACTTGGCCGCTGCCAGGCCGATGCGGCGCAGCAGCGTCTCGCGGTCGTCGCCGCGCACCGCGGCGTCGGTGGCACCGGCCATCCGCATCGCGACGATCGTGGCGGCTTCGGCCTCGACGGCCAGATCGGCCAGCACGTTGCGCATCAGCGGTTGGTCAATCAGATAGGCGCCGAACGCCTTTCGATGCTGGGCGTGGTGAACGGCTCGGGAGAGACCGGTGCGCATGCTGGTCGCGCTGCCCAGCGTGCAGTCCAGCCGGGTGAGGTTGACCATCTCGATGATGGTCGGCACGCCGCGGCCTTCCGCGCCGACCAGCCACGCGGTGGCGCCGTCGTATTCGACCTCCGACGAGGCGTTGGCGTGGTTGCCGAGCTTGTCCTTGAGACGCTGCAAGAACATTCGGTTGCGGCTGCCGTCGGGCAGCACCCGTGGCAGGAAGAAACAGGAAAGTCCGCCGGGCGCCTGCGCCAGGACCAGGAAGACGTCGCACATCGGCGCCGAGGTGAACCACTTGTGCCCGGTCAGGCTGTAGCTGCCGTCGGCGTTGGGCGCCGCCTGGGTGGTGCCCGCGCGAACATCGGACCCGCCCTGCTTCTCGGTCATCGACATGCCCGCGGTGATACCGACCTTGGTGGCGGGCACCTTGAGTTCCGGATCATAGGAGCGGCTGGTCAGCAGCGGCTCGTACACCTCGGCCAGCTCGGCGTTGGAGCGCAGCGCCGGAACCACGGCGTAGGTCATCGAGATGGGGCAGATGTGGCCGGGTTCGGGCGTCCACACCGACGTCTTGGCGGCGCGGACGACGTGGGCTCCCGGCCGGTCGTCGGCCCACGGCGCGGCGTGCAGGCCATGACCGATCGCCACCGTCATCAGCTCGTGGTAGGCGGGGTCGTATTCGACCTCGTCGATGCGATTGCCGTAGCGGTCGTGGGTGTGCAGGATCGGCTGGTTGCGGTCGGCCAGCTCGCCCCAGCGTTGCGCCTGCGCGCTGCCGGAAAGCGCCCCGAGTTCCGTGACCTCGTCGAGGCCCCACTCCCCGCCCTCGCGGATCAACGCCTCGGTCAACACCGGCGACGACGCCGGGTTGAAGTCCTCTAACAGAGGAACCTGGTTGGTGACGACATGCGTGTCTGGCATGTCATCAATGTTACAGTTTCTCTACAGCTGCACAAGACTTGTAAGAGGGCTCTGCTACTTGCAGAGCTCCGCGATCTTGTTCCTGCCGGCCTCACCCGCTGTGAGACGGGCAGCCTGCTGCGGGTCCTCGTTGGTTGCCCCGGCGAGCGCGTTCATCCCGATGTCGTCGAGGTTGTTCGCGAACGAGCGAACGGCGTCCGCCAGCTCCGGCGATGTTTGGTCGTCCAGGCGGCTCAGCAGATACTCGCCGCCGCCGATCAACGACAACCGGGCGTTGGCCGCCACCGCCGTCTGCGCGGCCGGGTCGGGACCGAGATCGGCGTGCGTCTGCAGCTGAACCGCTCTGCCCACCGTGTCGAAGGCAGCGCACACTTTGACTTTCGACTCGGCGCTCGGTTGCACCGTTTCGTCCTTCTGGGGCCACGCCATCACCATGGCCCATGCGGCAACACCGAGGGCGGTCAACGCGATGAAGGGCGAGAGCAGGCCCACCCAGCGCGCCCCTGCCGAATCAGCCGGAGGCTTCGCGTGCGACAGAGGTTGCTGGTCAGGTTCGGTATCCGCCATCCGGCAATCGTACGGCCGACAAGGCGCTCAACGCGCAAGGCGTGCGGTCATCGCGGCCAGCGCCGGTTCGGCGGCCGCAAAGAACGACCCCATATGCCCCTGGCCCGCAATGATGTCCAGGGTCGCATCGAGACAGTCCACATCGGCACGCACGTGCGGCACGATCCAGTCGTCGGAACCCACGTAATACGTTGCGGGGCAGCGGATTGAGAACGGATCGACGAATCGGGTCGGCCGCAGCGAGCCATCGATGGCCGCCGCCACCGCGACCGGATCGTTGATGTCCTGCATCATCTGCTGAAACCGTCGGTCGGTGACACCGAGCGCCTCCCAGAGCCCGGACCAGTTTCCACTCCGCAAGAAGCCCGCCAGGGGCGCCAGCAGCCTGCCGGCCTCCTCTTCGTGCGCATGCATCGCGTACGCGGCGACCACGATGCGGTCCACGCGATCGGCATATCGGCTTGCCAGGTTGCATGCCAGCCAGCCCCCACGCGAATAGCCCCATACGGTCGCGCGGTCTACCCGTTCGGCGTCCAGCACCGCGACGAGATCGGCGGTCACTCCCGCGGCCTCGTATGAATCGGCGTCATGGGGGGTATCGCTGGCTCCATGCCCGAGCGGGTCGACGTTGATCACGCGCCAATCCCGCGCGAGGGTCGCGACGTATCCGTAGTCGCGCCAGTGCTGCGCCGCGCATAACGTCCCGGCGACGAGCACCAGCGGCGGTCCATCTCCGTCCACCGTGTAGTCGATCGTGAATCCGCGTGAGCCCGTCCGCACGCAGGGATCACATCACGAATGAACGGCTGTGCCCGGTTGAACCTCAACCTTTTCCGGCGATGGTTCTGCCCGTCGCGACTTGAACCATTTGATCGCGACCATGACAACGGCCGCCAGCGCCCATCCGAGCAGGATGTCGATGACGTAGTGCTCGGCGGTGTACACCAGCGTGAAGGCCATGACGAGCACATAGGCCACGAGCAGCGGATGCCATCCGCGATGGACGCGGTGCCACAGGAACGCCGCGATCGCCAGCGTCATCGCGGCGTGCAGGGAGGGGATCGCGGCGACCAGGTTGACTTTGGCCTGACCCGAGTCAAGCAGCGCGCTCGCGGTATGCATGTTCAGCTTGCCCCAGCCACGGCCGACGATTCGTTCGATCCAGCCATGGGCCCCGTCCTGGGTGCTTTGCATCGCGCCGAGTAGGCCGCCGTCGGGGACGCCGCGCGCCGAGCGGAACATGCAGCGCGGGCCCGACGGTCCACCTTCCACGTCAGCGGCGGTACAGCGGGCTGCTGCCCACGGCGGCGCGGCGGGCAGCAGTGCATAAATCACCAACCCCGCGAAAGACAGACCGACGAACAGCTGGACGAACGCCTTCCACTCGTCGCGGTTGCGCAGCCAGAGCACTCCCGCGATTACGTAGGGCAGGATGAAGAACGACATGTAGACGCTGCTGAGGACGACTTCCCACCACGGCGGGTGAGGCGATTTCAGGTGTTCCTGCAGCCACACCGTCGGCATCGTCCCAAAGAACAGCCAGCGGTCGGCGTCGGCCGGCCACTGCCACAGCGTCGGCCGGCCGATGACGTCGGCCGCTCCCCTGCTGAGGTCATAGGCGACCAGGACCAAGGCGAACGGCAGCCAGTCCCGGATCACGTAGAGCATGCGGCGGCCCTGTCCGATGCTGGCGGCCGCCAAGCCGGTGCAGATGTAGAGGAGCAGCAGCTCCCGGTTGAACGCGAAGCCGTCGGTGATCGTGCGGTACACGATCACGACGGCCCAGACTGCGATCGCCACCCACCGCAGGATTTTGAGCCATTTACCACGGGTTTCGACAGATTCGACAGGGGCCTCGACGTGCGTCAGCGCAATTGACGGTTGCTCGTCAATTGTGGACACGCCGATCAGCGTAGTTAATCGGCCGTAAACCGCGAGTTTTACCGTCGTTCGGTAAGCGAAATGTGATCAGACCCGTTAGCCGATGTGTTCGCGCAGGAAGGCGATGTCATCCTTGCGGCCCTCGTCGGCGGTCTCGCAGATGACCGGCGCATCGGCGGCCGTCACCACGGCGACGAGCAGATCGGGGTCGATCTGGCCGGTGCCGAAGTTGGCGTGTCGGTCGGCGCCCGAGCCCGCGGCGTCCCGCGAGTCGTTGCAGTGCACGAGGTCGATGCGGCCGGTGAGGGCCTTGATGCGGTCGACTGCGTCGATCAGCGCCTCACCCGCGGCCCAGGCGTGGCAGGTGTCCAGGCAGAAGCCGATGCCGCTGTCGCCGATGTGATCCCACAGCCGACCGATGGTGTCGAAGTGACGGGCCATCGCATGGTCGCCGCCCGCGGTGTTCTCCAGGTACACCTGCACATCGGTTTCGAGATATTTGAGCGCCTTGACCCATCGCTCGAAGCCGGCCTCCATATCGTTGTCGTCGGCATGGCCGCCGTGCACGATCACCGCGGTCGCGTTGATCTCCGAGGCCGCGTCGCAGGTGTCCTGCAGGATCTTGCGCGACGGGATGCGGATGCGGTTGTTGGCTGATGCGACGTTGATCAGGTACGGCGCGTGGACGTACAGCGGCATGCTCGACGCCTTCAGCGTCTCGGCGTCGTCGCGGGGCGGGGGCTTCTTCCAGCTCTGCGGGTTGCCGAGGAAGAACTGCACCACGTCGGCGCCGTCGGCCTCGGCCGCTGCGATGGGGTCGTCTTGGTGGACGTGCGAACCAATAAGCACGCCGCCCAGTCTAGTGATCCACGCGGACACTTCTCTCCGCGCGAGCAGACGCAAATGTCCCAATTTTCGCGGCGTGTCGGGGACATTTGTGTCTGCTCAGCCAGCTAAGGGTGTGCGCTCCAGATGTCGAAACATCCTCGCGACCAAGTCGAGTGGACACTTCCGGACATCATCGACGACGAGCGGAACCGACATCCAGCCGCACTCTTGCAGCCTTGCGGTCTTGGTGCGGTCGTGCTTGAGCGCCTCAGGACTCGCGTGCCAATCCATACTTTCGTATTCGGCGACCACCTTCGCGTCCGGCCACGCGAAGTCGACCCGCCAGAGTTTCCCGTGAAGATCGACAATCTCATACTGCAGTTCCGGCGTTGGCAACCCGCCATCGATGAATACCAGCCGGGCCTCACTCTCCATCGGCGACTCCGCCCGGGCGTCTGCATACTCGATCAGCTCGCGGACCTTCACGATGCCGCGTCGGCCCTTCTGCTCCTTGAGCGCCTTGTGCAATTCCTCCGCCCGACAAGCGCCAACGTGCAATGCGGCGTCCAGCGTCGCCAGCGCTCGCGGCCGCCGGAGTGTGCGAGCGATCTCGACGGCGGTCCAAGCCGGTGCCGTCGCCAGCCGACCGCGAACCCGGCGCAGCGGTGCCCCGACCCGTTGATGCACCATCAAGCCGATGGCAGGGCGCATCCGCACGCCAGGATCGAGAATATGGATCCGGTGATCGCCCTCGGTGTCGAACTCATACAGGGCAGCGGCGGTGTTCATACACGCCACCAGCGGCCTGCCGGAGTGGAGGTCGAGCGCAGCGAGTCGGCCGGCGGTGTCGGGCGGACTCAGTGCATAGACGCCGTGCCGAACCCGAACAATCGTTCCTGCCCGCATATGCGACGCAAGCGTCTTGCGGGACATGACTGCCATTAGCTCCGCATGTGTTGCCAGGCCATTGTTGACGGCGAACACCTCATCGATGAACACCCATTGATGGTGGCTATGCCGCCGCCGCCGCGAAAGTCACCGCGTCTCGGCGCTGTGGATAACCTGCCCACCAGACGCAAATGTCCCCGACACGCCGGGCGTGTGGGGACATTTGCGTCTGCTCGCGCAGAGAACAGTTAGCGGTAGTCGCTGTAGCCGTAGTCGTCCAGCGGAACCGCGGCTCCGGTGGCCTGGCCGAAGTCGGGGCTGTAGTACTGATCCTCGTAGGACGGGATCGTGTACGCGGCGGCCCGCGCCTCTTCGGTCGGCTGCACCTGGATGTTGCGATACCGGTTGATACCCGTACCGGCCGGGATCAGCTTGCCGATGATGACGTTCTCCTTCAGACCCTGAAGCTTGTCGCTGCGGCAGTTGATCGCCGCATCGGTCAGCACTCGCGTGGTCTCCTGGAACGACGCCGCCGACAGCCACGAGTCGGTGGCCAGCGACGCCTTGGTGATACCCATCAGCACCGGACGGCCGGCCGCGGGCTCTGAACCCTCGGCAACCACCCGACGGTTCTCGGCCTCGAAATCGCCACGCTCGGTCAACGAGCCGGGCAGGAACTCCGTCGCACCCGAATCGATGATCGTGACGCGCCGCAGCATCTGCCGGACGATCACCTCGATGTGCTTGTCGTGGATCGAAACACCCTGAGCGCGGTAGACCTCCTGGACCTCCTTGACGAGGTGGATCTGCACCTCGCGGGGGCCCTGGACACGCAGCACCTCGTGCGGGTCCGCGGAGCCTTCCATCAGCTGCTGACCGACCTCGACGTGGTCGCCGTCGGTGAGCAGTCGCTCCGAGCCGTCCTCGTGCTTGAACACCTTCAGGCGACGGTTGCGCTTCGGGAGCTTGTCGTAGACGACTTCCTCGCCACCATCGTCCGGAACGATGGTGATCTTGTAGAACGCCTCCGTCTCGTCGAGCTGGACCCGACCGCTGACATCGGCGATCGGCGCCTTGTTCCGCGGCACGCGGGCCTCGAACAGCTCCTGCACGCGGGGCAGACCGCCGGTGATGTCCTCACCCACACCGCCCTGGTGGAAGGTGCGCATGGTCAGCTGCGTGCCGGGCTCGCCGATGGACTGCGCGGCGACGATGCCGACCGCCTCGCCGATGTCGACCAGCTTGCCGGTCGCCATCGAACGGCCGTAGCACATCGCACACACACCGGTGCCGGTGGTGCAGGTCAGCACCGAGCGAACCTTGACCTCGGTGATGCCCGCGTTCAGCAGCGCCTCGATCGCCGGGTCACCGAGATCGTGACCCCGCTCGACGATGACGTTGCCCTTCTCGTCGACGGCGTCGGCGGCCAAAGTCCGCGCGTACGCCGAGGTTTCGATGTGCGGGTCGCGGATCAGCGACGTCGGACTGCAGCTCAGCCAGCGTGACGTTGATGCCGCGCTCGGTCTCGCAGTCGCGCTCGCGGACGATGACATCCTGGCTGACATCCACCAGACGACGGGTCAGGTAACCCGAGTCGGCGGTGCGAAGAGCGGTGTCCGCCAAACCCTTTCGGGCGCCGTGGGTGTTGATGAAGTACTCCAGCACCGTCAGGCCCTCACGGAACGAGGACTTGATCGGCCGCGGGATGAACTCACCCTTCGGGTTGGTCACCAGACCCTTCATGCCGGCCAGCGTGCGCGTCTGGGTGAAGTTACCCGTCGCGCCGGAGTCGACGATCGTGATGATCGGGTTGTCCTCCGGGTAGTGCGCCCGCAGGGCTTCGCCGACCTCTTCGGTCGCCTGCTGCCAGATCTTGACCAGCTCACCGTTGCGCTCGTCGTGGTTCAGAGCGCCGCGCTGGTACTTCTTCTCGATCCCGTCGGCTTCCTTCTCGTAGCGGTCCAGGATCTCCTGCTTGTTCGGCGGCACAAGCACGTCGGCCATCGACACGGTGACACCCGAGCGGGTGGCCCAGTAGAAGCCGGTGTCCTTGAGCTTGTCCACGGTCTGCGCGACCACGATCATCGGGTAGCGCTCGGCCAGGTCGTTGATGATCGACGCCTGCACCTTCTTGTGCATCTGCTGGTTGATGAACGGATAGCTGATCGGCAACAGCTCGTTGAACATCACCCGGCCCAGCGTGGTGTCCGCCGTCCAGGCATCGCCCGGCTTCCAGCCCTCGTCGCCGAACACCTCGGCCTCGACCTCGGCGGACGGACGCAGCTGCGTCAGCCGGACCTTGATCTTGGCCCGCACCGACAGCACACCGCGGTCCAGAGCCATGATCGCCTCGGCCGGCGACGCGTACACACCCGACTCCGGCTTGTCCTTGGCGGCCGGCACGTACTGGCCTGTGTCACCGGGGATCTCGGTGGTCAGGAAGTACAGCCCGGTCACCATGTCCAGCCGCGGCATGGCCAGCGGGCGGCCCGACGCCGGAGACAGGATGTTGTTCGACTGGACAGCATCAGGATGCGGGCCTCGGCCTGCGCCTCGGCGCTCAGCGGCAGGTGCACCGCCATCTGGTCGCCGTCGAAGTCGGCGTTGAACGCCTCGCACACCAGCGGGTGCAGCTGAATGGCCTTGCCCTCGACCAGCATCGGCTCGAAGGCCTGGATGCCCAGCCGGTGCAGCGTCGGTGCGCGGTTCAGCAGCACCGGGTGCTCGGCGATGACCTCTTCCAGCACATCCCACACCTGCGGACGCTGGCGCTCCACCATCCGCTTGGCGCTCTTGATGTTCTGTGCGTGGTTCAGGTCGACCAGTCGCTTCATCACGAACGGCTTGAACAGCTCCAGCGCCATCAGCTTGGGCAGGCCGCACTGGTGCAGCTTGAGCTGCGGGCCGACCACGATGACCGAACGGCCCGAGTAGTCGACGCGCTTACCGAGCAGGTTCTGACGGAACCGGCCCTGCTTGCCCTTGAGCAGATCCGACAGCGACTTGAGCGGACGGTTGCCGGGCCCGGTGACGGGCCGGCCGCGACGGCCGTTGTCGAACAGCGCGTCCACCGACTCCTGCAGCATCCGCTTCTCGTTGTTGACGATGATCTCGGGCGCGCCGAGGTCGATCAGCCTCTTCAACCGGTTGTTGCGGTTGATCACGCGGCGGTACAGGTCGTTGAGGTCCGACGTGGCGAACCGGCCACCGTCGAGCTGCACCATCGGGCGCAGTTCCGGCGGGATCACCGGCACCGCGTCGAGCACCATGCCCATCGGGGAGTTGCCCGACTGCTGGAACGCGGCGACGACCTTCAGGCGCTTGAGGGCACGAAGCTTCTTCTGGCCCTTGCCGTTACGGATGACGTCGCGCAGCGAATCGGCCTCGGCGTCGATGTCGAAGTTCTCGATGAGCTTCTTGATCGACTCCGCGCCCATGGCGCCGTGGAAGTACTCGCCGTAGCGGTCGACGAGCTCGCGGTAGAGCACCTCGTCGACGATCAGCTGCTTGGGGGCCAGCTTGGTGAAGGTAGTCCAGATCTCCTCGAGCCGGTCCAGCTCACGCTGGGTGCGGTCACGGAGCTGACGCATCTCCCGCTCGCCGCCGTCGCGGACCTTGCGCTTGACGTCGGACTTGGCACCCTCGTCCTCGAGCTCCTTCATGTCGGCCTCGAGCTTCTGCGCACGCGCCTCGAGATCGGCGTCGCGCTGGTCCTCAACGGCCTTGCGCTCGACGGCCATCTCGGCCTCCAGCGTCGACAGCTCGTTGTGCCGCATCTCGTCGTCGACTTCGGTGATGACGTAGGCCGCGAAGTAGATGATCTTCTCGAGATCCTTCGGCGCCAGGTCGAGCAGGTAGCCCAGACGCGACGGCACGCCCTTGAAGTACCAGATGTGCGTGACCGGCGCGGCCAGCTCGATGTGGCCCATCCGCTCGCGGCGCACCTTGGCGCGGGTCACCTCGACGCCGCAGCGCTCACAGATGATGCCCTTGAAGCGGACGCGCTTGTACTTGCCGCAGTAGCACTCCCAGTCGCGAGTCGGTCCGAAGATCTTCTCGCAGAACAGGCCGTCCTTCTCCGGCTTCAATGTGCGGTAGTTGATGGTCTCCGGCTTCTTGACCTCGCCGAAGGACCAGTTGCGGATGTCGTCCGCGGTGGCAAGACCGATGCGGAGTTCATCGAAGAAGTTGACGTCTAGCACGTAACTCCCTTTCCCCTTTCGGGATTAGTAAACAAATAACTAAGCAAGATCCTCAACGGAGGCGGATTCGTTGCGGGACAAGTTGATTCCCAGGTTCGCGGCAGCGCGCTCCAGGTCCTCGTCGTCGCCGTCGCGCATCTCGATCGCGGCGCCGTCACTGGACAGCACCTCGACGTTCAGGCACAACGACTGCAGCTCCTTGAGCAGCACCTTGAACGACTCGGGGATGCCCGGCTCGGGGATGTTCTCGCCCTTGACGATCGCCTCGTACACCTTGACCCGGCCGACGGTGTCGTCGGACTTGATGGTCAACAGCTCCTGCAGCGTGTACGCCGCGCCGTAGGCCTGCATGGCCCAGCACTCCATCTCGCCGAACCGCTGGCCACCGAACTGCGCCTTACCGCCCAGCGGCTGCTGGGTGATCATCGAGTACGGGCCGGTGGACCGGGCGTGGATCTTGTCGTCCACCAGGTGGTGCAGCTTGAGGATGTACATGTAGCCGACCGTCACCGGGTACGGGAACGGTTCGCCGCTGCGGCCGTCGTAGAGCACCGCCTTGCCGTCCGCGTCGACGAGCGTGTCGCCGTCGCGGTTGGGCAGCGACGAGGACAGCAGACCCTGCAGCTCCGCTTCGCGGGCACCGTCGAACACCGGCGTGGACACGATGGTCTCCGGCTCGGCCTCCAGCAGCTCCTTCGGCAGCTTGCTCGCCCAGTCGGGTGTCCCATCGACCTTCCAGCCGCTCTTGGCCACCCACCCGAGGTGGGTCTCCAGGATCTGGCCGATGTTCATCCGTCGCGGCACGCCGTGCGTGTTGAGGATGATGTCGACCGGCGTGCCGTCCGGAAGGAACGGCATGTCCTCGACGGCAAGGATCTTGCCGATGACGCCCTTGTTGCCGTGGCGCCCGGCGAGCTTGTCGCCGTCGGAGATCTTGCGCTTCTGGGCCACGTAGACGCGGACCAGTTCGTTGACGCCTGCGGGCAGCTCGTCGTCGTCCTCGCGGGAGAACACCCGGATTCCGATGACCTTGCCGGACTCGCCGTGGGGCACCTTCAGCGACGTGTCGCGGACCTCGCGCGCCTTCTCACCGAAGATCGCGCGGAGCAGCCGCTCCTCCGGGGTCAGCTCGGTCTCACCCTTCGGGGTGACCTTGCCGACCAGGATGTCGCCGTCGCGGACCTCGGCGCCGATGCGCACGATGCCGCGCTCGTCGAGGTCGGCCAGCACCTCATCGGAGACGTTCGGGATGTCCCGGGTGATCTCCTCGGCGCCCAGCTTGGTGTCGCGGGCGTCGATCTCGTGCTCCTCGATGTGGATCGAGGTCAGCACGTCCTCTTCGACCAGGCGGTTGGAGAGGATGATCGCGTCCTCGTAGTTGTGCCCTTCCCACGGCATGATCGCCACGAGCAGGTTCTTGCCGAGCGCCATCTCGCCCTGCTCGGTGCAGGGGCCGTCGGCGATCACCTGGCCGGCCTCCACCCGGTCGCCGGCATCGACGATCGGGCGCTGGTTGGCGCAGGTGCCGTGGTTGGAGCGGGCGAACTTGCGCATCCGGTAGGTGTGCCGGGTGCCGTCGTCGGCCATCACGGTGATGTAGTCGGCCGAGACCTCCTCGATCACGCCGGACTTGTCGGCGACGACGACGTCGCCGGCGTCGATCGCGGCGCGTAGCTCCATGCCGGTGCCGACCAGTGGTGCCTCGCTGCGCACCAGCGGAACCGCCTGGCGCTGCATGTTGGCACCCATCAGGGCGCGGTTGGCGTCGTCGTGCTCGAGGAACGGGATCATGGCCGTTGCCACCGACACCATCTGGCGCGGCGAGACGTCCATGTAGTCGACCTCGGTGGACGACACGTACTCGACCTCACCGCCCTTGCGGCGGACCAGGACACGCTCCTCGGTGAATCGGCCCTTGTCGTCGATCGGCGAGTTGGCCTGTGCCACGACGTGGCGGTCCTCCTCGTCGGCGGTCAGGTACTCGATGTCGTCGCTGACCACACCCTTAGTCACCTTGCGGTACGGCGTCTCGATGAAGCCGAACGGGTTGACCCGCGCGTACACCGACAGCGAGCCGATCAGACCGATGTTCGGTCCTTCCGGGGTCTCGATCGGGCACATCCGGCCGTAGTGGCTGGAGTGCACGTCGCGAACCTCGAGGCCGGCGCGCTCACGGGACAGGCCGCCGGGGCCCAGCGCCGACAGGCGGCGCTTGTGGGTAAGGCCCGACAGCGGGTTGTTCTGGTCCATGAACTGCGACAGCTGGCTGGTCCCGAAGAACTCCTTGATCGCGGCCACGACCGGGCGGATGTTGATCAGGGTCTGCGGCGTGATCGCCTCGACGTCCTGGGTGGTCATCCGCTCGCGGACGACGCGCTCCATGCGGGACAGGCCGACCCGGATCTGGTTCTGGATCAGCTCGCCGACGGTGCGCAGCCGGCGGTTGCCGAAGTGGTCGATGTCGTCGGTCTCCACCGGAACCTCGACGCCGCCTGGGGCGGTCATCGTGGTCTGGCCCTCGTGCAGGCGCACCAGGTACTCGATGGTGGCGACGACGTCCTCTTCGGTCAGCGTCGACGACGTGATCGGCTTCTCGGTGTTCAGGCCCAGCTTCTTGTTGACCTTGTAGCGGCCCACCCGGGCCAGGTCGTAGCGCTTCTCCTTGAAGAACAGGTTCTCCAGCAGGGTCTGCGCGGACTCCTTGGTGGGCGGCTCGCCCGGACGCAGCTTGCGGTAGATGTCCAGCAGCGCCTCGTCGGTGCCCGCGGTGTTGTCCTTCTCCAGCGTCGACATCATGATCTCGGAGAAGCCGAACCGCTCGGTGATCTGCTCGGTGGTCCAGCCGAGCGCCTTCAGCAGCACGGTGACCGGCTGACGACGCTTGCGGTCGATGCGCACGCCGACGGTGTCGCGCTTGTCGACGTCGAACTCCAGCCACGCGCCGCGGCCGGGGATCACCTTGACGCTGTGCAGGGTCTTGTCGGTGGTCTTGTCGCGGGTCTCGTCGAAGTAGACACCCGGCGACCGGACCAGCTGGCTGACGACAACCCGCTCGGTGCCGTTGATGATGAACGTGCCCTTCTCGGTCATCATCGGGAAGTCGCCCATGAACACCGTCTGGCTCTTGATCTCGCCGGTGTTGTTGTTGATGAACTCGGCCGTGACGAACAGCGGGGCCGCGTACGTCATGTCCTTGTCTTTGCACTCGTCGACCGGGGCCTTGACCTCGTCGAAGCGCGGGTCGGTGAACGACAGCGACATCGATCCGGAGAAGTCCTCGATCGGCGACAGCTCGGTCAGCACCTCTTCGAGGCCACCGATGGGATTGACGTCACCGCGGGCGGTGGCGACCTCACGCCAGTGGTCGGAGCCGATCAGCCATTCGAAGGACTGGGTCTGCACGTCAAGGAGCCCCGGAACCTCGAGAGGCTCGCGAAGCTTGGCGAACGAAATTCGGTTGGGTGCTCCAGGTACGGAGCTAGAAGTAGTAGTAGCGGACTTGCTCTGGCGGGAGACTGCCAAGATGCATCCTTCCAGCACCTCATGCGACTGTCGGCCTGGCCTGCACCAGCCCTACGCCGCTGTATCTGCGTCGGTTCGGCTGGCGTTCTCCCAGTCCAGACGGCCCCAGACGGCGGGCACGCAACTAGATCACTGAGCCAGAAACGGGGCTCAGCCTAGGACCACGGTGTCAGAGGCGGTAGAAGGGCAGGAGGCAGCCAGCGCAACGTCCAACCATACCGCAGGACGGCGTATTCCTCAACCATCGCGTGCAGGATCAACCCGGGCGCTGGCTGGCGTCCTTAACCCGTGCACACATGCTGCCCAACAGACTGGCCCGTCCGAGCCTTTCCGTCAAGAGATAACGGCGTGTTTGGGGTGGAAAAGTGGCCGGTGGGCTCTGTTGCCGGGATCCGGCGGCCCCATCTCAAGCGGCGATCGACGAAAAGGCCGGCGTCGGCTGGGTGGGCAGGACGATCGCGGTGGCCTCGCCCAGGACGATCGGTTGACCCGGTTGGCCGTAGATGCCGAACTCCGGGTTGGCCGGACCCGCGCCGCCGACGTACATGTCGTTGATCCAGCCGTTGGCCAGGGTGTAGACGGCCTGGGTGTTTCCGGACGGGGAGAACTTGGTCACCAGCTGGAGGAAAAAGTCGACGATGGCGTTCCTGCCCAGCATGGAGTCCACGTGCGATCCGTCGACCAACTCCACGCCCACGAACTGGCCGGGAAGCGCGCCGACGAGATCGTCGGTGGTGGCGCCGTCGGCGTTCCACGCCTGCGGCGGCGCTGCGATCTGGTACACGGGAATGTTGCGCGCGTTCAAGTCCCGCACGGCGCCGTCGAAGGTCCCGTTGCTCGAGACACCGTCGAACATCACGACGCCGACGAGGGCGCTGTCCTGGTCCGGGCGCAGAGCGGCGACGTAGTAACCACCTGCAGCCGTGGCGAGGCCACCACCTGCGGAGTGCCCGGCGAGTACGAACGTCTCCGGCAGCAGGCCGCCTCGGTATCCGGCCTCGTACGCGCTGAGGTTCAGCGCTGTCCGCTCGCCGACGAACAAGCCTGCGACCGCCTGCTGCATCGGGACCCCGCTGAGCCAGCAGCCGGCACACGCCAGCGGGTTCGACGTCACGGTGGGGACGACGACGATGCTGTTGGTCTGTTGCGCCAGCGAGGTCGCCAGCTCCGAATAGAACCATTTGTTGACCAGGAAGCCGTGCTGTAGGTAGATCACGCCCGTCGCCTGCACCGAACCGTCCGGCTGCGTCGGGAAGTACCAGTCCGCCGGCGCGGTGTATCCGTCGGGACCGCACGCGATCTCCAGGTCCGAATGACCAACCTGCACGCCGGTCACCCCGTTGGTGGCGCCCGCGGCGACCGCGGTCGGCACCGCGACTGCCGCGCCTGCGGCGGGAACGTCGGTGGCGAAGTCGATATTCGACAACAGCCCGAAGAACACCGCCGTCAGCTGACGGGCGACGGTGTCGATGGGTCCCGGGGTCGGCTGAACCAGCCCGAAGGCCGGGCCGAACCCCGTCGGGACCTTGATCGTCGAACCGGGAGCGCCGTAGAGGCCGGGGGTTAGGGTGCCGCCGAACATGTCGCTGATCCAGCCGGCGGCCAGGATCTGAGATCCCTCGACATTGCTGGGCCGCGAGAAGCCGGTGAGCAGGTAGGCCCCGAACTGGATGAGTGGGTTGCCGCCAATCATCGCGTCGGAATGCAGGCCGCCGAGCAGCTGTGCCCCGGTGAAGTCGTCGCCCCGGACCTGCGCCAGGGCGTGATCCATGGATCCGAACAGGTTCCATAAGTAGGGCGTCGCGGAGAGGTTGTAGATCGGGATGTCATCGGGGATCTGCTCCAGGATGTGCACCGGATCGGTGAAGGAGACTCCGTCGAGCATCAGCACGCCGGCCAGTTGGTAGCTCGAGTCGCCGAGTTCCTCGTCACGGGCCATGTATCGGGCGGTGTCGATGATCAGGCCGCCACCGAGCGAATGCCCGACGAGGACGACTTGTTTCGGCAGCTCCTGCCCTTCTGGGTAGCCTGCCAGCTGTGCGCTCTCGAGCAACGCGTCGTCGTTGTCGAGGAACAGGTCGGCGACGGCGCGGTGCATCTGTTCGCCGCCCAGCCACATTCCGTCGGTCGCGAAGATGTTCGATGTCAGCGACGGGGCGACGACGACGCTGTTGGTTTGTTCGGCCAGGTAGGCGGCGGTGTAGTCGTAGAACACGCCCCTGGCGAGGAAGCCATGTTGCAGGTAGATGATCCGCTCCGGCGGCGGAGGGTCTTCTACGGTTTCCGAGGACGTGCCCTCCGGGAAGTACCAGTCCGCGGGAACGACGTGGCCGTTTCCGAGGTCCAAGGTGGACCGCTGGACGGTGACGCTGCTTCCCGGCGGGACCTTCGGAGGCCCTTCGAACACGCTCTCCGCGAATGAGATCAGATCGAAGACGGCGGTGCCGATGGCGCTGACCACCGGCGGCACCTGAATCGGCGGAGCCGCCGATGCGGCGCTCTCCGGGCGGGCCGGCATCGGCATCGCCAGCGCGATGTCCGTTTCCGTGGGCGGCGCCCTGGCGAGCCTGAAGCCGGTCTGCGCGATCGCCGGTGTCTGCTTGGGTTCGGCCTTGGGCGGTTCCGGCTCGCTCAATCCGGTGACGATCGCCTCGGTTTCGACGGTCTCGACCGGGTCGGCCTTCTCGGCCACCACCTTGCGAGCGGGCTTCGGCGTCAGCGCCGCGACGAAGTTGTTGATCAGCTTGGCGGTCCGCTTGCCTGCCTCGGACCGGAGGGACTTGCGGCCACGCTCGACGACCTTGGCGTCGGGTTGGTCGTCGGCGCCGACTGCTGGGTCGTTGGGATTCTTGTCATCGTTGACGTTCTGCTTCTGCTGCCGATCCTGCCCGGCATCGTTCTTGCCCGAATCCTGCTTGTTTTCATCGGATTTCGCGGCCTGCGAGGTCTTCACACCCCCGTCGCCATCCGATTCGGTATGGGCCTGGGCCGCGCCCGCCCCGACCAGCATCCCCACCGTCACCCCGGCGGCGACCACCCCTGCGCCCAACCAGAGGAAGAATCGGTCGATCATGCCGCCTTCTGCCCCCTTCCGCGGCAAACGCTAGCGCGAGCGGTCGAGACCGGGGGGCGGTTTACAGGAACTGGCGGCGCTGTCACTGCCGTTCGACGCGGACCGGCACACCGGTCAGCCGGGCCATCCCGGCCAGCGCCTCGATGTGCTCGGGCGCGCTGGACATCAGCCGGTTGACGTTGGCGCCGCCTGCGGTGTTGGCCAGCCGCCAGCCACCCGTGCCCTTGTGGCCCCAGCCGTGCGGGACGGCGATGACGCCGGCCACGATGTCCTTGGTGGCAATGACCGGCAGCTCGATCTCGCCGTGTTCCGACGACACCCGCACCACGTCGCCGTCGTCGATGTGCAGCTCGGCCGCGTCATCGACATGGATCAGGGCGCGCTGGGTCCGATTGCCGCGCATCAGCAGCGGCGAGTTGTGCATCCACGAGTTCTCCGAGCGGGTGTCGCGCATGCCGATCAGCCGCAGCGGATAGCCGTCGGGGGCACGTCGGCGGGACAGGGCCGCTATTTCGTCGGCGATCGCGCGGTGGCGCAGCCGCATCCTGCGCCCGCGGTAGACCACGGTGTCGGCGAGCACGCCCGCACGCAGGTTGCGCGCCAGCACGGTGCCGTGCGGATGGTCGGCGGCCAGCCGCGAGAAGGTCAGCCCGCCGCGGCGCAGCCCGAACCGGTCGCCGCCTGCGCCGAGCCGGATCACGGCGTCGACGAGCAGCCGCGGCGACAGCCGAGAACCAAACAGTCCCAAGATCTTTCGCATGGCCGCCAGCATCGCCAGCGCCGGTGTGCGCCGCCACATCCTGGCCATCAGGTCGTCGATGATCTCCCACTCCGTGCGGGCCTCACCCACCGGCGCGACGACGGCCTCGGTGGCTTGCCGAAACGGCGTGGGCTGCAAGGTCTGGAACGCGAGCGGGAAGTCGTCGCGCTCGTACATGGTGGCCGCGGGCAGCACGTAGTCGCAGTGCGCGGTGGTCTCGTTGATGTAGAGGTCGATACCGACCTTCAATTCCAGGCCGCGCATCGCGTCTTCGAGTTCGTCGCCGTTGGGCACCGACAGCACCGGGTTGCCCGCGCTGACGAGCAGCGCCTTGATCTGACCGCGCCCGGGGGTGGTGATCTCCTTGGCCATTACCCCGGCAGGCTCGGACCCGAGCACCGAGGGAAAGCCGCCGATCCGCGATCGCCTGCGCGAGTAAATCGTTCGCAGCACGGCGGCGCCGGCCTTGTTCAGCCACCGCTCCCCCGGAATGCCGAGCCGACCGAACATGCTGCCGCCTGGCTGGTCGAGGTTGCCCGCGACCAGGTTCACCGCATCAAGCAAATACGTTGTCAGCGTTCCGTTTTCGCCTGTGCTGGTGCCGACGCGGCCGTAGACGGCGGCCCGTGGCGTCCGGGCCAGATCGCGGGCCAGCGTCCGGACGGTGTCCGGCGCGATGCCGGTGCGTTCCTCGGTGGCCTCCGGGCTGAACGGCTCGGCCAATCCCTGCAGCCAGTCGACGCCGTCGGCCTGCCGTGCGATACGGGCGCGGTCGGCGAGTCCTTCGTCGAACAGCACGTGCAGCAGCGAGAGCAGGAAGTAGGCGTCGCCGTCGGGAACGATGCCCAGCCACTCGAACTGGGCGGCGGTCTCGGTCCTGCGCGGATCGACGACCAGCACCCGGCCGCCGCGCTTGACGATGTCGTGCATGCGGTCCTTGATCCGCGGCACCGTCAGCACGCTGCCGTGCGAGACGATCGGGTTCGCGCCGATGACGACGAGGAAATCGGTGCGCAACACGTCGGGCACCGGCATCGCCAGCGGCGAGCCGTACAGCAGCTGGCTGGCGACGAACCGGTTGTTGACATCCTGCGACCCCGCGGTGAACAGGTGCATCCGCATGCCCATCGCGGCGGCGAACATCGGCAGCCACATGGTGTGGCTGTAACTGAACGCCCCGGGATTACCGAAGTACCAGCCGATCCCACCCGGGCCGTGGCGGCGATGGATAGCGGCGAGCCGCTTGGCGATGTCGGTCATCGCCTCGTCCCAGCTGACCGGTTCGAACCGGCCGTCGCCGGATGAACCGCTTGCGCGAAGACCATTCGGGCCGACGCGGCGCAGTGGGGTGGTGACGCGGTCGGGATCGTTCACCACCTCGGTGAACGCGATGCCCTTCTGGCAGGCGAACCCCGCGGACAGCGGATGATCCTTGTCGGGCCGCAGCGCAACCAGCCGACCGTCTTCGACGGTCGCGACCATGCCGCACAGCGGCTCGCAGATCCGGCAGAAGGTTGGCTTCTGCTCGGTGGGCATGCGTCGAGGTTAGCGCTCTCCGGAGACCGGGATTCGTCCAGTGTCCGTGTCGTCTCCGCGGATGCGGTGCCGCGTGCCCGTGTCGGGGAGCGCGTGCGCGGCGTACTTTTGCGTGCCCTCGAGGTCGTCGCGGATCGCTTCCTGGGCCTCCGGCGGCAGCGTGTGCATGATCTCGCGGACCCGCGCCTGGCGGCGGCCGACGGCTTGGCGTACCGGCATGCCGGGTGTCGCCTGGATCTGCGGCGGCACGCCCTCGATCTCTTCGACACCACCGTCGTGGTGGCCGGCGTCGACCATGGCCTGCTCTTCGGCCATCTGCGCCTCGTCCTTTTCCTCGGACATGCCGATGGGGCCGATGCGGCGACCGTTGAGGAACTGCCGCACCACGGGCTCGTCGCTGGTCAGCAGCACCTCGCGCGGGCCGAACATCACCAGGTGCTTGCGGAACAGCATGCCGATGTTGTCCGGCACGGTCCGGGCGATGTTGATGTTGTGCGTGACGATCAGGAACGTGGCGTCGATCTGTGCGTTGATGTCGATCATCAGCTGGCTCAGGTACGCGGTGCGCACCGGGTCCAGACCCGAGTCGGGCTCGTCGCAGAGGATGATTTTCGGGTCGAGCACCAGGGAGCGGGCCAGGCCCGCGCGCTTGCGCATACCACCGGAGATCTCGCCGGGGAACTTGTTCTCGTCGCCGCCCAGACCGACGACCTCGAGCTTCTCCATGACGATGTTGCGGATTTCGCTTTCCTTCTTCTTGGTGTGCTCACGCAACGGGAAAGCGGTGTTGTCGAAGAGGCTCATCGAGCCGAACAGGGCGCCGTCCTGGAACATCACGCCGAACAGCGTGCGGATCTCGTAGAGCTCCTTGGCCGAGCACTCGATGATGTTGGTGCCGTCGACGATGATCTTGCCGCGCTCCGGGCGCAGCAGGCCGATCAGGGACTTCAGGAACACCGACTTGCCGGTACCTGAAGGGCCGAGCAGCACGCTGACCTCACCCGGCGGGATTTGGAGCGTGATGTCTTCCCAGATTCGCTGGGACCCGAAGGACTTGGTCAGCCCCTCAACTTCAATTGCAGTGCCCACGCGAGATCCTTCCGCCGATAACTTCTGCTGCCACACGCCTCCCGCCTGTGGCTTGAGTCACTGTAGCTTACGACGCCGGTCTGGGGACACTTGTCGGAGTTCTTATTTCGGTTCCCACCAGCGAGGACGGCAAAAACGACTGGTGGGGCCGGTCTGTTTGCCAGACCGGCCCCACCAGTTGACGAACTACTTGACGGTGACCGTCGCGCCCGCGGCCTCGAGCTTGTTCTTGGCCTCGTCGGCGGCGTCCTTGGCGACCTTCTCGAGCAACGGCTTGGGAGCGCCGTCGACGAGATCCTTGGCCTCCTTCAGGCCGAGACCGGAGACGATCTCGCGAACGACCTTGATGACGCCGATCTTCTTGTCACCGGCGGCCTCGAGGATGACGTCGAACTCCGACTGCTCCTCGGCGGCCTCGGCGGGGGCGCCACCACCGGCGGCGGGCGCCGCGGCAACGGCGACCGGAGCGGCGGCGGTGACGTCGAAGGTCTCCTCGAACTTCTTCACGAACTCCGAGAGCTCGAGCAGGGTCAGTTCCTTGAATGCGTCGAGCAGATCGTCGGTTGAGAGCTTTGCCATGGTGTGGGTCCTTCCTGATTTCTGTTACGGGCTAGTTGGGTGAATGTGATCTATGCGGCTTCGCTGCTGGCCTTCTTCTCCTGCAGCGCGGCGGCCAACCGGGCGACCTGCGACGCGGGTGCGTTGAACAGGCCGGCGGCCTTGGTCAGGTTCGCCTTCATCGCGCCGGCCAGCTTGGCCAGCAGCACCTCGCGCGACTCCAGGTCGGCGATGGCCTCGATCTCGGAAACCGTGACGGGGCGACCGTCCATGTAGCCGCCCTTGATGACCAGTGCCTTGTTGTCCTTGGCGAACTTCTTGAGCGCCTTGGCCGCGTCGACTGCCTCGCCGGTGACGAACGCGATCGCGGTCGGGCCGACGAACAGTTCGTCGAGACCTTCGATCCCCGCGTCCGCCGCCGCACGCTTGACCAGCGTGTTCTTGGCGACGGTGTAGGTAGCGGAGTCACCGAGCGATCGGCGCAGGTCTTTGAGATTGGCCACCGACAGCCCGCGGTACTCGGTGACGAGCGTGGCCGTCGCCTCCTTGAACTGATCGGCGATGTCGGCAACGGCGGTGGCTTTGTCAGCCCGGGCCATTCATGCCTCCTTGATGGTGGGTGCCCGTCGGAGGGGCCGGAAATGACGAACGCCCCGACGCAGATGGTCGGGGCGCGCTGATATACAACTGCCTCGTCCTCCTGCGTGGGCCGCCGGGGCAATCCCGGACCTTCAACCGATTTCTCGGTGACCGACGGTCTTCGGTGGAACGCGTCAAGAGTAGCGTGCCGCCCCCCGATCAGCCAAAACGGCGTCCCCCAGTCCCCTGATCTCGCGAGCGACCGCTCGCGGTGCTACGAGTGTGCGCTGTCGAGCAGGGCCGCGGCGCCGACGAGGCCGGCGTTGCCGCCCAGCTCGGCGGGCACCACCCGCAGGTTGTGCAGGAATTCCAGCCGGGCGTGCACGGCCAGCGCCTCGCGCAGCGGGTCGAACAGCAGTGCGCCGGATTTCGCCACGCCCCCGCCGATGACCACGAGGTCCAGGTCGCACACGGCGCCGACCGACGCGATCATCGCCGCGACGGCCGTCGCACCGCGCCGGAAGGCCCGCAACGCCACCGGGTCCCCCGCGTTGGCGGCGTCGGCGAGCTCCTTGGCGTCGGCGTCGGCGGGCGCGTCCCAGCCGTTCTCGCGGGCCCACCGTGCCATGTTCGGGCCGGACGCAATCGTCTCCACACAGCCGCGGCCGCCACACGTGCACGGCGCTCCGTCGGGTTCGACGACGACGTGGCCGACGTGCCCGGCGTTGCCGGTGCGGCCGTCGTAGGGCGCGCCGTCGAGCACCAGCCCGCCGCCGACGCCCGTCGACACCACCGTGCCGAGCAGGAACTCGGCGCCGCGGCCGGCGCCGCGCCACCGCTCGCCGAGCGCCATGCACAGGCCGTCGCCGCCCAGTCGAGCCGGAGCCCCCACCAACTCGGTCACCCGCTCGACGATCGGAAAGTGTTGCCACGCAGTGATATTGATCGGACTGATGGTGCCCGACGGCAGGTCGATCGGCCCCGCCGACGCGATGCCCACACCGCGGACGTGACCGCCTGCGGCGGCAAGTGCCTCGGTCACCAGCGAGTCGACCACCGCCCAGATCGCCTCGGCGTCACTGTCCGGCGTCGGCAGTTGGGCGTGGTGGGCAAGCTCGCCGTCGTCGTCGACGAGCCCGACGGCGATCTTCGTGCCGCCGATGTCGATGGCCAGCGTCGGGTCGGCCATCAGTGTCTGTGGGTGTTGTCGGGCTGACGGGGATCGCCGGGATGCTCGTAGCCGGGGGCGAGCCGAACCAGCTCGGCGCGCCGGGCGTCGAGCCACAGCCGGAACGCGCGGCGCCGGGCGGCGCCACGGAGATGCTCAACGATCAACGGGCGCACGGCATCCAGCGGTGGGGCGGCCACCGTCGCGGTGCGCCAACCATTTCCGGCGTCCGACGCCGCGGCGAAGCGCAGCGGGTTGCGGGCGTGGTAGTCGGCGACGTCAACGTCGGTGACGTCGACGTCCGCCGTTATGTGGGTGAACATCGCACGGGCGAGCGGATCGGCCAACGCCGCCGCGGCGACGCTACCGATCTCGAGCCGGGCCGAATTGTCCGGCAGCAGTTGCGCTTCGGCGGGTGCCCCGTCGGCGGTCAGGCCGGCCGCGGCGGCCTCGGCGGCGATCACCCGTTCGGTCACCAGCAGCTGGGTCAGCCACCGGCGCAGCTGCCTGCCTTCGCTTGTGCCATCCCGCGGCAGCGAGTCGGCAGGCACCGTGCTGCGCAGGTCGGCCTCTCGTGCGTCGACATCGGCGACGGGGACGTCGATCCCGGCGACGGTTGCAGCGACGTGCGTATGAGTCATCGGACGGTCACCTTCACGGCGGGTGAATAGACAAGCCGGCCTGCGCAGCCCAGCCGGACCAGCGCCCACCACTCGCCGGGCTGCACCCACGGCGGCGGTGTGACGTCGAAACCGATTTCCACGTTCTCGCCCGGCGACAGAACCGCGCCCTGCGCGGCCGGACCCATCCACTCCCATGTTCCCCACGGGCTGATCAGATGCGCCTCCACCGCCAGGCTCGCGCCGGCGGCGGTGCCGACGGTCACCGCCAACCGATCCGCCTCACCGGCCGCCACCTCCACATGCTCGGGCTCACCGACCAGGTAGACCAGTTCGCCGTCCTCCGACGGCGTCCCCACCGACACGATGGCGACGTCCTCGACGACCTGCCGCCACGACGCAGGCATCGACTCCGCGTCGTCGCCGGTGACGACGAGTTGCGCGCGCACCGGATAGAGCCCGGGTGGGGCGTCCGGTGGCATCGTCACCTCGATGTCGGCCTCCAGATGCTCGCCGCTCGGCAGCACGAACGGCAGGCTGGCCGGGCTGGCCGTCCAGCCCTCGGGGCACACCAACCGCACGGTGCCGTGCAGCACCGAATCCGTGCAGTCACTGGCCGCGGTAAGCCGCAGCAGCACTTGACCATTCGGCTCGGCGACAGCGGCCTGCGGATGCAGGTGTGCGACGGCGGGCAGCCCGCCCAGCGGCGCGGGGCCGCGGTTGTGCAGCCAGTACCGCGAATACAGCGGCTGGGCCGCCTCGACTTCGGGGGCCAGCAACGTGTGGTCGGCGTCGAGCAGCTGCGGCATGTTGAGCCGGGCAAGCACGGTGGCGATCTCATAGCCGTGCACCGTGAGCCCCTCGAATGCGCGGTGCTTCTGCAGGCGCGGCTCCTCGAGCAGGTTGACGCGCGACGCGGAGGACAGCCGGTGTAGTCCGGAGGTGATCGCGACATCGGTTGTGGTCCCCGATGTTTCGACGAGCCGGACCGCCACCGCCTCGGTCGGGTCGACCGCTTGACTGCTGCCGGATGCCAGCGGGTTACCCGCCGCCTTCAGCGCGCCGAGCTGGACTGACCCCGCAGGCTCGATCTCCAACAACGAGCCCGAGCTCGGCAATCCGCCTGCGGCACTGACGCTTCCGGCGGCAGTCAGCAGCGGATGCGAGAACTCCGCGCTGCGGGCCGGGACGCCCGCTGATCGCCAGTCTCCGTCACCGGAGGCCAGCGCGTAGTCGAACGTGTGGGTCCAATGCTGAAGCTGGAAGTTCGAGCCGTCGGGTGCGGTGCGACGCGGCTGCGGGTCCATCCACACGCCGGACGGCCAGCCGGTGCACGATCGCATCAGCGACGTGTGCAGGGTGCCTTCGGTGTCGACGGCGAACCCCGGCACCCCGCGGTTCAGCACCGCGACGGTCCGCTGCTCGAACGGGTCGAGTTCCGACGGCGCCTGTTGGTCGACCGCGATCTCGGCGTCGGCGAGATCCTCGACGATCGATGCGACGGCGTCGTCGAGGCCGTTCCCGCTGGCGATGACGAGCACCGGCAGCGCCCGCACGTGGCGCAGGTCCGCCCCGGGCAGCCACGTCGTCGCAAGCGGCGCGGCGGCGGGCACCCACACCCTGGCCGCGCCTGTGGCATACAGCTGGCGCTTGAGTTCCTCGGTGTATGCGGGATCGGCCTCGGCCAACACGGCCGCGGTGAATGTGTTCTGGTCCGGCCCGCCGAGCGCGATCCGGGCATCCGGCAGGTTGGAGTCGACGGTCAGGTCGCCGTAGCGGGGCTTGTCGGCGCTGCTGCAGGTGGCCGTGACACCCGCACGCACCAGCGCCACCATCAAGTCGCGCGCAAGGGGCGCCGACTCCGCTTCGGTCGGCGAGACCACCTCGGCCACCGACACCGCACGTACCGCGCTGCCGACGCGTACCCGCACCGCCGATGACAGCCCGAACCATCCGTAGGCCGGATTGTCCAGTGTGTAGGGATGTTTCGCGGTGTCGACGGCCTCGTCGGAACCGGGCTCGTGCAGCAGCGCGAAGCCGCGACCGATCACGGCGGCGCCGACTTCGCTCACCGGCATCGCACCGGGCACCGGACACGGCCAGCGCAGCCGCAGCAGCTTGTCCTCGCCGGTGAACTCGTCGATCGTGGTGCTGCAGTCCACCCGTACCACGTCATGCCACAGCGTCAGCGTCTGGGTGTAGCGCAGCACCGAACCGATTCGCCCGCGAACGACCAGCCGCTCGCCCAGCGGTGCGCGGTAGCACTGCACCGACTCGGCGGCGAAGCTGGACGAGACGACCACCGGCCCCTTGGGCAGCAGGTGCCACGGGCCCTCGCCCGCGTCCGGGTGAGCCGGGTACTCGTCGTAGACCGCCAGCTCGTTGCCGACCTTGCCGTCGGCGAGAAGTTCGCGGCCGTCGTCGGTCAGGGATGACACCCCACCGCCGCGGGCCGGATCGACCCGCAGCCGGTAACGCCCGTTGGTGATCTCTGGAAAATCTCTGCCGCCCACGGGTTCCCAGCCTGTCGGCGCCGACCCCGCGACCAGGCGGTAGGCGCGCCAGCCCAGCGACGGGACGTCGCGGGCCAGCCAGGTGACCGTTCGTCCGCCATGCTCGACCAGTGCGGGCACCTCGTCGCCGTCGGCGTCGAGCACCCGCACGCCGTCTCCGAGCGACTCGTCCAGCCGCGCCGTCACGACATCGGTTCGCTTGTGCGTCAACGTGTTCCACACGACGACCGATCCTTCGACGGCGCTCGAGATCAGGGTGAGCGCATTGTCGCGCGCCGAACGGCCCAAATCCCATGCGTCGCGCCAGCCGGTCAGCAGGTCGAGATACACCTGGTCGGATTCCGAGCCGGTGATGGCGTCGTGGTGTGCGCCGTAGGCCAGCTGCACCCACGCCTTCTCCATCGCGGCCTGCGGATAGGTGGCGCCGCCGAGCAGCCCGGCGAACACGGCGAAGCGCTCGCCGTCCAGCACGGCGTTCTCGGCGTCCCGGTTGGCCTGCTTGGTGTCGATGTAGGAGACGTCCTTGCCGGTGTAGATCGGGTTCATGTCGCGGGTCTGCGGCGACGGCGCTGTCCCCCGCTCGTCCAGTTCGGCCCGCACCGACGCGAAGAACTCCCGCGGCAATCCACACACGAACCGCGGCCAGGTGTATCTCTCATTCCAGTCGCGGTGAATCTCGGTGACCCACTTGTTCGGCGGCGTGTAGTCGGTGCCGACCGGCAGCAGCACGTTGCGCGTCAGCGCGACCTTCTTCAGCTCCGCGAACAGTTCATAGGTGGCGGTCTCGGCCTCTTCGAGGGTCGCCGACGAGTCCATCCACCAGCCGGCCGAGTAGTGCGCAGGCATGTAGTGGGTGAGCAGGCCGCGGCCCGACGGGGCGATCCACTCGAACTCACTGGAGAACTGCATGCGCTCGGGATCGCCCTGGTTCTGCATCGGGCCCCACTGATGGTGCGGCCCGCGCGCCCACGAGCTGGACGTCAGCCCGGCGTCGGCGGCCATCCCGGGAAACTGCGGGTCGTGGCCGAACGCGTCGAGTTGCCACGCCGTGGCCGGATCGGCACCAATCACGTCACGCTGAAAGCCCATGCCGTGCACGAAGTTTCGGATGGTCGTCTCGGGGCTGGTCAGGTTGGTGTTCGGCTCGTTGTAGGCGCCACCCATGATCTCGACACGCCCGTCGCCGATGAACCGGCGCAGGTCGGCGCGGTCCTCGGGGTGGGTGTCCCAGTACGGCTTGAGGTAGTCGACCTCGGCGAGCACGAACTTGTATTCCGGTTCCCTGCGCGCCATCTCGAGGTGTGCGGCCACCAGGTTGAACCCGTTGGTCTGCCTGCACCGGCCGGGCGGCTCCTCGGTCCACAGGCTGGTGTAGGCGGCCTGGGTGTTCCACCACACCGGGTCGTAGTGGAAGTGGCTGATCATGAACATGGTCCAGCCGGGCTCGGCGACGGTGAACTCGAATTCGGTGCTGGTGCCCTCGAACAGCACGCGTGCCTGGCGGCGCTCGCCGGGGACGGGATCGCGCACGTCGACGGGCACCTCGGCCACTCCCCCGGCCGGGTCGGCCGAAGGCGGCTCGGGCGTCGCCAGGCCGTCGCCTTCGACGAGGATCGGCGCCGTGCCGCCGTCGTGGGCGATCCGGACCAGTTGCAGCGGTGCATCCGGCGGCCCCACGAACAGGTCCGTCGACTCAGCGGAGGTCACGCCGAACGCCACGACCGTCACGATACGTAGTTACGGCCGGGAAACGTCCACAACGAGCGCGCGATGATCCGAGATCGGCAGCTCCGGGGTCCGGCATTCGTCGGCCCGCAGCGCGGGGTCGTCGGTGAGGATGTGGTCGAGCTGACGCTGCGGAGCGTCCGCGGGAAAGGTGGCCGCGGCGCACAGCGAGCGCATCCCCACCCATTTCCTCGTCTTCGGCGGTGTCATGTTGAGGTCGCCCATCAGCACCCGCGGCCCGGGGAAGCCGCGCAGGTCGCGGACGAGGTGGCGCAGCTGTATGCGGTTCCAGCCGGGCACGAACGACAGGTGCGTGTTCGCAACGGTCATCGGCCCCAGCGGGGTGTCCACGCGCGCGACCATCGCCGCGCGGGGTTCCTCGTGGACCATCAGCACCTTGTTGGGCTCGCGCAGGTACATCGGGAACGTCGTCGGGATGCGGGGCAGCCGCACCACCTGCCAGCTCTGCACGGGAAACCGCGACAGCAGCGCGACGCCGTACGCCGCCGTGCCCGGTTGTTCACGGCCGGTCGCCGCCATCCAGGTCGCACCCGGCGTTCCCGAGATGGCCGCGACGAATCGGTGCGTCACGGCGCCCATGGCCTGGGCGGCCAGCGCCGTCAGGTCGGCCATCGCCGAGCGGGGCTGGTCGAGGTCGACCTCCTGCAGTGCCAGCACGTCGGCGTCCAGCTGCCGGATGGACTGCTCGAGCCTTTCCAGCTCGACCGCCCCGTCGTGCAGGCTGCGCCCGTGCAGGATGTTGAAGGTGGCCAATCGCATGCGCATGGGTATTAGGTACCCACGATGACAAATATCGACCTACGCGACGCGCTCAAGCGCGCGGCCTCGGCATTCAAGGCGCACGGGCCGGAGTTCGCGCTGGCGGGCAGTTACGCGCTGTGGACGTACGGCGGCCCCGAACCGGTGCACGACGTGGACTTCGTGGTCGCCGAGGAGGACACCGAGACGGCGGCGCTGACGCTGGAGAAGGCCGGGTTCCGCATCGACCGCACCCCGGAGGACTGGCTGTTCAAGGCGTGTGTCGAGGAGGACTTCGTCATCGACGTGCTACACCAGCTCAACGGGAAACCGGTGGACGCGGACATGATCGCCTCTGCGGAGGAACTCGACGTGCTGGCCATCCGGATGCGGGTGCTTTCGCCGACGCAGGTGGTCACCGAGAAGCTGAACTCTCTGAACGAGCACCATTGCGACTTCGCGGCGCTGCTGCCCGCGATCCGGGCGGTGCGCGAACGGGTGGACTGGCACCGCGTGCGCGCGGACACCGCGGGCAACGACTTCGCGGTCGCGTTCCTTGTACTCATCGGCCGGCTGGGCATCACTGGTTGAAGCGCGAGCAGACGCAAATGGCCCAAAGTTCTCGGCGTGTCGGGTACTTTTGCGTCTGCTCAGCGGAGAGGGTGAGTCTTGTCACACCCACCTGCACGCCTCATATGCCATTTCGTTGACTGAACAACCGGTGTTGTTGGGCCACAGTTCATTTCGATGAACGTCTTGGGTACAGGAACGGCGCGCCGTGGGCATCATCCGTGTACTTGTGTCACAGTGGAGACACCATGACGAGTGAATCCAAGACGCCGACGCGTGCGACCTGGCGGGACCCGCTGTCAGTGGGTTTCGAGGCGCACCGCAGGCTGCTGCTGTTGCGCCTGCGATTGCGCGGAAACGCGGCCAAGCGCGTACGTCACGGCCTGATCGCGGCGCGGCGTAGCCGTTCGGCAACCGACTCGACGGCCTCTGCGACTTCGGGTGGTTCGAGCACCTCGAAGTCGTAGCCGACGGTCGCGAAGTAGAACACCATCCGCTCCGGGTCGTCGGCGCCCGCTGTGACAATGCAGGCGTCGGGACCGTCCGCTTCGATCGTCACCGACGACGGTGAGAAATGATGCGCCACAACCCGTTCGGGAGCGAAATAGCGGACGCGCGCGACATGCCGATACGGCGAAGCGCTGATCGACCGCCCCACATACGCCGCGGCGTCGGGCGCATCCCTTGCGACGAACGTGCTGCCGTGCGCCCGCACATCGCGCAGTCGGTCCAGCCGAAGGCTGCGCCAGTCGTGACGGTCACGGTCGAACGCCAGCAGGTACCAACGCTTTCCCGTCGTGACGAGCTGGTATGGCTCGAGCCGGCGCCCGGTGACGTTGCCTGCGCGGTCGACGTAGGCCGCCGACACGTGTTCGCGGTCTCGGCAGGCACGGGCCAGCGTCATCAGCACGTCGGGTTCCACGGGCGAGTCCGGCGAGCTCCAGGTCAGCGTGACGGTGGCGTCGTGCACCGCCGAAACCTGCGACCGCAGCCGCGATGGCATCACCTGATCCAGCTTGCTCAGCGCCCGCAGCGCCGACTCGCCGACACCGGCCACGCTGCCGCCTGCGGCCAGCCGCAGGCAGACGGCCATCGCCACCGCCTCGTCGGGGTCGAGCAGTAGCGGCGGCAGCGCCGCGCCCGCGCCCAGCTGGTAGCCGCCGCCGTGACCCTTGCTGGCGTGCACCGGATAGCCCAGGTCACGCAGCCGTTCGACGTCGCGGCGCACGCTGCGGGTGGTCACCCCGAGCCGCTCGGCCAGCTCCTCGCCGGTCCACACCCGCCGCGACTGCAGCAGGCCCAGTAGCTGCAGCACCCGGCTCGTCGTTTCGGACACGCCTTTCAGGCTCGCATAGTTTTAGGACAGAAACTGTCCTATATAGATGGGAGGTTGGTGTCATGAGCTCGAACACGAACGGAAAACGCCTAGTCAGCCAGCTCGCCGATCAGCTCGAAGTCCACTGGACCCATCAGCTGCGACCGCGGCTCGACGGCCTGACCGACGGCGAGTATTTCTGGTGCCCGGTGTCGAACTGCTGGACGGTTCACCCCGGCGGCTCGATCGACTTCGAATACCCGCAGCCGGAACCGGCGCCGTTCACCACCATCGCGTGGCGGCTCGCGCACGTCATCGTCGGCGTCCTCGCGATGCGCAACCACTCGCACTTCGGCGGACCTGCCGCCGACTACCAGAGCTGGCCGTACGCCACCGACGCGGCGACCGCGCTGCGCCAGCTCGACGACGCCTACGAGAAATGGATGGCGGGTGTCCGCGGGCTCAACGACGATGAGCTGGACCGCCCGTGCGGGCCCGCCGAGGGCCCATACGCCGAGTATCCGTTCATGGCGCTGATCCTGCACATCAACCGCGAGATGATCCACCACGGAGCCGAAATCGCTTGCCTCCGAGACCTGTACGCCAACAGCCCCGAGACGAAGGAGAAGTAACACATGCAGGGAATGCCCATGCCCGGCAAGGACGAACGTGAGACGCTGCTCAAGTTTCTGCGGTTCAACCAGAACGCGTTCTTCGCGGTGGCCTACGGGCTGACCGACGAACAGGCGAGGTCGAAACCGTCGGTCAGCGCCCTGTCGATCGGCGGGCTGATCAAGCACGCCGCCGGTGTGCAGCGGGGCTGGGTCGAGCGTGTCAAGGCGGCACCGGAATTCCCGCCCCGAGACGAACGGCCGATGGAGGAGCAGGTGGCCGACTACGAGGACGAGTACGTGATGCGCGACGACGAAACCCTCGAGCAGCTACTCGACAAGCTGCGCGCGCAGAACGAGGACACGCTGCGAATCTTCGCCGAGGCCGATCTCGACACGCGGGTTCCCGTGCCACACGACGTGCCGTGGTTTCCACAGGATCTGGACTTCTGGAACGTGCGCTGGGTGGCGCTACACCTGGTCGAGGAGCTGACGCGGCACGCCGGCCACGGCGACATCATCCGCGAATCCACCGACGGCGCAACGATGTACGAGTTGATGGCCGGTGTCGAGGGCTGGCCGGAGACCGACTGGATCAAGCCGTGGAAGCCGGCTGTGTCCACGTGACGCTTCGAGCGCTCGGGCTAGCCAGCCCACGGCGATTCAGTATGGGGTCGTCGCCACGCGCTCGGTATCAGGGATAACCGTGACCGTCAGGGTTTGACTGGCCTCGGCGCCGTCAGGGTCCACGACGGCTAGTCGCAGCATGTGTCGGCCGACGGACAACCCGCTCACCGTCGCCCGGAGGCCCTCAGCGAGGAATCCGTCGCGGTGCGAGGTCCAGTAGGCGTACGTGGTGTCAGGGGCTCCGTCCAGGCGGGTGCTCGCCACACCGGCGAGCTCGACCTGGCTGCCTTGCAGAATAGATGCCCCAGCCTCGGGGAGGGTAATGGCGACGTGCCGCACAAGCTTCCGCCCGACCACGGCGTCAGGCACATCGACCAGTGTTGTTCGAAAACCGGCCGAGACCGCGAGTTGGAAACGCACGCTCTCGACGCCGTCCAGCAGTTCTGGGGGAACATCGACTTCAGACCCATTGACTCCGTTGGCAAGTGGGATCCACGTCCCGCCGTCATCGGTCGTGTAACGCAGCATGAAGTGCAGCTTGGTTTGAGCGCCTGCTCGTGCTTTCCAGCTGATCTTCACGGCGGTCGTCCCGTCGTCCTGGCGGGTTTCAGTCACTTTCGGTTTACCGACCAATGGCTGTTCGACCGGATCCTCAACCTTCCACCGGGCCAGTTCGACCTGGTCGCAAACGACGACGACATCAGACACTGACTCATACCACGGCAGTACCTCTTGAAAGTCTTCATACGGCGCGGTGTAAGCCCGATCGGCGGGTCGTGAACAGTTGAGCGTTGCGAGGACGACGCCGTCGCCGTCTTGCAACTCCAGGAACACGTCCGATCTGCCCTTGGCGGACGGTGCCCGAGCCTCACCGGGCAGGTGCAGCGCCCAGTGCAGGTCGACCGACTGGTCGCGGTGCAGCCGAAACGCGATCAGCAGCTTCTGCGCATCAGAAAGAGTTGACGATTCGGCTGCTTCTCTGGCCCAACCGAGTATCTGACCGTTGAACGCCCTCAGATAGTTGTACGGCGAAACCCACAGCGGCCGTGGACAATAGCTCATGATATCGCCCTGCTCGGGGCCGATGAGTGTCCACGGGAAAGCTCCGGTGAGGTTGACACCCCACTCGCCGATACCGGCCCGTGACACCGCGTTCGTGTAGTCGGGATAGTTGCTGTCGATCTGAACGAGCGCCAGGCTGGGATTGACGCAACCTGCGACGTGGTCGTCTCCGGGAAGCAGCCAATGGCCGAGCTCATGCGCAAACAACTCGCCGAGGTTAACCGTCGACTCGAGCGACTGATTGATCTGCTGACCAAAGACATTGCCCCCGACAGTTTGGTGAGTCGGCAACATCGCGACATATAACTCATTCACCGCAGGCGTCGGAGTTGTCCCGTCGTAAACGGTTTGGATATCAGCGCGCACCGCGGCGTAATCGTTGAAGGTCTGCAACGGCCCCGAGAAGCCGCGCGTACCGCGATCCCGAATGTCCAATCGTGACAGCGGCCAAAGCCGCTCGGCCGTTGCCATCGTCGTTTGGCAAGTGGCGAACGATGGCGCGGCGAATTGCAGCGGGTTGGGGGAAGCCGGGACGATTTGGGAGAGCGCGATCCGGAAGCAGTGGATGATCGGCACGCGTGTTTCGTGGAACGACGACGAGAGTGAATAGCTGCTGTGGTAGGAACTGGTGTCGGCGGGTTCTGATTCGTGGCCGACGAACCACGCGTGCACATCGAACCTGGCCTGCCCCCAGCACAAGTCGGGCGGCACGAAGAAGTTCAACGTCGTCGACATGTCGTTTCGCTGCGAGGTTGCCGATGAATCCATCCGGGGGGTCGCCGCTGCGGTGATCCTTCGCCTTAATGTGTCGTACTTCAGCGTTGTCGAGTTGTACCCCATGACATCGCAGTAGCCGTTGACAAAGCTGGCTTCGGTAAGCAGCGATGTCATGTAGACGCGCACGAGAAGCGCCTTGCCTTCGACGAGAAATACCGAATTGTCGGCCCCCGCAGCGGATCCCGCGACCGAGTAGTACTGGATCGCTTGCGTCAGCTCGGGGCGTTGGAGGTCAAGCAGCCGGGGCACGCTGGTGGGCAGGGTGAAACAGCCCTGGAAATGCATCTCGTCTCGCCAATACGAGATGTGGTCGTCGATTTTTTCGATGTTGTGGGCTGCTTCCTGCTTCGCTTCTTGACTCGTGGCGGCCTGATAGCGATCAACCCACTTTTTCCGCTCCAGCTGCAGGTGCTTGATCGTTTGGTCGAGGTTGCGGCACTCGGGTCTGCTCAGATCAGGCTGTCCAAGAAAGCCAGCGCGTACCGTTTGCAACTCTTCAGCGTCGAATTCGGACATCGCGGTCCCCTTGCCTTGCCGCTGCTGCACAGACAGTACCGCTCGAGCCAATGCAGACAGGGACGATTAGTTTTTCCGTCAATAACTGTGCGCTCGGCGAAGAGGTAGACAGAAGGGATGCAAACCAGAAGCGGGACGGCCCGCTGTGGTGATATCGAGCTGTTCTACGAGGACCTCGGTGAGCCCGACGCCCCACCCGTGCTGCTGATCATGGGCGTCGGCGCGCAGCTGCCGATGTGGCCGGACGGGTTCTGCGATCAGCTGGTCAAGCAGGGCTACCGGGTCATCCGGTTCGATCACCGCGACACCGGCCTGTCGACGAAGATGGACGGCACACGGGCCAGCGGCTCGGTCTACCCGCGGGTGCTGCGCCACGTGACGGGCCGCCGCAGCGCGGTGCCCTACACGCTGATCGACATGGCCGACGACGTGACGGGCCTGCTGGACCACCTCGGCATCGAACGTGCCCATGTCGTCGGCGCATCGATGGGCGGCATGATCGCTCAGGTGCTGGCGGGCAGTCATCCCGACCGGCTGGCGTCGCTGGGGCTCGTCATGTCCAGTTCGAACAAGCTGTTGTCGGCGGTGCCGCGGTGGCGGGTCATCAGGCTGGCCTTCGGCGGACCCGCGAAGGACGCGCCCTGGGAGGAGCGGTTGGCCGCCGAGGTGCGCAGCATCTCGATCATCAACGGGCCGAACTTCCTGCCGCCGGTCGACGCGCTACGCCGCCGCGTCGAGGAGTTGCGGGCCCGCAGCGACTATCCGCAGGGCATGATGCGCCAGTTCGACGCCATTCTCGGCACCGGCAGCCTGATGCGCTACACCCGCCGCATCACCGCGCCGACGGTGGTCATCCACGGCACCGACGACCCGATGGTGCGGCCGCGCAACGGCCGTAACCTGGCCCGCGCGATACCCGACGCGCGGTTCGTCGTCGTCGACGGCATGGGCCACGACCTGCCCGAGCCGGTGTGGCGGCCGATTGTCGAGGCGCTCACCGAGAACTTCGCCCTGGCCGGCTGAGTGCGGCTACAGCACCAGCGCGAGCGCGTGGTCCACCACGACGTCCAGATCGTCACCCAGACTGCCCGTCAGCCACTGCTGGGCGAGTTCGGCCATGGCGCCGGTGAAGACGGCCGCGCCCACCGCTGTCGCAACCGGATCGGAACCCGGAATGAGCCGCCCGCCTTCGGTCAGGACCCCCTGCCGCAGCAGCTCCTGCGCCGCCGTGCGACGGGCCGCCAGCACCGGATTGGCGCGGGCCTCGGTGAACAGCACCCGGCCGCGGCGCGGATCGGCCGAGCTGAAGCCGAGCACGGCCGCGATGCCGGCCCGGGTGCGCGCCCGCACCGAATCGCCTGCCTTCTCGATCGCGGCCTCGACCACCTCGGCGAGCTGTGCGCTGACCCGGTCGTACACCGCCCCCAACAGCTCGTCGACGCCGGCGAAGCTCTCGTAGAAGTAGCGGGTGTTCAGGCCGCATTCGCGGCAGACCGAGCGCACCGACACCGCGGCCTCGCCCTCGTCGCCGAACAACCGGAATCCGGCGTCGACGAGCAGCGCGCGTCGCTCGGTGCGGCGATCGGTCAGCGGCACACCAGCCCAGCGTGTGGGGCTCGACATCGGGCCAGACTACGTCGGCGGCGTCAAGTCTGGTCACAGCCGTACCCATGTAATCTGGTTACAGCCGTGACCAGAACCGGGAGATGCGCATGTACCTGCCCCACCAGATTGTCGGGCAACTGCTGAACAACAAGTTCGACGAGGACATCCGTCGGCACTACTTCCGCGGCATGGGGTTCGCCGCACCCGTCGGCGACCCGGGCTGGTTCGGTCCGGGCAGCGCCGTGTGGCACGTGCACTCCCACATGCACGCGCTGATCTTCGGCCTGCAGTGCGCGGCCTACATGGAACGGCTCGACCCGTCGATCTACTGGATGGGCATGCACCACTCGCGGCTGGTGAAGCGCAAAGACGGCAAGGCCTTCCCAGAGGTCGACGCTGCCGGTGCGGCCGTGCGGCTCGGCCATTCGATCGCGTTCTTCATCGGCACGGCCTACGGGTCGACCGAGACCGCTGAGCGGCTGGCCCAGTCGGTGCGGGCCATGCACCACACGATCAAGGGAGTCAGGCCCGACGGCGCCCGCTATGACGCCGATGATCCGGACTGGCTTCGCTGGAACTACGCGACGGTGGTGTGGGGGCTCGCGACGGCCCACGAGCTGTATCACCCGAAGCCGTTGCGCGGCAAGAAGCTTGACCGCTACTACGGCGAGTTCGTACGGGTCGGACATGCGCTGGGCGGCACCGACCTGCCGACCACGAAGGCCGAGACGCTCGACTGCCTCGAATCGTGCCTGCCGCGCCTTGCGCTGACCCACGGCGCCGCGGTCGCAACGGGGCCCGGTCTACCGGCTCCACAGAGCGCGGTGGACTGGGCGATCCGCGACACAATGCCCAAGTGGGCAGCCCAGCTGGTGGGCCACACCAACCCCAACATCGTCGAGCGCACCGCCCGGCGCACCGCCGTGTGGGCGGTCATCAACGGGCTGAGCGCGGTCACCGGCCCGATCCCCGAGTTCCGTCAGGCCCAGGCGCGGGTGAAGGGTGGCACCACGGTGCCCCATACCTTGCCCACGACGTACGTGCCCGGCACGGACCCGGTGCTCAGCCGATCCGAGGTCGAGCACACCTTCGCCGAGGCCTGAAGCCCGCGAAATAGCGTTCCTGGTCGTGAATCTCGCCGATCAGCAGCCAGGAATGCTATTTCGCGGGTATGGGGGCGGGAAAGGTGCAGTGTGACCGGGTCCACACGTTTTAGCGGGTCACCGCCGACTTTGAGAGACTGCTGCTATGAGTACGACTAAACACCGCGAGGTCGCGAAGCTGGATCGGGTGCCGTTGCCGATCGAGGCCGCGCGCATCGGCGCGACGGGTTGGCAGATAACCCGCACCGGCGCACGGGTCGTCACTAGGCTCGCGGGCCGCGGCTCGCTCCAGCAGAAGGTCATCAGACAGATCCCGCAGACGTTCGCCGACCTCGGCCCCACCTACGTCAAATTCGGCCAGATCATCGCGTCCAGCCCGGGCGCGTTCGGCGAGCAGCTGAGCCGCGAGTTCCGCAGCCTGCTCGACCGGGTGCCGCCCGCCGACCCCGACGAAGTCCACAAGCTGTTCGTCGAGGAGCTCGGCGACGACCCCAAGAACCTGTTCGCCACCTTCGACGACGAGCCGTTCGCGTCGGCATCGATCGCGCAGGTGCACTACGCGACACTGCACAGCGGCGAGGAGGTCGTCGTCAAGATCCAGCGACCGGGCATCCGCCGCCGCGTCGCCGCCGACCTACAGATCCTCAAGCGCGGCGCGCAGCTGGTCGAGCTGGCCAAGCTGGGCCGTCGGCTGTCCGCCCAGGACGTCGTCGCCGACTTCGCCGACAACCTCGCCGAGGAGCTGGACTTCCGCCTCGAGGCGCAGTCGATGGACGCCTGGGTGGCGCACATGCACGCCTCGCCGCTGGGCCAGAACATCCGGGTGCCGCAGGTCTACTGGGACCACACCAGCGCGCGGGTGCTGACGATGGAGCGGGTGCACGGTATCCGCATCGACGACGCCGCAGCCATCCGCAAGGCCGGCTTCGACGGCACCGAGCTCGTGAAGGCGCTGCTGTTCAGCGTCTTCGAGGGCGGGCTGCGGCACGGGCTGTTCCACGGCGACCTGCACGCCGGCAACCTCTACGTCGACGCCGAGGGCCGCATCGTGTTCTTCGACTTCGGGATCATGGGCCGCATAGACCCGCGCACCCGGTGGCTGCTGCGCGAGCTGGTGTACGCCCTGCTGGTCAAGAAGGACCACGCCGCGGCGGGCAAGATCGTCGTGCTGATGGGCGCGGTGGGCACCATGAAGCCCGAGGCGCGAGGCCGCCAAGGACCTGGAGAAGTTCGCCACCCCGCTGACCATGCAGAACCTCGGCGACATGTCATACGCCGACATCGGCAAGCAGCTGTCCACGCTGGCCGACGCCTACGACGTCAAACTGCCGCGTGAGCTGGTGCTGATCGGCAAGCAGTTCCTCTACGTCGAGCGCTACATGAAGCTGCTGGCGCCGCGCTGGCAGATGATGTCGGATCCGCAGCTGACCGGCTACTTCGCCAACTTCATGGTCGAGGTGAGCCGCGAGCACAAGGACCCCGAAAAAGATGAGGTCGACGTTTAAGTGCAAGTGCGGACGGGAATCGCGCGGACCGGCGGTCCGGACGACCCGATTGACATCTACTACGAGGACATGGGCGACCCGAACCATCCGGCGGTCCTGCTCATCATGGGCCTCGGCGCGCAATTGTTGTTGTGGCGCAAGGGTTTCTGCGAGAAGCTCGTCGACCAGGGCCTGCGCGTCATCCGATACGACAACCGCGACGTCGGCCTGTCGACGAAACTGACCGGCCGCCACACCGGCGCGCGGCTGCTGCCGCGAATGGCTCGCTCCTTCGTCGGCAGGCGCAGCCCGGCGGTCTACACGCTCGAGGACATGTCCGACGACGCCGCCGCGCTGCTGGACCATCTGGGCATCGACCGCGCTCACATCGTCGGCGGCTCGATGGGCGGCATGATCGCGCAGATCTTCGCGGCCAGGTTCGGTGAGCGGACCAGGACGCTGGCAGTGATCTTCTCCAGCAACAACCAGGCGATGCTGCCGCCGCCGGCGCCCGAGCAGCTGCGTGCCCTCTTGCAGCGGCCGGCGGACTCCACCCGGGACGCGGTCGTCGCGAATGCGATCCGGGTCGCCAGGATCATCGGCAGCCCCGGCTATCCGGCGCCCGAGGAGCGGCTGCGCGCCGACGCGATCGAGAGCTACGAGCGGGCCTACTACCCCGCTGGCATCGCCCGCCACGTCGCCGCGGTGCTGGGCAGCGGCAGCCTGCTGCACTACGACCGCCAGATCACGGCGCCGACCGTGGTGATCCACGGCAAGGCCGACAAGCTGATGCGTCCGTCCGGCGGCCGCGCCATTGTCCGCGCCATCAAGGGCGCGCGGCTGGTGCTCATCGACGGCATGGGCCACGACCTGCCCGAGCAGCTGTGGGACCAGATCGTCGGCGAGCTGAAGACGACCTTTGCCGAGGCCTGATCAGCGGCTTTTGCCGATTCGGTGCTCACCGCGAAATCGGCTAGCATTTCCAGGCGGGAGGCATCCGGGGCTGGTCCATGGCGCGTCCCGTAGCAGGGGCCTCCATCACATCTTCGGGGGACTGCCTTCCGTACTCAGAGAGGCACATCGAAATGTCAGATAAGGGCAAAGCGAGCCTGAAACCGCACTTCGAGGACGTTCAGGCGCACTACGACCTGTCCGACGACTTCTTCGCGTTGTTCCTGGACCCGACGCGTACCTACAGCTGCGCGTACTTCGAGCGCGAGGACATGACGCTGGAAGAGGCGCAGCGGGCCAAGGTCGACCTGGCGCTGGGCAAGCTGGGGCTCAAGCCCGGGATGACGTTGCTCGACGTCGGCTGCGGCTGGGGCTCGACCATGATGCGGGCGATCGAGAAGTACGACGTCAACGTCATCGGTCTGACGCTGTCGAAGAACCAGGCGGCCCGCGTCGAGAAGGTGTTCGAGGAATCGGACAGCCCACGGTCCAAGCGCGTCCTGCTGCAGGGCTGGGAGCAGTTCAGCGAGCCCGTCGACCGCATCGTGTCGATCGGTGCCTTCGAGCACTTCGGCCACGACCGCTACGACGACTTCTTCAAGTTCGCCTACGACGCGATGCCCGACGACGGCGTCATGCTGCTGCACACGATCACGGCGCTCACCGGCCCGCAGATCGTCGACCGCGGCATGCCGCTGACCTTCGAGTTCGCCCGCTTCGTCAAGTTCATGATCACCGAGATCTTCCCGGGCGGCCGGCTGCCGTCGATCGAGAAGGTCGAGGACCACAGCGGTAAGGCCGGCTTCACGCTGACGCGCCGCCAGTCGCTGCAGCTGCACTACGCCCGCACGCTGGACATCTGGGCCGAGAACCTGCAGGCCCGCAAGGACGAGGCGATCGAGATCCAGTCCGAAGAGGTCTACGAGCGCTACATGAAGTACCTGACGGGGTGCGCGGACGGCTTCCGCGTGGGATACATCGACGTCAACCAGTTCACCCTGGAGAAGTAAGGCGCATCACTGGCGCTGTAGGGTGCCTGCGAACAGGAACGGGAGACCAAGATGTCCGACAAGACGGCAGCTTCGACGAAGAAGCGGCAGAGCGTCGACGAGGTGCGCGCGCACTACGACGTCTCCAACGAGTTCTTCCAGCTGTTCACCGACCCGACGGTCACCTACAGCTGCGCCTACTTCCCGCGCGAAGACATGACGATGGAAGAGGCTCAGATCGCCAAGCTCGATCTGAGCCTCGGCAAGCTGGGGCTGAAGCCGGGCATGACGCTGCTCGACGTCGGCTGCGGCTGGGGCTCGATGATGAAGCGGGCGCTGGAGCGCTACGACGTGAACGTCGTGGGTGTGACGCTGAGCAAGAACCAGCACGCGTACTGCGAGCAGCTACTCTCCAACGTCGAGACCGACCGGTCATACAAGGTGTTGCTGCAGGACTGGTCGGAGGTCAGCGAGCCCGTCGACCGGATCGTCATGATCGAAGCGTTGGAGCACTTCGGGTTCGAGCGCTACGACGACTTCTTCAAGTTTGCCTACGATCTCATGCCCGACGACGGCGTGATGATGGTGCATTCGATCACCGGCCTCACCGCGCCACAAATGGTCGAGCGTGGGATGCCGCTGACGTTCTCGATGGCCCGTTTCATCAAATTCGTCATGACCGAGATCTTCCCCGGCGGCCGTTTGCCGTCGATCGAAAAGGTCGAGGAGCATTCGACGAAGGCGGGCTTCAAGGTGACCCGGATCCAGTCGTTGCAGTCCGATTTCGCCAAGACGCTGGACATGTGGGCCGACGTACTGGAGTCCCGCAAAGACGAGGCCATCGAAATTCAGTCCGAAGAGGTCTACGAGCGGTACATGAAGTTCCTGCGGGGCACCGCGGACGGATTCCGTATCGGCTACATCGATATCAATCAGTTCACGATGGAGAAATAGTTCAATTGGTCGACCGACGAGCACCATATGGATGGCTCGAAAAGCCCAGAGCCGGGTAGGGTTGCCGATCAAGTCAGATACCCTGCGCGCCAGGAATCTGATCACGCGTTACCGGGAAGCGAGTTGACGGGCATGTCCGTAAAGACAAAGCGGATGCAGCCGCATTTTGAAGAAATCCAGGCTCATTACGACCTCTCCGACGATTTCTTCGGGCTGTTCCAGGACCCGACTCGCACATACAGCTGCGCGTACTTCGAGCGCGACGACATGACGCTGGAGGAAGCGCAGATCGCGAAGGTCGACCTGAACCTGGACAAGCTGGACCTCAAGCCGGGCATGACGCTGCTCGACATCGGCTGCGGCTGGGGCGCCACGATGAAGCGGGCGATGGAGCGCTACGACGTCAACGTCATCGGTTTGACGCTGTCCAAGAACCAGCACGGCCATACCGACGCAGCTGCTCGACGCCGTGGACTCCGACCGCTCGCACCAGGTGCTGCTGCGCGGCTGGGAGCAGTTCAGCGACCCCGTCGACCGCATCGTGTCCATCGAGGCGTTCGAGCACTTCGGCTTCGAGCGCTACGACGACTTCTTCAAGAACGCCTACAACATCCTGCCCGACGACGGGCGGATGACGATCCAGAGCAGCACCGCCTTCCGCCCCGAGGACTACCTTGCTCGCGGGAAGAAGCTGACGTTCGAGCTGGCCCGGTTCATCAAGTTCATCATCACCGAGATCTTCCCCGGCGGCCGCATCCCGACCGCCAAGATGATGATGGAGCACGGCGAGAAGGCCGGATTCGTTGTGCCCGAGTGCCTGTCGCTGCAGACGCACTATGTCAGGACCCTGCGCACGTGGGCCGACACGCTGGAAGCCAGGAAGGACGAGGTCCTCGCGGTGACCACCGAAGAGGTCTACGACAGGTACATGAGGTACCTGCGCGGCTGCCAGGGCTACTTCGCCGACGAGATGCTCGACTGCAACCTCGTCACCTACCTCAAGCCCGGCGCCGCAGCGTAACTTTCCCCGCGCGCTGTCGGATTAGCGCGGCGCCGTTCGTCGGACAGGTAGAGAGTGGAACACAGGGTTCCGCCCGCTACTGGAAGGTCATGACGATGTACTACTTCGCGCTGCTGCTGTCCCCTGAGGTGGACCGCCCGTCGGATCCGGCCGACCAGGCCGCCGGGATGACGGAGTTCCAGGACTTTCACGCCAAGGCCGCCTCGGCGATCCGTGCCGGCGACGCGCTGCAGCCGTCAGCCACCGGCGTGCGGATCACCGGCGGGCCCGCCGCCCCGATCGTCACCGACGGCCCGTTCGCCGAGAGCGCGGAGGTGGCGTGCGGCTACTACGTCTTCGAGGCGGAGAACCTCGACGAGGCGTTGGGGCTCGCTCGTGACATCCCGGTGGCGAAGTTCGGCGAGGTCGAGGTGTGGCCGATGGTCGACTTCTCACCCGCCCGGGCGCCGCTGACCGGCGACAGCTGGCTGGCCCTGCTGTTGGAGCCACCCGGTAGCTCGGTTTCGCCGGGATCCCCGGAGTGGGACGAGGGAATCAAGGCGCACATGGAGTTCGGCAAGGTCGCGGGCGATCGCGCGGTGGGCGGCGCGCCGCTGCACCCGCCGACAACGGCGACCACGGTGCGGGTTCGCAACGGTGAGGTGCTGTTGACCGACGGGCCGTTCGCCGAAGGCGCCGAGGTCGCCAACGGGTTCTACTACATCAACGCCGACGATCGTGACGAGGCGATCAAGGTCGCGTCGATGATCCCGGCGACGACGGTGGAGCTGCGGCGGCTGGCCGGGGTCTCCGGCCTCTAGCACATCAATGGCCAACCTGGACAGCGTCTTTCGGCGCGAATGGGGTCCGTCGGTGGCCGCGCTTGCGCGCTGGTCGGGCGATCTCACCGTCGCCGAGGACGCTGTCCAGGAGGCGTTCGCCGAAGCTCTGCGAGCCTGGCCGCGCGACGGCGTGCCGGACAACGCGGGCGGATGGATCGTGACGGTCGCCCGCAACCGCGCGCTGGACCGGCTGCGCCGCGAGTCGGTCCGCCCGGGAAAGGAACTCGCCGCCGTGGTCGACGAAATCCGAGCCCGCACCGATCGCGCGGGCGATCCGCAGCCGGTTCGCGACGACGAGCTGCGGATGATGTTCACCTGCGCGCACCCGGCGCTGGACCGGCCGTCGCAGCTGGCGCTGACGCTGCGCCTGATCTCCGGGCTGACGGTCGCCGAGATCGCCAGGGCACTGCTGCAGACCGAGACGGCAGTCGGTCAGCGAATCACCCGGGCCAAGAGCAAGATTCGGCACGCGAACATTCCGCTGAGGGTGCCACCCGCCGAGTTGCTGCCGGAGCGGACACCGCACGTGCAGGCCTGCATCTATTCGGTGTTCACCGAGGGCTACTGGTCGACGGCGGGACCGTCGGCGGTCCGCGACGAGCTGTGCGACGAAGGTGTCCGGCTGGCCGGCGAACTGTGCGCGCTGATGCCCGAGTCCCGCGATGCGCAGGCACTGGCCGCCCTTGTGCTGCTGCATGATTCCCGACGGCGTACTCGAGTGGATGCCGACGGCGCGCTGGTGCCGCTGGACGAGCAGGACCGAAGCAAGTGGGACCGCGGCCGAATCGCCACCGGGTTACAGCGCCTGCAGTTGGCCGCGGGCGCGTCGGGCCCGTATCTGCCGCAGGCCGTGATCGCGGCGGTGCACGCGACGGCGCCCAGTTGGGAGCAGACCGACTGGGCGACGATCTGCGCGGCCTACGACCGACTGCTGGAGATCGCCGATTCACCGGTGGCGCGGGCCAATCGCGCGCTGGCGATCGGGTTTCGCGACGGGTTCACGGCAGGTCTTGCCGCGCTCGACGATGTGGCCGACGATCCGCGGCTGGCGAGATCGAGCGCCGTGCCGTCGATCCGCGCCGATCTGCTGCGCCGGGCCGGTCGCACCGCCGAGGCGCTCACCTGGTACGAAACGGCTTTGCAGGCCAACGGTTCCGAACCGGCCCGCGCCTTTCTGCGCCGACGTATCGCCGAGTGCTCCGTCTAACCCGCGAACAGGTCAGTTCAGCGGGACGTCGAGGATCGGCCGGTCCACGTCGGCGCCCGGGCCGTCGAAGTGCCACCACTCGCCGGAGTAGACCTGAAGACCGCCCGCGCTCATGCCCTCGCGCAGCCATGCCCTGTTGGCCTGCTGCTGAGCGCTGACGCCGTCGGTGGCGAAAGCCTTTGCGCGCGGCCAGAAGTCGTCGAAGCCGGTGCCCATGTCGATGAGCCACCCGTAATGGGAGTCGGCCAGCGTCACGTCGACCGAGCGGCCCGACTCGTGGCTGCGCGCGGACGTCCCGGGCCGCGCCACCCAGTTCGGGTCGGGCACCGCCTCGAACATCTCGACCTGAACCGCATGCGGGCGATAGCAGTCCCAGAACACCAGCTTCGCCCCGAGGGCCCGAAACGCGTCGGCGGCCTCGGCCAGCCCCGGCGCCAGCGACTCGTGCACCAGGCAGCGCGCGTCCGGTGGATACAACGGCTTGCCGACGAAGTTGTCCGCCGTCGCATAGCGCAGGTCGACAAACGCGTCGGGGATCACGCTGCGGATGTCGACGAATCCCGCATCGGCCGCGGTGGCCGGCTCCGCACTGGCGACGGGTACGCCAGCGACGGCTACGCCCAGCACGATCAAACCCGCTGCGAGCGCGCGCACTTCGACGGGTCTAGGCCTCGGAGAAGTTGCGGGTGACCGCCGGGTCGACAGGAATGCCCGGGCCCGTCGTCGTCGAGACGACGATCTTCTTCAGGTAGCGGCCCTTCGACGACGACGGCTTGGCCCGCAGGATCTCGTCGATTGCGGCGCCGTAGTTCTCGGCCAGCGCCTTCTCCTCGAAGGATGCCTTGCCGATGACGAAGTGCAGGTTGGCCTGCTTGTCGATGCGGAAGTTGATCTTGCCGCCCTTGATGTCGTTCACCGCCTTGGTGACGTCTGCGGTGACGGTGCCCGTCTTCGGGTTCGGCATCAGGCCACGCGGGCCGAGGATGCGGGCGATGCGGCCCACCTTGGCCATCTGGTCCGGCGTGGCGATCGCGGCGTCGAAATCCAGGAAGCCGCCCTGGATCTTCTCGATCAGGTCGTCGCTGCCGACCTCGTCGGCGCCTGCGGCCTTGGCCTCCTCGGCCTTGTCACCGACGGCGAACACCGCGACGCGGGCCGTCTTACCGGTGCCGTGCGGCAGGTTGACGGTGCCGCGCACCATCTGGTCGGCCTTGCGCGGGTCGACGCCGAGCCGGACGGCGACCTCGACGGTCGCGTCCTGCTTCTTCGACGACGTCTCCTTGGCCAGCCGCGCGGCCTCCATAGGGGTGTACAGATTGTCGCGGTCCACCTTCTCGGCGGCCTCGCGATATGCCTTGCTGTTCTTGCTCATTGGTTCTCCTAATCAGAGTTGTGGTTGCGATGAGCGCTCGCGCGAAGAGCGTCCATCTTGTCGGGCCGAAGCTGGCCCTCCCACGGGATCGCGTCGATCCGCCTTCGGCTACTCGACGGTGATCCCCATCGACCGGGCGGTGCCGGCGATGATCTTGGACGCGGCGTCGATGTCGTTCGCGTTCAAGTCTTCCTTCTTGGTCTCGGCGATCTCGCGCACCTGGTCCCAGGTCACCTTGGCGACCTTGGTGGTGTGCGGGGTGCCGGAGCCCTTCGGCACACCGGCCGCCTTGAGCAGCAGCTTGGCCGCGGGCGGTGTCTTCAGGTTGAAGGTGAAGCTGCGGTCCTCGTAGACGGTGATCTCCACGGGGATGACGTTGCCGCGCTGGTTCTCCGTCGCGGCGTTGTACGCCTTGCAGAACTCCATGATGTTGACGCCATGCTGGCCGAGTGCCGGACCCACCGGCGGGGCGGGGTTGGCCTGCCCGGCCTGGATCTGCAGCTTGATCAGCCCGATGACTTTCTTCTTCGGGGCCATGGTGGTGCGGTGTTCCTTTCTAGCGCTTAGATCTTGGCGACCTGGTTGAAGGTCAGTTCGACAGGTGTTTCGCGACCGAAGATGGACACCAGCACCTTGAGCTTCTGTTGTTCGGCGTTGACCTCGCTGATCGAGGCGGGCAGCGTCGCGAACGGGCCGTCCATGACGGTGACCGACTCGCCGACCGTGAAATCGACCTCGATGGGCGCCCGTTCCAAGCTCGCCTCGGAGGCGGCAGCACCGGAGGTGCTCTTGGCGACCTTCTTGGGCTGGCCCTGCGGCAGCAGGAACTTCACCACGTCGTCGAGCGTCAGCGGCGACGGCCGCGACGTCGCACCGACGAAGCCGGTGACGCCGGGCGTGTTGCGCACCGCGCCCCATGACTCGTCGTTGAGCTCCATGCGGACCAGGATGTAGCCGGGCAGCACCTTGCGGTTGACCTGCTTGCGCTGGCCGTTCTTGATCTCGGTGACCTCTTCGGTCGGAACCTCGACCTGGAAGATGTAGTCGCCGACGTCCAGGTTCTGCACACGGGTCTCGAGGTTGGCCTTCACCTTGTTCTCGTAGCCGGCGTAGGAGTGGATGACGTACCACTCGCCGGGCTTGAGGCGCAGGTCCTTCTTCAGGGCGACGGCGGGCTCCTCTTCTTCGGCTTCGCCCTCTGCCTCGGGCGCAGCCTCAGCGTCGGCCTCAACGGCAGCCTCGTCAGCCGGCGCGTCGCCTCGGCAGCCTCGTCGGCTTCGGACGCGTCGGTCGCGGCCTGCTCGATCTCGTCGCTGGCGGCGCGCCTCTGACAGCTTCGGGCGCGTCGGCTTCTGAAGCTTCGGGCGCGTCGGCGTCGGTCGTCTCGATCACGTCGACCGTTTCACCCGAGGGCGTATCGCCATCGAAGGTAGTCACGGTTTGTCAGTCCTCTCAGTCATTCTCAGGTCAGCCGAACACCAGCATCACGAGCCGGGCCACGCCGAGGTCCACCAGTCCGATCAGCGTCACCATGAACGCCAGGAAGACCAGCACCACCGCGGTGTAGGTGACCATCTGCTTGCGGTTGGGCCAGATGACCTTGCGCAGCTCGCCGATGACCTCGCGCAGGTAGTTGATGACATACGCGATGGGGTTGCGACGGGGCTCCTTGGCGCCCTTCTTGGCCTTCTTCTTCGCCTTGGCTTCGTCCTCCAGGCTGACGGCTTCCTGGGCTTCGGTCGTGGAGCCGTCGGCGACGGCCCCGCGCCGCGACCGCTTGCCGCTGGGCCGCGGCGGTTGCGTCACCACGGAGCCGGCATCATCGCGCTCGTCGCTCACCGCATGCCTTTCGTCCGGTTGTTGTGGTCACCTTCCAGTGTCCACGCTTGTCGAGTATTCAGTTGAGCAGGGGCGACAGGACTTGAACCTGCAACCTGCGGTTTTGGAGACCGCTGCTCTGCCAGTTGAGCTACGCCCCTTCAAGGATGGCACTGCTGGCAGGCCAACCTGCACGTTGTCCGGGGCTTACACAATTTGCGCGCTCCCCGTTCGGTCGATCAGAAACCGACGGACAGCGCGCTTAATTGGGAAAACCCCGAGGTCCGAGTGTACATCGGCCCAGGTCCGTGTTACTAATCCGGCCCTACTCGGCTGGATCGGGCGCCTCTGCCTCGGGCTCTGCGTTTTCCTCGGCCGCAGGCTCGGGTTTCGGGTCGGCCGTCCGCACAACCTGGCCGGTTTCGGTGTCGTACTTGAGCGATATCGAGTTGTCGCCCTCGTGGCCCATCATCGTCGTGTATGCCTCGAGATAGGGCTCGCCGTTCTCGTCGAGAGCCAGGTTCCTGGTCACGACGATGTCCGCGCCGAACCGTTCGTCGACGGAGATGATCTCCATCCGGCCCCAGACCTTGTCGCCGGCCAGCATCGGCTTGAGGTAGTGGAATTTCTGGTCGACCTGCACGATCTGCATGGTTTGGAAGCCGGTGTCGACCTTCCTGAAAAAGTCCCGCTGCATAAGCAACGCCAGCGTCGAGATGAAGGTTGGCGGCACGACCAGCGCGTCGTAGCCGAGTGCGGCGGCGGCTGCCTCGTCGTGGTGTGCCGGGTCGTCTGCCTTGACGGCGGTGGCGTACTCGCGGATCTTCTCGCGGCCGATGACGAAGTAGTCGGGGTAGTCGTAAACCATCCCCAGGATGTTGGTTTTGATGGCCATCGGCTACGCCAGCTTCGCGGTAGCGACTGCGCGGCCAAAGATCTTCTTGCCGCCTGCGGTCGCCGAAATCGCGATGGTGACCGACTTGCTTTCCGGCTCAACGGATTTCACCCGGCCATTGAACACAATCTCCGCGCCGATGCCGTCGTTGGGCACCGGCACGACGGCGGTGAACCGGACGTTGTACTCGGTCACGGCCGCGGGGTCGCCGACCCAGGAGGTGACGTATCCGCCGCCGAGGCCCATGGTGAGCATCCCGTGCGCGATCGCGGTGTCGAGCCCGACCTGCTTGGCAATCTCGTCGTCCCAGTGGATCGGGTTCAGGTCTCCGGACACACCCGCGTAGTTCACCAGGTCTTGCCGCGTGAGGGGGATGACCCTCTCGGGGAGCTGGTCGCCCACCTTCACCGAATCGAACTCACGCAGCGCCATCGTCAAAGCCACTTTCTTCTCCATCCGAACGGCCCGCGAGGGTCGTATAGGTCTCCTGGACAACTTCGTCGTCCTGGTTGGTGATGATGTTCTTGGTCACGATGATGTCTGCACCGAACGACCGGCGGATCGAGTGCACATAGACATCACAGTAGAGACGATCACCTGCCTTGATCGGCTGCAGGAACCTGAGCTCCTGGTCGACCTGGACGATCTTCTCATCTGAGATCGCGATGTTGTTGCTCTTGAACATCGCGAGTTGCGCCTGGTAGCCGAACACCGAAATGAACGTCAACGGCGCCAGGAGGGCGTCGTGGCCAAGGTCGGCGGCGGCCTGTTCGTCGTAAAAGGCCGAGTCGTCGTTCTTGACGGCCACGGCGTATTCGCGGATCTTCTCTCGCCCTACTACGTAATGGTCGGGGTACTTGTAGTGCGTTCCGACCAGGTCTTTAGACAGCGACACGTTTAGCGAACCTACCTAAGTCCTCGATCTGTCCGCGCGCTGTCGGTTTAACGCGATTCCTTGTGGGGTTGGTGCTTGCCGCAATTGGGGCAGAACTTCTTGATCTCGAGCCGGTCGGGATCGTTCCGCCGGTTCTTCTTGGTGATGTAGTTGCGGTGTTTGCACACCTCACAGGCCAAGGTGATCTTCGGCCGCACATCGGTACTGGACGCCACGTCAGCTGCCCTCTTTCACACTTTTGTCGTTGTTGTACTTGTAGCGATGGCCGGACTCGAACCGGCGACCTAACGATTATGAGTCGTTCGCTCTAACCGACTGAGCTACATCGCCCTGCGTCGCCAGTGACCCCGGCGTCCATCGAGCCCCCTAACGGAATCGAACCGTTGACCTTTTCCTTACCATGGAAACGCTCTACCGACTGAGCTAAGGGGGCCTGACCCAGCGCAGTCACGCCCGTGGGCCTAAAAGAGGGTACATTCCCGCGGTTTGCCTCGCCAAACCGCTTAGAGCCCCGTCGGTCACGCCGTCCGAAAACGGTCCGTCGAACGGCTGTTGCTCGTCGCGGCTGTGATAGGACAGACCCATGCCGGAGGCGGTCGCAGGGGGTGACGCGGCGCGGGTGGCCGTCTATCTGGATTTCGACAACATCGTGATCTCCCGCTACGACCAGGTGCACGGGCGCAACTCGTTCCAGAAGGACAAGGCGCGCGGACTGGAAGACGACAAGCTGACGACGGCCACCGTCGATGTCGGAGCCGTCATCGATTTCGCGTCGTCCTTCGGCACCCTGGTGCTGACGAGGGCCTACGCCGACTGGTCCGCCGACCTCAACGCCGGCTACCGCAACCAGCTCGTCGGCCGCGCGGTCGACCTCGTGCAGCTGTTCCCCGCGGCCGCCTACGGGAAGAACGGCGCCGACATCCGGCTCGCCGTCGACGCCGTCGAGGACATGTTCCGGTTGCCGGACCTGACCCACGTGGTGATCGTCGGCGGCGACTCCGACTACATCGCACTCGCGCAGCGGTGCAAGCGGCTGGGCCGCTATGTGGTCGGCATCGGCGTGGCCGGCGCCAGCAGCCGGTCGCTGGCCGCCGCCTGCGACGAGTTCGTCACCTACGACGCACTGCCCGGCATCCCGACCGTCGCGCCTGCGGCGCCGAAGAAGGCCACCCGGAAGGCGACGTCGAAGGAGGCCGACGACGACGAGCCCGAGCCCGCGGATCGGCAGGCCGCGGCGACGGCACTGCTGGAGCGGGCGCTGCGGATCGGCCTCGAAAAGGACGACGCCGACTGGCTGCACAATTCGGCGGTCAAGGCGCAGATGAAGCGGATGGACCCGTCGTTCTCCGAGAAGTCGCTGGGCTTCCGGTCGTTCAGCGACTTCCTGCGCTCCCGCAGCGACGTCGTCGACCTCGACGAGAGCAGCACCACCCGGATGGTGCGGCTGCACCGCGACAGCTGACTCGAGCCGGCGGCGCCATCTGAGCTGATCGGGACAGTGTCGGCCTCGAACGACACTCCTCCGGTTGGGCTTGTCGGCCACCACCTACCCTTGGCCCATGACCGACCGTCTCTACTTTCGGCAGCTGCTGTCGGGGCGCGACTTCGCCCAGACCGACATGATCGCCCAGCAGATGCGCAACTTCTCCTATCTGATCGGCGACCGCGAGACCGGGGACACCGTCGTCGTCGATCCGGCGTACGCCGCCAACGACCTCGTCGACGCGCTGGAGGCCGACGGCATGAAGCTGTCCGGCGTGCTCGTCACTCACCACCACCCCGACCACGTCGGCGGGTCGATGATGGGCTTCGAGCTCAAGGGTCTGGCCGAGCTGCTGGAGCGCCAGAGCGTGCCTGTACACGTCAACAGCCTTGAGGCGGACTGGGTTTCGCGGGTCACGGGCATCGCGCGCAGCGACCTCACCGCACATGAACACGGCGACAAGGTCAACGTCGGCGATGTCGAGATCGAGTTGCTGCACACGCCCGGTCACACCCCCGGCAGCCAGTGCTTCCTGCTCGACGGCCGGCTGGTCGCGGGTGACACGTTGTTCCTCGAGGGCTGCGGCCGAACCGACTTTCCCGGTGGCAACGTCGACGACATGTACCGCAGCCTGCAGCAGCTCGCCAAACTGCCCGGCGATCCCACGGTTTTTCCCGGGCACTGGTACTCGATGGAGCCCAGCGCCTCGCTGTCGGAGGTGCGTCGCACCAACTACGTGTACCGGGCGAGCAATCTGGATCAGTGGCACATGCTGATGGGCGGCTGATCTCGCAGTAGGGTTTCTGACCACGGCGATGTTGCCGTGTCTGAGCGCCCGCGGGCGCCCAAGGAGGGGATTCCACTCGATGACGACACCGCCCACCCCCGCAGGCTGGTATCCCGATCCCGGACAGTCCGGTGGCCGCCGGTATTGGGACGGCGCACGCTGGACGGAGCATCTCACCCCCGCACAACCGCCGCCCTCGTATGCGGCCCCCGCACCCCCCGCCGACCAGCCAAAGTCGCCCCCCGAACCGGCCGAGCCCGCAGCCACCGAGCGCGTGGGCGCCCATCGCGCACCGGAACCGTCTGAACCCGAGCCCGAGCCCGAGCCGGTGCCAATCACCGAGCAGCCGACGACCCAGGTGCCGCTGCGCGATTGGACGGTCGAGCCCACGCCGGAGCCCACGACTGACCCGACGCCACTGCCGATCACCGAGCAGCCGACGACGCAGGTGCCGCTGCGCGAGCCGTGGCCGTACGCGGACGCCACCACGCCGACGCCGGCCGAGCCGCCGGTGGTCGAACCACCGGCAGGCACCGAGCCGCCGGCCCCGGTCGATAACCGCAATCTGGTCATGTGGTTCGGCGGCGCCGTCGCCGCACTACTGCTGGCGCTCGTCCTGGTCGCCATCTATGCGTTCGTCATCAACAAGGACGACACCGTGCAGATCAGCGCGCCAACGACCACCGAATCCTCGGCAACCCCGACCGACGACGAGACGACCACTTCGGAGGAGGCCACCGCGACCGAGTCGCCGACGCCGCCTCCCGCCGCGGGTGCCGTGGACGGCCCGCTGGAGTTCACGGTCACCGGCGTCGAGAGCGCGCCCACCGTCACCGACCCGACGAACGAGTTCCTGACCAAGGACGCACAGGGAGAATTCGTCGTCGTACGCCTGACGGTGCGGAACACCAGCCCGGACCCCGCGACGTTCCTCGGCACGTTCCAGAAGCTGAAGGCGGCGGGCACCGTGTACTCCGCCGACGACCAGGCGTCGTTCTACGTCGGCGGCGGCTTGGCGGAGATCCCGCCCGGCGGCCAGGTCGACGTCGGTGTCGCCTACGACGTGCCACCCGGGACCGTGCCGGAATCAATTGAGCTGCACGCCGACCCGACCAGCCCGGGTGTCGAACTGCCGCTGGCGTAGCCGCGTATCGCTGGGTCTCACCCGCCGAACGTTCCGTACCGGTCGAAAAATCGCGTGAATTTCGACTGGTAAGGAACGTTCGGCGAAAAGACAGGTTGCGGCAAGGTTGCTATGTACCGCCACAAACCCCTGCGTCCCGGCCAAGTCTCCCCTCAGTACAGCAACGGCCACAGCTACTTCGGCGGTCTAACGGCGGGGGCGCCGCCGCCGGGTCGTCGAAGCATGACCTCGACAGATGGCCTGATCTGGTGGCGAGATGCCGCGGCGTGCAGCGTCTGAGCTACCGAATCCGTGCTGATCAAGGGTCCGCAGACACGAAATCGAAGATGAATTTTTTTCGAGTAGTGCAATACTCAAGACACGGGGACCTTGGCTTGGCAAACTCTGGGTGTCAGCGTCTTCAAGCACGAGAACGTGTGGTCAGGGAGTTTGCTGTGAAGAACCTCGTCATGTGCTTTGACAGCACAAATGATCGCCCGGGTCCGCGCGATGCCACCAACGCCGAGGCCTTGTTCCGAATCCTGGACGCCACCGCCGAGCAGCTCACCTGGTATGACGCCGGCGAGGCGGCGCTGACGTCGCCCCAGCTTTTCAACCCGGCGGCACGCGACTGGCGCGAGGCCGTCGCCGCGGCGGCCCGGACGACTGTCATCGACGCGTACTTCTTCCTTGCCGAGAATTGGGAGCCGGACGATCGGATATTCCTGCTCGGTGCGGGTCGCGGCGCGTACTGCGCACGCGCGCTGGCCAGAATGCTCGGCACCGTCGGGCTGCTGCCGGACCACTCCGACAACGTGCTCGAGTACGCGCTTGGCGCTTACGCGCTGCCCAGCCTTGGCCGCACGCCGCGCGAATGGCATCAAATCCATCGGCTGGCATGTGTGCTGTCGGGGCGACGCAATATCGCGGTGCCGGTGCACTTCCTCGGCCTGTGGGATACCGTGAAAGTGCCTGGCACGCCGCGGCTTTCCGCGCAGGACTCGTTGGGCAATGTCGCCGCGGCGCGGCACGCTGTCGCGATCGACGGCGGATACGGCCCGTTCGGCGAGTGCCGACTCGGCGACTCTGTCGACACCATCGAGGAAGTCTGGTTCCGCGGCGCACACTGCGACATCGTCGGGGGCCGGAACGCGTACTGGCCGCTGGCGGACATCACCCTCGACTGGATGCTCGACGGTGTGGTCAAGGCGGGTGCGATCACTCGCGCCGGAGCCCGGCAGCCGACACCGGCACCGACCGAACTCGATGCACTTGCCGAGGGCGCCCGATCGCTGCACTTCCGCAGGGTGCCGGACGATGCGCTCGTGCACGCCAGCGTCGACGTGTATCTGCGCGCGCATCCCGACTACTGGCGCCGGCTGCCCGCACGCATCGTGTGGTCCGACGTTGATTGGGTTGCGCGTGCCGAGCGTCTCCTGCAGCGCGACACAGCGCCCACGGCGAAAGCAGCACCGGCCGCTTCCGGTGAACTCACCGCGCTGGCGTCGTAACTCAAACGCACTGCGCGACGGATTAATTCGCACCGCCAACATCCCGCTCTGACGGCTTGTGAGTAGTAATGTCGCTGGTTATGGCCCAGAACTGGCCGGTCGTCCAGCGTGAGAACGAATACACGACCATCCAGTCAGCACTGGTCGACCAACAGGGCGTCTGCGGCATCGTACTGGTCGGCGATGCGGGCGTTGGCAAAACAACGCTTGCTCGCTTGGTGACACAGTCACTGCCGACGCGAGTGCAGTGGGTGGCAGGCACCGAATCAGCACGCAGCATCCCGCTCGGCGTCTTTGCGCACCTGGTGGGAGCTGCTACGTCACGAGATCCGGTGGCATTCCTGGCGGCGGCGCGCGAAACGATTCTCTCCGAAGGAAATTCGGTGATCGGCGTTGACGATGCGCATTTGCTCGACCAACTGTCGGCAACGCTGCTGCATCAACTGGCGCTGGACGGGTCGGTGCGCATTGTGGCGACCGTCCGGTCCGGGGAGACGGTCCCCGACGCGATCACGTCGCTGTGGAAGGACGGCTATCTGCAGCGCCTGCACCTGATGCCGTTCACCAAGGATCAGTGCGTGTCGCTGATCGAGTCGGCGCTCGGCGGCCGGGTCGAGGGACTGTCCGCCGACCTTATGTGGGAAGCGTCCGGCGGCAACGCGTTGTTCGTGCGGCATCTCGTCGAGGGCGCATTGGAGGCAGGCACGCTGCGTCAGGTCCGCGGGGTGTGGCAGCTGCGCGGCCGGACCGCCGTCACCTCGGAGTTGGCGTCGCTGCTGGACAGCCGGGTGGACCAGCTGCCGGACAACGTGCTGCACGCGCTGCGGCTGTTGACGTTCTGTGAGCCGCTGGACCTGGACACGTTGAGCAGCATCGCCGGTGACGACGCCGTCGAGGAGGCCGAAAGTCGCGGCCTTGTTCGCATCGTCGACGAGCACAACAGCGTCGACGTGCGGTTCAACCACCCGCTGTTCGGTGAGGTCATCCGGAAACGGCTGGGCATGGCGGGGGCGCGACGGCTGCGCGGCGAGGTGGTGCGCGCGCTGCAGGACCGGCCGTTGCGGGGGCCGACGGACCGAATTCGGTTGGCGGAGTTGACCCTCGACAGCGACCAGTCTCCCGAACTCGACCTGCTGGTGACCGCCGCGCGCGATGCGATCGCGCTCAGCAATGTGACGCTCGGCGAGCGGTTCGCCCGCGCGGCGGTGAACCGCGGCGGCGGGCTGGTGGCCAGCGAGCTGTTGGCACGCTCACTGCTGTGGCAGGGCAATTCCGCGGAGGCCGAGGAGACGCTGAGCGCGTTCGACCCGGACGAGATGAACGAACTGGAACTGGTGCGGTGGGGATTGGTGCGCATCGCCAACCTGCACTGGTCGATGGGCGACGCCGAAGGCGCCGACGAGGTGCTGGAGTTGTTGTGCGACAAGGTGACTCACGCGGGCCTCAAGTTGGTCGTCGCCGGTGTCGCGTCGGCGTCGCGGCTGTTCGAAAACCAACTCGAGGAGGCCGTCGAGCTCTCTGAGCGGGTGCTCGCCAGCCCCGACGCGTCCGCCGCCGCGGTCGAATGGGCGGTGTTCGGTGGCGCGCTGGCGCTGGCGCTGATGGGCCGCGGCGACGACGTCGAGGCCGTCGCCGAGCGCGGGCACCAGTACGACGACAAGGTCGACGGGCTGTTGCGCTACCTGACGGCGTTCGGTGAAGTTCGCGCACTCGTGCTGCGGGGCGATTTCGACACCGCCGCGAAGCGATCGGCCGACATCGTCCGGATCACCTCGGCGGGCCAGTATCTGGCCTGGGGCATGGCCAATGTTCTGGTCGGAACGGTCGAACTCGGGCGCGGCCGTTTCGCCGACACCGTGAGTCGCATGGAGCAGACGGTCGCCGCACTGACGTCGGAGTCCGCTGCGTCGTGGAGCTTTCCCGCCCGCCTGCTGTTGGCCCAGTCGTACTGCGCGTTGGGCCGCGCGGACGCCGGAGCCAAGATGATGGCCGAGCTGCGGACCCGCAGCGGCAGGCACGTCGCTGTATTCGGCCCGCAGCTGCGGATCGCTGAAGCCTGGTTGGCCGCCGCGGAGGGAAACGTCAGCGCCGCAATCGAACTGGCGCTCGACGCGGCACGGCAGGCGGCGGAGTCCAAGCAGATCGCGATCGAGATGCTGGCGCTGCACGACGCGGTCCGGTTCGGCGACCAGACCTGCCTGGACCGGCTGGCCGATCTCTCCGACGGCATCGGCGGCCGGCTGGCGTCGGTCATCGGCGCGCATGCCAGGGCGGTCCGCGACCACGACGCCGCCGGGCTGTTCGAGGCCGCGCAGCAGTTCGAGCAGGTCGGCGCCCTGTTGTCGGCGGCCGACACGGCCGCGCAGGCGGCGGTGGCGTTCGAGGCGGCCGACGACCGGCGCCGAAGCGTGGAGGCGGCCGCGGCGGCGACCCGACTCGCCGCGCAGTGCGGTGGGATCCGCACGCCCGCCTTGGATCTGGCCGCACACCCGCTGCCGCTGACCGTTCGCGAACGCGAGATCGCCAACCTGGTCGCGGCCGGCCTGAGCAATCGGGAGATCGCCGACCGGCTGGTGGTGTCGGTGCGCACGGTCGAAGGTCACCTCTACCGCGCCTGCATCAAGCTCGACATCTCCGACCGCGAAGACCTGGCGGCCATGATCCGCACCGGGGCCAGCGGATAGATTTATTGCCTGACGCGCGGGAGCTCGTCGGCGCTTGGCTTTCGTAACAACGTTTCGTAACATCGATCTGAAACGAAACGCGCACGTCAAGGGAGATCCAATGACCAGCCCAGTGAACTACGAGCTCAGCGAGTCCGTCGCGACGATCACGCTGGACGACGGCAAGGTCAATGTGCTCGGGCCGACGATGCAGACCGCGATCAACGAGGCGCTCGACCGCGCCGAGAAGGACGACGCCAAGGCCGTCGTGCTGGCGGGCAATCACCGGGTGTTCAGCGGCGGGTTCGACCTTTCCGTCTTCCAGTCCGGCGACGCGCAGGCGGCGCTGGGGATGCTGGCGGGTGGCTTCGAGCTGTCGGTACGGTGCCTGACGTTCCCGAAGCCGGTCATCATGGCCGCGACGGGTCCGGCGATCGCCATGGGCTCCTTCCTGCTGCTGAGCGGCGACCACCGGGTCGGCGCGCCGAAGTCGCGGTGCCAGGCCATCGAGGTGGCGATCGGGATGACGATCCCGATCTCGGCGATCGAGATCATGCGGATGCGGCTGACGCCCGCGGCGTTCCACCGCGGCGTGTCGATGGCGGCGACGTTCGTCGGCGACGAGGCGATCGCGGCGGGCTGGCTGGACGAGATCGTCGCCGAGGACAAGGTGCTGGCGCGGGCGCGGGAGGTCGCGACGGAGGCGGCGGCGACGTTGCACGCGGGCGCGCATCTGGCGAGCAAGTTGAAGGCCCGCGAATCCGCGCTGGCGGCGATCCGCGCCGGAATCGACGGGCTGCCAACGGAATTCGCGGCCAGCTAGGTCGCTGCCATGCCGAGGGCGAAGCAGCGCACGCCCGAACTTCGGGATCGGGTGCTCGACGTTGCGATCGCGACGCTCGGCGAGGAAGGCATCGCCCGCTTCACGACGCGGCGGGTGGCCGAACGGGCGGGCACGTCGGTGCCCGCGGTGTACGAGCTGTTCGACGACAAGGCCGGCCTGGTGCGGGCGATGTTCTTCGAGGGCTTCCGGCTGTTGGGCGGCGAACTGGCCAAGATCCCGCAGACCGACGACGCGCTAGGAGATCTCGAGCGGCTGGTGCCGGTGTTCCGGCTGTTCTGCCGGGCGTATCCGAAGCTGGCGCTGGTGATGTTCTCGCGGCCGTTCGCCGATTTCGAGCCGGGCCCTGATGAACTGGCGGCGGGGACCGCCGTCCGCGAAGTGTTCGTCGGCCGGATTCAGCGCTGCATCGACAAGGGTCTGCTCGGTGGGGATCCGACGGACATCGCGCACGTATTGCTCGCGCTGGCACAGGGTTTAGCGGTGCAGGAGGCCGGCCGGTGGTTGGGCACATCGGCGACGGAAATCGAGCGCAGATGGAAGATGGGTGTGCGGTCCTTGCTCGACGGCTTCGGCTGGGCCCCGCCATCCCTGACATGATGGATGAGTGACCGACGTCCGAGGCCGGGTGTGGCGCGGCGGCAAGCCGCAAGAGGATTTCGAATTCTCCGCGATCTCGGACTATCTCGTCGAGGATGACGCCCTGGTGTGGTGCGACATCTACGATCCGAATCACGCGACCCTGGCCGACCTCGCCCAGGAGCTGGGGCTGAACGGTTGGGCGGTCGAGGACGCCGTCGCCGAGGCCGAACGCACCAAAGCCGTCGTCTATCGCACGCACACCTTCTTCACGGTCTACGCGGTCTCCGTAACCGAGGCCGCCGACGATTCCGGGTCGGCACTCGAGACGCATCGCATCTCCGGATTCGTGCTGCCACAGGGGCTCATCACCGTGAGGTTGTCGCCGTGGTACGACATCGACACCGTTTCACAACGCTTCGACGAGCTGGGCGGGCAGGAATACGGGGTTGGCGCTCTGGTGCACGGCCTGCTCGACGTCGTCGTCGACGGTCACTTCGAGGCGGTGCAGGCGCTCGACGACGGAATCGAAGCCATCGAAGACGATCTGTTCGAAAACAACAGTCCGCGGGGTGGATTGCAGCGCAAGACTTTTCGGCTGCGCAAGGAGCTCGTCGAGCTGCGTCGGGTGGTGTTGCCGATGCGGGAGGTCGTCAACTCGATTCAGCACCGCAGGCTCGACGCAAAGACGGCGCTGGAACTCGATCCACTGTATGCCGACCTGTACGACCACGTGCTGCGGGTGTCGGAGTGGACGGAGTCGCTGCGGGACATGATCACCACAGTCTTCGAAACGAATCTGTCGCTGCAGGATGCCCGGTTGAACATCGTGATGAAGAAGCTCACCGGATGGGCGGCGATCATCGCGGTTCCGACGGCGATCACCGGGTTCTACGGGCAGAACGTGTCCTACCCCGGGATCGAGACGGTCGGCGGCTTCGTCACGAGCACGGCCATCATCGTTGTGCTCGTGTTGGTGCTCTATTGGATGTTCAAGCGCCGGGACTGGCTGTAGCACTCCGTTTCGACCTCGCTGTTCGATATATTGACGCCCTGTCCAGGGAGGTCGGATGACGGCGACGGCGTGCTCGGTGTGTGGCACCGAAGCGCTGGAGAATGCCCGCTTCTGCCACGGGTGCGGGTCCCCGGTCGGCCCGTCGGAGGCCGCGGCGGAGTACAAGCAGGTGACCGTGCTGTTCGCCGATGTGGTGCATTCGATGGACATCGCCGCGGCGGTGGGTGCCGAGCGGTTGCGCGAGATCATGACAGAACTGGTCAAGCGCGCGAGTCGTGGTCGTGCAGCGCTACAGCGGAACGGTGGACAAGTTCACCGGCGACGGCATCATGGCGGTTTTCGGAGCTCCGGTGGCCTTGGAGGACCATGCCTTTCGCGCGTGCCTGGCCGCACTTGACCTCCAGGAACAGGCGCGACAACTGGCTCTCGATGTCAACGGACGTGACGGTGTCGATCTGCAGCTGCGGGTGGGTCTCAATTCGGGCGAGGTGATCGCCGGCGAGATCGGTTCGGGCGCTGCGGGTTACACGGCCATCGGTGAGCAGGTCGGCCTTGCCCAGCGGATGGAATCTGCAGCGGCGCCGGGAGGAGTGATGCTCAGCGACTCCACCGCGCGGTTGGTCGATGAGGCGGTCGTCCTCGATGAACCGGAGCTGGTCCGCATCAAGGGCTCCGAACTGCCGGTGTCCGCTCGGCGGCTGCTGGGGGTGGCCGAGCACGGGGCAATCGGCCGCCGCGACTCGACACTTGTTGGTCGCCAATGGGAGCTGGCCGCGCTGGCCGGCGTGCTGGACCGGTCGATCGCGGACTCGGGGGCCGTCGTCGGAGTGGCGGCGCCGCCGGGCGTCGGGAAGAGCCGTCTCGTCGCCGAGTTGGCGGCCATCGCGGTCAGCCGCGGGGTTTCGGTGTACTCGACGTTTTGTGAGTCTCATGCGAGTGAAATCCCTTTTCACGCAGTGTCCCGACTGCTTCGAGGCATCTTCGAGGTCGACGAGCTCCCCGAAGATGCTGCACGGGCCCAGATCCGGACGCGGACTCCGGACGCTGAGTCCGAGGATTCGCTCCTCCTGGACGACCTGCTCGGTATCCGCGACCCCGCGGTCCCGTCGCCGGACATTGCGCCGGAAGCCCGCAGGCGCCGCCTCACGGCTCTGGTCAACGCGGCGTCCGTGGCGCGTTCAACGCCGGCCGTCTACGTCATCGAGGACGTGCATTGGATAGATCAGGTCAGCGAGTCGATGCTGGTCGATTTCCTCTATGTCATCCCGCGGACCCATTCAGTGGTGCTGATGACGTACCGGCCCGAGTACCGTGGTCCACTCAGCACCACACCCGGCGCGCAGACGATTGCGCTTGCCCCGCTGAATGATTCGGAGACAGGGGCTCTCATCACCGAGCTGCTGGGTCCGGACCCGTCGCTCGCCTCGTTGACGACCCAGATCGCGGAGCGGGCGGCGGGCAATCCGTTCTTCGCTCAGGAGATCGTCCGCGACCTTGCCGACCGCGGGGTGCTGCACGGCAAGCGGGGTGCCTATCTCTGTGACAGCGAGGTGGCCGAGGCGAGCGTGCCCGCCACCTTGCAGGCCGCTATTGCCGCCCGCATCGACCGGCTCGACGTCGTGGCCAAACGCACGCTGAACGCCGCGTCGGTGATCGGCTCGCAGTTCGACGCCGAACTGCCGGCGATCCTGGTGGGTGAAACCGCCTTGCCGGAGCTGGTGCAGGCGGAGCTGATCGACCAGATCAAGTTCACGGCCAACGCGGAGTATGTGTTTCGGCACCCCCTGATTCGCACGGTTGCCTACGAGTCGCAGCTGAAGGCCGACCGCGCCGCGTTGCACAGCCGGCTCGCCACGGAAATCGAGCGACGTGAGCCTGATTCCGCCGACGAGAATGCGGCCTTGATCGCCGAGCATTTGGAATCCGCGGGAGATCTACTCGGCGCCTACGGCTGGCACATGCGGGCCGGAATGTGGTCGGTCAACAGGGAAATCGCCGCCGCACACACGAGCTGGCGCAGGGCGCGCGAAGTGGCCGATCGGTTGCCGGACGACACCGCGGATCGGCAGGCGATGCGAATTGCCCCGCGCACTCTGCTGTCCGCCACCGCGTTTCGCATTGGTGGCAGCGGCGCCGAGACTGGGTTCGAGGAACTTCGCGACCTGTGTTCGACCGCGGGCGACAAGCGCTCTTTGGCGATCGGCATGACCGGCGCGGTTGTGCAGCAGTTCATCGCCCACAGTCCGGAAGCATCTGAGCTTGCCTCCGAACACACCCGACTTCTTGAGTCGATCGACGACCCGGCGCTGACCATCGGACTATCCATCGCGGCGATATGCGCCAAGTTCCAAACAGGCGAGTTCCGCGAGGTACTGCGGTTGGCGGAACGCGTGATCAGGCTGGCCGATGGTGACGCCACCAAAGGCCTTCAGATCATGGGGGCCCCATTGGCGACTACTTTCGCATTCCGTGGCATCGCTCGATGGTGCCTCGGGCTCCCTGGCTGGAGGGACGACTTTGACCGAGGCTTCGCTCTGGCCCGGGAGGCCGACCCAGCCACCGTCACCGCGGTGACGTTCTGGACGTACGTTCCCGCGATCCCGTGGGCATTGCCCGCGGATGCGAGCACGTTGCGTCAGACCGAGGAAACACTGGCCCTCGCGCAACGGTCGGGCGATGACCTGGCGCTGGGTCTGGCGCGGTGCGCCCACGGTACCGCGCTGATCTACCAGGAGGGACCTGAGTGTGAAGCTGGCCTCGCCCTCTTGAATCAGGTTTACGAAGAATCGCTGCGCAACCACTTCAGCTATTCAATGTTGGGTTTCATCGATCTCCAGAGAGCAAGGATGAAGGCGCGAGCCGGCGACCTCGACGGCGCCATTAGTCTGTTGACGAAGATCACCACCGACTACCTGTTCGTCACCGGCGAGGGCTTGTGGCCGTGGACAACCGCCGATTTGGTCGAGTGCCTCTTGCGCCGGGGCGCGAGCGGTGATCTCGAAGCTGCGCAGGCTGCGTTAGAGCGGTCAGAGGCAGTCTCGATAGATGCCGTCGGTTGGACGCTGCACCACCTGCGGACGCGTGCGTTACTCGCACAGGCGGAGGGCGACGAGGACCGCTATCGGGAGCTGGCGCATCGCTACCTCGCGACAGCCACTTCGCTTGGCTACCACGGGCACATCGCTGCTGCCGAGGCCATGACCTGACCCGTCTCCACGGCCGACTGCACCACTTCGTCGGTCCGGCTATGGGACCATCTGCCCATGAACCCAGACGACGACCCCGAGGCCCGGATCAGGGAGCTCGAGCGCCCGCTCGCCGATGTCGCCCAGGCGAGCGAATTGGGGACCGGACGACAGAGCGGCAGCAGCGGCGCCTATCTGCCGCCACCGGTGCCGGGTGCAACGCCGTCGGCGTACGGCGCACCCGAGTACGGTGCCCCGCCGCCCTACGGCACCCAGCCCTACGGCACCTCGTATCCCGCGCCGCGGCGCAAGGTGAGCGGGGGCATTCCGTGGCTGGTGTTCGGTCTGATCGCGGTCGTCTTCGTGGCCATCGCCGCGGGCTTCATCGTCTTCACCACGACGATGGCGGGCTTCACGACTCCAGATGATTCGGGCGAGTCGGGCGGCGGCGAATCGATCGACATCCCGTCGATCCCGTCGATCGAGATTCCGAGCATCCCCGCGCCGCCCGGCGCTCCCGGAGCCGATCCCGAGGTGATCAGCCCGCCGCCCGGTGGCGAGGTCAGCGTCTCCGGCATCGAGAACAACAAGACGGTCGCCTGCAACGACGGCTCTGTGACGGTCAGCGGCATCCGCAACACAGTGAACATCACCGGCCACTGCGTGAAGGTCACGGTGTCCGGGATGAACAACATCATCACCGTCGACATCGCCGATGCGATCGGCGCCTCCGGCTTCGACAACCGGATCACTTACCACTCCGGGTCGCCACAGATCGATAGCACCGACTCCAACATCGTCGAACAAGGCTGACCCAATTCTTGGGGCGCAAGCCTCGGACTTCAGTCCGGGCGTCGCGGTTCTATGCGCGCGTCAGCAAGCGCAGCGGGAGAAGAACGCGCCCGTGAAGATGGCGATGATCAAGGCTTCGGTGGTCAGGCCCATGACTGCCGTCACGACGATCGCTGAAACCGCCGCGATGCCGATGACCACCAGAAGGACGCCCCACCACATATGGGCGTGACGGCGCGATGCTGCGGTCCCCGAGCTGACCTGGGACGGGACCGCTGCGCCGTTGAGCGCCTCTGCCATGGAAAGACCCTTCGCTGTGATGACAAGCACAATATAGCCCCGCAGTGACGCTGACTCACAGCGTGGGCGCAGTTTGTGATCTAGCCGCGTCCATGAATTCAAAAGCCGCCTTGCGGGCCATGTCGTCCGCGCGTCTTCCGTCGCGCGATAATGAAATGCGGCGACCCGGCGCCAAGTCGAGCGCCCATTAAGGATGGTGTGACGTGGAAGAGAACAGGCCCGCTCGCGACACCGGTGCTGATGACCCACGTATCCCCCCGGGCTACGACTATGAGTACGACGAGGCACACGACGTGCCGGCCGGGCCGCTGCGTGAAACTCCTGCACCACATCGAGTCGATCCCCCATCGGGGGTACAGATCGGCGAGGGCGGGGACTATGGGTACGACGAGGCCCACGATTTCTGCGTCCGGCGGTCAACCAAGACCTGACAGCGTCACGAGTTGGGAGTGAGCTCGAAGATCGGGATGACGCGGTCGGTGCGCTCCTCGTATTCGGCGAATCCCGGGGCGCGCTCCTTGACGATGCCGAAGATGCGGTCGCGTTCGTCCCGCGACAATTCGTGGGCGACGACGGACTTTGATGCGTCCGAACCGATCTCGACCTTCGCATCGGGATTGGCGCGGAGGTTGAACACCCAGGCGGGGCTTTGGTCTCGGCCCGCCGCGGATCCGACGATGTAGTTCCTGCCGTCGATGTCGAAGTAGCCGATCAAGTTGAGGCGCTCAGCGCCGCTCTTGGCGCCGGTGGAGGTCAACAGCAAGAGCGGGAAGCCTTCGAACTGACCGCCCACCTTCCCGCCGTTGCGGCGGAACTCGTCGATGTTGCGTTCGTTGAACTCGCGCTCGGAGGCCATCTGATCGTCAGGCATGTTTCCATCGTGGCACGGGTCGTGCTCGCTGTTTAGGTAATGATCCTCGGCTCAATGTCGGATCTCGCTCGCTACCTTCGGATCCGGCGCATGTAGCTGGTCTTCGGTCGGACAGCGTCATCAAATGATGACGCACCCAAATCTCACCGCGGTGGCGGCGGACCCCCGTTAGGTGGGCGCCCGTTTGGCGGTGGGCCACCGAAGGGCGGCGGGCCTCCGTCCGACGGTGTATTGGCCGACTTCTCGCCCACCCCGATCGTCAGCGCGACCGTCATGCCGCTGGCCGGATCGCCTGTGACACTGGCGAGTTCGGCATCCCACCCGTCGCCGAACACGTTGTCGGAGGCCAGCGTCACCCGCGACATGTTCTGCACACTCGCTGCGTATCCGGAGTCATGTGCGAACACCGCGGTGCATGCATCTTCCGGCAGCGCGATCTGTGACGTCAACCGCGCGTTCTCGCCGGCGACGGCCGCTTCGAGCGAGTCGAACACCTCGAAGTGGATGTGCGGCCACCGACCTGAGTAGCAAGCGGGAAAGATCGACGTGAAGGAGACGCGACCGTTCTGGTCGGCGACCTGCACCCCGCGCAAATAGTTCTGCTCTGCGGCGTCCTGGCTGTACAGCGAGTAGTCGCCGGCCCGGTCGCAGTGCCAGACGTAAATGGCCATGCCGGCGCCCGCGGCGCAGCTCTTCGTGGTGTCCACCAACGTCAGGTCGATCGTCATCGGCACACCCTCGGCGACACCGGAGGAGGAGCCGAAGCTGGACCGGATGTCGCTGCGAACGACGCCGGACTCGATGAGGACGTTCGGCCCGTTGGACCCGTCACCCGGATATGGCCCTGCCGTCTCGGCGGGCGCGGCCGTCGCGCAGGAAGCCGCGTCGCTCGCGGTCGCAGAGGTCGCAGATGTCGCGACGCTCGTCGGCTTGGCGGCGCCCCCGGAGCACGCCGCCACCAGCGCCGAGGCGCCGGCAGCGCCGGCCAGCTGAAAGATCCGGCGCCGGGACAAGACCCTGAGATCGTGGGCGAGGCCGAGGTCGTGTTCGTGTCTGTCTTGCACGACCTCCACAGTGCCGCGCGTTGCTATGAGGACGCTATGCGCTTGCTATGACAGTCGAGGTTTAGGTTCGGACTCAGAACAGGCAACTCCCGATCACAGGAATGTGGTCTAGAACACACGCCACGGTGGACGGAGCGCGCCATGACGACTGAAAACCAGGTCAAGCCAACCGACGTCGACAAGGCGTTACTCGGCACCGCCACCTATCGCAGCCTCGGTGAACAGCGACTATCGCCGCAGGAGGAACGCTTCGAGAAGGGCCGGCGCACGGTCGGCCTCTTCCTCGCCCCGCTGCTGACCATCGTCTTCCTGGTCCTGCCGATCGACATCCCCCGCGAGCAGCAGGTGCTGGCCGCGGTGCTGCTCGGGGTCATCGCGCTGTGGATCAGCGAGGCGGTGCCGATCCCGATCGGCGGCCTGCTCGGCGTGGCTGTCGCCGTCTTCCTCGGGGTCGCGCCGGTCGACGACGTGCTCGGCCCGTTCGGCTCGTCGACGATCTTCACGTTCATCGGCGCGTTCATCCTGGCCCAGGCGATGCTCAAACACGGTGTCGCCCGGCGGTTCGCGTTCTGGATCCTCAACCTGCCGGGAGTGGGCCGGTCCACCACCGGGGTGATCCTCGCGTTCGGCGCGATCACCTGCCTGCTGTCGGCGTTCGTCTCCAACACCGCGACGGTGGCGATGCTGCTGCCGACGGCGATCGGCATCCTCAGCGTCATCGCCAAGCTGCTGCAGAAGCGCGGCGACGTCGAACCCGACTTCGATCCGCAGCGGCTACGGGTGGGCGCGGCGATCATGCTGATGCTCGCGTACGGCGCCAGCGTCGGCGGCCTGCTGACCCCGGTGGGCAGCCCGCCCAACCTGATCGGGCGCGGGCTGATCGAGGAGGCCACCGGCGAGCGGATCAGCTTCTTCCAATGGATGAGCGCTGGCATTGCCGATCTGCCTGCTGATGTTCGTCCTGCTCGCCTTCATCCTGCTGCGGCTCAACAAGCCGGAGATCAAGCAGATCGAGGGCGTCGCCGAGTACGTGGCGGAAGAGCGCGAGAAGCTGGGCTCGATGTCGCGCGCCGAGAAGAACACACTCATCGCGTTCGGCATCACGGTGGCGCTGTGGATCATGCCGGGCGTCGTCGCGCTGATCGCCGGCACCGAGTCGGGCGCCTACGAATTCGTCAGCGACCGGTTCGACGAGGGCGTCGTCGCCGTGTTCGGCGCGGCGCTGCTCTTCCTGCTGCCGACAGACTGGAAAGAGCGCGAGTTCACGCTGCGCTGGAGTGATGCCGCCAAGATCGACTGGGGCACAATCATTCTGTTCGGCTGCGGCATCATCTTCGGTTCGCTGATCTCCGAAACGGGACTGGCCGAGACCATCGGCACGTCCGTCAACGACGCGCTGGGCCTGTCGAGCGTCGTGCCGATCACGATCTTCGCGGTGATCCTGGCGATCATCGTGTCGGAGACGACGAGCAACACGGCATCGGCGGCGGTCGTTGTGCCGATCATCATTCCGGTGGCGATGGCCGCAGGCGTCAACCCGTTCGTGCCGGCGCTGGCGGCGACGTTCGCCGCGTCGTTCGGCTTCATGCTGCCGGTGTCGACGCCGCAGAACGCGATCGTCTACGGGTCGGGCGTCGTGCGGATCACCACGATGATCCGGTCCGGGATCACGTTCGACATTGCGGGCGCGATCCTCATCATCATTCTGCTGCCGATCATGGTCGGCCTGCTCGGGTTGGGCGGATGACCGGGCATTCGATCGCCGTCATTCCGGGTGACGGAATCGGTCCGGAGGTAATCGCGTCGGCGCGCGCGGTGCTCGACGCGGTGTCGCAGCGGCACGGAATCGAGTTGTCCTACACCGAGTTCGACTGGTCGTGCCAACGCTACGAGCGTGAGGGCGCGATGATGCCGGCCGACGGCATCGAGACGCTGCGCGAGTTCGACGCCATCCTCCTGGGCGCGGTCGGCTGGCCGGGCGTGCCGGACCACGTGTCGCTGTGGGGGCTGTTGATCCCGATCCGGCGGGCATTCCGCCAGTACGTCAACCTGCGGCCGATCAAGGTGTTCGACGGGGTCGAGAGCCCGCTGCGGACGGCCGGGCGACGTCGACTTCGTCGTGGTGCGGGAGAACGTCGAGGGCGAGTACAGCGAGATCGGCGGCCGGTTGAACCGCGGCTTCCCCGACGAGATGGCGGTCCAGGAGTCGGTTTTCACGCGGGTCGGGGTGAGCCGGATCGCGGACTTCGCGTTCGAGCTGGCGCGGACGCGGCGCAACTACGTTACGTCGGCGACCAAGTCCAACGGGATCGTGCACACGTTGCCGTTCTGGGACGAGGTGGTCGCCGAGCGAGCAGCGCAGTACCCGGATGTGCGGACGGACAGCGAGCACATCGACGCGCTGGCGGCGAAGTTCGTGCTGCAGCCGGAGCGGTTCGACGTCGTGGTGGGCTCGAACCTGTTCGGCGACATACTGTCTGACCTCGCGGCGGCGGTGGCGGGATCGATCGGGATCGCGCCGTCGGCGAATCTGGATCCGACGAAGGAGTACCCGTCGATGTTCGAGCCGGTGCACGGCTCGGCGCCCGACATCGCCGGCAAGGGCATCGCCAACCCGGTCGGCGCGGTGTGGTCGGCGGCGATGATGCTCGACCATCTGGGGCACCCGGAAGCGGCCGCAGATGTGCTGGCGGCGATGGAGTCGACGCTGGCGAAGCCGGAGACGCGGACGGGCGACCTGGGTGGTAGCGCGTCGACGGTCGAGGTGACCGAGGCTCTCGTCGCGCAATTGGGGTGACCCCCAGCCGTCGATCACGCCCACCGAGGCAGTGATCTGCCGTTATCGTGAGCCGGTGGAGGAGGGTACGCCGTTCGGCCGCTACCGGCTGATTGAGTTGCTGGGTCGCGGCGGCATGGGCGAGGTGTGGCGCGCGCATGACACCACCATCGACCGTGTCGTGGCGCTGAAGATGCTGCTCCCCCACTTCGCGAAGGACCCCGACTTCGAGCAGCGGTTCCGCCGCGAGGCGCGGACCGCTGCACGGCTGGACAATCCCCACGTCGTGCCGATCTACGACGTCGGCGAGGTCGACGGGCGCCTGTATCTGACCATGCGACTGGTCACACGGGACCGACCTGCAGGCCCTGATCGACGCCGGCCCGCTCGAGCCCAAACGCGCGGTGGCGATTATCGACCAGATCGCGGGGGCTCTGCACAGCGCCCATCAGGCGGGGCTGGTGCATCGCGACATCAAACCGTCCAACATCCTGGTGGACCCCAACGACTTCGCCTACCTGATCGACTTCGGCATCGCACGCGCCGCCGAGACACCCGGTTGACATCGGCCAACGCCGCCATCGGCACGTGGGCCTACATGGCCCCCGAACGCTTCAGCACCAGCGAGATCCACCCCAGCTCCGATATCTACGCCCTGGCCTGCGTGCTCTACCAATGCCTGACCGGCGAACAGCCCTTCCCCGGCAGCACCCTCGAACAGGTCGCCGTCGGCCACATGGTCACCCCACCGCCCCGGCCTTCCGAACGCGCGGGCATTCCGCGAGCGATGGACCAGGTGATCGCCACCGGCCTGGCCAAGAAGCCCGAAGAGCGCTATCCCACTACGGTCGAAATGGCCACGGCGGCAAAGGAAGCCGTCACCGTACCCACCGGCCAGCATGACAGCACGCACCCGACACAGGCAGCCCCGGTAAGCCCGGGCAACCAAGGCCCGCCGATCTGGACGTACCCGCAGACCCCGCCGGGCCCGTACGGACTGCCGCCGTCCGCACCAACGCAGTTCAGCGCACCGCATCTGCAGCGGCCTGCCGGCGCCACCCGAGTTCGAAGCGGCCGGGGCGGCACCATGGTGTGCTGATCGGCGCCCTGGTGTTCATCGCGACGCTGATCGTGGTGGGCGGGGTGATCGTCGTGGTGGAGGCCACCAGTAACGATGATGCCGCGGGCACCGCCCCGTCGACCGCGGCTGCCGGTGGCAGGCTGACTTCACCGGCACCTACCGGGCCGACTACGGGCCGGGAACCGATCTCGAGGACAAACCGGTTCCGAATGCGCCGGCGACGACGAGCAGTTGGGATGTCCGCTCGGAGTGCGGTGCCAGCGGTTGCGTGGCGACGGCGGCGAGTGCCAGCGGTAACTCGCTCTTGTCGAATATGACGTTCGATCAGTTGGGCGGCACCTGGGTGGCTGTGGGCCTCGCCTCGGCGGATTGTGGCGGCGATGCACCCTCCGAGGTCTGGGTGGTGGTGACGCTGCAACCGCAGCCCGACGGCACACTCTCCGGCGAAACTGTGCGGTCCTCGACCGACAGCCTGTGCGCCGCAAAACGAGCCGTGAAGTTCACCCGCACCGGCGACCCGGACCTCGACAAGGTTCCCGACCCCGCCGTCCTGCCGCCGCGGGTGGTGACGCCCGCCGATGGGCTACGCGGCAGCTATAGCCAGACGACCACCTTCACGAACGGCACCGTCCTTCCCGGAAAAGTCCTCGCGGCCAATACATACTGTCTTCGCACCGGCGACCGGTGCATGAGCTTGTTCCACGCAGACGGTGGGGCCGTCACGTTGATATTCGCCGACGACAAGTGGACGCGCAACGAAAAGGGCACCACCACGTGCGCAGCGGGCGGTACGGCGCAGGCAACGATCACCGCGGAGTACCCGCTACCCGCGGACATGAACGACCCGATCGCGCAGCTGACCGGGCGTGGGAATCAAACCATCGCGCCCGGAGGAGCGTGCACCGGCGGCGGTGATTTCGAAGACAAGTTTGAGCGCACCGGCGACTGACACGGCGATGATCTGGGAGACGGGTGTCGCTCTGCCAACCTCTCTCGAAAATGGACGAATGCCCTGGTCGGCAGCCTGAGAGGAATCGGGGCATTCGCGAGACTACGGAATATGACGGATTTCGGGCCAGATCCGTCATATTCCGTAGTCTCGGCGCAAATTTTCATCCTCCACGGCGGAGCGCAGCTCCCCTGGCAGCTGCTCTGAGCGACAATTTCGTTGCGGGAGTGGAGTTTAGTGCGTTTCGCTGGGGATGAGTACCGCGACGTCACTGTGCAGGTGCGCCAGGCCACTATCGAGAGTAGCCAACTGCCCGTCGCGGTTTCGCGCGAGCTGAGCAAGGTAGGCATCGGTAACTTGGCGGTGGCCGATTACGCCGTCGAGCTCGACCTCAGCGAAAGAGACACTGGCGGACCAAAACTCGTGGCGGGCCGCATCCTCGAGGCCTCTGACGACATCGCGCGCCGCCGCCGCGGGTTGGCCGGCGCGCAATAGGAAGCGGACAAGACTGCCCTGGGTTATCGGGCACGTCGCAAAACCGTTGTCGGATGCGGACAGCCATTCCGCGGCGGCGTCGTGATGCACATGCTCGGTGACAACCAGTGCAATGAGCACGTTGGCGTCGAGCAAGGCCGTCACTGCTCATCCTCCAAAGACCGCACGTCCTCAGAGGTCACGACTGTCCCGACGCTCACGACGGGCAGTCCCGTCCTGGGGTCGACGGAGATCGCGGCGGTGCTGCCGGCGCCCAGGCCGCGTCGAATGAGATCGGCGACCGTCTCGCTCAACGTGCGGCGAGTGTCCCGGGCGATCGCCAGTGCCTGTTTGTGCAGGTCATCGGGCAGATCGATAGTGGTACGCACACCAAAGTTTAGCATCATCGCATCATGATGTGATGATGCACCGTCGTGCATCGCACGCGCCGGGGTAGATCACCATTGGTGCGTGCATACCGCGCAGGTCCAGATGTCATTGGTCCTGACGCACCCTCGCCGATCGACCCACGGCGGAACGTCTCTGTACGCGGCTTCCGAAACAGGCATGCCGAACGATGCACTCTGGGTCCGACCCGCTCCACAGTTCGGGCATTTCGGATGCTGTGAGAAACGGAAGTCGAGCAGGTTGGTGAATCCACCCTCGTGCATCCGGGTATGGCAGCGATTGCACAGCACGCCGGGCCAGTCGGCGGGTAAGTCCGGCGCCCAGCAGTTGTCGGGAATCGGTGCGTCCCTGTAGCTGCAGGCTCCTCTCTCATCCTTGACGAGAACCTCCGGCGCCACACGCGACGGCCGGTCGACCGTGCGGATGTGAATGGCCTCGCGAGCCTCCTCGCCAGTCAAGTCGATGCCACGACTACATCCGGTGCATCGACCGTTTGAACGCAGCAGCACCCGGGCGGCGGTGAGGGACGAATGCCCGAACCGCATAGACGAGTCATGGCGAAACTGGCATTCCGTCAGCGCCAGCTCCATGCGGTTCGCAGCCTCACGGTGTAGCTGCCAGGTGTCTCGAGGATCCTGGTCGCTCTCGAAGCCGACCATCATCACCAGGGTCGTCAATTCGATCAGACCCGGAGCAGGTGACGGCCAATCGACCACTGCACGATCGGACCGACCATCGGTGCCGATTCTTCCCAGAGCCGTCATGACGGAGGGCGGATCCGTGTTCAGGACGATGGCCACGGGGTCGCCCTCGTGGGCTTCGCCGAACCCGTACCGCCACGGTCGATAGGGAGAGCGACGTCGAGTAGTGCGATCACCGCGTCCTTCCAGTCGGTCCCCTCGACGATGTGAAGGCGGTCGGTACCAGTTTGCGTCATCACACCATTATTCCAGAGCGGTATGACAATTCGACTGCAGAGAAGTTTGCTGTGGCCGCTACGGCAGCTTCAGCCGGTGGGCCAGATCGGGCCCACCCACCTCGCGGATGAACTCGGGATCTCCGCACACCACAAGCTGGTCACGGGCCCGCGACAGCCCGACGTAGAGGCGCTCCCTGGATCGATCGCGGCGCTCCGACTCGTTGACGACGAGGACGACGGCCCGGCGCTCCAATCCTTTGAAGCCGAGCACATGGCCGTAGAAAACCTGGTCGGCATCCCAGAAGCTGTCCCAGTACTTCTCGCTGCCCTCCGCTTGCCGCCCAACCTGTTCCGGGTGACGCGTGCCGGTCGTCAGCAGCGCGACGTCCTCTGGCCGCCAGCCGTTTTCGAGTAGCGCGTCAACCTGGTCATCGCCGACATCCATCGCTTCGGCGGCGGTGCACGGCACGAACGACACGTCGGGCCCGTCACCGCCCATGTAGCGCATCGGGCTGTCGACAAGAGGCTGGAACGCCGTTGCGATCTGACGGGTGTTGCGAAGATTGTGGTCAAGAACCAACGGCACCAACGGAACCGGTGGCGCACCGAACCGGTCGAACACCCGTTGCCCCTCGTCGCTGAACACGTAGATGCCACCGGACTCCGGGTCGCGCAGGCACGCCAGTATCGGATCCCACCAGTCGTCGGCGAAGTCCTGGGCCTCGTCGATGACGATCGAATCGAAGCGATGGCCCGGCAACAGCGTCTCCGCCAGCTCGCGCATCTGACGGGGCAGGTCATGCTCCCAGAACTGCACCGTCTCCTTGTTACGGATCGTTTCGTCGGGACCTTCCGCCGCACCCCACTGCCTACCGAGGCTGTGGAACTCGCCGACATACGCGGGCTGCTGCCTGCGTGACCACGTCGAGGTCAGCCGCCGGAGATAGGACGCCAGGCCGTGCGAGTAACAGACCAATGCGACTCGTTGACCGGCCGTGGAAAGCCGTCGTGCCTGCTCGACCGCCAGGAACGTCTTGCCGCTGCCTGCACCGCCGCGCACCTCGATGCGGTTGAGAAGGCGAATCGCGTCGAGGATCACCGCTTGGTGTTCGGTGAGGAGTTGGGCGGCGTCCTCGTTCTCCTGCGCCTGCGCGACGATGTCTCGCTGCGTTAATCCCCGACCGCTCAACACCGTTCGCAGCTGCCCGATACCTGCGGTCTTCAAGACGGGATTCGTGGTTTCCTTGTCGAGAACCACTGCGCGTAGACGCGACGCCAGCTCCGTCAATTCCGACTTGTCCGTCACCTTCCAGCGCGGGCAGTCCGGCAGCGCGAAATCCTCTGAGATCTTCGTACCCGGAAGAACGACTGCATGATCCCAGCGCAGCCAGGGCTGTTTCCAGCGCTGATCGCCTTCGACGAAGGACCGCAACGCGTAGCAGCCTTCCCGTGCCTGCTCGACCGGGTTGATCACCTTCGGACCGCTCGCCGTGCTCTGTCGCCAATTCTTGCCGTCGTACCAGACGCTGCCGCCCTTGACCTCGACGCAGACGATGCCGGCGCCTTCCATGGCGACGACGAAGTCGATCTCGTGGTCTTTCTTGTGGTCGGTCACGCGTTGGCCGACCACGATCGAGGTCATCGGGCCCGAGCTGCTCGTCGAGGGCACGCCAGACCTTCTCCTCCCAGTCGTTGACGAACCGGGGTTTCTCAGGCAGCGTGACGGCCATCGGCTAACCCGCTGAGCCGATCAGTTCCTTCCAACTCGTCGAGCACACGCCGAAGCTCGGCCACCAACCACGTCTTGTTACGACGTTTGTAAACCTTCAGCAGCGACTTGTAGTACCAGAGGTGCTTCTCGGGGTCATGCACGCTGAACCGCTGCCACAGCTCGTCTTACTGCGACTACGGAAATCTCGCAAGATCGCCCGGCGTTATCGAGCTTTGTCGGCAAGCGAAACCAGGATGGTGTCATCCGAAGCCTCATCGAGGTGCTTGATGTACGCTTCTTGCGCTCCTCCCACGGCGGCTTAGGGCACCTCGTCGGTGTCGCTGCACTCCGACGACGATCTTCGCGACCTCGCCACCGAACCGCTTCTCGATCGCAGCAAGTGTCGCTCGGCCCGCCCTGATCCTCGACGGCGTCGTGCAGTAGGGCGGCGATCGCCTGGGTCTCGCTGCCACCGGCCTGGATGACCAGGCTGGCCGCCGAGACCAGATGACCGATGTATGGGATGTCTCCCGCCCTTGCGGGTCTGGTTCCGGTGCAGGTCGGCGGCGTATGTCAGCGCCTTGTCGAACTGCTCGGTCAGCCGCGGCTCGGTCGTCATACTCGGCATGTTTCTCCCCCTCTTTGTCGTTCCCTCAGTCAGCCTCACTGTCGCACAGGGGTCCGACATCCTGAACCCCCGCGAGCAAACTCGGGCGAACCCTTCACGATGTCGGACCTACGCCCTATGGTGGCCACCAATGGGCTTGCACCTCCACCGTGCTGAACGAACCGACCTCTTGGCCGACGGCCTCGGTGCCCTCCTCTCCGACCCGCTTGACGACCCCTTCGCCGAAGAGCTCGTCATCGTCCCGGCGAAGGGCGTCGAGCGGTGGCTGAGCCAACGGCTGTCGCACATCCTCGGCCGCGGGAACGGGCAGGACGGCGTCTGCGCCGGCATCTCCTTCCGCAACCCGCGCTCGCTCATCGCCGAGATCACCGGAACGGCCGACGACGACCCGTGGCACCCCGACACGCTCGTCTGGCCGCTGCTCGAAGTCATCGACGACAGCTGCAACGACGACTGGTGCAAGACCCTGGCCACCCACCTCGGGCACTTCGAGGCAGGCGAGGAGAAGGAGCTGCGGCTGGGTCGGCGCTATGCCGTCGCGCGACGGCTGGCCGGTCTCTTCGCGTCCTACGCGCGGCAGCGACCGCAGCTGCTCATCGACTGGGAAACCGATATCGCCGGTGATATCGACTCTGACCTCGACTGGCAGCCGCCCCTGTGGCGCGCGCTGCTGAACCGCGTCGACGCCGACCCTCCCCACATCCGGCACGCCAAAACCCTTGCCACACTGCAGGAGTCCCCCACCGACCTGCCGGAGCGGATCTCCCTGTTCGGCCACACCCGGCTGCCCAGCACCGAGATCGAACTGCTCGAAGCCCTGGCGACCCATCACGACCTTCACCTGTGGCTACCGCACCCCAGCGACGACCTGTGGACGTCACTCGCCGGCGCCCACGGCGCAGATCCCCCGCCGCGACGACACCAGCCACCGCGAGGTCGGGCATCCGCTGCTGGCCACCCTCGGCCGCGATCTTCGCGAACTGCAACGCAGCCTGCCCGCCGACCCGCAGACCGACGAATACCTCGGCGGCTGGCGGCCACGACCGCCCCGACACGCTGCTGGGCTGGCTGCAGTCCGACATCACCGCCAATGCGGTGCGTCCCGAAGGCCGGACGCTCAAAGCCGACGACCGGTCGGTGCAGGTGCACAGCTGCCACGGCCCCGCCCGCCAGATCGACGTGCTGCGCGAGGTGCTGCTCGGCCTGCTCGCCGACGACGAGACCCTCGAACCCCGCGACATCCTCGTCATGTGCCCGGACATCGAGACCTACGCGCCGCTGATCGTCGCCGGCTTCGGCCTCGGCGACATGATCAAGGGTGTCCATCCCGCGCACAAGCTGCGGGTGCGCCTCGCGGACCGCTCGCTCGTCCAGACCAACCCGCTGCTCGGCGTCGCATCGCAACTGCTCGCCCTCGCCGGCGGCCGGGCCACCTCCAGCGAGGTGCTCAACCTCGCGCAGGCGGCGCCGGTGCGGGCGCGCTTCGGCTTCACCGACGACAACCTCGAGGACATCACCCGCTGGGTACGCCAGGCCAACATCCGCTGGGGCTTCGACCGCGAGCATCGCAAGCCGTACGGCGTCGACTTCATCCAGAACACATGGCGTTTCGGCATCGACCGCGTCCTCGCGGGGGTGGCGATGTCGGACGACTCGCACGCCTGGATCGACACCACGCTGCCGCTCGACGACGTCAGCAGCAACCGCGTCGAACTCGCCGGCCAACTCGCCGAGTACGTCGATCGGCTACAGCATGTCGTCGAATCCCTCACCGGCGCAAAGCCGTTGCGCGAATGGCTGAACGCTCTGGAACAAGGCATCAACCTGCTCGCCCGCGTCGACGACGACGACGCCTGGCAGACCAGCCAGCTGCAGCGCGAGTTCGGTGACGTGCTCACCAAGCGCAGGCCCGCGCGCAGAGACGGTGATGCGGCTGCCCGACATCCGCGCGCTCCTGGACCGCCACCTCGCCGGACGGCCGACGCGCGCCAACTTCCGCACCGGCACGCTGACGGTGTGCACGATGGTGCCGATGCGCTCGGTGCCGCACCGGGTGGTCTGCCTGGTCGGCCTCGACGACGGCATCTTCCCCCGGCTCGGCGTCGTCGACGGCGACGACGTGCTGGCCCGCGACCCGATGACCGGCGAACGCGACATCCGTTCCGAGGACCGGCAATTGCTGCTCGACGCAATCGGCGCCGCGACCGAGAAGCTCGTCATCACCTACACCGGCGCCAACGAGTACTCCGGACAGGAACGACCGCCCGCGGTGCCGCTCGTCCGAACTGCTCGACACCCTCGATCTCACGACCGACGGACAAGGTGCGCGACACGATCGTCGTCAAACATCCGTTGCAGCCCTTCGACACTCGCAACGTCATCCCCGGCAAGCTGATCCCCGACGAGCCGTTCACCTTCGACCCGACCGTGCTGAACGCGGCGCGAGCCCGTTCCGGCGACCGTGCCGAAAAGCCGCCGTTCATCTCCGGGCCGCTGCCCGCTCCCCCGCCCGACGACGTCGTGCTCGCCGACCTCGTCGCCTTCTTCCGCGATCCGGTGAAGGGGTTCTTCCGCGCGCTCGACTACACGCTGCCGTGGGAGGTCGACGGCGTCGAGGACGCCATGCCCGTCGACATCAACGCGCTCGAGGAGTGGACGGTCGGCGACCGGATGCTCGACGACATGCTGCACGGCATGGAGCCCGACCAGGCGCGAGACGCCGAGTGGCGGCGCGGCACCCTGCCGCCCGGACGGCTGGGATGGCGCAAGGCCACCGAGATCCGCGACCAGGCCGCGCTGCTGGCCGACGCCGCCCGCGCACTACCGCAGCGTCGACGCCGACGCGGTCGACGTCGACATCGACCTCGGCGGGCGGCGGCTGACCGGCACCGTCTCCCCGGTCTTCGGTGACCGACTCGTCTCGGTGACCTACTCCAAGCTCGGCGGCCGACACCTGCTGCTGTCGTGGATTCCGTTGCTGGCGTTGCACGCTCACGATCCGAGCCGCGACTGGTCGGCGGTGTGCATCGGCCGTCCCAGGCGGGCACCGCTCCGCAGCAGGAGGTGCTGCGCCGCCCCGCGGAGTCCGCGGTCGACCTGCTGGCCGATCTGGTGGCGATGTACGACGAAGGGCGGCGCGAGCCCCTGCCGCTGCCGACCAAGACGTCGTTCGCGTGGGCGGAGGCCGTACACACCCACGGCGATCCGGAACGGGCGGCAATGTACAAGTGGAAGTCCGACCGCTATCCCGGTGACGATGCAGAGCCGGCGCACGTGCGGACCTGGGGTCAGGGCGCGTGGCTGAAGGTCCTCATCGATGCGGGCCTCGACCACTACGCGGGCCGGCTGTGGCTGCCGATGCTGAGAGCCATGGACGGCTGATGGACAACTTCGAACTGCTGGGTCCGCTGCCCGCCGCGCGATCGACCACCGTGTTGGAGGCGAGCGCGGGCACGGGCAAGACGTTCGCGCTGGCCGGGCTGGTCACGCGGTACATCGCCGAGGGTGAGGCGACGCTGGACCAGATGCTGCTGATCACGTTCGGGCGCGCGGCCACCCAGGAGCTGCGCGACCGCGTGCGCCGCCAAATCGTCGAAGCGGTAGTGGCTTTCGACGATCCGTCGCCTCGTCGGCGACAACCAGGTGGTGCAACATCTGCTCAAAGGCAGCCCGGACGAGCTTCGCGACCGTCGGCAACGGCTGCGCGACGCACTGGCGGCATTCGATGCCGCAACGATCGCGACCACGCACCAGTTCTGTCAGATGGTCCTCAAATCGCTCGGAGTGGCCGGTGACAGCGATACCGGTGTGACGCTGGTGGAAAGCCTCGACGAGTTGGTCACCGAGATCGTCGACGATCTTTACCTCCGCCACTTCGGCCAGGAGCGCGACGACCCGCTGCTGAGCCACGCCGATGCGCTGCGCTTGGCTCGCGAGGTGGTCAACCACCCGGCGACGGAGCTGCGGCCGACGAACCGCCGAACCCGATTCGCGCGCCGCGGTCTGCGTCGGCTTCGCGAAAGACGTTTGCGCTGAACTGGAAATCCGCAAGCGGCGGCGCGGCATCCTCGGCTACGACGACCTGCTCACCCGGCTGGCCGACGCGCTGGAGGCCGACGACTCGCCGGCTCAGCAGCGGATGCACCAGCGGTGGCCGATCGTGATGGTCGACGAGTTCCAGGACACCGACCCCGTGCAGTGGAAGGTGATCGACCGCGCGTTCACCGACCGCTCCACGCTGATCCTGATCGGTGACCCGAAGCAGGCGATCTACGCGTTCCGTGGCGGGGACATCGTCACGTACCTCAAGGCCGCCGAAACCGCCGGTGTACGAATGACACTCGGTAAGAACTGGCGCAGCGACGCCGCCTTGGTGGAACGTCTGCAGACGCTGCTGGGCGGCGCCTACCTCGGGGATCCGCGGATCATCGTTCACGAAGTCGAGGCGCAGTATCACGGCTCGCGCCTCAAGGGCGCACCGTGCGACGACCCGTTCCGGCTGCGGGTGGTGCGCCGGGAGACGTTCGGCCGCAGCGGGACTCGAGTCGATTGCGATCGCCGATCTGCGCACGCATATCCCGCTCGACCTGGCCGCCGACATCGGGGAGCTGCTGACCAGCGACGCCACCTTCGACGGCGAGCCGCTGGAGGCGCGCGATGTCGCGGTGATCGTCGAGAACCACAAGGATGCCCGCGCGTGTTATCGACGCGCTGTGCGAGGCGGGCATCCCGGCGGTGTACACCGGCGACTCCGACATCTTCAACTCCGAGGCCGCCGAGGACTGGCTGTGTCTGCTGGAGGCGTTCGACCAGCCGCACCGTCCGGGCATGGTGCGGGCGGCCGCGGCGACGATGTTCTTCGGCAAGACGGCCGAGAAGCTGATCGAAGGCGGCGACACGCTGACCGACGACATCGCCGAAACGTTGCGGGAGTGGGCGGGCCATGCCCGCGAACGAGGCGTCGCGGCCATCTTCGAGGCGGCGCAGCTGAACGGGATGGGCGACCGGGTGCTGTCATGGCAGGGCGGCGAGCGGCAGATGACCGACCTGGCGCACATGACGCAGCTGCTGCAGGAGGCGGCGCACCGCGAGCACTTCAGCCTGCCTGCGCTGCGTGACTGGCTGCGCGCGCAGCGCGAAGAGCGAAGCGGCGCAACGGAACGCGCGCGGCGGCTGGACCACGACGCGGCCGCGGTGCAGATCATGACGGTGTGGGTGGCCAAGGGTCTGCAGTTCCCGATCGTGTATCTGCCGTTCGCGTTCAACCGCAATGTGCAGAACCGCGAGCTGGTGTTGTTCCACGACGGGGATCAGCGGTGCCTGCACGTCGGCGGCAGCGACAGCCCGGACTTCAACGCCGTCTCCGTGTTGGGACGGGCCGAGGATGCGAGCGACGACAGCCGGCTGACGTATGTGGCGATGACGCGCGCGCAGTCGCAGGTGGTCGCGTGGTGGGCGCCGTCGTATGACGAACCCAACGGCGGGTTGTCGCGGCTGCTGCGTGGGCGCGGGCCGGGCGAGGCCGCGGTGCCGGATCGCTGTACGCCGGACAAGATCTCCGACGACGACGCGATGGCGCGGTTCACGGAATGGGAGGCGGCCGGCGGACTCGTCATCGAGGAGTCAGTGGTACGGCCGGTTCCTACGCTGCCGCGCGAGGAACCGCGGGCCGATCTGGGCGCGCGACACTTCCACCGTCAGATCGACGCTGCGTGGCGGCGGACCTCGTATTCGGGTCTGATTCGCGCCGCGGAGACGACGCCGGTGAGCAGCGAGCCAGAGGTGATCGAGCTCGACGACGAGGTCGCCGAGATCCCGCTGGTGTCGTCGGCGGTCGGTGCGGATGTGCCGTCGCCGATGGCGGATCTGCCGACGGGCGCGAAGTTCGGCACGCTGGTTCACGCCGTGTTGGAGACGGCCGACCCGTTCGCGGCTGACCTGGCCGCCGAGTTGGAGGCGCAGGTTCGGGAACACGCGGTGTGGTGGCCGGTCGACGTGCCGGCTGCCGAGTTGGCGGCGGCCTTGGTGCCGATGCACGACACTCCCCTGGGTCCGCTGGCGGACGGGTTGACGCTGCGGCAGATCGGCCTGCGGGACCGGATGCGGGAGATGGACTTCGAATTCCCCTTGGCCGGTGGAGATCTGCGCGCAGCCGCGCCGGAGATCCGGCTGTCGCATGTCGGCGAGTTGTTGCGGGCGCATCTGCCGAAGGATGACCCGCTGGCGTCGTATGCCGACCGACTGACCGGGGCGGCGCTGGGTGGACAGCCGCTGAAGGGCTATCTGTCGGGTTCGGTGGACGCCGTGCTGCGGATCGGTGACCGGTACGTGGTCGTCGACTACAAGACGAACTGGCTCGGCGATCGGAGCGGAATCGCTGACGGCGGCCGACTACGCCCAGCCGAGGCTGGCCGAGGCGATGCTGCACTCGGACTATCCGTTGCAGGCGCTGCTGTACAGCGTTGTGCTGCATCGCTTTCTACGGTGGCGGCTGCCCGGCTATGCGCCCGAGAAGCATCTGGGCGGCGTGATGTACCTGTTCCTGCGCGGCATGTGCGGCCCAGACACACCGGTGGTCGACGGCCATCCGGCCGGGGTGTTCAGCTGGCAGCCGCCGGCGTCGCTGATCACGGCGCTGTCGGATCTGCTCGACGAGGGCAGGGCGGCCGCATGACGACGATGGAGTGGCGCCAGGCGCGCAGCGCGACCGGACTGCTGCGGACATTCACCGACGCCGAGGTGCTCGAGTCGTCAGATGTCCATGTGGCGCAACGACTCACCGCGCTGGCAAAGGAGTCGGACGAGACGGTCGCGGTGGCAGTGGCCTTGGCGGTGCGGGCACTGCGCAACGGGTCGGTGTGCGTAGACCTGAGGTCAGCCGAGCAACAGATCGGCGTGGAGGGTCTGCCGTGGCCGGACGTCGACGCGTGGTTGGCAGCTATTCGTGCGAGCACGCTAGCGGGGACACCGCCGACACTGCGGGTCGACGGAGATCTGCTGTATCTCGACCGCTACTGGCTCGAAGAGCAGCAGGTCTGCGACGACGTGCTCACGATGATCGCGACTAAGCCAAAGCAGGTGTCGCCGGACATCGACCGGCTCTTCCCAGAAGGATTCGAGGAGCAGCGCGCAGCGGCGAAAGTCGCGCTGTCGCAAGGGTTGACGGTGCTGACCGGCGGGCCGGGGACGGGCAAGACGACGACGGTGGCGCGGCTGCTGGCGTTGCTCGCCAGTGGCATGCGATTGCGGATCGCGCTGGCGGCGCCGACGGGCAAGGCGGCCGCCCGATTGCAGGAGGCGGTGCAGCTGGAGGTCGGCAAGCTCGACAAGGCCGACCAGGAGGCGCTGTCGGGATTGCATGCGACGACCCTGCACCGGCTGCTGGGAAGCCGGCCGGACACGTCGGCGAGGTTCCGCCACAACCGGGGCAACCGGTTGCCGCACGACGTGATCGTGGTGGACGAGACGTCGATGGTGTCGTTGACGATGATGGCGCGGCTGCTGGAAGCGGTGCGCCCGGAAGCGCGGCTGATTCTGGTCGGCGATCCCGACCAGTTGGCGTCGGTGGAAGCGGGCGCGGTGCTGGCGGATCTGGTCGACGGGCTGGACGACTCGAAGCTCGCAGCGCTGAAGACGCCACACCGATTCGGCGAATCGATCGGCGCGTTGGCGTCGGCGATCCGCGCGGGAGACGCGGACCAAGCAATCGAGGTGCTGCGCGCCGGCGGCGAGCACATCGAGTGGATCGACACGGACCAGCCGGCGGAGCACCTGCGCAAAGTGGTTGTGCCGCAGGCGCGCCGGCTGCGCGAGGCGGCCATCCTGGGTAACGCCGAGGAGGCGCTGCGGACGCTGGACGAGCATCGGCTGTTGTGCGCGCATCGGCGGGGGCCGTACGGGGTTCGGTACTGGAACCACCAGACGGAGCGGTGGCTGGCGGAGGAGACGGGCGAGCCGATCTGGTCGTCGTGGTATGCGGGGCGGCCGGTGCTGGTGACGGCGAACGACTACGGGCTGGGGCTGTACAACGGCGACACCGGCGTCACGGTGGTGCGCGACGGCGTGTTGCGGGCGGTGATTGCCGGTACCGAGCGGCTGGAATTCGCGACGAGCCGGCTGTCGGACGTGGACACGATGCACGCGATGACGATCCACAAGAGCCAGGGCAGCCAGGCCGACGAGGTGACGGTGCTGCTGCCGCAGGAAGATTCGCGGCTGTTGTCGCGGGAGCTGTTGTACACCGGTGTCACCCGAGCCAAGGCGCGCATCCGAGTGATTGGGCCCGAGGCATCCGTTCGGTCAGCGGTCTTACGCCGAGTGGTGCGCGCGAGCGGGCTCGCTAGGCGACTGCAACCCGGCGCGACCGGGCCGTAGCGCTCGTAGCACTTTGTGCGACACTCTCCGCTATGGCCCGGACTATTGCCCAACGCGAGCTGCGCAACGAGAACGCCAAGGTGATCGATGCGGTAGCGGCCGGCGAAACGTTTGTCGTCACCCGCAACGGCGAACCCGTGGCCGAGCTTCGGCCCATCCGGGCCGGCCGCCGGGTCTTCATCTCGCGCGACGACGTCGCGGCGCTGTCCGACGCCGCCGTGCGCATCGACCATCGTCAGTTTCGCGCGGACCTCGACCGGTTGATCGACCAAGGTCTGTGAACGCGGCCAAGGGTCTTCTCGACACGTCGGTCGTCATCGACTGGCACGATCCGGTCGTCATCGCCGCGCTGCCCGACGAGGTGGCGATATCCGCGATCACTGCTGCAGAGCTCGCGGCGGGTCCGCATCTGGCTGCCACTGCAGTGGAAGCGGCGAAGCGCCAGGCCCGGATTCAAGAGGTGGAAGCGATGCTTGAGCCGATTCAGTTCGATGCTGCCGCGGAAAGAAGCTACGGACTGGTCGTTGCCGCCGTTGTTCGCGAGGGACGCATGCCACGCAGCAGATTCGCCGATCTGCTGGTTGCCGCTACGGCTCACGCCAATCGCCTCGATCTGTACAGTCGCAATGCTGCCGACTTCACCGGGCTTGAAGACCTGGTTCGCGTGATCGGCGTCTGAGGACGGGCACCGGCTCGTTTCAGGTATCCAGCGGACTGACTCTTAGCGGCCGTCGCCTCCTGAGATCACCTCGACCCCACATCTGACACCCGACGCGCGTGCGAGCCGGGCATCAGCGGTGACCAAGACGACGTCCAGCGCTTCGGCGAGTGCTACGTAGGCGGCATCGTAGGCAGTCACACTTGGCGCAACTGCCATATGCGCTGGAGTAGCGGCCAGTGCGATGACCGCCGTAGCGGCAGGTCCTTGAGATCTGACACCGCAGAGGCGCACGTCGAGCTGTCATCAGCTTCGCCGCGACATGGCGGCGCCACACCGACACGACCTCGAGATCGACGAGTTCCGGGGCGGCCAATGTTTCGTCCGCCAACCGATCCCGAGCGCGTCGTCCATCCGTCCCGTCGTCGCCCAACGCCACAGCCAATACGCTCGCGTCAACGATGATCACGTTCTGCCCGAATGTGACTCACCGCTGAGCTGAACGCCACCTTCCCACCCTCGCGTGTCCCGGCGCGCTCGAGAACCTCTTCGATAGTCGGCTGACTCGCGTCGGCAATCAGACGGCTCCGAAGATATTCCTGCAGGGACTGATGCGCGCGTGCGGCTCGCTCTCGGAGCACTCTGTGGGTGTCGTCGGGAACATCTTTGATCTGCACACTCGGCATGGCGCCATTATGGCGCCAGTAGCGCCACAACGCAGGCGCGCGGTGCCGTCAGAATCGGCGGTAACGTAGGCCCTCATGGCGTTGACAACCGACGGGCTCGTCCTCACCGACGAGTTTCGCCATGCGCTCGGGTTGCTGGCCGGCGGCAGGCATGTCTTCCTGACCGGCAAGGCGGGCACGGGCAAGTCGACATTGATCCGCCTCTTCATGGCGGAAACCGACCGCAACGTGGTCGTCGTGGCGCCGACGGGTATCGCCGCGCTCAACGTCGACGGCTACACCATCCATCGGCTGTTCGGGTTCCGCACCACGACAACGCTGGACGACGTCCGCGGCGGGGCATACCGACCGGGCCGCTTCGCCAAGACGCTGGCGTCGCTGCAGACGCTGATCATCGACGAAGCGTCGATGGTGCGCGCCGACGTGTTCGACATGGTGGCGCTGGCATTGTCGCGGTTCGGGCCGGAGCCGGGGGCGCCGTTCGGCGGGGTGCAGATCGTGTTGGTGGGCGACCTCTACCAGCTGCCGCCGGTCGTCAGCGAGGGCGAGGCGCACTTCTTCTCGTCGACGTATGAGACGCCGTACTTCTTCTCCGCCCACAGTTTCCGCCGTGAGGACTTCCCGACCGTCGCGTTGACGACGGTGTTCCGGCAGCTCGGCGATGACCGAATGACAGCCATTCTCAATGAGATTCGTGAGGGCGTGCTGCTGGGCCATGCGCAGGAGCAGCTCAATGCGCGCGCCGATGCGGATTTCGTTCCTCCCGACGACGAGTTCTGGCTGACCTTGGCGCCGACCAACCGCCTGGTGACGGCGCGCAACCGCCAGCACCTCGAACGGCTGCCGGGTGACGAGTTGATCCACCACGCGCGGGTTTCGGGTGACCTGTCGTTGTTCGACCCGCCGGTCGAGGAGACGCTGCGGTTCAAGGTCGGCGCGCAGGTGATGATGCTGAACAACGACCAGGGCGACCGCTGGGTCAACGGCACCATCGGCCGCGTGATCGGGGTCGACTACGACCGCTACGGAGCCGTCGTCGACGTGGAGTTCGCGGACGGATCCTGCGCGGACGTGACGCCGTTTACGTGGGAGGCGACGCGCCCGGTGGTCACCGGCGGCTCGCTGAGCCGGGAAGTGATCGGCTCGTACACGCAGCTGCCGTTCAAGCTGGCGTGGGCGATCACGATCCACAAGAGCCAGGGCCAGACGCTGGAGCGTCTGGTGGTAGACCTGACCGGCGGCATGTTCTCGACAGGCCAGCTGTATGTGGCGTTGAGCCGGTGCACCTCGATGGCCGGGCTGGTGCTGAAAAGACCTGTGCTGCCGAAGGATCTGAAGACGGACCGGCGTATCGCGCGATTCCTGCGAACCTCGGTCAGCGAGTCCGGCGCGCGGCGATACTGCGCGATCGGGATGCTGACGGTCGGCGACGAGGGGCGGATGTCGCGGCCGCGGCCGGTGGAGCTGGCGGTGGCGTTCGACGACGGAACCGCGGTGACGACGCTGATCAACCCGCAGCGGGATCTGGCGGATGCGCGAAAAGCGTTCGGGATCAGTGTTTCTGATGTGTTGTTGGCGCCGACGCTGCGGGAGGCGTGGGCGGTGATAGCCCCGATGCTGGCGGGCTGCACGCCGGTGGGCGCCGGGGTGGACGAGACGCTGGGCCTGATCGACTTCGAGCTCAAGAGGCTGGGCCATGTGACGGCGATGCCGCTAGGTGTCGAGCTGCGCGGGGCCCGGGTGTCGGGTCGGACGGCGCTGGAGCGGGCACAGTCGGCGTTGGAGGCGCACGGCGGGTCCGATTCGGAGGACGGATCGTCGGCGTTCGAGGAACCTGAACCGGCGGAGTCGATTTCGGGTCTGCTCGTGAGCCGGGATCATTCGGTGGCGACACCGAAGGCGGACCATCTGCCGGGGTTGTCGGCGCTGCTGCGGGTGAGCAGGGACGTCGGCGCGGTCCTGTTGGGCGCGGCGGCGTCATCATTGATGACGGCTCCGAGACGCCGTGGGAGGCGGCGGCGCGGCAGTCGGTGGCTGATCAACTGCGGGCGGCGGCCGGGCGGACGCAGCTGCCGGCGGAGGTGGTGGCGCGGCTGCGGGAGGCGTCCACGCTGTTGGGTGTCGAGATCGTCTCGGAATCGGTGTGTTTGGAGCGCGACGACATCGGAGAGGTGTTGGTGCCGGGAGCGCGGATCTGTTTCACGGGCACGGCGCAGGACAGTGCGGGACGGGTCGTCGAGCGCTGGGAAATGGAACAGCTGGCGGTGTCGGCGCGGCTGAAGCCGGTTCAGTCGGTGTCGAAGACGCGCTGCGAGGTGTTGGTGACGGCGGAGGCGGGCACACAGTCGGGAAAGGCGCGCAAGGCGCAGGAGTACGGCAAGCCGGTGTTCACCGCCGATGAGTTCCTGGCAGTGGGTGGCGGCGGTTTCGGCAGCTCGTTGAGATACGAGCGAGAACAGCGCACACAAGCGTCGTCTGCGGGCGTGGCGATCGCCGCGATCGAGGACTCAGCCTTTCTGGTAGCTCCACGCGCGTAGCCGCTCTGCAATCTCGTCGAGGCCGGGCTCTGCGCCCGTGGCCACCTGAATGACGAAATCAAACCGCTCGTCCTCCGGCGCGCTGATCCACTGACCGTTGATGGCCAAGAACGTCCGACATGCCGTCCACGCAAGCCGCTTGTTCCCATCCACCAGTCCGTGGTTGCGTGCCAGAGAGTGCAGTAGCGCGGCGCCCTTGAGGTGTAGATCGGGGTAGGCGTCCTGGCCGAACACCGAAGCGCGCGGTCGCGCGAGCGCCGACTCAAGCAAACCGTAGTCGCGAACCGTGACGTCCTCTCCGATGGCGTGGCGGGCGATTTCGAGGAGGTCGTCGAGATCGAGGAACTCGATCATGCGTCCTTAAGGCGCTCCAGAACCCCGGCCTCCTCGGCCACGACGCGCCGCACCGCCGCGTCAACCTTGGCTTTGTGCGCTCGTCGAGCGATGTACTCATCGATGGCCGACAGTGCAACAGCCTGCATCGACCGCCCCTCGGCAGCGGCCTGCCGACGCAATGCTTCCGTCTGCTCATCACTCGTGCGCAGAGTCATACCCATCGCCTAATGATACCTGTCTGATACCACTGTGACGAAGCAAGCTCAGTCTGCTTCGTGAGATCTCGCCATTCGTGCGGCGGGTACTGCGCTACCTTGCGTCGCTGTCGTAACGATTGGCCAGGATTGCGCGCAGCGTCGGCAGCACGCGTTGGTCTTTCGGGCGGTTCGCGGCCTGCTTGGAGCGGATCACGTCGGCGAGTGAGGCGATCTGCACCGTGACGTCATAGATTTCCGCAATGACGGCGTCGCGGCGCAGATCCGGGTAACCCTGTGTGCCCGACGGCCGGAACGACAGGTCAAGGTCGCCCGCGTTGGTGACCAGATTCCACGTTTGTGCAGCCGCTAATCCGGCTGCGTCGCAAGCGAATGGCACTCCCTCGGGATCGGCTTCGGTACGGACCCGAGCGTTGAGTTCGCGGAGCGCTTCCGCGAGACGGGCGAGATTGGCATCGTCGGTGTCTGGGGCGATGTCCGCGTCTTCGGTCGGGAACGGCGAGCCGTGATAGACCGCAGCAAGTCCGCCGATGAGCACGAAGGCCACCTTGTGTCGATTGAGTACTGCCAGAAGGCGGCCGAGATCAAGTTCCATGTCAGGTTCGGTTGCCAGCAGCCCGTAGTTTTTCGAGCTGGCGCGCTAGACGGGCGTGTCGGTCGAGTCGCTGTTGACCGGAGAGGGGGGCGAGCCGGGCGGCCTGGGCGATGTCGCTGTCATCGCGGTCGACGATGTGGAACTCCACGTCGAGTCCACAGAGGCGGACGAGGCGGACTACGTCGTCGAGGCTGACCGCGGTGCGACCGGATTCCCACCGCGCGATGGCGGGTTGAGCCGTGCCGGCCCGGTCGGCCAGCCCGGCCTGCGTGAGGCCGGACCGCCGTCGTGCCTCTCGAATCAGGTTTCCGCCGTACGAGCCCACGACCCGAGCATAACAGTTCTGTTATGTTTGCTCCGTCAGCCCGTCCAGATCCGAAGCGGCGTGCACGTGGCGAGGCGGTCGAAGTCTTCGTCGGCATGCAACAGCGGCGCACCGGTGCGTACACAGGGAGCGGCGATCAAACAGTCGAGAGTCTTACGGATGGTCACGCCGACGCGTCGCGCCGCGCGATACAGCCTGGCCGCGAGCACGAAATCATCAAGATCCTGCAGGCGCAGGATCGGGAAGGCACGCAGATGACGCTCCACCAGCGCCGCCTCCCGATCCGACCGCAGCCCCTGCAGCACCTCGGTCAGAATGACGTCGGTGAGCGCAATGGGTTCACCCGATTCGATCATCTCCACACAACGCTGGGCCTGTGGGGTAGGGGTGTCGTTCAGAACGTCAATCCAGACGCTGGTGTCGACAACGATCACGACCGACCGCGACGGCTCTCGGCCAGGTCGCCGTCCCAATGCACTTTCCCGCGCAGGTCGAGCACGCCGATCTGGCGATGCCTGGCGACGAGTTCACGCAGCGCCAGATTCACCGTGTCGCGCTTCGTCCGCGTCCCGAGCAGGCGTTGGGCCTCGCGCAACACGCCGTCGTCGATGTCGATGTTCGTCCGCATACACATCAACCTACACCAATAGATGTGTACGCCCGGGCGCCAAAAACAATGGAACGGACAGCTCAGGCGTTCAGCGCACTCCCCTTAAGCCACTCGTTCCACGGCACGCTCCAGTCGCCGCCGTGCTTGAGGGTCAGCGGCGGGCCGCCGGTGTTGCGGACCTCGACGATGTCGCCGGGAACGGAGAAGTGGAAGAACCACTTCGCATTCTCGCCGCTGAGGTTCAGACAGCCGTGAGAGACGTTGGTATTTCCCTGAGCCCACACGGTGGCGTTGAGCTGATGGAGGTAGATGCCGTCGGTGCTGATGCGCGTGCCGTACGGGACGGTCACGCGGTAGCCAAGGCGTGAGCCGGTGGGCAGACCGTACGTCGCGGAGTCCATGATCACCGGGTTGGCCTTGTCCATCACGGTGTAGACGCCCGGCGGCGTCCAGAACGACATTGTGCTGCCGCCGATCGTCTCGGTGCCGCCCATGCCCATGGAAGTCGGCATGGTGCGGACGAGCTTGCCGTTGTCGAACACGCTGACTTGTTTCGTCGTGTCGTCGGCGATCGACACGTGGGAGTTTCCGATCTTGAAGGAGACGTGTTGATCCTCGTCGCCGTAGAGGCCGTCGCCAAGCCGCGTGCCGTAGATCTCGGCGGACACGGTGACGGATGTGCCCGGGGCGTAGTACTTCTCCGGTCGCCAATGTGCGGTCTGGTCGTCGATCCAGTTCCAGGATCCGACGACGGGCGGGTAGGTGGTGACGCGCAGGTGCTTCTCGGCGGCGGCTCGGTCGGTGATCGGTGCGTCGAAACGTGCGGCGACGACGGCGCCGATGCCGTACGTGCCGCCGTCCCGGATCGGGGCGCCGGCGGTGGTGTTGAGATAGACGGCGGCCTGGTAATCCGGCGACAGGGTGGTGAAGCTCGAGGTTTGGCGGGTCGGCATGCCGCCGGGTCCGCGCGCGGTGATGGTCATGGTGTAGCTGCGCCCATAACCGAGCTGGCTGGTCGGATGCCATCCCCTTTTGTCGCGTGTCAGGACGCCGGGAATGGGCTTGTCGGCGTCGTTGACCATCGTGACGTCGTCGAGGGTTCCGGAGAAGGCGGCGACGGACACGGCTGCGGCGGGGTTGACGTCCTCACTGCTCGGGCGGGGAAAGACGCCCAGCGTGGCGGGCTGGGGAGGAACAGGGTCAGGGGCGGAGAGGGTCCGCGCGGCGCTGGCCACCCGGCAATGTCCGGAGCACTGCGCGGTGGTCGACGCGACATCCCCGCCGAGCAGCACCAGCACCGCCACCGCGGCGGCGGCAGGGACGCGAACGCGACGAGACAAGAACAACAGCACTCCAGTGTGGGATCGGCATGGGACCGGAACAGTTCGATCGATACCCGATCGGGCCAATGATAGGCCGGATCGGGGTGAGGGTCTTTGTCACGACTGACGTCTGTGCGGATTCGTAATTTACTCGTGTCGAGGTCTTGTCCCGGAAGGTCGCGACAGCGGCGGGCGTACGGCCGGCACGCAGACTTTGCCCGCGAAAGTCGTTGGTATCCATATCGCGAAGGCTTGGAGAGGGCACTGCGACCCCGCGGTCGAACGGCGTGCGGTTCGCGCGTCAGGGTTGGCGCAGCGGCTGCGCGGGTGACTCAGAACTGGCCGCTGACTACTCCTCCTCCGGGGCCGCTACGTCCGCATTGGCACGAGAGCTCTTCGGCGGCGTCGACCTCTTCCGGCGCGGCCTCTTCGGCGGGAGCCTCTTCGGCGGGAGCCTCTTCGGCGGGAGCCTCTTCGGCGGGAGCCTCTTCGGCGGGAGCCTCTTCGGCGGGAGCCTCTTCCTCTGGCGGAGCACTCGACTCGACCCAGGCCACCATGCCCCCGGCGCCGTTGTAAACGACGCTGGTCGGCGGATCGCCCACGGCATCGAAGTAGACCTTGCCCTTCGACATGCCGCCCGGCTGCAAGGTCATGCCACTGAGGCCCTGAGGTGTCCAGACGTCAGCGAGGGCGGGGTAGTTCTGCCCGCTCTCGGCTTGGGCGCTGAAGGCTGGGATCACGGGAGTGGCCAGCCCGTATATCGCGTCGGCGCGCACCGTGGCTTCGTACAGCTGGCCGGAGACCGGATACGGGATGGCGTCGGCGCTCGGGAAAAATTTTGTGACGGTATAGGCGATCTGCCCGCCGTTAGGGTCAATGACCGTCTGCTGGAGACCGAACACTTGGCCGTCGACCGCCGACGCCGGCGCGACGGCACCCACGCTGAACATGACAGTTGCGGCCGCGACAGCTCCGGCTAACTTTTTGATTTCCACCTTGACTCGCCCCTTGGGTTGACCTGGTGTGACACCGCGGAGATTACCCGTCGGGGTCACCGACGGAAACCCGCGGCGCGTACTGTGCGAACGTGCAGGTCGACGTGATGACTGTTCCGCAATCGTTGCACAAGATCGGCGACCTGGCCCGGCGTGTGCAGGCCGCGGGGTTTTCCGGGCTTCTGTTCACCGAAACAGGTCGGACCGCCTATCTGAACGCGGCCGTGGCATCGCAGGCCGCGCCGGGTCTGGAACTGTCGACCGGCGTCGCGGTGGCATTTCCGCGGAGCCCGTTCGTCACGGCGGCGGCGGCGTGGGAGCTGCAGGAGGCGACGGGCGGGAGATTCCGGCTGGGCCTGGGCACGCAGGTGCGCACGCATGTGGTGCGGCGGTACGGCATGGCGTTCGAGCATCCGGGTCCGCGGCTGCGGGACTACGTGCTGGCGGTGAAGGCCTGCTTCGGCGCGTTTCGGACCGGGACGCTGGATCACCACGGCGAGTTCTACGACCTGGACTTCATCACCCCGCAGTGGAGCGCGGGTCCGATCGACGCGCCGGATCCAAAGGTCGACGTCGCGGCGGTGAATCCGTGGATGCTGCGCATGGCGGGTGAAGTAGCCGACGGGGTGCACGTGCATCCGCTGGGCGAGCCGGGCTATATCGCACGGCACGTCGTGCCGAATGTGGCTGCGGGAGCCGAGAAGTCGGGACGAGTCGCCGTCGGACATCGCGGTGATCGTGCCGGTGATGACGATCGTGGGTGACAGCGACGAAGAACGGCACAACGAGCGTGAGCTCGTGCGGGCGAGCATGAGCTTCTACGGAAGCACGCCCAACTATGCCTTCATCTGGGACGAGGCGGGGTTCGAGGGCACGACGGCGCGCATCCGGGAGAAGCAGAAGGTCGGTGACATCAAGGGGATGGCGGCCCAGATCACCGACGAGCACATCGCGACGTTCGCGATCGAGTCGACGTGGGACGACTTGGCCGACGCATTGATCGCGAGGTACGGCGGAAGCGCCACGCGCATCGTCCTCTACAACGCGCTCGGCGACCAGGAGCGCATCGAGCGATACGGCGCCGTCGCACGACACATAGCCAAGTCGTGACTCCAACCTGATTGCCTGCGCGATTCCTCGGATCGTGCAGCAGACTTGCCCGATACTCGTTCGCACATGTCCACTGGTTCCATGGAGGTCCCCGTGATCCGGAGTTCCGATGGTGACGCGGAGTCTCCGTGGTCGCCACGGGAGGCTGAGCTGCTCGCGGTGACGCTGGAGCTGCTCCAGGAACACGGCTACGACCGGCTGACCGTCGACGCGGTTGCCACGACGGCGCGCGCAAGCAAGGCGACGATCTACCGCCGATGGCCGACCAAGGCCGAACTCGTGTTGGCCGCATTCGTCGAGGGCACCCGGCAGGTCGCGGTCGACCCCGACACCGGCACGCTACGCGACGACCTGCTGCAACTCGGTGAGTCGATCTGCGCTCACGTCAGCACCCATGCGAGCACGATCCGGGCGGTGCTCGTCGAGGTCTCCCGCAGCGCCGAGCTCGACGCCATAATGCAGGAACAGTTCCTCGACCAGCGAAAAGCCCTCATGACGCACGTCCTCGAGCGGGCCGTCAACCGCGGCGAGATCGACGCCTCTGCCATCACCGAGGATCTCTGGGACGTGTTGCCGGGCTACCTCATCTACCGCTCGGTGCTGACCGGTCGTGCCCCATCCCGCCACACCGTCCGAGACCTCGTCGACAACCTGCTGCTCCCCGGCCTCACCCGCCACAACACCGGGAGGTCGTGAAGATCCAGTCAACACCGGTACGGCTTGTCCGGTCCGGTCCCGTACCGTACTGTCAACTAGGTTGATATCGCTCCCCTACTGGAGAACGTCAGACCGTCCGTCAACGTGTCGCCGCTCGTCGAAAGGGTCAGGGATGCAGCGGTTTTCGATCGGCAGCCGATTGGTGCGACAGTGGATGCTTCTGGTGGCGGTGCTCGTCGTCGCGCTCGCGGGATTCGCGGTGTACCGGCTGAACGGCATCTTCGGCTCCAAGGACGTCACGTCGACCCCCAGCGGGGCCGCGAATGACATCGTTCCGTTCAACCCGAAGCACGTCGTCCTGGAGGTCTTCGGCGCTCCGGGCACCGTCGCGACCATCACCTACCTGGACGTGAACGCCCAACCGCAGCGGGTCGACGACGCGACGCTGCCGTGGGCCTACGACACGACCACCACCCAACCGGCCGTCTTCGTCAACGTCTCCGCCCAGGGTGACAGCGACTCCATCGGCTGCCGAATCAAGATCGACGACGTCGTCAAGGACGAGAGAACAGTCAACACGTTGAACGCCTACACCTACTGCCTGGACAAGTCCGGATGAGGACCCGGATGGGCACGGTCGGGCCGAACGGCCAACGACGACGGACCGGGTCGCCACGTGGATTCGTCGGCTCTGCGTGCCGATCGTGTTGTTCTGGGTAGCCGTTGCCGCCCTGACGAACGTGCTGGTGCCGCAGCTCGAGGCGGTCGGTGAAGAACACAACGTGGCGTTGAGCTCCCCCGATTCGCCGTCGCTGCAGGCGTTTCAGCGCATCGGCGAGGTGTTCGATGAGTTCGACTCCGACAGTGCCGCGATGGTGGTGCTCGAGGGCGACCAGCCCCTCGGCGCCGACGCGCACGGCTACTACGACGAGCTGGTCAAGCGATTCAACGAGGACACCAAGCACGTCCAGCACGTGCAGGACTTCTGGGGCGATCCGCTCACCGCCGCGGGCTCGCAGAGCCCGGACGGGAAGGCCGCGTACGTCCAGGTGTTCCTCGCAGGCAACCAGGGCGAGGCGTTGTCGCTGGAGTCGGTCGACGCGCTGCGCGACATCATCGCCAAGACGCCGGCACCACCGGGCATCCACGCCTACGTCGCCGGCTCGGCGGCCCAGATCGCCGATCAGTTCGAGGTGGGCAACGAGAGCACCGTGATGGTCACCCTGTTGACCGTCGGGGTCATCGCGATGATGTTGCTCATCACCTACCGCTCGCCGGTCACCATGATCCTGGCGCTCGTCACGGTGCTCATCGAGATGTCAGCGGCGCGCGGGATCGTCGCGTTCCTGGCGAACGCCGGAGTCATTGGCCTGTCGACGTATTCGACCAACCTCCTCACGCTTGCTGGTCATCGCCGCCGGTACCGACTACGTCATCTTCCTGCTCGGCCGATATCACGAGCGGCGAAACGAAGGCATGGACCGGGAGGCCGCCTTCTACGACATGTACCGCGGAACGTCGCACGTGATACTCGGTTCGGGCTTGACCATCGCCGGCGCGGTGGCCTGCCTCTACTTCACCCGTCTGCCCTACTTTCAGAGCCTCGGGATCCCGGCGGCGATCGGTGTGCTCGTCGCCCTGGCCGCCTCGTTGACCCTGGCGCCGGCGGTGCTGGTGATCGGCAGCCGCTTCGGACTGCTGGAGCCCAAGCGCAAGACGGCCAAGCGGGGCTGGCGGCGGATCGGGACGGCGATCGTGCGGTGGCCCGGGCCGATCCTGATCGCCACGCTGGCGCTCGCCTTCGTCGGACTGGCCGCGCTGCCCGGCTACAAGGTGAGTTACGACGTCAGCCGGTACATGCCGGCCAGTGCCCCGTCCAACGTCGGATATGCGGCCGCGGAGCGTCACTTCTCGAAGGCGCGGCTGAATCCCGAATTGCTGATGATCGAGACCGACCACGATCTGCGCAATCCCACCGACATGATCCTGCTGGAGCGGGTGGCCAAGGCCGTCTTCCACACCGACGGCATCGCGCAGGTTCAATCGATCACGCGGCCGCTGGGCACGCCCCTGGACCACACATCGATCCCGTTCCAGATCAGCGCGCAGAGCGCGGCGCAGATCAACAACCTGCCCTATCCAGCAGGACCGCGCCGCCGACCTGCTCAAGCAGGTCGGCGAGATCGACAAGTCGATCAACACCCTGCGGCAGCAGTATGCGCTGCAGCAGCAGTCCAGCGACATCACGCACGAGCAGAGTGAGGCGTTCCAACAGACCGTCGTCGTGGCACAGGATCTGCGCGACAAGATCGCCAACTTCGACGACTTCTTCCGGCCGCTGCGCAACTACTTCTATTGGGAGCCACACTGTTTCAACATCCCGGTGTGCGCCGCACTGCGGTCCCTCTTCGACGCGCTCGACGGCATCAACCAGCTGACCGACCAGCTTGCCAATGTCTCGGGGAGCATCGCCAAGTTGGACGAGCTGCAGCCGAAGCTGCTCGCGCTGATTCCGCAGCAGATCGACACTCAGCAGACCAACCGCGACCTGACGATGACGAACTACGCCACCACGTCGGGGATCTACGACCAGACCGCGGCCGCGCTGGAGAACGCCACCCAGCTGGGCGCCGCGTATGACGCGTCGAAGACCGACGACTCCTTCTACCTGCCGCCCGAGGCGTTCAGCAACCCCGAATTCCAGCGCGGGCTGAAGTTGTTCCTCTCGCCGGACGGCAAGGCCGCGCGGATGATCGTCACCCACGACGTGGATCCGGCTACGCCCGAGGGCATTTCACACATCGACGCGATGAGGCACTCGGCGCAGGAGGCCGTCAAGGGCACGCCGTTGGCGGGGTCCAAGATCTACATCGGCGGTACGGCGTCCACCTACAAGGACATCGCGGACATGGCGCACTACGACCTGATCATCGCCGCCATCGCCGCGCTCAGCCTCATTCTGCTGATCATGATGTTCATCACCCGAAGCCTGGTCGCCGCGCTGGTCATCGTGGGCACCGTGGCGCTGTCGTTGGGTGCGTCGTTCGGCCTGTCGGTGTTGGTCTGGCAGCACATCATGGGCGTCGACTTGTATTGGGTGATTTTGCCTTTGGCGGTCATCCTGCTGCTCGCAGTGGGGTCGGACTACAACCTGCTGCTGGTCTCCCGGTTCAAGGAGGAGATCCACGCCGGCATCAACACCGGCATCATCCGGTCGATGGCGGGCAGCGGGTCGGTGGTGACCGCCGCCGGGCTGGTGTTCGCGTTCACCATGGCGTCGTTCATCTTCAGCGACCTGCGCGTGCTCGGCCAGATCGGAACGACGATCGCCCTCGGACTGCTGTTCGACACGCTGATCGTCCGGTCGTTCATGACGCCGTCCATCGCCGCGTTGCTCGGACGGTGGTTCTGGTGGCCGGTGCGGGTGCGCCAGCGGCCGGTGCCGCAGAAGTTCGGCGACGAGGACCACGCGGCAGCTGTCGTTGTTCTAGGGGACGAGCGTCCCGTATTCACAGCCGCAACATCGGCCACAACTTCGACGCGGTTCTCTTTTGCGAACTGTCATCAATTGATGACGCGCCACAAAAGCGAGGACCCCCAGTGCAATTCAGCGTCGCTCAGCACATGTGTTGCCGCATGTGGCTGGGGGAGCGGCGAAGTCTGGGCGCTCATGAGCACGCACCTACCGCTTGAGCGCCGACGCAATGCCCGTGTGCCCGAAATCCTCGCCTTTCCATAACAGCGGCTCGCGTGTGTCGAGCGCCAGCGCGTACGAGAGACAGTCGCCGAAGTTCAGTCCAGCACGATGGCCGCTGCCTCTGCCGAAGTCTGCGTAGGCCTGACGGGCCAGCCGGGCTTGGTGCTCGGTCACCGGCTCGACCACGAACTCCGCTTCGGCAACTAGCTCGTCGCAGGCTTCTGCTGATGACCGGATCTCGCTGGTGATCGAGAACGATCCCGCACTCGAGATAGCTCGCAGCCGACAGTCGTCGCACGCTTGCATCGGCGATCGCGTGAGCGTAAATCGCCGCGTCATCCTCGGCGGTGAGGATCGCGATCACGGCCGACGTATCGACGATCACGATGGCAGCCCCCGGTCGTCGTAGAGCAGGGCGTCATGATCTAGCGCTTTGACATCGGCGCTCATGCGGCTTGCGCTCTTGTGGCCGATAGCCAGGAGCCGGGCGGCAAGTTCGTCGCACTCCAACCTGGCCAGCCGCTCACGCACGGCCGTCGCCACCGCCTGAGCTTGGGATTCTCCGGTGATCACAGTGATTCGCTTGACTGCCTCGTGGACCGAGTCGTCTTTGATGTTCAGAGCCATTGGTACCTTTCTACCTGCCAAATGGTACCACGGACGCGGGAGGGTCATGCGGATTCGGTATCGACGGATCGCACCAGATCGCACGCGCTGCGGAAGCGTGACCACTCCGCCTGCGTTGGGCGTACGCCACAGTCGCCCAGGGCATCGGGGCTGACCACGAAACCGGGTGCGAGAGGCGACAGCAGCCCCGCGAGTTTGGCGATGTGCCCGGCCGGGCTGTCTTCGAAGCTCTCGAATACCCGCTCGCGAATCCGCATCTCAGCGTTGTCGATGCCGGCGACCACGTCCAGCTCGGGAACGCGGAGAGCACCGGCGCACCGTTTGACGTGCTCCTCGAAGCGGTCCTCCCAGACCTCGGTCTGCCACCCGGGCCACAGCTCGGGTAGAGCGTGAAAGAAGCCCATCGTGTCGGCGGTTTGCCACGCGCCCAGCGTTTTTCGACGCACATCGATGTGAGCCCCGCCTTCGGGAATCTTGCCGAGCCGGATCCGGCGGATCCCTGGGCCGGGCAGCTTGTCCAGCAATGCCGGCCCATGCCAGGCCTTGCTGAGGTGCCACCACAGCGGCCAGAACCGGAGCTGGCCGTCGGCGTCGATCGCAGAGATGAGGTGGCACAGGTGTTTTCGGCCACGGGCGAGCTTCAGCGTCGGCTGCCTGTCCCAGGTGGCTGGCCGCAGCTGGGCTCCCACATATCCCGCAAGTTCTTCAGTTCCGTCGTATGCCCAGCAGATTTCGTAGCCGGGCCACACCGTGGTGAGCACCTCCATGAGGGCGCGGCGCTCGTTCATCTCCACCATCAGCGGCTCGCCGAAGAACAACACCCTGCGACGGTCGAGATCTATCAGGGCACCGCCGTCGGCCCACGTCGGGTCGCACCACTCGTCCTTCTCGCATCGCCGCAGCGAGGCGGCGTACCGCAGCGCGAGTTCCGGTCCGCCGATCAGCGCGTCGAGCATGCGGCAGCCGCCCCAGTGCGAGTAATAGAGCTGCCAGTCCTGGTCCTCGACGATGACGAAATTCGCCCTGTTCCCCATTTCTCCCCCATCTGCGGTGACGCGGTCTCGGCTCGTGCGTCGTTCAGGGCGAGTGTCGGTCGTGGGTCAGACAGGTTGAGGTGTGGATGGGTCGGCACGGCTGTCGGCTGTGGATAACTCCGGGTGCACAGGTCCTCGATGCGTTGCTCACCGCGCCGACGACTCCACAGGGAACCCTAGAGCCAATCGCAGCGCGCGAGTTGAGCGATCAGCGCCGCACCGCGCTCGTCGAGGACTTCGTCGATGGTTCGATACGGACGCCGGACGTACAGGCGCTGTTGAAGTTGCGTAGGCCTCAAGCGGTGCACCGGATTCGTAGCCGCGGCAAGCTGATCGGCAGTGCTGTCGGCAACCAAACATGGTTTCCCTCGGCGACACCTCGATCGCGGCAGCGCTGCGCACACCCAATACCACCGCAACCGCGTGGCGGATGCTGACATCCCTCGGTGCCTGAGCTTCGCGCCGGCTACATTGCCCCGTTCGCCGACGACAGGCCCGTCGGCCTGCGCCGTCGATCGATTCCAGCCGGCACCGAAATTTGGCGAGTGGACGCGCCGGGGCCACACGCGCCGGCGCCTTCCGATCGATGCCATCGTCTATCGGTCACGGACGACCCCCGAGTCGTCGCTGAACTACGCCTTCTTCGACGACGATGCGTTCGATGTCGAGTCCTGGCCTCTTGGCGAGCGCATCGACGTTCTGACCGATCTCGTCCTGCACCAGGGCTTCACCATCAACTGGGATATCGACATCGAGTAGTTGCCTGTACCGTGTCGCAGCGCAGAAGTAACGTCGACCTTGTTATGGCACGCCTGGAAACACGAGTGGCACGGATCGCTGAGGAACTGCTGGCTGAACGGCGATCCGTCCGCCCCACCGATGTGCTCGTCGGTCTCGGCTGGCTCGCTCAGCCGAACGTCGACCGGTGGGAGCGGGGCCGTGTTCCGTTGCTCGATCGGTGCGTGAGCGTCGACTCCGTAAAAGTCATGGCAGCCCTTGCAGCGTTGCAGCACTGGGCCGAAGATCGCGGCCTCACACCGGCAGAAGCCGACTACCAAGATCTGCAGTTCACCGCCGACGGTGACTCTGACGCCGAACGCGCCTACCGCACCCATTGGGGCTCAACCGACATGCCTGAACCGATAGTCGAGCGTCCACGTGGCCCCGCGCGGATCATCGTGTTCGATCCGCACAAGGCGTGGACGTGCGCGTCGTGCAGCAACAGCGGTGACCTCCTTTTCAAGGACAAAGCGGGTGCACTGTGTCTGGACTGCGCCGACCTCGGCCACCTCGAGTTTCTGCCTTCCGGCGATACCGCGCTCACTCGGCGCGCCACCAAGGCCAGCGGACTGTCCGCCGTCGTGGTGCGCTGGAGTAAACGGCGTAAACGCTATGAGCGGCAAGGGATTCTGGCGGAGCCAGCCGCGATCGAGCAGGCTGCGCAAGAGTGCCTCTCCGACGCCGACGTGCGCGCTCGCCGCAGGGAACGCGAGCAGAGTCGCCGGGCCGATCACGATGTGCACTTCCGCGGTGAGTTCGCGGCCGCCATCCGTGAGCAGTTCCCGGGCTGTCCGGTCGACCGCGCCGAGGCGATCGCACTTCATGCCGCTGCACGCGGCAGCGGCCGTGTGGGACGAAGCGCCGCCGGGCAGGCCCTGGATCGCGACGCCGTACGCCTCGCCGTCGTTGCCTCCGTCCGCCATGTCGAGACCGACTACGACGCCCTGCTCATGTCGGGTGTCGACCGCGAATCGGCTCGAGCACAAGTGCACCAACGTGTCGAGGACGTCGTCAACGCGTGGCGCGACGGTGTTGCGATGCTCGACGGATAGCCGTCACACGGGGTGCGACGGCTCGGTTGTTCTAGTCGGTGAGGCGGTCGCCCCAACAGCAACATCGGCCACAACTCCGGCACGGGCTATCGTTTGCAAGCCGTCATAAATTGATGACGCTTCAGCGCCGGCACTAGTGAATCGGTCCTCCTCGAGCGCCAGGTCCGCTGACGGATCGCGAGCGGGAGATTGTGTTGTTGTTGGGCCAAGGTCTGAGCAATCGCGATGTGGCGGAGCGGATAAAAGTCTGGGTCTCCGGCCGCGAACTTCGCGTGCCGGGGCCGCCCCGGAAGGCGTTCACCCCAACATCGGGAACCGCCGGTGGCGGGCCAGCTCCTCGAGCGCGCTCTGCATCACGCCGCGCACGTGGGCGTCGACCTCGTCGATGTCGGGATCCTCGCCGAACAATTCGACGACGTCGATCGGGTCGAGCACCTCGGTGACGATCTTCGACGGCAGCGGGAAATTAGCCGGAATCGTCGACGTCAGGCCGAAGGGCAGGCCGAAGCCCAACGGCAGGATTTCGGTACGTAACCGCTTGAGGCGCAATTGTTTTGCCAACCAGGTGCCTCGGGTGAGGAACAGCTGGGTTTCCTGGCCGCCGATCGACACGGTAGGCACGATCGGCACACCGGCTGCGATGGCGGCCCGCACGTATCCCTTGCGGCCGTGGAAGTCGATGACGTTCTGGGCGAATGTGGACCGGTACGCGTCATAGTCTCCGCCGGGGAACACCAACACCACCCCACCGGAGCGCAGTGCCTTCGCCGCGTTCTCCCGGCTGGCACCTATGACGCCGATCCGGCGCAATGTTCCCGCCAACGGGGTCTTGAACAGGCCGTAATGAGCGAGGGTGTAGAGCGGGCGGTCATACCCGAACGTCTCGTAAAAGGCCGGAGCCAGCACCAGCACATCCGGAGTCATCGCACCGCCGGAGTGGTTGCTGACCATCAGCGCGCCGCCGACAGTCGGAACCCGTTCGAGGCCTCGCACCTCTGCCCGGAACCATAGTTTGGCGACCGGTGTGAGCACCTTTCGGGCCGACTCGATGAAGCCCGGATCCCACTTGGTCAGTTCTGAGTCGTCAACATCCTCGTGGCCCATGGTTTCCCACCTCATTGTGTTCCGGCTCCCGGGGTGCCCGTGCTGACGCTGGTTCCCATTTGGGATTCTGCCGAGCACATTGGCGCCGGCGCCACGCTCACATGGCCTATTCGCTGTGGCAAGAGACCCTATTCATGGGGACCTGAGTCCCTTCGAGCGTGGACGAGCGCGCTACCGTCTTGTGATGGCCACATCCGAGAGCAGCGCCGGTCACGCACGCCGACTGGCCGGTCCCAGGGACGTGGCCACGCCCTTTTCGTTATCAAGAACACCGCTTTTCGTTATCAGGAAACACCGTGCAACCTCACGTGGGCGTCGGCGGCGTTACTGCACCATTTGTTCACGTGCCGTGTAATGGGGGGTATCGCGCACGCTGGATCGGTTGGGCACGGCTGGAATGGGAGGAACATGCGCCAGCCAACGGCCGCACTAGCGGTTGCAGTCATCTGCGGTTCGATCGTCGGGTGCGCCACCACCATAGGCAACGCCGAGTCGCCCACCACCACCCTGTCGATGATTCCGCGCCCTCTTGTTGAGCGCGAGCTGGCCGGGTTGCTGCTCAACCCCGAACAAGTGAACGTCGCTATGGGGACGGCCGGAATGTCGGTCACGAATCGCCAGACCTCGATGTCTGACAACAGCGCCACCATGGCGCCTCAGGAGTGCCTCGCCATCGACGGCGCGGCGGAGGCCCCGGTCTATGCCGACAGCGGCTACCGGGCCGAGCGCGATGAAAGTCTGAACAACGGCGATAACTTCACGCACTATCTCAAGCAAGCGGTGGTGTTGTTCCCCACCGCGGAAAAAGCCGTTGCCTTCTTCGACGCCGCCGCTGAGCGGTGGCCGGCGTGCGGCCAGTACACCCACACGCAGAGCGAGTCGCAGTGGTCCGTCGGACAGATCGCCAACGGTGACGGCACACTGAGCACCACCACGACTCAACAGAACGCCAGTGCCCCCGGCTGGAGCTGTGGACGCGCGCTGGCGCACAGAAAAAACGTGATTATCGACGTCAATACGTGCAGCGCCAACCCCGCTGATTCGGCGGTGAAGATTGCCGAACAGCTCGCTGCCAATGTAACTGCGCGGTGGTAAGCGCAGTACTGTCTGCTGCCGCGCCTAGTGAATCACCGCTTCCTCCTGAAGCGCCAGGTCCGCCTCCTCCAGGAGAACCGACTCTGCCTCCTGATAAATGCGCCACGTTTCCTCTGGGCTGTCGCCGACGGCGGTCATTCCGATGCGGCCGCATTCGGTAAGGCAGCTGATCATGTGGAACACCACTCCGGTTCGGCGTGATTGGTCGAAGTGCACGCCGTGTTGCACGACCACATCGAAGAGGTCTTCCACGGTCAGGACTTTGAGCCGGTCGTCTTCGAGATGGTCCGTTGCGACCAGATACTTGCTGACGCCTTCGGGGGTCACGAAGACGCCGCGCTCGCCGTCGTAATTGCCGCCGCACAAGAACTGCAGGGTCAGGAACGGATGGGTGGTTCCGCCCTTGCGAAGGTTGAGTTCGATCGCATATGGCGTCCAGGCGCCCGTTTCGTCCTGCACGACAACGAAATCCACTGCGAAGCGGCCTAATACGCCCCGCTCCGCGAGATGTCGCCCGACCACCATCGCGGGCTCGGCGATGCTCGCCGCATAGCCGGGGTCCGCCGGGAACACGCAACCCAAGTACTTCTGGCCGCTTGCACCCCCGAGCAGTTGGTCGTGCGTCGAAAGCAGCTCGACGGTGCCGTCCGGCAGAGCCCGCATCTGCACGCTCGGACTCTCCAGCGCGACGCCGGTGATCCGCTCCTCCACGATGCCGCCGTTCTTCTCGAACGCGGCCAGATAGGCGTCGACGGTCAGCTTCTCCGACTCTGGTTGCAGGCGCCGTATCCGTTCGGCGATCGCCGCCGCCTCGTCCGGCGCGCCCGGAGCCGGCAACCCGTCCACGTCCAACGACGCGTTGCCGGCGCCCGAGACCCCCTCGTTGAGCTTGACGATCGCCAACTTGAGTGACGGCCGCCGCTGCCGCATGCTCTGCACAGCAGCCACGATGTCGTCGACGGTGTGCAGATCCTCTGCCCCGACCGGATACTGCACTTCGCACTCCTCAAACATGCGGCGGCAACCGGTCTTGCTGCCAAGGTCAGCCAGGCGCGGGTCCGCCCCGTACATCGGAATACCAAGGGACAGCGCGACATCCCGCTCCAGCGGAGTGGTGTTGTACGGAATGAGATGACAGCGTTCGGAATTCGGAATCAATGCCCGAATCTCCCGGAGCAGCCGTGGTCGCGCCAACAGCTTCGCGCTGAGTGACATCGGAGACGCGTCGCCGACCGGGACCAGCGTGAGTCGTGAGCGAGCGTGGCTGGGAATGACCCCGGAGAGCAGCCCGAGGTAGTACTCGATGATCGCCTCGGGGATCGGTTGTGAGGTTACATAGATCATGCGCAGCCGCGGCTGGCGGAGCAGCAGCAGCAGGAACAAGGCGCGTTCCTCCATCGCCTGTGTGACGGTACCGGTGCCAGCGGCCGTGGTGCGCTCGATGCTGATCGAGGGGACCACGACAACCGATTCGTCCTCCAAATTCTTCTGTATCGAGTCCCACGCGTCGCCCATCGACAGTTGCAAGTCGTCGAAGGCCCGATAGCGGTCGTCTTCGCCCAGCTGACCCAGGGTTCGGTTTGGTGTTTGTAGTTGTGTCATGTGTTCACCTCGTTGATTTCGCAAATGTTGTGGACTCGTACCGTCCGGCTGAATCCCTTTGGTTGCACGTCGCCGACCTCTTCGGCGACGGCCGTGTGTTCGATGGCGGCGAGAATGCGGTCGGTGACCAGCACCTGCCAGGGCCCGGCGTCTGAGCACAGCCGCGCGGCCAGATTCGTGACGCTGCCGATCGCGGCGTAGTCGAAGCGTCCTTCGAAGCCGATCCGGCCGAGAGTCGCGAAGCCTTGAGCGATGCCCTGCCCAAGGGCGAGGTCGTAACCTTTGCGACGCCACCGGACGGCCAGTTCGTTCACCGCATCTCGGATCTTCAGCGCCATGCGTACGGCGCGCTCGGCGGCGTCGTCGTGGAGGATCGGATCGTTGAAGAACACCATGATCCCGTCGCCGGTGAACCGCTCCAGCGTGCCCTGATATTCGTGGACCAACGCACCCATCGCCCCGTGATACTCCGCGAGGACCCCCATCACCTCCTCGGGTTCACTCGTCTCGGCGAAGTGTGTGAAGTTTCTCAGGTCTGCGAAGAGCACGACGATCTCACGGCGATGGCTTTCGAGAAGGTGCTCGTCGCCGATGACCACATCGGCCAATTGTGGTGACAGGAAACGGCGTAGCCGGTTCGTACGCTCCAGCTCGGCCACCTGCTGGGCCACCCGAGACTCGAGTTCCGTGTTCCAGGCGGCCAACTCGTCTGCCTGCCGCCGGATCGTGTCGTGATAGCGCTTGATCCGCGCCAGGGACGCCACCCGCGCCAGCAGTTCGCTCTGATCGAAGGGCTTGGTGATGAAATCATCAGCGCCCGCCGTGAGGGCGTTCAGCCTCTGTTCGCTTCCGCTGGCCGTGATCATCACGACGGGAAGGAACGTCGGTCGACGGATTGGACCGAATCCGGCGGCAGACTTCGTAGCCATCCATCTCCGGCATCACGACGTCGGAGAGGACGAGGTCGACGTCCTCGGTCGCGAGCAGAGCGAGGGCCTCGGCGCCCGAGGATGCGCTGAGGACGCGATGCCCACGCGGGGTCAGGACCGCATCGAGGAGACGAAGGTTGACCGATTGGTCGTCCACCGCCAGCACCGTCACTGGGTCATCCATCGACCGCTCCTTCCTTCCTTGGCGAGGGCGCCCACGCCTCGCAGCGCGTCGATCAGGTCGTCGCGACTGACCGGCTTGAGCAATTGGACGGCCGCACCGAGGGCTTGGCCCTGGAGCCGGTCGTCGACAACCGAGGCGATGACGACGGGAATCGCGGCGGTGTCATCAGCCGCCTTGAGCTCGGCCAGCACATGCCAGCCGTCGAGCCGTGGCAGCCTGATGTCGAGCACGACCGCGGCAGGCAGCACCTTGCGAATGAGCTCGAGGGCGCTCACGCCGTCGGTGGCGCGGACCACCTGCACCGATGCGTCTCGGATCGAGGTACGCCGACATGAGATCGAGCGAGGCCCGGTCGTCGTCGACGAGCACCACGACCGGGAACTCACCCTGCAGGTGCGCAGTCGACTCGCCTCCGTGACCACGACACCGCCGGGATCGCGAACCCGAATGTACTTCCCACGCCTACAGTGCTTTCCAGCCAGAATCCGCCGCCGAACAGCCCGACGATTCGTCGAGACAGGGTCAGTCCGAGCCCCGTGCCCTCTTCCCTGGCCGGACCGCGGCCACCCTGCTGGAAGGAGTCGAAGATCCTCTCCTGATCCTCGGGGGGCACGCCGATACCGGTGTCGGTCACCGTGACCACGAGGTCGATGTCCGTCCCGGTGGGCGCGGACGGTCACGCTACCGCCGTCCGGTGTGAACTTCACCGCATTGGACAACAAGTTCAGGACGACCTGCTTGAATCGCAGCTCGTCGGCTTCGATCTCTCCAATTCGTCGGCGACGTCGACCGAGATCTTGATGGCGTGCGACGCGGCGCGCTCACGGACCATTGCCAGCGTGTACTCCAGAGCGCTCCGACGGAGAAGGTGCTCGACTCGAGCACCATTTGGCCCGCTTCGACTTTCGAGAGATCCAGGATCTCGTCCACGAGTTCCAACAGATGGCGCCCGGAGTTCCAGATGTCGCGGAGGTACTCCTCCTGACGCTCGTTGATCTCGCCGAACATACGCTCAAGCAACACTTCCGAGAAGCCGATCACCGCATTGAGCGGGGTTCGCAATTCGTGCGACATGCTAGCCAGGAATTCCGACTTGTGATTGCTCGCGATCGAGAGCTCTCGGCTCTGCGTCTCGAGCTCGCGGTACAGGCGTGCGTTGACGATGGCGACCGCCGATTGAGTGGCGAACGTTTCGAGCAGCTCGATCACGTCTGGCGGGAAACTACCGGTTCCGCGACGGCGGATCACCAGCACACCGATGACCTTGTCGCCGCCGATCATCGGGAGGGCGAGCACAGATCGCCACCCGTCCTGGAACAGCTGTCTCCAGAAACTCGTCACGCTCGGCCGAGCGAGATCGGAAATCTCGAGCGGCTGATCGGCGAGCGCGGTCATGACCGACCAGACTCGACTTCCGGTCAATGGTGATGTCCCGCAACCGCTCCCAGAGGCTGGGGCTGCTTCCGTACTTTCCTCGGACGTGGAACGAGTCGGTGCCTCGTCGTACTCGAGGATGGATCCGCCATCGGTGCTCAGGGTGATATCGCCGAAGCCGAGGTTGGTCAGCCGCACGGCATTGGTGACGATGCGCTCGAGAACCTCGTCGAGGTCGAGGCTTGAGCCAACCGCCTCGTCGACCTCGCGGAGTGCCTCGAGTTGCTCGACCTTGTCCGACAATTCGGTCCCTCGTGACTCGAGATCGCGCATCAAGTCGACCTGACGGAGCACGATCGCTCCCTGCACGGCGAACTCCTCGAGGAGCTGGCGTTCACGTTCATCGAAAGGCGCGACATCGGTGCGCCACATCGCCAGCACTCCGACAACCTCGTCCTGCAGGATCATCGGTGTGGAGAGCAGTGTGCGAAAACCGGTGAGACGCTGGAGGTCCAGGCGACCGTAGTCCTGCGTCGGCGAGCACGTCGGCGGATCTGGACTGTGTGCTTTTCCTCAGCCGCGCGGCCGAACGGTCGACCAGGCGATTGCCGCGCGATAGGGATGAGCCATCAGGTATCTGGCGGTACTCCTCAGGCGTCTCGTCGGAGACGCGAGAGAGGCGGAACAGGGTCTCCGTCGCGAATGAACAGCTGGGCGGCTGCCGCTCCACACAGTCGCGCGGCGTACTCGAGGACAGTGTCCAGGACCGCTCCCGGGTTCGACCATATCGCGACCGAGCGCCGCCGCCAGAATCTCCCTGGCTCGCCGCCGACTGCTCGCGCGCGTCAATGCAGACTCCCGGTCCTGCCCGGTCATGGGTGCCCGTCACCCCTTTCTCCCGGACTCCTGCCGACAATGATCGTGGTCCAGGCGCCGACGTGTATGCGGTCACCGTCAGCGAGAGCGATCTCTTCGCCGTTTCCCAAGAGGTCGTCGCTGTCGTTGAGGCTGGTTCCGTTGGTCGATCCCAGGTCGGTAACCGTGAGACCCGCAGTCCTGCATCCGCAGAACGGCGTGTTGCGTGGAAACGCCACGGTCGGTCGGGTGGATGCCGAGATCGATGCCGGGTTCGATGCCTTGTTTGCGATTGGCGCGACCGATCAATGTGTTGCCGTACAGAGTGATTCGTCGCTCCGGAAAGAACTCGGGAAAGTCGACAGTGTCCGGGCCGCCGCGTGCGATGACGCGCTTGTAGTACTCCCGGATCGGCGGTGACGGCGGTCCATTCGACCGATACGGCAGCTTCGGTGGACTGCGGGGCGGCTGGGGGCGGCCGCGGGTTCGGGCAGCGCCCTGAAGTCGTGACCGCACGCCTCACAGAAGCGGCCGCTGACGGGTGCGTTGCACGCTGGACACACCGTCGCAGCCGTCACTGGCGAGCCGCACACGTCACAGTAGTCGGTGGCTTCGGTGTCGTGGCCTTCGGCGCAGGTCGGCATCAAGGTCCTCCTTCCGTACTCGCGAGGTTCGGGTCGATCGCGCATCGAGGGCCATCTCGTCGGCCGCGTCGACATCGCGTCGCAACCGCGCGGTGCCCGTGTGCTCGTCGACCTCGATGACTTGCCCGAGCAGTTGGCCGTCGCGTCGTTGCCCGACTCGACAGCGAGTTCCATGGCGCGGCCCAGCTTTGCGGTCGCAGTGGCGACATCGCCGTCCTTGCGTGCGGCCAGCCTGTCCTGGACCGCTCGCGCAAGCTCCGCCTGGCCCGTGTAGTGCGCCACCCGGCGACTGATCCGCGCCGACAGCGCGGTATCGGCGGTCCACACCGCCGTCACCAGCCCCTCGCCCGCCGGACCTCGGCGCCCGGCGACGACACTCGACCCGCGCGGCCAGCTTCTCGCGACCGACGGCCGCGGGTTCGACGTCGACTTCGATGTGGTCGTCGCGATCCTCGGCGCCCCCGAGGCCCGACCCGTACTCACCGCGCTGCGTTCCGGCGTCGACTCGGCGGTCGGTCAGGTCCTCGACGGTCGGCGCGACTTGCTTGAGCGACGTTGACATCGGCGCGGCCGAGGAGGCGTCCACAGCCGCAGCGTCAGGTCCGGGACCGACTTGCTCATCGAAGCGCGCATCATCTCCGAACGAAATCGGCTCCGCGGGTCTGGCGGGGTCGGCCACGGTGTCCACGGTGCCCGCGCGTGCGCCGCCGAGATCGCCCGCGGCTCGTCAACCTGCCAGTCCGTGCCCACACCCCGGCATGTCGCAGGTAGAATTCGCCTTCGCTCAGCCCGATTCCGCACAGAAGCTGCTCGCGGAGTCTCGTGTTCGTCCTTGCCCGTCGGTGAGCAGGATCGCGTGTGCGAGCGCTCCCGGATGTTGTGCGGCTATCTGGCGGACGCGTGCGAGCCAGGTGCCGATGGCTGTCCCGCCGTTGGGTTGCAGGCTGTCGACGGCGTGCGAAGCCGCCGCCCGGGTTGCGTCACGGCTCGCGACCTCGGCCGACCGTCTTCGGGGTAGACGGGCGCGGCCATCTCAGTACCGGCGATGATCGTGAAGTAGGTGCCGTCGGCCATTTCGCTGACCGCTGCCTTGGTGGCTCGCTTCGCTTCGTCGAATTTGCCCTGAGGGCGACTTCATCGACGTGGAACAGTCGATGATGATCGCCTCGACCCGCTGCGGCGGTTCGTCCACCACCATCTGGCTTCCCACAGCGATGCTGACGATGGCATCGACCGTCGCGGTTTCTTCCGGCGAGATAGGGATTGTGGTCGACGTCGACAGCAATGCCCGAGACTCCTTGCTGCTCAGCCGGACCCATGCAACACTCCCTTATCGGGATCACCGCGACGGTGATGTTGTCCTGACCACCCGCGTGCAGTGCATAGTCGACGAGTGCGCGGGCCG
>CAVUPN010000008.1:0-29399 GCA_963743225.1 uncultured Actinomycetota bacterium | reverse complement strand
ATACCAACGACATGACCGGTCTCGGTGATCAGGTCGCCGGGGCCTCCAGCAAGACGTTGCAGGTGCACCTCACTGCCGAGGAGCACGAGGAGTTGGAGCGCCTCGCGGCCAGTCGTGGCCTCTCAACATCGACGGTGGCGCGCGAGGCGATCCTTCGGCTCATCCGGGCTGAGGCATCTCCGCGTTCGGCTGCGGATATCCGACTGGCCCAAGACTGGCAGATTTACCCCTGACGCTAGGCGGTCAGCGGTGCGAGCTCAGGGCGAGCCCCGCACTTTGGGTCGTGCGACGGGTTCGGCTTTGCCATTGCGCGAATCTCGGTGGCGAGTTGGCGTGAGAGGCTGTGGCATGCAACGGATAGCGCGCTGGCGGCGGGCTTGAGTTGGCTGCCGAGATCACCGACGGTGAGTTCGATGGCGGCGGCGACGCGGCCCCCGCCGTAGAAGACCGGCATCGCGATGCCGGCTTTGCCGCATTCGAACTCGTTTCGCGATGTCGCGATCTGGGTCAGCCGGATGACCGAAAGCTTCTGGCGCAAGACGTCGGGCGAGGTGATGGTGTGGCGGGTGAATGCCGGCAACCCGGCGGCGATGACACCGTTGACGACGGTGGGTGGGGAGAAGGCCAGCAGCGCTTTACCCGAGGCTGCCGCATGTGCCGGCACGAGACCGTGCAGGAGTCCTTCGGCGCGTACGCGTTCGGAGAACCGGTTGGTGTGCGGCTGCAGCGTCAGCACATCTGAACCACGAAGAACGCCCAGTCGCACCTCGTTGCGGGTCGCGCGGGACAGTTCGTGTAGCACCGGCAGGGCTCGCATCACCGTCATTGTGTAGGAGCACACTTCGGACTCGGCGTACTCGGTGGCGATCATTCGCAGCGGCAGGCCGATCCGGTAGCTGCGTTCCTCGGTGCGCTCGAGCAGACGCCAGGCGACCAGTTCTGAGGCCAACCGGTGCGCGGTCGAGGTCGGTAGGTCGGCAGCGGCGGCGATCTCGGTCAGCGTGTGCTCGTCACCGTCGGCGAACACCATCAAGATCGCGGTGACCTTGCTGGTCACCGACCGTCCAGGATCGGCCGAATTTCCTGCCACGCCTCAACTCCTCATCTGTCTCAGATGTTCCCACTTACCGGGTGGGGTACACCTAGGAATGGCTCCCTGGGCCGTGCTCGGACCGCAACGAGGCTGCGTAGAGGCCGCCGACGAGAACCAAGTGGTCGTGTGTTCCCCGCTCCGCCACGCCGCCCTTCTTCAGCACGATGATTTCGTCGACCAGTTCGAGAGCGGACAGCCTGTGGGTTATCAGCAAGGTCGCACGATCAGCGGTGGCAGCGAGGAGGTCGCGCACGAGCGCATCGGCGGTGGGTTGGTCGAGATTGGCGGTCGGTTCGTCGAACACGATCGCGGGGAAGTCGGCCAACAGCACCCGCGCCACGGATATCCGCCGACGTTCTCCTTCGGACAGCCGCCGTCCGCCCTCCCCGACCTGGGTGTCCAATCCGTCGGGCAGCTGCTGGACCCAGTCGAGCAGGCGGACACGGCGGAGGGCGTCGCGGAGGTCGTTGTCGTCGCACTCCGGGCGGGCGAGACGAAGGTTCTCCCGGATGGTCGAATCGAATATGTGGGCATCCTGCGCGCACAGACCGACCATTCGGCGGATCTCGTCGCCCGGGATGTCGCGGGCGTTCACACCGCCGAGGTAGTAGCCACCCGAGCTCGGCTCGATGAAACGCAGCAGCATCGCCGACAACGTGGTCTTTCCCGAGCCGCTCTCGCCGACCACCGCCACCGTCCGCCCGGGCATGAGTTCAAGATCGACCGCGGTGACCGCGTCGGGCGCCGCTGAATGCGTGTCAGGCCAGCGCGCGCCCGCACGACGCAACGAAATCGGCCAGAGGTTGGCGCGATCCAACCGCCGAGGGCTGACCGGCTCGGTCACCGGGGCGGGCCTGTCCATCAATTCGATGACGCGTTCACCACTCTGTCGGGACCGGCTGTACGCGAGCGTCGCGGTTGGAAGGACCTGCACGGCCTCGAATGCCGCAAGCGGAATCAACACGACGACGGCGAGCATTACGCCACTCAACGCGCCGTCGCGTACCGCCGACGTGCCTAGGGCGAGTGCGCCCCAAACGGCACCACCGGCGCAGACGGCGCCGATGCCCGCGCCTACACCGGCGGCGAGCGCGGAGGACCGCGCGATACGGGTCAAACGGGCATCGAATGCCTTCAGCTCGGCGAGCTGTTGCTGCGCGGCACCGTAGGCGACCAGGTCGGCTCTCGCGTGCAGCAGCGTGACGACACTGGTCGAAAGTTCTGCCCGCGCCTTGGCCAACCGGGACTCCGCGCGTCGATTGGCCCAAGAGGTCGCCGCCGGTGCCGCGATGGCTGCGACGGCAAGCGTCGCAGCCAGGACGACAGCCGACGAGGGCAGCAACGTCGCGACGATACCGACAGCCAATGCGGCAGCTCCGGCTGCGACTGCGACGGGTTGTAGGACCCGCAGCGGCAGGTCCTGCAACCCGTCGACGTCGGACGCCATCCTCGCAAGGAGATCGCCGCGGTGGAACACCGGCAGGGCACCGGGCGACAGCGGCTCCAGCGCAGCGACGAAACGCATCCGGATGGTTGCGAGCATGCGGAAGGCGACATCGTGGGAGTCGAGACGCTCCAGGTAACGCAGCACGGCCTTGCCGAGGGCGAAGACCCGAACGCCCACGATCGCCACCGCGAGCGCGCCGATGTGTGGCTGCAATGACGCCGCGCTGATCAGCCAGGCGGCGCAGGCGATGAGACCGATGCCGCTGCCGACGGCAAGCACACCGAGGCCACATGCGGTGAAGAACTGTCTCCGTCCCGGAGCGGCCAGGCGGAGCAGCCTCTTCGTCGAATCCACGTGCCCGGTAAGGGACGCCGACCTCATGACAGAGCCGCGGTGAGCATGGGTGAGTTCCCGCCGGAGGCGGCAGCGCCGATCTCGATGATCCGGTCGGCGAAACGGATCGCGGAGGGACGATGCGCAACCATCAGCACGAAACGGCCGACGCTGAACTGGCGTATCGCAGCGAGAATGCGCTGCTCGGTCGGCGCGTCGAGATGCGCAGTGGGCTCGTCCAGCAGGAGGAGACTCGCGCCCCGCTCCGCGCGAAGGAAGCAACGCGCAAGCGCGATGCGTTGACGTTCTCCCGCGGAGAGGTCGGCACCGTCCTGCGCGATCCGCCGGCGAGGGTCGATGCTCCCGCAGGCAGCTCTCGTCATAGCTGCTGCGACTTCGTCGTCGGTGGCGTCGGGTGCGCCGAGCGCAACGTTGCCCGCGACCGTGTCCGCCGACAGTGTGGGCCGCTGCGGCATCCATGCAATGTGGTCGAGCCAGCTGCGGTGGTCGGCTTCGGCCACCGAAACGCCGTCCATCCAGACTGTGCCCGCGCACGGATCGAGAAAGCCCAGCATCACGCTCAGCACCGTGGACTTGCCGCAGCCGCTTGGGCCGACGAGCGCGACGACCTCGCCTTCAATCAACTCGAAAGACGTTGGCGCCAGGGTGCGGATCGCAGTGTCGACCCCCAGGACACTGATCTCCTTGACGGCAACGAACTCGCTCGGTCGAGGCACGGGCTGGCCACCCCGCGAGGGGGCCGGGTCATCGAGGATGTCCAGAATCTTTCCCGTCACCGACCGGCCCTCGGCGGCAGCGTGATAGCTCGCGCCAAGGGTGCGCAGAGGCTGGAAGGCTTCGGGGGCGAGGAGCAGGACGATGAGCGCGACCTCCAATTCGATGCTCCCGCCGATGAGACGGAGCCCGACCTGGACGGCCACGATGGCGACCGACAGGCTCGCAAACAGCTCGAGCACGAACGACGAGAGGAACGAAAGCCGCAGGACTCCCATCGTGGTTCGGCGATACTCGTTGGTCACCGATTCCACTGCGCGGCGCTGCGCACGTGCTCGACCGAATATCCGAAGAGTCGTCAGGCCGTCGACGACGTCGAGGAAATGATTCGACATGCGCCCGAGAGCCCGCCACTGCTCATTGGTGCGGCGCTGGGCGGACAATCCGGCAAGCACCATGAAGAGCAGGACGATGGGAAGGGTCAGCAGCAGCACAACCCCTGAGATCCAGTCTGTCGCCCAGATCACCACCACGAACAGCGGCGAGATGATCGCGGTCAGTACCACCTGCGGCAGATAGCGTGCGAAGTACGGGTCGATCGATTCCACCCCGCGGGTGGCCAGCTGCGTGATCTCTCCGGTGCGGTGTTCGGAAAGCCACGACGGACCCCCGGCGAGGGCGCGGCGCATCAGCCCGTCGCGCAACTGCGACTTCACGAGTGCCGAGGCCCGCGCCGCCGCCGTCTCCTGCAGGTATGCCAGTATGGCGCGGGTCACCGCCAAGCCGGCCAGCAGCACCAGGAGCATGCTGATCCCGCGTAGGTCAGCGCCGCCCGCGAAAACTCGGCTGATGGCCACGGCGAGCGTGACGGCTTGTCCCAGTACACACGCTGCGATGGCGAGCCCTATCACCACGCATACGACTAAGAATCCCGAACTGGAGCGCGCGCGCCGCAGCAGGCGTGGGTCGATCGCACGCATCAGGTCGATCGGTTGCCGCCCGCGGCGGCGCCGTGCTGCGGGATCAGTGGAATGTGGTCTCGACTCAACCGCTTGCGGAACACCCAGTAGCTCCACGTCTGGTACGCCAGGACGAACGGCACGACGAGAAGCGCCACCCAGCTCATCAGTGTCAACGTGTAGGACGACGAACTTGCGTTCGCAATCGTGAGGTTGTTGGCGGGGTCGATTGTCGACGGCATCACGTTGGGGTACAGCAGCACAAAGTAAGTCGCGACCAGCAGCACAACAGAGCTGGCGGTGAGGAAGAAGGCGACGCCTTCGCTGCCGCGCACATTCGCCACCAGTGCACCGACCATGGCGGCGACGACCACGGTCGCGAGTGTCGCCGACGGCACGTCGCCGTTCGAGGCGATGGTCCAACTCAAAAACGCCGTGGCGAGGATTATTGTGCCGACGCCGAGTCGGGTCGCCAGCTCGGAAGCGTCGTGCCGAATTCCGCCGCTGGTCTTCAGCGTCACGAAGATCGCGCCGTGGGTGACGAACATCGAGAGTACGACCAGCCCGCCGAGCACCGCGTACGGAGACACAAGGTCCAGAATCCCGCCGGCGTAGTCGCCCGCGGCATCAATCGGCAGGCCGCGGACCATGTTCGCGAAGAACATCCCCCAGACAACGGGGACGACGATCGAACCAACGGTGTTGCAGCGATCCCATCGGCGCCGCCACTGCTCGTCGTCTTTCTTGCCGCGGAACTCGAATGCCAGACCTCGCACGATCAACGCCCCGAGAATGACAAGCAGCGGCAGGTAGAAGGCGCTGAACGCAGTGGCATACCAGTACGGGAATGCCGCGAACATCGCTCCGGCGGCGAGCACCAACCACGTTTCGTTCGCATCCCAGACCGGGCCGATCGTGTTGATCATGACCCGTCGGCCGATGTCGTCCTTGCCGAGGACAGGTAGCAGAGCCCCGACGCCGAAATCGAATCCTTCAAGCATGAAATACGACGCAAACATGAAACCGATTAGCAGGAACCAGAATTCAGGCAATGTCACGATGCGTCCTAATAGGCGAAGGTCAGTTGTTGCGTCGGTGTTTCGGCGTCCGAACTCGGAGCAGGGTCATCCGGCGGGGGGCCGGCCTTTGCATACCGAAAAAGGAGGCGCAGCGCGATGGCCCCGATCACGACGTACAGCACCGCGAACACGACGAGGGAGGTGATCACCTGCCATGCGGGAACCGACGGCGACAATGCTTCGCGCGTGAGCATCTCGCCGAACACCGACCATGGCTGACGACCCACCTCGGTGAAAATCCAGCCGAAGCTGTGAGCCAGGATCGCCAGCGGCGTTGTCCAGATGAGCGCGCGCCAGAACCAACGATTGTCCGGAAGCCTGCCTCGTCGGGTGAGCCAGATGCCGAGCAGCGCCAACCCCGTGGTCACGGCGCCCAGGCCGATCATGTACCGGAAGCTCCAGTATGTCGTCGGGACGTGCGGCGTGTACGCCCCGGGCCCGAACCGCTGCTCGTACTCGGCCTGGAGGTCGTTGATGCCCTCGACTTCCGCGTGAATATCGCCCTCGGCGAGATAGGAAAGCAGGTACGGAAGGCGCACGGAGAACACTTCCCGCGTTGCGTCTCGGGTTCCGATGGTGAAGATCGAAAACGACGCGTCCGACTTGGAGTCCCACAGGGCTTCCGCCGCCGCCATTTTCATCGGCTGAACTTCCGTCATCACCTTGCCCTGCATGTCGCCGGTGATCGTGGTGCCGATGCCGGCCGCTACTGCCATGAACAAGCCGAACCGCAGCGAAGTGCGCATCACCTCGATGTGCTGATGGCGCGCCAGGTGCCACGCCGCGATTCCCATGATGACGGCCGCGCCCGCGAGCATGGCACCGGCGAGTATGTGCGGGAACGCAACCACGGTAACCGGATTGGTCAACACCGCCCAGATGTCGGTCAGCTCGGCTCGGCCGGATTCCGCGTTGTATGTGAACCCGACGGGATTCTGCATCCACGAGTTCGCCGCGAGAATGAAGTACGCAGAAAGGCTGGTACCGATGGCGACACACCAAATGCAAACCAGGTGAAGGCCTTTGGGCAGCCGATCCCAACCGAAGATCCACAGCCCGATGAACGTTGCCTCCAGGAAGAACGCAAGCAATGCCTCCATGGCAAGTGGCGCGCCGAAAACGTCGCCTACGAACCTCGAATACTCACTCCAGTTCATCCCGAACTCGAACTCCAGCACGATCCCTGTCACGACACCCACCGCGAAACAGATCAGGAAGGGTTTGCTCCAGAACTTCACCATTTTGAGGTATTTCGGCTTGCCCGTGCGGTACCACGCGGTCTGCATGATGGCGAGATAGAAGGCCAGGCTGATCGAAACCGGTACGAAGAAGAAGTGGTAGAGCGTCGTCAATGCGAACTGCAGTCGAGCGAACAGCAAGCCATCCATCGCCGTCACCGCCGATGCTTGGCTGAAGGAACCGCGGGTTGCGCCGAGGACTGAGCTCTGAGCAGGGAATCCGCTGTGCGCCAGAGGATCGCCTCAGTGTCGTCGGCACCAAGACCGAGTGATCGCACAGTTCCCACCGGATCGGTGTCACCTAGCTCGAAGGGGTGATCGGTGCCGAGGAGGACCCGATCGACGCCCATGTCCGAGACGAGGTGAGACAGCAGCGTGGTGTCGAATACCGCGGTGTCGTAGTACAGCCGCTTGCAGAACTCGCTCGGTGGGATCTCAGTGGTGTGAGCGACGTCCTTGCGCTGCCAGCCCAGGTCGAGCCGACCGCGCAGCCACGGCAGGCAGCCCCCGCCATGCGCCAGACACATGGACAGGTCGAAACGTTCGAACACCCGGCCATAGATCATCCGGGCGATGCTGATCGCCGTCTCGGCCGGGTAGCCGACGAGCTGGGGCAGATAGAAATCGCGTTGCCGGTGCACATCAGGGACCCCGCTGGGGTGGACGAAGATGAACGCGTCTCGCTCTGCCAGCAGCGCCCAAAGATCCTCGTTCACAGGGTCATCGAGCTCTTTTCCACCTCCGCGGGTGCCGATGGCGACGCCAGGGAAACCCAGGTCGTCGAGGCAGCGTCGGGCCTCGTTCGCGGCGTCGGGGAATCCGAGCGGAATCGACCCGAGGCCGTACAGCCGGCCGGCTCCCTCGGCGACGTAGTCGGCGAGGGCGTCGTTGCCGCGCGCGATGGTTGTGGTGACAAGCTTTCTGTCCTCGGAGTTGGAGCAGTACAGGAACGGCGGCATGGAGACCGCATGAACCCAAACCCCGACGTCGTCCATCTCGGCCAGCCGGGTGGCAGGGTCGTACTGGGACCGGGCGAGGGGAAGCGGCGTGTTCTTGCCGACGCCACTTACCCCTGGATCAAGGAGGACGACACCGTCCCCGATCCCCGACAGGTCCGACAGGCCGTCGCGCTCGAGCCATTCGAGCAACGGCAGAGGCATCGCATGGTTGTGCACGTCGATCGCTTTGACCCCGACGTCGGCCGCGTCAGCCGGCTGCCTGTCGGTGGACTCGTTCGCGGGCATCCAGGTTCCTCCACGTCACTGTTGGTCGAACTCCATGTTGGCCGCGCGAGTACGCCGGAGCCACGCCTTCTTGCTGGATGGAACTTGCGCGTCGGGCCCTACCGTCGCCTCTTGCCGCATGCGAGACTGCGCTCGAGCTAGCCAAGGAGGATGCAAATGGCTCAAACACCGAATTTCACCCCGGATGTCGAGGCGGCCGCAGAGCGAATCAAACAGACGAGCGAGCGCGTTCTTGCATTGAGCAAAGAGAACGGCCTCGTGTGGCTGGAGGCATACGAGAGGATGTTGAACGGCGTGCTCAAGCTCGAGGAAGACACAGCAAAGGATCTGAGTCCCGACTGGGTCGAAAAATTTGTGTCGACCCAAGCCGACCTCATCCGTGAAACGTCACAGGCATACCTCGGTGCAGTCAAGGACCGGTTGAAGTAGTCGCAGAATGGAGGCGGCGGAATTGGACGACGGCCCGACTACCCGCGAGCGCCCCAAAGTCGTTGTGGTTGGCGGCGGTTTCGGCGGGGTGAATGTCAGCAAGGTTCTGGCGAAATCCGACGTCGACGTGACGCTGATCGACAAGACGAACCATCACCTCTTCCAGCCGCTGCTGTATCAGGTTGCCACCGGCATCCTGCCCGAGGGCTTGATCGCGCCGGCACTGCGACGCGTTGTGCAGAAACAGAAGAACGCCAACGTCGTACTCGGCGAAGTCGTGGATATCGACCTGAAGGCGCGAACCGTTTGGGCGGTCGCACCGAACGGAGCACGAATTGCGCTGCCGTACGACACCTTGGTGGTGGCCGCCGGTGCAACCCACGCGTATTTCGGCAACGACGAGTGGGCCGAATTCGCACCGGGAATGAAGACGCTCGAGGATGCTCGGCACCTCCGGAATCACATCCTGGGTGCCTTCGAAATGGCTGAGCTGGCAACCGACCAGAACGAACGCGAAGCCTTTCTCTCGTTTGTCGTGGTGGGTGCCGGGCCGACGGGCGTCGAGGTTGTCGGCCAGATTGCCGAGCTGGCCCATCGCGTGCTGCCCCACGATTACCGTGGGATCGACACACGTCAGGCGAGGATCGTGCTCATCGAGGCCGGCCCGGCAGTCCTCGGCCCCTTCGACGAACGACTTCAGCGGTACACCGCCAAGGTCCTCGAGCGGATGGGTGTCGAAGTGCGGTGTGGCGCGTTGGCCACCCAGATCGACGAGGGTGGGATCACCGTCCGGAAGGACGATGCTGAGGAGCGAATCGAAGCGAGGACCAAGGTGTGGGCCGCGGGTGTGCAGGCGTCTCCGCTTGCGCAGCTACTGGCCTCGGCGACCGGTGCCGAGACGGATCGAGCCGGCCGAATCATGGTCGAGCCCGACTGCACCCTTCCCGGCCATCCGGAAGTCTTCGCCATCGGCGACATGGTGTCCCTGAACGGCATGCCCGGCATTGCCCAGCCGGCGCTTCAAGAGGGAAAGTACGTCGGCAAGGTGATTCGGGCGCGGCTCGATGGCGACACCAACGTCGCGCCATTCAAGTATTTCGACAAAGGCACCATGGCCACAATCGGTCGAACACACGCCGTGGCGCGCTCCGGTGGTATGAGTTTCACCGGCATCACGGCCTATTTGATGTGGGCGTTCATTCACGTGTTGTACCTGATCGGATGGGGCAACCGGTTCGGCACCCTTTATTCGTGGGGCCGCTCGCTGTGGTTCACCAGGAACCGGGCGCACCGCACCATAACGCTGGATCAGGCTCACGACGAGATCGCCGGCCACGGTTCGGCGACCGGCGGCACGCTTGCGGCGCAAAACGAGGCGCGGGCACCATCGACGACGACGTCGTGATCGCGGTCGATGCCTCGCCGGACGATCTACCGTGACGCGGCTGACCGGCGTCGACTGGATCTCCCGCGGGTAGTGGGTCGGCGGTGGTGTGGTGTGGTTGGTCGGCCCTGGTTGTCGCGATGCGCTAGCCATGACCGGGCCCCTGGTGATCGACCTAGCTGTGGTCGGCGGTGGCGTTCATCGACCCTTTCACCGAGTTCTGCACCAGGGCTGTGGATAAGCGCGATTCAGGCGGTCGCTGCAACGAATGTGGACGGGTCTGAGAGTAGTCGTTGGAGTTCTTCGGCGGGGGTGCGCCAGTTGAGGCGTTTGCGGGGTCGGGCGTTGAGTTCGGCGGCGACCTGGTCGAGCCATCCGGGGCCGTAGAACGACAGGTCGGTGCCTTTGGGGAAGTATTGGCGCAGTAGTCCGTTGGCGTTCTCGTTGGTGCCGCGCTGCCAGGGGATGTGCGGGTCGCAGAAGTAGATCGGCAGTCCGGTGGCTTCGGTGATCTTGGTGTGCAGCGCCATTTCGCTGCCCTGGTCCCAGGTCAGCGAGCGGCGCAGGATCTCGCGGATGTCGGGGACTTTGATCGACATCGCGGCGGCCAGGGTGGCCGCGGTGCGGTCATCGCGCAGGTGCAACAGGACTACGAACCCGGTGGTGCGCTCGACCAGGGTGCCGATCGCCGAGCCCGAGGCGGTACTGCCCAGGATCAGATCGCCTTCCCAATGACCAGGGATCGCGCGATCGTCGGCCTCCTTGGGACGTTCACTGATGTTGATCATGTCCTTGAGTTTTCCCTGGCTGTTTCCCTTGCGGCCCTGCGATTTTCGTCGAGTGCGACCAGTGCGCAGCGCGGTCTTGACTAGCCGGGCCAACTCCCCGCGCGGCTGGACGTAGAGGGCCTGATAGATCGTCTCGTGTGACACCCACATCTCCGGATCGTCGGGGAAGTCCTGCCGCAGCCGTTCCGCGATCTGCTCGGGACTGTGCCGCGCCTCCAACCGTTGCACAACCTCGGCCAGCAGGGCAGGCCGCGACTCCAGCCTGCGTTCCTTGGGTCGCTTGTGGTTGGCGTTCGCCGTGTCCTGGCCGACTCGAGCCCGATACCCCGAGCCGGTCAGACCCTTGACGATCTCGCGGCGAATCGTGTCGCGGTGGCGGTCGAGCAGTTCAGCGGCCCGCACCGCGGTGCAGCCGCCCTCGAACAGGTCCTCGAGCCGACAGCGTTCGGTGATCGAGAGCGGCGCACGTCGAGACGCAGAAGGATCGCTGAGCAATGTTGCGGGGCGCCGGTTTCGGGTCGAGTTCACCGGTGAGCAGGCCGAGTATCCCGAACGGATCGGCGCTGTGTGCCGGGCGGTGTGGAACACCGGACTGCAACAACGCCGTGAATACCGTCGCCGCGGCGCATGGATGAACTACGCGCCCCAGGCCAAGGAACTGGCCGAAGCCAAAGCAGAGCACCCGTGGCTGGCGCAAGTTCCCGGGCATTGTTTGCAGCAGACGTTGATGGACCTGGATAAGGCGTGCCGCAGGCATGGGACGTTTCGGTGCGGTGGCGCTCGGGCCGGCGGTGGACGCCGGCGTTTCGGTTTCCCGAGGGCAACAAGATGGCCGTGGAGCAGCTCAACCGCCGCCATGCCGGATCTAGCTGCCCAAGCTCGGGTGGGTGCGCTTCCGGCAGACGCGCAGCTTGCAGGGGCACACCATCCGCTCGGCCACCCTGGCACGCCAGGGGCGCCGCTGGTTCATCTCGTTGCTGGTCGAGGACGGCAGGCAAGCCCCTGAGATGCATCGGTCACCGGATGCGGCTGTCGGGGCGGACCGCGGGGTCGCCGTAGCTCTTGCGACCAGTGATGCGGATCTGGTTGACCGGCCGTTCGTCACCGTCGGGGAGCGCTGGCGTGTGGTCGCGTTGCAGCGCAAGTTGTCCCGCGCAGCCAAGGGGTCAGCCAACCGTGACAAGACCTGCGCGGCCCTGGCTGAGATGCGCAGCCGAGAGCGGCGCCGTCGCCTGGATTTCTGCGCCCAGACTGCCCACCACCTGGCCGCAGAGAATTCGGTGGTGGTACTCGAAGATCTCAAGACCATGCACATGACCCGCTCGGCGAACGGATCCATCGACCAGCCCGGCCGCAACGTTCGCGCGAAGTCCGGGCTCAGCCGGCCCGCGACGGTGGTGATCGTGTGGGCGTTTGTCGGTGAGCAGCCGGTTTTCCAGGCCATCAACGCCGCCACCGACCGCGCGCCGGTGGCGCCGCACAGCTCGTCGCGTTCTATCTCGGCGGCGATCTCCACGATGCGCCCGTCAATCGCGTTGCGCTGACCGGTCAACTCCGCCAACTCCTCGAACAGCACCTCAAGACGCATACCCCCGTAGCGCCCGACGATGCGGTCGCGGTCGCGGTCGAGGTCATGACCTCATCATCGCAGCCGCCTGTGACAAATCCGGGCCGCCCGACCCGGGCCGCGGGTGTGCCCGAAATTTAGTGCGCTGATCCTCGCAGCCCAAACCCGAACGGCAACAGGTCAACCCGCTACGACCACCACGAACCCCAAACTGTGAGCCAAATCAGGACCGGCGGCACGCTTGCATCGCAAAACGCGGCGCGGGCGCCGTCGACGACGACGTCGTGATCGCGGTCGATGCCTCGCCGGACGATCTACCGTGACGCGGCAGAATGCGGCTGGCCGGCGTCGACTGGATCTCCCGCACCAAGGCGACCTATGGGTCGACGTCCTTTCGCTGCGGCGCTGAGTTCGCGGGACAGCCCTCCGCAGGCCACTGCCAGAGCCGGGGAGACGCGGGCCAGATCGTGTTGCGGATCTTGCACCTGAATCTCTATTGCCGCAAGCACTTTACCGTCGGCGAACACCGGCATCGCGACGCAGTGATTGCCGACTTCCAACTCGCCCGACGACACGGCAACACGCGCCTGCCGAATGGTGCTGAGGTTATGTCGGAACTTCTCAGGCGCCACGATCGTGTAGCGGGTGAACTGGGTGAGGCCCTTGGCGAGGAGGCCGTCCGTGATGCGAGTCGGCGAGAAAGCCAACAGCACCTTGCCGAGGGCCGTCGCGTGCGCGGGTAGCGTCGCGTCGATGTCAAAACTCGTCACCGGGTGATGCGGTCGCTTCTCTACGTACCTGACGTCGTTGCCCGACAGCACGCCAAGGCGCGCGGGACGGTCAATGGCCCCGGACAGGTCGTCGAGGACACACGATGCACGTTCAGCAAGGGTTGGCGCCCCCCATTCGGACGTTCCGATCTCGCGGAGCGGCAGCCCCACGTGGTAGTGGCCGTCCTCGTCCCGCTCGAGTAGATCCCGACTAGCCAACTCGACCGCGAGTCGGTGCGCCGTGGAGACCGGCAGTCCGGCAAGGCGGGCAATCTCGGTCAACGACCGCACATCGCAATCGGTGAAGGTGAGCAGAATGGCGGCGACCCTGCTGGTGACCGATTGACCCGGCTCGGTCGAATTTCCTGCCACTCAGCTCCCTTTCATATTCACAATCATTGACACGCCCGTAATTTCCTCATGATGTCACGTCGTCCGCCCCGGATTACTGGATTGTCGATGAGGGGATTGACCGTCGGATCGCTGCGAAGCCGATCCCGACCGCCATCCGGGTTGCGCTCTCGCTGGGCGGAAAGAGCACCGTTGACGCTGGCGACTCCACCCCTGCGGGTGTTTGACTCGCGACAGCGCCGCCGGAGCGCCTCCAGGTTGAGGGACTGACGAGAAGGATCACATCAATGAGTGTCGATGCCGCACCGGGTGACACGCGGCAGCCGCTCGTCATCGAGGGTCTTGCCGGGCTGCGCGAGCGAGTTGGTGAGGTGCTGGGCGTAAGCGACTGGATCGAGACCACCCAGGAGAATGTCGACACGTTCGCCAAGCTCACCGGTGACGAGCAGTACATCCACGTCGACCCCGAACGCGCGGCGACGGGCCCGTTCGGCACCACGGTTCAGCACGGGTTTCTGACCCTGGGGACGGCCACCGGCCTGCTCTGGTCGGTATGCGTCGTCGAGGGATTCAACGTGATCCTGAACTACGGGCTCAACAAGGTGCGTTTTCCGGCGCCGCTGAAGGTGGGGTCGCGCAGCCGGATGCACGTCGAGTTGGTCGAGGTGAACGAGCTGGAGGGCGGCGCCGAAGCCGTTTACCGCCTGAAATATGAGGTCGAGGACTCGCCCAAGCCGTGCTGTGTCGCCGACCTCGTCTTTCGCTATTACACCTGACCGCATTCGCGCAGTCGGGCAGGACACTGCAGAAACAAGAAACTGTTACGGAGTGCAAACATGACAGCTACGGCGAAGCCGGAGATCGGCGCCACCGCAACCGCAAACGGAATCGAAACGAATTATCTCGAGGACGGCTCCGGTGACGAAACCGTGCTCTTGATTCACGGTTCGGGCCCGGGAGTCACGTCGTACGCGAACTGGCGTCTCGTGATTCCCGCCCTGGCAACCAAGTTCCGCGTCGTCGCACCGGACATGGTCGGGTTCGGCTTCTCGGAGCGGCCCGAGAATATCGAATACTCCGTGCAGACATGGGCCGATCAGGTCGTCGGCCTGATGGACACGCTGGGAATCGAGAAGACCAGCCTGGTCGGCAACAGTTTCGGGGGTGCGATCGCCCTTCGGATCGCCACCCAGCATCCCGACCGTGTCGACAAGCTGGTGTTGATGGGCAGCATGGGGGTGCCCTTCCCGATCACCGAGGGCCTCGAGCGCGTGTGGGGATACGAGGCCTCCTTCGAGAACATGCGCAAGGTGCTCGACGTGTTCGCCTATTCGCGGGAGCTGGTGAACGACGAACTCGCCCAGGTGCGCTACGAGGGCAGCATCCAGCCGGGATTCCAGGAGTCGTTCTCGTCGATGTTCCCGGCGCCGCGCCAGCGATGGGTCGAGGCGATGTGCACCCCGGAGGAGGACATTCGACGACTGCCGCACCGCACCCTCATCATTCATGGTCGCGAGGACCAGGTGATACCGCTGCAGACGTCGCTTCGGTTGATGGAGCTCATCGACAACGCCGACCTGTCCGTCTACTCCCACTGCGGGCACTGGTCGATGATCGAGCGCAACGCCGACTTCAACCGCAGCCTGCTCGAGTTCTTGTCGAGCTGAGAGCCGGACGAAACGATGGCGACCTCAACCGAATCCAAACCACAGTCAGCGGATGACGCGTTGTCAGGCCGCGATCCGAAGCTGCTCGTGCGGATCTACGAGATGATGGTTCTGACCCGAGCTGTCGAGGACCGAATGGTCGCCATGTACAAGAGCGGTGACCTGCTGGGCTCGCTGTACACCGGGCACTGGCACGAAGCGATCTCCGTCGGGTCCGCGGCCACCCTGGGCCCCGATGACTACATGGCGCCGATCCACCGTGACCTCGGGGCTCACCTGTGCCGGGGGATGGAAGCCGTGGCAGGTGATGGCCAGCTTCATGGGCAAGGCCACTTCGCCTACCGGTGGGCGCGACGGCACGTTGCACTATGGCCGTCTCGATCTGGGCATCTACAACCTGCCGAGCCACATTCCGGCAAATTTCCCCGTCGCGACGGGGATGGCGTTTGCGGCCAAGTACCGGGGCGAGGATCGAGTGTGCCTCGCCTTCTGCGGAGACGGCTCTACCTCCCGTGCGGATTTCCACGAGGCGCTGAACATGGCCGGAGCGCTCACCTTGCCGTGCATTTTCGTGGTCGAGAACAATCAGTTCGCGTACTCCACCCCGGTCAGCATGCAGACGGCATCGCACGACTTCGCCGGAAAGGCTGCGGCGTACGGGTTTCCCGGTGTGAAGGTGGACGGGACCGACGCGCTTGCGGTGTACGACGCGGTGAACGAAGCCGTCACGAGGGCCCGCCGGGGCGAAGGACCGTCCATGGTCGAGGCCGTGACGATGCGTATGCATGGCCACGCCGAGCACGATCCCGCAGATTACGTGCCGCGCGAGATGTTCGAGGAATGGCGGAAGAAGGACCCCGTCGAACTCTTCGAGCGACGGCTGGTGGACGGCGGCGTGATCGATGACGCCACCGCGAAGGAGACCCGGGAAAAGGCTCGCCAGCATGCGATCGACGCGCGTCGTAAGGCGCTCGCCGATCCGATGCCGGACGGGAGCACGGTCGAGGAGGGTGTGTATGCCGACTAAGACCGACACAGGTGGAGTCACCTATCTCGAGGCCATCGGTCAGGCGATGATGTCGGAAATGGAGGCCGATCCCGACGTCTTTCTGATCGGCGAGGATGTCGGACAGTTCGGCGGCGCCTTCAAGGTGACCAAGGGCTTCCTCGAGAAGTTCGGGCCGCGGCGGGTGGTCGACACGCCGATCGCCGAAACAGGATTCACCGGTCTGGCAGCAGGCGCCGCACTCGTCGGGCTGCGCCCGATCGTCGAGTACCAGTTCGCCGACTTCATCTCATGTGCATTCGATCCCATCATCAACGTGCTGGCGAGACACCATTACCGCACGGGTGACGCGATGCCGGTGACAATGCGAGCGCCGTTCGGTGCGCGGTTGCGGGCCGGCCCCACGCATTCCCAGAGCGTCGAATCGTACTTCGCGCATGTACCCGGGCTGAAGATCGTCATGCCCGGTTCCGCACAGGATGCGGCGGGCCTGCTGATCAGCTCGATCAGGGACAACAATCCGGTTCTCTATCTGGAGAACAAGTATCTGTACCGCCGGCTGCGCAGCGAGGGACCGATCAGCCTCGACCCGATTCCGTTGGGTCAGGCGAACGTGGTTCGCGAGGGCCGCGACGTCACACTGATCACCTACTCAGCCGGTGTGTCGCAGGGCATCGAGGTCGCGGACGAGTTGGACAAGGAAGGGATCTCGGTCGAGATCATCGATATCCGGACGCTGGTGCCGCTGGATATCGAAACGATCATCGCATCGGTCAAGAAGACCGCACGGGCGGTCGTCCTGCACGAAGCCGCCCGCAGGCTCGGGTACGGCTCGGAGATCGCGGCCGAGGTGCAGGAGAAGGCCTTCTGGTATCTGGACCAGCCGGTGGCACGGATCGCGGCGAAGAACACGCCCGTTCCGACGAGCCCCGCGCTGGAGGACGCAATGATCCCGCAACCCGCGGAGATCGCGCAAACGCTGCGAGAGGTGGCGACAGCGTGACCGATTACGACATCGTCGTCCTGGGCGGCGGCCCCGGCGGTTACGCGGCAGCGCTTTACGCCGCCTCCGCGGGCCAGAAAGTGGCGCTGGTCGAGAAGCAGACGGTGGGCGGCACCTGCCTGCATCGCGGCTGTATCCCGGCGAAGGCGCTGCTGCAGGCCGCTGAAGTGTTCCGAACAGTGCACCATGCGTCCGACTTCGGGATCGGCCTCGGTGAGGGCGCGAAGCCGGCTGCGGACTGGCGGGCGGTCAACAAGCGCAAGAGCGGCATCGTGTCCAATCTCCACAAGGGCTTGTCGGGCCTGCTCAAGCGGCGCAAGATCACGGTCGTCAACGGGTTCGGCACGCTGACGCCGGACGGTGCGGTTGCGGTAGACGGTCAGACGATGAGCGGCGGGGCCGTGATCATCTGCGCCGGGTCCGAGCCGCGATCGCTGCCGGGACTCGAGGTCGACGGCGAGCGCATCGTCACGTCGGATCAGGCGACGAACAGCGGCGCCGACGCGCTTCCCGAGCGGGTTGCGGTGATCGGCGGCGGCGTCATCGGCGCCGAGTTCGCGTCGGTCTATACCGACTTCGGTGTTCAGACAACGCTTTTGGAGGCGCTTCCGCACGGCGTGCTGCCGATCGGCCCGGACCGCGACACCGCGGACGTCCTCGCGAAAGCTCTTGCCAAGCGCGGCACGGACATCCATGCGGAAGCCCGCGTCGGGGCGGTCGAGGTGACCAGTAACGGTGTTCTCGTCCCGTTCGAGACGCCGAAAGGCTCTGAGAAGATCGAGGTCGACCAGTTGCTCGTGGCAATCGGTCGCCGTCCGGTCAGCGAGGGGATGGGGTTGGACGCGGCCGGCGTAGAGGTGTCCGACCGCGGGTTCATCTCGGTCGACACCTCGACGATGCAGACCACCCGCCCGGGCGTCTACGCCATCGGTGACTGCGTGCCCACACCGGGGCTCGCGCACGTCGCCTATGCGGAGGCGGTCGTCGCTGTTCAGTCGGTGCTCGGTGAGAACCCCGCCCCGGTGGACTACGGCAAGGTGCCGTGGGTCGTCTACACGCATCCGGAGGTCGCCTGGGTGGGCATGACCGAGGCCGAGGCACGAGAAGCCGGACACGACGTCGAGGTGCACAAGCATTCGTTCGCCGGGCAACGGTCGGGCGATGATCGTCGGCGACACCGAAGGTCTGGTCAAAGTCGTTGCGGCGCGCGGTGGCCCGGTACTCGGAGTGCACCTGGTCGGACCGTGGGCGAGTGAGCTGCTCCACGAGGGGTACCTATCGGTCAACTGGGACGCGTTGCCGTCTGACGTCGGCTCCCTCATCCACGCTCACCCGAGCCTCTCCGAAGCAATCGGCGAGACGATGATTACATTCTCCGGCCGGTCGTTGCACGGCTGATACAGCTCTGGAGGCGATTGATATGTCCGACGAGACATGGGTTGTGACCCTGCCGAAGTTGGGTGAGTCGGTGACCGAGGGTGTGATCGGCACCGTTCTTCAAGACACGTCGGCGACGAAGTCGAATTCGACGACCCGCTGTTCGAAGTGTCGACCGACAAGGTCGACACGGAGGTCCCGAGCTCGTACGACGGTGTGGTCCTTGAGGTCCTGGCGCAAGAGGGCGAGACCGTCTCGGTCGGCGCTCGCGATCATGAAGATCGGCGGCAAGGGCACCCCGGTGGAGAACCGACTGCCGTCCGCCGCGCACGGGGTGGCCGCGGCCGGTGGCCGGTCGCTCAACGATCCCGTCCGCGCCGTCGGTGGGCGGATCGGAGGGCCCGTCAACCGAGGATGCCCACTTCTCGCCGTCGTCCGGTACAGGTGAGGTTTTCGAGATCACCATGCCGAAACTGGGCGAGTCGGTGACCGAGGGCACGATCGGCACGTGGCTCAAGGCCGTCGGAGACGATGTCGCATTCGATGATCTGCTGTTCGACGTGTCGACCGACAAGGTGGACTCGGAGATCCCGAGCCCGTACGACGGGAAGTTGCTGGACATCCTGGTCAACGCCGGTGAGACGGTGCCGGTGGGTACCGTGCTGGCACGCATCGGGGCGGCGGGCTCCCAGGTGGCCGGATCGGCAGGCAACGGCAGCAAGCCGGCTGCGGCCGAGAGTCCGCGTGCCGTCACGGCGCCGAGCGGCGCAGCACCGGTGGGCCGCGATGGCGCTGGCGGACGGCTGTTGTCGCCGTTGGTGCGCAGGCTGGCCGCCGAGCACGGCATCGACGTGACGACCGTTCCGGGAACGGGTGTCGGTGGTCGCATCCGGCGCGAGGACATCGAAAAGGCGATCGCCGCTGGCCCGACGACGGCCGTCGCTCCACCGGCCGCAGCGGCGGCGACGCAACCCGCCCCACGGGCGGCCAAGGTCGCCACCGACGGCCGGGGCGAAGTGGTGCCGCTCAGCAGAATGCGTCTGATCCTCGCGGACACGCTCAAGGCGTCACAGACGCTCGCCGCATCGGTGTGGACATCGGTGGAAGTGGATTTCGACAATGTCGAACGGGTGCGCACGGAGTTCAAGGCGCGGTTCAAGAAGGAGACCGGTGCGTCGTTGAGCTACCTGCCGTTCATCTCTCGGGCGGTCTGTGACGCGCTGCGCGCATTCCCGACGGTCAACTCGTCGATCGACCTCGAATCCAAGACGATGACGCTGCACCCCTACGTCAACCTGGGGGTCGCGGTGGATCTGGATGAGCAAGGACTCGTGGTGCCGGTCGTCAAGGACGCCGACACCCTGAACATCCGTGGAATCGCCAGCGCGATCGCGACCAAGGCGGCAGCGGCACGGGCAAAGGAACTGCCCAACAAGGAGATGCAGGGTTCGACGTTCACGATCACGAACCCCGGACCCGTTCGCCAGCTACGCTTCGTCGCCGATCATCAACCAGCCGAACGTCGCGATCCTGTGCACCGACGGTGTGAAGCGCCGCCCCGTCGCCGTCGGCGATGCCATCGCGATCCACCCGGTCGGGATCATCGGAATGGTGTACGACCACCGCGCGTTCGATGGATCGACTGCGTCGAAGTTCCTGTTGCACCTCAGGGACTCGCTCGAACAGCGGGACTGGTCAGCCGAGCTCAGTTGATCGCCGGCGGCCGGGGATGAGCGGGGCCGGCGAACCGACGGGGCGGACGAGCCGGTCACCGTCCTCGTTGCCCGTCGCGTTCTGCCCGGCAAAGAGGTCGAGTTCGAGACGTGGGCGTCGGAGCTGACCCGGGCCGCGTCGGCGTTCGACGGATTTCTCGGGGCGGGCCTGCTGCGGCCGGGGCACGTCGGTGAGTTGTGGCATGTCGTGTACAGGTTCGCATCGGCCGACGAGCTTGCCCGATGGGAACACTCGCAGACCAGATCCGAGCTTCTGGCACACGGCGAGCAGGTGATGTCGACCTCGCACGAGCGACGGATGACCGGGCTCGAGACCTGGTTCGAAGTGCCCGGCCGCACCGCGCCCGCACCTCCCCGGTGGAAGATGTTCGTGGTCACCTCGATCGTGATCTTCGTGCTCCAGTTGATGCTGAACCTGGTTCTGTACCGCGTGGCTTCGTCGCCCATCGCACTCGTTCCGCGGGTGGCGTTGATTTCGTTCTCGGTGTCGGCGTTGATGACCTGGGTCGTTCAGCCGCGACTGGCGCGACTGCTGGAAGCGCTGGCTGTACGCGCCTCGGCGATCCCGCTGACCGAGCGGTTTGCATTCGTGAGCTACGAAGGGCGGCAAGGAAAGACGCGACGACTACGGGCGGTCCCCGCCGTCGTCGCTTCCCGACAACGCATCCCGTTTGGCGAAAGAGAGGAAGACGAGTCCGTGACGCAGGTAGCGAGTATGGCCGGGGACACCTCAGCGGACAACGAGGCGGACGGCCACGGCGAGACGCTGGCACCCAACCCTTATGTCATAAGCAACGCAGAGGGCCCGTTGGACCGCGATGAGCTCGTCGCGATCGACGCGTGGTGGCGCGCAGCGAACTATCTGGCGGTCGGTCAGATCTATCTGTCGGCTAACCCATTGCTGCGTGAGCCACTACAGCCCAAGCACATCAAGCGTCGGCCGCTGGGACATTTCGGCAAGGTGCCGGGTCTGAATTTAGTGTGTCTGAATGATGCAGAGCCGTCACCGTCGGCGATGACGCGACTGGCGTGGCGAGCCGGCGATCGTCGTGGAAGCGGGCGGTGCGGGACGAGGAGGCAGCACTGTGATCATCACTAATGCGGCTCTCAGAGGCCGAGAGGGAACTTGGGACGTCCACATAAGAAACGCGAGCTTCGGTTCCATCGTCGCAAGCCCGGCCGACTCCGACAACCGCGATGGCAGTTCGGATGCCGACTTGTTCGACGCCGCCGGCCGACTAGTTGTCGAACCATTCGTCGACGCGCATGTGCATCTCGACTACTCGAATACCGTCGGTCGGCCCCGACTCAATGAGTCCGGGACCTTGTTCGAGGCCATCGAGATCTGGGCCGAACGTAAGGAAAAGGGCCTCAATGACTTTGATGAGATCTACCGGAACGCGTTGGCTGCGGCCCGATCGGAGGCAGCTAATGGCACCGGGTTTATCCGGTCACACGTTGACGTCACCGATCCAGAGCTGACAGCGCTGAAAGCTATCCTTCAGCTGCGCGAGGACGTCAAGGATTGGATCGAGATCCAGATTGTCGCCTTTCCTCAAAACACCGTCCTGTCGTTCCGCGACGGGCCTCAGCTTCTCGAGCAGGCACTCGAGATGGGGGCCGACGTTATTGGCGGCATCCCGCACAATGAGGCTACGCCCGAAGACGGCGTGGCCTCGCTGAGGATAATCTTCGACCTCGCCGAAAAGTACGGTGTTCCCATCGATGTGCACTGCGACGAGATCGACGACGAGCAGTCCCGGTTCGTCGAAGTGATGGCCGCTTTCGCATCGAAACGCAAGCTCGACGTTCCCGTGACGGCCAGTCATGCAGTCGCGATGGCGTACTACAACAACTCTTACATGGCGAAGCTCACCTCGAAACTCATTGCCGCGGGACTCAACTTCGCCATTTGCCCCAACGAGAACCTTCAGCTGCAGGGCTGGGGAATGGTGCCGATGCCTCGTGGGGTCGCTCCGATCAAACGACTCGTAGAATCCGGCCTGAATGTCGCATTCGGCCAGGACTCCATCGCCGATCCCTTTTATCCACTGGGTGAAGGCAATATGTTGCGCATCCTCGACGTTGGTCTGCACGTCGGTCATATGCTGTCGGACACGCATCTCAGTCAGGCGCTCGAATTCATCACCAGTAATGGTGCGAAGAATTTGGGCATCTCCGATCGTTACGGCATCGAGGAGGGTAAACCCGCCAACTGCATCGTTCTCGACTGCTCAACTGACAAGGAAGCTGTTCAGTGCCAGGCGGACGTGCTCTGCTCCGTGCACAACGGCAAGACCGTCTTCACCCGGAAACCAGCCGCCTACATGACGACGATGGACGGGTTCGCCGCCAGCTGAGCGGTCATGCGCGTCGGGCAGGGTCACCGAGGACGAACCTGAAATTGGACGGCTCGGCCCCGTCGCGCCCTTATGCTGCGTTTCAGATATCTTGTGGCGCCGTGTCTTTGAGGAATCCGAGGGCTTCGAGGTCCTGCCATAGCCAGCCGATGGCGAGTCGGGTGGCAGGTGTGCGGTGGAAGATGTGCATGCGTCCGTGGGCGCTGGAGAAGGGACGTGCGACCGGGGCGGCGCGGCTGGGTGGTTTGCGATTTATGGGGAGGCGGCAACAGCTGGCCATAGTGCGCGAAGGATTCGTTGTGCCCAGCCGGGTTGAACATGTCCGCTGCGTGCTTGCTCGGCCAGGTAGGCGCCGATGATGCAATCGAGCATGGTGTCGACGTCGAGGTCGGCTCGCAACTGTCCGGCGGCTGCGGCGTCCTCGACGACAGCGGCGAGCGCAGCGCGGTGCTCGACGAGAAGGGCGCGGATTAGTGCGGCGAAACGAGTGTCCTCGTCGGTCAGCAGCGCCGCCGCGCCACCTAGCCCGATTCCGGATTCGATGGCGTTGAACGACTGCTCGATGACCCACTCGAGCATCGACTGTAGGGAAGAGGCGTCCGGCGGCGGCGGCGGGCTGGTCAGTGATGTCAACGCGGCGGCGATCAACTCCTCGCGGTCACGGTAGCGGCGGTAGATCGTGGTCTTGGCGACGCCGGCCTGCGCGGCGACCGTCTCGACGTTGACCGCTTTGGGTCCTTTGGTGCGCAGCAAGTCGATGACGGCCGCGGTGATGGCTTCGTCGCGTTGATGTGGGTCGGCGGGCACGTCTGTTGCCTTTCTGCTGTCGGGTTGCTCACAGCGTCGGCTTCCACGGAATTCTAACGAAACGCTACGCGTTGCGTATTACATAGTAGGAGGTTGAAGAGATGAGGAAGTTAGAGATGAGCAAGACCGCCGTGGGTTGGACGTCGATGGCCCTGGGCCTTCTGATCGCGGTGACGCCGGCGTGGGCGCAGACCACCGCGGTTGGCGCGGGTTTCACCTTGGGGCTGGGTGCCATGACGGTGATGTACGGCGGGTGGTCCCTGATCGCGCGTGATCCCACCCGTGACCACTGGGCCATGTCGGTGGTCGGGCTGGTGTTGGCGATCGCGCCGTGGATCGGCGGATACGCCGGCGACGGCGCGGCCTGGGTGTCGTGGATCGGTGGCGTGGCGCTGATGATGCTGGCGGGCGCGGCCTATATCGCCGATGAGGCCGGCGCGGTGACCGAAACCGAGAGGATCAAGGCCCTGGCCAAATACCAGGCCCAGCATGGCATCTCACTGCAGGACGCCACAACGGCCCCGACTGCACCCGTCGACTCCGCCGACATCGATCAGCCTCGCGAGCTTGTCGACGCGCTACCTATTCGGCCCCGACACGGCGCCGACTACTGACGTCGTGCAATCGCGCCGTCGCGCCAAACTCCTGGCGGAATGTCGGATTGGATGGCGGACCCGTGGCGGTCCGCCACGAAAGTGAGACAAGCCCCTCAAGGCGGGCTGGCCGACCCGCTCCGTCCCTCTCGAGCCGACATACCATCGCGCGTTGACCAAACACCACGACTAGTCCGGTGAATCTTGGCGACCTGGTGGCCGACACCCCGGCGTCGAGCATCTGCTGAATGCCCTTGACCCGCTGAACGTCGGTGAGCGCCTGACGCTGGTCCTGCGGAGTCACGAATTACCTTCCACGTCCCGATATCCGTCCGCGGATATCAGCGGTACTCCGTTTCGGCGCAACATATTTCAGCGATTTTGCTCAATGTGCCTGTCCCTCTTTAGTCTATCTGCGTTTTCTCACTCTTATTGCGCCGCTCGCGCTCAACGGCGCGCTGATCGCCGTGCGCGCCGCCCGTTGGATGGACATGTCGAACACCCGAATTCGTCGCCGTCGTGGGAACGGCGGGCCGGTCGAGCTCAGCCGATAGAGCGGGCCGGGCGCTCGGGCAGCTCGCCGTCGTACCGGAGACCGTCGGTCAGCCCCCGAGCCAGCCACCAGATGACCGCGTCGCGGCCGCCCTTGATTGCCGTGGCGCCGTCGCCAATGACGTAGTGCTCGCCCTCGTCGGTGTCGACGGTGACGCCAGGGAAGTCCTCGTTGGCCGAGACCCGCTCCACGACGATCTCCAGGGTGTCCTCCAGGGCGTCCATGTCGGCCTCGCCGAGCCCCCACACGGTGTCGAGGTCGGCGTGGTGGATGATGACCTCCGAGATTCGCAAGGCGGGCACGGCGTACGGGGTGATACTGGCGCCGCCAGGGGTCTTGACCGTCTCCGCCGTGAGCCCGTCCTTCAAGGTCGCGGCCTTGTCGGCAAAGTTCTTGATGGCGGTGCGCAGAGCAGCCTTGATCTCTGCGGGCGACTTCTTGGCCAGATTCTCGATGTCAGCGTTGCGGGCATCCCGGGACACGTAGGGCGGGGTCTCGACGCCGGTCGTGCCCCAGGTGATCATGTTTCCCATGGCGTCAGCGCCCAATGCCAGGTGAGCAACTACGTGGGCGCGCGTCCACCCCTCACACTTCGAAGGGGCGGCGAACTCCTCGTCGGTGAGGCTGTCGATAGTGGCCAGCAGCATGTCGGTCTCACGGGTCAGGCGGTTCAGGTCGGCGGGCAGAACGGCAGCAGTCTTGATCACGCCTCCATCTTGGTAGGTGCCCGGCCGCCGCACCAGACCGAGTCTGCGTGGCCGGCCGTGGAGCTGGAGAAGAAGTACGGAATCTGCGAGACACCGACCAAGTTCAGCATGACAGGGCCATGCCAGCACCACCTCTCGATGACGAAGGACGTGTGCATGTCGTCAACTGCCGGCGGCAATGTACGGCGCCCGAATCTGCGGCGGCGCACCAACCGTCGACCACGGTTGCCGTCGCGGAGTCGGCCCTTGCCGGGAGGACCTCCGCAACTCGGAGCTTGTACCCGGCAACCGCCTGGCTGCCAGATCAACGGAAACCGTTGCGGTATTAGATGTTGGATTCGTCGGGCGGGAGGCTGGGTGGCGGCGGTGGATCGCACCGCACGATGTCGGAGTCGCCGCAGTGCGCTAGACCAAGCGTGTAGGACGTCATGGACAGCGAACCATAGGCGTAGCCATCGGCGAGTATGTCGATTTCGTCAGCAGCAACTTCGGCCAACCCGGCGAGGTAGAGCAAGGGGATGAAGTGGTCCGGTGTTGGCACGGCAGCGCGAAAATCACGGTGGCCGTCGAGCCGCAGAGCTTCTGATGGGTTGGATAACATGAAGGCCTTCGCGTCATCGTCGAACCGTGCGGCCCAATCGAATCCGACACCGCCAAGGTCCCAGCTCATCGCACCGAGGTTGTGAACGACGTTGCCACTGCCAACCACTAGCACACCCTGTCGACGGAGGGGCGCAAGCTTGGCACCCAGTTGGAAGTGGTACTCGAATGGTTTGTCGGCGTTTATAGATAGCTGCACCACCGGGATGGACGCGTCAGGGAAAGCGTGCACCAATACCGACCAGGTGCCGTGGTCGATGCCCCAGCTGTCGATATCAGCGCCGACCCACGTGGGTGCGACAATGTCGCTGATCTCCTCAGCGAGCTCTGGTAGTCCTGGGGCCGGATACTGCACATCGAACAACTCGCTCGGAAAGCCGTAGAAGTCGTGGATGGTGCGAGGCCGGTGCATGGCGGTGACCGCGGTCGCATTGATATACCAGTGTGCGCTGACCACCAGGATTGCGCGCGGACGCGGCACTGCCCGCCCGAACTCGCGCCACGCGGAGGTGTAGCGGTTGATCTCAAGCGCATTCATCGGACTGCCGTGGCCAATAAACGCGGCCGGCATCAGCGATGACTGAACATGGTCGGTCGTCATTTCGCTTACGACCGCAGCCAATGCACTCGGAATCCGCCGCGCTCGCCGTCGATAGCGCCAGATCTTTCCGCCAGCCGGAAGGGCCCAATCATCGCCGTTGCTCTCGCCGACGATTACCCGAGGTCGCCACCAGCTACAGGGAGCACGGTCCCGGTGATGTAGGAGGCCTCGTCGGAGGCGAGGAAGGTGATCGCCGCGGCCTGCTCGTCCAGAGTCCCGTACCGCTTGAGCAGCGACGAGTCGATGGTCTGGTCGATGTGCGCCTGGTACCAGGCCTGTTCGGTGGCGTTGCGATGCTCCGGTGTGCCCCGCGATATCCGGCGTGGCGGGGCCTCGGTGCCCCCCGGCGCGGTGGCGACCACGCGGACGCCGGCATCGGCGTACTCCATCGCCAGCGATGCGGTGAGGGCGTTGACGCCCCCCTTTGCCGCCGAGTACGGAATGCGGTAGATGCCGCGGGTCGCCGCGGACGAGACGTTGACGATCACGCCGTGGCCTTGCTGCACCATCGAGGGCAGCGCGGCGCGGCAGGCGTACAGGGTGGTCAGCAAGGAGCGGGTGATCTCGGCGCGGATCTCGGCGTCGGTGAACTCGGTGAACGGCTTGAAGTTGATCGCTCCGCCGACGTTGTTGATCAGCACGTCGATGCGGCCCAGTTCCCCGATAGCCTGCTCGGCGGCTTCTGAGGCACCTTCCCACGTTTCCATGTCCGCGGTGATCCCGACGGCGTGGCACCCGGAGCCTGCGATCCCCCCGGCTTCCTCATACACCAGTTCCGACCGGTCGACGAGGGCCACCGCTCCCCCCTCCGCGGCGATCCGCCTGGCCACCGTCTGCCCGATGCCCTGCGCGGCTCCGGTCACGAGCACGGCCTTGCCTTCGAAGCGGCCGGGGCTGAACGACACCGGCAGTACGCGGGCGCGGCTCTCATCCAACGCGCGGCGCATGGTCTGCTTCGACCGATCCGCGTGATCGGAGATCAGCTGTCGTGCGGCGTCCCGGTCGCCGGCTTCGAAGGCCGCGACGATGTCGAGGTGGTCCTGCGCGACACGCGGATCGCACCACGTCGCGTGGCGCAACACGTCGTGCATCTTGCCCTTCACCCCGAGGTTGTTGTAGGCCTGCAGCAGGTGCTCGTTACCGGTCATGTTGAACAGGTAGTCGTGGAAGACCGCGTTGGTGTCGGTGTAGGCCGCGGCGTCGACGAAATGCTCACCCTCCACATACGGCACCGTCGCCTCGGCCACCAGTCGGTACCCGGTCAACTGTTGCGAGGTCAGCCTGCCGATGGTCAGCTCGAGCGCGCCCAGTTCGAGCGCCTCCCGAGCGTCGAAGATGGCGTCGGAGGTGAGTACCGACGGATGATCCTCGCCGATGACGTATTGGGGTTCGACCAACGGGGCGATATCGGCGTGGGCCATTACCTGTTGTCCGGCAACCGATCTCGCGTCACCTGCCTCGATGAGTCCGGCACCGGCATCCAGCGGGCTCACCGGAACGTCGCTTCCTGCCCGGGCGATCGTCTGACCGGCGATCGCACGGGCCAGTGCGGCGTCATCGACGGGTGAAGTCGCGATGGCAGCACCGCGCAGTGGCGCAAGCTCCTTGCTGGGCCATATCGTCTGTCCGGCCACCGAACGGCCCTCCGGGCCGGTGAGGACGGCCGCGACTTCCACGGCTGCCGGTGCGCGCTCGGGGACCGGCTGGGCGGCCACGGTCGGCGCTTCGGCTTCTGCGACCACCTCGGGCTCGTCGGGTACCTCGATGCGCGCGGCGGCGCCGGTGCCGGACAGCGCGAACCGCTCGTAGTAGAAACCGACCGGTTGTACGCCGCCGGCGTCAACGTGTTTGCGGACCGCTTCGACCATCGGCGGCGGGCCGCACAGATAGACGGACGCCTGGCCGCCGTGGAGGTGCTCGGGTGTCATGAGGGCGGTGACGTAGCCCTTGTTCACCGCCGAACTGGCCTGGTCGGCGACACAATAATCCCAGGTCAGGGTGCCCAGCTCGCCGGCCAGTTGTTCCAGGGTGTCCAACTCGACTGCGTCGTCGTCGGTGTTGACGCCGTAGATGAGGTGCAACTTGCGGCTGGTGCTGGAACGCATCTTCCGCAGGATGGACAGGATCGGAGCCAGTCCGGTACCGCCGGCGAGCAGCAACGCCGGGCTGTCGCCCTCGCGCAGGAAGAAACTGCCGTTGGGCCCGGTGAACGTCAGCTGGTCACTCACCTTGGCCCGCTCATCGAGGTATGTCGACATCACCCCACCCGGCGTCAGCTTCACCAGAAAGCTCAGCTTCTTGTCGTCCGGCGCGCTGCTGAACGAATAGGACCGGGTCTCGTCGGTGTCCGGGACCGCAATGTTCACGTACTGCCCGGGCAGGAAGGTCAACTCATCACGGTTGGGGATTTCGACGCTGAACGAGACGGTGGTGGGCGAGAGCCGGGTCAACTCGGTGATCGTGCTGACGTAGGTGGCGGCCGTGGTCTTGGCCACCTCCGACGTGCTGGCGATCTTCAACACCAGATCCGACTTCGGTTTCATCACGCAGGGCAGCACGTAGCCCTGTGCGAACTCGTCTTCCGACAGCGCGTCCTCGATATAGACCCCGGGGTTGAACTCGCCGGACTCGCAGAACGCCTTGCACGTTCCGCAGGCCCCGTCGCGGCAGTCCAGCGGGATGTTGATCCGCGCCCGGTATGACGCGTCGGCGACGGTCTGGTCATCCTTACAGGTGATGAATCGGGTGACGCCGTCCTCGAAGCCAAGCGCCACTTGATACTCCGTCATACGGGTTCCTCGTTGAGGTCTTTAGATGTGGTAAATGTCCACGACGTGGTGGATGTAGTCGTTCTTCAACACCACGGTCTTGCGGCGGATCAGCGGTGTTTCCCCGGAGAAGTCGATCGTGTAGAACGAGGTTCCGTAGTACGGATCGACGGTGTTGTACCGGAAATACATGGTGTGCCAGTTGAA
>CAVUPN010000007.1:0-18630 GCA_963743225.1 uncultured Actinomycetota bacterium | reverse complement strand
GTCATCGGCGAGGCCGGCCTGACCACCGCTCTGCACGAGGTGGGCTACACGCTGACCGATGTCGAGCCCGACTTCGTCGTCCTCGGCGAGACCCGCACCTACTCGTTCACCGCGATCACCAAGGCGATCCGGCTCATCTTGGCGGGCGCGCGGTTCATCGCCACCAATCCCGACGTGACCGGCCCGTCGGCCGAGGGTCCGCTGCCGGCAACCGGTTCGGTCGCGGCCATGATCACCAAGGCCACCGGGCGGGAGCCCTACTTCGTCGGCAAGCCCAACCCGATGATGTTCCGCAGCGCCCTGAACCGCATCGAGGCACATTCGGAGAACACCTTCATGGTCGGCGACCGGATGGACACCGACGTCGTCGCAGGCATCGAGGCGGGACTGGAGACCATCCTCGTGCTGACCGGGTCGACCACCCGCGACGAGGTCGAGCGGTATCCGTTCCGCCCCAGCCGGGTCTTGCCGAGCATCGCTGAAGCCATCGAGTTGGTGTGATCCCCGATGGCCGACATCGAACTGATCGGAGTGCCGTTCGACGGCTACGGACGCCCCGGCAACCAGGCGCTGGCGGCGACCGCGCTGTGCGACGCCGGCCTGCTCGACGCGTTCGAACACCATCACGTCGTCGGCCACGACGAGCTGGACCTGCCCGCCGGTGACCCGGCACGCGGCGAATCGACCAGCCTGATCAACGAACGCGCGCTGCTCGCGATGACCGCCGCGCTGAACGAACGGGTCGGAACGGCGGTGAGGGCGGGCCGGCTCCCGATCGTCTACGGCGGCGACTGCTCGACGCTGCTCGGCATCGTCACCGGACTGCGCGATCACGTAGGCGAGGTCGGGCTGGTGTTCATCGACGGCCACGAGGACACCATGCCGCTCGACGTGTCAGAAGACGGCGAAGCGGCCAACACCGAACTCGGGCTGCTGCTCGGACTGAGCGGACGCATGCTGACCGGCGAACTCGGCGACCGACTGCCTGCGTTGCGACGCGACCGGCTTGTGGTGCTGGGCCCGCGCGACGACGCCTGGCGGCAACGGTTCAACGTCGGCACGCTCGCCGATGCCGGAGTGTGGGTGGCACCGCTGGCCGAAGTCGCCGACGACCCGGCCGGCGCCGGACGCCGCGCCATCGAGCGGCTCTCCGGGCAGGTCGACCGGTGGTGGCTCCATATCGACCTCGACGTGCTGGATCCCGTCGAGTTCCCCGCGCAGGGGCTGCCCGATTTCCCCGACGAGCCCGGCGGCCTCAGCTGGGATCAGCTCACCGATCTGGTGATGGCGTTGTTCACCACCCCGGCGTCGTGCATCGGCGGCAGCATCGCGATCTACGATCCTGACCAGGATCCCGATCGGACCGGTGCCGACCAGATCGTGGCGTTCGTCCGTAACGTGGTGGCCAGGCCCACGATCAGTCGCTAGCCCAGGAGCCGCGTGCCCGAATCCATCGATGAATACTTCACCGCCACCATCTCGGCGATGAGCGGGCCGGCGCGCCGCCTTACCGACGACGAGCCGGTACGGGACGGATCATCGTTGACGGCGCGAGTGTGCTTGTCGCTGTTCGATGTTCAGCTCGGCAGCCGTCACCTCGATCTGGCCGCGCGGTGGTTGCGGTCACAGGGGAGGGGCTACTACACGATCGGATCGTCCGGGCACGAGGGCAACGCCGCCGTCGCGGCGGCGCTGCGGCCGACCGACCCGGCGCTACTGCATTATCGTTCCTGCGCCTTTTTCCTGGCCCGCGCCGCCCTGGTCGACGGTCGCGAGCCACTGCGGGATGTGCTGCTCGGCTTGGTGGCGGCCACCGATGAGCCAATCGGCGGCGGGCGGCACAAGGTTTTCGGCAGGCATGACCTGCACATCATTCCGCAGACGTCGACCATCGCGTCGCACCTGCCGCGCGCCGTCGGGGTCGCGTTCTCCATTGCCCGCGCCAAAAAGATTGGGGTGCCATGCCCGTGGCCGGACGATGCACTCACGGTGTGCAGCTTCGGCGACGCGTCGGTGAACCACTCCACCGCGGTCGGCGCGATCAACACCGCGCTGCATTCCGCATACCAAGGAGTGCCGATGCCGCTGCTGTTCGTCTGTGAGGACAACGGGATCGGTATCAGCGTCAAGACACCCCGGCGTTGGATCGAACGGACCTACGGAAACCGCGATGGCTTGGCGTATTTCGACGCCGACGGCTGCGATATGCCCGCGACGCTCGATGTTGCGGCCGCGGCCGCCGAGTGGGTGCGCATTCGCCGCCGACCGGCGTTCCTGCATCTGCGCATGGTCAGGCTTATGGGACACGCCGGTTCCGACTACGAACCGGCCTATCGTCGACCCGAGGAGATCAGCGCCGAATTCGACCGGGATCCGGTGTTGCGGACCGCGAAGCTGTTGATCGGCCAGGGGGTGCTGACACCGTCTGAGGTGCTCGACCGCTACGAGGCAAAGCGCTCACAAGTCCTCGAGCTTGCGGGCGAAGTTGCCGAGGCCGCACAGCTCGACAGTGCGCGGGCGGTGATGCAGCCGCTTGCACTTGCCCTCGAAGAAGCGATCGCCGCCGCTCCCGCGTCGCTCGCCGCATCGGTCAGGTCCAGCGATCCGGACGCCCCGATGACCGTGGCGCTCGGGATCAACCGTGCACTCGACGACATTCTGGACCGCTACCCGGAAGCCATCATCTTCGGCGAAGACGTCGCGCGAAAGGGCGGCGTCTACGGGGTGACCCGCGGACTGCTCAACCGAACCAGCTCGGCGCGGGTATTCGACACGTTGCTCGACGAGCAGTCCGTCCTTGGACTGGCCCTTGGCGCCGGCGTGTCCGGGTTGCTTCCCATACCGGAGATCCAGTACCTCGCCTACTTCCACAACGCCGCCGACCAGATTCGCGGGGAGGGCGCCACGCTGCAGTTCTTCTCGAACCGGCAGTACCGCAATCCCATGGTCGTGCGTGTCGCTGGATACGGCTACCAGAAGGGCTTCGGCGGACACTTTCACAACGACAACTCCATTGCCGCGATCCGGGACATCCCAGGGATCGTCATCGCGTCGCCCTCGCGCCCCGACGACGCAGCAGCGATGTTGCACACCTGTGCCGCTGCGGCGAAGACATCGGGAATGGTCAGCATCTTCCTCGAGCCCATCGCTCTGTACCACACGCGCGACCTTTATGACGACGGCGACGAGCAGTGGCTCGCGACCTATCCCACCGCGGCGGTGCCGATCGGCCGTGCCCGAACATACGGCGATGGAACGGATTTGACGATCCTCACCTTCGGCAACGGCCTGCGGATGAGCCTGCGCGTTGCCCGCAGGCTCGAATCTCGCGGCATCGGTGCGCGCATCGTCGACCTGCGATGGCTGGCGCCGCTGCCGGTCGAGGACATGCTCCGCGAGGCGGGCGTCACCGGCAGGGTGCTCATCGTCGACGAAACCCGGGAAACCGGGGGAGTTGGCGAGGGCATCCTCGCCGCGCTGCTCCAACACGGCTATAGCGGCGCCGTGGGCCGGGTCGCGAGCAGAGACAGCTTCATCCCGTTGGGTGACGCCGCGTTGGAAGTGCTCCTCTCCGAGGACGAGATCGAAGCTGCGGCAACGAAACTCGTGTCCTGAGGTCAGAAGGGTGGGGTGTCGTGTTGGTTGAGTGCGCGTTCGGCTTTGATTGCTGCGGCGATGTCGGCGGCGCGGGGGCGTTTTCGGCGCGGCATCATCTGCCCGCGATTTCCTGCGTCGGGCGGTGGTTCCGTCTCGGGCGGGGGTAGTTCGGCGGGGGTGACGTTCCAGGTGGGGAAGAACAGGCGGCTGCCGGGGTGGGTGGTGTAGGTCTTGCCGCTGGGTGCTGTCCAGATGACGGTTCCGTCGGGAAGTTGTTGGTCGGCCCAGCCTCCGATGCCGGTCCAGAACGTTTTCATCAGGTGGTGTCTTCAAAACCGCTAAATACTCTTGCCTAACCTGCGTCTGGCAATAGGTTCAGTTGGAGCCTGGCATCTAATGCGTGAAGAACGTTCTAATCCTGGTGACTCCACGAAGACCGCATCACGGGCGGCATCCCGCCGGTCGCATGCGATTCGGATGGCTCAGGTGAGCCGGTTGCGTGCGCCACGGCGCTGGCCGGAACCCTGACTGCCATGGCGGCTCGACGAACCTAGCTTGGCTACGGGCGGTGACCCTCGACGCAAAACTTACGCAGGAGCAATTTTGCTGATGTGGTCCGCTGCGCTTCGCCTGTCCTATACCGTTGCCCGCCGTATACCGTTTTGTTATTCAGGAACCTTTCAGGAAAGGCGAGCACACGAATGCTTATGCGCAGGGTTAGCTCCAAGGACAGGATCCCCAACGGCCTAGTGCGGACTGCTTTGGTGGCGGGTGTGGCCTCGGGGGTGGTGGCGGCCTCACTGGGTGGGGTCGGAACTGCCAGCGGAACGTGCATCGGCCTCAGCGGGATCGACATTGGCGACGGCTGCGAGACCACCTTCGGCAACTTCGCGCTGGGGCTGGGCGACGAAACCGTAGCGACCGCCACCAATGGGTTTATCAACGGTGCAATCGCGATCGGCACGAACATAGAGGCAATCGCAGGCACTGGGCCCCTTGATTTTTTCAACTTCGCCTTCAACTCCGGCAACGCAACTGACGGCGCCACCAGCACGGTTACGGCAGGTGATGGCCCCGGCTTGTTGCCCTTGTTGCCGAGTGGCTTTAACCTCGCGGCCAATATTGCCGGCGACGCCAACGCGGGCGCTGGGGGCAATGTCGGCCCCCAGGACATGGACATCTTTGCAGGAGACGGCTTTGGGAACGTCGCACTCAATTTCAACGGCAACCGGAACAGGATCACCGCAGGAGGTGGCGTCCCTTAACATCGCCACCAACGTCGGCGGTTTCGGCGCCCCGGGAAACCCGAACACCGAAATCGCCAACGGCAGCGACAACGACATCACCACCACCGGCGGCTTCAGCTGGGCGTACAGTTCCCAGACCGCTCTCGGGGAGCTGTGCCCTCAGGGGCCGTGTGGCAGCACCGTTTCGGCCACCGGCCCGTTCTCCTTCGTCATCGCCGCCGGGGTGGTCAGGCGGATTCGTCGAGGGTGGTCCCGGTCCCAGTTTCGTTTGGGCGAACTCCAATCAATTCCGCCCGATCTTTCCGCCCAGGACTACATGGCCCCCGAACACCCTCGCCGCGCAGAGGAACGTGGTCCGGCCCAGCCTCAACGCCACGCCCGGCCTCAACTCGACGTCCAACCTCCGGAACGCGACATCCTCGGGAGGGTCGGCACTCACGTCGGTCAGCAAGCAGTTCAGCTCCTCGCTCAAGAAGTTGAGTGCCGACGTCCAGAAAGCCCTCGGCGGCTTGGGGCAGAAGAAGCAAAGCAATGAGACCGAAACCGAGAGCTGATGACATCCGGACTCGCTTGAGTTAGCGACCCGAAGTCAACGACGAACGGATCGGCCCCCTCCTCTCGGAGGGGGCCGATTCATGTCCGGCTACTGCTGCGTCTTCACCAGCGGCCAGGCATCACACTGGAAATTCATGACCCGACGATCCGGCTGGCCGCGAATGGGCCGACACTCACCGCGCAAGGGAGCCAAACGACTCCCCGAGACACAGCGCCGACGACTCCTGCGCCGGTATCCGACGTGCGGCCTGGCACTGCGAGGTGTCTGCACCGGCAAGAGCACACAGGTCCACCACGTAGTAGACGCCGCCGATGGCGGCAGTGATGACGACTTCAACCCTGACGGCACACCGCAGTTAGTCGGTGTCTGCGCCGAATGTCACCGCTACGTATCGGCTCGCCGCAGCGCGGCCCGCAGTCGCGGCAAGGGAGGACCGAACGGTTCGCGAGTGCTGCGGGAGCCCGAGCGTCACCCCGGCATCTTGCCGTGAGCGGTGACCGCTGCTTGTAGATGTCGATGTTGGACACCGACACCTAGGGCCTCAGATGATCGGCTTGTCACGCGCATTCTTTTCAGCCTCTGCCCTGAGTCGTTTCAACGTCAAATGAAACGAATTATGGCTATTGCCTTGAAGATTCAAAGGCAGATCGACGGCAGTGAATAGCTCTTCCTCTAGTAGCCATGGCGCGGTGTGCGGAACCCATGACACTTGTGCGTGATCGCTCATCCATTGACTAAGGGCAGCTTCTCCGGCGGCGGTGAAGGTGCGGCGATTTCCCGAGCCGACCCTGCGCAGTTCGATCTTGAGGTCCTTCGCGAGCAGGATGCCAAGGGTCTTGCGAAGGGTTGAGCCTTCGGCATTGCCACCGTAGTGATACTTGATGCGCTTTTGCAGGTGCTGGCGGCTAGCCGGTTTGCCGTTCGTGAAGGGTCGGGTCGGGCTGATGCCTGCGTACAGCAAGATCAGCCCGTCTCGCTGGTGGCACCGGGAAGCATCTATGGGACCGGGAACCTTGTCGAACCACCAGCCATAGGCACCGGCAGATGGCGGCACAGGACACGGTCGGGAAGCGATTTCGCTGCGCGTGTGGGGCCGGGCCTCAAGAAATTGCTCCACCCCCGGTTGATCTTGCGGCATAAACCGATTATCGGCGTAGGAAAATTAGCGCGGGCGAAAACTCCTCAACCTGTACAAAATCTCAGCGACACCGTTTGCGGTCGCGAGTCGAAGCGGGCAACGGGGTTATCCCCCACCCCCACTAACGGGGTAAGTTGCGGCGGCCTCGGTCAGGATGGCGTTGGCGTGGCGTCTCCATCCTGGCATGTGCAGCCAGTAGCCTCGCACTATGCAGGCAGCGTTCATCGCGGCACTTGCCACGGTCGTTGTTGCACTACTGGGTATATTTACTTCCCGTTTGGAGTCCAGGGACGCGCGGGCGCGGCTTATCAAAGACCTGGAAATTACATCGAAGCTTGAGACCGGGTCTTCTGCTTGGCAAGCGATGGACAGCCATATCAAGAGTGTCGCAGAGACATTGGTGTATCGGGAGCGTAGAAGAGAAGATCTCCGTGGCGCCCGCCGACTGGTTTACTTCGGGATCTTCTCGGCATTCATTACATTAGGACTGTCAATCCTCCGGGAGCGCGCCCTGGACTACTACCGTCCACTGCTGTTCGTTTCCTATTGGATGTTTTTTATATACATGTTCCTATTCCCCATCATCGGCCTCATCCTTGTAATCCGCGTCGAACGTCAGCTACGGCAGCGCCCAGCTGAGCAGACGACGGAAGCCGAACCGGAGCAGACAGCCGAATCGGAGCAGACAGACTGAGGCAGGGTCTATGACCCTCCGTCGATGATGACGCGAACGATGGCTGCCTCATGCGGGTAGCCGATCCCCACACGGAGGACGCAGCGGATGCCGGTGCGGTCGCTTGAGAAGTACGCCGACTTGTCGGCAATCACCTCGGCGTCGGTGCGCACCACGACAAACGTCTTGTCCCGTGGGACCAGCCACATTGCACCCTCGGTGACGGCGGGACTCGACCACAAGGGCACGCCGAGCACGCTGCGGGACACGGCGGCGGTGGCGTCGCGGCCAAGCAGGGTCTCGTTGCTGTCGTCGGCGACCTTGGCGGTGGCGACGTTGAGCACGTCTGTCGGGTTGCCGACCAACGACAGGTTGGGCAGTCCGTCGATGGGGTTGACGGCCAGGACTCCGGCATTTTCGGCCAGGGAGATGGCCTCGGCGAACACGTCCAGGCTGCCGTCAAAGCTGCCGTCCGTCTCGGCCACGTCGTTCAGCGATTCGATGCCGCTGGGGCCGTTGGCGACCGTGTTGCCGAAGTAGGCGGCGTCCAGCTTGGTCTGTAGGTCCCGCACCAGCCCCTCGCCGACCACCTGCAAGGCGCTGGGGTCGGAGTCGGCCATCAGCTCATTGCTGACGACGGTCAGGCCCTTGAGGCCGCGTGGTGTCACGACCAGCTCGTCAATGTCGGGATCGGAGACGTTGATCTCCTGGCCCTCAGCGGTCCAGCCGGTGGCCGGATCGGTGACCACGATGGGGAATCGCGTGCTGTGCGAGCCTGTTTGGACAACGGTTGACACCTGCATGGCGACCGATGCCCGACTGAGCGGCTGAATGACGAGTTGCTGAATATCTTCTGGCGCGAGGATGGATGCGCCGTTGCTGCTGAGCAGCGCCATGGGATTGCCTCCGATAGAGCGTGTTTGGATGACTCACCCGGCGACCACAGGTCTGGCCGGGGTGCCCACGGGGCTAGGGATGATTCTACGCCGCGCGGCGTCGGGTACGTGCGCCCATCATGTGCGCGACTTGGCAGGAGGATCGCGTTTTGCAGGTCACGCCCGGCTGCGCCTAACAATAATCTGCACATGACCACACATGCGTTCACGTCTAGCGCCTACATCGGCATTGACACAGCCACCTCCCTGACCGACGTCTACCTCGAACCCGCCGTGCCCGAGGGAAAGCTTCTGATCATCGAGCACGTCTCAGGATCGGTTGTCGTGAAAGACGGCTACGGCCTCGACCATGTAGCGGCATCGGGCATCTACCGGGAGGTCTATCACACGGTTTTTCTTCCGGTGCACTTCGCGTCGCAGGCGACCAACTACTGGAGCGCGGGGGGAACGGCCATCGGAATGACCCGCAAGCATCAGTTCGGATCACCGTGTCGGCTCTACGTTTCGGCTGGCGAGCGTGTCTATGTGTCCGCCACAGCGTACTGGACAGCCGATATGTCTGTCTCAGCGATTGGCTATCTCGAAAACGCGTGACCCTATACCGTCGTCCCGTCATGGATCTGATGGCAAAAATCACCACGCGCAAGGCCGTTCGCGCCTAGTGCCCCTTGAGGGCCGACGACCATGACGATGCACCGCGACGCTGCGGCCCAGCCGTGCCCTGCTGCGGGTTCGGCATGAGCTGACGGCGAGGTGAGGCTCCGACCGCTTCGGCGCGAGCTGTGATCACGGCCTTGATCTTTTCGCGGTCTGGCACACCGTCGCTGAGCAGATCGGCGGTGTCCACTTCGTCGGCGAGCGCGGGCTTGTAGCCGAGCCTGTCGACTTCGGCGGCGATGATGAGCTTCCGATGCAGTTGGAGCAACGCTTGGGTTTCGCGCAGGCGTAGGCGGTATCGCTTAGCCTCCGCGCTCCTGACGCTGGCGTCGTCGTCCTGGTCGCTGTCGTCGTCGGTCTCTTGGTCGTCGTCCTGCGGCGTCTCGTCATCGTCCGGTTCCGACGCGTCTGCGGTCTCCGCTGAATCGTTCTGCGGCCCTTGTCCGTCCGCGTTTACCTTTGTCATTCGATTACTCCATTCTCGGTGATGCCCAGAGCGGGCCAGGATCGGTTCCTCACGCCATTGGAAAGCCAGCGCACGACTGTCGGCGTGCTCTCTGGCACCTCGCGGCCCAGCGCATGCGTCAACAGCGCGCGTTCGACCGGTGTCGACGGACGGGTGCGCTGGATTACCGAGCGGTAGTGGCGGTTTTCCAGGTCGGCCATCGCGGTGGCGTCCTCAGCACGCTGGACCGAATCAGGCAGCCGGGTGAACACCAAGTACCCGCGTCGGTTATCGGGCCGATGCTCGCCAATACCGGCTAGATCAATCGTCTCAGGGCTTGTCATGCTGTTTCCTTCATCTTTCCGAAGCGTGTTGGTTCGGCCTCGGTGCGTCATGCTGCACCCTGTATGCCATAGTGGCGGCGCAGGTTTCGGAACACCTCGGCGTGGTCGTCCTGGCAGGCAACGACGTGACCGAACAGCGCGACGGCGCAGTAGGCCAGGTCGAGCGCGGCGATATTGCTGGCATCGTCCAGGGCGCGCAGCGCCGACAGGTCGCCACGAAACAGCGCCTCTGCCATCAGCACGGCCTCGATGGACGCGCGCACGCTGTAGCCGGACACCTCGTGCTGCGCGGCGAGACTGAGCACGTCGCCGCGCATCACATCGGGGTCCAGGCCGTCGCGGATGGCGGCGGCGAGCAGCTTGACCGCGCAGATGACGAGCCATCCCCGATGCACGGTGCTCTCGGTGATGGCGGCGCAGCAGCGGGCGGCGTCGTCGGCGGCGGCGTACTGCGCGGCGGCGATTACATCGGCCCACGCCTGCGTCGGCGGGCTGCCGAGCCAGTTCGGTTGCGTGTCAACAGTCATCGTTTGCTGTCCTCTTGTCGTCGGTGTCCCCGCAGCCGGGGAAGCACGGGTTCACATCACGGAGCCGGATGCAGCCGGGACACCGCCGGATGCATGCCTCTGTTCTGTTGCTCCCTTGCTCCCTAGCCCGTTTAGGGCCGAAATACGGCTTCTGAACTGCGGGAAGCTAGGGAGCAAGCTAGAGCGCAACATGCTCCCTAGGTTGCTCCCTAGCTTTGGCCTGGTCAGGTCGGCTTTTTCTGCGTGAAATCGAGCTAGGGAGCAAGGGAGCACAAAAAAGGGGAGGGCGAACGCTGCTGTCATTCGGACTCCCGGCAGCCGAGGTGCGTCTCGCCCTGCCCGACAGCAACAGGCTCGCCGCACACCTCGCACACGGGAAGCGGCATTTGCCAGAACCACGGTCCATCGCCACCAGGACGGACCGACATGACTCCTAGTCGCTGCTTCGCCCGCTTGGCCTTGTCCTTCGAGAAGCCAGCCGCGTCGGTGGCCTTGAACACCTCAGTGGCCTTCTGCTTGCCTTCGTCGCCCTCCTTGAGGAACGCCGTCAGCCAGGCGTCTACGTCGTCGTCGTCGCCGCGTTCGGAGTCGAACGCTCCGAGCACGTGCTGCTTGATCGTGCGGTCGGACTCGTAGAGGTGGGCCAGCAGCGGCACCGTGCCGTCGTGGTCCTCGGTGGGGTCGAACTTCTGGATGCCCTTGATGGTGAACACCGACGCCGCCTCGGTGACCACACCGTTGGCCTTGTCGGGGCCGAGCACAAGGTTGCCGCCGTCGTCCTGGATCGCGTACAGCGCCATGCGGACCTTCTGCCGCAGCGCGTATGTCGTGCCGTACTTGTTGCGGGTGTCGCCCGTCGCCAGCCGGTTGGTATGACACAGCAGCAGCACCGCTGCGCCGGTCGTGCTGGCGACCTCCTTCCACGGGTGCAGGGCGCGGCGAGCGTCCTGCGGATCGCGCACTCGGTACGTGGCGGGCACGGTGTCTAGCCAGGCGTCAACGACGACCATGGCAGGCACGGGGTCAGCGTCGGCGATCAGGTAAAGATCACGCGGAAACATGGGCGATCCGCTGCCGTCCCTGTCGGTGCAGATCACCTGAATCATGGAGATGTCGGCCCCGGCAACCTCAAGGCGCGGAAGCACGTCGAACGTCCAGGCGTCCTCGGTGATCACCAGGATTACGCGGGCCGGGTCGCGTGCCGGGATACCGAACTCCGGCAGCGCCGTGCCCGTGGTGATGGCCGCGACGACCCAAACCCAGAACAGCGACTTCCCGATGCCCTCGTCGCCACACAACAGGCTCACCGCTGCCCGTGGCAGCCGTCTGCGGGCAAGCCATTCAGGTTGACGGGCTGCCTCTAGCGGGAGTTTCCGGCTGAGTAACTGATCGGCGTGTCTTGTGTTGTGGTGCTTGATGTTTGTGTGAACGAGAGTGTATTACCCATATATGGCGTCGATCGTGGGTAAGCGCCGCGGTAACCAGACCTGTCACCACCCGGTCGAATCGGCACGGGTGGGGGGCAAGCCCCGCATCGTGTCCCAGCAGTATCTGGGCAGCGCGGACGAGGTGACCGCCAAGCTGTCCGAGACGCCGGCGGGAGGGCCGATACGCAGTCAGCACAAGCGGTTCGGTGATCTGGCGGCGGTGTGGTCGACGCTGGTGCGGCTGGGGGTGGCCGGGATTGTCGACGAGGTGGTCCCCCGCCGTGCGGACGCGGCCGCGTCGGTGGGCACCTACCTGGCGTTGGCGTGCGCGAACCGGATCGTGGACCCGTGCTCCAGCGGGGCTTCGCCGACTGGTGGGCCACCACGGCCGGGCCCCGGTGGGTGAGACTGCGTCGGGCCGCGACCGATCACCGCCGGTTCTGGGATGCGATGGACCGCCTCGGCGAGGTGCAGCTGCGCGAGATTGAAACCCGGCTCGGGCGAGCGATGGTCGCCGAGTTCGAGCTCGACCTTTGCGGGCTGGCGCTGGACATGACCAACTTCGCCACGTTCATCGACACCGGCAACGAGCGCGCACCGATCGCGCAGCGCGGCAAGGCCAAACAGAAACGCACCGATCTGCGCCTGGTCGGGTTGGCGCTGGTGATCACCCGCGACGGCGGGGTGCCGATGATCAGCCACGCCTATCCCGGCGACCGGCCCGACGTCACCCAGTTCAGTACGGTCATCGACGAGCTGGTGGCCCGCTACCGGGACCTGGTCGCCGGGGTCGAGTCGCTGACCGTGGTCTATGACGCCGGGCAGAACAGTGGCGACAACCATGCCGTCGTCGAGGCGCCCGGGATCGGGTTCGTCGGGTCGCTGCCGCCGTCCGATCACCCCGACCTGCTGGACATCCCGGACCGCGCGTTTCGGCCGGCGGACCCCGACCGCTATCCCGGGCTGACCTACGTCGACACCACCGTCACCGCCCTGGGCGTGACCCGCCGCGCGGTCATCACGCATTCGGCGAACCTGCACGCCAAGCAATCCCGCGGCCTGGACCAGACCCTGGCCAAGGCGCGGCGTCGCCTCGCCGAGCTGGCCGCCCGACTGGCCCGCGGCCACACCCGCCGCGACCGCGCCAAGGTGGAGGCCGAGATCGCCGCCATCTGCAAACCCCGCTGGGTCAGCGACATCATCACCGTCACCCTCACCGGCGAGGCGCCGGCCGAGCTTCCGGCTGTCCTGGCGCAGCGACGCCCGCGCCCGCGCCCGACTCGAGGCCCGCCTGTTCGGCAAGCGGATCCTATTCACCAACCGCGACTGGCCAGTGCCCGACGTGGTGGCCGCCTACCGCTCCCAATCCGACGCCGAATTCGGCTTCCGCCAACTCAAGGACCCGCATGTGGTCTCGTTCAGCCCGATGCACCACTGGACCGACAGCAAGATCCGCGTGCACCCGCGTCCACTGCGTGCTCGCCCTGGCCGTCGCTCACCTGATGCGCCGCCACGCCGACCGCGCCGGCCTGCATCTGTCCGTGCGCGAGCTGCTCGATCACCTGGCCGACATCCAGGAAACCGTGCTGTTCTACCACGACGGCGGCAAGGGACGCCCCCGCGCACAGCGCATGCTCACCGACATGACCCCCACCCAGCGAAAACTCGCCGACCTGTTCGACATTCACCGATACGCACCCACCCGCTGACGACCACCGGCCTCAACACGACAAGTTGGGTAATACACTCCGCCTGCCCGACCCGCGACCACCAGGCAAAATCAGCTCACCGATCAACCCAGCCCGGAAACTCCCGCTAGGTCAACTGCATTCCACAGACGCGGTAGACCGTCGTCATCGGAATCCTCCGCTTCGCTGTCGCTTATCTGGGTGTTGGTGCCGCCGTCGTCCCCGTGCCACTCGCCGACGTGGTGATCGTCAACGTCGCCGACGTGGTGATCGTCAACGTCGTGTGGTTCCTGCGATCCAGGATCGTCGTCGGACAGCTCGGCGGCATGGCCGTTGTTCTCGGTGTCGATCCACCTGCCGTGCCCGTACTCAAGCGCGGCGCGCAGCTCGCGGCCTGAGTCCTCGTAGACCGGTCGTCCGTCGTGCAGCGTGCCCAGCAACCGGCTCACGCGGCCAGCTCCCAGCGTTGGGCGATCTGCACGGCCAGCCGTAGTTCATCGCCTCCGCGCCGCCACATCCGCCGCATGGCAGGCAGATTCGGTGCCGGGGTCACGCCAACAGTGAGGAGATGCTCAGCGGCGTCGGCGTAGGCGTCGAGCTGACGCTCGGATAGCGGGCCATCGTGGTGGCGGCAGGTCCACGGGTCCCGGCATCCGCAGTCCAGAGGTGGCAAGCGGCGTGCGGCTTCTCGGCGGCGACGATGGGCAGCGAGCATGGCCTCACCACGCCCCGGTCGGTAGTCGGCCTTTGGTACGCTCACCGCTGTACTCCTCTCGGTCACACAACACGGCCCCGCTCCCCAAAACTGGCGGGGTCGTGTGCTTTTCAGTCGCGGGCGACGATTTCGGCAACGAGGTCGAGAAACCGCTCCTCGTCGTCGGCCTCGGCAGCCAGCTTGGCGACGACGTTGGACAGCGCCCCGACGAACACCCGCACGGGAAACCGGCTGCCGTTGATCGTCTTCCCCCACCCGGCGTGGTCGCCGTTCATCCAGCAGCGCAGGGCCTGCCTGATCTGAGGGGCAAGCTCGGCGGCGTCCTCACTGGCGGCTTTCGATGGCATGGTTTCCTTCATGGCCCGCTGCTCCAACCACTGCTTGATGTCCCGCTCCAAGTAGCCGTAGGTCCGGTTGGTCAGCGGCACCCGGCGCGGGCCTTCTCCTCGCTTCTCCTGCGACCGGAAGCTGCGCAGGCTCATCGGCACCCGGCGCGTACCCACCAGCTCCTCGGCGGTGTGGACGTGGTCGTCGTCGTACTCCAGCCGCAGGCGCGGCCTAACTCTCTGCTGCTGCATGCAAGACAGTGCAGCACGCCATGCCACCCGTGTCCAGGTTGACAATGCCTGACAATGCTTGACACACAAGGGATTTCGTGTCTGCGCCCGGCGCTACAGTGACTTGAATGAGCACGACGACCGACGCCGACCGTGGGCAGTCCGCGTCCGTCGTCGCCTCGGAGAGCTACGACGAATGGCTCGACCGCACGGTGGACGGCATGCCCGAGTTCAGCGAGCGCCAGGAGCGCGAGCTGCGAGAGCTGTTGCGCCCCTAACGCGGGGTGACCGTCACGCGCTCGTGAACCGGCCGGGCGCGCCCACCCTTGCCGACCGACTCCACCTTCACCTCGGCGATCAGGGACAGAATCGCCCGGAACCGGTCGGGCGATGTGGTGATGATGCCGTCGATGTGGTCGCCGACTTCCGGCTTTCCCAGCGGCAGCCCGTCGAGAAGCTGGCGGCGGTCCTCGTCACTGTGGGCGGCGTCGATGGCGGCAAGTTCGGCGTCGATGCGGTCCAGGGCGCGACCGTAAGCCTTCGCTTTCGCCGGGGGCGCGCCGACCAGCTTGTCGCCGAACTCCTCGGCCTGCGCGAGCAGGATCGACCGGCGCTCATCGAGTTCGGCAGCCTTGGCGGCATCAACTTGGGCGGCACGAATGAGTTTTACGGCGTCGCGGCGAGATAGCCTCCGCACCACCAGATCACGGCAAATCTTCTCCAACTCCGCTCCGAGCACGGACAGTTTCCCGCACCCGCCACCAGGGGAACAACGGTACTTCTGCACCCGATACCCGTCCTGGTAGGCGCACAGCGTCCGACCGCACACCCCGCAGACCACGACCCCGGTCAGCAGGTGCTTGTTGGTGGTGCGCCTGCCCGGCTTACGCTCGGGCCGGTTGAGAATCGACTGGACGGCCTCGAACAAATCGCGGTCCACAAGCGCGGGCCAAGTTCCCCGCACGGGTTCACCATGTGGCGTCGTACAGCAACGCGTCGTTGTGCTCCCGCAGCCCAGCGTTACGGGCCTTGCGCAGGAACACTGACAGCGCGTTGGACGTCCAACGCGTTCGCGTGAGCACCATCTCGGCGCGCTGCGGTTTCTCGGGGTCGGGGATGACCACCGCGCCGTTCTCGTCGCGGCGCTTGGTCCAGTGCTCAGTCAGCGCGCCGTAGTCGTTGAGGTATTTGCACACCGTCGCCAGCGAGTCGCCGCGCAAGATCCGCTTGTATGCCTCCACCACATACGGCGAGGTGTCGGGGTTGGGTTGGCGGCTGTCCGTCGTGGGCGTAGCCGAATGAGTTGCGCCAGCGAGGAATGCCGCGCTCGGCACGCTGGCGGGACTCGCGTACCGCTCGCTGCGACTTGTGACGGCTCTCGTAGACGGCCATGCCGCCCTTGCACGGTACCCAGCAGCTCTGCCCGGCAGCATCGCCCAAGTCCATCGGCCCGGAGGTCACGGTGAGGATGTTCAACCGCGCCCGCACCATGCGGGCGTAATCCCAGATGTCTCGGTGCAGTCGGTCGTCGTCCCACACGATCACGTGGTCGAACCCGCCCGCCAGCGCGGCAGTGAGCATGGCCTCGAAGTCCTTGCGCACCTTGCCGTTGAACGCGCTGCGGTTGTTGTCGTCGTAGTGCTTGACCACCTCTAGTCCGTGGTCGGCTGCCAGCTTCTGGCAGTCCTCAAGCTGGCGGTGCGTGCCGAGCTGTCGGCCCGTTCTATCGACGGAGATGCGAGTGTAGATCGCGGCGCGGTTGGTGTTTGTGCTCATCAAGCAAGAGTATATAGCTGGGTATGTGATGTTTTCGGCATTTGCAGTTGAGGTTCGACGCATGCGTCGGCCCCCAGGGCCACGGGCGGGCGTGGTCGAGGTCGCAGCGGTCCGCGGCCACGGTGCAGCCGGGGAAGCGGCAGAACAGGTCGCGCATGCGCACGAATTCGGCCAACTCGTCGCTGGGTCGGTACCGCAATTCGGGTTCGGCGCCCGGGGTGCGGATCGGTTTGATGGTGGCGCCGTTGCGGATGGCTTCGGCTAGCAGGGTGTTGGGCAGCACGCCGTGTCCCAGTAGCAGCGCCGGTGCGGGCGGACGTTGTTTGGTCTCTGCGGCGTCGTTGGTGGCGGGCTGGTCGGTGGTGGCGTCGGTGATGGCGGATTGGTCGGCGATCACCCGGATCACCACATGGGATTGCGGTGTCACGTCGGCGGCCGGGCAGTCGGGTGATCCGCAGCGGCAGGCCAGGGTGTCGGTGCCGTCGGCGATCGCGCCGGCGGCATCCGAGCGGCGCTCACCGGGGCTGCGCGGATCGTTGTCGCACAGCCCGTTGACCATGGCGGTGATCCGTTGTTTCATCACCGCGGCTGCCGGGGTCATCAGCCGTCCCCACACCGACACGGTTTCGGTGTCGTCGTCACAGGCGCCGATGGTGAAGTCGCGACCGCGTGTGGTGGCCTCGGTGCGCCGTTGTGCGTCGGGGTGATCGCGGGCCACCTGCATATCGACGGCGACGCGCAGCTTGTCTTCTGACAGGCGTTCCCAGCTGACGGCGCGGTCGGCGAGCGCGGCGTCGATGTTGCGCCCAGGCTTGGTCGCCTTGCACCAGCCGGGTGCCCCAGGTGATCGTCGACACCAGCCGGGTACTCAGCGCGCCTTGCCAGTACAACGCTGCGATCTGGGGCAGGTGTTCGCGAAGCGCTTCGGCGATGCGCATCTGTCCCGAGGCGCGGCGCGACCCGACGGCCATCGCGGCGGCCACCTCGGCGGCCGCCGAATCCCAGGGGTCGAACGCCCACAACGCGCGGTGGTCGTCGTCTTCGTCGATGCGGCGCCGAGTCAACTCGGCGATCGCGGCCAGCCGCCGGGCACCGGCGATCGCCTCCTGCCGCACACCGTCCTCGATCGCGGCAACAAGCTCCTGATCACTGGCCGCCGCAAACTCGGAATCGAACATACATTCGATACTGCCACAGCCCACCCCCGTTGAATCGCCTTTTATGCGCGCGAAGCGGCTATACGTTGCCTCACTCAAAAATGCGCGCATGCGGCGTGCCTACCTGAGGGATTGGCGATGACTCGGTCGGCCCAAGTGATGGGGTTGACGTTGACCGAGCGCAGGGCTGTTACCGAGATGACCGCGATCCGCTACGTGGTGGCGGATAAGCCAGCCAAGAGCAGGATTCTGGACGAGTTGTGCGCCAACACCGGTTGGCACCGAAACCATGCCCGCAAGGCGCTCAAGGTGGCGCTGCAGCCCAAAGTGGTGACACCGAGACGACGTCCACGGCCCCCGAATACGGACCGAATGTCATTGCCGCACTGACGATTTGCTGGAAAGTGCTGGGAATACCAGCCGGCAAGAGGCTGGCGCCGATGTTGACCGAACTCGTGGCGGTGTTGCGGCATTTCAGCGAGCTGGTCATCGATGATGACACCGAGAACTCTTCGTCCGATGGCGGCCACCATCGATCGCCGCCTGGCCAGTGAACGGGCGAAATATCGGCTCAGGGGGCGTTGCACCACGACAAGATAGCTGCTGAACATTCAGATTCCGGTGCGTACCTGGGCCGACTGGGACGACGCCCGACCCGGGTTCGTCGAGATCGACCTGGTCGGCCAGAAAGCAGCGGCGACCCGGCCGGGCCCCATGCGTTTACGCTGACGGTCACCGATATCGCCACCGGCTGGACCGAGAACCGCTACATACAACAACCGCAAATGCGTCCTGGCCGCACTGACCTCAATGACATCGCGGCCAAGATGCCGTTCCCGATCCTGGGCGTGAGTCGACAACGGATCGGAATTCATCAACATCACCTTGTTGCAATGGTGCACACGCCGCAAGATGCCTCCACCCGGTCACAGCCGGGCAACAAGAACGACGGCTGCCACGTCGAGCAGAAGAACTGGGCGGTGGTCCACACCGTGGTCGGCTACCACCGCTATGACACCGCCGCAGAACTGTTGTTACTCAACGAGATCTGGCAGCTGCAGATCAAGCTGACCAACTACTTCTACCCGCAGCGATCACCGCCGTCCATGGCCCGAACCCACGCATTAATCAACCCCGGCCACCCAGGTCAAATCCAGGCCCTCCGCACAGCCCTCGAACTCGGCAAGTCCCAACCCGCCACCAAGGCATCCCCAAGCCGACAATCACATG
>CAVUPN010000006.1:0-295434 GCA_963743225.1 uncultured Actinomycetota bacterium | reverse complement strand
CCGATGGACCGCTATGAGCTGCGCAGGCTGGACTACAGCCTGTCCGAGGATCACCAGGCGATCCAGGAGGCGTACAAGCAGTTCTTCAAAACGCACTGTTCGATCGAAACCGTTCGCGCCGCCGAGGAATCCGGGTTCGACAAGAGCTTGTGGGAGCGGCTGTGCGCAATGGGTGCGACAACGATGGCGCTACCGGAATCGGCGGGTGGAGACGGGGCGACGCTCGTCGACCTGACACTCGTGGCCGAGGAGATCGGCCGCTCGCTGGCACCGGTGCCGTGGATCGACCACGTCTGCGCCGCCCGGCTGCTGGCGCGGCTGGGCGCGCTGGACTCCGACCTGGTCAGCGGCAAGCAGTTGGCCGCCCTCGATCCTCAGCACGACAGTGTGTCCGGGGTTCGGCTGATTCCGACGGGCTCGATCGCCGACCAGATCGTCGTCCGCGACGGCGACGAGGTCGTGCGCCTGACGTTTGGCACCCGTCCGGTCAACGTGGACAACATCGGCAAGCTGCCGATGGCCTGGGTGGATCCCGCCGCCGCTGACAGCCGCACCGTGGTCGCGAGCGGCGCCGATGCCCTCGCGGAATACCAGCGGGCGCTGGATGAGTGGCGGGTGCTGAGCGCCGCGGCGTTGGTCGGTTTGGTCGAGGAGACGATGATGATCGCCGCGGAGTTCGCCAAGAACCGCTACACGCTCGGCGTGCCCATCTCCACGCTGCAGGGCATCTCGCATCCGTTGGCCAATATCGCGATCACAGTGCAGGGTGGGCGAAACCTGGCCCGGCGCGCGGCGTGGTTTCTCGACAACGAACCCGACGAGCGGCGCGAGTTGGCGCCGTCGGCGTTCGTGTTCATGGCCGAGGAGGCGTCGAAGGCGGCGACGATGGCCGTACACGTTCAGGGCGGTCTCGGGGTGTCGGCGGAGGCGGCCGCGACCGCGTATCTGGTCCGCGCGCGTGGCTGGTCGCTGGCAGGCGGTGACCCCGGCGCGAGCGCCAAGTACATCGCCGAGATCGTCGCCGCGCGCGAGGGACGGAGCTGACCGATGGATTTCTCCCGTGTCGAGCTGTCCGAGGACGACCAGGCGTTCCTGGACGAGTCCCGCAAATTCCTGAAAGCACACGTCACCGACGACGTCCTTCGCCACGACCGGGAAACCGGTGACAACTTCAACGAGGGCGTGCACCTGGCGCTCGGCAAAGCGGGTTACCTGGCGCGCCAATGGAAGCCCGAGTCCGACGGCGGCTTCAACCGCGTGCAGGGGCGGATCTGGGAGCTGGAGAAGCGTCGGGCCCACGTGCCGTGGGTGACTTCGGGCACCACGTCGATGATCGCGCGGTCGGTGGAGAAGTTCGGTTCGCCGGAACTGAAAGCGGAGGTGATGCCACGTGTTTTCAGCGGAGAGGTCCGACTCTGCCTCGGCTATACCGAACCAGAAGGCGGCTCCGACGTCGCCACGTGCAAGACGCGTGCGGTGCGCGACGGCGACGACTGGGTGATCAACGGATCGAAGATGTTCACCACCGGCGCCCACAACTGCCAGTACGTGTACCTCATTACCAATACCGACCCGGACGCGCCGAAGCACAAGAGCCTCACCATGTTCCTGGTTCCACTCGATTCCCCGGGCATCGAGATCCAGGGCATCCGCACCGTCGACGGCGACCGCACCAACATCGTGTACTACAGCGATGTCCGCGTCGACGACAAGTACCGGCTGGGTGACGTCAACGCCGGCTGGGCGGTGGTGCGTGAGCCGCTCAACGTCGAGCACGGTGCGGTGGACGCCGCGCCCGACGGTCTGCAGGACGTGTCGATCATGATGCACCAGGCAGGTTTCATGGCTACCGCCGTCGACAAGGCGGCGGCCAAGGTGACCGAGGCCGATCCCAATGGGCGCAGGCTGATCGACGACGGGTCGGTCGCATACCGTCTAGGCCGCAGCGTCGCCAGGATGGAGGCCTCGCTTTCGGCGCCGAGCATCTTCGGGCGGGTCGCGCTGGCACAGACGATGCGGGATATCTCACCGGATCTGATGGACATCCTCGGTACGGCGGCGTCACTGCCGCTCGGCACCGACGGTGCGGCCGATGACGGAGCCGCCGAATACGTGTACCGGTTCGCACCGCTGGTCGGCATCTACGGCGGCACGCTCGAGGTATTCCGCAACATGATCGCGCAGTACGCCCTCGGGCTCGGCAAGCCGAACTATTCGCCACCGGCGGCGAAGAAGGCATCGTGACGAGGGAACCGATACGTCGGCGCAAGGCCCTGGTGATGGGCGCCAGCGGTTTCGTCGGATCCCATGTCACCCGCAAGCTCGTCGAACGCGCTAGCCGGCGCCGCCGGCGGTCCATTTCCTCGGCGAGCAGACGCAAAAGTACCGGAAACTGCGGCGTGTCGCGGACTTTTGCGTCTGCTGGCGCAGCTAAGTCGTCACGATCGTCGCGGCCGCGGTCCCCGGTGCGCCGTAGAGCTGGGCGAAGCCGACCCGTGGCTCGCCGGCGACCTGACGTTCGCCCGCCTCGCCTCGCAGTTGGCGCACCAGCTCGTGGATCTGGCGCAGGCCGGAGGCGCCGATCGGCTCGCCGTTGGCGATCAATCCGCCGTCGGTGTTGACGGGCATCGAGCCGTGGATCTCGGTGGCGCCGTCGGCCAGCAGCTTCTCCTGGTCGCCGTGCTCGCAGAACCCGCACTCGGCCATGTGAATGATCTCCGCGCCCGCGTCAGTGTCCTGCAGCTGGATGACGTCCACGTCGCTCGGCGCGATGCCGGCCTTCTCGAACGCGGCCTCGGCGGCGTATACGGTCGGCGCCACGTCCTCCTCGACCGGCGCGAAGGTCGTGTTCACCTCGTAGGCACCGTATTTGCGGGTGCGGACCTCGACAGCGCGCAGGTACACCGGCTTGTCGGTGTAGCGGTGTGCGATGTCGGCGCGGCACATGACCACCGCGGCTGCTCCCTCGTCGGGCGCACAGAACATGTATTGCGTCAGGGGATAGTTCAGCATTGTCGAGTTGAGGATCTGATCCTCGGGGATCGGCTTGCGCCGGAACGCATTCGGATTGAGCGCACCGTTACGGAAGTTCTTGGCGGCGACCTTGGCGAGGGTCTCCTGCGAAATGCCGTGGTCGTGCAGGTAGCGGTTGGCCTTCATGCCGAAGAACTGCGTGGTGAGGTACTGGCCGTTCTCGGCATACCAGCTCGGCATTCCGACCAGTGCGGGGTCCTCGGTGAACGCGCCGCGGGGGTGCTTGTCCAGCCCGACCGCGATACCGATGTCGTAGTCGCCGAGCCGAATGCCGTCCGCGCACGCCTTGGCGGCGCTGGCGGCGGTGGCGCACGCGTTGAAGACGTTGGTGAACGGAATGCCCGACAGCCCCACCATGCCGACGATCGCGTCCGGGTTGGCCACTGTCCAGCTGCCACCGGTGGCGAACTGGACGTCCTTCCACTCGACGCCGGCGTCGGCGACAGCGGCGAAGATGGCGTCGACGCCCATTTCCATCGCTGACTTGCCTTCGAACCGGCCGAACGGGTGCAGGCCAACACCGATAATGGCGACGTCGTTCATCTCGAGCCCTCTGTAGTGGGACAAAATGCGGAACAACTGTAACTCTTACAGTATCCTAGTCGACGTGACTTCGGGCATGGAGCAGAGGGCGACATTCTGCCGGATCTGCGAGCCGCTGTGCGGCATGATCGCCACCGTCGACGACGGCCGTCTGGTCTCGCTGCGCCCCGACAAGGACCATCCGCTGTCGTCGGGCTTCGCGTGTCAGAAGGGCATCGCGTTCACCGAGGTCGTCAACGACCCGGACCGGGTCACCGTCCCGTTACGGCGCGGGCCGGACGGGTTCGAACAGGTCTCCTGGGACGATGCGATGACCGACATCGCGGCACGGCTGACCGAGATCCACCGCCGCGACGGCTCCGGTGCATTCGGCTGGTACATGGGCAACCCGGCCGCGTTCAGCTACTCGCACCTGTTCGCCGCCATGGGCTTTATCAAAGGGATCGGACGGCACTCCCACTACTTCACCGCTTCGTCGCAGGACACCAGCAACAGGCTCGCCGCCAGCCAGTTCCTGTACGGCGGACCTACGGCGGTGCCGATACCCGATCTGATGCGCACCGACCTGCTGGTGATGATGGGCGCGAATCCCGTTGTCTCACATGGCAGCTTCTTGACCGCGCCGCGAATCAAGGACCGCATGCACGACATCGTTAAGCGCGGTGGACGGGTCGTTGTCGTCGATCCACGCAAGACCGAGACCGCGGCGCAGTTCGAATGGCTGGGCATCGTTCCCGACGGCGACGCCTACTTCCTGCTGTCACTGCTGCAGGTCATGTTCGGCGACGGCCTCGTCGATCGCGGACACGTGGAATCGCAGGCCGACGGAGTGAATTGGCTTGAACGGCAAAGCATGCCGTTCACCCCGGAGGTCACCGCGCCGTTGACCGGCATCGACCCTGCTGCCGTTCGCGCGTTGGCGCATGACCTTGCCAAGACGCCGCGCGCCGCGGTGTATGGACGGTTCGGAACGTGTGTAGGACAGAACGGCACGTTGACCGCATACCTGATCGACGCGGTGAATCTCGTCGCCGGCAAGCTCGACCGGCCCGGTGGCAGCGTGTTCAGCACGCTGGGCATGCCCGGCCAGCGGTCAGTATTCAAGGTGATGGGTGGGGGCGCGAGGCGGGCCTATCGGCGGAAACGGTCACGCATCGGCGGGTTCCGCCCGGTGGCCGCCGCCGAGCCGGCGGCCTTGATGGCCAAGGAGATCTCGACACCAGGTGACCGGCAGATCAAGGCGCTGTTCACCAGTGCGGGCAACCCGGTGCTGTCGGTGCCCAACGGTGATGAGTTGGAGGCAGCCGTCGCGGGTCTGGATCTGATGGTCGGCCTGGACCTCTACGTCAACGAGACGACCGCTCATTGCGACTACGTGCTGCCCGTCACCACGATGTATGAGCGCGACGACTTCGCAGTGACCTTCCAGACCTTCCAGGCCACTCCGTTTCGCCAGGCGACGGATGCTGTCGTCGCGCCGGTCGGTCAGGCACGAACGGAGTGGGAGATCGTCGACGAGTTGACCAGACGGATGGCCCGTCGCACGCCGATTTTCGCGGCGATGGGGATCATGCGGAGGGTCGCGGGCCTGTTCGGCCGACCATTCACGCCGCGCCCCGTCGTCGACGCGATGATCCGGATGTCCGAGGGAGGGGACCGGTTCGGTCTTCGTCGGGGAGGCCTGACGTTTCGCAGGCTTGCTCAGCAGCATCCGCACGGTGTGGTCGTCGCGCCGAATATTCGGACAGGTGTGCTGGGTGAGGTCGTGGTCTACCGCGGGGGGCGGGCTCGGCTCGAACACGACGACATCGCCAACGAGATAAGCGGATTGGCGCAACGCAGCAGACCCGAGGATTTCCCGATGCGGTTGATCGGAATGCGCGAGCCGCGCTCGGAGAACTCGTGGATGCACAATGCACCGCTGCTGATGCGCGGCACGCGAATTCATCGCGCGCTGATGCACCTCGACGATGCGGCCTGTCGCCGGATTGCCGACGGCGACGAGGTTTCGGTCCGCTCTCCCTACGGTCAGATCGCGCTTCCGGTGGCATTGACGGCCGATATCGTGCCCGGGACGATCGCCATCCCGCACGGCTGGGGGCACAAGGGCACCGGCGGTTGGCGGCTGGCCAACAGCGCCGGTGGTGCGAATGTGAACCAGCTGATGTCCAGCGACCCGAACGACGTCGAGGCGCTGGCCGGGATGTCCTGGTTGACGGGCGTGCCTGTCGAGGTGCAGCGCGCCTAGGCGCCTCCCAAAATCTCGCGAAACGGAATTCCGGCAGGACTGCACTTTCGCTGCTGGAATTCCGTTTCGCGGAGCAGTGGTTTAGGCGATGGCGCCTGAGTCCTTCAGTTCGGCGATGCGATCCCAGTCCATGCCGACTTCCATCAAGACGATCTCGGTGTGCTCCGATGCCTGCGGTGCGCGGGTGGTCTCCAGCGGTTCGTGGTTGAACTGAATCGGCCCGCGAACGACCTTGAACGGCGCCCCGCCATCACTGGCCTCGACTTCGACGATCATGTCGTTGGCGATCGCCTGTTCGTCGGAGGCGAGGTCGACGAGGCTCTGGAACGGTGCCCACTGGCCCTTCATCGTCTTCAGATGCTGGCGCCAGTAATCGAAGGGCTTGCTGCGGATCGAGTCGGCGATCATTTCGGCTGCGGCAGCGGCATTCTCGATGAGCGGCATCACGTCGCAGAAGCGCGGGTCGTCGGCCAGCTCAGGAAGTCCCAGGTGCTCGAACGCGTCCCGGATGTAGCCGGTCGGGCTGACGATGCACAGGTTGATCGTTCCGCCGTCCGATGTCAGGTAGTTGCCAAGGAACGGGTTCACCGTCGGGCCAATGGAATCCGGCATCAACGAGCGCATCGTCTCGCCGGTCTCCATGCCCTGGGTGACGCTTGCGCCGGCCGCCCACCACGCCGTGCTCAACAACGAGACGTCGAGTTCGACTGCCTCGCCCGTGCGTTCGCGGTGGAACAAGGCCGCCGAGATGCCGCCCGCGATGTTCATCCCGCCGATGGAGTCTCCGAACGCCGGAATGCCCTGGGACAGAGCACCGCCCAATTCCTCGGGCGTCAGTGCGTGGCCCACGCCGCTGCGCGTCCAGAAGGCGGTGCCGTCGAAGCCACCCGTGTCGCGTTCGCGCCCTTTGTCGCCGTAGGCGCTGCCGCGGGCGTAGATGATGTTCGGGTTGGCCGCGCGGATGTGCTCGATGTCGAACTTGTTCTTCTGGCGCTGCGCCGGCATGTAGTTGGTCAGAAACACGTCGGAGGTCTTGGAGATCTCATAAAGCACTTCCTGCCCGCCAGGCGTTGACACGTCGATGCCGACGCTGCGCTTCCCCCGGTTGGGATGCTCGATCAGGGGATGCCGCTCCGGGTTCAGCTCGAAGCCGCCCATGTTGATGAAGCCGCGCTGGGTGTCGCCGCGCACTGGGTGCTCCACCTTGATGACGTCGGCGCCCCAGTCGGCGAGGACGGCACCCGCCGCGGGGACGAAGGTGAACTGCGCAACCTCGAGGACCCGTACGCCCTCCATCACTTTGATCAACTCAACCTCCTGGTGTGCGCCGGACGATACCTACAACTGTAACGTTTACAGTTGCTCGTCCGGGATCGGAGGGGCAGCTACTCGTTACACGGACACCGGCACCGGCACCGGGGGCAACGTCTGCGGCGTGAGGACGCCGGCACCAGGAGTCGGTAGTGACACATCCACGTTGGACACGTTGATGAAGCCGAACTGGGTGAAGTTCAGATACGGCGTTGCCGATCCGACGATCTGCAGTTCGAGATCTGCGTCGGTAGTGACGGTGTCATACGTGTAGACGATGTTCTCCAGGTCGATTTCGGCTTGGCGAGTCGTGCCATCCAGAGTCACCGGGATCGGAGTCACGATGTTGCCGACGACCAATCCTGTGTTCTTGTCGACCAGCTGAGCGTAGACATGGCGGCTGGTGCCGATACCCGAATAGTCGAACGTCACCTTCGGCGCCCCCGCTACCGTCTCACCAGGAGCTCCGTCCTTCAACTGGACGGTGATTGCGTTGCTTGCCGCCGTTCCCAAGCCGAGCGAGGCGGGGAACCCAGCCTCGGACTGCGGTCCCGAACCTCCGAGCAGGGGAACAATCGGAAGTAAGCCGCCGCTCGCACCGTCTGCGCCGATGACGGGTGAATTGTCATAGAACCCTGATTCGATCGGCAGCAGATCTGACCTGTACCACTGTGAATTCTGGTCGACCAGTTGGAAAGCCGGTCCGGTGAGCGGTTGGTTCCGAAGACTGTGGTCCAGGAAGTTGAGGGTGGTATTCAGAAGCATCTGGTTCTGCACCGCCGTCTGCTGCTCGTTCATGGTCAGGCAGACTCCATGGCCACCGCAGGCCCAGATCATCTTGATGTCATCGATCGGGGTGCTGATCCCCTCCGCGTTGTTCAGCGCCTGCTGCAGCGGGAACAGCACATCGATCGTGCCCTGGATGAACATGGTCGGCTGATTGATAGCCGCGGTGAAGTACCACGGACCGCTGTTGCTCAGCAGCTGGCGCTGGCTCGGGGTGAGAACACCCAGCACTGCGCCGGTGATGATCCCGGCATAGATCTGCGGGTTGATTCGCGCCCCCGACGTGACCAAGCCCAGTAGCAGCAGTGCGGAGTACGACGTCTTGAACGCCTCGTTGGTGTACAGCGAATCTTCGAGGTTGTTCCAGGCGATGACGGGGACGATCACATCGACACGTGGATCGATGCCGGCAGTCACCAGTTGGATGCCACCGCCGTAGGACCCGCCGACCATGCCGATTGCCGGGTCATTTTCGTTATACGGGGAGACGGAGTCGTTGGAGTCCATGTCGTTGTCGTCGTCGAAAGTGGGGTGCGTGTACGGGCGATTCTCGGTAGCGCTGATCCAATCGATGACGGCCTTGACGTCTTGGCCCTCGTACTGCGGCGAGTCCAGCTGCAGAACGCCGCCGGAGGCGAACTCGCCTCGCGGATCCCAGGTCACCACGTTGTAGTTGGCGCGCAGCGGTGCCAGACCCGGAACAAGCCCGTCGACAATCGTGGTCGAATTCGGGTCGGTGTTGCCCGCTGTGGCCAGGCCAGGACCATTGAGGATCGTCGGCGCAGTCGCCACCGTGCCATTGACAACGCTGAGTGCGGGGAAGTAGTTGGTGCTGATCAATGTGCCGTCGAAGGACTCCACCATGACGGTGAACGCGACCGGATAAGGGGTGCTGGCTCCGTTGAAAACAAGCTCGCCGACCTCGACGGTCACCGTCTCGACCGTGGACCTGCCGATGATCGGCGACAGCACCACGTTCACCACTGGAATCTGGTACAGCACCACGAGAACCTGCGGAACGAAGGTGCCGATCAGCGGAATACTCGTCAGCGCCGCGGTGAACGCCGTCTGCTCGGCAACCAGCACGTCGAACGTCTCAACGGAGTCGCGTCTCTGAATCGACGAGAAGTCGGGCAGGAAGCTGAAATCACCGGTGGACGGGTTGAGTAGAACCTTGCCGCCCCCGCTCGGTTGGCTCACCACCGTGTAGGTCAGGCCCGTCGTTGGGTCGATGTCGCCAGTGATCACGCCCTGGACGAGGGTGATGTCCGGGTCATACGTAAGCGAGTCCGACGGCGCGAGGAGCGATTGCGAGGTGAACGATTCGACGCCGATCTGGCGACGCGATGCTCCCACGAGCAGCCAGGACAGTGGCAAGTCCGTCTGCGGTGCCGTCGGCGCGCTGCCCGCGAACGGGTTGAACACGCCGTCGAGCACGGCGGTCAAGAGGTTGGGCGCACGGCCGGCGATCGGGGGAGTCGTCGGGGCGGCCTTCATCGTGGCCAGCGGCGCGGTGAGAATCCGCTGCGGAGTCCACAGCGATGTCTGGGTGGAAACGGGCGCCGCAATGTCGACGGCTCGTCCGGCCGCGACGCGCGGCGACGCCAGCCAGTCCTTGACGGCCGGTGACTTGTTCACGAACTGGTTCGTGACGACGTTGTTCGTTTGACTGACGCCGTCCTTCAGTGCGTCCTCAGGAGACGGTGCGCCCGCCGCGAGGCGCTCTGCCCGTGCGGCGAGCCGATCGGACAGTGACGACGACCCATTCGACCGCGATGCTGTGCGCGCTGCGGCGTCATCGCCTTCGACCGCGCCTGCAGCGTTCCCCAGCGCGTCGGACACCCGCTTCGCGGCTTCGTCAGCCGCATCCGACAGCCGCTTGACAATCGATGTGGCCGTAGCGGAGGTGGGAGTCGTGGCATCGGCCCGATGGCGTCCGATGATGTCGGACAGGCGGGGAAGCTTGACGTCGACCTTGCGGGGCCCGCCGGTGCTGTCCTGTACCGCGCCGGTGGTTTGGTTTTCGTTCTCGCCGCTAACCGTCTCGGTCTGCGGGCCCTCTCCTCCGGTGGACGGGGTCGCATTCGCCACGCCCTGCCCGGTGATGATGGCCGTGCCCACGCCGAGGGCCACTGCGAGCCCTCCGATTCGACCGATGTAGCTCGCAGCGCCCATTGCTGCCTCCTCGACAGGTCCCCGCAACGCGGCAGAGGCTACGCCCGTCGAGAAGCGAAGATAGGCAAGTTCGGGAAATAACTTCCCTGGGCGTCAATCCGTAATGATCGCGTCAACCTACGGCAGTGAACCTCACCGGCATCGCGGTTGGTGAGCGGAAGGGCTGACCGTAGATGTGCGGGTTGTCCTCGGTGATGAGCGTGATGTCGGTCAGCCGGTCGAGCAGGCACTCGAGGGCAACTCTGGTCTCCATCCGGGCCAGGTGCAGTCCCATGCAGGTGTGCTCGCCGGCGGCAAAGGAGATGTGCGGCAGTCGTTTCCGGAAGATGTCGAACTCCTCAGAGCGCTCCCACCGAGTTTCGTCGCGGTTCGCCGAGCCGATGCAGACGTCGATCACCGCGCCTTCGGGAAGGGTGACGCCCTCGAGCTCGGTCTCCTCGGCCGCGTACCGCTGCACGGTGGTCAACGGCGTCTCGAACCGCAGCCCTTCCTCGATCGCGGGACCGATGAGATCGCGGTCGGCCTGCATCGCCGCGAACTGCTCGGGATGGGTGAGCAATAGGAAGAGCAGGTTTCCCGAGGACCGGTAGGTCGTCTCGAGGCCTGCGGGCAGGAGGAGTCGCAGGAAGGAGTAGATGGCTTCGTCGCTGAGCTTCTCGCCGTCGATCTCGGCGCTGACCAGATCGCCGATGACGTCCTCGGTCGGTTTCGACCTGCGCTTCTCGATCTGGTCGAGGAAGTAGTCCTTGAGGGCGGCCGACGCCTCGAAGGCCCGCTTGTACTTGACGTGATAGCTGATCAGTTCCACGGCGCGCTTGCGGAACCACGGCAGGTCCTCGTCGGGCAGACCCAGCAATTTCGAGATGACGCGGGTGGGGAATTCCAGCGTGAAGTCGCGGACCAGGTCGGCCTCACCGGCGTCGACGAACTCGTCGATCAATCCATTGACCACCGGCCGGACGATCTCGGGCTCCCACCGCAGCAGCGAGCGCGACTTGAACGCCGCGGACACGAGATTGCGGTGTTCCCAATGCTTCTTGCCCTCCATGGCCAGGATCGTCGGTCCGATGAACAGGCCGATGGTGGAGTCGTAGATGTGCGAGTTGAACGCCTTGCCGTCGCGGAAGATCCGGTTGACCGCGTCGAAGGACACCGCCGCGTAGAGATTCTCGGGTCGGAAGTCTTCAGCAGCTTTCGTCCAGTCCATGACGCTGCCGCAGAAGACGCCGCTCGTCTCGCGCCGCCTGCGCTCGAAGATCGGATAGGGGTCGCGAAGTAGGTCGGCCGCTTCGTCGGCCGTGACGTCCAGCACTGGGCTATCCACGTCTGATCTCCAGCATCCTCGAACGGACTGCGATAGGTACTGTAAAGATTACAGTATAGGGGTATGGGATAGTGCGCCGCCCGCTTTCTACAGCTGGATCGGCGCCCCCGTCAGCTCATGCGCCGTCCTCGCAGGCGAGGCCGGCGCATTCAGTGCTGATGATTCGCTCGCAAGCTTCGCTCATGCGCCTTCGCTGAGCGCCTGCTCGCGGGCCCACCGGTAGTCGGCCTTGCCCGCCGGGCTGCGTTCGATGACCGGCCGGAACACCACGGCCTTCGGCAGCTTGTAGCGGGCGATGACGCCTGCGGCGTGGTCGATGAGGTCCTGCGCGTCGGCCGTGGCCCCCTCGGCAAGCGCGACGATCGCGACGACCTCCTGACCCCACCGCTCGCTGGGCCGGCCCGCCACCACCACGTCGGCCACCGCCGGGTGCGACGCGACCGCCGACTCGACCTCCTCGGCGAAGATCTTCTCGCCGCCGGAGTTGATGGTCACCGAGTCGCGGCCGAGCAGCTCGATGGCGCCGTCCGCGAGGTGTCGCGCGCGATCGCCCGGCACGGAGTAGCGCACGCCGTCGATCACCGGGAAGGTCGCCGCCGTCTTGGCCGCGTCGCCCTTGTAGCCCAGCGGCACGTAGCCCCGTTGTGCGAGCCACCCCATGCCGTCGTGACCCGGCTCGAGGATCGAGCCGAGATCCTCGGAGGCGACGCTGGTGTCCGGGCCCGCGTTGAACTTTCCGGTCGACACCGCACCCGGCGCCGACATGTGACTCATCTGCGCCCCGGTCTCCGATGAACCGACGCCGTCGACGACGATCAGGCCCGGCTTGATGTCGATCAGCCGCTGTTTGGCGGTCGGCGTCAGAAGTGCGCCACCATTGGCGACCACCGCCAGCGACGACAGATCACACGAGGTGCGTTCGATCGCATCGGCGAGCGGTCGGGCCATCGCGTCGCCGACCACCGTGACTGCCAAAACCTTCTCCCGCTCGATGGTGGCGACGACGTCGTCGGGGTCGAGGCGGCTGATAACCGACGAGAACACCACGGACTGGCCGGTGTTCATCGCCGTGAATGTCGCCCACTGCGCGGCGCCGTGCATCAGTGGAGGCAGGATCATCAGCTTGGTGCCGGGGCTTTCGGCGGCACCCTTGGCGATGTCGTCGAGTGAACCGATGACCTCGCCGGTGTACAGGCTGCGCCCGCCGAACGACGTCATGAAGATGTCGTGCGCACGCCACAGCACGCCCTTGGGCATCCCGGTGGTGCCGCCGGTGTAGAGCACGTACAGGTCGTCGGGGGACGGTTCGACCGGTGGCGGCACCGATGCGCCCGATGCCACGATCGATTCATAGTCGACGGCGCCGTGCACCAGGTCGTTGCCCGAGTCGTCGGCGATCTGGATCAATACGCGCAGGTGCGGAAGCTTGGGCAGTACCTTGGCGACGCGAGGCGCGAACGTCGCGTGGTACAGCAATGCGGTGGCACCGGAATCCGCGAGCAGGTACTGAAGCTCGTCTTTGACGTACCGGTAGTTGACATTGAACGGGGCGACACGCGCCCGCCAGGAGCCGAGCATCGCCTCGACGTACTCGGGTCCGTTGTAAGCGTAGATGCCCAGTAGATCCTGGCCGACCTCGTGACCGGCGAGTTCGGAGCGCTCCGTCTTGCAGCCCAGCCCGCGGGAGTGCAGGTAGGCCGCCAGGCGGTTGGACCGCTCGACGATCTGCGCATAGGTGTAGCGGCGGTCGCCCTGGATGATGAAGTCCCGGTCCCCGATCACGGCCGCGACGGCGTCGGCGGCGGCGGGGACGGTGAATTGTGTTGCGGGGTCGGTCATCGATCCTCTCAAGGCTGGTGCGGCAACAGCTTGATCATCAGGCCGTTCGCTTCGGATAGTACGGTGCCGTCGGAATCGGTCATCGTCGCGGTGAGGAACGCCTTCCGGCCGTCGATTCTGTCGATCCGCCCGTGCGAGAACAGGGGTTCGTCGATGGGCGTGACCCTGCGGTAGTCCACATGAAGATAAGCGGTCCGGCTGATGGGTCGGTCCGCCGCGGACACGATCATCCCGAAGTGCCAGTCGAAGAACAGCGGGATCACCCCGCCGTGGACGGCGTTGTTTCCGCCCACGTGGAAGCGGCTGAAGTGCCCGCGCATGGTGACCCCGTCGGGTCCGTAGTCGGTGAGGGTCCACGGCGGCACCAAGGGATGGCCGAGGCCGGGCAGGTGAGGGGCTCTGCCGGCGGGAGCGACGCCCTGCGGTGCCCGGTGGACCTCCAGCTGCTCGCACAGGTCCTCGATGCGCTTCGCCCCGTCGGTCCACAGCGCGCCGTCGGGGGCGGTGGACACCGCGATGTCCTGCAGCCTGCGCACCGCCGTCATGAACCGGGCCATCTCCGGCGGCGCGTCGATCGGTTCGATCGGAGGAAAGCCGCGGGTCTCGTTGTCGATATCGGTCACGTCCAGGCCGCCAGGAGATCCTCGGTGGTGGTGACCGTGGCAAGCAGGGACAGCGTGTTGTCGATGATCGCGGTGGCGTAGTCGGCGGGGATGCCCGCGACCGCATCACGGGGCAGTACGACGCGGTAGCCGGCGTTCACGGCGTCCATGACGAGATTGGTGATCGCGATGTTCACCGATACGCCGACGGCGACGATGGTCGTCACGCCGAGGTTCCGCAGTACCGCGTCCAGGTCGGTGCCACCCATCGGCCCGACGCCGTGCCACCTGGACAGGACGACATCGGTTGGGGCAGGACCGAATTCGGGCAGCAGCGTCGCGCCTTCGCTGCCGGGACTGATGTCGACGCTGGTCTTGGCCATCGCGAAGATCTTTGCATTGTGATTCGAGCCAAGGCCGTCGGGTCGCTTCTGCACCAGGCAGTGCACGACGCGCACCCCGGCATCGCGCGCGGCGGGAAGCAGCCGCTCGATGCTGGGCAGCGCCTCGCGGCGCGCCTCCTCGGCGAGGACGGCCAGGCCGGCGTTCGGGCCGACGACGGCGCCCTGGAGTTCCTGGGTGACGATCGCGGTATGTCCGGGCGCCGCGATCTCGGCGAGGTCGACTCTCATACCGATGCGGGGACGCCGGGCGGGGTGGCGGGAGGAACTTCGTAAAACTGAGTCGCCCACTTACGCATGGCCATATAGGGTTTCGCGTCCACCTTGGACAGCGCGGGGTGCTCGACGTACTCCTGGTAGCGCCAGATGTTCAGGTCATCCCAGACCGTGCCGAGGAACTGACGCTCGACCTTCTGGCGCACCGAATCGGGCGGCACGTCGGAGGTGTCGCCGGGAAGCCTGGGCCACCAGATCGAATAGAACATGTCCGAGTACCCGTCCTCGACCGGTGTGCAGGCGAAGATCAGCCGGTGGTTGGACGAGCCTTCGAACGCGCTGATCGCGAAACCGAGTCCGGAGAAGTGGCTGTGAATATAGAGCGCCATCTTGTCCGGGTCATCGCTGCGGGCGTCGGGCCAGCCGGTGAGGAAGCGCCATTCCTCGTCGACGGCCTCCCAGTTCAGGCACACCGGCGTCACCGTGGCGCCGTGCACGTAATGGAAGTGTGCGCTGTCCGGTCCGTTTTCCGCGACGATCTGCGGATGCACCGGCTCGTGCTCGGTGCGGCGTGAAAACTCCGGGTACGGGCGGTAATACGCCTCTGCGTCGGTGTCGAACTGCGGGAACTTGTGAAAGAGGTCAGGCATCTCCCACTGCGGCTCCTTGCCGTCGGGTTGGTGCCAGGCGAACACGCAGCCGTACTGCTCGCGCACCGGGTAGACGCGCAGCCGCAGCGCCTTGTTGGGGCGGTCGGGCTGATAGGGGATATAACGGTTGGTGCCGTCGGGTCCCCAGCGCCAGCCGTGGAACGGGCATTCGACGCAGTCGCCGACGACCTTGCCGCCGTGGCCGATGTGTGCGCCGAGGTGGCGGCAGTGTCCCGACATGAGGTGCAGTTCGCCCGACTCGTCGCGGTAGGCGACCAGGTCTTCGTCGAAGTACCGGAGCGGTCGCACCTCGCCGGCGGGGAACTCGGCGGACCAGCCGACCATGAACCAGCCGGTGACCTTCCAGGTGAACGGCACCTTCACGTGGATCCTCCTGACGCCATGCCTAGTCAACGGAAGATATTACAGTATAGTTTTCGGCAGCCGTTGGTGGAACGGTGACCCAACCGCAGGGAGGCGTGCTGATGACCGCTGTTCGCTTCGATGCGATCGTTATCGGCGCTGGGTTCTCCGGCCTCTATGCACTGCATCGGCTGCGGGAACTCGGGATACGCGCTGTTGTTCTGGAGAAGGCCGAGAACGTCGGCGGTACCTGGTTGGTCAACCGGTATCCCGGTGCGCGCTGCGACATCGAAAGCATCGAGTACTCCTACAGCTTCTCCGACGACATCCAGCAGGAGTGGGTGTGGACGGAGACGATGCCCGCCCAGCCCGAGATCGAGGCGTACCTCAACTTTGTCGCCGACAGACTGGACCTGCGCCGCGACATCCGGTTCAACACCGACGTCGTCTCGATGACCTTCGACGAACAGGCCGCGATGTGGGACGTCGCGACGGAGGCGGGGGAGTCGTTCACCGCCCCGTTCGTGGTGGCCGCGGCAGGCATCCTGTCGGTACCGCTGGAACCGGACATCGCCGGGATGGACTCCTTTGCGGGTACGTCGCTGTTCACCGGCCGCTGGCCCAAGGACGGTGTCGACCTCACCGGTAAGCGGGTCGGTGTCATCGGCACCGGATCGACCGGCGTGCAACTGATTCCGGTGGTCGCCAAGGAGGCCGAACACCTGACCGTGTTCCAGCGCTCGCCCGCCTACACGTTGCCGTGGCAGGTACGGGCGTTCGAAGCCGGCGAACTCGACGAGCTGAAGTCGCGCTACGACGAGATCCGGGCCGCGCAGCGCGAGCATCCGGTCGGCGCGGCGCGGCTGTCGGCCTTCTCGGTGATGTTCGAGATGATCACCAAGCCGCCACTGAAGTCGGCGTCGCGGGAGGACCAGGTGCGCGCCGTCGAGGAGGGCGGCGTCATGGGTGCGCTCAGTTGGGGTGACGTCTTCTTCGACATCGAGGCCAACCAGATGGCGGCGAAGCTCTACGGGGAGGCGGTGGGACGTATCGTCGACGATCCCGACACCGCCGCGGCACTGACGCCGAGCCATCCGTTCGGATGCAAGCGCCCGATCATCGACCAGGGCTACTACCAGACCTTCAACCGCGACAACGTCACCCTGGTGGACCTGCGCAAGGGACCGATTCGTGCGGTGACGCCGACCGGCATCGACACCGAACACGCGTCCTACGAGCTCGACGTGATCATCTACGCCACCGGGTTCGACGCCATGACCGGCGCCCTCACCCGCATCGACATCCGTGGCCGCGACGGCATGTCGCTGAAGGAGTTCTGGACCGACGAGGGGCCGTACTGCTATCTCGGGTTGGCGGTCGCCGGGTTCCCCAACCTGTTCATCGTTCAGGCGCCCGGAAGCCCTTCGGCGGCAACGAATTTCGTCGCCGCCCTCGAACAGCACGTGGAATGGATCGGCGACTGCATCGCCCACCTGCGCGCCAACGACTACCGGACCATCGAAGCGCTGCCCGAGGCACAGCAGGAGTGGATCGAGCACACCACATCGCTGGTGGCGCCGACCGTGCTCGTCCACCCGACCTGCAACTCCTGGTACAACGGCGGCAACGTTCCCGGCAAGAAACGGATGTACATGGGCTACACGGGCGGAATTCCGGAGTATCGCCGGCGGTGCGACGAGATCGCCGACGCCGGGTACACAGGCTTCAAGCTCGCGTGATGAAGACCTCGGAACGGGCATACCGGATCGGCCGGGACTTCGCGGGCGTGCTGCCGCGTGCACGCACGGCGTTGAGAGACTCGGGTGACTGGAAACTCCTGTCGCCGATCGGCGCTCGGCAACTGGGCGAGGTAGTGCTCGACGAGTTGGCCCTGTCGGGAATGACGCTGACGGCGCCGCCACCCAGGCTCGAGCGTTCGGTGCAGCTCCTGCGCCGCTGCGGCCGAGGAACTGTCGGCGCTCGGCGTCGAGCGGGCGCATACCGAACCAGAACCCTTGCGGGTGAAGTCCATCCGGCCCCGAAGGCTTGGGCGACTGGTCTACGAGAAGCTGACGTTCGACCACGAGCCGATGCTTCCGCGCTCGCTTGCCACCGAAGGTCTCGGCGGTCCCGCGACCGCGATGGCACACCTGTGCCGAACCGGCGACGACCGCAGGCCGTGGCTGGTGTGGGTGCATGGGGCAGGCCAGGGCCAGCCGATCGACCTGTTGTTCTCCCGCGCCCGCCGGGTGCGGGACGACCTGGGCGTCAACATCGCCCTGCCGATCCAGCCCGGCCATGGCGCACGTCGTGATGCGTGGCCGCCGTATCCGAACATGGACCCGCTGGCCAATGTCGCCGGAATGATGCGCGTGGTCTCCGAAGTCCGCGCGCTGGTGCGATGGCTCCGGCCGCAGTCGACCGCGGTCGCGGTATCCGGGGTATCCATGGGAAGTCCGGTGGCGGCACTGGTTTCGCACCTCGAGGAGGTCGACGGTGTCGCGGTGTACACGCCGATCCTCGGCCTCAACGCGATGATCGCCCAGCACCTCGGCCGGTGGGGGCCGTCGGTCGACGACACCATCGGGCTGCTCGGGTCGGAGACGGTGGCGGCCATCGCCTCTGCGGTCGACCACACGGCGGTGGAGCCGACTGCTCCACCGGATAGACGTCTCATCGTCGGGGCCTGGCACGACCGGATGGCGATGCGGGAACCTGCCCAGAGTCTGCACGAACGCTGGGGCGGCCAGCTGGTCTGGCACCCGGGTAGTCACGTGGGGCATCTCTTCGCCCCCGGTGTGCAACGAGCCTCGGAGGCGTTTCTCCGACAGATATCGGTGGGATCGTGACGGCCGCGACTGCCGAAGTTCCCTCCAGCATCGAGGGTTTGACTCCGGAGTGGCTGACTACGGCGCTCGGAGCTGCAGTTACAGACGTGCGCGTTGAGCGAATCGCGGAGGACAGCGGATTCTCGTCGCTCCTGTATCGCATGCATCTGATAGGTCGCGGCGTGCCCTCGACGCTCATCGCCAAGCTGCCTGCCGAGTCCGAAGCACGTGGCGCCATGGAGATGCTCGGCGGATACCGACGCGAGCTCGCGTTCTACCGAAATGTCGCAGGCCGCGCGCCGATGGAGACGCCACAGGTCTATGTCGCACGGATGGTCGACGGTACCGCCGACTTCGTCCTTCTTCTCGAGGATCTGCGGCACTGGGACAACGCCGATCATCTGGCCGGCCTGTCGATGGGACGCGCGCATATCTGCATCGACGCGCTGGCCGGGTTGCACGCCTGGTCGACCGACAGCACGAATTCTGCTGCCCTGGAGGACTTCCCGAGCATCGACACGCCGATCGCGCGCGAACTGCTGGTACCCGCGTTCGGGCCCGGATGGCAGATCTATCTCGACAAGTTGTCGGTGCCGGTTCCGGCCGCGCGTTGCGAAGTTCGCCGAGCGATTCGCCGACCACGCGGCCGCGGCGCTGCAGGCACTCACCGAACGGACGATGCTGCTGCACGGCGACATCAGGGCAGACAACATGTTCTTCGACGGCGAGCAGCTCAAGGTTGTCGACTTTCAGTTCGCGGCGTGCGGGGCGGGTGCGGCCGACATCGCCTACCTGGTCAGCCAGGGACTACCGACCGAGGTACGCCGCGGCCACGACGAAGCACTCGTCGCCGAGTACCTCGCGCGCCTGAGCGCGTATGGCGTCACGGACTATTCGTTCGATGAGGCGTGGCGGCATTACCGGTTCGCCGCGGTGTACCTGATGGTTCTGCCGGTCATCACGCTCAACGGTTGGGACGCACTGCCGGAGCGCTCGCGCGCTCTGTGTCTGAAGCTGACCGAGCGGGCCGTGGCGACCATTCGACGAGATCAGACGCACTGGAGGTGTTCTCGTGACCCGTTCCGCTCGTGAAGTGGTTGAGCTGTACAACTTCGTGGTCTGGAACAAGCGCGACTTCGACCTCGCCGACGAGTTGATGGGCGATACGGTGATCCGCCACGATGTCGGCGAGATGCACACCCTCACCCACGAAGAAGCGGTCAGCCGCATCGTCGACACCTGGGGCATGTTCGACGAACTTCGCTTCGATCTGAAACTCGTGGTCGCCGGTGACGACGGCGAACACGTCACTATCGTCTACGAGTCGCCGATGAAGCTCAAAGACGGCACGGATACGACGATCAGCAGCATGGAGGTGTTCCGGGTCGTCGACGGCAGGATCACCGAAGTCTGGAACTGCGGCTACAAGCAAGGGGTATGGCAATGACGCAACGCGTACTCGACGAACTGGGCTACTACCTGCTGGCCGGCGCCGGTGGGGAGGGGCCTGCCACGCTGATGGACGAGGCCAGGCGCGGTGAGCAGATGGGCTTCGGCACGGCGTTCATCTCCGAACGGTGGAACGTCAAGGAGGCGTCGTCGCTCGTCGGGCGCGGCGTGTGCGGTGACCGACCGAATGCAGATCGCCACCGCCGCAACCAATCACAACACCCGGCACCCGTTGATCACCGGTTCGTGGGCGACCACCATGCACCGCCTCTCCGGTGGCCGGTTCACGCTGGGCATCGGCCGAGGGGTGGCGGCGATGTACGCGGCGTTCGGCGTGCCGTCGGTGACGACCGCCCAGATGGAGGACTTCGCCCAGGTCATGCGAAAGCTCTGGCACGGCGAGGTGATCTTCAACCACGACGGGCCGATCGGTAAGTATCAGGTGCTCTTCCTCGACCCGGACTTCAACGAGGACATTCGGCTGGGGCTGGTTGCCTTCGGGCCGAACACGCTGGCGCTCGGCGGGCGGGCGTTCGACGACGTCATCCTGCACACCTACTTCACCCCGGAGACCCTGCAGCGGTGCGTCAAGACGGTGAAGGACGCCGCCGAGAAGGCCGGTCGCGACCCCGCCAGCGTCCGGGTGTGGTCGTGCTTCGCGACCGTCGGCGACCACCTCCCCGAAGAGTTGCGGCTGAAGAAGACGGTCGCCCGGTTGGCCACCTATCTACAGGGCTACGGCGACCTGTTGGTCACGACCAACAACTGGGATCCCGCTGTGCTGAAGCGGTTCCGGGAAGACTCCGTCGTCACCTCGATACCCGGGGGCATCGACCACAAGGCGTCCGCCGAGCAGATCGAGCACATCGCGACGCTGATCCCCGACGAGTGGCTGGAACCGTCGGCGACCGGATCGGCGCAGCAGTGCGTCGACCGCATTCGCAAGGAGTTCGACTACGGTGCCGACGCGGTGATCATGCACGGTGCGACGCCCGACGAGCTCGAGCCGATTGTCGACGCCTACCGCGCGACGGCTGTGAGCCGTGGCGTCTCCGCGACGGCGTGCTGATGGAAGCCTAATCGGGCATCGCGCGTGACGGCGAGCAGACGCAAATTCCGTAGTCCGATTTCTCCGCCGCGTTTGAGGCAGCGCTCTGCGACTGCTCGCGCTGAAAGGCTACGGCGTGATGACGGTGCGGCTCACCGGTTCTGCGGCGGCCTGCCTGCTGTAGATACCGCGCTGCAGCGCCGACAGCAGCGCGTCGCGGGTCTCTTCCGGATGGATGAGGTCGTCGAAGCCGAGGTGTCCCGCCGAGCGGAACGACGCCTCCACCTCCGCCTTGCGCAGCTTGGCCTCGACATCCTCGGCGGCGTGCGATGCCTTGCTGAGTGCGGCTGCGCTCATCGCGCCCATGGTGGCGCCGGGATAGGCGAACGTCGCGCTCTGGTTGTCGAAGCCCAGCAGCGACATCACCATCGAGCCGAATCCGTAGGCCTTGCGCAGGGTCACGTGCAGCTTCAACGTCGTGGCCGCGGTCTGGGCGGCGAACATCCGCGCGCCGCTGCGCAGCACGCCGCTCTTCTCCGAACGGCTGCCGGGCAGCATGCCGGGGTTGTCGGCGAGGAAGACGATCGGCAGGTGGAACGAGTCGGCGACCGTGATGAAATGCGCTGCCTTGTCGGCGGCGTCGGCGTCGATGGAGCCTGCGATCACCTTCGGCTGGTTGGCGACCACGGCGACGGGATGGCCGCCGAGATGGGCCAGCGCACAGATCATTGCGGGCCCGAACTTCGGCTGCACCTCGAACCAGCCTCGGTCGTCGAACACCACGTCGAGCACCGCGCGCATGTCGTATACGCGACGGTTGCCGCGGGGCACGATGTCGAGAAGTTCGGGCGTCGAGCGTGGCTCGCTTGCCTCGTCTTCAGGCAACGACGACGGATACGACCACGCGCTCGGCGGGAAGTACGACAGGTACCGGCGGATGTCGTCGAGCACCGCCTCGTCGTCGTCGGCGAGGTTGTGGATCACCCCGCTGGCCAGTGCGACGCCGGGCCCGCCGAGGTCCTCCTTCGAAATCTCTTCGCCCGTAGACTCTTTCACGACCGGCGGACCCGCGGTGAAGATCGCGCCCTGGCGGCTCATGATGGTGAAGTCGCACACCGGGCGCAACCAGGGCGCCGTGCCCGGCCGACGGGCCGAGCAAGCCCGGCCACCGTCGGAACCTTGCCGGAGCACTGCGCCTGGGCGAGCAGATCGGTGGGGGTGCGGCCGTAATGCTCTCCGCTGGGCCGGAACCCGGCACCTTCGAGAAGCATCACCAGCGGGACCTTGTCCCGCAACGCCAACTCGGCGAGGCGATAGCGCTTGGCGTTGCCGCCGGGGCCGATGCTGCCCGCGAGCGTCGTGAAGTCCTCTGCGCCGACCATCACCGGTGAGCCGTTGAGCATTCCTGAGCCTGCGACGATTCCGTCGGCCGCGATGTCGCCGCCGACGAGGGTGCCGAACTCGCGGAATGTGCCCTTGTCGAGAAGATGCTCCACGCGCGCACGGGCGTCGAGCTTGCCCTTGCCGTGGTGCTTGGCGAGCCGCTCGGTGCCGCCCATCGACCGTGAGCGCTGACGCCGAAGATCGAGGTCTTCGAGCGTCTCCTTCCAACCCTGCTCGTTCGTCATGCGCAATTCCCGTCGTCGAAAGGCGATCGTCGCACCGTAGTGATCACGTTGACCATACTGAATTGCTTACTGTAGCGTCCACGTGTATGGGCGACCGCGGCGGTCTCACGGTAGACGGGGCGGTGTCCAGCCAACTTGCGAACGTCGCCGAGGCGGCGAACCGGCTGGAGCGACGGGGCTACGACTGCTGCTGGACGGCCGAGATCAACCACGACCCATTCCTGCCTCTGGTGTTGGCCGCCGAGCACACCACCACGATCGAGCTGGGGACCAGCATCGCGGTGGCGTTCGCACGAAATCCGATGACCGTCGCCAATGTCGGCTGGGATCTGCAGGCCTACTCGGACGGCCGGTTCATCCTTGGGTCTCGGCTCACAGATCAAGCCGCACATCGAGAAGCGCTTCAGCATGCCGTGGAGCCGGCCGGTGCCACGGATGCGCGAGTTCGTGCTGGCGCTGCGCGAGATCTGGTCGTGCTGGCAGGACGGCACGAAGCTTGCGCTTCGAGGGCGACTTCTACACCCACAAGCTGATGACGCCGATGTTCACGCCCGAGCCGCTGGCGCACGACTTCCCGAAGGTGTTCGTCGCCGCGGTCGGTGAAGCGATGACCGAGATGTGCGGGGAGGTCGCCGACGGCCTGCTCGCCCACGCGTTCACGACGAAGCGCTACTTCGAGGAAGTGACGACGCCCGCCTTGCTGCGCGGCATGGCACGGTCCGGACGCAAGCGCAGCGAGTTCCAGCTGTCCTGCCCGCTGTTCGTGGTGACGGGTAACGACGATGCCGAGTTGGCCGCCAACGCGATCGGTACGCGCAAGCAGATCGCGTTCTACGCCTCGACACCGGCCTATCGCAAGGTTCTCGAACTGCACGGCTGGGGAGATCTGCAGACCGATCTGCACCGGCTGTCACTGCAGGGCGACTGGGACGAGATGGGCTCGCTGATCGACGACGAGATCTTGCGCGAGTTCGCCGTCGTCGCCCCTCTCGGTGAACTGGCCGACGCGGTCCGCCTGCGCTGCGACGGTGTGATCGATCGAGTGATGGTGGGCTTTCCGTCGTCGGTCGACGAGGCCACCGTGACCGCCGTTCTGAAGGAATTGCGCGCAGGCCCGATGAGTGAGGAGTCGCCATGAGTACCCGCGTCATCGACGAAGCCGCGAAGGTCTTCGCCGATCCGAAGTCATACACGGATGAGGCGAAACTGCATGCGGCGCTGAGTCATCTGCGCGCCAACGCACCGGTGTCGTGGGTCGACGTGGCGAACTATCAGCCGTTTTGGGCGATCACCAAGCACGCGGATGTGATGGCGATCGAGCGGGCCAACACCGTCTTCACCAACTCGCCGCGTCCGGTGCTGATGACTGCGGAGGCCGACGAGCATCAGGCCGGGATGGGTATCAGCACCCTGATCCACCTCGACGACCCTCAGCATCGGCTGGTCAGGGCGATCGGCGCCGACTGGTTTCGGCCGAAGGCCATGCGGGCCATGAAGGTGCGGGTGGACGAGCTGGCGAAGCGGTACGTCGATCAGATGTTGGCGGCGGGCAACGAATGCGACTTCGTCCAGGAAGTTTCGGTGAATTATCCGCTGTACGTGATCATGTCGCTGCTCGGGCTGCCGGAATCCGACTTCCCGAGAATGCTCGCCTACACCCAGGAGTTGTTCGGCAACGACGATGCCGAGTTCCAGCGCGGAGCCACCATCGAGGAGCGCGGCATGGCGCTCTTCGAGATGTTCAACTACTTCAACGAGGTGACGGCGTCGCGGCGCGCGACCCCGACCGAGGACCTTGCTTCGGCGATCGCGAACGCGCGCATCGACGGTGAGCCCCTGTCCGACATCGAAACGGTGTCGTACTACGTCATCGTCGCGACCGCAGGGCACGACACGACCAGCGCGACGATTTCCGGTGGGCTGCAGGCACTTATCGAAAACCCCGACCAGCTGCAGCGGCTTAAGGAAAATCCGGAACTGATGCCGCTGGCCACCGAGGAGATGATCCGGTGGGTCACTCCGGTCAAGGAGTTCATGCGCACCGCCACCGAGGACACCGAGGTGCGCGGCGTGCCCATCGCGGCGGGGGAGTCGGTTCTACTGTCCTACCCGTCGGCCAACCGCGACGACGAGGTGTTCACCGACCCGTTCCGGTTCGACGTCGGCCGCGACCCCAACAAGCACGTCGCTTTCGGTTACGGCGTGCACTTCTGCCTGGGCGCTGCGCTGGCCCGCATGGAGGTCAACAGCTTCTTCTCCGAGCTGGTGCCCCGGCTGGAATCGGTCGAGCTGACCGGCGTGCCTGAGCACACCGCGACGGTCTTCGTCGGAGGGCTCAAGCACCTGCCGATCCGCTACTCGCTCAAATGAATTGACTGCCGAGCCACCGCGTCAGAACGGCAGCGGAATCCAGATTCCGAAGAACCAGAAGCTCCGCTGGACGGCCGTCAGCAGCAGCGCGGGTTGGGATTGGCCTCCGTCGCGTCGTGGCGCATTCGCCAGTACTCGCGTTCGGACAGGACCGGCTCGCCGGGATGAGTGCTTCGGCGATGCTCGACATAGCGCCGGTAGTGGTTGTCGCCCATCAATGTGCCCCAGTACCAACCGATCTGGCGTGCGACTTCGGCAGCGCGTCCCATTGCTTTTGCACCTCCCTTTCCGACTTTCGTGGGGATCAGGCTCGATGGAGCGAAGAGCTTCGACGGCACCGGCTCGTCCTCGGTGAGTGGTCGTGCCGCCGCCGCGCAGCACCCGCATCACCATGATCAGCCCGGCGCCGAACACGATGACCACCATCAGCGCGAACACGATCGACAGCGTGCCCTGAATGAAGGTGTTTCGGATGACCGCTTCCATCGCGTCGACGTTCTTTGCCGAGCCGAACGTGGTCTCACCGGCATCCAGCGCGTCCCGGTACTGGAAGTGCTGGGTCCAGAATCCGACCCTCGGGTCGCCGGAGAAGATCTTCTGCCACGACGCGGTCAGGGTCACGATGAGATCCCACAGCAGCGGAATACCCGGTATCCACATCCATTTCAGGTAACCCTTCTTGACCACGACCACGGTCACGATGGTCAGTGCGATCGCGGCGAGCAGCTGGTTGGCGATGCCGAACAGCGGGAACAGGGAGTTGATCCCGCCGAGCGGATCGGTGATACCCATCAGCAGGATGCTGCCCCACAACGCGACGACGGCCAGGCTGCACGTCCATACGCCGACCCGCCAGCTCGGGTCGCGGAGCTTGCGCAGCGGCCCACCGAGGTTGCTCAGGCCGTCGGAAAGCATGAACCGGGCCACCCGGGTGCCGGCGTCGACCGTCGTGAGGATGAACAAGGCCTCGAACATGATCGCGAAGTGGTACCAGAACGCCTTCAGGCCCGTACCGCCGAACACGCGGTGCAACACTTCCGACATGCCGATCGCCAGGGTCGGTGCGCCGCCGGTGCGGGAGATGATGGATTCCTCGCCGACGTCCTCGGCGGCTTGGGTGATTTGCTCGGGGGTGATTGGGTCGCCGGTGAGCGGCAGATTGTTGACGTACTCGGCGGCCGTCGCCGCGGTACTGCCGGTCTGCGCCGCCGGTGCGTTGAGCGTGAAGTACAGGTGCTGGTTCAGGATCGCGGCGGTGATCAGCGCTATGATGCCGACGAACGATTCGGTCATCATGCCGCCGTAGCCGATCAGCCTCATCTGGCTTTCTTTCTCCAGCATTTTCGGCGTGGTGCCGGAGGCGATCAGTGAGTGGAAGCCGGACAGCGCACCGCACGCGATCGTGATGAACAGGAACGGGAACAACGAGCCGGCGAACACCGGACCCTGGCCGCTGCTGGCGAACTCGGAGACAGCGGGTGCCTGCATGACCGGGCGGGCGATCAGGATGCCGATCGCGAGCAGCGCGATGGTGCCGACCTTCATGAACGTCGACAGGTAGTCGCGCGGCGCGAGCAGCAACCACACGGGCAGCACCGAGGCGGCGAAGCCGTAGATGATCAGGCACCATCCCAGCGTCACCGCGGAAAGGCCGAACCATGAAGCACCCCAGGATGTTTCGGCGACCCAGCCGCCGGCGACGACGGCCAGCAGCAGCAGCGACGACGCCGATCAGCAGACACCTCGGACACCCGACCGGGACGCAGGAGCCGCAAATAGACGCCCATGAAGAGCGCAATGGGGATGGTCATCGCGATCGAGAAGACACCCCACGGGCTCTCCGCGAGCGCCTGCACCACCACCAGCGCCAGCACCGCCAGCAGGATCGTCATGATCGTGATGATCCCGATGATGGCGGCCGCGCCGCCGACGGCGCCGAGTTCGTCGCGGACCATCTGACCCAGCGAGCGGCCCCGTCGTCGGGTGGAGATCCACAGCACGAGGTAGTCCTGCACACATCCGGCGAATACCGCGCCGATGATGATCCAGATGGTGCCCGGCAGATAACCCATCTGCATGGCAAGCACCGGGCCGACCAGCGGACCCGCGCCCGCGATCGCGGCGAAGTGATGGCCGAACAGCACCCTCCGGTCGGTCGGCATGTAGTCGGTGTCGTTTTCGAACACTTCTGCCGGTGTTGCGTTGTCGTCGCGCGGGCGGACGATCTTCATCTCGATGAGGCGGGCGTAGAACCGGAACCCGATCACGTAGGTGCAGATGGCGGCGATGACGAACCAGACCGCGTTGACGGTCTCCCCGCGGAAGAACGCGATGATCGCCCACGCGATCGCGCCCAGCAGCGCGATGATCCCGAAGATGATCTTGTGGCGGGTGGTGATCGGCGATCGATCGATGATGGCGACCGGCGGCAGATCCTTGTCGGTGCGGATGTAGGTGATGTCGCCGTCGGTTTCCTCGATGCGATCCGATGGGGCGGCGGTGGGTGAAGCCACTGTGTTCTCCCTCGATAGCCCGGTGGAGTCTCGTGCCTCCGGTGATCCTTTCAAAGGCCGAGCCGGGCCTACAGAGGATTGCCGAATATCAGCGAATTAGTCCTATTCGCGCTCGTGAAGCGCCCGCACGGTGTCGATGGTGTCGGCCTCCGCCGGACTCTTGTCGTCCCGATAGCGCAACACCCGGGCAAACCGCAGCGCCATGCCACCGGGATAGCGGGACGACGTCTGCACGCCGTCGAACGCGATCTCGACTACCTGTTCGGGACGAACCTTGACCACCCAGCCGTCGGTCGACCCGACGGCGAGCTCGGTGAACCGGGCGGTCTGCCAGTCCAGCATGGCGTCGGTCATGCCCTTGAAGGTCTTGCCCAGCATGACGAAATCGCCCGTCACGGGGTCGCGGGCGCCGAGATGAATGTTCGACAGCTTGCCGGTGCGCCGGCCCGATCCCCACTCGACGGCCAGCACCACCAGGTCGAGGGTGTGCACCGGCTTCACCTTCAGCCAGCCGGCGCCGCGCCGGCCCGCCTCATACGGCGCGGTCAGCGATTTCGCCATCACACCCTCGTGTCCGGCCGCCAGGGTCACCTCCAAGAACTGCTGGGCGGCCGCCGCATCGGACGTGGTCAAGCGGTCGACCCGCTGGATGGACGGCACGATCGCGTCGAGGGCCGATAGCCGGTTACTCGTGGGCTCGTCGAGAAGGTCGACGCCGTCGAGGTGCAAGACGTCGAAGAAGAACACCGACAGCGGCTGCTCCGCCCGCGAGGCCGCGCCGGCCGAACCGCGACGCGGTGACCTGGAAGCGGTGCGGCCGCCCGTCGGCGCGCAGCGCGATCGCTTCGCCGTCGGCGATCAGGTCTTTCACTCCCAGCGCCAGCGTTGCCTCGACAACCTCGGGCAGCCGTGCGGTGACATCGTCGAGGCTGCGGGTGTAGATCGACACGTCGTCGCCCGCGCGGTGGATCTGGACCCGGGCCCCGTCGAGCTTGGCCTCGAACACGGCCTCGCCGCCGAGTCGTTCGAGGGCTTCGGCGACGCCGGTCGCGGTTTGGGCCAGCATCGGCCCGACGGGCCGCCCGACCCGCAGCGTGAATTCGGCCAGCGCGGTTTCTCCGCCGGTGAGGGCCGCCGCCGCGACGGCCGGCAGGTCGCCGCCCAGCATCGCCGCGCGGCGGACGGTCGCGGCCGGTACGGCGGCGGCCTTGGCGACGGCGTCGGCCATCACCCCGGCCAGCGCACCCTGCCGCAGCTCGCCCCCGAGGAGACGGCGCAGGAAGGTCTGCTCGGGCTCGGTTGCCGCGGCGAACAGGTCCCCGACGAGTCCCGCCCTGCGGGCCTGCGAACCCTTGCCCGCGACTGCGCCGATCTCGGTGAACGCCGCGTCGACGGCCGCCACCGTCAGCGTCGGCTCCTGCGCGGGCGGCGGCAGCGAACGCAACGCAGCCCACCCAACGCCGATCTGCCGCTGCGGGAGATCGCCCGACAGCCAGGACACGATGACGGCGACCAGCCTCGCCTCGCCGCGCCCACCGGCCCTGGCGAGCAGTTCGGCGATGCGGGCGATCTTGGCCAGCCGCGCCGAGGAGGCACCGACCTCGGAGGATGCGGTGGCGACGTCGATCAGCAGCACACCCTCACCCTGGCACGACGGTCAGACATCCCCTAGTCCCGCGAAACGGAATTCCGGCAGGCCATCACTCGGGCACTTTCTCTGCTGGAATTCCGTTTCGCGGAGGGGACTGCTCCGGCGTCGCCGACCACCGGCACGGGCAGGCTTGCCTAAGTCTGGCGAGTCAGCGGTTTGCCAGGTCTCAACCGGCTCCGCTTCTGCCGCAATAGTTTCCGTCAAAGCCCAAAAGAGTTCGCCGTCGGATGGTTCTCTGAGAATGTGAACACGGCGTCCAGGCCGGACACCCGCACCGGGAGATCTGTGAACCTGGTGCTGGCCACCTGGGTGTCGGCGATCAACTTCTGGGCCTGGAACATGATCGGCCCGCTGTCCACCACCTACGCGGGCGATCTGTCGTTGAGCAGCACCGAGGCATCGATGCTCGTCGCCACCCCGATCCTCGTCGGATCGCTGGGCCGCATCGTCATCGGGTCGCTCACCGACAGGTTCGGCGGGCGCACGATGTTCATCGTCGTGTCTCGCTGGCGTCGATCATGCCGGTGCTGGCCGTGGGCGCCGCCGGGGCGGCCGGGTCCTATCCGTTGTTGCTGGTGTGTGGCTTCTTCCTGGGCATCGCGGGAACGATCTTCGCGGTCGGCATCCCGTTCGCGAATAGTTGGTACGAGGCCTCTCGCCGTGGCTTCGCGACCGGCGTGTTCGGCATGGGCATGGTCGGCACCGCGCTTTCCGCGTTCTTCACACCGCGGTTCGTGCGCTGGTTCGGCCTGTTCACCACCCACGTCATCATCGCGATCGCGCTCGCGCTCACCGCGGTGGCCTGCGTCTTGGTGATGCGAAACTCTCCGGACTTCACCCCCAACACCGGTCGCGTGGTGCCGAAACTGATTGCGGCTGCCAAACTGCGGGTCACCTGGGAGATGTCGTTCCTGTACGCGGTCGTGTTCGGTGGATTCGTCGCGTTCGCCAACTACCTGCCGACCTACATCAAGACGATCTACGGCTTCTCGGCGGTCGACGCGGGCGCCCGCACCGCAGGGTTCGCATTGGCCGCGGTGCTGGCCCGTCCGGTCGGCGGTGCGCTGTCCGACCGCATCCCGCCGAAGTACGTGGTGCTTGCCTCGTTCGCGGGCACTGCCGTGATGGCATTCGTCGCGGTCTTCCAGCCGCCGCCGGACGTGTGGTCGGCCGCGACGTTCATCACCCTGGCGATCTTCCTCGGCATCGGCACCGGCGGCGTGTTCGCGTGGGTGGCCCGCCGCGCACCCGCACAATCGGTCGGTTCGGTCACCGGAATCGTTGCCGCCGCGGGCGGTTTGGGCGGCTACTTCCCGCCGCTGGTGATGGGCGCGACCTACAACGCGACCGACAACAACTACACCATCGGCCTGCTGCTGCTGGTGGCGACCGCGCTTGTGGCCTTCGGCTACACGGCCCTGCGGCTGCACGCCCACGAACCGAGCGCCCGCAAGGAGACCGCGACGTGACCACGACGCCCCACGCGGGCGGACGCATCGAGGAACTGCTCGAACGCAGCGGGCGCTTCTTCACGCCCGGCGAGTTCTCCGACGACCTGCGTACCGTCACCCGCCGGGGCGGCCGCGAGGGTGACGTGTTCTACCGCGACCGGTGGAGCCACGACAAGGTTGTCCGCTCCACCCACGGGGTGAACTGCACCGGGTCATGCTCGTGGAAGATCTACGTCAAGGACGGCATCATCACCTGGGAAACCCAGGAGACCGATTACCCCTCGGTGGGCCCGGACCGTCCGGAGTACGAGCCCCGCGGCTGCCCACGCGGCGCTGCGTTCTCCTGGTACACCTACTCGCCCACCCGGGTGCGCTACCCCTACGGCCGCGGTGTGCTGGTGGAGATGTACCGGGAGGCCAAGGCGCGGCTGGGCGATCCGGTGCTGGCGTGGGCGGACATCCAATCCGATCCCGAGCGTCGCCGCCGCTATCACCATGCCCGCGGCAAGGGCGGGCTGGTCCGGGTGACCTGGGCCGAAGCCACCGAGATGATCGCCGCGGCGCATGTGCACACCATCAAGACCTACGGCCCCGACCGGGTCGCGGGCTTCTCACCGATTCCGGCGATGTCGATGGTCAGCCACGCGGCGGGATCGCGGTTCGTCGAACTGCTCGGCGGGGCGATGACGTCGTTCTACGACTGGTACGCCGACCTGCCGGTGGCATCGCCGCAGGTGTTCGGCGACCAGACCGACGTGCCGGAATCCGGGGACTGGTGGGACGCAGCGTATTTGATGATGTGGGGCTCCAACGTCCCGGTCACCCGCACGCCCGACGCGCACTGGATGGCCGAGGTCCGCTACCGCGGCACCAAGGTGGTCAGTGTGAGCCCCGACTACGCCGACAACACCAAGTTCGCCGACGAGTGGATGCCGTGTGCGGCGGGCACCGACGGGGCGCTGGCGATGGCGATGGGCCACGTCATTCTGACGGAATCCTTCGTGAAGAAGCGTGTTCCGTTCTTCGTCGACTACGTGCGCCGCTACACCGACCTTCCGTTCCTGGTGAAGCTGGAGCAGCGCGGCGATTGCCTGGTTCCCGGAAAGAACCTCACCGCAGCCGATCTCGGTCATGACGTCGAGAACGCGGCTTTCAAACCGGTGCTGCTCGACGGGGCCAGCGACACTGTGGCCGTGCCGCACGGGTCGTTGGGATTCCGTTACGGCGACGACGGCGTCGGAAAGTGGAACCTCGATCTCGGCGACATATCGCCGGCACTGACAGTCGCTCGAGCCCACGATGACGCGGAGACCGCGCTCATTGCACTGCCGCGGTTCGACAGCATCGACGGGCACGGCGAGACGCTGGCACGGGGCGTGCCGGTGCGCCGTGTCGGCGAGCACCTGGTCTGCACCGTGTTCGACCTGATGCTCGCCCAGTACGGGGTGGCCCGACCCGGGTTGCCGGGGGACTGGCCTACCGGCTACGACGATCCCGATCATCCCTACACCCCGGCCTGGCAGGAGGCGATCACCGGGGTGGCTGCAGCGCAAACCATCCGTATCGCAAGGGAATTCGCCCGCAACGCCGAGGAGTCCGGCGGCCGGTCCATGATCATCATGGGTGCGGGCATCTGCCAGTGGTTCCACGGCGACGCCACCTACCGGGCGGTGCTGGCCCTGCTGCTGCTCACCGGGTCGATGGGACGCAACGGTGGCGGCTGGGCGCACTACGTCGGTCAGGAGAAGTGCCGTCCGGTCACCGGGTGGGCCACGCTGGCCATGGCCACCGACTGGTCGCGTCCACCGCGCCAGATGGCGGGCACCTCCTACTGGTATGCCCACACCGACCAGTGGCGCTACGACGGCTACCGGGCCGACGCCCTGGCCAGCCCGCTGGGCCGCGGCCGGTTCGCGGGCAAGCACACCATGGATGTGCTGGCCTCCGCGGTCGCGATGGGCTGGACCCCGTTCTATCCGCAGTTCGACCGGTCCAGCCTCGACGTCGCCGACGAGGCCCGCGCCGCCGGACGCGAGATCCCGGACTACGTCACCGAACAACTCGCCGCAGGTGCCCTGAAACTCGCGGTCACCGATCCGGACAACCCCGCCAACTGGCCGCGGGTGCTCAACGTCTGGCGGGCCAACCTGCTCGGCTCGTCAAGCAAGGGCAACGAGTACTTCCTGCGGCACCTGCTGGGAACCACCTCGAACCTGCAGGCGGAGCCGACCCCTGAAGCATTGCGGCCCAACGACATTGCCTGGACCGATGACATTCCGGAGGGCAAGCTCGACATGCTGATGTCGATCGACTTCCGGATGACCTCGACGACGCTGTTGTCGGATATCGTGCTGCCCGCGGCGACCTGGTATGAAAAGGCCGATCTGTCGAGCACCGACATGCATCCCTATGTGCACGCGTTCAGTCCGGCCATCGACCCGCCGTGGGAAACCCGGTCCGACTACGAGGCGTTCGGTGCCATCGCGCGGGCGTTCAGCACCCTGGCGGCAACAGCACCTGGGCACCCGCACCGACGTGGTGCTCGGCACGCTCCAGCACGATACCCCCGGCGCGATGGCGTATCCGGGTGGCACCGAACATGATTGGCGGGTCACCGGTGAGACGCCGGTGCCGGGCAAGACCATCGGCCCGATCGCGGTGGTGGAACGTGACTACGCCGCCATCGCCGACAAATGGGCCACGCTGGGGCCACTTGTGGACAAGCTCGGCGTCACCACCAAAGGCATCACCACCCATCCCGACCAAGGAAGTCGACGAACTGGCCGCCAAGTTCGGCGTCATGGATTCCGGCCCGGCGCAAGGCCGCCCGGCGATCACCACCGCCGAGCGGATGGCGGACACGATTCTGGCGTTGTCCGGCACGTCCAACGGGCGGCTCGCGGTCGAGGGGTTCAAGCAGCTGGAGAAGCGCACCGGGCGGCGGCTGACACACCTGGCCGAGGGCAGCGAGGAACGTCGCATCACCTACGCCGACACCCAGGCCCGGCCGGTGCCGGTGATCACCAGCCCGGAATGGTCGGGCAGCGAGACCGGCGGGCGCCGGTACGCGCCGTTCACGGTGAACATCGAGGAGCTGAAGCCTTTTCACACGCTCACCGGCCGGATGCACTTCTATGTCGACCACGACTGGCTCGAGGAACTCGGTGAGCAGCTGCCCACCTACCGGCCGCCGCTGGACATGTCCCGGCTGTTCGGCGAACCGACGCTCGGCTCAGGTGAGATCGGTTTGACCGTGCGGTATCTGACCCCGCACTCGAAGTGGTCGATCCACTCCGAGTATCAGGACAACCTGTTCATGCTGTCGCTGTCGCGGGGTGGTCCGACCATGTGGATGAGTCCGGCCGATGCCGCCAAAATCGCTGTCCACGACAATGATTGGATCGAGTCGGTGAATCGCAACGGTGTGCTGGTGTGCCGGGCGATCGTCTCGCACCGGATGCCCGATGGTGTGGTGTTCGTCTACCACGCACAGGAACGCACCATCGACGTGCCGCTCACCGAGACCACAGGAACTCGCGGCGGCATCCATAATTCGCTGACCCGTCTGCTGATCAAACCCAGCCATCTGGCCGGCGGCTACGCGCAGAACGCCTACGCGTTCAACTATCTCGGTCCGACCGGCAACCAGCGCGACGAGGTGACGGTCGTGCGCCGTCGCAGCCAAGAGGTGAAATACCAATGAAAGTCATGGCCCAAATGGCGATGGTGATGAACCTCGACAAGTGCATCGGGTGCCACACCTGCTCGGTGACCTGCAAGCAGGCCTGGACCAACCGAGCCGGCACCGAGTACGTGTGGTTCAACAACGTCGAAACCCGTCCAGGACAAGGCTATCCACGTACCTATGAGGATCAGGACCGCTGGCGCGGCGGGTGGGTTCGCGACCGCAAAGGCCGGCTGCGGCTGCGCGACGGCGGCCGGCTGCGCAAGCTGCTGGGGATCTTCGCCAACCCCAAGCTGCCGAGCATCCACGACTACTACGAGCCGTGGACCTACGACTACGAGAACCTCACCACCGCACCGCTCGGTGAGCACATGCCGGTGGCGCCGCCGCGCAGCCTGATCAGTGGTAAGCCCATGAAGGTGTCGTGGTCGGCGAACTGGGACGACGATCTCGGCGGCTCGCCGGAGATCCTGCCGGGCGACCCGATCCTGAAGAAGGTCAGCGACCAGGTCAAGCTGCAGCTCGAAGAGACGTTCATGTTCTACCTGCCGCGGATCTGCGAGCACTGCCTGAATCCGTCGTGTGTGGCGTCCTGCCCGTCGGGCGCGATGTACAAGCGCTCCGAGGACGGCATCGTGCTCGTCGACCAGGACCGCTGCCGCGGCTGGCGGATGTGTGTGTCCGGATGCCCGTACAAGAAGGTGTACTTCAACCACAAGACCGGCAAGGCCGAGAAGTGCACGCTGTGCTATCCGCGGATCGAGGTCGGCCTGCCCACCGTGTGCTCGGAAACCTGTGTCGGGCGGCTGCGCTATCTCGGCCTAGTGCTCTACGACGTGGACCGGGTGCTGGCGGCGGCCTCGGTCGAGAACGACACCGACCTGTACGAGGCGCAGCGCCAGATCCTGCTCGACCCGACCGACCCGGAGGTGATTGCGGGCGCGCGCGCCGAGGGCATTTCCGACGAGTGGATCGAAGCGGCACAGCGCTCACCCGTGTGGGCGCTCATCAACACCTACCGCGTCGCGCTGCCGCTGCATCCGGAATTCCGGACCATGCCGATGGTGTGGTACATCCCGCCGCTGTCACCGGTGGTCGATGCGGTCAGCCGCGACGGCCACGACGGCGAGGAACTCGGAAACCTGTTCGGAGCCCTTGACGCACTGCGTATTCCGATTCAATATCTGGCCGAGCTGTTCACCGCCGGCGACACCGCCGTAGTCGAGGGTGTGCTGCGCCGGCTGGCCGCGATGCGTTCCTACATGCGCGACGTCAACCTGGGCCGCGAGACCCAGCCACACATCCCGCAGGCGGTCGGGATGACCGAGGAGCAGATCTACCAGATGTACCGGCTGCTGGCGCTCGCGAAATACGAAGAGCGCTATGTGATCCCGACCGCATACGCAGCCGACGCGCAGGCGTTGGAGGAGACTGGCTGCTCGCTGTCGTTCGACGGCGGTCCGGGCATGTACGAATCCGGGCCGTTCGGCGAGGCCAGTGGCGGCCCGGTGCCCGTCGCCGTGGAGACCTTCCACGCGCTGAAACAGCGGCAGACCAGCGAGGGCATGGCCGCTAACGCCGACCGTCCGTCGCGGGTGAACCTGCTCAATTGGGACGGCAGGGGAGTGCCCACCGGAATGTTCCCGGGCCAATGAAGCTGCTGACCAACACGGGGGCCCGCGCTGAGCGACCGACTGACGTGGCAGGCGGCCTCGCTGCTACTGGCCTATCCCGACGAACAGCGCACCGCGCGACTCGACACCGTCGATGAGCTGCTGAGCCACGTCGGCGGGTCCGCGGCGAAACTGTTGCGCGCGACCGCGGCGACGCTGCGGGCCAGTGACTCGATCCAGGCCGAAATCGACTACGTCGAGACGTTCGACCTGCGGCGTCGCTCGACGATGTACCTGACCTACTGGACGGCCGGCGACACCCGCAACCGCGGCGCGGCGATGCTCGAGTTCGCGACGGCGTACCGCGAGGCGGGTGTCGAGCCGCCGAGGGACGAGGCGCCAGATTACCTGCCGGTGGTGCTGGAGTTCGCCGCGACCGTTGACCCGGAGGCGGGGCGACGGCTGCTCGTCGAGCACCGGGTGCCGATCGATGTGCTGCGTGAGGCGCTGACAGAGATGGGTTCGCCGTATGCCAACGCCGTCGCCGCGGTGTGCGAGACGCTGCCTGCGCCCACCGACCGGGATGTGCAACGAGCGCGGCAGCTCGCGCAGGCCGGGCCACCCGCCGAAACCGTTGGGCTGCAGCCCTTCACGTTGACCGTCCCGCCGCGACGGGCGGAAGGAGGCCAGTGAGATGCTGGGCGAGATGTTCTGGAACACCGCGCCGTACGTGACGCTGGCGATCGTCGTCGTCGGCACTTGGTGGCGATATCGGTACGACAAGTTCGGTTGGACCACCCGCTCGTCACAGCTCTACGAATCCCGATTGCTGCGGATCGGCAGCCCGATGTTTCACTTCGGCATTCTGGTGGTCATCGTCGGGCATGTGATCGGGCTGGTGATCCCGGAGTCCTGGACGCACGCGATCGGCTTGAGCGAGCACGCCTACCACGTGCAAGCCGTGATCCTCGGAACGGTTGCGGGAATCACCACGCTGGCCGGTGCCGCGCTGCTGATCTACCGGCGGCGGACCCGCGGACCGGTATTCATGGCCACCACCGTCAACGACAAGATCATGTACGTGGTGTTGGTGCTCGCGATCGTCGCGGGCCTGTACGCGACCGCGCTGGGCTCCGGTGTCGTCGGTGAGGCCTACAACTACCGGGAGACCGTGTCGGTGTGGTTCCGCTCCATCTGGGTGCTGCAGCCACGCGGTGAGCTGATGGCCGAGGCGCCGCTGTACTACCAGCTGCATGTGCTGATCGCGCTCGTGCTGTTCGCGCTCTGGCCATTCAGCCGATTGGTGCACGCGTTCAGTGCGCCGATCGGCTACCTGTTCCGGCCCTACATCGTCTACCGCAGCCGTGAGGTGGCGGCCAAGGACGAACTGGTGGGCTCGCATCCGCGGCGCCGGGGCTGGTGACGGCGCGGTTTCCCAGCAGGGTCGGCGGGCCCTCCCGTCTAGGGACCTATGGCCCTCCCGCCACGTTCGGAGAGGGCAGACAGTGGGTGTATGGAGCAATTGTCAATGCTGGATGCGGGGTTCCTCCAAGCAGAGGACTCCGACCGCCATGTCAGCCTTGCGATCGGTGCCATCTCCGTCCTCGCGGGACCGATGCCCGACTTCGACACGCTCGCGGCCGGACTGGCCGAACGGATAATGTCGGTGCCGCGGTTCAGGCAGGTCCTGCGCACTCAGCCGCTCGATCTCGGCGCTCCGCGATGGGTGGACGACCCCAATCTCGACATCTCACATCACGTGCGGCGAGCGGCGCTGCCGCGTCCGGGCGACGACGCGGCGTTGTTCCGGTGGGCCGCCGAGGTCATGGAACGGCGCCTCGATCGCGACCGTCCATTGTGGGAAATCTGGATCGTCGACGGTCTCCAGCACAACCGCTGGGCGATACTGATGAAGGTCCACCACTGCATCGCCGACGGAATCGCGGCGACGCATATGCTCGCCCGCCTCTGCGACGACGGTGGAGGCGGCACGTTCGCGACCGCAATCCGGGCCGCCCACGAGCCGGTACGGGGTGGACTGCGACTGCCGGCGCTCACGCTCAACCCCATCGATTGGATCGCTGGAGCCTGGCGCATATCGCTCGGCGTGACAACCGCCGCGGCGCAAGCGATACAGGGGGCGGCCGAGATCGCCGGCGGCCTGCTGCGTCCCGCGGCGGCGTCGTCGCTGACCGGACCGGTGACCACGATGCGGCGCTACGCCACCGTGGAACTGTCACTCGACGATGTGACAAGGGTGTGCGATCGGTTCGACGTGACTATCAACGATGTCGCGTTGGCGGCGATCACCGACAGCTTCCGCACGATGCTGATCCGTCGCGGTGAGAAGCCCCAGCGCAATTCGCTGCGCACCCTGGTGCCGGTATCGGTGCGGTCCAACGATGCCTCCGACAAGACTGACAATCGCGTCTCGGCCATGCTCCCGTATCTTCCCGTCGAGAAGGCCGACCCCGTACAGCAGCTGCGAACCGTGCACGCCCGATTGACAAGGGCGAAGGGCAGTGGACAACGCCAAGCAGGAAACATCTTCGTGTCGGCCGCCAATGCGATTCCATTCCCGTTCACCGCGTGGACGGTGCGGGCATTGACGCGGTTGCCTCAACGCGGCGTCGTCACCTTGGCGACGAATGTTCCAGGACCACGCAAGCGGTTGCGCGTGATGGGGCGAGAGGTCATCAGGTTGCTGCCTATTCCACCCCTCGCCATGCAACTGCGGACCGGCATCGCGATCATGAGCTACGCTGACCACCTCGTGTTCGGCATCATCGGCGATTACGACGCCGCACCCGATGTCACCGAACTCGCGAACGGCATCGAGCGGGCAGTCACACGCTTGACTTCCCTCAGCGCGGGCCACTGGCGCTCCACGCCCGTGGGGACTCTCGCACTGGTGCAAGGAGGTTGATCACTATGTCGAAGCGCCAAGAACTCGATGTCCTCAACCGCAGGCAGTGTCTGGATCTATTGCAAGAGGTGCGGGTGGGTCGCCTGGTTTTCACCGAGGACGCACTGCCTGCGGTGCAGCCGGTGAACTTCCGGCTGTGGCGAGACGACGTGGTGATCCGGGTGGCCGGCGGGGCCAAGCTGGCCGCCGCCGCCGACAATCTCGTCGTGGCGTTCGAGGCTGATGAGTTGGATCCAGACCTGCGTCAAGGGTGGAGTGTGACCGTCGTCGGGCACGCGCAGCGGATTACGGATGTGAACGAGTTGGTGGAGGTGGCGGGAACGTTCCTGCAGCCATGGGTCGACGGCCGGCGGGATTATTTCGTGCGGATTCGGACCGAGAAGATAACCGGGCGCCGATTCCGTGAACCCGGCCTGCCCGAGTACCGGGGTGTGGCCGGAGCACAACCGCAGGGTGGACATCTGAGCGCCGACACCGGGGCGACCGCTGCGGGGGGTTCTGGAGATTCCTCGCTGGGCCCGGGAAACTTGTAATACGGCTTCGGTTGGGAGGACTTTACGATGGTGAGGGTCTTCTTGGTCGATGACCATGAGGTCGTCCGTCGCGGCCTTGTCGACCTGCTGGGATCGGACCCTGAACTCGAGGTCGTCGGTGAAGCCGGATCTGTCGGGGAGGCAATGGCCAAGATTCCCGTCCTACAGCCCGATGTCGCTGTGTTGGATGTTCGTCTTCCCGACGGCAACGGGATCGAATTGTGCCGCGACCTACTGTCCGATCTACCGGATCTGCGCTGCCTGATGTTGACGTCCTACACCTCTGACGAAGCGATGCTCGACGCGATTCTGGCCGGCGCCAGCGGCTTTGTCGTCAAAGACATCAAGGGAATGGCGCTCGCGCAGGCGATCAAGGACGTCGGAGCGGGCAAATCGCTGCTGGACAATCGAGCTGCGGCGGCACTGATGGCCAAGCTTCGCGGCGCGGCCGAGCGCAGGGATCCACTGTCCGGACTGTCCGACCAGGAGCGAAGGCTGCTCGCGTTACTCGGCGAGGGGCTGACCAACAAGCAGATCGCGGCGCGAATGTTCCTCGCGGAGAAAACAGTGAAGAACTATGTATCGCGGCTGCTGGCCAAGCTCGGCATGGAGCGCCGCACGCAAGCCGCGGTTTTCGCCTCCAAACTGGATCAAGAACGTCGGCCAGCCGATTAGTCGTGCGGAACCGTCGTCCACTGCGCACACCGGTGCCACGATGATGCCGTGACCGACGGACCAACGCGGGATGACGAGCGCAGCACCCGTCCCCTTCACCACACGCTGCCTCAGCTTCGCCTGCGCGAGCTCCTGACAGAGGTCCACGATCGAGTCGGACAGATCATGGATGGCCGCGACCGGCTCGACGGTCTCGTCGACGCCATGCTTGTCGTCACGTCCGGCCTCGAACTCGATGCCACTTTGCGCACGATTGTTCAGACAGCCATCGATCTGGTCGATGCCCGATTCGGTGCATTGGGCGTGCGGGGGGAGGGGCACGAGCTGGTCGAGTTCGTCTACGAAGGCATCGACGAAGAGACCCGTGAGCTGATCGGTCATCTGCCCGAGGGACGCGGCGTACTTGGTGTGCTTATCGACGAGCCCGAACCCATTCGGCTGGATGACATCCGGCACCACCCGGCCTCAGTCGGATTTCCACCGAACCACCCGCCCATGCGCACCTTCCTCGGCGTACCAGTGCGCATCCGCGATGAGGTGTTCGGGAATCTCTATCTGACCGAGAAATCCGACGGTCGGCCGTTCAGCGAGGACGACGAGCTACTTGTCGAAGCCCTCGCCGCGGCAGCCGGTATCGCGATCGACAACGCGCGCCTCTACGAGCAGTCCCGGGCTCGACAGTCGTGGATTGAGGCAACCCGGGATATCGCCACCGAGATGCTGTCCGGGGCCGACCCGGCAACTGCGTTCCGGCTCATTGCAGATGAAGCGCTGAAGTTGACCGGCGCAGAGGCCACCGTGGTCGCTGTTGTGTCCGACGTTGATGTGCCAACCTCCGACGTCGTCGAACTCGTGGTGGTGGCCACGGCCGGCGCGGTCGACGATCTGGACGGCGACGCGACGATCCCGGTACGCACAACGCTGATCGGACAGGCCTTCGGGGACGGCACTCCACGTCGATTCGACAACGTCGACCTTGGGGTCGGCGCCGGCACCGGGCCCGCACTTGTGCTGCCCCTTCGTGCCGGCGACGCCGTCGCCGGTGTTGTGGTTGCACTCCGGCGTGAAGGCGCATACCCGTTCAGTGTCGAACAGCTCGAGATGATGGCCGCGTTCGCCGACCAGGCGGCGTTGGCCTGGCAGCTCGCCGCATCGCAGCGCCGGATGCGCGAACTCGACGTTCTCGCCGACCGTGACCGGATCGCGCGCGACCTGCACGACCACGTCATTCAACGGCTATTTGCTGTCGGGCTGGCGCTGCAGGGAACGATCCCGCGCGCGCAATCAGCGGAAGTGCAACAACGGCTTACTGCGTGCGTCGACGATCTGCAGGAGGTCATCCAGGAGATCCGCACCGCGATCTTCGACCTGCACAGTGCCAAATCGGGCACGACGCGGCTGCGGCAACGGTTGGACGAGGCCATCGCCCAGTTCTCCACCCCCGAGGTTCGTACCACCGTCCAGTTCGTCGGGCCGTTGTCGGCCGTCGACGCCGGCTTGGCCGATCACGCGGAAGCGGTTGTGCGAGAGGCGGTTAGCAATGCGATTCGGCACGCCAACGCCACCATGCTGACCGTCAACGTCAAGGTCGACGATGACCTCACCATCGCGGTGGTCGACAACGGCCGCGGCATTTCTGGCGACATCACAGGCAGTGGACTGACGAACCTCGGTCGACGAGCCGACGATGTCGGTGGTGCATTCACCGTCGAGCGCGGCCCCGACGGCGGCACATTGCTGCGTTGGTCCGCACCATTGCCGTAGTGATCAATCATCCAGCCAATCAACGACATCCGATAGCGGACGGCGAGGAGTGGAAGGAAGCGGATCGGCATTCACCGGCGCCCAGCCGACACGCAACAACATCTGGGGGAAGCCGCTGACACCGAACACGTCGGTTTTCACGGCCTCGCGGGTTTCGGCGATTTCCAGGGGCTCGGTGACTGGGCAGCTCGCCAGCCCGAGGGCGGTGGCCGTGAGGAGCACCAGGCTGGTGGCCTCGCCGGCGCGTAACCGGGCCATTGCGCTGTCGTCCTTGGTCCCGAGGGCTAAGACAACGGCGGCGTCATCGTCGGGTGCGACGTCGGGCGGCTGCTTCAACGCGGGACCGGCGAACAGCCGGCCCGGGATCGGCGAGGTGGGATCGGATTGCGGTGTGTTGCGGGCCGGAACACCCGCCAACGACGCGTGCCTCCCGCTCCAGGTCGTCAACTCGGCGAGATAGTCGTGATCGGTTGCATGCTGCCGGACAGCCTGGGCCACAATGCTCTGAAGCTTCGGAATCGAAGCGACCTGCCGCAACATCACGCCTGTCCGGGCGGCGCGTGCACCCATCAATGCAATGTCCGCATCCGGTACGGACCACGCGTTGTAGAGCCGGCGGTCCGTACGCCGCTTCGGAATTGCCGCCGCCAACATCACGTCCAGCTCACTGGCGGGACTGCGAGACACCTCGATGGCGGCAAGGTGTTCCGGTTCGGCCGGGTTAGGCAGCCGGTGGACCTTCGCCTGCCATCCGAGTGCCGCCAAAGCGACGACAGCGTGGTGCAGTGCGGCGCCACAGCTCAGCAGAAGATCGCGGTTGTCCGGATCGGTGTTCGGGAGATGCCTCTCGGGATCGGCGTAGAGATGCAGACTCTGGCTGCCCACCCGCCAACGCCAAGGTTGCGAATTATGAATGGACGGCGCCCGGGTAGCGAGCGCCAACACGGTGTGGATCGTTTCCCGATCCGGAAAGCGTGCGGTCATGGCACTTGTGCTCCTCCGTTTGGAGAGGTACTTGCAACTTCCACACTGGCCGGAGCGGATGCGACGGGCTAGGGACCAAAGACCCCGCCAGACGAGGATTTGGTATCCCGTGTCGGCGGGCGAGCCTACTTGACCGCGAAGGACACCGTGTGCCAGCCGGTCGCGCCGTCGGGAACCGGGTCGGCCCACTGTTCGGTCTGGACGGCGCCGGTGTTGTCGGTGGCCCGCACCGTGATCGTGTGCGAGCCGGAAGCCTCGGCCTGCCACGGGAAGCTCCACAACCGCCAGGTGTCGTTGGAGTACCCCGCGCCCAGCTGTGCCTGCTGCCAGGCGCCTTCGTCGATGCGCACCTCGACGGCCTTGACGCCACGGTTCTGCGCCCACGCCACACCACCGAAGGTCACCGGCCCTCGGGCGACATCCTGGCCACTGCGCGGCACGTCGATGCGGGATTCGGTCTTGATCGGACCGCGTGGTGACCAGCCCAGCCGCGTCCAATACGCCTCGGACTTGTCGAACCGCGTCAGTTCGAGGTCGACGACCCACTTGGTGGCCGATACATAGCCGTACAGCCCGGGCACCACCAACCGTGCGGGGTAGCCGTGGTCGGTAGGCAACGGTTCGCCGTTCATCCCGATGGCCAGCAGTGCGTCTCGACCGTCGGTGAGCACGTCGACGGGCGTGCCTACGGTGAAACCGTCGGTCGACTTCGACAAGACCATGTCGGCGTCGGGATGAACGCCTGCGTCGGCCAACAGATCCCGAACCCGGTAGCCAGTCCAGCTCGCATTCGAGATGAGGTCTCCACCAACGGGATTGGACACGCAGGTCAGCGTCACGACCTTCTCGACCACCTCGAACCGCTCCAGATCCCCGAAGCGGTAGGTGATCTCCCGGTCCACCATGCCGTGGATCTTCAGCTGCCAGTCGTCGCGACTCACCTGCGGGACGGTCAACGCGGTGTCGATCCGGTAGAAGTCGTCATTGCTGGTGATGAATGACGGCAGCGCAACGCCTTTGGGCTGCACCGTCGGCGGAATCGGCTGCGCACCGACGTCCGCCGCAGGCAACGCGAAGGCGTCGCGGTCGCCGCTCACCGATGTCCTGGCCCGGGACAGCACCACGCCGATCGCACCGGTGAGCGCGCCGGCACCAAGCAGTCCCAGCGCCACCACAGACAACCGCCGACCGGGGTCGGGGGAGTCGGCCTCGTCGGCCGCGTCGGCTTTGTCGGGCCCGTCGGTGAACCGGCCGGAGGTGAGCAGGCGCAGCACCGCAACACCGCACACGGTGCCGATCAGCGTGGGCACGATGTCCACCACCGATGCACCGGCACGAGACAGCACCGCCGCACAACCGGCCACCCCGGCCAGAACGATCGCCGCGCTCCCGATCGGGAACCGGCGCGTTTCCCACCTCGCGGTGAGGGCGGCGATGACGGCGATGACGGCAAGCACCAGGACCGACAGCACAAGCTTGTCGGCGGTGCCGAAGGTTTGGATCGCCCATTCCTTGACCGGGCCAGGGGTCAGATCGATGACCGTCGACCCGATGGCGGTGCGCGCATCGGCTTCGGGGCCGACGAATGCGGCCAGCAGTTGGGTCACCCCGAGGGCGACGGCGGCCGCGGCGACACCGGACATCGCCTTGGTGCCGCGCGTCGCCATGATCGCCAAGCTACCCACCCACCTACCCGTAAGGCTTACCGAAAAGTGACATCGGATAGGTTCCCTTACGGTTTGAGCACATTTTGGAAAGGGACCCAGATGGAGATCGCAGGCAAGAAGGCCGTCGTCGTGGGCGGGGCATCGGGCTTTGGGCGGGCGACGGCGGAGGCGCTGGCCAAGCGCGGTGCCGGTGTCGCGGTGCTGGACCGGCCACAGTCCAAGGGCAAAGAGGTGGCCGAGTCGATCGGCGGCACCTTCCACGAGGTGGACGTCACCGACTTCGCGGGCACCGAGCAAGTGCTGGCCGCAGGCGATCGAGGCCCTTGGCGGCCTGCACATCGCGGTCACCACCGCCGGTGGCGGCATCGGTGAGCGCACCATCAGCAAGACGGGTCCGCACAGTCTCGACTCCTTCCGCCAGTCGGTCGATCTCAACTTGATCGGCACCTTCAACGTCAGCCGGTTGGCGGCCTGGCAGATGAGCAAGAACGAACCCGTCGACGACGAGGCCGAGGAGCGCGGCGTCATCATCAACACGGCGTCCATCGCGGCGTTCGAAGGACAGATCGGGCAGGTCGCCTACACGGCGTCGAAGGCGGCCATCGCCGGGATGTGCCTGACCATGGCGCGTGACCTCGGCAGCATGGGCATCCGCGTGCTCGCGATCGCGCCCAGCCTGTTCGCGACGGGCCTCACGGAAGGCATTCCCGACGAGTTCGCTTCCGCGCTGACGAAGGACGCGGCATTCCCGAAGCGGCTCGGCAGGCCCGAGGAGTACGCCAAGCTGGCGCTGGCGATCGTGGAGAACCCGATGCTCAACGGGCAGTGCATCCGGCTGGATGCGGGCCAGCGCTTCGCCCCCAAGTAGGAGTGTGCCGGGGTTCAGGCCGGGCGCGGCACCGCCGCCAATGACCCCTGCCCGATCCAGGACGGGATAGCGCGGCGGACCTCCGCTGAGCCAGACACCGCGACGCTGCCGTCGAGCAGCGCGTGCGACCAACTCACATCGCCGCGCCAGATGCGGGTCAGGGTGCGCAGGTCGGTCTCGACCGTGCCGGTCACCTCGAAGCCCGGATCGAAGTCGCACACGTCGGCCTCCCCGTCGGCGACCACCAGCCACCACCGTGCCGCCTTCGGCGGCACCCCGTGAGGTGAAAGGCAATCGTGGTGCGGGTGCGCGGCCAGGCCTCGATGGGGATGGTGCGGCGGATGTCCCACATCAGCAGATGGGGGTCGAGGTCCTCGTCGCCGAGTTCGCCGATCCAGCGCACCCCCCACGCTCCGAGCGACTCGACCACGTCGGTGAGCTCCTTGCCGCACGGCGTCAGCGAGTAAGCGGTGCGGCCGTCGACCTCGGCGCGTTCGATCACACCGGCCCGGGTCAACGTCTTCAGCCGCTTCGACAGCAGCGCGGGCGACATTTTCGGCACGCCACGGCGCAGCTCGTTGAAATGCGCACTGCCGAGCAGCAGTTCGCGGACCACGAGCATGGTCCAGCGTTCGTCGAGAAGCTCCATGGCCTTGGCCACCGGACAGAATTGGCCGTATCCGGACATTTTTGTCAGTACCTCCGCCCGTCCGGTCTCGATACCGGTACAGATATAGAACCAGCGCCGGTACAGATTTGCTACTAGATGCCCGTCATCGGGCGGAGGACGATATTCGCAGGTCGGCACTCATCGGGAGGAAAGAAACGTGACTACTCAACCAGCGACCGTTGATCAGGCGGTAATCGCGAAACATCGCGCCATGTGGGCCACGGGCGATTACCCCAAACTCGCCAGTGAGCTGGTGGCTCCGCTCGGTCCCGTGTTGGTCGAAGCCACCCGCATCGGCCCGGGCGACCGAGTACTGGATGTGGCCGCAGGCACCGGAAACGCGGCCATCCCCGCCGCACAGGCCGGAGCCAGCGTCGTCGCCAGCGACTTGTGCCCCGAGCTGTTGCAGTCCGGGGCCGCCATTGCCGCGGAACAAGGCGTCGAGCTGGAGTGGCGGGAAGCCGATGCCCACGCATTGCCGTTCGGCGACAACGAGTTCGACGTCGTCATGTCGTGTATCGGCGTGATGTTCGCGCCGTTCCACGAGCAGTCGGCCGGCGAGCTGATCCGGGTGTGCAAACCGGGCGGCCGGATCGGGTTGCTCAGCTGGACACCGGAGGGCCATATCGGTCAGCTCTTCGCCACCATGAAGCCGTATATGCCGCCCCCGCCGCCGGGTGCGCAGCCACCTCCGCTGTGGGGTCGCGAGGACCACGTCCGTGCGCTGCTCGGCGACCGGGTCACCGACGTCGCCGCCGAGCGCCGCACGCTCACCGTTGACCACTTCGCCGATGGCACGGAGTTTCGCGACTACTTCAAGAATGTGTACGGGCCGACCATTGCGGCGTACCGCAACATCGAGGGCGACGCGGACCGGACCGCCGCGCTGGACGCCGACATCGCACGGGTCGGCGACGGCTTCCTCGACAACTCGGACACCATGGAGTGGGAGTACCTGCTGTTGACCGCGCGCAAGGGCTGACACGATGGCTGCATGCCCGACGACGCGCAGCAACTGCCGACACTGAGCGACGCCGACCAGGCTGCATTGCAGCGCTGGGTGCGCGTGCAGGGACTGGGCTCGACAGTCGCCGATGTCGAGCCGCTGACCGGCGGTACCCAGAACATCGTCGTGCGGGTGCATGTCGACGGGCGTCCGATGGTGCTCAGGCGGCCACCCCTGCACCCGCGACCCACCAGTGACAAGACGATGCTGCGGGAGATCGCGGCACTGCGCACACTCGCAGGTACGACGGTGCCGCACCCCGGCTTCATCGCCGGTTGCGACGACCTCGACGTGCTCGGAGTGGTGTTCTACCTCATGGAGGAGGTCGACGGTTTCAACCCGGGCAGCGATATGTCCGAGGCGTATGTCCGCGATGCGGGCATGCGGCACCAGGTCGGTCTGTCTTACGCTGCGAGCCTCGCGCAGCTGGGCAACGCCGCATGGGAGGGCAAGCCACTCGCGGAGCTCAAGCGGCCGGGATCCTTTCTGGAGCGCCAGGTTCCGCAGTTTCTCCGGCTGCTGGAAAGCTATCGGCACGACAGCTATGACCCTGAATCGCTCGCGGTGACAGACCTCGCGGAGTGGCTGCAGTCCAACCGCCCACCGGACGGTGAGCCGGGCATCATGCATGGCGATCCGCATCTGAGCAATGTTCTGCTTCGTCGGGACAGGCCGGAGCTGGCGGCGTTCGTCGACTGGGAGATGTGCACCGTCGGCGACCCGCTACTCGATCTCGGTTGGATGTTGATCTGTTGGCCGCTGGACACCAATGCGATCACCGCAGGGGCGGAGCTGGCTGCGCTCGGCGGACTGGCGAGCCGGCGCGAACTGCTCGAGTCCTACTGGGCCGCAGGGGGTCGCGGGACATCGAGGCTGGATTGGTATATCGCGATGGCATGCTTCAAGCTCGGCATCGTCATCGAGGGCACCTGGTCGCGCTACCTGGCCGGGCAGGCGAGCAGGGAAGCCGGCGAGGCGCCTGCATGCGAACGCCCAGAATCTGATCGACATGGGGACTCGGGTCGCCAAGGACGACAGCCCGTTTGAGCTCGGCTAGTGAACCTTGGTGTCGTGAGTCATTAATTGGCGTGCAGCTCGCGGGTGCAAGGTCGATTCGGCCCGCCGAACGTGCGGCCACTGCGAAAGTCGACGCCTCATTTCGCAGTACGCGCACGTTCGATGTTGTGACGACCTTGTTGACCAACCAACGAATTGCGCCCCCGCCGGCTCGACAACGCGATCAAAGCCTGGCCCTGTAACGACAACTACCGCCGGCCACTCAGCAAGCGCTAGCAGGCGTGTCGGCCGCTCACGGCACGCGCGTTGCGGTGAGCGAATGATCTGGCGGACCCAGGTTGCTGAGCTACGCCACGCCGATCGCGACCCGATCGCCGCGAGTGCGCGACGCTGTGATCGGCCACGCTGCGCCCAGAGTGCGTCATCACTAACGCAGCGGCCGCAACATGATCGGCATGCCGTCCATCGGTACGGGCATGCCCCCGTAGTCGTAGCGCGGCTCGTAGCCCGGCCGCGGCAACTCGAGACGGTACCGGCGCAACAGCCGGTGCATGATCGTCTTTACTTCGAGCTGGCCGAACACCATGCCGATGCACTTGTGGGCACCGCCACCGAACGGGGTGAACCCGTAGCGGTGTTTCTTGTGCTCGTTGCGCGGCTCGGCAAAACGGTCGGGATCGAACTTGTACGGGTCGGGATAGATCTCCGACAGCCGGTGGTTCATGCCGGGGTAGGCGATGACGTTCGTGCCCTTGGGCAGGTAGTAGCCCAGCAGTTCGGTGTCACGCACCGTCTGGCGCATCGCCCACTGCACGGGCGAGACCAACCGAATCGACTCGTTCATCACCAGGTCTAGTGATTCCAGCTTCTCCAGCGACTCGATGTCGAGCGGACCGTCCCCGAGGCGGTCGGACTCGTCGCGGCAGCGTTCCTGCCACTCGGGATTGGCGGCCAGGTAGTACGACATGGTCGTCGCGGTGGACGTGGACGTGTCGTGGGCGGCCATCATCAAGAAGATCATGTGGTTGACGATGTCCTCGTCGGAGAACTTGTTGCCGTCCTCGTCCTCGGTCTGGCAGAGCACGGTCAGCAGGTCCGAGCCGTCCTTGCCGCGGCGCTCCTTGACGCGCTCCTCGAAGTAGCTTCTCCAGGTATTCGCGGGCTTTCAGTCCGCGCCACCACGTGAACGGCGGCACGCTGGTGCGGATGATGGCGTTGCCCGCGCGCGTGGTGACGGTGAACGCCTTGTTCACCTTGGTCACCAGTTCCCGGTCAGTGCCCGGCTCGTGGCCCATGAACACCATCGACGCGATGTCGAGGGTGAGCTCCTTCATCGCCGGATAGAGCAGGAAGCGGGCATCGTTGACGACCCAATCCTCGGCAACGACCTTCGAAACCACTTTGTCGACCTGCTCGGTGTAGCCGGCCAGCCGGGTACGGACGAACGCCTCCTGCATGATCCGCCGGTGGTACATGTGCTCGTCGAAGTCGAGCAGCATCAGCCCGCGCTTGAAGAACGGGCCGATGGCTGGAACCCAGCCCTGCTGCGAGTAGTCCTTGTTGCGGTTGGAGTAGATCGCCTGAATCGCGTCGGGGCCCATCGCCGCCACCGACGGGATGATCGGCGAATCGAGGAGCACCAACGGTCCACGGGTGCGGTACAGATGCAGCCAGAAGTCGGGGCCGCCGCGGAACATCTCGACCATGTGGCCGAGGATCGGCATTCCGGCATCTCCCATGACCGGCTTGAGATCGCTGCCCGCCGGGGGTTCGGCCCACGCGTGCTGGGGGAATTCGTGGTTCAGCAGCCGCTTCTCGAGCAGGCCCATGCCGGGCGTGGTGAGGAAGGGCGACGTGGTGATCCGCCGCTTGGCCTTGTCGAGCAGATAATCCTTGGTGCTGATCGTCGGCATGCAATTGCTCCTGAGGCAGAAAAAGACTGTGGCCGTTGTCACTCCTATCCTTATCCTGAATGGCAGACTTGACGCATGTCAAGTTTTGGCGTGGTGAGTCGTGATGCGAAGGTCTACAGAAATGACCGCTGAATCTGCGCCTTCGGAAGGTGGCGGAGAGATTCGCCGCAGCCGAGGCGACCGGCAACGTGATGCCATCGTCGCCGCGGTCCGCGAGCTGCTCCACGAGAGGTCCTTCGCCGATCTGTCCGTCAGCACCATCAGCGAGCGGGCCGGCGTCGCGCGGTCCGGCTTCTACTTCTACTTCGACTCGAAATACGCAGTGCTGGCGGTGATCCTGGCCGATGCCCGTGAGCTGCTCGACAACCTGACTCACCACTTCGCACCGCGCGAGCCGGGGGAGGAGCCATTCGAGTTCGCCAAACGAATGGTCGGCAGCGCGGCCGCCGTCTACGCCAACGACGATCCGGTGCTGACCGCCTGCGCCGCGGCCCGCAATACCGACGCGCAGATCCGCGAGATGATGGACGACTTCTACGACGGCATCGTCGACAAGCTCGTCACTCTCCTCGAGCAGGACGCCGACGCGCGGCCGATCTCCGACGACCTGCCCGCTCTGGTGCGCGCGCTGGCGGCAACGACAACGATGACGCTCACCCAGGACAGCGCATTCGTCGGCCGCGGCATCGACCCGAAGCGTGCGATCGACGCGCTCGAGCGGCTGTGGGTGGCCGGGATTTGGGGTGGCTCCGACCTGCGCAGCGAGTAGGTCAGTAAGGTCACCGCCATGGCGCAGGCGAGCGGTTTCACCGGCAAGCGTTGTTTTCTTACCGGGGCCGCCAGCGGCATCGGCCGGGCGACCGCGCTCAAACTGGCCGCACAGGGCGCCGAGTTGTACCTCACCGATCGCGACGCCGAGGGCCTGGAGAAGACCGTCGCCGACGCCCGCGCGTTGGGTGCCGAGGTGCCCGAGCACCGGGTGCTCGACATATCCGACCACGACGAGGTGGCCCGGTTCGCCGCCGACATCCACGCCAACCACCCGGCGATGGACGTCGTGATGAACATCGCGGGCGTCTCGGCGTGGGGCACGGTCGACCAACTCACCCATGACCACTGGAAATCGATGATCGACATCAACCTGATGGGGCCGATCCACGTCATCGAGGCGTTCGTCCCGCCGATGCTCGAGGCGCGCCGCGGCGGCCATCTGGTGAATGTGTCCTCTGTGGCCGGAATAGTGGCTCTGCCGTGGCATGCGGCCTACAGCGCGAGCAAGTACGGGTTGCGGGGTCTTTCCGAGGTGCTGCGCTTCGACCTGGCCCGGCATCGCATCGGCGTATCCGTCGTGGTGCCCGGTGCGGTGAAAACCCCACTGGTGCAGACGGTTCAGATCGCCGGTGTGGATCGCGAGGATCCCAACGTGAAAAAGTGGACGGACCGATTCGCCAGACATGCGGTCTCACCGGAGCACGTCGCCGACCGGATACTGCGTGGCGTCGTCAAGAACCGGTATCTCATCTACACCTCACCCGATATCCGCGCGCTCTACATGTTCAAGCGGGCGATGTGGTGGCCCTACAGCGTGGCCATGCGGCAGGCCAACGTGGTGTTCACCCGGGTGCTGCGGCCGGCGAAGCGGCCGGGTTAGCGTTTTCCCCATTCCCATGGCGGTGTCGTGAGCAGGCCCAGTCCCTCTATCCGCGTCTCGCCGAGGTCCTTGTACAACGGCACTTCCACCGCGGGGCTGTCCGCTTCGGCGTCGGCGACGGGCACGGTGCCGAGGAAGTCCAGCATTGACCTCGAGTGCGTGACGACGACGACTTGCGTCTGATTCGCCGCGGCCCGGATCAATGACGCCAACGGCCGCACCAGGTCCGGGTGCAGCGACGTCTCCGGCTCGTTCAGCACCATCAGAGATGGAGGCTGCGGGCTGAGCAGCGCAGCCGCCCACAACAGGAATCGCAGTGTGCCGTCGGATAGTTCGGCGGCGCGCAGCGGTCGCAACATACCGTGCTGGTGCAGTTGCAGGTCAAACAGCCCATCGTGGACGGCCACCGAAACGGTCGCACCGTCGAAGGCCTCGGCGACCGCGCGCTGCAGGTCGTCGAATCCGGCTTCGATGACCGTCTGGACCGCCGCGGCCAGATCGCGGCCGTCATCGGAGAGGATGGCCGTACGGGTACCGACCTGGGGGAGTCGCGATGGCGCGGTCGGATCCACCCGGAAACCGTCGTAGAACCGCCACGTGCGCAGGCGGTCGCGGACCGCGGCGAGTTCCGGATGGGCGCCGGGGTGGGCGTATTCGGCGAGCACGCTGCGATACGGAGGCAGCGACCGTGAAACCTCGTCGAAGCCTGGTCCGGATTCCGAGCTCACTTCGACGTAGTCGCGTGTGCGTCGCACCAGCGTCGAGCCGGTGCGCATCACCGCGCCCGCGAACACCGCCTCGCGCTTGATCTCCGGATCGAACGCAAACAATGATCGGTGCCCGGCCATCTGAGGCAGCCCGAGGTCGACCAGATAGCCGAAATCGTCTGCGGCGAAGCCGAGTTCGAGTGCGACGGGACCGATGCGGGTGGTGCCCTCGACCCTGCCCGTCCGTCGCGCACCACCGAGTTGCTCGGGACCAGCCCACAGCACCGAATCCAGTCCGCCCTCGCGGGCGAGCGAGCCGATGACTTCGCCGCGCCCGCAGTCGGCCAGCAGCCGGAGCGCCCGGTACAGCGAGGACTTGCCGGTGCCGTTGGCGCCGGTGACGACGGTGAGCCGACGAAGCGGCATCACGATCTCGCGCAGCGAGCGGTATCCCCGGATGGCGATCGTCTGCAGCATGTGGTGAGGGTATTGCCCGCGGGTGACTAGTAGCCGCCCGGTGGCGGTGCCAGCTCGAGCCGCACGCCCAGCAGCCGCACCGGGCGGTCGAGTTCGAACTGATCGAGAAGCTCCAGTGCCGTCTTCGTGATGACATCGGAATCCGTGCCCGCCGACGCGAGCTTGCGGATCTTGGTTCGGGTGAAGAACGTCTTGGTGCGCACCGTCACAGCCACCCGGGTGACCACGCGACCCTGGTCGACGATCTCGTCGAGGGTCTGCCGGGCGAGATCGGCCACGGCCGAGTCGATTTCGGCGCGCTCGGTCAGGTCGCGGGGAAACGTGATGACATGGCTGCGCGAGCGCGGCACCCACGGTTCGGCGCTGACGTTGGTGTCGCCGCCGCCTTTGGCCAAGAGCAGGATCCACAGGCCGGTCGTCGGCCCGAACGTCGACGTCAGCAGGGTCGCGTCGGTGGCTGCGAGGTCGGCGACGGTGGTAATGCCCAGGCCGGCAAGCTTTTTGGCGGTCTTCGGTCCGACGCCCCACAGCGCGTCGACGTCGCGGTCGCCCATCACGGCCATCCAGTTGTCCTCGGTCAGCTGATAGATGCCGGCAGGCTTGCCGAAGCCGGTGGCCACCTTGGCGCGCTGCTTGTTGTCGCTGATGCCGACCGAGCACGACAGACCGGTCCCCGCCGCGACGACCTCGCGAATCTGCTCTGCCAGCTGGAGCGGGTCGACAGACTCTTTGGGGCCTGCGCCTATATAGGCTTCGTCCCAGCCCCACACCTCGACCGGGTGGCCGAAATCGCGCAGCAGGCCCATCACCTCTTCGGACGCTTCGTCGTAGGCGGCCGTGTCCAACGGCAGGAATATCGCGTCCGGGCATTTGCGTGACGCCGTGCGCAGCGGCATACCGGCGTGCACACCGAACTCCCGCGCCGGATACGACGCGCAGGTGACGACCTTTCGCGGCTCGGTTGGATCGCCGTTGCCGCCGACAATGATGGGCAAGCCTTCGAGTTCGGGGTTCCGGCGCACCTCGACCGCGGCCTGGAACTGGTCAAGGTCGACGTGCAGTATCCATGGCGCGGTCACGCGCCACAGAGCTTGCGCGCCAAGCTCTCCCACTTGTCGCCGAGGGTTCGGAGCGTCTCACCACGATCGGTGAGCTGATGATGCACGTAATCGGCATCGAGCAGCGCCAGGAGTGCGTCCGTCTGCGCGTCGAGGTCTCCGGTGGTGCCCGCCGTGTCCAGCAGCAGTCGGACATGGGTGTGCTGCAGCACGGCCGGCGCGCTGTAGCGGCTCTGCGGATCCCGGTTGGCCGCCGAGAGCAGCGCGTGATGGAGGTGGGCGAAGCGCAGCCGTTCGCGCCCGAAGGCCAGCAGCCGTTCGAGCGGCGGTGCCTGCGGGCCAAGGGGCGGGGGCCCGAACAGGAAGGCTTCCTGGCTGGCCCGCTCGTCCTCGTCGAGCAAGACCATCATCAGCCCGGCCCGGCTGCCGAAGCGACGGAACAACGTGCCCTTGCCGACGCCCGCGGCCTCGGCGATGTCGTCCATCGAGACCGCGTCCGCGCCGCGCTCGGCGATCAGCCGGCGTGCGGCGTCGAGCAGCAGTGCCCGGTTGCGTGCGGCGTCGCCCCGCTCGTGTGGAGCGGATACCGGCAGCCGGCCGACCTGATCGACGCTCATGATCTGCACTTTAACGCAGCCGGAATAAATCGGACCGTAGTCCGGTTAGGTCGTGGGAGGATCGTGTAGACGAGGTGAGAAGGAGCGAGGCATGTCGGAAATCAAAGTCCTCATGCTGTTGGGAAGCCTTCGCGCTTCGTCCATCAACCGTCAGCTGGCTGAGTTGGGCGCGGAATCTGCCCCCGATGGCGTGCGCCTGCAGTTGTTCGACCGGCTCGGGGAGTTGCCGTTCTACAACGAGGACACCGACAACGATCAGGTGGCCGAGCCCGTCATCGCGTTGCGGGAGGCCGCCGCAGCCGCCGACGCCGCGCTGGTCGTCACGCCGGAGATACAACGGCAGCATTCCCGCTGTGCTGAAGAACGCGATCGACTGGCTGTCGCGGCCCTTCGGGCAGAGTGCGCTCGACGACAAACCGGTGGCCGTTATCGGGGCCGCGGCCGGCCACACCGGCGGGGTGTGGGCACACGATGAGACCCGCAAGTCGTTCAATTCGTTCGGTAAGGGCCTGCCGAAGGTGGTCGAGTCCATCACGCTGTCGGTACCGATTAGGTCCCTGGACGGTAAACATCCACGGAGAACATGCCGACGTCGCGGCGAACGTGCGCAGCGTCGTCGCTCGGCTGGCCGCCGAAGTGGCCTGTTAACGGACACGCAGACTGCCGTCGGGCGGGTCTATCGAGACCCTCAGGCGGCTTTGCTGTTATCTGGTCGCGACCAACAACGGCGGCGACTCTGTCGGTGCCCGGTGGTAAACAAGAGCATGACGGGCGACACGCGCTAGATGTGACGTGCGACACGCCGATGAGGCAGATCACCATGAGCTTACGACCAGGGAATTTCACAAATGTTGTTTAGAAGATGTTGTATCCCTTCTGATTGTCGGACACCAGGTGTAGTGTTTTGCGCACCGACAGACCCCCACGGTTCGGAGGTCGGCCGGAGAGCTGAATCCGGCGGAATCGGTTTCCACGACACGTCGGCCCGGCACCCCGGACGCCTGGAATTTTGAGGGCCCGCGGGTCGCTGAATCTCAGCGACGATGCAGTACCCGATCAGTTGCCAGTCCGAATCTCAGTACCGACGTCCCGCAGAGGAGCCGTACCGCCGATGAACATCACCGTCTACACCAAGCCGGCATGCGTGCAGTGCAACGCCACCTATAAGGCGCTGGAGAAGCAGGGCGTCGCCTACGAGACGGTCGACATCTCCCTCGACGCCGAGGCCCGCGACTATGTCATGGCCCTCGGCTACCTGCAGGCACCTGTCGTGGTTGTTAGTCAAGACAACCACTGGTCGGGGTTCCGTCCCGATCGCATCAAGGCATTGGCAGGGTCCGGGGTACTCACCGCATAACCAACATTCCGACGGCCAGGAAGGAGACAACGATGAGCAATCTCGTCTACTTCTCCAGCGTGTCGGAAAACACCCATCGATTCGTCGAGAAGCTCGGTCTGCCTGCGACCCGGATTCCGCTCCACGGACGCATCGAGGTCGACGAGCCCTACGTGCTGGTGCTGCCCACCTACGGCGGTGGGCGCGCCACAGCCGGACATCAACGACGGTGGCTATGTCCCCAAACAGGTCATCGCGTTCCTGAACAACGAACACAACCGGTCGCTGATCCGCGGGGTCATCGCCGCCGGCAACAACAACTTCGGCGCCGAGTTCGCCTATGCGGGCGATGTCGTGTCCCGCAAATGCGGCGTGCCGTACCTGTACCGCTTCGAACTGATGGGAACCCCGGACGACGTGGAAGCCGTTCGCGCGGGCCTGGAAGAATTCTGGAAGGACCAGACGTGCCACCAACCGTCACAGCTGCAGAGCCTGTAACCACCGCTGCGCCGGGCTCATTGCCGGGCGAGACGGACTACCACGCGCTCAACGCGATGCTGAATCTGTACGACGCCGACGGCAAGATTCAGTTCGACAAGGACCGCGAGGCCGCGCACCAGTACTTCCGCGAGCACGTCAACCAGAACACGGTGTTCTTCCACGACGTCGACGAGAAGCTCGACTACCTGATCAAGGAGAACTACTACGAGCGTGAGGTTCTCGACCAGTACTCGCGCAACTTCGTCAAGACGCTGCTGGACCGGGCCTACGCGAAGAAGTTCCGGTTCCCGACGTTCCTCGGCGCGTTCAAGTACTACACCTCCTACACGTTGAAGACGTTCGACGGTAAGCGCTATCTCGAGCGGTTCGAGGACCGCGTCGTGATGGTGTCGCTGACCCTGGCCGCGGGTGACACCGGCGCTGGCCGAGAAGCTCGTCGACGAGATCATCGACGGCCGGTTCCAGCCGGCCACCCCGACGTTCCTGAACTCGGGCAAGAAGCAGCGCGGCGAGCCAGTGAGTTGCTTTCTTCTTCGCATCGAGGACAACATGGAGTCCATCGGGCGCTCCATCAACTCGGCGCTGCAGCTGTCCAAGCGCGGCGGCGGAGTTGCGTTGCTGCTCAGCAACATTCGCGAGTACGGCGCGCCGATCAAGAACATCGAGAACCAGAGCTCGGGCGTCATCCCGATCATGAAGCTGCTGGAGGACTCGTTCTCCTACGCCAACCAGCTCGGTGCGCGTCAGGGCGCGGGCGCGGTGTACCTGCACGCCCACCATCCCGACATCTACCGGTTCCTCGACACCAAGCGCGAGAACGCCGACGAGAAGATCCGGATCAAGACGCTGAGCCTCGGCGTCGTGATTCCCGACATCACCTTCGAGCTGGCGAAGAAGAACGAGGACATGTACCTGTTCTCGCCGTACGACGTTGAGCGGGTCTACGGCGTGCCGTTCGCCGACATCTCGGTGACCGAGAAGTACTACGACATGGTCGACGATGCGCGGATCCGCAAGACGAAGATCAAGGCGCGCGAATTCTTCCAGACGCTGGCCGAGCTGCAGTTCGAGTCGGGCTACCCGTACATCATGTACGAGGACACGGTGAACCGGGCCAACCCGATCGAGGGCAAGATCACCCACTCGAACCTGTGCTCGGAGATCCTGCAGGTGTCCACGCCGTCGGTGTTCAACGACGACCTGTCGTATGCCAAAGTGGGCAAGGACATTTCGTGCAACCTGGGTTCGATGAACATCGCCAAGACGATGGACTCGCCGGACTTCGCCCAGAGCATCGAGGTGGCGATCCGCGCGCTGACCGCGGTGAGCGACCAGACCCACATCTGGTCGGTGCCGTCGATCGAGCAGGGCAACAACGATTCGCATGCCATCGGGCTCGGCCAGATGAACCTGCACGGTTACCTTGCGCGGGAGCGGATCTTCTACGGCTCCGAAGAAGGTGTGGACTTCACCAACATCTACTTCTATGCGGTGCTGTATCACGCGCTGCGGGCGTCGAACCGGATCGCCATCGAACGCGGCACGCACTTCAAGGGCTTCGAGAACTCGAAGTACGCGTCGGGGGAGTTCTTCGACAAGTACACCGAGCAGGTGTGGGAGCCCAAGACCGACAAGGTGCGCCAGCTGTTCGCCGATGCCGGCATCCGCATTCCGACGCAAGAGGATTGGGTCACGCTCAAGGAGTCGGTGCAGAAGCACGGCATCTACAACCAGAACCTGCAGGCCGTCCCGCCGACCGGGTCGATCTCCTACATCAACCACTCGACGTCCTCGATCCACCCGGTGGCTTCGAAGGTGGAGATCCGCAAGGAAGGCAAGATCGGCCGCGTCTACTATCCGGCGCCGTACATGACCAACGACAACCTCGAGTATTACGAGGACGCCTACGAGATCGGCTACGAGAAGATCGTCGACACCTACGCCGCGGCCACCCAGCACGTGGACCAGGGTCTGTCGCTGACGCTGTTCTTCAAGGACACCGCAACGACCCGCGATGTCAACAAGGCGCAGATCTACGCGTGGCGCAAGGGAATCAAGACCCTGTACTACATCCGGCTTCGCCAGATGGCGCTGGAGGGAACCGAGGTCGAGGGCTGCGTCTCCTGCATGCTGTGAGCCCGCATGCTCTGAGGTGCTCTTTGCCGAAACTGTCCCGTCAACCTCGCGGATAGGAACTGCTGGGTCGTTAACGGTGTGCCGACCATGTGGACGCCTGGACTCAGCACCGGTCCCGGAGAACAAGCATAGCCGTGCTACTACGTGTATGGACTGACGCCGCACTGAGTCGCAGTCGGCTTGGAAAGCGGACCGGTGCGGCTGCTCGACGTGGCGACCGGCGATCAGACGGGCGACGAGCTCCGCGTCGGCAAGCGGGTGACCGACCTGGCGTTCCATGGCGATGACGAATTGGTCGCCGTGTCCGAGGACGGCAGCATCATCTTCTGGGATATGCCCAGCCGTACTCGCTTGTCCGACAAGCCGCTTACTGCGGTGCCGCACGATGCAGGCAGTGGCTACGCATTGGCGCCGAGTCTCGCCGTCGGTACAGACGTCGCGGTGACGGCCTCGGTGGCCGACGGCCAACTGGTGACCTGGCCGCTGAAGGCGGAAGAGTGGATCGCGGAAGGGTGCGCTGTGCACCGTCGCGAACTCACCGATGCAGAGAAGAGTCGTTACGGGCTGCAGGGAGCGGGCCCGATCTGCGGGAGTTGACGGCAACCGCGTCAACATTTGATGACGCTCGGGGGCCGAGTGTGGACTTGATGCACGCAGGTGCGGAGGTAACCGTGCAACTTAGTCCACACTCGGCCGCGAGCGGCCGGTGCTACGCGACGGAGACTGCCTGGAGGTTGGGCAGGCGCGACAGCACAGGCCTTTTCGGAGGGGTATCCGGGCCGGAGGCTTCTTCTTCGTCGTCGGGAGTGGTGACCGGACCTATCGCACACGCCTGGTGGTTGGGGCCCTCGTCGAGTGATCCGCCGTAGAAGACGCAGCAGACGGCGAAGCCGTTGTCGTCGGGGTGCTCTTTGATGCATTCATCAAAGCCCGCCTTGTCACCGATCTCACCGATCGGTTGCGCGTCGGCAACGGTGGCGAGACCGATCGCAAAGCCTGTGGTCATCGCGGCTGCCGCCAGAAGTCGTTTGATGTTCATGCCGATAAGAGTGCTGCGAAGCGGAGATCACCGAAACGGGGCGCACGCCCTTCGCTGCCGCAGCCGGCTGAGGGATGCGCCACCGCCGCCGATAGGGGATTAGGGGCTTCGGCTGTGCGGGTCGGCTTCTACTTTCATCAGGTAAGGCTTGCCTTATACGAGCGCGGCGCCTACATTACGCGGAAAGAGTTCCTCTAAATAGGAGCCGGCTGATGTCCAGGCGCATGCGCATCGCAGCGGGAACGGTGATCGCTGCCGCGATGGTGCTAGCCGACGTCGCGCCGGCGGTCGCGGGTCCGGGCGTGGAGCAGGAATTTCAAATCACCTCAGACGTGCCGACGCTGGAAGAGCCGCTGTCGAAAGGATGATCCGAAAATGACTGGTAGAGAGTCGCTTCCGCTCGCGGAGCGGTCCGATGCTGACTTACCGGGCCATTGGCTGCTGGCCCGCCTGGGTAAGCGGGTGTTACGTCCCGGTGGCCTCGAGCTGACGACTCGGATGCTCGCCGCCGCCGGCATCGGTGGCGCCGATGTCGTCGAACTGGGCCCGGGTCTCGGCCGCACCGCGCGCGACATCGTCGCACTGCGTCCACGGTCGTACATCGGGGTGGATGACACGGCTGCGGCGACCGCCGCCGTGTGCGAAGTCGTGGAACCCATCGAGGGAAGGGTGGTTGTAGCCGACGCCGCGGCGACCGGGCTGCCGTCGTCCAGTGCCGACGTCGTGATCGGTGAGGCGATGCTGACCATGCAGGGCGACAAAGCCAAACGCGCGATCATCGCCGAGGCGTTCCGCGTCCTGCGCCCGGGCGGCCGCTACGCGATCCACGAGCTTGGCCTGAAGCCGGACTCGATGCCGCAAGAGACCAAGGATGAGGTCCGGCGCGATCTCGCGCGATCGATCAAGGTCAACGCCCGTCCGCTGACCGCGAGCGAGTGGCAGCAGTTGCTCACCGATGCCGGGTTCGACGTCGTCAGCGTCGACCACGCGCCGATGGCGCTGCTGAACCCCGCCCGCGTGCTGGCCGACGAAGGTCTGACCGGCGCATTACGGATCGTCGGGAACCTCATCGTTCGTCGCGCGGCCCGGCGACGGGTCATCGGGATGCGACTTACCTTTCACCGGTATCGGCGCTCACTGACCGCCGTCGCGGCGGTCGGCGTCGTACCGGCATCGTGACAGACTCAGGGGGTGCCAGTGCAGCGCCACGACCTTGAACCGCCGTCGGAACGGGCGGCCGGACAGCAGCGGCAGAAGGTGCTGGGTCTGCTGCAGAGTGCGCCGGGACCAGTCGACGCCAAGCACGTCGCCGACACGCTGCAGATCCACATCACCACAGCTCGGTTTCACCTGACGACGCTGGAGGGGCAGGGATACATCCGTCGCGGCGGCGAAACGAGAGCCGGGCGCGCCGGGCGGCCGAGGCTCACCTACGAGGTCGCTCCGAAGCTGGACTACGCCGACATCGTGTCGCTGTTCGCCGCACACCTCGGCGGAACGGCGCAGGAACGGGAACAACGGGCCCTGCGTATCGGCGCGGATCTGGCCCATCGCGTCCACCTAGCCCGCAAACGAGACGAGACGACGATCGCCGATCTGGTGGTGGCGACGTTGAGCGAACTCGGATTCCAGGTGCGCTCGGTGCTGAACTCGTTCGGCGAAGTGACGGTGCAGATCTGCACCTGTCCACTGGCGGAAGTCGCGGCGACCGCACCCGAGGTGGTCCGCGGCATCCAGCAGGGACTCATCCAAGAGGTGATCGACCTCAACGCCGATGCGATCGGCGGGCGCTATCGCGCGGCGGTCACCCCGGATGCCCGCGGCGGGTCGTGCGAAGTCAGCCTGGTGTTGCGCCCCGGGTAGCCCGACCGTGCGGTTTCGTACGCGACGCGCCGGTTCGCCGTACGAAACCGCACTGCCGCTAGCGCGGAGAACTACTTATAGGTGTGCTGCGGACCCTGCGCCTTCTTGTAGAGCGCCTTCAGCATGCGATCGCGGAAACGGGCGTTGTCGATTAGCTTGATGCCCGCGTTGGCGAGCCTTGGCTGTCCCAACAGCCTGTGGAAGTAGCGGCCGCGCTTGTACTCCTTGCCCCATGCCGCTTCCATCCGCAACGCATAGTTGGTGAAGTCGTCGGGGCCGCCGTTCTGCAGCGCCGCGATCGCGCACTCGCCCGCAGCGAGACCCGACTCCAGCGCCTTGGAGATGCCCGCGCCGGACGCCGGCTTACCGGCACCGAGCGAGTCGCCGGTGAACAGCACGCCGGGCCGCCACGGCGGCCATGCGGTGAAGCCCATCGGCAGCCGCCACGCGCGCACGCTCTTGTTCTTCTTCAGTTCCTCGATCGGCGGCAACTCCCAATCGCGAGGCAGCGTCCGAAGGAACTCGCCGAGGAACTGCGTCGCGTTGATCGACTGCCAGTTCTTGTAACTGTTGACGTAGCCGAGCCCGATGTTGAACACGCCGTTGCCCATCGGGAACACCCAGCCGTAGCCGGGCAGCTGATCGCCCTGGAATGCCAGCTTGAGGTAGATGTCCAACGAGTCGGAGTCCGGCCGGTTGGCGTGCATCTCGGAGCGGATCGCGATCGCGGAGTAGCCGTTGTACTCCGAATCGATCTTGAGTGCGCGCTTGATGGGGGAGTAGGCACCGTCGGCGGCGATGACCGCGTCGCCGTACACCTTCTCGCCGCCCTTGAGTACGACGCCGACGACGCGTCCGTCGGCGTCCAGCTCCGGCCCGGTGACCTCGGCGGACTGACGCACCTCGGCCCCTGCGGATTCGGCGTGCTTGAGCAGCACGGTATCCAGATGAGTCCGGCTGACGGTATGGCCGTGATCGGGCATGCCCGGACGCTTCGGGAATGACAGCTCCCACTGGCTGGGGCTGAACACCGTCACCCGGTTGACCCGGTGGAAGGTGGCAACCTCTTCGGCCAGGCCCATCTTCTGTAGATAGCTGACGGCACGCGCGGTCAGGCCGTCACCGCACGGCTTGTCCCGCGGAAATTCGGCCTTGTCCAGCACGACGACTTTTGCGCCGGTCTGCGACGCCTGCCACGCGGCGGCCGATCCCGACGGCCCTCCACCGGCGATGACCAGGTCGTATCGCTGCGTCATAACTCTCGTCTCATCATTGGACTGTCGCAGCGATAGTACCGAAGCGGCCATGGTCATCTCGACGGCCAAGGCTCCCGGTTCGGGTCGTCGATGGCGTGTTCCCGCACGGTCTGACCAGGTCAGCGACCTCGAGGCGGGTACAGTGATCGAATGCGGGGAAGGTCGAGGTCACGCTCCGGTAATGAACCGGGCGTCAAAGTCGACGCCCGCAGTGAGCGCTGGCGAGAACATCGTAAGAAGGTGCGGTCCGAAATCGTCGACGCGGCCTTCCGGGCGATCGACCGCCTCGGCCCGGAGCTGTCCCTCCGCGAGATCGCCGAGGAGGCCGGCACGGCCAAGCCCAAGATCTACCGGCACTTCGCCGACAAGTCGGACCTCTTCCAGGCGATCGGTGAACGGCTGCGCGACATGCTCTGGGCGGCGATCTTCCCGTCCATCAACCTGTCCACCGACCCCGCGCGTGAGGTGATCCGCCGCAGCGTCGAGCAGTATGTGCGGCTGGTCGACGAGCACCCGAACGTGGTGCGCTTCCTGATGCAGGGCCGCTTCGCCGAGCAGAGCGAATCCGCGATGCGGGCGCTCAACGAGGGGCGCGGCATCACGCTCGCGATGGCCGACATGTTCAACAACGAGCTGCGCGAGATGGAGCTCGACGGTGCGGCGATCGAACTCGCGGCGTTCGCGACGTTCGGCACCGCGGCGTCGGCGACCGATTGGTGGCTGGGGACCGAAGAGGACAGCCCGCGCCGGATGCCGCCCGACGAGTTCGTCGCGCACCTGACGACGATCATGGTCGGCGCCATCAGAGGCACCTGCGAGGTGCTCGGCATCAAGATCGACCCCGATCTGCCGCTGCACGAGGGCGTCCGCCGTCGCGAATCCGTAGCCTGAGCCAACAGCTCGTTCGGACCGACGTTGTCCAGTTCAGGTGCAGAATGGGGGCGTGCACCCGACCCGGACCTTGCACGGCTCGGGAAAGGGCCTGCGTAGAGCCGAGTTGCTGGCGGCGATATCGCTGGCGATCGATCTCGGTCTGGGTCAGCCGATGGAACACATGCTGCGGTCTTCACTGATTGCGACACGTATCGCCGAGCGGATGGGTCTCGACTCGCAACAGCGGGCAACCGTGTATTACGCGAATCTGATCGGTTGGATTGGTTGTCACGCCGATTCCCACGAGCTTTCGGCACTCTTTGGCGACGACATCGCCTTCCGCGCCGATACCTACGGGGTGGACATGGCCGGCCTACCGTTTCTGCGGTTGATGGTCAGTCACGTGGGGCGTGGATTGCCGGGCTGGGAACGCGGAATGCGGTCAGCAGCCTTTGTGCTTACAGCGCGTAATCAGGTTGCAAAGCTCATCCATTCGCATTGCACTTCCGCCGGGGTGCTATCCGACCGGATGGGTCTGGACCGGCAGGTCGGTGAGGCGCTGGCGTACATCTTCGAGCGCTGGGACGGCCGGGGGATGCCGAACGGTGCTCGCGGAGAAGATATTCCGGTCGAAATCCGCATCGTTCGTCTGGCCGATGTCATCGAGGTGCACCTGCGTATGGGTGGCCTCGAACGGGCGGTCGACGTCGTGCGTTCCCGGCGTGGCACGCAGTTCAGCCCGGCCGTGGTGGACGTCTTCGAGCATGACGCCGCCGCGATTGTCGACGGCCTGCTCGAAATCGACGTCTGGACCGCGGCGTTGGCGCTTGCACCGGATCGTGATCGCACTCTGAACGGTGATGAGATCGATGATTTATTAAAGGCCATAGCGGATTTCGTCGATCTCAAGTGCCCATCTTCTCCAGGCTTCTCGCGTGGGGCTGCGGATCTGGTGGCCGCGGCGGCCCGACACCAGCGGATGCCGCAGGCGGACATCACGCGCCTCTATCGGGCGGGCCTTGTGCACGGCCTCGGCAAATTGGGCGTGTCGAACCAGATCTGGGAGAAGAAGGGGCCGCTCAGCACGGCTGAATCGGAGCGGCTACGGATGTACCCGTATCTGACCGGACGGATACTGAGCCGGGTCGGCGGCCTGGAGTCGGTGGTGTCCGTCGCGACCAAGCACGAGGAACGGATCGACGGATCGGGCTTTCCCCGAGGGCTCACCAGTACGGAGTTGACCGCGCAGGACCGCTTGCTCGCCGCGGCGGTGGCGTATCACCAACTGCGCGAACCACGTCCAGATCAGCGCGACGTCGATCCGCGCGACACTGCCAATCAGCTGCGCCAAGAAGCGCGCGCCGGGCACCTCGACGCCGAGTCGGTAGAGGCCGTGTTGGCGGCTGCGGGTCATCGAGCATCGCGGCGGGCGCCTTTTTCGGCAGGGCTGACCGCCCGCGAGGTCGAAATCCTGCGACTCGTCGCACAGGGCAGGTCGAACCGTGAGATCGCGGCCGAGCTGTTCATCGCAGAAAAGACGGCACGCAACCACGTCGAGCGTGTCTACACCAAGCTGGGCGTCAACAATCGCACGCAAGCGACTCTGGCAGCCATCGATCGGGGTCTGGCGGGCTTCCCCGTTGACGCGGCCACGGGACCGTAAAGAGTCGCAGACCTTTCTGATTTTGAGGCAAACGCCTCACGCGAACACCGCAGCCGCGGACCGATGATCAGGGCCTGACAAGACAGGTCCACGATCACGAAGGTTACAGACCATGACTGAATTGACCCGCGAACTACCGATCATCAGGTCGTTCGACATGCTCCCGTCAAGCCCGGCACCCGAAGCGCCGGGAGGCGGGCGGGTCGATGCATTCAACATCACCCGCCATGTCGGCGCGCGGCAGATCCTCCAGAAGCTGTCGCTGTCGATCGAAGCAGGCGAGTTGGTCGCCATTGCCGGCGGCAGTGGAGCAGGAAAGACCACATTGCTGGAGATCCTCGCGGGACTGCAGCCACCGTCTGCCGGGGAGGTTCGGCACGACGGCGTCGTTCGCGGTGCCCGAGTCGGCGCCGATTCCCGCATCGGCTACGTGCCGCAAGACGACATCATCCACCTCGAGATGCCCCTACGCCGCACGCTGCGCTATGCGGCGCGGCTACGGCTGCCTGCGGGCACATCGTCCGTCGAGGCGGACCGGATCGTCGAGGAGACTTTGCATGACCTCGATCTGGCTGACCGGGCCGATGTGCCGGTCCGTTCGCTGTCCGGCGGCCAGCGCAAGCGGGCCAGTATCGCCGTCGAACTACTGACAAGGCCACGCCTTTTCTTCCTCGACGAACCCACCTCCGGGCTCGATCCGTCGACGGCGGCCGACGTGATGCGGTTGCTGCGCCGACTCAGCCAGCGCGGGGTCACAGTCGTGCTCACAACGCACGAGCCGGAAGGCATTGACCGGTGTGACCGGGTGGTGTTCCTCGCTCGCGACGGCCACTTGGCGTTCACCGGTAGCCCGACCGTGGCTCGGCGCTACTTCGGCGTGGACAATCTTGCCGAGGTGTACGAGCGGCTCGCTGGTGAGCACACGCCTGAGATCTGGGCGCAGCGATTCGCGTGCAGCCGTGTGAATTCCGTAGCACGGGCTGGCTCGGCTCTGCGGCCCATTCCGGCTACGTGTCCACAGATCAAGCGAACCGGCGTGGTCCGGCAATGGTGGCTACTGACACGGCGCAATGCCGATGTTCTCGTGCGAAACCGGCTGACCCTAGCGATCCTGCTGGGCTCACCGGTGCTGGTCACAGCGATGATGGCAACTCTGTTCAAGCGAGGCGCGTTCGATCCTGGAAGTGCTGGCGGTATCGGCCCGGCGCAAATAGTGTTTTGGATCGCCTTCGATGGCTTCTTCTTCGGCCTGACGTACGGCCTGCTCCAGATCGTCGGGGAGATGGCGGTCTTTCGACGGGAGCGTCTGGCCGGCCTTAGCGTCGGCGCCTACGTGGCATCCAAAGTCACAGCGCTGCTTCCGGTGCTGGCCGGAGTGAGCGCGGTGCTCCTCGGTGTGCTGCGAGCGCTTGGCAGGCTCCCCGCTATGGGGTGGCACGTGTATGTCTTGCTATTCGTGACGATCGTGATCGAAGCGACGTCGGCGCTGGCACTCGGACTTCTCGCGTCGGCCACGGTCTCCAATGCCGCTCAGGCCGCGCTGGCCCTGCCCATGCTCTGCTTCCCGCAGGTTCTGTTCGGCGGTGCCATAGTCCCCGTCGACGAGATGGCCACGCCGGGACGCCTGATGAGCTTCGGCCTGTCCAACCGCCACGCATTCGAAGCTTTGGGTCGCGACCTGGATCTCGAGCGGTACACCGCGACGCTGCCGGCCATGTCCAGCTACCGCGACACTTTCCATGGCGGCACCGGCGCCAGCCTCATCGCGCTCGCTTTGTTCGCCGTTGTCCTCACGTTGGCGACGGTGTGGGTACTGCACCGTCGGTCGGTGCCGGGCGCATCCCGGCGTTGACTGCCTAGCATGGTCGGGCCCGCGAGATGTCAGAACAGCATCTCGCGGGCCTGCGCGTGCGGCGCTCAAGCACCGTCTGTCGACCCGGTCCCAACGTGACGAATACACTGGCGTCGACCAATACCCGGTACCGCTGTTCCCAGGTGGGCCCACACCAGAGGTACGGGTGGGCCCACAACGAAGTTAGGGGAGATCGCCGTCATGACCGTTGCCGAACACGCGGCCGAGGGCACCAACCAGAAAGCTGTGCACACCCGCGCGCTCATCATCGGGACCGGCTTCTCCGGACTCGGAATGGCCATTTCGCTGCAGAAGCAAGGTGTGGACTTCCTAATTCTGGAGAAGGCCGGCGATGTCGGCGGCACCTGGCGGGACAACTCGTACCCGGGCTGCGCGTGTGACGTCCCGTCGCACCTCTACTCCTTCTCCTTCGAGCCCAAGGCGACGTGGAGCAAGCTGTTCTCGCCGCAGCCGGAGATCTGGGACTACCTCAAGGACGTCACCGAAAAGTACGGGCTGCGCCGCTACATCAGGTTCAACTCGCTCGTCGATCGTGCGCATTGGGACGACAGCGAGTACCGCTGGCATGTGTTCACCGCGGACGGGCAGGAGTACGTCGCGCAGTTCCTGATCTCGGGGGCTGGTGCGTTGCACATCCCGCTGGTGCCGGACATCGAGGGCAAGGACGAATTCCGCGGTGTCGCTTTCCATTCCGCGGAGTGGGACCACGACGCCGACCTCACCGGCAAGCGGGTCGCGGTCATCGGCACCGGCGCGAGTGCCATTCAGATCGTGCCGGAGATCGTCAAGGACGTCAGCGAGCTTCAGCTCTACCAGCGCACGCCGCCGTGGGTGGTGCCGCGGCCGAACAAGCCGTTCCCAGAGGGCCTCAAACGCGCATTCTCCACCGTTCCCGGGCTGCGGCTGGCGGTGCGCAGCGGCATCTACTGGTGGCTGGAGGGACTCGGGTTCGCGATGACCCGGCGGCCCGCGCTGCTGCGCGCGGTGGAGCTGGTCGGCAAGTTCAACATCCGGCGCAGTATCAAAGACAAGGAGCTACGCCGCAGGCTGACGCCGACGTACCGGGCGGGCTGTAAGCGAATCCTGTACTCGCCCAACTACTATCAGGGTGTCGCGAATCCGAAGACGAAGCTGATCACCGACCGCATCGCACGAATCACGCCGGATGGGATCGTCACCGCCGACGGCACCGAGCACAAGGTCGACGTCATCGTGTACGCCACCGGATTCCACGTCACCGACTCCTACACCTACGTCGACATCAAGGGCGCAGGCGGGGAGGACCTGGTGGATCGATGGAACCGCGAAGGCGTGGTGGCACACCGTGGCGTCGCCGTCGCGGACATGCCCAATCTGTTCTTCCTGCTCGGCCCGAACACCGGCCTGGGACACACCTCCGTTGTCTTCATGATCGAGTCGCAGATCCGCTATGTGGCCCAGGCGATCGCCGCGGTGGACCGCTACGACGCGCGGGCGCTGGCCCCCACCCGAAGCGCGCAGGACCGCGAAAACGCCGAACTGCAGGGCGAGCTTGCCCGGTCCGTCTGGAACACCGGTGGTTGCCGCAGCTGGTACCTCGACGAGCACGGCGTCAACCGGTCGTTGTGGAGCGGGATGACGTGGGAGTACTGGCGAGATACCCGCAAGCTCAAGCCGTCGGAGTACAAATTCTTCGGAATTGGGCTCGACACGCCAACACAAGGTGTTGCGGTTCCGGGAGTTGTCGGCCCCCAGGGGTAGTGTTTGGGGTGCCGATCTGGCAAACGAACATCTGCGGCGAAGCGAGGTTCCGGTGTCCGAAAGAATAAAGCTGGTTGACCGCGTTTCGGCGATCAACTGGAACCGGCTGCAGGACGAAAAGGACGCCGAGGTCTGGGACCGGTTGACCGGCAATTTCTGGTTGCCAGAGAAGGTTCCGGTGTCCAATGACATCCCGTCGTGGGGGACGCTGACCGCCCACGAGAAGGAAATGACCATGCGGGTGTTCACCGGCCTGACGCTGCTGGACACCATCCAGGGCACGGTCGGCGCGGTCAGCCTGATCCCCGATGCGCTGACCCCGCACGAGGAGGCCGTCTACACCAACATCGCCTTCATGGAGTCGGTGCACGCCCGCAGCTACAGCAACATCTTCTCCACGCTGTGCTCGACGGCAGAGATCGACGACGCGTTCCGCTGGTCGGAGGAGAACCCCAACCTGCAGCGCAAGGCCGAGATCGTCATGCAGTACTACAAGGGCGACGAGCCGCTCAAGCGCAAGGTGGCCTCGACGCTGCTGGAGAGCTTCCTGTTCTACTCCGGCTTCTACCTTCCGATGTACTGGAGCAGCCGCGCCAAGCTGACCAACACCGCCGACATGATCCGGCTGATCATCCGCGACGAGGCCGTGCACGGCTACTACATCGGCTACAAGTACCAGCGCGGCCTGGCGATGGAGGACGCCGCCAGGCAGGCCGAGCTCAAGGACTACACCTATGAGCTGCTGTTCGAGCTCTACGACAACGAGGTGGAGTACACCCAGGATCTCTACGACGAGGTCGGGCTCACCGAGGACGTCAAGAAGTTCCTGCGCTACAACGCGAACAAGGCGCTGATGAACCTCGGCTACGAGGCGCTGTTCCCGCGCGACGAGACCGACGTGAACCCGGCGATCCTGTCGGCGTTGAGCCCCAACGCCGACGAGAACCACGACTTCTTCTCGGGTTCGGGCATCGTCGTACGTGATCGGCAAGGCCGTCAACACCGAAGACGAGGACTGGGACTTCTGATCTATGCTGGTCAGACGCCTAACCCTGAGGCAGATTCGACAACGAGCTTGGACAGCATCTCGGCGATGGCCTGATCCCTGCCTTGTGCGGCGTGCTGGTAGCGCATCGCCGCAGCCGGTGTGGAGTGACCTAGCCGGGCCATCAGCTCGGCGATCGTGGCGCCCGTGGCAGCCGCCAGCACGGCGCCTGAGTGCCGCAAAATCGTGGAACCGTGGGTCAGGACGCCCGGCAGCCTCACGGGCCGCGTAGAAGCGCCCGGCTAAAGCTAAGACGCCCTGCTTGCTTGTGGCATCGCGGTACTGACTTCGGTCAGCTGATCCGAAAGCCCAGCGGCGCCGCGTATCTCAGCGAATGCACGGAGCATCGCATCGGTGGCCTCGTGAGGCTCCCGGAGCGTGAGGTCGTCGGCAAGCACCGAGATGTTGAGTTGGTCGACGTAGCTCCACACAGTGATGTTCAACCCGGCGCCGGTTGACAACGGGCCCACCGAGTAGATCTCGCTCACCACGGCCCCGGTGATGAAGCCGCGCTCACGCGGCCCTGGCACATTGGAGATGGTGAGATTGAGCTGCTCTATTCGGTACCTCACGCCGCGACATCCATCGAAAAGCTCCCATCACCGCCACGGTTGGCGAGTACTCGATCCACGTGCCCATGGTCCTGCGACCGAGCATTCCGTGGTCTTCTTTAGCATTGGCCGTGGCCACGCTGGTCAGGCGCACGCGTTCGACTGGATCCGAAATATGAACTGGCAGCGAGACCGACATCAGGCTCAGCTCATTGCCGGTAATGCGGTCCGGTGAGAGATCAATGCTCGCCGGTACGTTGGCGATGATCGGCTGTTCTGCGCGCCCGTCATGGTGCAGCAGCAGTTCCCGCAACGCGCCTGCCGCCGTCGCGAGCACCAGGTCGTTGATCTTGATGCCGAGGTGCTTGGCGGTCTGCTTGACTTCGGCCAGTGACAGTGTCGCAGTGGCGAAGGTTCGCCGCGGCGAGAGCTTGTGGTTCATGAAGGTCGGCGGCGGATTGAAGTTGCGCGCCAACTCCGGGTGCCTGCCGCGTTCCCGCGCTCGCCGCCGGAGCCGCGCTACACCGCCAACACTTTCCGTCAACACTTCCGGAACTCGCCGCAGTTGTGCCAGGTGGTCGACACCCGCCGTGCGTAACAACTCGGCCTTCGACGGGGCCGGGTCGGCGACATAGCGATCTCGGTCGTCCTCAACCGATTCCGGCCACTCCATGGCCCGTGCCATCAGGTTCGCCGACGCAACACCGTCGGCCAACGCATGGTGAATCTTCACGATCACCGCGACCCGATGATGGGCCAAGCCTTCGGCGTAGTACAACTCCCACAGGGGGTGCGCGCGGTCCAGGGGTGTGCTCGCTATCTCGCCGATCACTGTGTCGAGTTCGCGTCGGCCTCCGGGTTGCGGAACGTGCACCGAGCGCAGGTGGTAGCCCAAGTCGAGCTCCACGTTCTCCCGCCACATCGGGCGATGCAGATGAAGCGGGATGTCGACGAGTTGGTAGCGCAAAGGCTCCAACCGATGCAGCCGATGCTGCATTATTTCGGTGAACACCTCGATGCTCGGCTCGTGCTCGAACCGCGTGGTGTCGACGACGGCCACCTTCAAGGTGTGCTGGTGGACGTTCGGTGCCTCGGTGTACAGAAAGAACGAATCCCACGCGTTGAGCCTCTTCATCGGCCCCACCCCGTCCACGGACGACATGACTGATTGCTAGGTACTACACACTAATCCGAGGCCTTGCCACGGCCCAAAATGCTCGGGACACCGCGCCAGTCCAGGAGCTCGTCGGCCAGATTCCGGAATCAGGATCACGACAGATCCGACAGCGTGGTTCCCTGCGCTCGAAGTCGGCGCTCTCCATGAGCCTGAACAGTATCCCCGCAGGGCCCTTCCTCCAGCAGGCACACGGCCTTTTTGCCCTCCTGACCAGGTAGCTGCGCAGAACCACGACTTCTTTTCGGGTTCGGGCTCGTCGTACGTGATCGGCAAGGCCGTCAACACCGAAGACGAGGACTGGGACTTCTAGCTTCTCGCCGTCATCGCGCGGTGTCGGCGACAGCTCGGCGCCCTCGGCCGGCTCTTCTGATGGGGCTTCGTCGCCGTCGGTGTTGGTGACTGTGTCTATGGCCGTGGCTGTTTCGATGGTCGACGGTTCGTCGCCGTCGCGGTCGATAACGGCTGTCGCCATCGGCCTCGTCATCTCGGCCGAGGGTGTCTTCGCCTCAGAGGCGGTCGCGTCACGCACCGCCGTCGGCCACCCCGCCGTCACGACAGTTCCGAAGATGAGTTCATCCTCCAACGGCGCGGGCGCCCCCAACGGCTTGCGCTCGTCGCTCGCATCGAACTCATCGAGCCCGATCCGCTTCTGCAGCCGTTTCATCCAGCGCGGCGCCCACCAGCAGTCGTTGCCGAGCAGCTTCATGATCGACGGCACCAGGAACATCCGGACAACCGTCGCGTCGAGCAGCAGCGCGGTGATGAGGCCGATCGCCAGGTACTGCATCATCACCAGATCGGAGAAGGCGAACGCCCCACCGACTACGACGAGAACGAGTGCCGCGGCGCTGATGAGACGGCCGGTGGTGGCTGTGCCGGTCCGGATGGCCCCCTCGGTGGTCATGCCGCGCGCGCGGGCCTCGACCATGCGGGACACCAGAAAGACCTCGTAGTCGGTCGACAGACCGAAAATCACGGCGATGATCAGCCCGACCACCGGGGCCGTCAGCGGGGTGGGCGTGAAGTTAAGCAACGAGGCACCGTGGCCGTCGACGAATATCCACGTCAGCACGCCCAGCGTTGAACACAGCGTTAGAGCGTTCATCAGCGCGGCCTTGATCGGTAACACAAGTGATCCGAACGCGAGGAACATCAGCAGCGTCGTCGTGGACACCGCAATGAGGATCATCATCGGCAGCTTCGCCGAAATCGTTCCGACACTGTCCTGTTCAAGCGCGGGTGTGCCGCCCACCAACAAGTTCAACCCGTGCTGCCGCGGGATCGCCCTCAGCTCATCGACTTTCGTCTTGGCGTCAAGGCGGTTCACCAGGCCGTTCTGGATCACCCGAACCGACGGGTCTTTCGACGCGCCGTCGAGGTACGGGCGTTCCTTCCACATGTTGGCCGGGTCGTTGTCCGGCTCGGCGAATCCCGGAATGCCAAGGGCCTCACTACGGACCAGCGCGACCTGGGCGTCGGTGACCGGCTGGTCGTCAGCGCTTTGAATAACCAGCGTGATCGGCTCGACGCGGAAGCCGGGGAACGTCCGGTCGAACTCCTCCTGCGCTTGGCGCACCGAGTTGGTCGGCGGCAGGTACTTCTCGCTGATACCACCCAGGGACAAATTGCCCAGCGGAAGAATCAGCAAGATCAGCACGATGATGATGGGGGCTGCGAACAGGACTGGCCTCTTCATCACGCGGCCGGCCAGCCGGCCCCAGAACCCGTTCTCGATCTCTTCGTGGGTCTTGGTTTTCTGCAGCCGATCACCCAGCCAATTGATCAATCGGTTGCTGAACTCCCAGTCGCGCAGGAACGGCACCCGCAGGAGCGTGCGCACATTGAGGGCGTCGACGTTTGGACCCAGCATCCCAAGGATGGCCGGCAGCACCGTGATCGACAGGATCGCCGCCAGCGTGACCGAGGCGATCATGGCGTAGGTGAGCGATTTGAGAAAGCCTTGCGGGAACAGCAACAGGCCGCCCACAGACGCTGAGATCAGCACCGACGAGAACGCGATGGTGCGCCCGGCCGTCACCACGGTGCGGCGGACCGCGGTTTCGGTGTCGTGGCCCTCGGCGATTTCCTCTCGGAAGCGGCTGACAATGAACAGCCCGTAGTCGATGGCGATACCGAGGCCGATCAGCGTGACCACCGGCTGCGCGAAGTAGTGCACGGGCACCGAAATCGAAGTCAATCGCATGATGCCCAGCGCGCCTGCGATGGTCAGCCCGCCGATGATCCCAGGCAGGAACGCGGCGACCACGCCGCCGAACACGAAGAACAGCAAAACCACCACCAGCGGCAGGGCGAGCACCTCTGCCCGCTGCTGGTCTGTGGCGATGGTCCCGGTCAGTTCGTTGGCCAACGGCAGCAAGCCGGCCAGCTTCACATCGACGCCGGGATCGGCCAACTCGCTCCGGACCTCTTTGAAGTTCTTGAGGATGAGGTCGTCGTTGTCGCCCTTGAGCTGGATCGACATGAACGCGTGCTTCTTCGACTCGTCGGCCATGTTGCGCAGCACGGCTGGGGTCTTGAAGTAACCAATGGACCGAATGATCTGGTCCGGGTGGTCCTTCTCGACCTTGGCGAGGTTGTCCAGGATTTTCTTCCGGAAGGCCGGGTCGTCGACGGTCTTGCCGTCGGGAGCGGTGTAGATCGCCACGATATGTCCGGAGGTGTCCCTGCCGTACACCTCGTCACCCAGGCGCGACGCCTGCGCCGACTCGCTGCCTTCGTCGAAAAAGCCACTTTGAGTGACGTGGGCGCCCAGACTCGAGCCGTAAACGCCGGCACCCAGGCACAACGCCACCATGACTCCGACCACGACGAACCGGTAGCGGTATACCGTTCGACCCCACCAGGCGAAAACGATGACCCCTTACTCGTATGGTCTGCGGCCGGCGCATCAAGTCAATCAACACAGCTCATGGGTGAGGTTACAAGCGGGACCGCTGCTGTGATGGCGCAGTCTTGCTCGTGCCGGTGTGGAGCAGCAAAATCGGAGAGTGAACGACTGGTGAATGACCGGAGAACGAAACACACTGGTAGTGGCGCCGCCGTCGCTCAGCCACGACACTTAGGGGCGTGACCACCACGCCGCTGTTCCAATCGATCCTGCAATGGCTGCGCGCCGGCTACCCCGAAGGTGTGCCGGGCCCCGACCGCGTCCCACTGCTGGCGCTGCTGCGCGCTACACCGCTGACCGATGACGAACTCAAAGACGTCGTGCGTCACCTCACCGACCCGGACGGGAGCGCGCTGGCCGACGGCGAGATCAGCACCGACGAGATCGCGGAGTTCATCAAGGACGTCACCCATCACGACGCAGGCCCGGAGAACGTCCAGCGCGTCGCCGCCAAACTCGCGGCGGCGGGCTGGCCACTGGCCGGCATCGACGACGTCGACTCGTAGCCGCATCGCAGCTAAGAGAGTTGGCTTCTAAAGTCCTGGTGCGCGGAACGCGCCGTTGAACGACAGCCGCTGGTAGTTCGCCACGCCGGCCTGTGTATACGGATCACGGTCGAGGATGTCCTGTGCCTCCTCGGCGCTGATGTCACCGGTGATGAGCACCCCGCCGGAACCGTCCTCCTGGCGCCCGGCCAGAAGAAGGCGGCCGGCGGCGATCTCTACCTTCAGGAACTCGAGATGGGCGGGGCGAGTCTGTTCGATGACGTCGGGTGGCTGCACGTACGTCGACTTCAGGACGTGGATCACCACGTCGACGTTAGTTGATGGGCGCGTTGACCCAGCGCAGGTCCGCCAGCATTCCGCGGGCGGCAACGATGCCCTCGCCGGTCTGCCACACCTCGTTGTTGACGACGAAAACCCGGTTGTCCTTAGTGGCGGACAGCTTGCGCCAGGCGTCGCTGCCCATCACCTCTGCGGTGCGGTCCTTGGCTGCCTGTGACGCGAAGGAGACATAGACGATGTCGCCGTCGGCGATCGAGAAGTCGGGGGAGTTCTCCAGATCCTCCTCGGTAACGCCGATCTCGACGTACGGCTTGTCGGTAAAGCGTTGTGCGGCAGGGCGATCCACACCCACATCGGCCAGCACGCTGCCGGGGAAATTATCGGGTCCATAGACCCGCATGGTGGTGTCGGTGAATTGCACGACCGACGCCTGGAAGTGCGCGGCGTCATTGTCGGCGCCGGTCTTGTCCGCGGCCGCGGTGAAGTCGTCGATCAGTCCGTTCGCGGCGTCGGTCCGCCCGGTCGCCGCGCCGACCGTTCGCAGGTTGTCCTCCCATGCCGCGCCGGGGGCGCCGGTGAAGACCGTCGGGGCGATCGCCGACAGCTCAGGATAGGCGTCGGGCGTCAGGGCCTCCGATCCCAGGATCAGATCCGGGTTGGCCGCCCGGATCGCATCCATGTCGGGCTCGCTGCGGGTGCCGACCGCCGGGAGGTCGTGGATGACGGTGCCGAGATATGACGGCTGGCTGTCCGAGCCGTCGGGCAGGGCGGCCGCGACGATGCGTGACTGCAGACCCAGCGCGCAGAGCGTGTCGAGCTGGTCGCCGGCGAGCACCACGATTCGTTGTGGCTCGGTGTTGACGACCGTCTCACCCGCGGCGTGGCGCACCGGCCGCGTCGGCGAGTCGTCGGGATCGGCGGGTAGTGGATCTGGCGCGCAGGATTCGTCGGGCCTGCGCTGATTGCCCAGCACACCGGCGCCCGCGATCCGGGTGGTGCTGGTGATGACCGTGGGCTCGTTGGCGGGTGCGGGAGACTCGTCGCCCTGGTTGCCGCAGCCGCCGATCGCGGTCACCACGACGGCGGTCAGCACCGCCGCTGCGGCTGCGATGACACCGGGGCGGATCAGCACGTGGCCGACGGTAACATCCGTGCACGTCGCGACTGGTCAACCGGCGAGCGGGAGACACCGCAAAATCGAATACGACGGTTTGTAGGACCCATGCCGACAGAGGGCCCGTCGGGAGATAGGATTCGAACGGAACAGTGCGGGCATGCCCGCATCAACGTTTGGAGGACGTCTTGGTAGCCGAAGCGCCCCCGGTCGGAGAACTCGAGGCCCGTCGTCCGTTCCCGGCGCGGCTCGGCCCCAAGGGGAACCTGGTCTACAAGCTGCTGACCACCACCGATCACAAGCTGATCGGCATCATGTACTGCGTCGCCTGCTTCGTCTTCTTCTTCATCGGCGGGTTGTTGGCGCTGTTCATGCGCACCGAGCTCGCGATGCCCGGGCTGCAGTTCCTGTCCAACGAACAGTTCAACCAGCTGTTCACCATGCACGGCACGGTGATGCTGCTGTTCTACGCCACTCCCATCGTGTTCGGGTTCGCCAACCTGGTGCTGCCGCTGCAGATCGGCGCCCCAGACGTAGCGTTCCCGCGTCTGAACGCGCTGTCGTTCTGGCTGTTCCTGTTCGGGGCGACGATCGCGCTCGCCGGCTTCATCACCCCCGGGGGCGCCGCCGACTTCGGCTGGACCGCCTACTCGCCGCTGACCGACGCCATCCACTCGCCGGGCGCCGGTGGTGACCTGTGGATCCTGGGCCTCGCCGTCGGCGGTCTGGGCACCATCCTCGGTGGCGTCAACATGATCACCACCGTGGTGTGCATGCGCGCACCGGGCATGACGATGTTCCGGATGCCGATCTTCACCTGGAACATTCTGGTCACCAGCATCCTGGTGCTGATGGTGTTCCCGCTGCTGACCGCGGCGCTGTTCGGGCTGGCCGCCGACCGTCACCTCGGTGCCCACATCTACGACCCGGCCAATGGCGGGGTTTTGTTGTGGCAGCACCTGTTCTGGTTCTTCGGCCACCCAGAGGTGTACATCATCGCGCTGCCGTTCTTCGGCATCATCAGCGAGGTGATCCCCGTCTTCAGCCGTAAGCCGATCTTCGGCTACACCACGCTGATCTACGCGACGCTGTCCATCGCGGCGCTGTCGGTCGCGGTGTGGGCGCACCACATGTACGCGACGGGTGCCGTGCTGCTGCCGTTCTTCAGCTTCATGACATTCCTGATCGCGGTGCCCACGGGTATCAAGTTCTTCAACTGGATAGGCACGATGTGGAAGGGCCAGTTGTCATTTGAAACACCGATGCTGTTCTCGGTGGGCTTCCTGGTGACCTTCCTGCTCGGCGGTCTGTCGGGTGTGCTGCTGGCCAGCCCGCCGATCGACTTCCACGTCACCGACAGCTATTTCGTGGTCGCGCACTTCCACTACGTGTTGTTCGGCACGATCGTGTTCGCCACCTACGCGGGCATCTACTTCTGGTTCCCGAAGATGACCGGCCGGCTGCTCGACGAGCGGCTGGGCAAGCTGCACTTCTGGTTGACGTTCATCGGCTTCCACACCACGTTCCTGGTGCAGCACTGGGTCGGCGACGAGGGCATGCCCCGCCGGTACGCCGACTACCTGCCGACCGACGGGTTCACCACGCTGAACGTCGTGTCCACGATCGGCGCGTTCATTCTGGGCATCTCGACCATTCCGTTCACCTGGAACGTGTTCAAGAGCTGGCGCTACGGTGAGCCGGTCACCGTCGACGATCCGTGGGGCTACGGCAACTCACTGGAATGGGCCACCAGCTGCCCGCCGCCGCGGCACAACTTCGCCGAGCTGCCCCGGATCCGTTCGGAGCGGCCGGCGTTCGAGCTGCACTACCCGCACATGGTGGACCGAATGCGCGCCGAGGCGCACATCGGGCGCAGCCACGGCCCGGCAGACGGCGACATCACTCGGCTAGACGACGAGAACGTCCGGACCTGATGGCCGTGCGCGGCGTTAAACGGGGGTGAGAAGTCGAAAGGTGGCTTCACCCCTCGGCTCTTCGCGCAAGCGCTCATCGCTATTGATCACCGTCACCGGAGTCGACCAACCCGGCGTGACTTCTGCGCTGTTCGAAGTCCTTTCGCGGCACAAGGTCGAGCTGCTCAACGTCGAACAGGTCGTCATCCGCGGCCGACTGACGTTGGGCGTACTGGTATCGGGCTCGGCCGAGGCGGCCGGCGGTTCCCAGCTACGTGAAGAGGTCGAGGAGGCCATTCACGGTGTCGGCCTCGAGGTGACGATCGAGCGCAGCGACGAGCAACCGGTGATGCGGGAGCCGTCCACCCACACCATCGTCGTGCTGGGCAGGCCGATCAGCGCCGAGGCGTTCGGCGTGGTGGCCCGGGAGGTGGCCGCGCTCGGCGTCAACATCGACTTCATTCGCGGCGTCTCCGACTATCCGGTGACCGGGCTGGAGCTGCGCGTCTCGGTGCCACCCGGGCGTGCCTACACGCAGTTGCAGACCAAGCTGGCGCAGGTGGCCGTCGAAGAGGGTGTCGACATCGCCCTGGAGGACTACAGCCTGTCCCGACGGGCCAAGCGGCTCATCGTGTTCGACGTCGACTCCACGCTGATCCAGGGCGAGGTCATCGAGATGCTGGCCGACCGGGTCGGCGCGCACGCGGCCGTCGCGGAGATCACCGAGGCAGCCATGCGGGGGGACCTGGACTTCGCCGAGTCGCTGAACCGTCGCGTCGCGACACTGGCGGGCCTGCCGGCCGAAGTGCTGGAGGAGGTCGGAGAGCAGATCGAGCTCACGCCGGGCGCACGAACGACGTTACGGACCTTGCGGCGCTTGGGGTTTCACTGTGGCATCGTGTCGGGCGGCTTCCGCCAGGTCATCGAACCGCTCGCCCACGAGCTGGAGATGGACTTTGTTGCGGCCAACCAACTCGAGATCGTCGACGGCAAGCTGACCGGCAGGGTCATCGGACCGATCATCGACCGGCCTGGAAAGGCCAAGGCGCTGAGGGATTTTGCACAGCAGGCCGGCGTCCCGATGGAGCAGACGGTTGCCGTCGGGGATGGCGCCAACGACATGGACATGCTGGCCGCCGCAGGCCTGGGGGTGGCGTTCAACGCGAAACCGGCGCTGCGTGAGGTGGCCGACGCGTCGCTGAGCCATCCGTATCTGGACACCGTGCTGTTCATCCTCGGTATCACCCGCGGCGAAATCGAAGCGGCGGACGCGGTCGACGGAACGTTCCGCAGGGTCGAGATCCCCGACGACGACTACTAGTGTCGTGAGTCATGAGTCATTAATTCCTCGACGCTCTGCGGGCGGCTAGGTTGGCACCGTCATCGCTATCGAAAACCTGTACCGGCAGCGAATTGGGTGTCTTGGACCGCGAGATCGACGCTAGCGTGCAGGTCACTCGCACTTCTTCGCGCCAGCGTCGATCTCGACGAAAGCCCCTCCGCGCACGAGACACTTGAGTGCCGGTTGTGGCTTATCTCATCGCGACACAGACGCTGCACCGGAATCAATGACTCGCGAGACACTAGACGACGACGGTGGTCGGCTCCGGTGCGGTGGACCCGGTGACGCTGTGCCACGCGCGGGCCAGCAGTTCGATGGCTGCCGAAAGCTGGTCCTCCGGAAGCGTGTAGGGAACCCGCACGAAGCGCTCCAGTGTTCCGTCGACGCCGAACCGCGGACCCGCGGGCAGGTCGAGACCCAGCCGTGAGGCGGCAGCCGACAGTGCGGTGCTCATCGGCGCGGGCAACCGGACCCAGAGCGACATCCCGCCGACGCCGGGGCCGGGCTGCCAATCGGGCAGATGCCGGTGCAGTAGGGCCAGCAGGAATTCGCGCCGTTTCCGAAGGATCTCGCGCCGCTCCGGCAGCAGCTCGTCGCACTGCGCGAGAAGCCTTGCAGCCGCGAACTGTTCGAGCACCGGGGTGCCCATGTCGATCGAGGGCCGCAGTGCGGCGATCGTGGCGATGGTGGCCCGTTCGGCGCGGATCCACCCCACTCTCAGGCCGCCCCAGAACGACTTCGACATCGAGCCGACCGTCAGCACCAGGTCTTGCCGCGTCGTCATCGCCGCAGCCATCGGCGCAGGTACGGGTTCGTCGAGCCACATGTCGAGGATCGTCTCGTCGATGACGGTGCGGGTGCGCGTTTCGGCGATGATGCGCGCCAGGCGTTTTCGGTCCGCGGCCGGCATCGTCAGCCCCGTCGGGTTCTGATTGTCGGGGATCAGGTAGGCCAGGTTCGGTGACATCTGCTGCACGGCGGCCTGCAGAGCGTCGAGTTCCCAGCCGCCTTCCGTCATGGCCACGGGAACGGGCCGTGCGCCCGCAGTGACGATCGAGGACAGGGCGCCGTGGTATGTCGGCTGTTCGACGAGTACCCGATCGCCGGGCTGGACGTAGGTCGTCAGGATCAGGTTGACGGCATGCAGCGCACCGGTAGTGACCAGCACCTCGTCGGGCTCGGTGGGAAGCCCGCGCTCGCAATACCTTTCGGCGATCGCCCGTCGCAGTTCGCTGACGCCGACAAGTTCGTGACCCACCTGGTGCAGGTACGGCGTGATATCGCGGGTCGCGTCGGCGAACGCCTCGGCCACCGCCGCCGCCGGAGCCGACAGCGCTGCCGCGGCAAGGCTCATCGATGGTGTCGTGGCGTCCGCGATGACGGTCGGTGAGACGGGGAGTGCGGTAGTGCTGCGTGCGCCGCGCCGCGCGTTGAGGTAGCCGTCGTCGCGCAGGGCGGCGTAGGCGGCGGTGACGGTGGTGCGGGAGACCCGCAGTGTGTCGGCCATCGCTCGCTCGCTGGGCAGCCGGGCGCCGACGGGGAGGCGGCCGTCGATTATCAGCAGCCGAATCGCGTCGGCCAGGCCGTGGTAGGCCGGGCCACTGCGACTGGACGTTCGCCAGTTTCCGAGCTCGCGGGCCAAAAGGTCCACATCGAGCGCGCGAGCGGGCATTTCTACCGTCATTTGCATGCCAGTATGTACTAACTGGCTATTGAAAGGCAAGCCAGTCAACTGGACTATTGGGTCATGAGCATGAATTGGACATCTCGACTGGCCCGGCCACTGGGCAGAATCTTCAACCCGGCGGAGCGCATTCCGGCCGAGTTTGTGGACCGCGACGCGGAACGGGTGGCACGCGAGATCGAACTGATACGGATTCGCTTCCCCCACCATGCGTAGTGCCTCGGTGCGAGGCAGTGCGCTTCTGCTCGGGCTGACCGGCTACGGCTTCTCGATGGCTGTGATGGTGCGCGCCGGGCTCGGGCTCGACCCGTGGGATGTGTTCCATCAGGGTTTGGCCCTGAAGACGGGGATGACGATCGGTATCGCGTCCGCCGTCGTCGGTGTCGCGGTGCTGCTGGCGTGGATCCCGCTGCGCAACCGCCCTGGCATCGGCACGATCGCCAACGTCATCGTCATCGCGGTGACCGTGGACGCCGGGCTCGCGATACTGCCAACGCCGAATTCGCTTGTCGTGCGAGTCGCGATGATGGTGGGCGCCGTCGTGCTCAACGCGATCGCAACGGTGCTCTACATCGGCGCGGGCCTCGGCCCCGGCCCGCGCGACGGGCTGATGACCGGCCTGGTGGTCCGCACCGGCCTGTCGGTCCGGCTGATCCGGACGTCCATCGAGGCCACGGTGCTGGCGGTCGGATGGCTGCTCGGCGGGACCGTCGGCGTCGGCACCGTCCTCTACGCGTTCGGCATCGGCCCGCTGGTCCAGTTCTTCGTGCGGATCACACCGAAGCGGGTGCTGGCCCACAGCGGCTGGGCTTCCGTCGCAGTCGCCAGCGATTTGGGCGTGAAAACTATCGCTGGGCGCTGAGCGAAGGAAATCACGCCGAAATCGCACCACTACGATGGGCGAGTGCCCGACTCCGGAGGCGACAGCGCCGACCCCGACCTGCTGATCGACTTCGCCAGGGTGACGCTGCGGCGCGGCGGCCGGGTTCTCGTCGGGCCGGTCACCTGGTCGGTGGAACTCGACGAACGCTGGGTGGTCATCGGGCCGAACGGTGCCGGTAAGACGTCGCTGCTGCGCATTGCCGCCGCGATGGAGCACCCGTCCTCGGGGACGGCCTTTGTGCTGGGCGAACGGCTGGGCCGGGTCGACATGTCCGAACTGCGCGCCCGCGTCGGGCTGAGCAGCTCGGCGCTGTCGCAGAGCGTGCCGCAGGGGGAAGTGGTGCGCGACCTCGTCGTGTCGGCGGGATACGCGGTGCTCGGCCGCTGGCGGGAGCGCTACGAGGACGTCGACTACGACCAGGCCATCGACATGCTGGAAAGCGTCGGCGCCGAACACCTGGCCGAGCGCACCTACGAGACGCTCTCGGAGGGCGAACGCAAACGCGTGCTGATCGCCCGTTCCTTGATGACGGACCCCGAACTGCTGCTGCTCGACGAGCCGGCTGCCGGACTGGACCTCGGCGGCCGCGAGGAACTGGTGGCGCGGCTGGCCGACCTTGCGGCCGATGCCGATTCCCCGGCCATCGTGCTGGTCACCCATCACGTCGAGGAGATCCCGCAGGGGTTCAGCCATGCGCTGATCCTGTCGGAGGGCCGTGTGGTCGACGCCGGGCTGCTGGCGGACGTGCTGACGTCGGAGAACCTGTCCAAGGCTTTCGGCCAGTCCATCGCCCTCGACGTCATCGACGGCCGCTACTTCGCGCGTCGCACCAGAACCCGAGCGGCGCACAGGAGGCGTTGATGTCCGAAGATCCTCTCGTCCCGCGGCCCGCTGCGACCGTGATGCTGGTGCGCGACACTCGAGACGGCATCAAGGTGTTTCTGATGCGGCGGCACCGACAGATGGAGTTTGTCGGAGGCGTGATGGTGTTTCCGGGCGGCGGGGTCGACGACCGCGACCGCAACGCCGACATCGCCTGGCATGGGCCCGATACGGGTTGGTGGGCCGACCGGTTGGGGGTGGACGCCGAACTCGCCGAGGCACTTGTCTGCGCGGCGGCGCGGGAGACGTTCGAGGAGTGCGGCGTGTTGTTCGCAGGCGCGGCCGATGATTCGGACCTGCTTGTCGACGACGCGTCGGTGTACCGCGACCAGCGTGCCGCGCTCGAGAGCAAGGAGCTTTCGTTCGGCGAATTCCTGCGAGCCGAGAAGCTGATGCTCCGCGCGGACCTGCTGCGCCCGTGGGCGAACTGGGTGACTCCCAAGGAGGAGCGCACCCGTCGCTACGACACTTATTTCTTCGTGGGTGCGCTTCCGGAGGGTCAGCGCGCCGACGGTGAGAACACCGAAACCGACCAGGCCGGTTGGATCACGCCCGAAGCCGCGATCGACGACTTCGTGGCTCAGCGGAGCTTCCTGTTGCCGCCGACGTGGACGCAGCTCGACGCGCTGGCAGGCCGCACGGTGGCCGAAGTGCTTGCCGTCGAACGACGAATCGTCCCCGTCTCGCCGAATATGAGCATGACCGACGGCAACCTCGAGTTCGAGTTCTTCGACGGCGCGCGCTACAACGAGGCGCTCGGGGGGCGCACCCCGTGAGGGAGTTCGTCAGCATTCACACCATCGACGAGCACCCGGGCATCGCCACGCTGCTGCTGTCGAGGCCGCCGACCAATGCGCTGACCCGTCAGGTGTACCGCGAGATCGTCGCCGCCGCTGACGAACTCGGCGCGCGTGACGACGTCGCCGCGGTGATCGTGTTCGGCGGACACGAGATCTTCTCCGCCGGCGATGACGTCGCGGTGCTGCAGACCCTGAGTGCGGAGGAGGCCGCCGGGGCCGCGCAAGTCGGCCGGGGGGCCGTCGACGCGCTCGGCGCGATCCCGAAACCGACGGTCGCCGCGATCACCGGATACGCGCTCGGCGGCGGGCTGACACTGGCCCTGGCCGCGGACTGGCGGGTGGCCGGCGACAACGTCAAGGTCGGCGCCACCGAGATCCTGGCCGGTTTCCCTCCCGGTGGAACCGCCCGGCTGGCGCGCACGATCGGGGAGAGCAAGGCCAAGGATCTGGTGTTCAGCGGCCGGTTCGTCGACGCCAAGGAGGCGCTGGCATTGGGCCTGATCGACCAGATGGTGGCACCCGACGCGGTGTACGACGCCGCCGTGACGTGGGCGGAGAGGTTCGTCGACTATCCGACGCAGGCACTGGCCGCCGCCAAAGCCTCGTTTGATGACGGCCGTTAGGCTGCCCTGCATGAGTTCTGAGCCAACCCCTAACCCGCACGCCACGGCGGAGGAGGTCGAGGCCGCCCGGCACGACTCCAAGCTTGCGCAGGTGCTGTACCACGACTGGGAAGCGGAATCCTACGACGAGAAATGGTCGATCTCCTACGACAAGCGCTGCATCGACTACGCGCGAGGCCGGTTCGATGCCATCGTCCCCGAGGAGGAGCAACGCGAGCTGCCTTACGACCGGGCACTGGAGCTGGGCTGCGGCAGCGGGTTCTTCCTGCTCAACCTGATCCAATCTGGCGTGGCCCGGCGCGGCTCGGTGACCGACCTGTCGCCGGGCATGGTCAAGGTGGCCACGCGCAACGGCCAGAACCTCGGCCTTGATGTCGACGGCCGAGTCGCCGACGCCGAGGGCATCCCATACGACGACGACACCTTCGATCTGGTCGTCGGGCACGCCGTGCTGCATCACATTCCCGACGTGGAGTTGTCCCTGCGGGAGGTGGTGCGGGTGCTCAAGCCCGGCGGACGGTTCGTGTTCGCCGGTGAACCGACCACCGTTGGCAACGGCTATGCGCGAACGCTTGCCAACTTGACCTGGAACGTCACAATCCGTGCCATGAAGCTGCCGGGGCTGAGCAGCTGGCGTCGCCCGCAGGCCGAACTCGACGAGAACTCGCGGGCCGCAGCCCTGGAGTGGATCGTCGACCTGCACACCTTCGACCCGGGCGACCTTGAGAAAATGGCGACAAACGCGGGCGCCGTCGAGGTGAGCACCGCCACTGACGAGTTCACTGCGGCGATGCTGGGATGGCCGGTACGCACCTTCGAGTCGACAGTGCCGCCCGGCAAGCTCGGCTGGGGCTGGGCCAAGTTCGCGTTCGGCAGTTGGACGACGTTGTCGTGGGTGGACGAGAACGTCTGGCGCCGTGTTGTGCCCAAGGGCTGGTTCTACAACGTCATGGTGACCGGGGTTAAGCCGTCGTAGCCGTCGGCTTCCAATTCAGCACCGATGCCGTCGCATATCTGTGCAGCGAGGCGGGAGCGCACGCGCTGCGCGATGTCGACGGCTTCGGGTTGACCGATACGACCCGCGTTCCCGACATCGCCTCGATACGAAGGCAATTCGGCGGGCACGCGCCGGCTCTGATTGAGACGGTGCTGCTACGCCGCAAAGCGACAGCCAAATTCGCCGACCCGTCGAACTGGTTGTTCACCGACGACGCGCTGCAGCAGGCCACTGCGCAAGCGGTCGCCGAGCATCGGGCACGCCGCCTTGCCGGTGCCACCGTGCACGATGTCACCTGTTCGGTCGGCACAGAGCTTGCGGCACTGCGGAACTCGGCCGATTACGTGGTGGGCAGCGACACCGACCCGGTCCGGCTCGCCATGGCCCGGCACAACGTCGGCGATGTGCCGCTGTGTCGCGCCGACGCGTTGCGACCCGTTACCCGCGACGCCGTCGTCCTCGCCGACCCTGCGCGCAGGAGGTCCGGGCGGCGACGGTTCGACCCGCTCGACTACACCCCACCGCTGGACGGCCTGCTCGAGGTCTGTCGCGGCCGCGATCTCGTCGTAAAGTGCGCGCCCGGAATCGATTTCAATGAGCTCGACCGACTCGGCTTCAGCGGTGAGATCGAGGTCACGTCGCTGGGCGGCAGCGTTCGCGAAGCGTGCCTGTGGTCGCCGAACCTGGCCGAGGCGGGCGTGCGCCGCCGCGCCACCATACTGGACGGTCCCGAACAGATCACCGACGCCGAACCCGACGACTGCCCGGTGGCGGCGGCCGGCCGATGGATCATCGATCCGGACGGTGCGGTGGTGCGTGCCGGACTGGTCCGTCACTACGCCGCCAGGCACGGGCTTTGGCAGCTCGACCCCGACATCGCATACCTGTCCGGCGACCGGCTACCCGACGGTGTGCGCGGCTTCGAGGTGCTCGACGAGCTCGGCTTCAGCGAGAAGCGGCTGCGTCAGGCCCTGTCCGCACGGGACGCGGGGGCGGTCGAGATTCTGGTTCGCGGCGTCGACGTCGACCCCGACGCGCTCCGTCGGCGGCTGCGGTTGCGTGGCTCACAGCAGGTATCCGTGGTGATCACCCGATTGGGCTCCGGCACGGCAAGTCGGGCAACGGCATTCATCTGCCGACCGTCGCGATGATGTCTACGACGTTTCTGTCGCCTGTATTGTGACGTCGGCGGCTACGGTGCCGCTCTGGCTCGAAGAGGATTTCATCGATGCGTACTCCCTTGTCGGTTCTCGCCGCCATTGCGACCGTATTTCTCGGTTTCGCCGGCATTGCCGTTGCGGCGCAAGCGTCGGCCGCACCGCCGAAGTGCTCCGATCTCAACGGAACCCTCGCCGGGCAGAGCTGCGTGATCCAGGGCGGTGACGCCGGGTACACCATGCGCATCACCTACCCGGCCAACTATCCGGACGTGCAGGCGGTCTTCGACTGGGTTAAACAGACCCGGGACGGGTTCGTCAACGTGGCGAAAATGCCCGACTCGCGCACCATGCCCTATCAGCTGGAGGTCACCCCGACCGAGTACAACTCGGCGGTTCCGCCCAGGGGCACGCAGTCGGTGGTGTTCAAGGTCTTCCAGGACGTCGGTGGGGCGCACCCGCAGACCTTCTACAAGGCGTTCAACTGGGATCAGACCTTGCGCTGGCCCATCGTGCTGGACCCCATGGGCCAGGAGAAGATCGCAGCCGCTGTTCCAGCCGGGCACCAACCCCTGGCCAATCATCTTCCCGCTGGTGCAGGCCGAACTGGAGAAGCAGCTGGGCACCAAGCCGGCGATCGCACCCGAGGTGGGCCTGAACCCGGCGACCTACGAGAACTTCGCGATACAGAACGACACGCTGGTGTTCTTCTTCGGCCAGGGCGCGATCCTGCCGGAGTCGGCGGGCGCCCTGTCGGTGACGATCCCGCGTGCACCGGTCGACAGGATGATCGCCTAAGCCGGGCCCACATTGGCCTAGCCGCTACGCGGGCTCGAAGCCGTAGACCTGGCCATCGCTGGTGGCGGTGACCACGCGGCGGTCGTGGCCGACCGACACCCCGACGGGCCAGCCGGTCGCCTCCGGCAGCGGATAGCTGTTGATGGTGCGGCCGTCGGCGGGATCGAACACCAACAGCGCCTGACCGTTCTCGCCGTTCTGGACGACGCAGTAGGCGACATCGGTACCGGCCTGGCTGGACGTGGTCAACGGCACGACGTCGTCGCGGGTCCATGCCACATCGGCGTGGTCGCCGCCATCCCTGATTGCGACGAGCTTGGCGTCGGGGCCGCCGCCGGTGATCATCAGGCCCTCAGGCGATACCGACGGCGGGGTCTGGGGCAGGAACTTCAGCGGTGTCGACCATTTCGGCTTGCCATCGGCGGCGCCCAATGCCCACAGCTTGTCGTCTCGGCCGTTGACGTAGATCGTCGATCCGTCGGCGGACGCCACCGGGCCGGCCAGCACCCCACCCGGGACGGCGTCGCTGGTCCAGGCCTGCGACAGCACGGGGCGCTGCTTGGGGTTGTACTTCAGCCCGACGAGCACCGGGGCGGGCGCGCCTGGTTGCCACACGTTGATCACCACGACTCCCGTCGACGCCGCGAAGGCGGGTGCCGAGGCGACCGGGCAGCGCGGCCGTCCAAGCCGGCAGTCGGCCAGCCCGCGCTCGGAGTCGGTCGGGTCGACGCCGGCCACCAGATCCAGCGGGGTGCCGATCACGGTGCCGCGTTGGGCGTCGAACAACAGAACCTGACCCAGGTGCGTCACCACCAGAAGATGGCCCGGCGCGAGAATCCTTGGGGTGGTCGGCATTCCGATCACCGGCCGCCGCCAACGGAACCATTGTGTCAGCGGGAACGACATCATGGTGCCGGGCTGACCGACATACAGGTTGTCGAAGCCGTCGAACAGTGGGCTCGAGGATCCGCCGCCCTGCCACAACCGGGTACACCAGCGTTGGCGAGCGTTGTTGTCGGCTTCCCACACCATCAGCGAGCAGCCGGCCGGGGTCTGGGCGTTGACCGCCAGATAACGTCCCGACCCCAGTGCCACCGCGGCCGCCAGCTCGCCCTTTACCGAGCGGCTCCACTCCAGGTTGAGCGCATCGGCCCCGGCCACCCCGGCATAGCTGCTGTTGGCGGCGTCGCCGTACTGGGCGGGCCAACCGGACGCCGCGTGGGCTTCGACCCAGGAGTCGGTGTTCCCGCAACCGGCCAGAGAACCCGTGATCAGCGCCGTAGACGCCAGCACAATGAGTCGCCGGAACACTGCGTCCTTTCCGAGGTCTGTTCGTTTGGCCCACGTGAGGGTATCCCGAGGTCCCGAGCGGGCTCGCGTTAGGCTTTCGGGCCATGACGACGATGTGGGGCGCGCCGCTGCACAAGCGCTGGCGGGGTTCCCGGCTTCGCGATCCGCGGCAGGCAAAGTTCCTCACGATGGCGTCGTTGAAGTGGGTGATCAACAACCGCGCCTACAGCCCGTGGTATCTGGTGCGGTACTGGCGACTGCTGAAGTTCAAGCTCGCCAACCCGCACATCATCACCCGGGGCATGGTGTTCCTCGGCAAGGGCGTGGAGATTCAGGCCACTCCCGAGTTGTCGACGATGGAGATCGGTCGATGGGTGCACATCGGCGACAAGAACACGATCCGCTGCCACGAGGGATCGCTGCGTTTCGGTGACAAGGTGGTGCTCGGCCGGGACAACGTCATCAACACCTACATCGACATCGAGTTGGGCGACTCGGTGCTGATGGCCGACTGGGTCTATGTCTGCGACTTCGACCACCGGATGGATGACATCAACGTGCCCATCAAGGACCAGGGGATCCTCAAGGGTCCGGTGCGGATCGGGCCCGACACCTGGATCGCTACCAAGGTCACCATCCTGCGCAACACCACGATCGGTCGGGGCTGTGTGCTCGGCTCGCACGCGGTGGTCAAGGGCGATATCCCGGACTTTTCGATCGCGGTGGGCGCGCCGGCCAAGGTCGTCAAGAACCGCAAGCTGGCGTGGGACACGTCGGCAGCTGAGCGCGCCAAACTGGCCGCCGCGCTGGCTGATATCGAGCGCAAGAAAGCCTCGCGCTAGTCCGGCTTGTCCGCGAGCGTGCGTGTCTGCACGTCGACACGCCGTGAAATTGCGGCAAATGCGCACCTTCGCGCGGACGCGTGGTGACAGAGTATTGACGTGACGGCCGGCTTATCCTGCCGCAGTTGCGGCGCCGAACCACGGGCCGAGGCGCGATTCTGCGATGCCTGCGGTGCGTCACTCGCTCCTGCCGGCGGCCAGGCCGAGTACAAGCAGGTAACGGTGTTGTTCGCCGACGTGGTGCATTCGATGGATATCGCCGCGACGGTAGGCGCCGAGCGGTTGCGCGAAATAATGGCCGAGCTCTTCGACCGCTCATCGGCGATGGTGAATCGCTACGGCGGCACGGTCGACAAGTTCACCGGCGACGGGTCCAGGGCGACAAACTGTGAGTAGTGAGCGCCATCACCGCAGAGTCGACTGCCGATCGAACTGTCAGCGGTCGGGCAGGGCGTGCTCGACGATCATCCGGCGCGGATGTGATTGTCTTCGCTCCATGACCGTGCTGTTCGCTGACGTGGTGCATTCCATGGACATTGCCGCGGCCGTCGGTGCGGAGCGGTTGCGCGAGATTATGACCGACTTGTTTGTCCGATCTTCGGCGGTGGTGAAGCGTTACGGCGGGACGGTGGACAAGTTCACCGGCGACGGCGTCATGGCGGTGTTCGGTGCGCCGGTCGCGTTGGAGGACCACGCTTTACGTGCATGCATGGCTGCGTTGGATATCCAGCAAGAGGCGCGGCGCCTGGGCACCGAGGTCGAGCGCGACGACGGTGTGGTGTTCCAGTTGCGCGTGGGGCTCAACTCCGGTGAGGTCATTGCGGGTGAGATCGGTTCGGGTCCTTCGGGTTACACGGCGGTTGGTGAGCAGGTCGGCATGGCCCAGCGGATGGAGTCGGCTGCGCCGCCGGGTGGAGTGATGCTCAGCGAGTCGACGGCAAGACTGGTCGAGAGAACCGCTGTGCTCGGTGAACCCCAGATGGTGCATATCAAGGGCGCAAGCATACCGGTAGCTGCACGCGTCTTGCTTGCGCCGAAGGCTGAGGGTGTGCGGCCGGAGAGACAGCGATCTCCCCTTGTAGGCCGGGATTGGGAATTGAGCATGATCGGTGACGTACTCGATCAGTCGGTCAACGGCAACGGCCGGGTGGTCGGGCTAGTGGGGTCGCCCGGCATCGGCAAGAGCCGATTGGTGCACGAGACGGCCATGATTGCGGCACGGCGAGACGTCGAGGTGTTCACGACGTACTGCGAATCGCATACCACCGACATTCCGTTCCACGTAGCGACCCGATTGCTCCGGGATGTGTTGTCGATCAGCGGTCTCGAAGACGACGAGGCGCGCGCAAACATCCGCGCTCGCATGCAGGAAGCCGACCCTGAAGACCTCCTTTTGCTCGACGACCTCCTGGGCATCGTTGATCCCGAGGTCCCCCTGCCGGTCATCGATCCCGCCGCGCGAACCCGGCGTTTGACAGCGCTCCTGAAAGCGGCCGCGGTCGCCCGAACAACACCGGCAATTTTCGTGATCGAGGACACGCATTGGATCGACCCTGTCAGCGAGGCCATGATCGCTTCACTCGCAACCGTCGCGCCGCAGACACATTCACTGATGCTCATCACGTACCGACCCGAATACCAAGGCGCGCTTGACCGGCTGCCGACCATACACCGGATTCCGCTTACCCCCCTTCAGGATTCAGATTCGACTGCGCTCGCCGCCGAGTTGCTGGGACCGGACGCTTCGGTCACGGAGTTCGTCGCACAAGTTGCTGAACGGGCAGCCGGCAATCCGTTCTTCGCCGAACAGATTGTCCGTGACTTCGTTGAGCGCGGAGTAGTGGCCGGTGAAGCTGGTGCCTATGTTTCCCAACAAGGTAACGCCGACGTGCGCGTCCCCGCGTCGCTGCAGGCTGCCATTGCTGCCCGGATCGACCGCCTCGGCCCAGCGGCTAAGCGCACGTTGACCGCTGGGGCGGTCATCGGATTGCGCTTCGTCTCCGAACTGCTTGCCGACTTGGTGGAGGAAGTCGAATTGTCCGAGCTGCTCGGCGCCGAACTCATCGACCAGGTGAGGTTCATGCATGGAGACGAGTACGCCTTTCGGCATCCGCTGATCCATGCGGTGGCGTACGAATCACAGCTCAAGTCGCACCGCTCTCAGCTACACCGAAAGCTTGCCAGGGCGATCGAAGAACATCATCCAGAATTGTCCGACGCGAATGCGGCACTCATCGCCGAGCATCTCGAGGCGGCGGGCGACCTTCGCGAGGCGTTCGGTTGGCACATGCGCGCTGGCGAATGGGTGCGATTCCGTGACATCAACGCGGCATACAGGAGTTGGCAGCGGGCACGTGAGGTCGCTGACCGGCTTCCCGTGGACGACCCCGACCGGCCCGCGATGCGGATCGCACCCCGCGTTCTGATTTGCGGCAATAACTGGAGAGTCGGTTTAGGCGTCGAAGAGACCGGGTTTGAGGAACTGCGCGAGCTCTGCATATCGGCTGGAGACAATCTATCTTTGGCGCTCGGCATGGCGGGGATGCTGACCGCGCTGATTTTCCACAACAAGTTACGTGAAGCGGCCCGCGTCGCGTCGGACTGCAGCAGTTTGCTTGAGACGATCGACGATCCGGCGTCGACTCTTATCGGATATCTGGCGGCGAGCAACGCAAAGTTCCAGGCCGGCGAGGCGGTCGAAAGTCTGCGTTTGGCCGAGCGCGCCCTCGACGCGGCGGGCGGCGAACCCCAGGACACCGTGTTCTTTGGATCGCCGTTGGCCTTCGCGCTGGGGATGCGCGGCTCCAGCCGACTTTGCCTCGGACTGTCGGGGTTTCTGGACGACTTCGATGATGCGATTGCGAAGGCCCGCTCTGGGCAGGATATCTCGATCTATATCGCGATGGTCCTGCTCAAGTACGGTTTTCCGGTTCACAACGGAGCCGTGCTACCCGACGGGCTCGCCCTTCAGGAGACCCGCGACGCGCTGGAGCGGGCCGAGCGCTTCGGTGACGACTTTGCCAGGGACTCAGCCCGACTGACTCGCGGCCTCGTCCTTATCCGCCAACCCGGCCAGCAGCGGGCGGCGGGCTTCGGACTCCTAGAGCAGTACCGCTCCGCATCCGTGGGGCAGGGCAAGTCGTGGTTGGTTCGGTTCGTCGACACCGAGATCGCAAGGGAGAAAGGCAGGTTAGGCGATTTAGAGGGCTCCATCGCGATGGCACGCGACACAGTCGACCTACTCTTCACCTCGGGAGACATGATTGCCCGAGGACCCGCCGTGACGGTGTTGGTGGAATCTCTGCTCCAGCGCGGCGCAGACTCCGACCTCTCGGAAGCACAGGCAGCCGTTGACCGTCTGGCGGCCGTGCCGACTGACCCCGGGTTCGTGATGCATGAACTGCCGCTGCTGCGGTTGCGTGCCTTGCTGGCACGTGCTCATGGCGACGAAACGGGATATCGAGACTTCGCCGATCGGTATCGCACGATGGCGAACGACCTTGGCTTCGGAGCGCACATGGCCATCGCCGCGACGATGACCTGAGTTAACGGTCCGGCAGGGCGTGCTCGACGATCAGCCGACGCGGATGCGGCTGGCGTTCACCGCGTTTGGCGGCCAGATACACCTGCGCCGTCTCACCGGCGACCGTGTGCCAGTCGAAGTCTGACGTGAGTCGCTCGCGTGCGGCGATCGCCCGCCTTTGGGCCGCATTCGGGTCGTCGAGAACCGCGCGGACCGCTGCGGCCAGGGCGGCGATGTCGCGCGGCGGGAAGGACATCCCGGTCTGCCCGTTGATCACCGCTTCTCCCAGCCCGCCGACGTTCGATGTGACCAGCGGCGTGCCGGTCGCCGCCGCTTCCAGCGCAACGATGCCGAACGGCTCGTAGTGGCTGGGCAGCACGGCGGCATCGGCGCTGTGCAGTAACTGCACCAGGCCCTCGTGGTCCACTCGTCCGACGAACGTTACCGCCTTGAGCACCTTGTACTTTCGGGCCTGCTCGGCGAGCCACTCGTACTGCGTCCCATCGCCCGCGATCATCAGCGTCGTGCCCGGATGAGTGCGCCTGATGCGGGGCAGCGCCGCGATGGCGTCGTGGATGCCCTTCTCGTACTCCAGCCGGCCGAGGTAGAGCAGCTGTGCGGGACCCTGTCGCGGCCGGCGCTTCGCGAACGGCCACAGCGCGGCGTCAATCCCGTTGCGGATGACCCGGATCTCGGAGAGGCCCGGTCCGAACAGTTCGGTGATCTCGTCGCTCATCGACGCCGAACACGTGATGAGCGAATCGGATTCCCGCACCAGCCAGGATTCCACCGCGTGCACCTGGCGGCTGATCCGTCCCGACACCCAACCCGAGTGCCGGCCCGCCTCGGTTGCGTGGATCGTGGAAACCAGTGGGACATCGAAGAACTCGGCCAACGCGATGGCCGGATGGGCGACCAGCCAGTCGTGCGCGTGCACGACATCCGGACGCCACGGCTTGGGGCGTCTGCCGGGGGTCGTCAGCGCCAGCCCGGCCCGAGTCATCGAGTGACCCATCGCGAGCGTCCAGGCCATCATGTCCGAGCCGAAGTCGAACTCGTGCGGGTCATGTGGCGCGGCCACCACCCGCACGCCCTCGGCGACCTCGTCGGTCAACGGGTGCGTGCTCGGGTCGGTGTTCGAGGGGCGACGGCTGAGCACCACGACTTCGTGCCCGGCCGCGGCCAGCGCCGTCGCCAACTGGTAGACGTGCCGTCCGAGCCCGCCGACCACCACCGGCGGGTACTCCCACGACACCATCAGGACTTTCATGAGCGGCGGAGCCTTCGTGCGTCCAGCGCTCCGAACAGGCCGTCGGCGCGATTCCAGCCGGTCGCCAGCCGCTCGGCCTGCTCACGGCGGCCCGACGCCAGCGCACCTGTGATCTCGCGGGTGGCATGCGCATGCAGATGTGCGCGGTAGCGGGCGTAGTCGGCTGCGGAGTCCTTGCTGACCATGAATGGCCAGTCGCTCGACACCGTCAGCAGCGTCTCTCGCAAGATCTGGTCGGCGACGAAATCCCGCGACGGGGGAGCGCCCACCGACGTGTTGCGGTCCAGCGCCTTGTCCACCGTGCTCAGTGCGGTGTCGACGACTTCGGTGTTCAGCTGCACCATGTCGGCGACCTTCTCGCCGGACCATACCGACCAGTCCTTGCCGGAACCCCAAGAGCTGGGCGGTAATTCGACCGGAGCACCCGTGAACCCGTCGGCGATCGCATCGGAGAGCGTGCCCACCCGGATGCCCGCGGCGGGCAACGCGCGCAACACTCGTTCCAGCCACACCGGCCCCTCATACCACCAGTGGCCGAACAGTTCGGTGTCGAACGCGGCGATCACATGTGCGGGCCGACCGATCCGTTCGCTCTCTGTGCTGAGCCGCCTGCGGACCACCTCGACGAAGTCGGCGACATGCCCGTCGACGGCATGGTCAGCGCGCTCGGGATCGTACGGCGCCTTGGCATCCGAGGGCACGTTGCGGCCGGTGACTCTTGCCGGCTTGAGCCCGGTGACGTGGTCGTAGGTGTGGAAGTCGCGGTAGGCGGCGTGACCGGGATAGCCGGACTTCGGCGACCACACCCGGTAGGAGACCTGGAGGTCTCGGCCGAATGCGACGACATCGGAATCGCCGACCGGGCGTCCCAACGCCGTGTCGCCGTGCAGCGACGGGCCGTCGACCATGAAGTGCCCGACACCGGCTGCGGCATAGTCGATTTCCATCCCCGGCGCGTACGCGCATTCCGGCGCCCAGATGCCGGTCGGGGTGTGAGCCAACCGCTGCTGGGCGTCGGCCAAACCCTCGCGCAGCGCGAACTCGCGCAGCCGCGGATTCAACAGCGGCTGGAAAGGATGCGACAGCGGGCCGCCGAGCAGCTCGATGGTTTCACCGTCGACCAGCTCGCGCAGCAATGGGCTGCCGCCGTGCCGCCACAGCGTGCTGTACTCGTCGAGCGCGCGGTCGGCCTCGGCTACCTCACGAAGGCCGAACTCGCGCAACGGTTCCCGCAGGGTGGTTGCCTCCTGGGCGCGCAGCCGCCAGTTGGCCAGCCAGTGATGCATTCCCGTCAGGCAGTACGGGTCGTCGAGTTGCGCGGTGACCACCGGCGTCATGCCCAGCGTCACCAGGTGGTGGCGGTCTTCGTCGGCCAGCTTGCGCAGCACCCGCATCAGCGGCAGGTAGGCCGCAGACCACGACTGGTAGAGCCATTCCTCACCGACCGGCCAGCGACCGTGGTGGGCCAGCCACGGCAGGTGGGTGTGCAGGACGAGGGTGAAGAGACCAGGGACTTGGCCGGAAGGCTCGGAAGGTGTTGTCACGGCCGCACCGCGATCGCGACCAGGTCGAGGCTCTCGTCGATGTCGCGGTCGACCGCGTCGATCAGGTCGAAGTCGTCGATGCCGACCGAGGCGACGTCGGCCAACAGGTCGGCGGGCCATGGCGCATCGGCCAGCGCGCGGGCGATCTGCGCGTCGATGATCGAGCCGCCGTGCCGGGCGTCCAGTCCGGCCAGCCTGCGCGCCGTGGTACACGCCCTGCATCGATTCGACCGCGAACCCGGCGGACTCCAACAACTCGGTCAGTTCGGCGGCGTTGAGCTCGCGGGTGTGAAACGGGTTCACCGGCGTGTCCCGGCCGGGGGAGAAGGTGACCCGGTTGGGCGTCGACATCATCAGCAGCCCGGACGGCCGCAGCACCCGCAGGCATTCGGCGACGAACTGTGGCTGATCCCACAGATGCTCGATCACCTGGAAGTTGACCACTACATCGACCGCGCCGTCGGGCAGCGGCAGCGCGGCGAGATTGCCGTGGCGCATGTCCACCCGCGGGTAGCTCGCGCGGACGTGGGCCACCGTCGCCTCGTCGTAGTCCAGCCCGATCACGCTGCGGGCGACGTCGGCGATCAGGTCGGCGCCGTAGCCCTCGCCGCACCCGGCCTCGAGCACGTCGCGACCTGCGCACCGGTCGGTGAGCCGCTGGTAGACCACCTCGTGGCGGCGGAACCAGTAGTTCTCCTCGGCCAGGCCGGGAACAGTGCGCTCCCCGGTCAGTGGCAGAGCACCGTCCGGCCCGGCGGGAGGGTCTTCCCCCCGGGTCGCTGCGCTGCTGCCCGCCGGCCCGGTCACAAATGAGCTCATTGCAAAAGGCAGGCTAACCCAGGAGAAGGGTCGGTGGCCGGTTCGCGAACTGTTGGGCGGACTACATGCGACTAAGGGGAAGCCAGGTCACAAACTTCGACCAGCTATGGTGTTCCTGCGAACCACCTCAAGTTACCGACGAGTAACATAGTGGTCATAGCTTCAAACGTGGTATTGGCGGGCCGACCCGTGGCCCCATTCGAGGAGGACGAACCAGACTCATGACGAACATCGTGGTCCTGATCAAACAGGTCCCAGATACCTGGTCGGAACGCAAGCTCACCGACGGCGACTTCACCCTTGACCGCGAGGCCGCCGACGCCGTGCTCGACGAGATCAACGAGCGCGCCGTCGAAGAGGCCCTGCTGATCAAGGAGAAGGAAGCCGCCGACGGCACCGAGAGCACCGTCACCGTGCTGACCGCCGGTCCCGCGCGCGCCACCGAGGCGATTCGCAAGGCCCTGTCGATGGGCGCCGACAAGGCCGTGCACCTGCTCGACGACGGCATGCACGGTTCCGACGTCATCCAGACCGGATGGGCGCTGGCGCGTGCGCTTGGCACCATCGAGGGCACCGAGCTGGTCATCGCGGGCAACGAGGCCACCGACGGTGTCGGCGGTGCGGTGCCGGCCATCATCGCCGAGTACCTGGGCCTTCCGCAGCTCACTCACCTGCGCAAAGTGTCCGTCGAGGGCGGCAAGGTGACCGGCGAGCGCGAGACCGACGATGGTGTGTTCACCGTCGAGGCGCCGCTGCCCGCGGTGGTGAGCGTCACCGAGAAGATCAACGAACCGCGCTTCCCGTCCTTCAAGGGCATCATGGCCGCCAAGAAGAAGGAAGTAGCGACGCTCACGCTGGCCGAGATCGGCGTCGAGGGCGACGAGGTCGGCGTCGCCAACGCCGGCTCCAAGGTGATCGCGTCGACGCCCAAGCCGCCCAAGACCGCGGGCGAGAAGGTCACCGACGAGGGCGACGGCGGCACCAAGATCGCCGAGTACCTGGTAGCTCAGAAGCTCGTCTAGAGCTGACATTCCGAAGACACTTCGAAAGAGACAGGCGAAGAAAACGCATGGCTGAAGTACTTGTGCTCGTCGAGCACGCAGAAGGTGCGCTGAAGAAGATCAGCGCCGAATTGATCACCGCCGCCCGTGTTCTGGGCGAACCCTCGGCGGTCGTGGTGGGCGCCTCCGGCACCGCCGCGGCGCTGACCGACGGGTTGAAGGAGGCCGGCGCCGCCAAGATCTACGTCGCCGAGTCCGACGACGCCGACAACTACCTGATCACGCCGTACGTCGACGTGCTGGCATCGCTGGTCGAGTCGGCCACACCCGCGGGTGTGCTGCTGGCCGCCAGCGCCGACGGCAAGGAGATCGCCGGACGGCTGGCCGCCCGGCTCGGATCGGGTCTGCTGGTCGACGTCGTCGAGGTCAAGGAGGGCCCGGTCGGCGTGCACTCCATCTTCGGTGGCGCGTTCACCGTCGACGCCGAGGTTTCCGGTGACACCCCGGTGATCACCGTGCGCCCGGGTGCGATCGAGGCCGAAGGCGCGGCGGGCGCCGGCGAGGTCGTCAACGTCGAGGTGCCTGCACAGGCCGAAAATGCGACGAAGATCACCAAGCGTGAGCCCGCGGTGGCCGGCGACCGCCCCGAGCTCACCGAGGCCACCGTGGTGGTCTCCGGAGGCCGCGGCGTCGGAAGCGCCGAAAACTTCCATGTGGTGGAGGAATTGGCGGACTCGCTCGGTGCCGCCGTCGGCGCGTCCCGTGCCGCCGTCGACTCCGGGTACTACCCCGGCCAGTTCCAGGTGGGCCAGACCGGTAAGACCGTGTCGCCGCAGCTGTACATCGCGCTTGGTATCTCCGGCGCGATCCAGCACCGCGCAGGTATGCAGACGTCCAAGACGATCATCGCGGTCAACAAGGACGAGGAGGCGCCGATCTTCGAGATCGCCGACCTCGGCATCGTCGGCGACTTGTTCAAGGTCGCGCCGCAGCTGACCGAGGCGGTCAAGGCCCGCAAGGGATAGCTTTCTCCCGCCGAGAAGACGCAAAAGCCCCCGACACGCCTAGTGTTCGGGGGCTTTTGCGGCTACTCGCGCCAACTCGTCACCTAGCGCTCACGGACACGTCACGCGCTGGTGGCCGTCCGGCGACCCGACTGGGCGACCGTGGCGGCTATGAGCACCGCTTCTGTACTCATACCCGCCGACCAAACCGAGGGCGCGTTAGCGCCGCGCTACACCCTGCTGCTGTCCACCGACCCCGCGCTCATCGATGCCGCGCAGCGCCTTCGCCATGACGTATTCACTTCCGAACCCGGCTTCGCGGTTTCGGGCGTCAGCCCGGGATTTGAAGCCGGTCGAGACGCCGACCGGTTCGACGAGTTCTGCGATCACCTGTTGGTCCGCGAGGACAACTCCGGTGAGCTTGTCGGTTGCTACCGAATGCTGCCACCGCCGGGCGCCATTGCCGCCGGAGGGCTTTACACCGCAACCGAATTCGACGTCGCCGGGCTTGACCCGCTGCGGCCGTCACTGGTCGAGATGGGCCGCGCCGTGGTGCGCGACGACCACCGCAACGGCGGCGTGGTGTTGCTCATGTGGGCAGGCATCCTGGCCTACCTCGACCGGTGTGGCTACGACTACGTCACCGGCTGCGTGTCGGTGCCCGTCGACGACGCGGCCGCAGCGCCCGGCAGCCTCATCCGCGGCGTCCGTGACTTCGTGCTGCTCCGGCACGCCGCACCTGCCGACTACACCGTGTACCCGTACCGGCCGGTGACGATCGACGGCAAGAGCCTCGACGACATCGAACCCGCGCGGGTGGCCGTTCCGCCGTTGATGCGCGGCTACCTGCGGCTCGGTGCTCAGGTCTGCGGCGAACCGGCCCACGACCCGGATTTCGGCGTCGGCGACTTCCCGGCGCTGCTCGACAAGCGCAAGGCCGACACGCGATACCTGAAACGGCTGCGGTCGGTAGCGGCGGCAGGCGAGATGGCCGAGCGGATGGCGTCGTGACCGTCGAGAGTCCCTGGGTGCCCCGGGCGACGTGCGACGCGAGCTGCGTAGCCGCCGGTGCTGCGCCGAGTGGCCGGCCGGTCGTGGTGGCGATGCGTGTCGCCGTTCGGGCGATGCTCGCGGTGATCCTGCTGTCGGCGGTTCCGCTGCTGGCGATTCCGATGCCCGGCCGCTCACACATCCAACGGGGCTATTGCCGGATGATGCTTTGCGCCCTCGGCGTGCGAATCACGGTGTCCGGCGGGCCGATTCGCAATCTGCGTGGCGTGCTGGTGGTCAGCGGCCACGTGTCCTGGGTCGACATCTTCTCGATCGGCGCGGTGATGCCGGGATCCTTTGTCGCCAAGGCCGAAATGATCAGCTGGCCCGGCCTGGGTATAGCTGCCCGTCTGATGAAGGTGATCCCGATCGAGCGGGCGAGCCTGCGCCGGTTGCCCGATGTCGTCGGGATGGTGGCCACTCGACTGAGCGCCGGACAGACCGTGGTGGCCTTCCCCGAGGGCACCACCTGGTGCGGCCTCGCCTACGGGCAATTCCGGCCCGCGATGTTTCAGGCCGCCGTGGACGCGGGCAGGCCGGTTCAGCCGCTGCGGCTGAACTATCACCATCGCGACGGCAAGCCGTCCACCGTGGCCGCCTTCGTCGGAGACGACACCTTGATCGCGTCGATCCGCCGCCTCGTCACCGCCCGCCGCACCATCGTTCACGTGCAGGTCGAGTCGCTCCAGCTGCCGGGAACAGATCGGCGCGACCTGGCCGCCCGCTGCGAGACGGCGGTCCGCGGGGTCACGTCGCGACAGGCGCACGGGCACGCGCTGGCGGCCTGACCACGGAATCAAGGCGGTCGTTGGCCGGCGGCTAAACTGGGCTGGCTATGACCACTGACGCTCGGCCCGATGCTCTTCGCGCAAGCGACTCATCGCCGGTCTACCTGGATCACGCCGCCACCACCCCGATGCACCCCGCTGCCATCGAGGCGATGGCAGCTGTGCTGGCGACAGTCGGTAACGCGTCGTCGCTACACGGCACGGGCCGAGCGGCGCGGCGCCGGATGGAGGAATCGCGGGAGACGCTCGCCCAGCTGCTGGGCGCGCGGCCGTCGGAGGTGGTCTTCACCGCGGGCGGCACCGAGAGCGACAACTTGGCCGTCAAGGGAATCTACTGGGCTCGCCGCGACGCCGAGCCGCGTCGTCGGCGCATCGTCACCACCGCCGTCGAGCACCATGCGGTGCTGGACTCGGTCGAATGGCTTGCCGAACACGAAGGCGCCGAGGTGACCTGGCTGCCGACCGCATCCGACGGCTCGGTCGCACCGGCGGCGCTGCGCGAGGCGCTGCAGGATCACGACGATGTGGCGCTGGTGTCGGTGATGTGGGCCAATAACGAGGTGGGCACCATCATGCCGCTCGCGGAATTGGCCTCGGTCGCCGCTGAATTCGATGTGCCGATGCACAGCGATGCAGTGCAGGCGGTCGGCCAGATACCGGTCGATTTCGCCGCCAGCGGTTTGTCGGCGATGAGCATCGCGGCGCACAAGTTCGGCGGCCCGACCGGTGTCGGCGCGCTGCTGCTGCGCCGCGACACCGCATGCGTGCCGCTTCTGCACGGCGGGGGCCAGGAACGCGACGTCCGTTCGGGCACACCGGATGTCGCCGGTGCGGTGGCGATGGCCCGCGCCGCCGAGGTCGCGATCGAGGGCATGGGCACCACCGGCACGCGCGTGCAGGCGCTGCGTGATCGTCTGGTCGACGGTGTGCTGTCGAGCATCGACGACGTTGCGCTCAACGGTGCCACGGGTGCACAACGTCTTCCGGGCAACGCGCACTTCACCTTCCGCGGCTGCGAGGGTGATTCGCTGCTGATGCTGTTGGACGCCAAGGGAATCGAATGCTCGACCGGCTCGGCGTGCACGGCCGGTGTCGCGCAGCCCTCACACGTGCTGATCGCGATGGGCGCCGATCCGGCCAGTGCCCGCGGGTCGCTGCGACTTTCGTTCGGCCACACCAGCGTCGACGCAGACGTTGACGCCGCGCTCGAAGTGTTGCCTGGCGCGGTGGACCGTGCGCGGCAAGCCGCTCTGGCCAGTTCGGGAGTTGTCGAGTAGTGCGGGTTCTGGTCGCGATGAGTGGGGGCGTCGACTCGTCTGTCGCCGCCGCCCGGATGGTCGACGCGGGCCACGAGGTCGTCGGCGTGCACCTGGCGCTGTCGGCTGCGCCGGGAACGCTGCGCACCGGGTCGCGGGGCTGCTGCTCGAAGGAAGATGCCGGGGACGCCCGCCGGGTCGCAGACGTGCTCGACATTCCCTTCTACGTCTGGGATTTCGCGGAGAAGTTCAAGGAGGACGTCATCGACGACTTCGTGTCGTCCTATGCCCGCGGAGAGACGCCGAACCCCTGCGTACGGTGCAACGAGCGGATCAAGTTCTCCGCGCTGTCTGCCCGGGCGCTTGCGCTCGGCTTCGACGCCGTCGCCACGGGCCACTACGCGCGGTTATCGGACGGTCGGCTGCGACGCGCCGTCGACGGCGACAAGGACCAGTCCTACGTGCTCGGTGTGCTGACCGCCGAGCAGCTGCGTCACGCGCTGTTCCCGATCGGCGACACACCCAAGCCGCAGATCCGCGAGGAGGCAGCGCGCCGCGGCCTGGCCGTCGCCGAGAAGCCCGACAGCCACGACATCTGCTTCATCCCATCCGGCGACACGCGGGCGTTCCTCGGTAGCCGCATCGGCGTGCGCCGCGGCGCCGTGGTGGATGCCGGCGGCACGGTGCTGGCCGAGCACGACGGCGTGCACGGCTTCACCATCGGCCAGCGCAAGGGTCTCGGCGTCGCCGGGCCGGGCCCAGACGGGCGTCCCCGCTATGTGACGTCCATCGACGCCGACACCGCGACCGTGCACGTCGGAACCGCCGCCGACCTCGAGGTGTGGGCGCTCACGGGCGAGAAACCGATCTTCACCTCTGGCGCGGCGCCGCACGGACCGGTGGAGTGTGCGGTGCAGGTGCGCGCACACGGGGGCATCGCCGACGCGGTGGCAGAGATGCGCAACGGCGAACTAGTGGTCGATCTGCGCGCCCCGCTGCGCGGCGTGGCACCCGGCCAGACCATGGTGCTCTACCGCCCCGATGTCGACGGCGACGAAGTGATCGGCAGCGCCACCATCGCGCGGGCTTCGTAGCCTGAACGCCGAAAGAGAAGTCAGGGTCGTGAAATCGGGCGATTAGCAACCAGGAATGCTATTTCGCGGATTAGTTGGGCACCTTGTCCATGATGTTCGTCATGACGATGTCGGGCACCGACTCGGGGAACGAACAGAAGGACACCTCGGCCAGCACGACGTTCTTGACCCGGTAGTCGCGGCCGCACGTGCCGGAGGACCGCATCCGCAGCGTATCGGCGTCCGCGGTCCACTCACCGATGAACGTCGAGCCGAGTTGCGTTGACCCACAGTCGTATACCAGCCCAACCAGATCGGCGAACGCGCGGCGAGCGGTATCAGGGTCGCGATATGCGGCGGCGCCCTCGGAGATCAGCCCGCCGTCGGGCGGGTTCTGAAATGTGGTCTTGTGAAACTCTTCGACCTCTGCGCCGAACGTCTGTGTCTCGGCGAAGTACCACTGGCACTCCTGCGGCGTGCCGTTCATCAGATCACTGACGTCGACGGGAAACTTGCCGTCCATGCTGGGCACGATGGTGAGGTCCTCGCCGGCACCGGTGATCGCCCGCATCTGAGCCTGGTCCAGCATCACCGATTCGACGTCGATCGGCGACCGTGATTCGTCGTCGATGCCCGGCGCGGCCCGCTGCGCGGTGCCGTGGATGGTCTGCGCGCATCCCGCGGCCAGCACCGCGGTGGCACACACCACCGCCAGTCGGCCGGCCGTTGCGGGCATCTGTCGCTCCCTTCCCTGTTCGCAGACTAACGCGTGGGGCGCGTGTGGCGAATAGTGTTGGCCAAGTGACTGACTTCGCCGCGGCGACCGGCATCGGATCCTGGCCAGGGACATCGGCACGTGAAGCCGCCGAGATCGTCGTCGGTGAATTGCACCGGCTGCCGCATCTGGTGGAGTTGCCGGCCCGCGGAATCGGGGCCGACCTCATCGGCCGGGCCGGCGCGCTGCTGGTCGGCATCACCCTCGACACCGCACCCCGCGGGTACCGCATCGCCGCCGGACGCAGCGCGGTGACCCGCCGGGCGGCCAGCCTGCTCGCAGAGGACATCGACGCGCTCGAAGAGGCATGGGAGCAAGCCGGTCTGCGCGGGGCGCAACGAACCGTCAAGGTGCAGGCACCGGGCCCGATTACACTTTCGGCGCAGTTGGAGCTGGCCAACGGGCACCGGGCGATCACCGACCCCGGCGCCGTTCGTGACTTGGCCGGATCGCTGGCCGAGGGCGTCGCCGCTCATCGCGCCGAAATCGCCCGGCGGTTGGACTGTGCGGTCGTGGTCCAGTTCGACGAGCCGTCGCTACCCGCGGCGCTGGCAGGCCGACTCACCGGCGTGACCGGCCTGACGCCCGTGCACCCGGTCGACGAACCGGTGGCGGCCGCGCTGCTGGACGGCTGCGTGGCCACCGTCGGCGGTCAGGTGGCGATACACAGTTGTGCGCCCGGACTGCCCTGGCCGATGTTGCTGCGGAGCACGGTCAGCGCGGTCTCGTTCGACCTGTCGACGCTGACGGCCGACGACCTCGACGGTGTCGGCGAGTTCGTCGAGTCGGGCCGCACCGTGATGCTCGGCGTTCTTCCGATTGCGGCGCCCGACCGCCGCCCGTCAGCGGAGGAGGTGACCGCGTCGGTGGTCGCGCTCACCGATCGGCTCGGCTTTCCCCGCGCGGTGCTGCCCGAACGGATCGGCCTCACGCCCGCGTGTGGCATGGCCGGGGCGACCCTGAAGTGGGCGCGCACTGCGATCGAACTCACCCAGAAAGCGGCTGACGCGATCGCCGACGACCCTGCTGCGATCTCAAATTAACGTTTGCCCGGCAAATACATGTGCAAGAATGCTTGCGTAGTACGCAGGGTACCGCCGACCCTCAAACGTCAGGGAAGGGATCGTGACACAGTCGACTATTCGCTTTGCGGCGGGTGCCGGCGTCGTCGCGGCGTCTCTGCTGATCGTGGGTCCCAATCCGGGGCAGGCGGTTGCCGACAAGCACGGTTCCGGTTCACATTACAGGGATGACGACCGAAAAAGCGGCTCGAACCGCGACGGCAACCGCGCAAAACCTAGCGTCCCCAATTTCGTAGACGACGTCCTCGAGGTAGCCGGCAACGACAAAGGTCTGCTACCGGACCTCGCGCGCCCGGTGATGGACCTGGCGACGGCCGGCAACGACAAAGGTCTGCTACCGGACCTCGCGCCCCCGGTGATGGAACTGGCGACGGCCGGCAGCGACCTCGCAGACCTTGCCATCGGGCAGAGCATCGCCTCGGAGGGCCCGGTCACCCTGCGATCGGCGACGGTCGAGGAGGAACCCCTCGGCGTCAACGCATCGGGCGCCGCAACGCCCCGACCCGGGGCCGCCAACATCCGAGCGCCGGCAGTGTCAGTCGGAACGCCCCGCGTTGTGGTCGGAAACGGCCGATCGCCAGCGTTGCAGGATGCGGACCCCGACCCCGTCAGCGCGAACCCAGTCGCGCCCGAGGCTGCGCCCGCGGTGCCCGTGGCGATCGAAGTCACCATCGCGCCGCTGCCGCCGCCGCTGCCGCCGGTCGAACGCATTCAACCGCCCCGGCTGGTGTTTGGCGACATGGGCACGGCGAAGAGCGATACGACGACCGACCCGTTTTTCGGGCTCGCCGGCTTGCTCCTGATCCCCGCAATCGGCGCCGCCCTCGGCTACCGACAGGCGCGGGCGGCTCAGTCGGTCCGGGAGTCAGTCCGTCCGTAGGTCCTTGCGCAGGATCTTTCCCGACGACGACTTCGGGATCGCGTCGATGAATTCCACCTGACGGATCTTCTTGTACGGCGCGACCTCTGCCGCGACGAAATCCATCACCTCTGCCTCGGTCAGCTCGGTACTGGATTGCTTGACCACGAACGCTTTCGGCACCTCTTCGCCCGATTCGGCGTCTCGCACGCCGATGACCGCGGCGTCGGCGATCGCCGGATGAGTGAGCAGCACCGCCTCCAGTTCTGCGGGGGGCACCTGGTAGCCCTTGTACTTGATCAGTTCCTTGAGCCGGTCGACGATGTAGACGCAGCCGGACGAATCGACGCGGGCCATGTCTCCGGTGCGCAGCCAGCCGTCGTCGTCGATGGTTTCCCTGGTGGCCTTCTCGTTTCCGAGGTAGCCCGCCATCACGTTCGGGCCCTTGAACCACAGCTCGCCGGCCTCGCTGAGGCCCATGTCGGGAATTCCGATCTCGTCGCCGGTGGTGGGGTCGATGAGCTTGGAAGCCGAGTTGGCCGCCGTCCAACCGGCCGCGCCAATGGGAGCCACAGAACCGACTAGCCGCTTGCCGCCGTCCAACGGCGTGCAGTGGCTGACCGGGCTGAGTTCGGTCATGCCATAGCCCTGCACGACGCGACAACCGATGCGGTCGGCGACCGCGTGGCCCAAGTCCTCATCCAGCGGCGCCGCGCCGGACAGAATCGCACGCAGCGACGACAGGTCGTAGTTGTTCACCAACGGATGCTTGGCCAGCGCGACCGCCACCGGCGGCGCGATATAGGCGACGGTGACCTTGTGGTCCTGGAGGTTGGCGAGAAACTGTTCGAGATCGAAGCTGGGCATCATCACCAGGCGCGCCCGTGCATGCAGTACGGCGTTGAGCAACACCGTCATTCCGTAGATGTGGAAGAACGGCATGATCGCGATGACGACGTCGTCGGGACCGACGTCCTGCACCGGGCGGGTCTGGGCGACGTTGGCAACCAGGTTGCGATGCGTCAGCATCACGCCCTTGGGATTGCCGGTCGTGCCGGAGCTGTAGGGCAGTACGGCCAGGTGTGTCGCCGGGTCGAAGCGCACCTCAGGCGGCGGCGAGGCCTGGGCGAGCAGGTCGGCCGCGCTGGGGTGTCCGGTGGCTTCCCGCCCTTCGCCGTCGAGCACGATCAAGTCGGCGTCGGCCAGACCCACAGTTGCGGCCGCCTCTTTGGCCTGAGGCAAAAAGGGCGTGACGGTGACCAGCATCTTGGCCTTGGAGTCCGTCAGTTGCTTGGCGATGTCCTTGGCGGTGAACAACACATTGATCGTGGTGGCCGTCGCACCGGCCCGGAGGATGCCGTGGAAGGCGATCGCGAACGCGTTGCTGTTTGGCGCTAGCAGGCCGACCACGTCGCCGACACCGATGCCGCGGCCGGCGAGCGCCCCCGCGAACATGTCGATGCGCTCGATGAACTCGCGGTACGTGTGCTGCCTGCCGGTCTTGGTATCGACGAGGGCGATCCGGTCCGCGTCGGCGTCATCGAGATCTGCGAACAGGTACTCGTAAACGCTCGCCGTCGGGATGTCGACGTCGGGGAACGGGCTCGTGAAGCTCATGGCCCGATCGAACCATGGCCGATGGGGTGAAGGGTCAGACTTCGTCGAGCTGTCGGATGAGCTTCTTGGGCGCGATCATCCGGTACGACGCGTCGACGAGTTCGCGCACCTCGTCCCAATCGACCTTCCTGGTGGCCTTCAAGTCGAGCCCGAGCCAGCCCGACGGCCCCATGTATGCGGGGTAGAAGAACCGGTCGTCCTGTGAAAGCGCCTCGCGATCGGACTCGTCGACCTTGACCAGGATCGAGTACGGATACTGCACGTACTCGCCCTTGGTATCGCCCTTCACGCTGCCGCCGAACATGACGAAGATCTTCGGCGCGCAGAAGACGGGCCTGCCCCACGAGACCTTTTCGAACGCCTCGGGGTAGCCGAGTGCGATTTTGCGTACCTCCGCGAGCCCGAAGTCATCGTCGCGGAACATGATCGGGTGCGGCATGCCGCCAAGCTACCGGGCTAGCGCGACATCCGTCCGGCGCGCAGCTCCGCGTGCATCTCCCACGGCGGCTGCGGTAGCACGTGCCCGGTTTCGAGCAGCGACTTCAAGTTCGAGATGACTGCTGCCCAGCCCGCCGACGCGGCTTCGTAGTCCGACGCGTTGGGAATGTCTTCGTGGGTCACCGTCAGCCGGACGATGTCGCTGTGCTGTTCGATATCGAAGCGCACGACCGACGGCTGACCCGCTTCGTCCGGGCCGGCGAACGTCATCACCAGCAGGCGCGGCGGCGCCGCCTCGATCACCTCGCCCACCACGTCGGCGATGCCCGATCCGTCCGTGCGCAGGTGCTCCCAGCGTGAGCCCGGCTGCCAGTCCGACACGTTGCTGTGTCCCCAGTACGCAGCGGTGAGGTCGGCGTCGGTCAGTGCCTGCCACACCTTTTCGGGGCTGCTGTGGATGTAGGTCACGTACACAAACGTTGGCTTTTCGGTCGTCCCGGCCATTTCTGCCTCCTCTGCCTGATGCTTGAGCGCATGCAGCGCGTCAAGCCGTGAATATTCGAATGCCTGGATCCAGCGATGCTGAATCTGATGCAGCGGAACAGGGTTCAGGTAGTGCAGCTTGCGCCGCCCGTGCCTGATCGTGCTGACGAGATTGGCCGACTCGAGCACCGACAGATGCTGGCTCACCGACTGCCGCGCCATCTCCAGGTACTCGCACAGCTGTCCGAGGGTCTGGCCGTTGTCCTGTCGAAGCCGATCCAGCAGCAATCGACGGCCCGGATCCGCGAGTGCCCTGAAGACCCTGTCCATCTGATCGTCCGGCACGATCCCATTATGCAGGTATATACCTGCATAATTTAAACGCGCAGGTGACGGCCTGCCGGCCTGATCGTTTTGGGTGTCAGACGCCTCGGCTAGCCTGCGAGAGTGACCTCGAAGGCAACACGGAAAGCCGAAGCGAAGCTGGCGGCACAGGCCGACGAAGCCCCCGAGCCGGACGTCCGCCGCCGATGGCAACAACTCGCCGACGAGGTGCGCGAACACCAGTTCCGCTATTACGTCAGGGATGCGCCGATCATCTCCGACGGCGAGTTCGACAAGCTGCTGGGTGAGCTCGCTGAACTGGAGGATGAGTACCCCGAGCTACGCACCCCGGACTCGCCTACGCAACTTGTCGGCGGCACCGGCTTCGCGACCGAATTCTCCTCCGCCGAACACCTCGAGCGCATGTTGTCGCTCGACAATGTGTTTGCGCCGGAAGAACTCTCGGCATGGGCCACCCGCACACGCGGCGAGATCGGGGATGACGCCCACTATCTGACCGAGCTCAAGATCGACGGCGTGGCGATGGCGCTGGTCTATCGCGGTGGCCGGCTGGAGCGAGCGGCGACCCGCGGCGACGGCCGCACCGGCGAAGACGTGACCCTCAATGCCCGCACCATCGACGACATCCCGGAGCGGCTGACCGCGTCCGACAAGTTCCCCGTCCCGGAGGTGCTTGAGGTGCGCGGCGAAGTGTTCTTCCGGGTGGCCGACTTCGAAGACCTCAACGCCGGTCTGGTCGAGGAGGGCAAGCCGCCGTTCGCCAATCCGCGCAACAGCGCGGCGGGGTCACTGCGGCAGAAGAATCCGGCCGTCACCGCTCGCCGTAAGCTGCGGATGATCTGCCACGGCCTCGGCCGCACCGAAGGCTTCTCGCCGAAGACCCTGCACGAGGCCTACACCGCGCTGAAGGCGTGGGGCCTGCCGGTCTCCGAGCACACCGCCAGGGTGAAGGGCATCGACGCGGTCAGCGAGCGGATCGCCTACTGGGGCGAGCACCGACACGACGTCGAACACGAGATCGACGGTGTCGTCGTCAAAGTCGACGAGGTCGCGTTGCAGCGGCGGCTCGGCTCGACGTCGCGAGCGCCGCGCTGGGCGATCGCGTACAAGTACCCGCCGGAGGAGGCGACCACCAAGCTGCTCGACATCCGGGTCAACGTCGGGCGCACCGGCCGGGTCACTCCGTTCGCCTTCATGGAACCGGTCAAGGTCGCGGGTTCGACCGTAAGCCAGGCCACGCTGCACAACGCGTCAGAGGTCAAGCGCAAGGGCGTGCTCATCGGCGACACGGTGGTGATCCGCAAGGCCGGCGACGTGATCCCCGAAGTTCTGGGTCCCGTGGTCGACGTGCGCGACGGCTCCGAACGCGAATTCGTCATGCCCACAACGTGCCCCGAGTGCGGCACCAAACTCGCGCCGGCCAAGGAGGGCGACGCCGACATCCGCTGTCCGAATACCCGGTCATGCCCGGCACAGTTGCGGGAGAGGGTCTTCCACGTCGCCGGGCGCGGCGCATTCGACATCGAGGGCCTCGGTTACGAGGCGGCTGTCGCGGTCCTGCAGGCCGACGTCATCACCGACGAGGGCGATCTTTTCACTATCGGCAGCCAGGACCTTTTGCGCACCGACCTGTTCAAGACCAAAGACGGCAATTTGTCGGCCAACGGCAAGCGGCTGTTGGTGAACCTGCACGAGGCCAAGGCGCAGCCGTTGTGGCGGGTGCTCGTCGCGTTGTCGATCCGCCACGTGGGCCCGACGGCCGCCCGTGCTCTCGCAACCGAATACGGGAGCCTCGACGCGATCATGGCGGCCTCCGAGCAGGAGCTCTCGCTCGTAGAGGGTGTCGGGCCGACCATCGCCGCCGCGGTCACCGAGTGGTTCACGGTCGACTGGCACCGCGTGATCGTCGACAAGTGGCGCGCCGCCGGGGTGCGGATGGCCGACGAACGCGATGCCAGCATCGAGCGCACGCTCGAGGGGTTGTCCATCGTCGTCACCGGCTCGCTGACGGGCTTCTCCCGCGACGACGCGAAGGAGGCGATCGTCGCGCGCGGCGGCAAGGCGGCCAGTTCGGTGTCGAAGAAGACGGCTTACGTGGTGGCTGGCGATTCGCCCGGTTCGAAATACGACAAGGCCGTCGAACTCGGGGTAGCGATCCTCGACGAGGACGGCTTCCGACGGCTGCTGGAGACCGGGCCCGACGGAGTCTGAGTCGCCGAGTTGGTCAGATGCTGCCTTAGGCGACACCAGCGAACCTTGGCCGCGATTCGATCGCGGCTCGTTGGTGGTCAATCCGGTCGTCACCACACCCAACGTGAAGGTACGGCGAAAAAGTTCTCAGATTTTCGCAACTGCCGCACATTCGGCGCCGCAAGGGATTTGGCCAATGATCTGCACCCGAATTAACGACTCACGGCACCAGTCGACGAAGCAGGGGGCGCACGCCGACGAGGCAGACCACGATGACGGCGAGCATCGTGATAGCGGGCCAGGGGCCAACCAGCGCCCGCCGACCGATCCACCCGGCTGCCAGCGCGGTCGCGGCAACCGCGAGGATCACCAGCGTCACGTCCACGCGCCACCGAAATGCCTTCGCCGTGACCGGCGGACGCGCCGACAGGACGACTAGCGCCGCAACGATGAGTGACACGGGGACGGCGATTGCCAGGCCGACGAATGCCCCGATGATCGTGCCGAGGACAGGGGCCCCACCGTTCCGCTCGCTATTCCTGTGACGACGCCGATGCCGAGCCCATAGACAAACGTGCGGCCGAATACCCCACCCAAGCTGGTAGCTGGGGGCGCGGCCGATGTCCCGTCATTCATGTAGCCAGCATTTCACCAAGGCGGCCGAAAGTTAGCTGAACGAGCGCCGCCCGGTGGCTGACTTCAGCGCAGTATCGTCGCGACGATGCCGGCGAGGTAGCCCAGCCGGGCCACCTCCGACGGCCGGAACGCCGGGCCGCCTGGGCGGCCCAGCACCACCGCAACGTTCTGATCGCCCAACGGCGCGGCGGCCAGGGTGGTGGCCATGTCCCGCCACACCTGTGGCACCCAATCAGCCTCGCCGTCAAGCGCTTTGGCGTTGTCGATCGGCAGCCACGGCACCTCATTGGTATGGGTCTCGGGTGCGCCGTGACTGCCGACGGCGCGCACGATGCCGGACTCGGTCAAGCGGACGACCGTGCACCAACCGACCCGCAGCACCCGTGGTGCCTCGTCGGCGAGCACCTGTAGTTTGGCGCGCTTGTCACCGGCGGCGGCGATGTGGTCGATCAGCTCGAGCTCCCTATGCGCCTCGAGCAGACCGGTGTGCGGCCGGATGCTGTCAACCCGCACCCCGTTGAGGTTCTCCGCCGCGGTGATCAACATGTCGGGCATCGCCCCGGGCGGCAGGTCGACGATCAGATCGTCGATCGCATAGCCCGGCCCGCGCTCGACCACGTCGAGGGACAAAATGTCGGCGCCCACCGAGCCGAGCGCCACGGCCAGTGAGCCGAGGCTGCCCGGTCGATCCTCGAGCTGGACCCGCAACAGATACGAAGGCACGCGCAACACTGTTGCACAGGGCTTGCGGCTGAGCATTCTCAGCGCGATGAGCGCTTGCGCGAAGAGCAGACAGCTGAGCGGCAGCTGCATCGAGCACCTGACTAGGCTTGCATGTCGTGTCACAGATCTCCCGAGACGAGGTTGCCCACCTCGCACGTCTGGCTCGGCTTGCCCTGACCGACGGCGAGCTGGACAGCTTCGCCGGCCAGCTCGATGCCATCCTCGAACACGTCAGTCAGATCCAGGCCGTCGACGTCACCGACGTCGAACCCACCGACAACCCACTCACGTCGGTCAACGTCACCCGACCGGACGTCGTCGAGCCGGGACTGTCGCAGGAGGAAGCCCTGGCAGCCGCGCCCAAGGCGGTCGACGGCCGGTTCGCGGTCCCGCGGATTCTGGGGGAGCCCGAATGAGCAACAACGACGTGATCAGGCTGGACGCGGCGACCCTGGGCGCAAAGATCGCCGCCAAGGAGCTGTCGTCGGCAGAAATCACCCGGGCGTGCCTGGACCGGATCGCCGAAACCGACGGCCACTATCAGGCGTTCCTGCACGTCGCGGAGGAGCAGGCGCTGGCGGCGGCGGCACGGGTGGATGCCGCGGTGGCCGCGGGCGAGCAACTGCCGTCCCCGCTGGCCGGCGTCCCGCTGGCGTTGAAGGACGTGTTCACCACCACAGACATGCCGACAACATGCGGGTCGAAGATCTTGGAGGGATGGACGTCGCCCTACGACGCGACCGTCACGGTGCGGCTGCGCGCTGCGGGCATTCCGATCCTGGGCAAGACCAACATGGACGAGTTCGCGATGGGGTCGTCCACCGAGAACTCGGCATACGGCCCGACCCGCAACCCGTGGGATGTCGAGCGGGTGCCCGGCGGATCCGGCGGCGGCAGCGCGGCGGCGTTGGCGGCGTTCCAGGCGCCGCTCGCCATCGGGTCGGACACCGGCGGTTCGATCCGGCAGCCCGCGGCGCTGACCGCGACCGTCGGCGTCAAACCCACCTACGGCACGGTGTCGCGCTACGGCCTGGTGGCGTGCGCGTCGTCCTTGGACCAAGGCGGGCCGTGTGCGCGCACGGTGCTCGACACCGCATTGCTGCACCAGGTCATCGCCGGGCACGACCCGAAGGACTCGACATCGCTGGACGCGGAGGTGCCCGACATCGTCGGGGCGGCAAGGGCGGGCGCCGACGGCGACCTGCGCGGCGTCAAGGTCGGTGTGGTCCGCCAGTTGCGCGGCGACGGCTACCAGGACGGCGTGCTGGCCTCGTTCAACGCGGCGGCCGAGAAACTCACCGAGCTCGGGGCCGAGGTGTCCGAAGTGGACTGCCCGCACTTCGACTTCTCGTTGCCGGCGTACTACCTGATCCTGCCGTCGGAGGTGTCGTCCAACCTGGCCCGCTTCGACGGCATGCGTTACGGGCTACGGGTCGGCGACGACGGGACGCACAGCGCCGAGGAAGTCATGGCGTTGACCCGTGCGGCCGGTTTCGGTCCGGAAGTCAAGCGCCGCATCATGATTGGTGCGTATGCACTGTCGGCAGGCTACTACGACGCGTACTACAACCAGGCGCAGAAGGTGCGCACCCTGATTGCGCGTGACCTCGACGAGGCCTACAAAAAGGTCGACGTGCTGATCTCACCCGCCACTCCGACCACCGCGTTCCCGCTCGGGGAGAAGGTCGACGATCCACTGGCGATGTACTTGTTCGACCTGTGCACGCTGCCGCTGAACCTGGCCGGGCACTGCGGCATGTCGGTACCGTCGGGTCTTTCACCCGACGACAACCTGCCGGTCGGGCTGCAGATCATGGCCCCGGCCCTGACCGACGACCGGCTCTACCGCGTCGGCGCCGCCTATGAGAACGCACGCGGTCCGCTGCCGACGGCGGTCTGACAGGGGAGGATGTAGTCCATGCGGATCGGAATCCTGACCGGAGGCGGCGACTGTCCCGGCCTGAACGCGGTCATTCGGGCGGTCGTTCGCACTAGCGACGTGCGATACGGCTCGTCGGTCGTGGGCTTTCAGGACGGCTGGCGCGGGTTGCTCGAGGACCGGCGTATTCAACTGCGCAATGACGACCGTAACGACCGCCTGCTCGCGAAGGGCGGCACCATGCTGGGCACCGCCCGGGTGCATCCGGACAAGCTGAAGGCCGGACTGGACCAGATCAAGCAGACGCTGGACGACAACGGCATCGACGTGCTCATCCCGATCGGCGGCGAAGGCACGCTGACCGCGGCGCATTGGCTCTCTGAGGAGAACGTGCCGGTCATCGGGGTGCCCAAGACCATCGACAACGACATCGACTGCACAGACGTGACATTCGGTCACGACACCGCGCTCGGCGTCGCCACCGAGGCGATCGACCGGTTGCACAGCACCGCGGAATCCCATCAGCGGGTGATGCTGGTCGAGGTGATGGGCCGCCACGCCGGCTGGATCGCACTGAACGCGGGGCTGGCGTCGGGCGCACACATGACGCTGATCCCCGAGCAGCCCTTCGATGTCGAAGAGGTATGCCGTCTGGTCAAGCAGCGGTTCCAGCGCGGCGACTCGCACTTCATTTGCGTGGTCGCAGAGGGCGCCAAACCGGCAGAGGGCTCGATGCAGCTGCGCCAGGGCGGCCTCGACGAGTTCGGCCACGAGAAGTTCACCGGGGTGGCGGCGCAGTTGGCCATCGAGGTCGAGAAGCGGATCAAGAAAGAGGTGCGGGTCACGGTGCTCGGTCACGTGCAGCGCGGCGGCACGCCCACCCCGTACGACCGGGTGCTGGCCACTCGGTTCGGGGTCAACGCCGCCGACGCTGCACACGCAGGCGAGTACGGGATGATGGTCTCGCTGCGCGGCCAGGAGATCGGTAGGGTGCCGCTGGCCGACGCCACCCGTCAACTGAAGCTGGTGCCGCAGTCCCGGTACGACGACGCCGCCGAATTCTTCGGCTGATTTCTTCCGGCGAGCAGACGCCAGGGCGCTGCGCTCCGCCGTGGAGGATGAAAATTTGCGCCGAGACTACGGAATATGACGGATCTGGCCCGAAATCCGTCATATTCCGTAGTCTCGCGAATGCCCCGATTCCTCTCAGGCTGCCGACCAGGGCATTCGTCCATTTTCGAACAGACGCAAAAGTCCCGCATTTGCGGCGTGTCGTGGCACCTTTGCGTCTGCTCGCGCGGGAACCGCGCCCACTAGGATCGAAACCATGACCGCTGCATCCACCGCCGAACTGGTCGACTACGACGACGTCGTGGCGCGCTACGAGCCGGTACTCGGCCTCGAGGTGCACGTCGAGCTATCGACAGCGACCAAGATGTTCTGCGGCTGCGCCAATCGGTTCGGCGCCGAGCCCAATACGCAGGTGTGTCCCGTGTGCCTCGGCCTGCCTGGGTCGCTGCCGGTGCTCAATCAGGCCGCCGTCGAGTCGGCGATGCGGATCGGGCTGGCGCTGAACTGCGAGATCGTGTCGTGGTGCCGGTTCGCCAGAAAGAACTACTTCTACCCGGACATGCCGAAGAACTACCAGATCTCGCAGTACGACGAGCCGATCGCGATCAACGGCTACCTCGAGGTTCCGCTCGACGACGGCACCACCTGGCGGGTGGAGATCGAGCGCGCGCACATGGAGGAGGACACCGGCAAGCTCACCCACCTGGGCAGCGACACCGGCCGGATCGAGGGCGCCACCACGTCGCTGATCGACTACAACCGGGCCGGTGTGCCGCTGATCGAGATTGTCACCAAGCCCGTCGAGGGCACCGGCGAACGCGCACCCGAGATTGCCCGCGCGTATGTGACCGCGCTGCGAAACCTGTTGCGCGCCTTGGATGTTTCCGACGTGCGGATGGACCAGGGCTCGATGCGCTGCGACTCGAACGTCTCACTCAAGCCGGTTGGCACGACCGAGTTCGGCATCCGCACCGAGACCAAGAACGTCAACTCGCTCAAGAGCGTCGAGGTCGCGGTTCGCTACGAGATGCGCCGCCAGGCCGCGGTTCTGGACTCCGGTGGCCGAGTTCACCAGGAAACCAGGCACTTTCACGAGGACGGCTACACATCGCCGGGCCGTAGCAAGGAGACGGCACAGGACTACCGCTATTTCCCCGAACCCGATCTGGATCCGGTGGCCCCCGAAGCGGAATTCGTGGAGAAGTTGAGGGAGACCATTCCGGAGTATCCGTGGTTGCAGCGCAAGCGCATCCAACAGGACTGGGGCATCTCCGACGAGGTCATGCGCGACCTGGTCAACAACGGCGCTATCGACCTGGTGGCGGCCACCGTGAAACACGGCGCGTCCAGCGAGGCGGCCCGCGCCTGGTGGGGAAACTTCTTGGTGCAGAAGGCCAACGAGGCCGGTGTCGAGCTCGACGCGCTGGCGATCACACCGGAGCAGATTGCAACGGTGGTGAAGCTCGTCGACGACGGCAAGTTGTCGAACAAGCTGGCCCGCCAGGTCGTTGAGGGCGTACTCGCGGGCGAGGGTGAACCCGAGCAGGTGATGAAGGGTCGCGGACTCGAGGTCGTGCGCGATGACTCGGCGCTGCAGTCGGCGGTGGACGAGGCGCTGGCGGCCAACCCCGATGTGGCGGACAAGATTCGCGGTGGCAAGGTTCAGGCCGCCGGTGCCATCGTCGGCGCCGTGATGAAGGCGACGAAGGGGCAGGCCGACGCGGCCCGCGTGCGCGAGCTGGTGTTGGCGGCCTGCACCTAGATGACTGCATTGAACACCGAACTGCTTGCGGTGGTTGAGCGTTCACCGGCGGCGTCCGCCGTGCACGACCGACGGTGCCGCCGTCAGCCTTGGTGACAACACACCGATCGCGGTCGGTGAGTTCGTCGACCGCGTGCGCGGCGGTCGTTGGACCAAATTGATCGCGGCAGGCGATACCGTCAACACACCGGCGGGCCGTGGGGTGGTCTTTTGCGAAATACACAGCGCAGCACGGCGAACAATCCGCGTCCGCTACTTCTGGTGAAAACCTCGCGCGAACGTTCCTTACCGGTCGGGATTTCGGGCGATTTGTCGACTGGTACGGAACGTTCGGCCGCAGGGCTGAGGGATTCGCGGGCGATTCCTAGGTTTTGTCGGCGGGGCCACGCGGGAAGCCGCCACCCGACGGGAAGACCGGGAACACGACGTCGTCGAGCTTCTCGGGGTCGCCCGCGGTCTTGTTCACCGTCGCACCCCACACATTGCCGTCCAGCGACATCTGCAGTGCCCAGGCGTGCCCACGCACATCCTGGCGCACCACCTCCGGCTCGCCGGTAACCGAGCCGGTGTCGGGGGCCAGCCGGACGGCCACCGTCTGCTTGGTGTTGATCAGGTTGACCAGCACGGCGCCGTCCGAGGCGGCACAGCCGGCCACGCCGGGTTTGTCGGGCCAGGTCCACACCGTCGAGGTCTTCGAGTCCTTGGTCATGCGCTGCAGCCGGTCGGCCGTCGGGGTGCGGTCGGTGATGTAGAGCGAGCCGTCCGACCGGTCGGTGCACAGGCCGCCGCCCGCGCCCATCCCACTCATGGCGGTGGTCTGCGGCGCCTGATCGACGGTGGTCGGCTGCTCGATGCGCAGCACCTTGCCCGCAGGCGAACCCGGGTCGGCGGCCAGCGCGGGGTCACCCGCATCGCCGGTGAGCACGACCAATGTGGTGGGACTGGTGAAGGTGAGGGCGCCCATGTTCCCGGTTGCGCCCTTGGGGATGCCGGTGAAGATCGGCTTCGGGATGTCGCCGTCCGCGATGCGGATGACCCGGTTGTCGGTCGGCGTGCTGACGTAGGCGTACATCAGCCGATCCTGCGAATAGGTCGGCGACAGCACGATGTCCATCAGGCCGCCGTCACCGCTCGGGTCCACCGGAATTACGGTCTTGACCTTGGGCTCTGCCCGGACGGAGACCTCTTTGACCGCGCCGGTCATTCGCTCGGCGACCAGTGCCGACTGGCTGTCGGGCAGCATGATCAGGCCGCTGGTGCTCTCCAGGCAGCCCTGCATGACCCCCGGCGCCGGGCACTCCTTCGGGAACGGCTTAGCCGGCAGCGGCGGTGGCGGCGGGGGAGACGAGCTGGGCCCTGGCCGCAGCTCGGGCGGGGTGGTGAAGGGCTGGGACTGGGCATTGTCGAATCGTGCGCACCCGGACACCGCGAGCAACGCGGCGCACGACAACGCGAGGACACCTCGCAACGGCCCGCGCAGATTCATGCCCGCCAGGTTACGGATTGTTCGGCAGTGCGCGCCACGCGGTATTTCTGTTCGATTGCGGGCGCAGCCCGCTCCACCCGCGAACACGGGCCGCAAAAGCGCCGCGCCAATCCGCGATTCACCGATCATCAGCACTTACCCTGGGCAGGTGACCAGTAATCCCCAATGGCAGCGGCCCGACGACCTGGGCCGGCCCGCGTCGGCAAGCCTGGTCGACCCCGAGGACGATCTGCCCTCGTCGAATTACGCCGGTGACTTCGAAACCACGGCGATCCCCGGCTACAAATCGGGTCCGCAGCCTGGATTCGGGCTGATCGGAGACCCCGAACCGTTGCCGTATGTGCAGGCGGGCGACAGCGAGTCGATGTCGACCTATGCGCAACCGGCCGACATCGGTACCGGTTACGAAGACCGCGCCCGGACAGACGACCGGCGCGGCACTCAGGATCTCGGTCTGATGCTGCTGCGCTGGGCGGTCGGCGCCCTGCTCATCGGGCACGGCCTGCAGAAGGCGTTCGGCTGGTGGGGCGGGCCCGGTCTGGACGGCTTCGAGGACTCGCTGACGGCGATGGGTTACAAGTACGCCGAGATTCTGACCTACATCGCCACCGGCGCCCAGATTCTCGCCGGTGTGCTGCTGATCCTGGGTCTGTTCACCCCGCTGGCGGCCGCAGGCGCGCTGGCATACCTGGTCAACGGCCTGCTGGTCGAAGTCACCTCAGCACACGACGAGCTCAGGCTCTCGGATTTCCTGACCGACGGACACGAATACAAACTCGTCCTGATCGCCGCGGTCGTCGCGATCATCCTCGTCGGCCCGGGCCGGTACGGGTTGGACGGCGGTCGCGGGTGGGCACGCCGGCCGTTCGTCGGCTCCTTCGCCGCCCTGCTGGTCGGCATCGGCGGCGGCATCGCGCTGTGGGTCTTCCTCAACGGTGGCAACCCGCTGGCGTAACGGCTCAGCCGTACGGGTTGGGCACCCGGCCGGCGCTGGCCGCGGTCAGCAGCGGCAGCGTCGCGAACGTCACCGCGGGAAGTAGCAGCTCGCGGCCGTCTTTGAGCTGCGCCCGCGCCCACGAGGACCTGCCGAAGCGAAGCCCTTCGATGTCCTCCCAGCGCACCGTCTCGCTGCTGAGCAGGCGGCGCGCGGTCACGGTGTCGCGATCGGCGACGGTGCGCAGCCGAATGATGCAGGCCGACAGGATCACGGGAATCACCAGCACGGGCGCTGCCCACGACGGCCAGCTCAGAACCAGCGCCAGCATGCCCAGTGCTAGGAAGCCGACCGCGAAATGCGCCATCGGGGACAGCCGGATCAGCACCGGTTTGGGCGGCGCCGAGGGCGATTTCGAAGTCACGTCTGCCATCGTCCCACTGCGCCGGGGCCCGTCGATCGCAGCGCCGCACGCACGAAGGAATTTGACTGCTGACCAGTGCGGAGACTACGGTCGACTGTTGTGCAGAACCTTGGCTTGCTCGTAGTAATTGGGTTGCGCGTTGATACCGCGCTAGCTCTGACTCGGGCATAGTCACAAGTATCAACGCGCAACCCTCGTACAGCGGCCTCGCTGACGGGGGTTTTTTCTTGCCCCAGCAGTGATTTGAGAGTCCAGAGAAACAACCACACACCCCGACAAATGAGGACATCGTGAGCGCACCGACCACACGACCCCCGGATCGGTCGGCGACCCCGCCGAACGGGGAGCAGACTGCGCCCGACGCTGCGAAACCCGCCGCGAAGGAAGCCGGTCACGGCCCGTCAGGCCAGCCCAAGAAGATTGCCCCGCAACAACTCACCGGAGCGCAGTCGGTCATCCGGTCGTTGGAGGAGCTCGACGTCGACATCATCTTCGGCATCCCAGGCGGTGCCGTATTGCCGGTCTACGACCCGCTTTTCGACTCGCAGAAGCTGCGTCACGTCCTGGTCCGCCACGAGCAGGGCGCGGGACATGCGGCCAGTGGATACGCTCACGCCACCGGCAAGGTCGGTGTGTGCATGGCGACGTCGGGCCCCGGCGCCACCAATCTGGTCACCCCGCTCGCCGACGCCCACATGGACTCGATCCCGGTGGTCGCGGTCACCGGGCAGGTCGGGCGCGCGCTGATCGGCACGGACGCCTTCCAGGAAGCCGACATTTCGGGCATCACGATGCCGATCACCAAGCACAACTTCCTGGTGCGTGACGGCAACGACATCCCGCGGGTGATGGCCGAGGCGTTCCACATAGCCTCGTCGGGCCGCCCCGGGCCGGTGCTGGTTGACATTCCCAAGGACGTTCTGCAGGGGCAGTGCACGTTCAGCTGGCCGCCGCGGATCGAGTTGCCGGGCTACAAGCCGAACACCAAGCCGCACAACCGCCAGGTCCGCGAGGCCGCCAAGCTGATCGCGGCGGCGCGCAAACCGGTGCTCTATGTCGGTGGTGGCGTCATTCGCGGTGAGGCCACCGAGCAGCTGCTGGATCTGGCCGAGCTGACCGGCATCCCGGTGATCACCACCCTGATGGCTCGCGGTGCCTTCCCTGACAGCCACCCCCAGCACCTGGGCATGCCGGGCATGCACGGCACCGTCACCGCGGTGGCCGCGCTGCAGCGCAGCGACCTGCTCATCGCGCTGGGCACCCGTTTCGACGACAGGGTGACGGGCAAGCTGGACTCGTTCGCGCCGGAGGCGAAGGTCATCCACGCCGACATCGACCCGGCCGAGATCGGCAAGAACCGCAACGCCGACGTGCCGATAGTGGGTGACGTCAAGGCAGTCATCACCGACCTGATCGAGGCGCTCCGCCGGGACGGCACCGTGGCAGGCACCATCAAGATGGACAACTGGTGGGAGTACCTGCGCGGGGTGCAGTCGACGTACCCGTTGAGCTATGGGCCGCAGAGCGACGGCAGCCTGTCTCCCGAGTACGTGATCGAACAGCTGGGCAAGATCGCAGGCCCCGACGCCGTGTACGTCGCCGGCGTGGGTCAGCACCAGATGTGGGCCGCACAGTTCATCTCTTACGAGAACCCCCGGACGTGGATCAACTCGGGCGGTCTCGGCACCATGGGATTCGCGGTGCCCGCGGCGATGGGTGCGAAGTTCGCGCGCCCCGACGCCGAGGTGTGGGCCATCGACGGCGACGGCTGCTTCCAGATGACCAACCAGGAGTTGGCCACCTGCGCGGTCGAGGGCGCACCGATCAAGGTCGCCATCATCAACAACGGCAACCTGGGCATGGTTCGGCAGTGGCAGACGCTGTTCTACCAAGAGCGGTACAGCCAAACGGATCTGGCCACACATTCGCATCGAATCCCCGATTTCGTGAAGCTGGCCGAGGCGTTGGGCTGCGTCGGATTGCGTTGCGAGCGTGAAGAAGACGTCGTCGACGTCATCAACCAGGCACGCGCCATCAACGACCGGCCGGTGGTGATCGACTTCGTTGTCGGCGCCGACGCGCAGGTGTGGCCGATGGTGGCGGCGGGCACCAGTAACGACGAGATCCAAGCGGCCCGCGGTATCCGACCGCTGTTCGACGATCCCGAAGAGGGGCATGCGTGATGGCGACCACCGGATCCATTCCGACGCACACGCTGTCCGTGCTCGTCCAGGACAAACCCGGCGTGCTCGCCCGCGTGGCATCGCTGTTTGCCCGGCGCGGTTACAACATCCAGTCGCTGGCGGTCGGGGCGACCGAGCAGAAGGACATGTCCCGGATGACCATCGTGGTCAGCGTCGAGGAGTCCCCGCTCGAACAGATCACCAAACAGCTCAACAAGCTGATCAACGTGATCAAGATCGTCGAGCAGGACGACGACAACTCGGTATCGCGCGAACTGGCGCTGATCAAGGTGCGTGCCGATGCCACCACCCGCAGCCAGGTGATCGAGGCGGTGAACCTGTTCCGCGCCAAGGTCGTTGACGTGTCGACGGAGTCGTTGACGATCGAGGCGACCGGTACACCGGCGAAGCTGGAGGCGTTTCTGCGAGTGCTGGAGCCGTACGGCATCCGTGAGCTCGTGCAGTCCGGAGTGGTGTCTCTGTCGCGCGGACCGCGCGGCATCGGCACCGTCAAGTAAGCATCAAATCGGTTAAAAGAGAAGGAAATACAGTGGCAGTTGAGATGTTCTATGACGATGATGCGGACCTGTCGATCATCCAGGGGCGCAAGGTCGGCGTCATCGGCTATGGCAGCCAGGGCCATGCGCACTCGCTGAGCCTGCGCGACTCGGGTGTGCAGGTGAAGGTCGGCCTGAAAGAGGGCTCGAAGTCTCGGGCGAAGGTCGCCGAGCAGGGCCTCGAGGTGGACACGCCCGCCGAGGTCGCCAAGTGGGCCGACGTCATCATGTTGCTCGCGCCCGACACCGCACAGGCCGACATCTTCAAGAACGAGATCGAGCCGAATCTGAAGGACGGCGACGCGCTGTTTTTCGGACACGGCCTCAACATCCACTTCGATTTGATCAAGCCGCCCGCCGATGTCACCGTCGGCATGGTGGCACCGAAGGGCCCAGGCCATCTGGTGCGCAGGCAGTTCGTCGACGGCAAGGGCGTGCCGTGTCTGGTCGCGGTCGACCAGGATCCCAAGGGAGACGGCGAGGCGCTGGTGCTGTCCTACGCCAAGGGCATCGGTGGCACCCGTGCCGGTGTCATCAAGACCACGTTCAAGGACGAGACGGAGACCGACCTCTTCGGTGAGCAGGCCGTGCTGTGCGGCGGCACCGAGGAGCTGGTGAAGACGGGCTTCGATGTGATGGTGGAAGCCGGATACGCCCCGGAGTTGGCGTATTTCGAGGTGCTGCACGAGCTGAAGCTGATCGTCGACCTGATGTATGAGGGTGGCATTGCCCGGATGAACTACTCGGTGTCCGACACCGCGGAGTTCGGCGGCTACCTGTCGGGCCCGCGCGTCATCGATGCCGACACCAAGCAACGGATGAAGCAGATCCTCTCCGAGATCCAGGACGGCAGCTTCGTCAAGAAGCTGGTCGCCAACATGGAGGGTGGCAACAAGCAGCTCGAGGATCTGCGCAAGGAGAACGCCGAGCATCCGATCGAGGTGACCGGCAAGAAGCTGCGCGACCTGATGAGTTGGGTCGACCGCCCGCTCACGGACACGGCCTAGACCGTCTCCAGTTGCGATTTGGGCGCCACGTGCGCTGAGCGCCGGTCAGCGCGCCGAAATCGCTACGGCGCGAAACTGTGTTCCAGCGGAACGCGTGCATGGCCGACGCGTTTGCGAGCGCGCCGGTCGTTGCTCCGTCAAGTACTTTGTGTTGCTGTGTCGATATGCTGTCAATGGCCAGCTAATAGGCGGATAGTTGGTCCTATCCAACACCAGTCGTGGTGACCTTCCGTCAAGTTCGGGGATTTTGCGTCGGGCCACATGCGCCGACGCAGGGAGCACTCATGACACCCCGTCCATCCATATATTTGCGTCGCTTCGCGCTGGCCACTCTGTTCGCGGGGGCCGCCACATTCAGCGCCAGCGCCTTCGGAGACCCCGCAGTCGCGTGCGCCGCACCCCGGGAGTGGGACATCGGAGCATATGACGCTTGTGTGGCTCGTGCATTGGCGGATTATCAAGGCGGCAAAAGCACTTTTCAGGACTATAACGAGAACGTGATGGTCTGCTGCGTGGCCACCGGGGGAGATTGGAACTACGCAGCCGCGGCGGGCGGCGACTGTGTGGCTCCGTACGGCGATCAGGCCCAAGAGGCTGAGAGGCAACCCGTACCGTCGGACGGCGGCATGACACTCTGGATGCCACCTCCGGCCGGCCCGGCCGCCCCGCCGGCCAGCGAGGCGGCATCGGCTCCCTGAGATTCTCACCGAAACTGTAACTAGCGCGGTCGTTCTCGGCGTGTCGTCGTATCTGCTTCAGTGTCGCGCGGGTAAGGGCGCCACGCTTGGCATGTCCTTGATGCCGAACTCGCGGCGCAACACCGTGCGGGCGGCGTAATAGCCCGACATGCCGTGCACCCCCGTCCCCGGCGGCGTCGCCGATGAGCACAAATATGCCTTTGGTATGGGCGTGGTCCATGGGTTGAGCCGCAACGTCGGTCCGACGATGGCCGCGAACAAAGTGGCTCCGCCGACGATGATGTCGCCTCCGACGTAATTGGCGTTGTGGTCTGACATCTGGGCGGCCGGCACGCACCTCGCCGCAACCACCAGGTCCCGGAAGCCGGGCGCGAAGCGCTCGAAAATCCTTGTGATCGCCTCGGTCTGATCCACAGACGAACCCGCCGGCACGTGTGCATAGGTCCACAGCGGCCTGCGTCCCGCATCGTCGATGCGCGACGGGTCGGCGAGATGTGGCAGCGCAGCCAACGTCATCGGCCACTCGGCGTGGCGGCCGGCCGCGATTTCCCGTTCAGCCAAAGCCATCTGCGCTCGGCTGCCACCCATGTGCACCGTCGGCGCGTGCGAAACACGCTCGTCACGCCACGGGATGTCGCCGGAGAGCACGAAATCGACCTTGCACACACCCGGGCCGAATCGATAGCGCCGTAACGCCTTTGCATATCGTGACGGAACCGCGTCGCCGTAGATGTTCAGCAGTGCCGTCGGCGCGGTGTCGATAGATCACCACTCCGTCGGGCGGCGCGGTGACGGGTTCGCCGAGCACCAACTCGCCACCGTGAGCGCGCAGGTCGGCGATCAGCGCATCAGAGATGACCTGCGTCCCCCCGACCGGTACCGGCCAACCCGCCGTGTGTGCCACGGTGCCGAGCATGAGCCCTGCACCACTGTTCACCGGTGATGGGATCGTCGAAATGGCATGCACACCAACGCCGGTGAAGAGTGCGCGGGCGTCCTCGCCCCGAAGCCGACCCCACGCCGGACTGCCTTGGGTCAACACGCGCAGCCCGGTTCGCACCGTCGTCAACAGATCCGGAGGCAGTGACCGCTTGTCTCCGAGGAAGAAGCCAAGTACACCATCGACGTGCTCGGTCAGCGGACCGAACAGACGTCGCCACGACGCGCCGTCGTCAAGCTCGGCGCAGGTGCGTTCCAGCGAGCGGTATGCCACCGCGGCGGGCCGGTCTAACAGCGGGTTGGCGTACGACACCTCCGGTGCCACAAGGTCCACCCCGCGCGCCGCCAAATCGAACTCGGCGAAAAACGGTGAGGCCACTCCGAGCGGGTGCACCGCCGAGCAGATGTCGTGGAGCACGCCGGGGTATTCCTCGTCCGGCGCGCTGCGGGCGCCGCCGCCCGGCGTCGGCTGGGCCTCGACGACACGCACCGTCAGACCGGCTCGTGCGCAGATGACAGCGGCAGCGAGTCCGTTGGGCCCGCTGCCGACGACGGTGACGTCCACGCTCGCGATTCTCCCGCCCACCACCCGCCGATTGAAGCCCATTACCCTGATCGCGTGAGTCTTCCCGTAGTACTGATTGCCGACAAACTCGCCGAGTCCACCGTCGCCGCCCTCGGCGACCAGGTAGAGGTCCGCTGGGTCGACGGACCGGATCGAGAAAAGCTGCTGGCCGCCGTGGCCGAGGCCGACGCGCTGCTGGTGCGCTCGGCGACCACTGTGGACGCCGAGGTGCTGGCCGCCGCGCCCAAGCTGAAGATCGTCGCGCGCGCCGGCGTCGGCCTGGACAACGTCGACGTCGACGCCGCCACCGCGCGGGGCGTACTCGTGGTCAACGCACCCACGTCGAACATCCACAGCGCCGCCGAGCACGCACTGGCGCTGATGCTGGCCGCCGCGCGCCAGATCGCACCGGCCGACGCGTCGCTGCGTGAACGCACCTGGAAGCGGTCGTCGTTCTCGGGAACCGAGCTCTACGGCAAGACCGCCGGTGTGGTGGGGTTGGGACGGATCGGGCAGCTGGTCGCTCAGCGGCTGGCCGCGTTCGGCACGCACGTGGTGGCCTATGACCCGTACGTGTCGTCTGCGCGCGCCGCACAGCTCGGCATCGAACTGCTGACGCTCGACGAACTGCTGACGCGGTCCGACTTCATCTCCGTGCATCTGCCGAAAACACCCGAGACCGCGGGTCTGATCGGCAAGGAGGCGCTGGCCAAGACGAAGCCCGGGGTGATCATCGTCAACGCCGCCCGGGGCGGGCTCGTCGACGAGGAAGCACTCGCCGAAGCGGTCGCCAGCGGGCACGTCCGCGCCGCGGGCATCGACGTGTTCGCCACCGAGCCGACCACCGACAGCCCGTTGTTCGACCTCCCGCAGGTCGTCGTCACCCCGCACCTGGGCGCGTCGACGGCGGAAGCACAGGACCGCGCGGGCACCGATGTCGCCGAGAGCGTAAAGCTGGCGCTGGCCGGTGAGTTCGTACCCGATGCGGTGAATGTCGGCGGCGGCGTCGTCGGCGAGGAGGTGGCGCCCTGGCTTGATCTGGTGCGCAAACTCGGGCTGCTGATCGGCGTGCTGTCGTCGGAGCTGCCGGTGTCGCTCTCGGTTCAGGTCCGCGGCGAGCTGGCGTCCGAAGACGTTGAGGTACTCCGACTTTCGGCACTGCGCGGATTGTTCTCCTCGGTGATCGAGGATCCGGTGACGTTCGTCAACGCACCCGCACTGGCCGCCGAACGTGGTGTGCAGGCAGACATCAGCACCGCGACCGAGAGCCCGAACCACCGCAGCGTGGTCGATGTGCGCGCGGTGTACTCCGACGGCTCGGTCACCAACGTCGCAGGCACACTGTCGGGCCCGCAGCTGGTGGAGAAGATCGTGCAGATCAACGGTCGCAACTTCGACCTGCGAGCCGAGGGCATCAACCTGATCATCAACTACGCCGACCAGCCAGGAACACTCGGCAAGATCGGCACGCTGCTCGGCTCGGGCGAGATCAACATCCACGCCGCGCAGCTCAGTGAGGACGCAGAAGGCGACAGCGCGACGATCCTGATGCGGTTGGATCGCGATGTGCCGCAGGATCTGCGCTCGGCGATCGCCGAGGCCGTCGGCGCCAACCTGCTGGAAGTGGTGGATCTGTCGTGAGATTGGCGATCATTGCCGGTGACGGCATCGGCCCGGAGGTGGTCGGCGAGGCGGTCAAGGTCCTCGACGCTGTGCTGCCCGGTGTCGAGAAAACCAGCTACGACCTGGGGGCGCGGCGGTACCACGCCACCGGTGAGGTGCTACCCGATTCGGTTCTCGACGAGCTGCGCGGACACGATGCGATCCTGCTGGGCGCCATCGGCGACCCATCGGTGCCCAGCGGCGTGCTGGAGCGTGGTCTGCTGCTGCGCATCCGCTTCGCACTCGACCACCACATCAATCTGCGGCCGGCTCGGCTGTATCCGGGTGTGACGGGACCGCTGGCCGGAAATCCCGACATCGACTTCGTCGTGGTGCGAGAGGGCACCGAAGGGCCCTACACCGGTACGGGCGGCGCGATCCGGGTGGGCACGCCGAACGAGGTGGCCACCGAGGTGAGCCTCAATACCGCGTTCGGGGTGCGGCGGGTGGTGCACGACGCGTTCAAGCGGGCACAGCAGCGGCGCAAGCAGTTGACCCTGGTGCACAAGAACAATGTGCTGACCTACGCCGGCGCGTTGTGGTGGCGCACCGTGCAGGAGCTGGCCGTCGAGTATCCCGACGTCGAAGTCGCCTATCAGCACGTCGACTCCGCCACCATCCACATCGTCACCGATCCCGGCCGGTTCGACGTCATCGTCACCGACAATCTGTTCGGCGACATCATCACCGATTTGGCCGCCGCGGTGTGCGGCGGCATCGGGCTGGCCGCAAGCGGCAATATCGATGCGACGCGGACGAATCCGTCGATGTTCGAACCGGTCCACGGCAGCGCGCCCGACATCGCGGACCAGGGCATCGCCGACCCGACCGCGGCGATCATGTCCGTCGCGCTTCTGTTGTCACACGTCGGTGAGGCGGACGCCGCGGCCCGTGTCGACAAGGCCGTCGAGGCGCATCTGGCCACTCGTGCTGACGACAAGTTGTCCACGACGCAGGTCGGCGATCGGATCGTCTCGAGCCTCTAACGTTCTAGAGTTGCTTGCGTCGAAATCTGCACCACGGTTGTCTCGACAGCGAAAACACGACCCTGGTGCAGAAATGGGCGAGTCAATCGCGACTCTTGCGGAATCGAGTACTCCATTACTCGATGCAGGAAGCGACCAGAAGCGCATCCTGCTTGTGAACGGCTCTTGGCCCGTTCGGTCAAGGAGGTGCAGCGCGATGCCCGCCGACGCGCAGGACATGTTGGTCGCTCATCGTGTGTTTCGCCGCGAGTTTCGCGACATGGCCGCACTCATCGCGGCTGTTTCTGCGGGTGACACTGCCCGCGCGAAGGTGGTGCGTGACCACTTGAGATTCATGGTGGCCGCGCTTCACCACCACCACGCGGCCGAGGACGAGCTGGTGTGGCCCAAACTGCAGTCCCGAGTGCCTAGCCGCCAGGCGGATCTTGCGCGGATGGTGGACGAGCACACGGAAATCGCGGCCGCGATCGACCGCGTTGAGGCCCTGCTTCCGGCATGGGCTACATCGGCCGATCCCGATCTGACGCAGCAACTCTCGGCCGCTGTCAGCGGACTCTCAACTCGTGTCGACCAGCACCTCGAGGACGAGGAACTGAACGCGGTGCCCATCATCGAGGAATACCTGACCCAGCAGGAGTGGGCGGCGGCGGTGAAACGGGCGGCGTCCTTCATATCGCCGCGCAACCTCCGGTTGGGGATCGTTCTCGGTGGTCTTGTCCTCGATGCCGCATCTGCAGAAGAGCGGCGAATCATCATTGCCGGTGCGCCGCTCCCGCAACGGTGGCTCGTACAGCTGTTCAGTGCTCGCACCGTGGCCGTGTATCGCCGCCGGCTTGCCGGGTCGCCCTAGCCGCAGGCGATTCCTCTAACGCTTGGCGCGGCGTTGAATCTCCTTGACCGCCGCCCAATTCACCGACGGGCGGTCGAGGCCGCGTTTGTCGAGGTATCTCTGTCCCGAGGTCTGTGTTCCCCTGATGAAGTAATACAAGGCCAGTTTCGACGGCGCTTTGAATGCCGTACTGACGAACACCCATGCGCCATCCCGATTCTCGAGCCTGCCCTTGACCTGGATAGCGTTGAGCTTCCACATCTTCTCGTCGTGTTGGTGGCACAGCAGGTTGGCCGGTCCTTCGACGGCGCGTAGTGCGTCGGGTACGGCCGCAGGCAATTCGCCCGTTGCGGGGTCATAGGCGTGGGAATCGACCCGGACGCTGGCGGGATACCCGTCGCCATCGAGCACCGTCAACACCGCTTCATCGAACTTGCTGAGCCACTTGGCCGCCTCATCCCACACGGCGCACCTCGGCGGGGTTGAGTTCCTCCGGCGCCGCGGTGAAATCCCGAGTCGGCCAGAACAGCACACGTCGTGGTGTCACGTAGATCAGGATCCGCATGTAGTAGGACCACCACATTCGGCGACCAATCGGCGAGCTCCAGAAAGCGCCCGCGGGTTGTCGCTTGGTCACGGTTTCCATGAGTGCTTCGAGATCTGGGTCGGACGAAGCGTCGGTCACGATGCGGTCTTCCGCGGTGGCATCGCCCTCAATGAGCACAGCGCCCGGCTCGGCGATTCCACTGCCGGTCGGTTCCGAGAACAGCAGACTCACCTTCGAATTGCGGCGGACGTTGAACGCCTTCTGCGGAAGCCCGATGCTGGTGGTGACCAACAGCCGTCCGTCGGACAGCAGCCTCGGCGACACCGGCCAGGTCTGCGGCGAACCGTCGCGCGACAGCGTGGTGAACTCACACGTGAAGTACTTGTCAATGATGTCCAGTGCGGTCGACGACATTAGCGGAGCATATGTCAGCCGTGCTCCCCGATAAGCGGATCGGCGTCGACGGGGACCAGGGGGTATGCAATCAACGGAAACAGCGCACAGACAGCGAATGCCGCCGCATAACCTGCGACGCCGATCAAACCCCCGAACAACGGCGGTACGACGCCTGCGGTCAGAAGCTGGCTGGTGTTCTGCGTGCCCAGCGCGCGCCCGCTCCAGAACGGGCCTGCGATCTCGGCGATCGCGGTGAACGCCAATCCGTTGTCGGACACGGTGATCACCGAGGCCACGACCATCACCGCAACGCTGATCGGCGAGTCGAGCCAGTCGGTCAGCGCCAGCAGTCCCATCGAAGCGGCGGCCGCCAGCGCGATGGTGCGAATCGGCCGCAGCCGTGAGCCCACCAAATCCGACCAGCGTCCGGCCGCGATGCGTCCGCCGGCCCCGAGCACCTGCGCAGCCGTCACCAGCGCGCCCGCCGACGCCGCCGACCAGTCTCGCTCGGTCATCAACCACACCAGCGTGAAGGTCCAGACCAACACCTGGGGCGCGACCAGGAGCACCGACACGGCGTGAATGCGCCACAGCACCGCCGAACCTCGATACGGATTGGCGAGATCCTGCTCGGTCGCCTCCGCACGCGGCGGCCGTGGCGGATCCTTCACGGCGACTGCGCACACTACGGCGGACACCGCGCACACCACGGCGGGGAACAACAGCGCCGCCGAGATGCCCTGGTTCTCCGCCAGGCGAGGAATCACCAAGGCGCCCAACCCGACTCCCAACGGCTGGGCGGTCTGCCGGATACCCATCACCAGCCCCCGCTGCTCCGGCGGGAACCAACCCACCACCAGCCGGCCACTGGCCGAGTTACTGCTGGCGGCCGCCATTCCACCGAGCAACAGAAACGCGCCGACCGCGACCAGTGAGTGCACCGATGCCGCCGCGAACGCCGCGGCCGCGGTCAGCGCCGAGCCCAGCGCCAGCACGATGCGTTCGCCAATGCGGTCGACCACGTAACCCCACGCGATGAGGGTGACCACCATGCCGAAGCTCGGCATCGACGACAGCAGGCCCGCCTCGGCCAGGTCCAGATGGCGTTCGGTGTGCAGCGTCGGAATGAGAAACGCCGCGCCGTTGATGAAGACGTTCGCGCACAGCGTCGCCGTCAACGCGATCACAAGCATCGACCAGCGCCGCAGCGTGCCGATCGCCTCGACGGACATGCCGCAATCGTCGCACAGCCGTCTCAGCATCCTGAACCGAAATCTTATATATTGAGACGCTGCCGGATGGGAGTGCCTGGTGGAGGCCCCACCGCCGCCCACTAGGCTGAGACGATGCGCCTAGGCCGAATCGCCAGCCCCGACGGGGTTGCCTTCGTCAGCATCGAGGGATTGCCCGAAGATCCGACCGCGGTCGTCCGGGAGATCGCCGAGCACCCGTTCGGTACCCCCACCTTCACCGGGCGGCAGTGGCCGCTCGCCGATGTTCGGCTCCTTGCCCCCATCCTGGCCAGCAAGGTGGTTTGTATCGGCAAGAACTACGCCGCGCACATCGCGGAGATGGGCGGCGGTGAGTTCGCCGATCCGATCATTTTCATGAAGCCGAACACCGCGATCATCGGCCCCCATACGCCGATTCAGTTGCCCATGGACGCAAATCCGGTGCACTTCGAGGGCGAGTTGGCCGCCGTCATCGGCAGGCCGTGCAAGGACGTACCGGCTGCGCGGGCGACCGAGAACATTCTCGGCTACACCGTCGCCAACGACGTCTCGGCGCGCGATCAGCAGAAGAAGGACGGCCAGTGGACCCGCGCTAAGGGCCATGACACGTTCTGCCCCATCGGACCGTGGATCGTCACCGACGTCGACCCGTCCGACCTCGAGATCCGAACCGAGGTCAACGGTGAGGTCAAGCAGAACAGTCGGACGTCGCTGATGATCCACGATGTCGGCGCGATCGTGGAATGGATCTCGGCGGTGATGACGCTGCTACCCGGCGATCTGATCCTGACCGGGACGCCGGACGGGGTTGGCCCCATCGAGAACGGCGACACCGTCAGCGTCACCGTTGAAGGCATCGGCACTCTGACCAATCCTGTTGTGCGCAAAGGAAAGTGATGTTCGTCCGCGTCCGCTTCTGCCCGTCGCCAACCGGCACGCCGCACGTCGGCCTGATCCGTACCGCACTGTTCAACTGGGCATACGCCCGCCACACCGGCGGGCAGTTCGTGTTCCGGCTCGAAGACACCGACGCCGAACGCGACAGTGAGGAAAGCTATCTCGCGCTGCTGGATGCGCTGAACTGGCTCGGCCTGAACTACGACGAGGGCCCGGAGGTGGGCGGACCGTACGGCCCGTACCGGCAGTCCGAGCGCCGCGACATCTATCGCGACGTGGTGGCCCGGCTGGTGGCAGCGGGGGAGGCGTACGAGGCGTACTCCACACCCGAAGAGGTGGAGGCACGTCACGTTGCCGCGGGCCGAAACCCGAAGCTCGGCTACGACAATTTCGATCGCGACCTGACCGACGAACAGCGCGCCGGCTACCGCACGGAGGGGCGCAGGCCGGTGCTACGGCTGCGGATGCCCGACGAGGACATCACCTGGAATGATCTCGTCCGCGGTGAGACGACGTTCGCGGCGGGCACCGTGCCGGACTACGCGCTGACCCGTGCCAGCGGAGACCCGTTGTACACGTTGGTCAATCCCGTTGACGACGCACTGATGAAGATCACCCACGTATTGCGCGGAGACGACCTGCTGCCGTCGACGCCGCGTCAGATCGCGCTGTACCAAGCGCTGATCCGCATCGGCGTGACAGATCGCATACCAGAGTTCGCTCACCTGCCCGCCGTGCTCGGCGAGGGCACCAAGAAGCTGTCCAAGCGCGATCCGCAGTCCAACCTGTTCCTGCACCGCGACCGCGGTTTCATCCCGGAGGGCCTGCTGAATTACCTGGCCCTGCTTGGCTGGTCGATCGCCGACGACCGGGACGTGTTCAGCCTCGACGAGATGGTGGCCGCCTTCGACGTCGTCGACGTCAACTCCAATCCGGCCCGGTTCGACCAGAAGAAGGCCGACGCGCTGAACGCCGACCACATCCGGCTACTGACCGAGGAGGACTTCACCGAACGGCTGCGGGAATACTTCGACGCGCACGCTTACGACACCGGTCTGAACGACGAACAATTCGCGGAAGCCGCCCGGTTGGTGCAGACCCGCATCGTCGTCCTCGGCGATGCCTGGGACTTGCTGAAGTTCCTCAACGACGCGGAGTTCGTGCTCGACGAGAAGGCCGCGGCAAAGGAACTCGGATCCGATGCGCGCCGGGTTCTCGACGCCGCCTTGAGTGCACTCGAAGGCATCGATGAATGGCGGGCCGACAAGATTGAAATGGCCATGAAGGTTGCACTGTTGGAAAACCTGGCGCTCAAGCCGCGGAAGGCGTTCGGCCCGATCCGGGTGGCCGCAACCGGAGCATCAGTCAGCCCGCCGCTGTTCGAGTCCTTGGAACTCCTCGGCCGCGACCGCAGCCTGCACCGGCTCAGCGCGGGCCGCGACCGTGCAGCCGCGGCAGCGGCCGACGCGTGAGAAGACACTTGTAAATCTTTGGTAATCTGCACGTCGGCCCGGCATGACAGACGGCAGGTTCGTCATCCGCTTGCTTGGCCCGAAAAAGGCTTGTGACCAGCGGTTACAGGCGGCCAATGGGGTATGGTGTAATTGGCAACACAGCTGATTCTGGTTCAGCCATTCTAGGTTCGAGTCCTGGTACCCCAGCTTCTGTGAGCGATTAGGGTCGGCATCGGCGACTGCGTTATGCTGGCCCTCCGGAAAATAGTTCTAGCCCCCGTCGTCTAGCGGCCTAGGACGCCGCCCTCTCACGGCGGTAGCGTGGGTTCGAATCCCATCGGGGGTACAAATGCCGTCGTATTCGGTGAGCGAAACGATAACTATTTGTCGCCCCATCCACGTGATCGACAACGGGGATGCGTGGTGCATGTGATCAAGCGAATGCTGGGTGCGTTATCGGCTTTGGCTGTCATCGCGGTTCCGACGGTGACGCCAACGGCTCACGCCGACGTCGACGAAGTAGTCGGCGACTCGATGATCTACGTGCACATCGTCTTCACCGGAACGGTGCTGGTTCCCGGCGATCAGATGAAGAGTGGGAAGAACACCTGGTCCCCACCCGTCGCGACGACGATCGACGCCGGCACCGCACCGTCGACCGATACGAAGGAGACGCCGCCCAAGGCGTAGGTCACAGCCTGCGCGTGAGCGCCTCCGATGCCGCCAACAGGTCCGCTGCCCATCGGGCACCCGGCCTGCGACCCATTCGATCGATCGGTCCCGACACCGATACCGCCGCGACTACCGTGCCTCGTCCGTCGCGAACAGGCGCGGAGACACTGGCCACCCCAGGCTCACGCTCTGCAACGCTTTGCGCCCATCCACGCTTGCGTACTTCCGCCAGTGTGCGATCGGTGAATTTGGCGGTGGGCAGCACGGTCTGTTGAGTGGCCGGATCGCTGTATGCCAGCAGGATCTTCGCGCCTGAACCTGCGGTCAGCGGCAGATGTGTGCCGACCGGCACCGTATCTCGAAGGCCGGCAGGCGGTTCCAGCGCGGCCACGCAGATCCGCGATGTGCCCTCGCGGCGGTAAAGCTGCACGCTCTCGCCGGTGATCTCTCGCAGCCTCGGCAGCACGACTGCGCCCGCGGCCAACAGCGGGTCGTTCACCTGGCCGGCCAACTCGACGAGTGCCGGCCCGAGTCGCCAACGGCCTTCGGCGTCGCGGGCGAGTAGCCGGTGCACTTCCAGCCCCGCGGCAATCCGGTGCGCGGTGGCCCTCGGCAGGCCCGTCCGCTCGCACAGTTCGGCAAGCCCACACGGTGTGTCGGCAATCGTGTGCAGCAACCCCACCGCTTTGTCCAGCACGCCGATCCCGCTATCCTGTCTCACAGGGAGATATTAGCGTTCCAGATTGTGAGATAGTCAAGTATGACGACCATAGCGCGGCCAACCACCATGGCGGAGAAGGTATGGGACGACCACGTCGTCGTCACCGGCGGCGGCACCGGCGAAGCCCGGGAACCCGACGTGATCTACATCGACTTGCACCTTGTTCATGAGGTGACAAGTCCGCAGGCGTTCGACGGGCTGCGGTTGGCAGGCCGCGGTGTCCGGCGACCGGACTTGACGATCGCCACCGAGGACCACAACGTGCCGACGATCGACATCGACAAGCCGATCGCCGATCCGGTATCCCGCACTCAAGTCGAGACGCTGCGCCGCAACTGCGAAGAGTTCGGCATTCGACTGCATCCGATGGGCGACCTCGAGCAAGGCATCGTGCACATCATCGGACCGCAACTCGGTCTGACTCAGCCGGGCATGACGATCGTGTGCGGCGACAGCCACACGTCGACCCACGGTGCGTTCGGCGCACTCGCGATGGGCATTGGCACATCGGAGGTCGAGCATGTGCTCGCCACGCAGACGTTGCCGTTGCGTCCGTTCAAGACGATGGCGGTCAACGTCGATGGCCAACTACCCCCAGGAGTCAGCGCAAAGGACATCATTCTGGCCGTGATCGCGAAGATCGGCACCGGCGGCGGCCAGGGTCACGTCATCGAGTACCGGGGTAGTGCCATCGAAGCGTTGTCGATGGAAGGCCGGATGACGATATGCAACATGAGCATCGAGGCAGGGGCGCGCGCGGGCCTGGTCGCACCCGACGAGACCACCTATGAATATCTGCGCGGCCGTCCGCACGCGCCGACGGGTGCGGACTGGGACGCGGCGGTCGCGGCATGGGGCCGACTGCGCACCGACGACAATGCCGAATTCGACACCGAGGTGTATATCGACGCCGCGACGCTCAGTCCGTTCGTCACATGGGGCACCAATCCGGGGCAGGGTGTGCCGCTGTCGGGGTCGGTGCCCGATCCGGAACTGATGTTCGACGAGGGCGAACGACAAGCCGCCGAGAAAGCTCTCGCGTACATGGACCTTCAACCCGGCACGGCGATGCGCGACATCGGTGTGGACACCGTCTTCGTCGGTTCGTGCACCAACGGCCGCATCGAAGATCTGCGCGTGGTCGCCGACGTTCTGCGAGGCCGCAAGGTTGCAGACGGTGTGCGGATGCTGGTGGTGCCCGGCTCGATGCGGGTGCGCGCTCAGGCGGAATCGGAAGGCCTCGGTGACGTCTTCACGGCTGCAGGCGCGCAGTGGCGGCAGGCAGGCTGCTCGATGTGTCTCGGTATGAACCCTGATCAGTTAGAGCCGGGGCAGCGGTGCGCGTCAACGTCCAACCGAAATTTTGAGGGCAGACAGGGCAAGGGCGGCCGCACTCATTTGGTGTCGCCCGCGGTCGCGGCTGCCACCGCCGTGCGCGGAACGTTGTCATCGCCCGCAGACCTGAGCCATTAGAGGAGGTAAACAATGGACGCGTTCCGCACCCACACGGGCATCGGGGTACCGCTGCGCCGATCAAATATCGACACCGACCAGATCATCCCCGCGGTGTATTTGAAGCGGGTCACCCGAACGGGTTTCGAGGACGGTCTGTTCGCGTCGTGGCGCAACGACCCGTCGTTTGTTCTCAATTTGAGCCCGTTCGATCGGGGGTCGGTATTAGTTGCAGGACCCGATTTCGGCACCGGATCGTCGCGCGAACACGCGGTGTGGGCGCTCATGGACTACGGCTTCCGGGTCGTAATCTCGTCTCGATTCGCTGACATTTTTCGCGGGAATGCCGGTAAGGCGGGGCTACTCGCGGCAGAAGTTGCTCAAGATGATGTGGAACTGTTGTGGAAGCTGATCGAGCAGCAACCGGGGTTGGAAATCACTGTGAATCTTCAAGATCGGAATGTCGCCGCAGGAACGGTCCTGCTGCCGTTCAAGATTGACGATTACACGGCCTGGCGATTGCTTGAAGGACTCGACGATATAGGTCTTACGCTGCGGAAACTCGATGAAATCGAGTCTTATGAATCCAACCGGCCGTCGTGGAATCCGCACACGTTGCCGATCCCCGGATAGCGCCGAAAGCGGCCGAAACCAAGGCCCTCCGAACCGGTTCTCGGAGACCTCCGCCAGCGACCATGCGCGGCAAGCGGATTGCGAAAAATTGCGTCAGCAACACTTGAAATTGCGCGTGGCTCTTGGAAATCAGTGGTATGAGGGATTACCGTGTCCTCTAGTCGGTCCAAGGTGGACCACTGTTGTGGAGGTTTTGCATGAACAAAGCAGAGCTGATCGACGCACTCACGAAGAAGCTCGACGTCGACCGCCGCTCGGCTACCGAAGCGGTGGAGAACATTGTCGACACAATCGTGCGTGCGGTGCATAACGGTGACAGTGTCACCATTACCGGTTTCGGCGTATTCGAACAGCGCCGTCGTGCAGCCCGGGTGGCGCGTAATCCACGCACGGGCGAGACAGTGAAAGTGAAGCCAACGTCCGTGCCGGCGTTCCGGCCCGGCGCTCAATTCAAAGCGGTTGTCTCTGGCGCACAGCGCCTCTCGGCGGAAGGACCTGCAGTGAAACGTGGAAGTGGAACCGGTGCGGCCAGGAAGGCTGTCGCCAGGAAGGTCGTCAGGCGGGCGGCTGTCAAGAAGGCCGTCAGGCGGGCGGCTGTCAAGAAGGCCGTGAAGCGCAACGTGGCCAAGAAGGCAGTGAAGCGCAGCGCCGCCAAGAAGGCTGTGAAGCGCAGCGTTGCCAAGAAGGCAGTGAAGCGCAGCGCCGCCAAGAAGGCAGTGAAGCGCAGCGCCGCCAAGAAGGCAGTGAAGCGCAGCGCCGCCAAGAAGGCAGTGAAGCGCAGCGCCGCCAAGAAGGCAGTGAAGCGCGGCGCCGCCAAGAAGGCAGTGAAGCGCAGCGCGGTCAAGAAGGCTGTGCGCCGGGCGCCGGCCAAGGGCCGTAGGTAGTTTCTAGTCAGATTCGCCGTGGGTCATCGCGACCCACGGCGAATCTGCGCGTTGCGGCAGCGCTATTTCATGGTGACCAGCGGACTACCGATGTGGTCGGCCGCCACCAAAAGGCCCTGCGATGACGACATCACCCACGTGCTGCCCTTGCGGTTGCGTGACTTGTCCGGACGAACGCCGTCGCGTTCGCACCACCAGTCGATCAGATCCGGAATGACCTTCCCCTGTGTGCAGATCACCGGTGTGCCTTCGGCGGCGGCGATCTCCAGGATCCGGCGGCGGGCCGCCTTCCGGTCATCTGCGTACGCTTCCTCGGTCAACAGTGGCTCGTTGTGAATTTGCACCCCGAGTTCTTCGGCCAACGGTTCGATGGTCTGGTGGCAGCGCGCGCGGTCCGCGGCGCACAGCGTGTTGGCGCCGAATGCGAGCAACTGGCCGACAAGTGATTCGGCCTGGGCGCGCCCGCGTTTGTCCAACGGCCGCATCCGATCGTCACCCTTGTACCGGGACTTGCTGCCTGCGGTGCCGTGCCGGACGATGAGAACGGTCTGGGTGTCGACAGGCAGCTTGGCGAACCGGCGCAGAACCTTTCGGTCGTGCGGATAACCGAGTTGCTTCATCGCCGCCGCGACGGGCAGCCACTTCAACTCGTCGACTTCGGAGTTCGGCGTGAACTCGCCACCGACGCTGCGCGCCGCCCAAAACCGCACCCTCTTGATGCCCTGTTCGACCGGATAACTGACCGACGCCAGCCGCCGGCCGAGGTGCGCGCAGTGACCCGTCTCCTCCTGCACCTCCCGCACGGCCGTAGCCGTTTCGGTCTCTCCGGGATCGACCTTGCCCTTGGGCAGTGACCAGTCGTCGTAACGGGGGCGGTGGATCACCGCGACTTCGGGATCGGATGAATCGCCATTGGGACGCCACAACACCGCACCGGCGGCCAGCACATCTTTGTCGACCGGCACCGCGTCGGTATCTGGGCTCTCCTTTGGCACCTCAACTCCTGCAGGTCATTCAAACCGCCGGACAGGATATCAAGGGTGCCGGTGGCGTTCCATCAGCCACACCTGATGATCCCGCACGGTCTTGCCCTCCTGCGGTGACGCTGTCCAACTTCCGTCGGCGCCCAGCTCCCAGCACCGGGTGGCGGGATTCATCGTCGAATCGAACACCTCGTCCAGTTGCGCTTTCAGCCTCGGATCCTTCACTTCAGCCATCACCTCGACCCGTCGGTCGAGATTACGATGCATCATGTCGGCGCTACCGATCCAGAACTCGTCGATGGCGCGGAAGTGAATAACTCGTGAGTGTTCGAGGAATCGGCCCAGAATCGAGCGCACCACGATGTTGTCGGAGAAGCCGTCGGCGCCCGGCCGCAGCGCACAAATGCCGCGCACCACGACCTCGACCCGGACACCGGCCTGCGAGGCCCGATAGAGAGCGTCGATCACCTGCTCGTCGACCAACGCATTGGCCTTCAGCCGGATTCGGCCGTCGGCACCCGCCCGCGTGGCCTCGGCTTCCCGTTCGATGCGCTCGATGATGCCCTTGCGGACACCGAGCGGGGCGACCAACAGGTTGCGGTAGGAGTCCTTGCGGGAGTATCCGGTCAGGGAGTTGAACAGATCGGTGAGGTCGGCGCCGATGTCGGGTGCGGCGGTCAACAGGCCGACATCCTCGTACAGCCGAGCAGTTTTCGGGTTGTAGTTGCCGGTGCCCACGTGGCAGTAGCGCCGGATCGCCGAGCCTTCCCTGCGCACCACCAACGCCGTCTTGCAGTGTGTCTTCAACCCGATCATCCCGTAGGCCACGTGCACGCCGGCCTGCTCGAGTGCCCGTGCCCACTTGATGTTGGCCTGCTCATCGAACCGCGCCTTTATCTCCACCAGCGCAACGACCTGTTTGCCGGCCTCCGCGGCGTCGATCAATGCGTCGATGATCGGCGAGTCGCCGGAGGTGCGATACAACGTCTGTTTGATCGCCAGCACGTTCGGGTCGGCGGCGGCTTGTTCGATGAACCGCTGCACGGTGGTTGAGAACGAGTCGTACGGGTGGTGGACGAGAACGTCGCCGTCGCGCAGTGCGGCGAAGATACTCTTGGGTGTTTCCCGTTCGCCGAACGCGGGTGGGGTGGCGGGCACGAACGGCGGGTCCTTCAATTCCGGACGGTCGATGCCGTAGATCTGCCACAGCGACGACAGGTCCAGGAGTCCGGGCACCTCGATGACGTCGCCGGGGTTCACATCGAGCTCGCGCAGCAGCAGCTCGAGCATGTTCTCGGTCATGTCGTCGGCGACTTCGAGCCGCACCGGAGAGCCGAATCGCCTGCGGGCCAATTCCCGCTCGAGGGCCTGCAGTAGATCTTCGTCGCGGTCCTCTTCGACCTCGAAATCCGCGTTGCGGGTGATCCGGAACGCGTGGTGCTCGACGATCTCCAGGCCGGGGAACAACACCGGCAGGAACGCCGCGATCAGTACCTCCATCGGCAGGAACCGCAACTTGCCGTCGCGACTGTCCAACTCGACGAAGCGGTTGACGTTGGGGGGCACCTTGACTCGGGCGAAGTGCTGACCGCCGTCGTCGGGATGCTTCACGGTGATGGCCAGGTTCAGGCTCAGCCCGCTCACGAACGGGAACGGGTGCGCAGGGTCGACGGCAAGCGGCGTCAGCACCGGGAACACCTGCTCGTGGAAGTAGGTGGACAGCCGGTCGCGCTCGGCGTCGTCGAGCTCGGCCCACGTGACGATGAGGATGCCTTCGTCCGCCAGCGCCGGACGGACCGACTCCAGAAAGACCTGCGCTTGCCTGCTGGCAATCTGCTGGGTGCGCTCACTGATCCGCCGCAGCTGTTCGCGGGGTGACAGGCCGTCCGCGGATCGCACCGACAGGCCCATCTCGTCGCGTCGCTTCAGGCCGGCGACCCGGACCATGTAGAACTCGTCGAGGTTCGACGCGAAGATCGCGAGAAACTTGGCGCGCTCGAGTAGCGGAAGTGAGGTGTCGGCGGCCAGCGCCAGCACCCGGGCGTTGAAGTCCAGCCAGCTCAGCTCGCGGTTGAGGTACCGGTCCTCGGGCAGCGCATTGTCGACGGCGGGTGCCGTCGCCGCGGGTGGTGCCTCGGGCGCCGAATTACCCGGTACGACATCGGTGTCGTCCGGTCGAACTTGCGCCTCGGTTTCGGTCATTCCCTCAATCATTCCTCATCGGCCAGCGGAACTGGTACCGACCAGCGATATCCGTCGACCGCCGTTCACCTCGGCCTACCGATGGCCTGCATCGTCGCCGCACCCACGCCGAGCCGGCGGGCCACCATCAGGTCGTCGGGTGTGTCGATGTCGCAGCGCAACCCCGGCCACGCCCCGGTCAATTCGATGGCCCCCGAATGCTGATGCCGTCGGGCCGAATCGGACCCGAACTGAGGTTCCAATGGAACGCCGAATGCAAAAAGCGCAGATGTCCCCGTGCCATGCCTGTCGCCGACGAAACTACGGCGGAATCCGCGAGCGGCGGTGATCGCCTCTGCCAATTCCTGCGGCTGGAGGGCCGCCAAATCACCCTGCAGCGCAACGATATTCGGCGTGTACTCGCGCACGACGGCTTCCGCGGCGACGATCGCGTTGTTCAGCGGGTTGCGGTGGCCGTCCGGCGTCGGATCGGTGAGCACCTGTGCGCCCAACTCCTTCGCGGCCTCGGCGGCAACCCGGTCGGGCGTGACGACGGTGACCGTCTGCAGTGCCGGGACCGCCAGTGCGGCCTTGATGGTGTCGACCATCATGGCCAGCACCACGCCTTCCCTGGTCGCCGCGGCGAACACCGGGGCGAGTCTGGTCTTGGCGGCGGTGAGCCGCTTGACGGCGATGACCAATCCGACGTCAGCTGGCGCGCCGGTCTGCGTGCCGCTCATGAGCCCTCATCCTGCCAGTCCAGCCCGCTGTGGCAGTCGAGATATCCCCCCGACGGGCCACGATAGGGTGAAGCCGTGGTCGAGGCGGCTGTCATGGGGGCCGGTGCATGGGGAACAGCGCTGGCCAAAGTGTTGGCGGATGCGGGCAACGACGTGACTCTGTGGGCCCGCCGCCAGGAGCTGGCCGACGAGATCAACGACACCCACCGAAATACCGAGTACCTCGGCGACGTCGAACTGTCGAAGTCAATCCGCGCGACCAGCAACGCGGCCGAAGCGCTGGCCGGCGCGTGCACGGTGCTGCTCGCGGTGCCCTCGCAGACGCTTCGGGCCAATCTCACCGACTGGAGCGACCTGCTCGGTGACGACGTCACGCTGGTCAGTCTGGCCAAAGGCATCGAGCTGGACACGTTGATGCGGATGAGCCAGGTGGTGGTCCAGGTGACCGGTGCCGACCCCTCCCGGGTGGCCGTCGTCACCGGGCCGAACCTCGCCAGCGAGATCGCCGAGGAACAGCCCACGGCCACCGTCGTCGCATGCGCCGACTCAGGTCGCGCCGTGGCCCTGCAGCGGGCGCTGGCTACCCGATACTTCCGCCCCTACACCAACGCCGATGTCATCGGCGCCGAGGTCGGCGGCGCCTGCAAGAACGTGATCGCGTTGGCCTGCGGCATGGCGGCCGGGGTCGGGCTCGGCGAGAACACAATGGCGGCGATCATCACCCGGGGGCTCGCCGAGATCATGCGGCTGGGAATCGCGTTGGGAGCCAAGCCCGCCACGTTGGCCGGCCTGGCCGGAGTTGGCGACCTCGTCGCGACATGCACGTCGCCGCACTCGCGCAACCGAACGTTCGGTCAGCGGCTCGGCACGGGTGAGTCGGTGGAAGCGGCGAAGCTGGCGGCCGGCGGCCACATCGCCGAAGGTGTCACATCGTGCGAATCGATACTGGCACTTGCGGGGAGCTACGACGTCGAGATGCCACTTACCGACGCGGTACATCGGGTGTGCCACAAGGGATTGTCGGTGGACGAGGCGGTCGCACTTCTGCTGGGCCGCAGCACCAAGCCGGAGTAGTCGACGTGACCGGCCCGTACGGTGATTCCACCCGCAGCGTCAAAGCCGTTGGTTTCGAGGCGATTCCAGGTGGTGCAGTGGCACCGCCGCCTGTGCCCGCTGCCGCGTACCACATCCCGCCCAGCGAGGACGACTCGCTCGACAGCTACGGCCGCAGGTCCAACCCGACATGGCGACACCTGGAATCAGCGTTGGCGGAACTCGAAGGCGCCTCAGCGGCTTTGTCGTTCGGGTCCGGCATGGCGGCGATCACGTCGGCGCTGAGAGTGCTTGCCAAGCCGGGTAGCACGCTGGTCGTGCCCGCCGACGGCTATTACCAGGTGCGGCGCTATGCGAGGGAATATCTTGCACCGCAGGGCATCTCCGTCATCGAAGCGAACTACGCGGACATCATTGATGCCGCTTCCGGCGCCGACGTGGTGCTTGCCGAGACGCCGTCGAACCCCGGCCTGGAAGTTGTCGATCTTCATCGCCTGGCGATGACGTGTCGCGGTCGCGGTGCGACGCTCGTCGTGGACAACACCACGGCGACACCGCTCGGGCAGCAGCCCTTGTCACTGGGTGCCGACCTCGTCGTCGCCAGCGCCACCAAGACGTTGTCGGGTCATCACGACCTTCTCGCGGGTTATGTCGCAGGCAGTCACGTCGAGCAGATGGCGGCGATCGAACACGAGCGACTGCTGGCGGGCCCGATCCTGGGTCCGTTCGAGGCCTGGATGGTGCTGCGCAGCATCGGCACCGCAGGCCTACGGTTCGAGCGCCAATGCCAGAACGCGCTCGCGATCGCCCTGACGTTGCGCACACATCCCGCCGTGCGATCGGTGCGGTATCCGGGCCTGCCCGACGACCCGTCGCACGAGGTCGCCAACCGGCAGATGAAGCGCTTCGGCGGAATCGTGGCGGTGGAGCTCGAAAGCGCCGCGGCGGTGCACGCGCTGGTGCAGAACAGCGACCTGCTCATCTCCTCGACCAGCTTCGGTGGCATACACAGTTCCGTTGACCGCCGGGCCCGGTGGGGCGACCCGGTCGACGAGGGCTTCGCCCGCATCTCGGCGGGCATCGAGGACACCGATGACCTGATCGTCGACATCGAGCGGTCGCTGGGGTGAAACCGCAGGTCACAGCGCTAGAACATGCGGGCTCCGGCGAGGGCGGTAGCCTCTCTAGGTTGTGACTGCCCGCTACCAGCCCGGCTCCGCCGGCCGCGTCCGTGTTGCTGTCGTCTACGGCGGACGCAGCTCCGAGCACGCAATCTCATGCGTTTCGGCAGGTAGCATCCTTCGCCACCTCGACCCGGAGCGGTTCGAAGTGGTCGCCGTCGGTATCACGCCCGAGGGTTCCTGGGTGCTGACCAACGCCGCGCCGGACACCCTGGCGATCACCGACGGCCGGCTACCGGAAGTCACCGGTACCTCGGGCACCGCGTTGGCCTTGCCCGCCGACCCGGGCCGCAGCGGTCAGCTGCTGTCTCTCGGCCAAGGGGCGGGGGAGCTGCTGGCCTCCGTTGACGTGGTGTTCCCGGTGTTGCATGGACCGTACGGCGAGGACGGCACTATCCAGGGGCTGCTCGAGTTGGCCGGCGTGCCCTACGTCGGCGCGGGCGTGCTGGCCAGCGCGGCGGGCATGGACAAGGAGTTCACCAAGAAGCTGCTCGTCGCCGAGGGCCTGCCGATCGGCGACCACGCCGTGCTGCGGCCGCGCCAGCAGACGCTGGAACTCGACGAGCGCGAGCGGCTCGGCCTGCCGGTGTTCGTCAAACCGGCTCGCGGCGGATCGTCGATCGGGGTCAGCCGGGTCACCGCGTGGGATCAGCTGCCCGCCGCCATCGCCGATGCCCGCACGCACGACCCCAAGGTGATTGTCGAGGCGGCCGTGCCCGGTCGCGAACTCGAGTGCGGCGTCCTTGAATTTCCCGACGGCAGGGTCGAAGCGAGCACCGTCGGCGAGATCCGGGTAGCCGGCGTGCGCGGCCGCGAGGACGCGTTCTACGACTTCGCCACCAAATATCTCGACGACGCCGCGGAGCTCGACGTGCCCGCCAAGATCGACGACGACGTCGCCGACGAGGTGCGCCGGCTGGCCATCCGGGCGTTCCGCGCGATCGACTGCCAGGGCCTGGCCCGCGTCGACTTCTTCCTGACCGACGACGGGCCGGTGGTCAACGAGATCAACACCATGCCGGGGTTCACCACGATCTCGATGTATCCGAGGATGTGGGCCGCGAGCGGCGTCGACTATCCGACCTTGTTGGCAGCGATGGTGGACACCGCGGTGGCGCGGGGCACCGGGCTGCGTTAGCGCGGCATCGCTGGCACATCTGATTTGTGAATCTGACGACGTTTTCCGACCATTTCCGTCGCCAGGTTCACAATCGGCGGGGGGCACCGGGCTGCGTTAGCGGCGCCGGCGCCGGGTCGATCGGTTCGGCGGCAAGCGTCCGCGCGATCACCTCGGAAATCTCCTGGATCGGCGTCGGGCCCGACCCGCCCGGCAGCGTCAGGGCTATATATACCGGGCGATCCACGGCGAACCAGGTACTTCTGCCCTCGTCGGCCACCTCGAACCACTGCACGGCATCGACCACCTGGATGGGTGCACCCACGACGAAGTCCGCCGGCCGGTCCAGCCCGCAACGCAGGATGACCGGTTCGGCGTCGGACGCCGCCTGCCACGCCGCCGCACCCGCAGGCGCGGGGTCGGCGGCCGCGGCGCGCCGGTAGTCGCCCAGCTCTTCGGGCAGTGCCTCCGTCAGCGCGCCGCATTCGGGGCCTTCCGCACTGGGCGCGGGCACCGACGCGATCGGGACGGCCTGCTGCCGCGGTGACGACTGCCGGACGGCGGCGATCGCCAGCACCGCGACGATCGCCGCCACGGCCACCGCGATCGCGGCGATCAGCAGGGACCGCGGCGGCCCGTCCCGGCTGCTGTCGGTCGTAGGAGCCACACGGGCAACTTTAGGGGCGCGCCCCGTTGGCGATGGGGCAGGTCAGCGTGCGGGTAATGCCGGTGACCTGCTGAACGGTCGGCACGACGGTGTCCTGCAGGTCGTTCATGGTGTCCGCCCCGATGCGCACCACCACGTCATACGGCCCGGTGACGTACTCGGCGGACAGCACACCGGCCAGCCCGGCCAGCTGCTTGGCGACAACTTCGGCGCGGCCCACGTCGGTCTGGATCAGCATGAAAGCCTCGACCACCCGCTGTGTCCTCCGTCCCGCTGCATAGACTCCACGCCGCAGGGAACAAACGTACCGCAGGTCCGCCCGGTGTTCAGCGCACCGCATGAGCGTCGCAGGAGGTGCCATGGCGAACCACGAGCCGGCCGACAGCCTGGCTGGGCTGGGGGAGTTCGCCGTCATCGACCGGCTCGTCGCCGGCCGCGAGCAGCCGCGGGTGGTCGCGGTGGGCCCCGGTGACGACGCGGCGGTCGTCGTCGCGGGGGACGGCAAGACGGTGGTGTCCACCGACATGCTCGTCGAGGGCAGACACTTCCGGCTGGACTGGTCGTCACCGCATGACGTCGGCCGAAAGGCCATTGCGCAGAACGCCGCCGATATCGAGGCCATGGGCGCAGCGGCAACCGCATTCGTCGTCGCGTTCGGCGCACCCGGTGACACCCCGACCGCGCAGGCCCTCGAACTTGCCGACGGCATGTGGCAGGAGGCAGGCCGGCTAGGCGCCGGGATCGTCGGCGGCGATCTGGTCAGCGCCCCGCAGTGGGTGATTTCGGTGACCGCGCTTGGCGATCTCGCGGGACGGGCACCGGTGTTGCGGGCCGGGGCCCGGCCGGGCGACACACTTGCCGTCGCGGGTGAGCTGGGCCGCTCTGCAGCCGGACATCACCTGTGGCACAACGGTATTGACGGCTTTGATGCGTTGCGTCGGCGACATCTTGTGCCGGAACCGCCGTACGGCCAGGGGCGCGTCGCCGCCGACGGGGGTGCCACGGCGATGACGGACGTCTCCGACGGGCTGTTGGCCGACCTCGGCCACATTGCCGATGCGTCCGGCGTTGGCATCAACGTGTCCACCGCGGCGCTGACGGCCGACCGCGACGCCCTGTCGGCAGCCGCCGCCGCGGCGGACGCCGACGTATGGGCATGGCTGCTCGGCGGTGGGGAAGACCACGCCCTCGTCGCGACGTTCCCCGGAACACCGCCGGAGGGCTGGCGGAGCGTCGGCACGGTGATCGACGGTCCGGCGCGGGTGCTTGTCGACGGCGAAGGGTGGCACGGAAAACCGGGCTGGCAGTCCTTTCAGTGAGCAGAGCCGCTAGGTTGACTTGTCGTGACGGCACGCCCCCTGCATGAACTCGTCGAGGCGGGCTGGGCGCGCGCACTGCAACCCGTCGGTGGGCAGGTCGCCCAGATGGGGGAGTTCCTCAGGGCCGAGATCGCCGCGGGCCGTCAGTACCTGCCCGCGGGGCAGAATGTGTTGCGTGCCTTCACCTTTCCATTCGATCAGATGCGGGTGCTGATCGTCGGACAGGACCCGTATCCGACTCCCGGCCATGCGGTCGGGCTGAGCTTCTCGGTGGCTGCCGACGTGCGGCCGCTGCCGCGCAGCCTGGAGAACATCTACAAGGAGTACGGCACGGATCTCGGCTATCCGGCTCCCACCAACGGCGATCTCGCCCCATGGGCCGAGCGCGGGGTCATGCTGCTCAACAGGGTGCTGACCGTGCGGCCCGGCAATCCGGCGTCGCACCGGGGCAAGGGGTGGGAGGCCGTCACCGAATGCGCGATCCGCGCGCTGGTGGCGCGGCAGCAGCCGATGGTGGCCGTCTTGTGGGGTCGTGACGCGTCCACCCTGAAGCCGATGCTCGACGGAAGCGGTTGCGTCGCGATCGAGTCGCCGCATCCGTCGCCGCTTTCGGCGTCGCGGGGATTCTTCGGGTCACGGCCATTCAGCCGTGCGAACGAACTGCTCGAGGGGATGGGTGCGGACCCGATCGACTGGCGCCTGCCCTAGCCGCGGGTGACCTTGCCTGCCTTGATGCACGAAGCGCAGACGTTGATGCGCTTCTTGTTGCCGCCGGGACGGGTCACGGCGCGCACGGTCTGGATGTTCGGATCCCAGCGACGGCTGGTCCGGCGATGGGAATGCGACACCGACTTGCCAAAGCCGGGGCCCTTCCCGCAGATATCGCACACGGCAGCCATATGGAGAACTCCTCGGATCAGTACTTCGGGGGTCTGGGGCCATTTCGCCGGAAACCGGCGACAGGTCGACCCGACAACCTGACCAGGATACCGGGCCGGAAAGCGAACGCCAAAACGATGTCCACCGGCTGCGGACCAGGCCCGTCGTTGTGGCCAGTGATGTCTCCGCCAGTGGATAGGCTGGCGCCCACCGGGAGGTCCGTCAATGGAGGTGGGAGGTGGGTGACTGATGGGCGAGTCGGGTCGGCGGCTGGATGCGGCGGCCCTGCTGGACTGGGCCCACACCTCGGTGGGTGACCTGATCGCCCACACCGACGAGATCAACCGGCTGAACGTCTTCCCGGTCGCCGACGCCGACACCGGCACCAACATGCTCTTCACCATGCGCGCGGCCTGGGCGCAGGCGGACGCCTCGGCAGCCGACGGTGACGTGGCCCGGGTGACGGCGGCGCTGGCCGGCGGCGCGCTGCACGGCGCCCGCGGCAATTCCGGGGTGATCCTGTCGCAGATTCTGCGAGGTATCGCCGACGTCGCCGCCGAGGCCGCCGCCGAGCACGGGGGCGAGCTGAGCGACATCAACGGCGCAATCCTCGCAGCGGCACTGCGTCACGCGATCGGTCTGGTGGTCGCATCGATGGGCGAATCGGTGCCCGGAACCATCGTGTCGGTGCTGCAGGCCGCGGCGGGTGCTGCCGAGGACGCCAGCTTCGAGGACGCTGACCTCGTCGGCGTGGTCGCGGCTGCCGGAGATGCGGCCGTGGTCGCCCTCGACAAGACCATCGAGCAGCTCGACGTGCTCGCCGACGCGGGCGTGGTCGACGCCGGGGGCCGCGGGCTGTTGGTCCTCCTCGACGCGCTGTTGAGGACCGTGTCCGGTCACGCGCCGATCCGCCAGGAGTATGTGCCCTCGCCACCGGAGGCCGAGATCGCCGTCGCGGCGCCCGCTCCACCGCTATTCGAGGTGATGTACCTGCTGAGCGGCTGCGCGCCGGAAGGGGTCGAGAAGCTGCGTCAACGGCTCGACGCACTGGGGGACTCGGTTGCCATCGCCGCGGCCATGTCCGACGGTGCCGGTCACTATTCGGTGCACGTGCACTCCGACGACGCCGGTGGCGCGATCGAGGCGGCGCTGCCCTTCGGCACCCTGACCCGGATCCAGATCACCGCGCTGACCGGCGCCGCGAGCACGCATGCGCCGGGCGGCTGGGGCCGCGAACGGGCGGTGCTCGCCGTCGTCGACGGTGACGGCGCTGCCGAGCTGTTCGGTGGCGAAGGCGCCCATGTCCTGCGGCCGAACCCCGATGCGACCGATCCGATGTCCGCGGTGAGCGCCAAGCAGTTGCTGCGCGGCCTCGTCGACGCGGACGCCGCCCAGATCATGGTGCTGCCCAACGGCTTTGTCGCGGCAGAGGAGCTGGTCGCCGGGTGCACCGCCGCGATCGGATGGGGGATCGACGTCGTGCCGGTGCCCGCAGGTTCGATGGTCCAGGGGCTGGCCGCACTGGCCGTGCACGACGCCGATCGGCAGGCCGTCGACGACGGCTACACGATGGCCCGCGCCGCGGCGGGCGCCAGGCACGGTTCGGTCCGGCGTGCCACCGAGGAGGCGTTGACCTGGGCCGGAACCTGCAAGCCCGGTGACGGCCTCGGCATCGCCGGTGACGAGGTGCTGATCGTCGCCGAGAACATCACCGCCGCGGGCGTCGGACTGATCGACCTTTTGCTTGTTGCGGGCGGAGAGCTGGTCACCGTGTTGAGCGGAGCCGACGTGGATCCCGCTGTCGGCGAAGCGCTTCAGGAGCACGTGCATCGTGAACACCTGGGCACCGAGCTGGTGACGTACCACACCGGCCATCGCGGTGACGCGTTGTTGATCGGGGTCGAGTAACCGTGGCGACGTTGACCGATCGGCTCGACTTCGTCATCGGGGCGAAGTCGGCGGGTCCACTCGAGGAGCATTTCGGCATCCGAACCGTCAACGACCTGCTTCGGCACTTCCCGCGCAAGTACAGCGAGGGCATGACAGTGCTCGGTGAGGATCGTGAGCCACCCGGGGAAGGCGAGCACATCACCTTCGTCGACATGATCACCAAGGCCGACGTGCGCTGGACGAACCGCAAGCCGAAGCGGGAATACCTCGTCGTCACCCTTGGCGACCGCAGACCCAAGGTGACCGCCACGTTCTTCAACGCGAAGTTCCTGAAGAAGAGCTTGATCGAGGGCACCCGCGTGATGCTGTCCGGCGAGGTCGGCTATTACAAGGGCACATTGCAATTGACCCATCCCGCGTTCTTGATTCTCGACCCGACGCGCAGCAGAACCGTCGGCACCAAGTCACTTGCAAAGATCGCTGAAGCATCGCAGGCGGCCAGCGGTGAGATCCTGCTTTCGGCCTTCGAACGCGACTTCTTCCCCATCTATCCGGCCAGCGCGAAGGTGCAGAGCTGGGACATATACGCCTGCGTGCGCCAGGTGCTCGACATGCTTGATCCGGTCGACGAACCGTTGCCGAAATCTTTTGTGCAACAGGAAAATCTGATCTCCGAAGACGAGGCACTGCGAGCGATCCACCTCGCCGAGAGTGAAGTCTGAGCGCGAACATGCCCGTATCCGTCTCACCTACGACGAAGCCCTCGGTCTGCAGTGGGCGCTCGTGGCGCGACGGCACGGAGATCTGGTGCGAGCGGGACCGTCGGCGCCGAGGAAGGACCGACGGACTGCTCGCGGCGACTCATGGAGCGACTGCCGTTCGAATTGACGACCGGCCAGCGCGACGTGCTGGACACACTCTCGACCGAAATCGCCGCGACCCGACCGATGAACCGGATGCTGCAAGGTGAAGTCGGCTCGGGGAAGACCATCGTGTCGGTGCTGGCCATGTTGCAGATGATCGACGCCGGTTACCAATGCGCGTTGCTCGCGCCAACCGAAGTGCTTGCCGCCCAACATGCCCGGTCGGTGCGCGATGTGCTCGGCCCGCTGGCGATGGCGGGTCAACTTGGCGGTACCGACAACGCGACACGGGTGGCATTGCTGACCGGATCGATGTCACCCCAACAGAAACGGCAGGTGCGCGACGAAGTTGCCTCCGGTGAGGCAGGCATCGTCATCGGTACACATGCGCTCTTGCAAGAGTCTGTCGACTTCGACCGGCTCGGCATGGTGGTGGTCGACGAGCAGCATCGGTTCGGTGTTGAACAGCGAGATCGGCTGCGCGCCAAGGCTCCCGAAGGCATGACGCCGCATCTGCTCGTCATGACCGCGACGCCGATCCCGCGTACTGTCGCGCTCACCGTCTACGGCGACCTCGAGACGTCGACGCTCCGTGAGTTGCCCCGCGGTCGCCAGCCCATCGCCACCAACACGATATTCGTCAAAGAGAAGCCGCAGTGGCTCAACCGCGCCTGGCAACGGATCATCGAAGAGGTTCGCGGCGGGCGCCAGGCCTACGTCGTCGCGTCGCGCATCGACGAGGCCGACAAGAGCAACGATGACGGCACGGGTGGGCCGCCCGCCGCAACCGTCGTTGAACTCTTGGAGTATCTGAGGCACGGCCCGCTGTCGGATCTGCGGCTCGGCTTGATGCACGGCCGTCTGTCCGCCGACGACAAGGACGCGGTGATGGCCGCGTTCCGCGATGGTCAGGTCGACGTACTGGTGTGCACCACTGTCATTGAGGTCGGTGTCGACGTACCCAATGCGACGGTCATGTTCGTGATGGACGCCGACCGTTTCGGAATCAGTCAGCTGCACCAGCTACGGGGTCGCATCGGCCGTGGCGAACACGCCAGCCTGTGTCTGCTCGCCACCCGGCTGCCGGAGGATTCCAAGGCCGGAGAACGGCTAAAGGCGGTGGCGGGCACACTCGACGGCTTCGAGCTCGCCGATCTGGACCTCAGAGAGCGCCGCGAGGGAGACGTGTTGGGCTACAGCCAATCCGGCCGGCCGATCACGCTGAGGTTTTTGTCGCTGTTCGAGCATCGTGAAGTCATCGAAACGGCACGTGAGTTCTGCCAATCGCATTATCAGCACGACCCCGCCGATCCCGGAATGGCACTTCTGGCAGCGCAGTTCACCGACACCGAACGCGTCGAGTACCTGGACAAGGCATGAGCCGTAAACGATTGATGCTGCTGGCGATGGTGGTGGCGCTGACCATGGCAGTGGCCTACCAGACGATCGCGTCTGCGGACCACCGCGCCGCCTGGTTCGTCGCGCAGGCCGACGTCCCCACTGTCGCACCGGGTGTGGACGTGCTGGCCGGGATGGCACAGGTGCCTCTGCGTATCCGCGGCTTCGACTACCGCAGAGCGGCGTTCGGTGACTCGTGGACCGATGACAACCCCGCCCCCGGCGGTCATAACGGGTGTGACACCCGCAACGACATCCTCGACCGCGACCTTGTCGACAAGACGTACGTGTCGATCAAGCGGTGTCCCAACGCCGTTGGCACCGGCACACTGCACGACCCGTACACCAACGCCACGATCGCGTTCGCGCGCGGCAATCAGGTCGGCGCGTCCGTCCAGATCGACCACCTCGTGCCGCTGGCGTTGGCCTGGGACCTCGGTGCCCGCAATTGGACCGACGACATGCGGCTGCGGTTCGCCAACGATCCTGCGAATCTGCTCGCAGTGGCCGGGCAGTCAAATCAGGACAAGGGTGATTCCGAGCCCGCCCTCTGGATGCCGGCCAACGTCGCGTTCCGGTGTCAGTACGCCATGCAGTTCATCGCGGTGCTGCGTGGCTACGGGCTGCCCGTCGATGCGCCGTCTGCGGTCGTGCTGCGTGACGCCGCCGCAACCTGCCCGACGGGCTGAACTCTTGGCCGACCGACCGGTTAAGTGCCGGTATACGTATCGGGGTTCGGCCGGAACCGGGTGCCGTCGTCGAGCCCGTTGAGCGTTGCCATCTCCTCGTCGGTCAGCTCGAAGTCGAACACGTCGAGATTCTCCTTGATGCGCTCCGGCGACGCGGAACGGGGGATGACGACGTTGCCGAGCTGGATGCTCCAGCGGATCAGCGCCTGTGCGGGTGACTTGCCGTGCGCCTGCGCGACCGAGGCAACGGTCGGGTTGTCCAGCAGTTGACCGACCCCCAACGGGCTGTAGGCCTCGGTGACGACGTCGCGCTCGGCGTTGACCGCCCGCAACGCGGCCTGGTTCAGCAGCGGGTGAAGCTCGATCTGGTTGACGACGGGGCTGACGAACGACAGGTCGACGATGTTCGAGAGGTGCTCTTCGTGGAAGTTCGCCACGCCGATCGATCGGGTGTGGCCCGCCGCCCTGCAATTCATCAGCCCACCCCAGCTGTCGATGTAGGCACCCTGCTCACCCGCGGGCCAATGAATGAGGTAGAGGTCGACGTAGTCGAGGCCGAGGCGGTCCAGGCTGGCCTTGCAGGCGTCCTGCGACGACTGGAAGCCCTGGTCCTGGGTGGCCAGTTTGGTGGTGACGAACAACTCCGAGCGCGGCACGCCCGACGCGGCGATGGCGCGGCCCACCGCGGCCTCGTTGCCGTAGGCGGACGCCGTGTCGATCGATCGGTAGCCGGCCTCCAACGCGGCCGTTACCGCCCGCTCGGTTTCTTCCTCCGACAGTTCCGCGACACCGAGACCGATTACTGGAATCGTGTTTCCGTCGTTGAGAGAGACGGTGGGAATCGCAGATGCCATATCGCTCTCACTCAGCTCGAAGTCGAACACGTCGAAATTACTCACAATCCGGTCGGGGGTCACCGATTCGGAGATGACGATATTACCGACTTGGATATGCCACCTAATCAGTACCTGCGTAAGTGTGCCGACGGGCCTCGACACGCCGGTGACTGGCGTCGAACGCGGCCGGTGTGCTGTCGTATCCCTGGTCGGCATTCCACAGTTCGAAATGCCGTCGTTGCGGTCTATCGAGGAGAAGCCATGTCTGAAAGTGTGCCGACGAGTGCTTCCCGCCGAGACAGGATCCTGAACGCCGTGTCGGAAGCGACACCGCACGCCATTCCGCGGATACCCGATCGACTGAAGCGGTTGATGATGGGCGGCCGCACGGTCACCATCGACGGGAACACCCTCGACACCACGATGCAGCTGGTCCTGAACTTGCAGCGCTTCTCGGGCAACCAGGGCCTCATCCTCAGCGAGGATGTGGCGACCGCCCGGACACTGATAAACATCGTGGCCGCACAGTTCCCGCGGGCGAAGGTCGAAACCACATCTACCGACGTGTCGCTCCCGGGCCCGGCAGGGGAGATCCGCGCGCGCCACTATCGGCCGAACGAAGACGGCGCGCCTTTGCTGGTCTACTACCACGGCGGTGGGTTTGTCGTCGGCGGCGTAGACACCACCCATGACAACCTGTGCGAGTTGATCTGCAACGACGCCGGCGTCCACGTGTTGTCGGTCGACTACCGATTGGCTCCCGAGCACAAGGCACCCGCCGCTGTCGAAGACGCCTACGCGGGCTATCGGTGGGCACTCGACAACGCCGCCGAACTGGGCGCCGATCCAGGCCGCGTCGCCGTCGGCGGCGACAGCGCGGGCGGCAATCTCGCCGCCGTGGTGGCACAACGCGCACGCGACGACGGCGACCCGCCGCCTGTGCTACAGCTGCTGATCTATCCGATCACCAACTTCGCAGGCCAGACCCGGTCACAGGGCCTGTTTGCCGACGGATTTTTCCTGCGCCGCTGGGATATGGACTTCTGCCAGGACAAGTACCTCGGGGGTTCGGGCGTCGACCCTACCGACCCCCGGGTATCGCCGCTGCTGGCCGACGACCTGTCCGGGCTGCCGCCGACCCTCCTGATCACCGCGGGCTTCGACCCGCTGCGCGACGAAGGCAGGCAGTACGCCGAGGCGCTGCGCGCCGCGGGCAACTCGGTGGACGCCCGGGAGTTCGGATCGCTGACCCACTCCTTCCCCAACTTCGTCGGCCTCGGCGGCGGCAGCGTGACGGCGACAGCCGAGGTGACTTCGGCTTTGCGTGCCCATCTCAACCGCAGCTGACAAACCGGGGGAGGCCCGCCGGTACGCTTGACCCGTGGCCAAACCGAAGAAGAACGCCCGCTACGACCTGAATGCGGCCGACCGCAGGCGCAACCTGTTCATCCAGATCGGCCTGACCGCAATCGTCGTGCTGTTGGGCGTCGGGCTGGTGCTCTACATCGTGACGTCCTCCAAGAAGCCCGCCGAGGGCGAGGCCAAGTCGATCCGGGTGACCTCGAGCAACCTCGTCACCAAAGAGGGCACCGACGAACCCAAGGCCGTGCTGTCGCTGTACGAGGACTTCCTGTGCCCGGCGTGCGGCAACTTCGAGAAGCAGTTCGGTCCGACCGTGAACAAGCTGATCGACACCGGCGCGGTCGCCGCCGACTACTACATGGTTTCGATCCTGGACCGCCAGGGCGACGGGTACTCGACGCGCGCGGCGAACGCCGCCTACTGCGTGGCCGACGAGTCGAAGGATGCGTTCCGTCGCTTCCACGCCGCTCTCTACGCCCAGCAGCCCGCAGAGGGCGTCGGCCCATTCCCCGACAACGCCAGGCTGATCGAGGTCGCCCGCCAGGCCGGTGTCAGTGGTGGGGTGCCGGATTGCATCAACAACGGCCGCTACACCGAGATGGTGCAGGGTCTCGCGAGTGCGACCGAGGTCAACTCCACGCCGACGATCCGCATCAACGGTGAGGACTACAGCCCGACCACGCCCGCAGAGTTGGTGACCAAGATCAAGGAGATCGTCGGCGACGTCCCGGGCCTGATGCCTGCGCCGCCCAACCCGGAGCCGAAGCCGCCGGGGGCACCGTGACGGTCACAGCCGACAGCACGGCTGAGCCCGCAACAGCAGACCGCCAGCCTGTTGCGGTGCGCACTGCCGGCGCGGTGTGGGTGCTGGTCGCCGGTGTTCTCGGGTTGGCCTCAGCACTCACGCTGACGATCGAGAAGATCGAGATCCTGATCAACCCCGACTACGTGCCGACCTGCAGCATCAACCCGGTGCTGTCCTGCGGTTCGGTGATGGTCACCCCGCAGGCCTCGGCGTTCGGTTTCCCGAACCCGCTGATCGGCATCGTCTCCTTCACCGTCGTCCTGGTGACGGGGGTGCTGGCCATCGCCAAGGTGCGGCTGCCGCGGTGGTACTGGGCGGGGCTGGCCACCGGCACGCTGCTCGGCGTCGCCTTCGTCCACTGGCTGATCTTCCAGAGTCTCTACCGCATCGGCGCCCTCTGCCCGTACTGCATGGTGGTCTGGGCCGTCACCATTCCCTTGCTGGTGGTGGTGGCGTCCATCGCGCTGCAACCGCAACTCGAGCACGGGGCGGCGCGGTTTCTCTACCAGTGGCGGTGGTCGCTGGTCGCGCTGTGGTTCACCGCGCTGATTCTGCTCATCCTGGTGCGGTTCTGGGACTACTGGTCGACGCTTCTCTAACCGCATCGCAGCGGGTCGGCGTTAGGGTTTCCGGGTGATCTCCAAAATCCTGGTGGCCAACCGCGGGGAGATCGCGATCCGCGCCTTCCGCGCTGCCTACGAGATGGGTATCACGACCGTCGCGGTGTATCCGTACGAAGATCGCAACTCGCAGCACCGGCTCAAGGCCGACGAGTCCTATCAGATCGGCGAAACCGGCCATCCCGTCCGCGCGTACCTGTCGGTCGACGAGATCATCCGGGTCGCCCAGCACGCAGGTGCCGACGCGGTCTATCCGGGATACGGGTTCCTCTCCGAGAACCCGGATCTGGCGGCGGCCTGCGCCGCGGCGGGAATCACGTTCGTCGGGCCCGGTGCCGACGTGCTGGAGCTGACCGGCAACAAGGCACGCGCGATCGCCGCCGCCCGGGCGGCCGGCCTGCCGGTGCTGACGTCGTCTGCGCCGTCGGCTTCGGTCGACGAGCTGGTCAGCGCCGCCCGGGACATGCAGTTCCCGCTGTTCGTCAAGGCGGTGTCCGGGGGTGGTGGCCGCGGCATGCGCCGGGTGACCGAAGCCGCGGGACTGCCCGAAGCCATCGAGGCGGCGAGCCGCGAGGCGGAGTCGGCGTTCGGCGACCCGATGGTCTACCTCGAGCAGGCCGTGCTCAACCCGCGCCACATCGAGGTCCAGATACTCGCCGACACCCACGGCAACGTGATGCACCTTTTCGAGCGCGACTGCAGCGTGCAGCGTCGCCACCAGAAGGTCATCGAGCTGGCGCCGGCGCCGAACCTGCCCGAGGAGCTGCGCCAGACCATCTGCGACAACGCCGTGTCGTTCGCCCGCGAGATCAACTACTCGTACGCGGGCACCGTCGAGTTCCTCCTCGACGAGCGCGGCCACCACGTGTTCATCGAGATGAACCCGCGGATCCAGGTCGAGCACACCGTCACCGAGGAGATCACCGACGTCGACCTGGTCGCCAGCCAGATGCGCATCGCCGACGGGGAGACGCTCGAGGCGCTCGGGCTGCGGCAGGACAAGCTGGTGGTGCATGGCGCGGCCTTGCAGTGCCGCATCACCACAGAAGATCCGGCCAACGGTTTCCGGCCCGACACCGGCCGCATCACCGGCTACCGCACCCCCGGCGGTGCGGGCATCCGGCTGGACGGCGGCACCAACCTCGGCGCCGAGATCAGCGCCCACTTCGATTCGATGCTCGTCAAACTCACCTGCCGCGGGCGCGATTTCTCCACGGCGATCGCCCGCGCCCGCCGCGCCCTGGCCGAGTTCCGGATCAGGGGCGTGTCGACGAACATCCCGTTCCTGCAGGCGGTCGTCGGCGACAACGATTTCCGGGCCGGCCGGATCAACACCTCGTTCATCGATCAGCGGCCCTACCTGCTGACCGCCCGCACGCCGGCCGACCGCGGCACCAAGATCCTCAACTACCTCGCCGACGTGACCGTGAACCAGCCGCACGGGCCGCGCCCGTCGACGGTGTACCCGCAGGACAAGCTTCCGGAGATCGACATCGAGGCGTCGCCGCCGCGTGGAAGCAAGCAGCTGCTGACCGAAGATGGGCCGGAGGGTTTCGCACGATGGCTGCGCGAATCCAAGTCCGTCGGCGTCACCGACACCACCTTCCGCGACGCGCACCAGTCGCTGCTGGCGACCCGGCTGCGCACCACCGGACTGCTCGATGGTGGCGCCCTACATCGCGCGGATGACGCCGCAGCTGTTGTCGATCGAATGCTGGGGCGGCGCGACTTACGATGTGGCGCTGAGGTTTCTGAAGGAAGACCCGTGGGAGCGGCTGGCGGTGCTGCGGGAAGCGGTGCCCAACATCTGCCTGCAGATGCTGCTGCGCGGGCGCAACACCGTCGGCTACACCCCGTATCCGGAGACCGTCACCAAGGCGTTCGTCGACGAGGCGACGGCGACCGGAATCGACATCTATCGCATCTTCGACGCGCTGAACAACGTCGAGTCGATGCGGCCCGCGATCGATGCGGTACGTGAAACCGGCACGGCGGTGGCCGAAGTCGCGATGAGCTACACGGGCGACCTCTCCGACCCGGGCGAAAACCTTTACACGCTGGACTATTACCTGAAGCTGGCGGAGCAGATCGTCGACGCCGGTGCGCACGTGCTGGCGATCAAGGACATGGCCGGGTTGTTGCGGCCGCAGGCGGCGACGGCATTGGTCGGTGCGCTGCGCAGTCGGTTCGACCTCCCGGTGCACGTGCACACCCACGACACTCCCGGCGGTCAGCTGGCCACCTATCTGGCGGCCTGGCAAGCCGGCGCCAGCGCCGTCGACGGCGCCGCGGCACCGCTGGCAGGCACCACGAGCCAACCCGCGCTGTCGTCGATCGTCGCCGCCTCGGCGCACACCGAATACGACACCGGACTGTCGCTGGCGTCGGTCTGTGAGCTCGAGCCGTACTGGGAAGCGCTGCGAAAGGTGTACGCCCCCTTCGATGTTCGGGTCTGGCCCGCACCCGACGGGGCGGGTGTATCACCACGAGATCCCTGGCGGGCAGCTGTCGAACCTGAGACAGCAGGCCATCGCGCTGGGGCTCGGTGACCGGTTCGAGGAGATCGAGGAAAGCTACGCCGGAGCCGATCGGATACTCGGACGGTTGGTGAAGGTGACGCCGTCGTCGAAGGTGGTCGGTGACCTCGCGTTGGCCTTGGTGGGCGCGGGTGTCAGCGCCGACGAATTCGCCGCGGACCCGGCACGATTCGACATCCCCGACTCCGTCATCGAATTCTTCCGCGGCGAGCTGGGCGATCCGCCCGGCGGCTGGCCGGAGCCGTTGCGCACCAAGGCATTAGCAGGACGCCCGCCGGCCAAACCGACACAGGAGCTCACGCCGGATGACGAGGCGGCGCTCGCGCTGGCCGGACCGAAGCGACAGGCCGAATTGAACCGCCTGCTGTTTCCCGGTCCGACAAAGGAATTCGACGCCCACCGAGATCTGTACGGCGACACCTCGAGCCTTTCGGCCAACCAGTTCTTCTACGGACTGCGGCACGGCGATGAGCACCGGGTGACGCTCGAGCGCGGCGTCGAGCTGCTGATCGGGCTGGAGGCGATCTCGGATCCCGACGAGCGTGGCATGCGTACGGTGATGTGCATCCTCAACGGCCAGTTGCGCCCAGTTGTGGTGCGCGACCGCAGCATTGCCAGCGAGGTGCCCGCCGCGGAGAAGGCCGACCGGTCCAACGCCGATCACGTCGCCGCGCCGTTCGCCGGTGTGGTCACCGTCGCGGTTGAGTCCGGGGACGAGGTCAGTGCCGGACAAACCATCGCGACCATCGAGGCGATGAAGATGGAAGCCGCGATCACCGCGCCCAAGGCGGGCACCGTCAGCCGGATCGCCGTGTCGCAGACCGCGCAGGTCGAGGGTGGTGACCTACTGGTGGTGGTGAGCTGACCCGCATCGTCGCCGGCACCCTGGGCGGACGGCGCATCGCGGTGCCCGCGCGTGGCACCCGCCCGACCACCGATCGGGTGCGGGAGTCGCTGTTCAACGTGCTCACTGCCAGAGTGGACCTCGCCGGTGCATCGGTACTGGACCTGTACGCCGGGTCGGGAGCGCTCGGGCTGGAGGCACTGTCGCGCGGCGCGGCCGCCGCGGTGTTCGTCGAGTCCGATCAGCGGGCCGCGGCGGTGATCGCGCAGAACATCAAGACTCTCGGCGTCGCGGCAGCGACGCTGCGGCGCGGCACCGTCGCATCGGTGCTCGCGGCGGGCACCGACCACCCCGTCGACCTGGTGCTCGCCGACCCTCCCTATGACGTCGACGCCGCCGAGATCGAAGAAATGCTGAGCGAGCTGACGACGCGAGGCTGGGCCGGGACCGGCACCGTCGCGGTGGTGGAGCGGGCAGCGTCCGGGCCGCCGCTGCGCTGGCCGGCCGGGTGGACGGTGTGGCCGGTACGGAAATACGGCGACACCCGGCTGGAGATGGCTCAGCTGGAGCGGACCGGCTGACCTGCAGTGCTACGGTCATCGACCATGAGTGGCGCGGTATGTCCCGGATCGTTCGACCCGGTGACCCTCGGCCACGTCGACATCTTCGAACGCGCAGCGGCCCAGTTCGACGAGGTCATCATCGCCGTGCTGGTCAACCCCAACAAGTCCGGCATGTTCACCCTGGACGAACGCATCGCGATGATCGACGAGTCGACGACCCACCTGCCCAACCTGCGCGCTGAGGCCGGCGAGGGCCTGGTGGTCGACTTCGTCAAGGCCCGAGGCTTCACGGCCATCGTGAAGGGCCTACGCACCGGCACCGATTTCGAATACGAGCTGCAGATGGCGCAGATGAACAAGCACATCGCGGGAGTCGACACGTTCTTCGTCGCCACCACGCCGAATTATTCGTTCGTGTCTTCGTCGCTGGCCAAAGAGGTGGCATCGCTCGGAGGGGACGTTTCGGAGCTGCTGCCCGAGCCGGTGAACGTGCGACTGCAGGCCAAGCTCAAGAGTTCCAAGGGTTAGTCGGGCCAGCCCCCGGGTAGCCAATGGTTGGCGCACAGCCCATCGCGCCGCCCCGAATCCCCCGGATTGAGACGGAGATACTGCCGTGGTTGAAACATTTGTACAGTCGACCGAAGACGTCGTGAAATTCCTTAAAGGACAGCACAACCTGATCAAGGACATGTTTGACGACGTGTTGTCTGCGTCGACGACCGAAGCCCGCGAGAAGTCGTTCATCGCTCTACGCCAGCTCTTGGCCGTGCACGAGACCGCCGAGGAAATGGTTGTTCATCCACGTGCACGTCGTGAGATCGCTGACGGCGACGCGGTCGTCGATGCCCGGCTGCATGAGGAGCATGTGGCGAAGGAACACCTTTCGAAGCTCGAAGGCATGGACATCGGCTCCAAGGCGTTCATTGATGAGCTGACCAAGTTCCGCGATGCAGTCGTCGACCATGCCGAGCACGAGGAGAACGAGGAGTTCAGCAAGCTGGCAGCGCAATCTCGACGCCAGTGACCTCAAGAGCATGGCAGGCAGCGGTGCGGGCCGCCGAGGCCATTGCGCCGACCCGTCCGCACGCCGGCGTGGAGTCGGCGAAGCTGAATTTCGCGGTCGGGCCGTTCGCGTCGATGCTCGACCGGGCACGCGACGTCATAAAGCGGGGCATCGCTTAGCGAAATTTTCATTGATCAGGCAAAGACCGCCCGACAGTTAGCTGCTCGGGCGGCTTTTGCTTTGCGCCGATAGGCGAATGATGCGCACGTTGACATAATGTTTTCCGATGCAAGTCAGCCGACAGTTGTGCGGGCCTGGGGTCGGGCCGCTGGAAGCCGACCGGCGACACACCGGCGGCGCTAGCGCAGTCACAGGGGTAACACCAGGCACACTGGTAACGAACAACTACGCCTGGAGGGTGTGCCGTGTACCGAGTATTTGAAGCGCTCGATGAGTTGGGCGCGATCGTCGAAGAGGCCCGCGGCGTTCCCATGACGGCAGGCTGTGTCGTACCCCGCGGTGACGTACTGGAACTGATCGACGACGTCAAGGACGCCATCCCTGGCGAACTCGACGATGCACAGGATGTGCTGGACGCCCGCGATTCGCTGCTGAACGAGGCCAAGGAGCATTCCGAGTCGATGGTCGCCACGGCGCGCGCCGAGGCCGACTCGATGCTCAACCACGCCCGCACCGAGGCGGACCGGCTGCTGGCCGACGCCAAGGCGCAGGCCGATCGCATGGTGGCCGAGGCGCGCCAACACAGCGAGCGGACGGTTGGCGAGGCCCGGGAGGAGGCCGCCCGCGTCAGCGCGACGGCGAAGCGCGAGTACGAAGCCAGCGCCGGGCGCGCGAAGGCCGAGGCAGATCGCTTGATCGAGAGCGGCAACCTCTCCTACGAGAAGGCGGTCCAGGAGGGCATCAAGGAGCAGCAGCGCCTGGTGTCGCAGACCGAGACCGTTCAGGCTGCGAATGCCGAGGCCACCCGTCTGATCGACGCGGCCCATGCCGAGGCCGACCGGTTGCGCGGCGAATGCGACATCTATGTAGACAACAAGCTCGCGGAGTTCGAGGAGTTCCTGAACGGAACGCTTCGGTCGGTGGGTCGCGGTCGCCACCAGTTGCGCACCGCCGCAGGCACGCACGACTACGCGGCACGCTAGACACCGCGGTACGCGGGCAGGGCCCGCGAAGTGTGAGCCGTACGATCGGAGTATGGCGACGCACCGGAATTCCCGCTCGCCGCTCGTTCTCAACATCGCCCGGCTCGGCCGGCGGCCAGGGTCCATGATGACCGTCCGGGAGACCGTGCCGAGCCCGACGCGCATCGGCGTCGAGCTGATGGCGATCGACGAAGGCGCGCCCCTTGATCTTGACCTGCGGGTCGAGTCGGTTTCGGAAGGCGTCTTGGCCAGCGGAACGGTGTCGGCTCCAACGACCGGCGAGTGCGCCCGCTGCCTGACGCCGATCACCGATCATGTCGAGATCGATATCACCGAGCTTTTCGCCTATCCCGACAGCACCACGGAGGCGACCACCGAACCGGATGAAGTAGGCCGCGTCGGCTCCAGTGGCCAGCGGGACACCATCGATCTCGAGCAGCCGATCGTCGACGCCGTTGGGCTGGCGCTGCCATTCTCGCCGGTGTGCGGACCGGACTGCGAAGGACTGTGCCCGCACTGTGGCATCCCGATGGCGACGGCCGAACCCGGACACCATCATGAGCAGATCGACCCACGCTGGGCGAAGCTCGCCTCGATGCGCGAGAAAGACGACAAGTGACGGGTGATCGCGCCGCGCTGCTCAAGGCCCTCGGGGTCGAGCTGCCCGACGAGCTGCTCATCATGGCACTGACGCACCGCAGCTACTCCTACGAGAACGGCGGGCTGCCGACCAACGAGCGGCTGGAGTTTCTGGGTGACGCGGTGCTCGGGCTGACCATCACCGAGGAGCTCTACCACCGGCACCCCGATCGCTCGGAGGGCGATCTGGCCAAACTGCGCGCCAGCATCGTCAACACCCAGGCGCTGGCCGATGTCGGCCGCGCCCTTTCCGACGACGGTCTCGGTGCCCACCTGCTGCTGGGCAAGGGCGAGGAGAACTCCGGCGGCGCCGACAAGTCGAGCATCCTGGCCGATGGTGTCGAATCCTTGCTTGGCGCAATCTATCTCGAGCATGGCATCTCGGTCACCCGGGAGGTGATCCTGCGGTTGTTCCGCACCCTGATCGACACGGCGCCGACGCTGGGCGCGGGCCTGGACTGGAAGAGCAGCCTGCAGGAGCTGACCGCCGCACGCGGAATGGGTGAGCCGTCCTATGTGGTGACCGCCACCGGACCCGACCACGACAAGGAGTTCACCGCGACGGTCGTCGTGATGGACACCGAATACGGCAGGGGTGTCGGCCGCACCAAGAAGGAAGCCGAGCTGAAGGCCGCCGCGGCGGCGTGGACGGCGCTTGCCGCCTCTGATGTTGATGCCTGAACTCCCCGAGGTAGAGGTCGTTCGGCGGGGGCTAGAGGCACATGTGGCGGGAAAGACCATCACAGCCGTGCGGGTGCACCATCCCCGCGCCGTGCGCCGGCATGAGGCTGGGCCCGCCGACCTGACCGCGCGGCTGCTGAACCAGCGCGTCACCGGTACCGGCAGGCGCGGCAAGTACCTGTGGTTGACGCTCGACGATGGCTCTGCGCTCGTCGTGCATCTGGGGATGAGCGGGCAGATGCTGCTCGGGGAGTTGCCGCGCGAGGACCATCTGCGGATCGCGGCGCTGCTGGACGACGGGTTGGCCCTGAGTTTCGTCGACCAGCGCACCTTCGGCGGTTGGATGCTTGCCGATATGGTCACCGTCGACGGCACCGACGTGCCGGTGCCGGTCGCACACCTCGGCCGCGACCCGTTGGATCCGTTGTTCGACCGCGAGGCCGTCGTTACGGTGTTGCGGCGCAAGCACTCTGAGATCAAACGCCAGCTGTTGGACCAGACCGTGGTCTCGGGCATCGGCAATATCTACGCCGATGAGGCGCTGTGGCGAGCCAAGATCAACGGCGCCAGGCTGGCGTCGTCGTTGACGCGTAGGCAGCTCGGCGAGCTGCTGGACACCGCGGCGGAGGTGATGGCCGAGGCCCTTGGCCAGGGCGGCACGTCGTTCGACTCGCTGTATGTCAACGTCAACGGCGAGTCCGGCTACTTCGAGCGCTCGCTGGACGCCTACGGCCGCGAAGGGGAGCCGTGCCGGCGCTGCGGCGCGGTGATGCGGCGGGAGAAGTTCATGAACCGCTCGTCGTTCTACTGCCCGAAATGCCAACCCCGCCCGCGGGTCCGCCGACCCTGATTGCCGCGAAATAGCGTTCCCGGCTGTTGATCGACGAAAATCACGACCGGGAATGCTATTTCGCGGGAGGTTGTAGAAAGAGACCATGACGGAACTGTGGGTTGAGCGCACCGGCGTGCGCCGTTTCACCGGGCGCAGCTCACGCGGCGCGGAGGTGCTCGTCGGCAATGAAGACGTCGAGGGCGTCTTCACACCCGGCGAGCTGATGAAGATCGCGCTCGCCGCCTGCAGCGGGATGGCCAGCGACCAGCCGCTCCGGCGCCGCCTCGGCGATGACTACAACGCGACCATCAAGGTGTCCGGCCCCGCCGACCGCGAGCAGGAGCGCTACCCGCTGCTCGAGGAGCACATGGAGCTCGACCTGTCCGGGCTCTCCGAGGACGAGGTGACGCGGGTCCTCACAGTCGTCGAGCGCGCGGTCGATCAGGTCTGCACCGTCGGACGCACCCTGAAATCCGGGACCAAAGTGACGTTTGAGGTTAATGGTGCAGGAGTTAGCTGAAGTCCGGCTGACAGCTTGGGTACACGGCTACGTCCAGGGCGTCGGCTTCCGATGGTGGACACGGTCTCGCGCCCTGGAACTCGGGTTAACGGGATTCGCGTCCAACAGGCCCGACGGCCGTGTTCAAGTGGTCGCGCAGGGAACTCGGGACGCCTGCGAGCGGCTCCTTGACCTGCTGCAAAGCGGCAACACCCCGGGGCACGTCGATGAAGTCGTCGCCGATTGGTCAGAAGTGGACGACGCGCTCGAAGGCTTCACCGAGCGTTAGCCTTCGCGACGGTAGTGTGGCACGTCGTGCACCTCAAGAGTCTGACGCTGAAGGGCTTCAAGTCCTTTGCTTCGCCCACGACTCTGCGATTCGAACCGGGCATCACCTGCGTCGTCGGGCCCAACGGCTCCGGCAAATCGAATGTGGTCGACGCGCTCACGTGGGTGATGGGCGAGCAGGGAGCCAAGACCCTGCGCGGCGGCAAGATGGAAGACGTCATCTTCGCCGGTACGTCGTCGCGGCCACCGCTGGGCCGCGCCGAGGTCACTGTGACGATCGACAATTCCGACAACTCACTGCCCATCGAGTACTCCGAGGTGTCGATCACCCGGCGCATGTTCCGCGACGGCGGGAGCGAATACGAAATCAACGGCAGCAGTTGCCGTTTGATGGATGTGCAAGAACTGCTGAGCGACTCCGGCATCGGCCGTGAGATGCACGTGATCGTCGGTCAGGGCAAGCTCTCCGAGATCCTGGAGTCCCGCCCCGAAGACCGCCGGGCATTCATCGAGGAAGCCGCGGGCGTGCTCAAGCACCGCAAGCGCAAGGAGAAGGCGGTCCGCAAGCTCGACGCGATGTCGGCCAACCTGGCCCGGCTGAGCGACCTGACCACGGAGCTGCGCCGTCAGCTCAAGCCGCTCGGCCGGCAGGCCGAGATGGCGCGGCGCGCGCAGACCATCCAGGCCGACCTGCGCGACGCGCGGCTGCGGTTGGCCGCCGACGACCTCGTCGCGCGAAGGGGCGAGTTCGAGGACACCAACCAGGCCGAGACGTCGCTGCGCCGCGAACACGACGAGATGACGGCCCGGCTTGAGGCCGCCACCCTCGAGCTGGACGCCCACGAGTCGGCGGTCGCCAGACTCAGCGAGCGTGCCGAGGCGGCTCAGCAGAGCTGGTTCCGGCTGTCGGCGCTGGCAGAACGCGTCAGCGCGACGGTCCGCATCGCCAGTGAACGTGCCCAGCATCTCGACCCCGAGCAGGAGACGTCCAGCGGACCCGACCCCGAAGCGCTCGAGGCCGAGGCCGACGAGGTGGCGGCCCACGAGCAGCAGTTGCTCGCCGAGCTGGCGGAGTCCCGCGACCGGCTCACCGCGGCCCGCGACGAGCTGGCCGAACGTGAGCGGGTTGCCGCCGAGGCCGAACGCGCACACGTGGCGGCGGTGCGCGCCGAGGCCGACCGCCGTGAAGGTCTGGCCCGGCTGGCGGGTCAGGTCGACACCATGCGTACCCGCGTCGAGTCCATCGACGAAACCGTCGCGCGGTTGACAGACTCCATCGAGGAAGCCGCCGGCCGCGCGCAGCAGACCCAGGCCGAGTTCGAAACGGTGCAGGGCCGTGTCGGTGAGCTCGACGCGGGCGAGGTCGGACTCGACGACCACCATGACCGCACGGTGACCGCGCTGCGGCTCGCCGACGAGCGCGTCGCCGAACTGCAGTCCGCCGAGCGTGGCGCGGAGCGCCGGGTGGCATCGCTGCGCGCCCGCATCGACGCCCTTTCGGTCGGTCTGGACCGCAAGGACGGCGCCGCGTGGCTGCAGAAAAACCTCACTGGCGCAGGACTTTTCGGGTCGCTGGCGAATCTGGTCAGGGTGCGGCCGGGCTATGAGGCGGCCATCGCGGCGGTGCTGGGCGCCGCGGCCGATGCTGTCGCCGCCGAGAACTTCGGCGCCGCCAGATCCGCCGTCGCGGCGCTGAAGGCGTCCGACGGTGGCCGCGCAGCGATCGTGCTGGGCGACTGGCCGGCCGATGCGCCGGCGCCGGCCGGGCCGCCGCCCGAAGGCGCCGTGTGGGCGACGGATCTGGTCGACATGCCGTTGCGGCTACGCGGCGCGCTCACGGCGATGTTGTCCGGCGTCGCGGTCGTGCGCGATCTGTCCGCTGCGCTGGATCTGGTGGCCTCGCGCCCGCAGCTGCGTGCGGTCACGGCCGACGGCGATCTGGTCGGGGCCGGTTGGGTCAGCGGCGGCTCGGACCGCAAGCCCAGCACGCTCGAGATCACCTCGGAGGTGGAGAAGGCGCGTGACGAGCTGGCCGCCGCGGAGAAGCAGACCGGCGAGCTGAGCGCCGCGTTGTCCGGCGCGCTGGCTGAACAGACCGCCCGTCAAGACGCCGCCGAGCATGCGCTGGCCGCGCTCAACGAGTCCGACGCCGCGATCTCGGCGATCTACGAACAGTTGGGCAGGCTCGGCCAGGACGCCCGCTCGGCCGACGAGGAATGGCAGCGGCTGATCCAGCAGCGCGACGAGCTGGAGACCGGACGCGTGCAGACCGTCGAGGAGCTCGCCGCGCTCGAGCAACGGCTGCACAACGCCGAGCAGGCGCCGTTGTTCGATGCCGCGCCTGCGGAGCGCCAGGCGACCGTCGCTGCGGCTGAAAGCGCCCGCGCCGCCGAGGTGGAGGCCCGGCTTGCGGTCCGCACCGCGGAGGAGCGGGCGAATGCCGTTCGCGGGCGGGCGGATTCGCTGCGGCGCGCAGCGGCAGCCGAACGGGAGGCCAGGCTGCGGGCGCAACGCGCGCGGGAGGCCCGCGAGCACGCGGCCGCGGTGGCGGCGGCGGTGGCCGAGTCCGGCCGGATTCTGGCGCAGCGACTGAGCGCGACGGTGAGCGTCGCATCCCGCCGTCGCGACGCGCTGGCCGCCGAACGCCACCAACGGATCGAGGCGTTGGCGAGGGCGCGTGAACAGGTCACCGAGTTCACCACCAAGATCGCCGCGGTCACCGAAGCGCTGCACCGTGACGAAGTCGCCAAAGCCCAAGCGGCACTGCGCATCGAGCAGCTCGAACAGCATGTCCTCGACCAATTCGGGATGGCGACCGCCGACCTGATCGCCGAGTACGGGCCGGACGTGCCGCTGCCGCCGTCGGAACTGGAGATGGCCGAGTTCGAGCAGGCTCGCGAACGGGGTGAGCAGGTCACCGCGCCCGCCCCGTTGCCGTTCGACCGGCCGACCCAGGAGCGCCGAGCCAAACGTGCCGAGCGTGAACTCAACGAGCTCGGCCGGGTTAACCCGTTGGCGCTGGAGGAGTTCGCCGCGCTCGAGGAGCGCTACACCTTCTTGTCCACTCAGCTCGAGGACGTCAAGGGGGCCCGCAAGGATCTGCTCGACGTCATCGCCGATGTCGACAACCGCATCCTGCAGGTGTTCACCGAGGCCTTCGTCGACGTGGAACGCGAGTTCCAGGAAGTGTTTTCGGCGTTGTTCCCCGGAGGAGAGGGCAGGCTGCTGCTCACCGACCCCGACGACATGCTGCACACTGGCATCGAGGTCGAGGCGCGACCGCCGGGCAAGAAGATCAAGCGGCTGTCCCTGTTGTCCGGCGGCGAGAAGGCACTGACCGCCGTCGCGATGCTGGTCGCCATCTTCCGGGCGCGGCCGTCCCCGTTCTATGTGATGGACGAGGTGGAGGCCGCGCTCGACGACGTCAACCTGCGTCGCCTGCTCGGACTGTTCGATCAGCTGCGCGCGCAGTCGCAGCTGATCGTCATCACCCATCAGAAGCCGACGATGGAGGTCGCCGACGCGCTTTACGGGGTGACGATGCGCGACGACGGCATCACCGCGGTGATCTCGCAACGCATGCGGGGCCAGGAGCTGGTGACGGCGGGCTGACCGCGTGCGCGCTACGGGATGGGTGTCACGCCGCGGCGCCGTAGCGCCGCAAGGTTGGCCGCGCCGCAACCATGCAGGCAGATTTGGAGTTCGGCGATAAAGCGCTGAAGCCAATCCAGCACGGCCGCAGTCGATTCGATGGCAGGCGCAAGTAGCGGGCGGGCCACCGCAACCATGTCGGCTCCCATCGCCAGCGCCTTGGCGGCATCCATGCCGGTGCGGATGCCGCCAGACGCGACAAGCGCTACGTCCGGCAGCGTGTGCCGCACCTCCTGCAGTGCCTGAGCGGTCGGGATGCCCCACTCAGCCAGCGCCGGATAGCGGATCTCGCCGTAGCGGACAAACTGTTCGACACGAGCCCACGACGTTCCGCCCGCGCCTGCCACATCGACCGCTGCGATCGGACAGTCCACCAGTTCGGCGGCCGCCGTCGCCCCGATGCCGTGACCGACCTCCTTGAGCATCACCGGATAACCGATGGACCGCGCGACGTCGCGAAGCCGTGCGATCGAGCCTGAGAAGTCGGTGTCACCCTGGTGTTGCATGGCCTCCTGCAACGGATTGGTATGTACCGCAAGCGCATTCGCGCCAACCCGGTCGAGGACGTCGACCAGCTCCGGCATCAGCCCGTCGGACAGCTGAGCCAGGCCGATGTTTCCGATCAGCAGCGCGTCGGGAGCGACGTCGCGGACCGTGAAGCTCGCCGACGCGGAATCGCCGCCCATCATGATGCGCTGCGAGCCGAGCATCATGCCGATGCCGAGCTTCTGGGCTGCGGCGGCCAGGTTGCGGTTGATGACGCCGGAGAGCTCGGCGCCGCCCGTCATCGCCCCGATCAGCACGGGTGCCGCCAGCCGCACCCCGAGAAACTCGGTGCCGAGGGCGACGGCCCCCAGGCTGGTCTGGGTCAGCGCGTTGTAGGGCAGCTGGAAGCGCTCCAGACCGGTGGTCACGGTCTGGTATTCCACCGCCTCGGTCAGGCATACGTCGATGTGCCTGGCCTTGCGGGATTCCATGCCGTTATCTGAGCCGTTGTCGAAGCCGACGGGGTGCATCGTCACCGTCTACCCACATTGGGACAATGGCATGGTGTCCGAGACTCTGTGGATCGCAATCGCGGTCATCGCCGTTCTGGTCGTTGCTGCTCTGGTGGTGTTCGGCCTGGTCTCATTCCGGCGCCGCAGAATCAGCCTCGACTCGTCCACCAGCACAGACACTGCCACACCGGTGGACCGTTCCGGCGGTTACACCGCGTCTTCGGGCATCACGTTCACACAATCGTCAGCACCCCCAACGGCCCCACCCGTCCCTAAGGCGCCGCCGGAGCGCCTCGACACAACCGGCCTGCCCGCGGTCGGTGACGACGCCACCATCCCCCGCGACGCGCCCAAACGGCCCGTCGCCGACGTTCAGCTGCCCGACATCGAGGAAGCGCCTGCCCTCCTGGAGGAAGCGCCTGCTGCCCCTGATGTCCAAGAGGAAGCGCCTGCTGCGCCCGATGTCGGCGCCATAGCGCCGACTGCGCCCGATGTCGGCGCCATCGCGCCTCCGGAAGGCCGGTTGGAGCGGCTGCGTGGGCGGCTGGCCAAATCGCAGAACGCGCTGGGCCGCAGCATGCTCGGACTGCTCGGCGGTGGCGACCTCGACGAGGACTCCTGGGAGGCGGTCGAGGACACCCTGCTGGTCGCCGACCTGGGCCCGGTCGTCACCGACTCCGTTGTGACGGCGCTGCGAGAACGGCTCGCCAGCGGCCGGGTGCGCACCGAAACCGATGCCCGCTCCGTGCTGCGCGAGGTACTGGTTGCCGAGCTGCATCCCGCCCTGGACCGCTCGATCAAGGCGCTGCCGCACGACGACCACCCGTCGGTGCTGCTAGTGGTCGGGGTCAACGGAACCGGTAAGACCACCACGGTCGGCAAGCTGGCGCGGGTGCTGGTCGCCGACGGCCGCCGGGTAGTGCTGGGCGCCGCCGACACCTTCCGCGCCGCGGCGGCCTATCAGCTGGAGACCTGGGCGTCGCGGGTGGGCGCGCAGGTGGTGCGCGGAGCCGAGGGTGCAGACCCAGCATCGGTGGCGTTCGACGCCGTCGACAAGGGGATCGAGACCGGCGCCGACGTCGTCCTCATCGACACCGCAGGACGGCTGCACACCAAGACCGGGCTGATGGACGAACTCGGCAAGGTCAAGCGCGTGGTGAGCCGGCGCGCCGCGGTCGACGAGGTGCTGCTGGTGCTCGACGCCACGATCGGGCAGAACGGGTTGGCCCAGGCTCGTGTGTTCGCCGACGTCGTCGACATCACCGGTGTGGTGCTGACCAAGCTCGACGGCACGGCAAAGGGCGGAATCGTCTTTCGCGTCCAACAGGAACTGGGCGTACCGGTCAAGCTCGTCGGGCTCGGCGAAGGCCCCGACGATCTCGCTCCGTTCGAGCCGGGTGCGTTCGTCGACGCACTACTCGGCTAACGAAAACGCGCCAAAAGCGCGCGATGTAACACCGGTGAAACCTAAGCGGACTATCCGTTCACACGAGCGAAACGCCCAGGCGTCTTAGACGAAACAACCACTCAGCATTGTCTTGGACCAGGTCAACGGTCGCAAACCCTTTGCGGCCCTGCCTTGTCGAAGGAGGAAACTGCGAGTGGACCAATTCCCTTTGTTGGGTCAACCGGACACCGGTGACACGGCGTGGATGCTTGTGAGCTCCGCGATGGTGCTGCTGATGACGCCGGGCCTGGCCTTCTTCTACGGCGGCATGGTTCGCGCCAAGAGCGTGCTCAACATGATCATGATGAGCGTCAGCGCCATGGGTGTGGTGACGGTGCTGTGGGTGCTGTACGGCTACTCGCTTGCCTTCGGTAACGATGTCGGCAACCTGTTCGGAGACCCGTCGCAGTTCTTCGGCCTCAAAGGTCTGATCGGCGGCAACGCGGCGGCCGAGGTCATCGCGGATCCGAGCACCGGGGCGGAGGCGGCCGCAGCGGTCGACATCCCACTGGTGTTCACGTTCCCGGCCACGGTATTCGTCGCTTTCCAGCTGATGTTCGCGATCATCACCGTCGCGCTGATCTCGGGCGCGGTGGCCGATCGCATCAAGTTCGGCGGCTGGCTGCTCTTCGCGGGGCTATGGGCCACCATCGTGTACTTCCCGGTGGCGCACTGGGTGTTCTCGTTCGACGGCGGCACCGCCGAGACCGGTGGCTGGATCGCCAACAAGCTCGCGGCGATCGACTTCGCCGGTGGCACTGCGGTTCACATCAACGCAGGCACGGCGGCGCTGGTGCTGGTCATCATCCTGGGCAAGCGCAACGGCTGGCCGGCCACTCCGATGCGGCCGCACAACCTGCCGTTCGTGATGCTCGGTGCCGGTCTGCTGTGGTTCGGCTGGTACGGCTTCAACGCCGGTTCGGCCACCGCATCCAACGGCACCGCCGGTTCGACATTCGTCACGACGACGGTGGCCACCGCGGCGGCGATGCTGGCCTGGCTGCTCACCGAGCGCATCCGCGACGGCAAGGCGACATCGCTGGGTGCGGCGTCGGGCATCGTGGCGGGCCTCGTCGCGATCACCCCGTCCTGCGGAGCGGTCAACGTGGTCGGGGCGCTGGTGATCGGCGTGCTCGCGGGCGTGCTGTGCGCCCTTGCGGTCGGGCTGAAATACAAACTGGGATACGACGACTCGCTTGACGTCGTGGGTGTGCACCTCGTCGGTGGTCTCATCGGCACGCTGATGATCGGTTTGGTCGCGGCACCGGAGACCTACAACGGTGTGGCCGGATTGTTCTACGGCGGCGGGTTCGACCAGCTGTGGCGCCAGGCGGTGGGTGCCGGCGCGGTTCTGGCCTACTGCGCGATCGCTACGACTATCTTGGCTCTGATAGTGAAATTCACCGTTGGCCTGCGCCTTAATGAGGAAGATGAATCGACCGGTCCCGATGAAGCGGAACATGCCGAAACCGGGTATGACTTCGCAACAGTTGGCGCCGGCTCGACTCTCGGTCGTCACACGGGCGTGGAGGGATAAGGGAATATGAAGCTGATCACTGCAATCGTCAAGCCGTTCACGCTCGAAGACGTCAAGACCGGTCTGGAGCAGACGGGAATTCTCGGGATGACCGTCAGCGAGGTACAGGGCTATGGACGCCAGAAGGGCCACACCGAGGTGTATCGCGGCGCTGAGTACTCCGTCGACTTCGTGCCGAAGGTGCGCATCGAGGTGCTTGTCGACGACTCCGCCGTCGACAAGGTGGTGGACGTGATCGTGCAGGCCGCACGCACCGGCAAGATCGGCGACGGCAAGGTATGGGTCAGCCCGGTCGACACCGTGGTCCGGGTCCGCACCGGAGAGCGGGGGTCCGACGCCCTCTAGGGAGTCACTGAGACGTCGTCTCCCGGCCGTGCACCGTGAACGTTCATAGGTAAGGGCCGGGGAGGACTCGAAATGACAAAGCAGAAACCAGTTCCCGCCGCCGGTGCCTCTCGATCGGAGGCGCCGGCGGCGGGCTCGTCAAAGGCCGCGACCGACCTGACCGCCGCGTGCGAGCAGCTGCTGTCCGCTTCGCATCAGCTGGATTCGGCGGCCCTGCGGGACGCCCTGCTCGACCTGCACGAGTTCTGGCTATCCGCCAAAGCCGCCGAGATCGGGGTCACCGAAACCAGCGGCTTCGCCATCGTCGCCACCGGGGGGCTGGGCCGCCGGGAACTGCTGCCGTACTCCGACCTCGACCTGATGCTGCTGCACGACAACCTGCCCAAGGACGTCGTCAGCCAGGTCGCCGAAGACCTGTGGTATCCATTGTGGGACGCCAACATTCGCCTCGACCACAGTGTGCGTACCGTGCCCGAAGCGCTGAACGTGGCCGGAGAAGACATCTCGGCCGGCCTGGCGATGCTCGAAGTACGCCATATCGCAGGGGATGCCGACCTCGCTTCGTTGTTGGTCGGCGGTGCGCGTCGGCAGTGGCGCACCGGAATCGCCTCGCGTTTCGACGAACTCGTCGAGCACACCCAGCAGCGGTGGCAGCGCAGTGGCCAGATCGCCCACCGCGCCGAGCCCGACCTCAAGACGGGTCGCGGTGGGCTGCGCGACGTCCAGCTGCTCAACGCACTGGCGATCGCCCAACTGGCCGACGTCTATCCCAGCCGGTCGTTGGCGTCGCCGACCGAGACGCTGGGCGAGGCGCACCTGGCCCTGCTCAACGTTCGAACCGAGCTGCACCGCGTGTCCGGTCGCGGCAGGGAACTCGTGCTGGCGCAGCACGCCGACGAGATCGGTGCCGCGTTGCGCATCGGCGACCGATTCGATTTGGCGCGCATGCTTTCCGATGCCGCCCGCACCATCAGCTTCTACGTCGATGCGGGGCTGCGCACCGCGGCCAATGCGGTGCCGCGTCGTGGCTTGGCCGGGTTCCGACGGCCAGTGCGCCGTCCGCTCGACGAAGGCGTCATCGAGTTCGCGGGCGAGGTCATCCTGGCCCGCGACGCCCGCCCGGAGCGCGATCCCGGCCTGATCCTGCGGGTGGCCGCGGCGTCGGCGACCACCGGCCTGCCGATGGCGGCGTCCACGTTGGCGCGGTTGAGCGAGCATGCGCCCGAACTGCGGACGCCGTGGCCGCCCCAAGCGCTCAAGGACCTTTTGGTGATGCTTGCCGCCGGACCGACAGCGGTGGCCACCATCGAGGCGCTCGACCGCACCGGCCTATGGGGCAGGCTGTTCCCCGAATGGGGTGCGGTGCGTGACCTGCCGCCGCGTGACGTCGTGCACATCTGGACGGTAGACCGTCATCTTGTCGAAACCGCTTCGCGGGCAAGCGCATTCACTACCCGGGTGTCGCGCCCCGATCTGCTGTTGTTGGGCGCGCTGTGCCACGACATCGGCAAGGGCAGGGGCGGAGACCACAGCGTCATCGGAGCCGAACTCGCCACGCAGATCGGCACCCGGCTGGGCCTTTGGCCGTCGGACATCGAAGTGCTTTTCAAGGTGGTGCGCCACCACCTCCTGCTGCCGCACACCGCAACCCGCCGTGACCTGCAGGACCCGAAGACCATCTCGTCGGTTGTCGATGTGCTGGAGGGCGATGCGGTACTGCTGGAGTTGTTGCATGTGCTGGCGGAGGCCGATTCCTTGGCGACCGGTCCCGGGGTGTGGGGTGACTGGAAGGCATCGCTGATCGGCGACCTGGTGCGCCGCTGCCGACTTGTGATGGCAGGCGAGCCGCTGCCGCACCCCGATCCCATTGATCCGCGCCATCTTTCACTGGCCTCGACAGTCTACGTGCATGTCGAGCTGACGCCGGGGGACGGCCCACATATCTTCAACGTGACGATGATCGCGCCGGACCGGCGCGGGCTGCTGTCCAAGGCGGCCGGAGTGCTGGCGCTCAACTCGCTGCGTGTGCATTCGGCGTCGGTCAACGGCCACGAAGGCTCGGCGATCAACACGTTCGTCGTCTCGCCGCATTTTGGTTCGCCGCCGGCCGCCGAGTTGTTGCGCCAGCAGCTCATCCTCGCCCTCGATGGTGAACTCGATGTCCTGGCGTCGCTGGATCGGCGCGACAGTGACGCCGCACAGCACGGTACGAGGCGCGCAGGCGAGGTCCTCGCAGCCGTGCCCATCAACCACGTCACGGCGCCTCCGCGGATCCTGTGGTCCGAGGGTTCGCGGCCGGGCGAGCTGGTGGTTCAGATCCGGTCCACCGACCGCGCGGGCCTGCTGGCGCGGCTGACGGCGGTGTTCGAGCGCGACGGTGTGGACATCGCCTGGGCTAAGGTCACCACGCTGGGCTCGTCGGTCGTCGACCTGTTCGGAATAACCACAGCCGGTGACGGCGCCGACGTCCGCGACGAGATCGAACACGATCTCTACGCGGTCCTGCCCACCCCGCCGCCCGCGAAGCCGGTATCCGAAGCCAGTTAGGCTGGCAAGCGTGTTTGAATCCCTGTCCGACCGGTTGACCGGTGTCCTGTCGGGGTTGCGCGGCAAGGGGCGGTTGACGGACGCCGACATCGACGCGACCACCCGCGAGATCCGCCTGGCGCTGCTGGAGGCCGACGTCTCGCTGCCGGTGGTGCGCGCGTTCGTCAGCCGAATCAAGGAGCGCGCCAGGGGCGCGGACGTATCCGCCGCCCTGAACCCGGCCCAGCAGGTCGTGAAGATCGTCAACGAGGAGCTCATCGGCATCCTCGGCGGCGAAACCCGTCAACTGGCGTTCGCCAAGTCCCCGCCGACTGTGGTGATGCTCGCGGGCCTGCAGGGCTCCGGTAAGACCACCCTTGCCGGGAAACTCGCCAAATGGCTTCGCGGACAAGGTCATACGCCGCTGCTGGTGGCCGCCGACCTACAGCGCCCCGGAGCGGTGCACCAGCTGCAGGTGGTCGGAGAGCGGGCCGGAGTCGAGGTCTTCGCACCGCACCCCGGCACGTCCGGCGAAGGGGCCGCGGACGTGGGCCCCGGCGACCCGGTCAAGGTCGCCGCCGGAGGCCTCGCCGAGGCGCGGGCCAAACACTTCGACGTCGTCGTCGTCGACACCGCGGGGCGGCTCGGCATCGACGACGAGCTGATGGCGCAGGCCGCCGACATCCGCAAGGCCGTCGATCCCGACGAGGTGCTCTTCGTCGTCGACGCGATGATCGGCCAGGACGCCGTGACCACCGCGGAGGCCTTCCGCGAGGGTGTCGGTTTCACCGGTGTGGTCCTCACCAAGCTGGACGGCGACGCCCGAGGCGGTGCCGCGCTGTCGGTCCGCGAGGTGACCGGCGTGCCGATCCTGTTCGCATCCGCAGGTGAGAAGCTCGACGACTTCGATGTCTTCCACCCCGACCGGATGGCCAGTCGCATCCTCGGCATGGGTGACGTGCTCACCCTGATCGAGCAGGCCGAGCAGGTATTCGATGCGGAGCAGGCCGAGGCCGCCGCGGCCAAGATCGGCGCGGGTGAGCTGACGCTCGAGGACTTCCTCGAGCAGATGCTGGCGATCCGCAAGATGGGCCCGATCGGCAACCTGCTGGGCATGCTGCCCGGCGCGGGTCAGATGAAGGACGCGCTCGCCGCGGTCGACGACAGCCAACTCGACCGTGTGCAGGCCATCATTCGCGGCATGACGCCCGCCGAGCGGGCCGACCCGAAGATCATCAACGCGTCGCGTCGACTCCGGATCGCCAACGGCTCCGGCGTGGCGGTGTCCGAGGTCAACCAGCTCGTCGACCGATTCTTCGACGCCCGCAAGATGATGTCGCAGATGGCCGGCCAGATGGGAATGCCGTTCGGCCGCAAGGGTTCTTCGCGCAAGAATGCCAAGAACAAGAAGAAGGGGCAGAAAGGCCGCAAGAAGGCGAGTGGGCCGACGCCGCCGAAGGTGCGCAACCCGCTCGGCGCGGGCATGCCGGAAGGATTCCCGGATCTGTCCAACATGCCGAAGGGTCTCGATGAGCTGCCGCCGGGTCTGGCCGACATCGACCTGTCGAAGCTGAAGTTTCCCAAGAACTGATCGGGAACAACTGAGTTGGCCACCTCCACCGCGCTGCACGTTCGTGGCCGCGCGTTGCCCGACGAGGAGCCGGTGGAGTGGTGGATCGTCGACGGCGTGCTCAGCGCCGAACCGGTGGCGGACGCCCACACCGTCTTCGACGGCGGCTGGATCGTGCCTGGTCTGGTCGACGCGCACTGCCATGTTGGCCTCGGCGCGAACGGCCCGGTCGACGACCTCGACGAGTGCGTCGAGCAGGCCGAGACCGAACGCGGCGTCGGCGCGCTGCTGCTGCGTGACTGCGGGTCGCCGATCGACACCCGTAGCCTCGACGACCGTCACGACCTGCCGCGCATCATCCGGCACGGTCGGCACCTGGCCCGGCCGAAGCGTTACCAGCGCGGTTTCGCCATCGAACTCGAAGACGAGTCGCAACTCCCCGACGCGGTGGCCGAGCAGGCGCGATGGGGCGACGGCTGGGTCAAGCTCGTCGGTGACTGGATCGACCGCGACACGGGTGACCTCGCGCCGCTGTGGTCCGACGACGTTCTCAGGGCCGCCATGGTGGCGGCGCACGCCGAGGGCGCCCGCGTCACCGCGCACGTGTTCAGTGAGGATGCGCTGCCGGGCCTGATCAACGCGGGCATCGACTGCATCGAACACGGCACCGGCCTGACCGATGACACCGTCGAGCTGATGGTCGAGCACGGCACGGCGCTGGTGCCGACGTTGATCAACATCGAGAACTTCCCCGGCATCGCCGACGGGGCGGCGAAGTATCCGGCCTATGCCAGGCACATCCGCGACCTCTACGACCGGTGCCGACCGCGCATCGCCGCCGCGCGCGAAGCGGGCGTGCCGATCTACGCGGGCACCGACGCGGGCAGCATGGTCGCGCATGGCCGCATCGCCGACGAGATCGACGCGCTGAAGGGGATCGGCATGACCCCGACCGAGGCGCTGGGGGCGGCGAGCTGGACCGCCCGCGGCTGGCTGGGCAGGCCGGCGCTGGAGCACGGCGCGCCGGCGGACCTGGTGTGCTACGCCGACGACCCGCGGACGGGCGCGGCCGTCGTCAACCACCCCGACCTGGTCATGTTGCGTGGCCGGACGTACTAGGGCTGGCCGAAACCCCAGTCGAACAGGCTGATCGCCTGCCCGTACAGGTCGCCCTGGCCGTACATCTCCACGACCACGAGTCGGCGGTTGCCCCGCTGGGCGGCGGCGACGAACGTGTGACGGGCGAGGTTGGTGAACCCGGTCTTGCCAGCGATTGTGCCGGGATAGCGGGTCAGCAGCTCGTTCTGGTTGCTGATGGTCTTGCCCGGGAACTGTGCCGACTGCTCCTGCATGATCTGCGCGATCAGCGGGTAGGTCAGGGCCGCGCGGTAGATCACCGCAAGGTCGAGGGGCGTGGTGATCGATTCCCACCCCGGCCCGTCGAGCCCCGACGGCGACGAGGCCCTGGTGCTGCGGGCACCCACGGCGGCCGCCTTGCGGTTCATCGCGGCGACGGCGACCTGCTGGCCGCCGAGCATGTCGGCCAGCATGTTCGCGGCGTCGTTGCCCGACACCATCAGCAGGGCCGCCAGCAGCTGGCGGGTGGTGTACGGCTGCCCCGGCTCCAGTCCGACGCACGAGCACTCGACCTCGGTGTGGGACTGGTTGGCGCGGGCGAAGTTGTCGGGCCGCAGGTTGTCGAGCACCACCATCGCGAGCAGAGGCTTGATCGTGCTGGCGGGCGCGTGCTGCGCGGACGGATCACGGGAAGCCAGGATGCGGCCGGAGTCGAGGTCGGCAAGCAGCCAGGCCTGCGCTGGACCGTCGGGGAGTCCGACGGCACCGGACGGCTGGATACCAGGGTCGGCGGATGCGGTCGGGCAGGCCACCGCGGAGCTCGCGAACGCGAGCGCGGTTACCAACGCAGCCAACATCTTTCGCACGGGCGCTGAGCGTATCCCGTGCAGTCGCTGGATTTAGCCGCGCAGAGGTCTCGGATCCGTTGCGGATCAACAACTTTTGAGGAAGTGGCGGTTAGAGCGAAGCGATGCTGATCTGCGGGTCCTGGGCGAAGCCCCAGTCGAACAGCCCCGCCGCCTGATCCCAATACGTCGGGCCGCCCTCCTTGATCAGCCCGTACATCATGGCGATCACCAGTCGGCGCCCGCCACGGTCGGCGGCCGCGACGAACGTCTTCCTCGCCGCGTCGGTGAATCCCGTCTTGCCACCGAGGGTGCCTGGATAGCGGTGCAGCAGTTCGTCTTCGTTGACGATCGGTTTGTCGCCTGCGTCGGACGGGAACGTCGCCGCCGGTTGCGCGATGATCTGGGCGAACACCGGATTGGCCATCGCGGCGCGGAAGATGACGGCCAAATCCCGGGGAGTGGTGGCACCGGAGCCGCCGGCCCCGTCCAGCCCGGACGGCGTGGTGGCGTGCGTGCCCAGCGCGCCAAGGGCGGCGGCTTTGGCGTTCATCTTCGCCACCGCGGTGTCGTAGCCGCCGATCATGTCGGCGAGCGCATTGGCCGCGTCGTTGCCCGACATCAGCAGGATCGCATCGAGGAGCTGGCGCGCGGTGTAGGTACGGCCCGGTTTGATTCCCGCGCAGCTGCACTCGACGTGGGTGTCGGCCTCGGTGCCGACGACCGTCGCGTCCAAGTTGGGCAGCTCGTCGAGCGCGGTGAGCACCAGCAGGGTCTTGATCGTGCTCGCGGGCGGGTGAGGGACGTTCATGTCCCGCTCGGCCAGCACCTGGCCGGTGTCCATGTCCGCGACGATCCACGCAGGGGCGGGTCCGTCGGGAATGGGCACACTGCCGACCGGTTGGATGTCGGGTTCTGCGGCGGCGATGGGAACGACGGACAGCAGGACCAGACTCAGACACGCAGTGATGACGGCGATAAATCTCCCCATGGAACGAGCAGCCTAACCCTGATGTCTGTATGCCGGCTGGCCGGGACCACACACCTCCCGCCGCCGAACGTTCCTTACCGGTCGAAATTTCGGCGGATCGTCGACCGGTACGGAACGTTCGCGCGCAGTTTGATCGTGTTCAATCGACCCATGCTGAGCCTGGAAGAGATCTCCGACCGCCTCGAGCTGCAGCACCTGCTGATCAGCTACTCCGAGGCCATCGACCGCCGCGAGTTCGACGAGTTGGACGCGATCTTCACCCCGGACGCCTACGTCGACTATCGCGACACCGGAGGCATCGACGGCCAGTACCCGCAGATCAAGGCGTGGCTGGCCGACGTGCTGCCCACCTACTTCAGCCGGAACGCCCACATGCTGGGGCTTCCGGCGATCAAGCTCGCCGGCGACACCGCCACCGCCCGGACGTTCTGCTTCAACCCGATGGTGCTCAACGGGGACAAGCCCAGGATCATGCAGGTCGGCGTGTGGTACGACGACGAGTTCGTCCGCACCGCCGATGGCTGGCGGATATCTCGTCGCGTCGAGATCAAGTGCTACGACAAGGTGCTGTGACGCGATTTCCATCTGACCTGCACGCTCTGGCACAATGACAGGCTGTCTGCCCCGCGACTACGGCTGCGCGGCGGTCACACACGTAAGGCAAAACCGGATCCGGGCAACCGCCCGCGATCGCTGAATTGCAGCGTGGCAACCACAGGAGATCGTTTCATCATGGCTGTCAAGATCAAGCTCACACGGCTTGGCAAGATCCGCAATCCCCAGTACCGCATCGCCGTCGCCGACGCGCGCACCCGCCGCGACGGCCGCTCCATCGAGGTCATCGGCCGCTACCACCCGAAGGAAGACCCGAGCCTCATCGAGATCGACTCCGAGCGGGCCCAGTACTGGCTCTCGGTCGGCGCTCAGCCCACCGAACCCGTCTTGCAGCTGCTGAAGATCACCGGCGACTGGCAGAAGTTCAAGGGCCTGCCGGGCGCAGAGGGCACGCTGAAGGTCAAGGAGCCCAAGCCCAGCAAGCTGGATCTGTTCAACGCCGCGCTGGCGGAGGCCGAGGGCGGCCCCGGCACCGAGGCCACCACGGCCAAGAAGAAGAAGGCGCCGGCCAAGAAGGCCGCGAAGGCTGCCGAGCCGCCGCCGAGCCGGTTGCCGAAGGCACCGAGCCGGCCGAGGCTGAGGCCGCGAGGCTCGAGCCGCGGCCGAGTCCGCGCCGGTGGTCGACGAGTCCGAGCCCGCCGCCGAAGGCGCCGACGCCGCCGGAGCCGATACGTCGGCGACATCGGACACCGCTCCCGCCGAGCAGGCTGAGGAATCGTGAGCTCGGTCGTGGTCGACGCGGTCGAGCATCTGGTCCGCGGAATCGTGGACAACCCCGACGACGTCCGGGTCGACATGGTGACCAGTCGCCGTGGCCGCACCGTGGAGGTGCACGTGCACCCGGAAGACCTCGGCAAGGTGATCGGCCGGGGCGGCCGGACCGCGACCGCGTTGCGCACGTTGGTCGCCGGCATCGGCGGCCGCGGGATCCGCGTCGACGTGGTGGACACCGACCAGTAGCGGTCTAGCAGATGGACCTGGTAGTCGGGCGGGTCGTCAGGGCACACGGCGTGACCGGCGAGGTCGTCGTCGAGGTCCGCACCGATGACCCGGACAATCGTTTCGCGCCCGGCACCCGATTGCGCGCACGACCGTCAGGCGACGGGCCCGAGCGCGCATACGTCATCGAGTCCGCGCGCGAGCACAGCGGGCGGCTGCTGGTGCGACTGGCCGGCGTCGCCGGCCGCGACGCCGCGGATGCGCTGCGGGGCAACGTCTTTCTCGTCGATTCTGAAGACCTGCCCCCGATCGACGACCCCGACGAGTTCTACGACCACCAGCTCGAGGGACTGCGGGTCGTGACGACGGATGGGCGCTTGGTCGGCAATGTCAAAGAGGTTCTGCACACCGCGGCAGGGGAGTTGTTGTCGGTGACATCGGAGACGGGTGCCGAAGTGTTGGTGCCGTTCGTCAGCGCCATTGTCACCGCCGTATCGCTCGAGGACCGAACCATCGAGATCGATCCGCCCGAGGGTCTTCTGGAGCTGGGCTGACTCATGCGTATCGACGTGGTGACGATCTTCCCCGGCTACCTCGACCCATTGCGGCAGTCGTTGCCCGGCAAGGCGATTGAGTCCGGCATCGTCGAACTGCGCGTGCACGACCTACGCAGGTGGACGCACGACGTGCATCGCTCGGTCGACGACTCGCCGTACGGCGGCGGCCCGGGAATGGTGATGACCGCGCCGGTATGGGGCGAAGCGCTCGACGAAATATGTTCGGAAGAAACACTTCTCGTCGTTCCCACGCCTGCGGGTCGGCCGTTCAACCAGGCGGTCGCGCAGCGCTGGAGCGCCGAGTCGCACCTGGTGTTCGCCTGCGGGCGCTATGAGGGCATCGACCAGCGCGTAATGGATGACGCCGCTCGGCGGATGCGCGTCGAAGAAGTGTCAGTCGGTGACTACGTGCTGCCAGGCGGCGAGTCCGCGGCGCTGGTGATGATCGAGGCAGTCGTCCGCCTGCTTCCCGACGTGCTGGGCAATCCGGCGTCGCACCAAGACGATTCGCATTCCGCGCAAAACCTGGGCCTGCTCGAGGGTCCCAGCTACACCAGGCCGCCGAGCTGGCGCGGGTTGGACGTGCCGGATGTGTTGCTGTCAGGGGACCACGCGAAGGTGGCGGCGTGGCGGCGGGAACAGGCGCTGCGCGCACCCGGGATCGCCGTCCCGATCTGGTGGGCGACGACTAGATCTTCCCGCCGGGGAACATCGTCTTGACCGCCTGGGTGATGGTGGCGCGCGCTGCGGCGTAGTCACCGGGTTCCAGCGAGCTGATCGCCATCACGTAGCGGCGGTCTGGTCCGATCACGCCGGTGGACACGTGCAACTGGTTGGCGCCGTTCCAGCAGCAAAACCAGCCCTGTTTGACGGCAACCGGCTCGGCATAAAGCCCCTCGGGAATTCCGAAGCGTTGCGGGTAGCCGTCGATACCGGTCGGCGTTGACTGCGCGAGATTGCCCATGATGACGTTGGCCTGTTCGGGCGGCAGCCCGCCGCTGCCGTCCAGCAGCATGTCGTAGTAGCGGACCAGATCGCTTGCGGTGCTCGTCGTGACGTCCCAGTGCCCGTTGTAGGGCGCCGTCGTGCCCGTCAACCCGTACCGCGCCTTGACGCGGGCGATGACAGCGTTTCCGCCGCTGCGGTTCCAGAAGTTCTGGGCCGCGTTGTCGTCGGAGGACCGCAGCATGACGTCGAGCGACTTGCGGTCGGCAGGAGAGAGCGTCGTCTGGCCCTTGGACTCCTGCAGCAGCAGGTCGTCGGCGATGAACAGCTTCACCACGGACGCGATCGGGAAGGCCTGGTTGTCACCGTTGGAGACGATCTGGTCGGTGTTGCGATCCAGCACGACCACCGAGATATCGGCTCCGGACTTCGCCGCGTCGGCGGTGGCCTGGCGGGTACGCGCGTCCAGGCCGTCGAACGCCGCGGCCGGCTCCCCGGGCGGGGCTTCGGGCAGCGGAGCCAGCGGTGCCCTGCGGCGCGACGACCGTCAGTTGCGGCGCATCGGTATCCGCAGGCGGGGTGCCGTAGACCCGGGCTTCACAACCGGCCACGACCAGCGCCGCGCATCGACGATCGGCCGCGGTCGCCGTCGCCAGACTCGACGGGCGCCGACGCATGGCCCTCCTTCAATAGATTCCTGAGCCGGGACGCGGGGCTTCGCCAGACGGCGCCCACCGGTGGCCCAAGCCTAACCGGCTGGACCTGATCGGCGAAGCTAGATTCGCCCGCCCGGGAACATCGTCTTGACAGCCTGGGTGATGGTCGCGCGCGCCGCGTCCGCGCTGGCCGGCTGGTCCGACGCGATCGCCATGATGTAGCGACGGTCGGACCCGATGATGCCCGTCGACAGGTGCATCCAATCGGAGCCGATGCAGCACATCCAGCCCTGCTTCACCGCGACCGAGTCGGCGTAGAGCCCCTCCGGGATGCCGAACCGCTGCGGGTACACGCCGCCCGGCATCATTCCGTCGATCCCGGTCGGAGCCGACAGGGCCAGGTTGTCGACGATCATGTCGGCCTTCTCCCGGGGAAGGCCGCCGGCGCCCGACAGCATCATTTCGTAGTAGCGCACCAGATCCGCAGCGGTGCTGATGGTGTTGAACCATCTGCCGTTGCCCGGGGGGCGGGTGCCACCGAGTCCGTACCGCGCAGCGACACGGGTGACGATCGCGCTACCACCGCCGCGGTTCCAGAAGACCTCGGCGGCGCTGTCGTCGGAGTTGCGCAGCATCGATTCGAACAACTTCCGGTCCTCGGGAGAAAGTGGCGGACCTCTCAGCAGCATGTCGTCGGCGATGAACAGCTTGACGACCGACGCGATGGCGATTCCCCTGCCATTGCCGTTGGTTACCCGCTGGCCCGTCGAGCGGTCCAGCACAACGGTGGTGATGTCGGCACCCTTTGCGGCGGCGTCGGCGGTTGCTTGCTTGGTGCGGCCGTCAAGGCCGTCGAAGGCCGCGGCGGGTTCGTCGGGCGGGGCCTCGGGCAGGGGGGCCAGCGGGCCCTGCGGGGCGACGACGGTCAGCCGCGGTGCAGCGGGGTCCACCGGCGGTGTGCCGTAGACGCTGGCCTCACAACCGGCCACGACCAGCACCGCTGCGGCGATCGCGACCAGCCTCGATGGCCGCCGTCGCATACGTATCCTCCAAGGGATTCCGGAGAGGGGCACGGGCCTACTGACTGCGCTCGCCCGTGCGGTCCAGCCTAACCGGCCGGACTCCCTCATGCGATTTCACCGCATGCGGCCCCATCTGGCACAATTGAGCAGTTGTCTGTGCAGGAGGTGGGGACGGTCGGCCCGTCCGCCGCGAGATGCACCAGATACGCCCGAATCCATCGGCCCGGCGACGCGTAACCACCGCGGGCCCGCCGATGGTCGCGAACACGCGAACAGCAAAGACAAGGAAGTGTCACCGATGAACACGCTGGATTTCGTCGACCAGTCGTCGCTCCGCGACGATATTCCGGACTTCAGCGCCGGGGACACCGTCAACGTGCACGTCAAGGTCATCGAGGGCGCCAAGGAGCGCATCCAGGTGTTCAAGGGCGTCGTGCTGCGCCGCCAGGGCGGTGGCATCCGAGAGACCTTCACCGTGCGCAAGGAGAGCTACGGCGTGGGCGTCGAGCGGACGTTCCCCGTGCACTCCCCGAACATCGACCACATCGATGTCGTCACACGCGGTGATGTGCGCCGCGCGAAGCTGTATTACCTGCGCGAACTCCGCGGCAAGAAGGCGAAGATCAAGGAAAAGCGCTGAGGTCGCACGCGACCCCAGGCCATCGCTGGGACGCGGCTGGCGCCGTGGTGGGCGTCCGCTTGATCGTCGTCCGACTCGCCGTAGATACGCTGATCCCGTGACCGGAACCGCGGACCCCCCAGAATCCTCACCCGAGCGCACGCTCGACGCCGACGACGCCGAGACGACCGACAAACGGGCCGACGAGGCCGCCGACAAGTCGAAGCGCGGGCGCGGCGCGCTCCGCGAGGGCGTCATCCTCGTGGTGATAGCCGTCGGGCTGTACTACCTGATGCTGACGTTCATCGCCCGCCCGTATCTCATTCCATCGGAGTCGATGGAGCCCACGCTGCACGGCTGCAACGGCTGCGTCGGCGATCGCATCATGGTCGACAAGCTGACCTACCGGTTCTCCAAGCCCGAGCCCGGCGATGTGATCGTGTTCAAGGGGCCGCCGAACTGGAACAAGGGTTACAGGTCGATCCGCTCGGACAACACCGCGGTGCGCTGGGTGCAGAATGCCCTCTCGTTCGTGGGATTCGTTCCGCCGGACGAAAACGACTTGGTCAAGCGGGTGATCGCGGTGGGCGGGCAGACCGTCCAATGCCGCCAAACCACCGGATTGACCGTCGACGACAAGCCGCTGACCGAGCCCTACCTCGACATGCAGACGATGAACGTCCCCAATCCGGATGAGTACAAGTGTCTCGGGCCTGACTTCGGGCCGGTGAAGGTGCCCGACGGCCGGGTCTGGGTAATGGGGGACAACCGCACCCATTCGGGCGATTCGCGGGCACACTGCGCCGACAACCCGGCCGATTTCCAGAGCGATATTCGGTGCACCGGCGATCCGAACGCCGGAACGATTCCGTTGGACAATGTCATCGGAAAGGCGCGGTTCATCGCGTGGCCGCCATCGCGGTGGGGTGGGGTTGGTTCGGTGGACCCGCAGACGCAGTAGAAGGGCTTGAGCTTGCCGGCGACATGGCCGCCCCGAACGGTGATCCGCAAGTCCTCTGGCCTGCGCACTCTGGAGTCGGCGCTGTACCGCGGCGGTCTGGGCCCGGTGGCGGGCGTCGACGAGGTTGGCCGCGGTGCGTGCGCGGGCCCGTTGGTTGTCGCCGCTTGCGTGCTCGGGCCGAACCGGCTGGATAGCCTGGCCGCGCTCGACGATTCCAAGAAGCTCACCGAAAAGGAACGTGAGCGGCTGTTTCCCCTGATCCGGCGGTATGCGCTGGCCTATCACGTGGTGTTCATACCGTCCACCGAGGTGGACCGGCGTGGCGTGCACGTGGCCAATATCGAGGGGATGCGACGGGCGGTCGCCGGCCTGCCCGTGCGGCCGGGATATGTGCTGAGCGACGGTTTCCGGGTGCCCGGCCTGCCGGTGCCGTCCCTGCCGGTGGTGGGTGGCGACGCGGCCGCCGCCTGTATCGCCGCCGCCAGCGTGCTGGCCAAGGTCAGCCGTGATCGCCTGATGGTGAAGATGGAGGCCGAACACCCTGGTTACGGCTTCGCCGAGCACAAGGGCTACAGCACCCCGGCGCATGGGGCGGCGCTCGCCGAGCTGGGGCCGTGCAGCCAGCACCGATACTCGTTCATCAACGTTCGGCGCGTGGCCACGCCGACCGGCACCAGGGTGGTGACGGAGCTCGTGGGTGACTGCCTACCGGAGCAGCGCGGTGAAGTCGGGTAGGGGAAGATTGGTGTAGCGATGAGCGCTTGCGCGAAGACCCGAGGGCGCCGACAACACGAAGGACTGCTGAAGCGATGAGTGCCGAAGATCTCGAGAAGTACGAAACCGAGATGGAGCTCTCGCTGTACCGCGAATACAAGGACATCGTGGGGCAGTTCAGCTACGTCGTGGAAACCGAGCGCCGGTTCTATCTGGCAAACAGCGTGGAGCTGGTGCCCCGCAACGCCGAAGGCGAGGTGTACTTCGAGCTGCGGCTGGCCGACGCCTGGGTGTGGGACATGTACCGTCCTGCCCGCTTCGTCAAGCAGGTTCGGGTGATCACCTTCAAGGACGTGAACATCGAAGAGGTGGAGAAACCCGAGCTGCGGCTGCCGGAATAGGCGGTCAGCTGGAGCCGGTACGGCTGAGGTGCTCGCCGAAGAACGCGAACACCCGGGACCACGCATCCTCGGTCGCGGCCTCGTTGTAGCCGAAACCCGCGATGCGTATCAGCGGCTGTCCGGGCAGCTTGTTGGCGAAACTGTGTCCGGCGTCCGGGTAGACCTTGATGTCTGCGGGGATGTGCTTCTCATCGACGATCTTGCGCAGCCGGTCCGATGCGCCGATGCCCAACGGGTCGCGGCGGCCGAAGCTGGCCACGACCGGGCACGCCCCCTCCAGTGTCGCGCTGAGATCGCGTGGCAGCGGGGTGCCGTAGAACGGCGCCGAGGCGCCAAAACCCTTGGGCGACATCACCAGTGCGAACTGGCCGCCCAGGCAGAAGCCCGCGATGCCGACGGCACCCGAGCTCTGCGGCATGGCGAGCAGGTGATCGCGGGCGGCCAGGATGTCGTCGAGCGCACGCCCCCGCTTGGTCATCAGCTCCCGGAAGACCCGCGTGACGCAGCGTGCCATGCCGCCGCGCGCGAACATGTTCGGCGTGACGGCGATGTATCCCGCTGCGGCGATCCGGCGTGAGATCGACTCGTTGTCCGGCCCGTAGCCGAACGCGTCATGGATCACCACCACCCCCGGCCACGGGCCCGGGCCATCGGGCACGCTCAGCAGGGCATCGATCGGACCGTCCGGGGTACTGATCGGGATGGTCTCCACGCGATCAATCTAGCGGCCGGTTCCACCCGCATGGACGCCGCAACCGTCAGGACAGGCTGGCGGCGATTTCGTCGAAGGCGGCGATTGTCGGGAACAGCTTGGTGGCATCCTGCGGCAGCGGCCAGCTCGACAGCTTGGCGGCGACCATATTGGCCGCCCGGTTGACGTAGATCATCTGGCCGTGAATCCCCAAGCACAACAACACGTTGTTGCCGGAATGTGGGAACCAGCACTGGTTTCGGTACATCCCGCCCGGCATGCGGTTGTCGCCCGGGCTCGCGGCGAAAGCGGACCGAGAGTCGAGTCCACCGGCGAACGTGTCGGCGATCCATGCCAGAGACACCACCCGCTCACCGGTCAGCGACGTACCGCCATTGAGGAACAGGGAACCGAATCTGGCCATATCCGAAAGGCATGCGTTGATGCCACCGTCGAACATCCCGGTGCCCACCGAGTCGACGCCGATCGTCGCGTCTTGACGCGCACCCAGCTTGGCCCACAGCACCTGCGACATCAGCTCCGGCATCGGCAATCCGCCGGCCGCCTCGCAGATCCAGCCGAGGACGTCGGTCTCACAGGACCGGTACTCGAACGGCCCGCCGTGCGGCGACTTCTGTGGCAGCGTTACGAGAAAGTCGTACATCGTGGTCGGCAGGTCCGGCACCGTGCGCGGCGCCCATCCGACGGCCTGTTCGATCAACCGCACCTCGGCCATCGGATCCAGATAATCCTCGGAAAACGTTATTCCCGAACGCATGTCGAGCACATGGCGCACTGTTGCACCCGCGTATCCCGAATTCGCCAGTGCAGGCACGTAGTGGGTCAGTTCCGCGTCGACATCTATTGCGCCGTTGCTGACGAGCGCACCGGCCACCATCGCGATCAGCGACTTGCTCACCGACATCAGCAGGTGTGAGGAGTCGGCCTCCATGCCGCCGTAGTAATACTCGCCAAGCACCTTGCCGTGCCGGAGGACGATCCAGCCGTCCGTCGCGGTGGCTGCCATCACGTCGCCGACGGTGGTGCGCCTGCGGTTCGTCCGGTCGTACAGCGGGATGTCCGTGAGGTCGACCGGATTGGACTTCAGCTCGGCGACGGGTCCGTTACCGCGTGAAATCGTCGCCGTCGGGAGAAAGTCGGCTACGTGCTGAAACGTCCAGTGCAGTTGGGTCGCCGACTGCCAGTTGTCCAGCGTCACGTCCGACGGCACACGCCCTGTGTCGCCTCCGAGGACCATGGCGACGACTGTAATGGCTCCCACCCGCCGCCCCGAAGCTCAGCCCGACTTCACCCCGACGGTCGTGAGCGGGGCCGTGGGTTCGGTGACCGGTGTACCTGCATATTCGGCGTGGATCGCGTCTATGAGGTGACGTGCGCGGATCGCGAGTGCTGATTTGCCAACGCCGGAGTCGACCTGCAGCCGACCCTTGGTGACGAGCACACCGAGGTCGGCGCCCTTCCAGCGATAGTCGCCGGGACCGTAGATCCTCAGGAAGAATGCCTCCGCCTCGTTCTGCAGCTGGTGCCAGTCCAGTGCGGCTCTGCGGAACACCAGCGCGCCACTGCGGTCGAGCGAATACTGCCCGGTGCGCGGTGTGGCCGTCAGCCGTTGCACGATGTCGTCGGTCTCCTTCATCACCATTTGGCTCCACACGTCGGCCGACGCGAGTTCCTCCCATCGCTCATTGATCTCGTCGACGTCCAGATCGAAGTCGACGTTCATGTATTCGAGGATGTGGAACAGGAACAACGGAATGTCGGCGTAGGCACCCGCGGTGACATTGGTGATCGACGATGCCCCGCTGATCCGCGGGTTGAGTTCGCCGAGGTACACCTCGCCGGTGTCGGTGTCGACGAGGACATCCACCTCGAAGAACCCCCGGTAGCCCTCCTTGGCCAGCCGGTCGCCGAGCCGTCGCACCAACTGTGTTGCTATCCGCCTACTTTCGCCGGTCAGCACCTCTGGGAACATCTCGTTGCCACACCAACCCCCGCGCGACGGGGTGAGCCGCTTGTAACCGATCAGCTCCGACATGAACGGTCCGACGACGGTGCCGCACCGGGTGAGCACCGCCTCGACCGCCACCGGGCGGTTGTTGATGCGACGCATCACCTTGATCTCTTCACCAATGATGTCGGTGCTGTGCTTCTTCCAATCGGCCTCAGAGGAAATGAAGAAGGTGGTCTTGCCGGAGTCGCCGTACGGTGTCTGAACGACGAGTTCGTCACCGAGTCCGGCCTTTTCGGCCGCCGCCTGCATACCCGCCCAGTCGTCCACCCGGGTCAGCACGTTCGGGACGCTCGGCGCGCCGGCCTCGTTGCCCAGCCGCGTGGTGACGATCTTGGAGTCGAGACGCTCGCGCAGGCTGGCGGCAGGCAGTATCAGGTCGTAGCCGAGTTCCTTGCAGATGTCCTCGGTTTCGCTGTCGAAGAAGACCATCGCGACCTTGGGCCGGATGCCGCGCGGGGTCATCGAGTCGATGCGCGCCCGCACCTCGGGGTTGGACAGCAGCCAGTTGTTGATCTCCTCGCCGCTTTCGAACTCCCGGTAGGGTTTTTCACTCGGTGTGAACACCCGCGGATGAGCGCCGTCCCAGGCGTCGTAGTACGTCACGTAGGTGAAGTTGCGGACCCAGCGGTCAAGGCCCAGGAGGTTGAACGGGGTGGCGCCGAAGAACAGGATCGGCACGTCGTTGGTCCGGAAGAAGTGACGCACCTCCGAAATGTTCTTCAACCGGCGCCTCGGTTGTCCCGAGGTGGAGGCGAAGGCTGCGTCGGTACCGACGCTCACCTCCGTCGGCTTGGCCGGGGCCTTCTTGGTGCGCTTGGCCGGGGCCTTCCTGCTGCGCTTGGCGGGTGCGGGCTTCGCGGCGACGGACTTGGTGGGGCGCTTCGCGGGTTCGGCGGGGCTGCCCGTCTTGGCGGTGGCTTTCGTCGTTCGTCTTGATCGAACCGGGCGGTCACTCATGGCGTGCACCTCGCTGTTCCTCGGATAGCCCACATTAGTGCGCTACGCAGCGGTACAGGGCCGGTTCAGCTCCGTTCTGTGAGCCGCAAGCCGTCCATCACGTGGCCCAGTTCGGTGACCGCCTTGCGGTGGGCCGCCTTCTGGTTGTCGGCGCGGGCGACGTTCATCGACGTTTCGCAGAGGGCGCCGTAGAGGAAGACGGCCAGGGGGCCTGCGGGCCGCGGGGCGATGCACCCGGCCTCCACCGCCCGGGTGATCGCGATCTCCATCATTGCCAGCATCGGCGCCTCCATGCGGCGCACTCCCTCCCAACCCATCGCGGCCAGCGCGTCGAGAAGCATGATCCGCTGCAACCCGGGCTCGAGACATTCCGCCAGGAACGCTCGGCAGCTGGCCTCGAACGCATCCCAGGGATCCGGCTTGGAGGCGTAGACGGCAGGAAGCACGGCGGCCAGCCGCTCGACCTCGCGTGCGAACACCGCCTCGAACAGCTGTTGCTTTCCCCCGAAGTGGTGGTATACGGCGCCTTTTGTGACGCGCGCCTTCGCCGCCACCGCGTCCAATGAGGTCGCCGCGTAGCCGTCCTCGGCGAACAGCGCGCGCGCCGCGTCGACGAGTGCGGTCGTCGTCGCCTCGGTGCGCTCTGCCTGGGTTCGTCTCGCCTGCTTGGTCGGCACGAACTCACGATATCGGCTAATCAGCAATGTGCGGCTCCGCTACAGCAGGTGATAGATGCGGTAGTCGATGTGATCTGGCGACAGGATGTTGTAGCCGACGGCGACGATCTCGTTGAGCCACATGTAGCGGTCGTCGGCGGTCTCGAACTTCGGCGTGGTGCGTACATAGGTCTGGTCGAACGGCAGCGCCTCGCCGGCGGCAAGACGATCCAGGCCGTCGGCGGGAACCTTGATGACGCCCCGGGTTTCGTAGTGTATGAGCGCGCCGTCGTGGGTGCGCAACGTGGCGCGGACGTCTACTCGGCCGATCTGGTCGTCGCCGACGAGCAACCAGTCGCCGCCGCCGGGCAGCAACTCGCCTTGAAGCCGTGGCCCCTCGATCACGCCGCCGTTGGTGATGAACGTCAGCCTGGTGCCCAGCGTCGTGGAAATCAGTTGCGCCGGTTGAAGTTCGACGTGCATGTCGAAGAGGTGCTCGGCGGGCAGCCGGTCGAAGAGCGGCAGCTGGTCCGCCGGTTTGCTGCTGTTGGCCACGACGGTCGTCATGGTGTCACCGTTCCCATCGCAGCCTGCAGTTGGACCGCGTCGACGAACGTGTCCTTGCGGGCCACGAGCCCGTCGGGCGACACCATGACGACGTCGAGGCAGTCGAATCGGATGTCGCCGGATATCAACGCCCAGTCCAGAACCCAGTGGTCTTCGCCGTAGAGGACGCGGTACGTCTCGAACGAGAACTCCGGGAACCTGTCGAACAGCTCGCCGAAGGTGTCGCGAACGGCGTCGCGGCCGACGACGGGACCGGCCCCGAGGTGGGTCCAGAACCGGGTGTCATCGGTGTGCAGCGCGACGATCGCGTCCGGATCGCGGTCCGCCCACGCGGCGAAATAGCGCTCGGAGATCGCCCTCAGGTCGACGACCTGGGCGGCGGCAGGGGACATGGGAGGCCTCCGATCTGAGATACCAACATACTGTGAGTAGGTAATAACCTACCACAAGTATGCAACATGTCCACCCGGCCGCTAAGGCGTCAGAGTTTGAACCCGTATACCATCGATGTCGGGCCGATCAGGTGTCGCACTTTGACCCGGCGAAAACCGTTCGCGTGCAACATGTCCGCGCACTCCGCGGTGGTGGACTCGTAGCCGCTACGGGTCTCGAGCATGATGTTGAGGCTCGACAGCAGGCTGTGATACCGATGCTGCGACCGGCCATGGGTGGGCATCGCGTCGTAGATGATCAAGGCACCCCCGTCGGGCAGGGCGTCGCGTGCCTTGGCGACCAGTTCGTACCGGCCCTCGTGACTTTGGCCGTGGAAGACGTGGCCGAACGAAATCACGTCGGCGCTGGGCAGTGCCGCTGTGAAAAAGTCGCCCCCGATGAAGCGGAGCCTGTCGTCGAGTCCGAACGACTTGACGTAGTCGGTGAAAATCGGCTCGACGTCCGGGAGGTCGAATCCCGCGCCGCGCAGGTGAGGGTGGGTGAGCGCGACACGCACCGGCAGCGCGCCCTGGGCACATCCCATGTCGATGAAGCTCTCGAAGCGCTTCCACGGGAATCGGGTCGCCAACAACGTGACCTCACCGGTGGAGATTCCCGTCATTCCGGCCAAGAACGTCTTCAGTGCGTCCGGGTCGGCATAGAGCGCGGCGAAGAACTCATTCTGACCGCGTTCTTCCACGGCCGCGGGAACACCCGTCTCCAGAAGGTCGTCCAGCCCGGACCACAGGTCGTAGAGGCGCCTGCTGGAAAGCTCCATCAGGCCACCGATGTAGGTCGACTTCTCGCGGTCCAGAAACAGTGATGCGCGGACGGAGTTCGAATAGCGCCCCGCTTTGTCGCGTCGCAGCAGTCCCGCGGCCACCAACGCGTCCAGCGCGGTCGTTGCGGCGCGGGGATGCCAGCCCAGCCGGTCGATCAGCGCCTTCGCCGACATTGGGCCCGCCGCCAGACGGGTGAACACGCCGCGTTCGACGGCGGTCAGGATGAGGCGGGAGGACCAGAACGCCATTCCGTCCTCGATGACGTCCTGTGGGTTGGTGAGCTTCCGCAGCACCGGGCCGACCAGCGGGTTTTGGAAGGCGCGCATCATCAGACGCTCGCGCCGGACATCGACCGAGGAGTGTTCATTTGTCATGTCCGGTACCTCCACGTCGGGCGGCGGGTAACAGACATTGTCGTGAACCGGCAAACCCTACGGACGGAATTGAGAGACTAGGCGCGTGCGTTCGACGCCGCAGTGCTGGCTGACAGACATGGACGGCGTCCTGGTGCGCGAGGAGCATGCGCTGCCAGGCGCCGCGGAGTTCCTGCAGCGGCTCGTCGAGAAGAAGCGCCCCTTCCTCGTCCTGACGAACAACTCGATCTTCACCCCGCGCGACCTTTCGGCGCGGTTGGCACGATCGGGACTGTCGGTGCCGGAGTCGGCGATCTGGACATCCGCGCTGGCCACCGCGGCTTTTCTCAGCGACCAGTTGCCCGGCGGCTCGGCCTACGTCATCGGCGAGGCCGGCCTGACCACCGCTCTGCACGAGGTGGGCTACACGCTGACCGATGTCGAGCCCGACTTCGTCGTCCTCGGCGAGACCCGCACCTACTCGTTCACCGCGATCACCAAGGCGATCCGGCTCATCTTGGCGGGCGCGCGGTTCATCGCCACCAATCCCGACGTGACCGGCCCGTCGGCCGAGGGTCCGCTGCCGGCAACCGGTTCGGTCGCGGCCATGATCACCAAGGCCACCGGGCGGGAGCCCTACTTCGTCGGCAAGCCCAACCCGATGATGTTCCGCAGCGCCCTGAACCGCATCGAGGCACATTCGGAGAACACCTTCATGGTCGGCGACCGGATGGACACCGACGTCGTCGCAGGCATCGAGGCGGGGCTGGAGACCATCCTCGTGCTGACCGGGTCGACCACCCGCGACGAGGTCGAGCGGTATCCGTTCCGCCCCAGCCGGGTCCTGCCGAGCATCGCTGAAGCCATCGAGTTGGTGTGATCCCCGATGGCCGACATCGAACTGATCGGAGTGCCGTTCGACGGCTACGGACGCCCCGGCAACCAGGCGCTGGCGGCGACCGCGCTGTGCGACGCCGGCCTGCTCGACGCGTTCGAACACCATCACGTCGTCGGCCACGACGAGCTGGACCTGCCCGCCGGTGACCCGGCACGCGGCGAATCGACCAGCCTGATCAACGAACGCGCGCTGCTCGCGATGACCGCCGCGCTGAACGAACGGGTCGGAACGGCGGTGAGGGCGGGCCGGCTCCCGATCGTCTACGGCGGCGACTGCTCGACGCTGCTCGGCATCGTCACCGGACTGCGCGATCACGTAGGCGAGGTCGGGCTGGTGTTCATCGACGGCCACGAGGACACCATGCCGCTCGACGTGTCAGAAGACGGCGAAGCGGCCAACACCGAACTCGGGCTGCTGCTCGGACTGACGCGGACGCATGCTGACCGGCGAACTCGGCGACCGACTGCCTGCGTTGCGACGCGACCGGCTTGTGGTGCTGGGCCCGCGCGACGACGCCTGGCGGCAACGGTTCAACGTCGGCACGCTCGCCGACTGCCGGAGTGTGGGTGGCACCGCTGGCCGAAGTCGCCGACGACCCGGCCGGCGCCGGACGCCGCGCCATCGAGCGGCTCTCCGGGCAGGTCGACCGGTGGTGGCTGCATATCGACCTCGACGTGCTGGATCCCGTCGAGTTCCCCGCGCAGGGGCTGCCCGATTTCCCCGACGAGCCCGGCGGCCTCAGCTGGGATCAGCTCACCGATCTGGTGATGGCGTTGTTCACCACCCCGGCGTCGTGCATCGGCGGCAGCATCGCGATCTACGATCCTGACCAGGATCCCGATCGGACCGGTGCCGCCCAGATCGTGGCGTTCGTCCGTAACGTGGTGGCCAGGCCCACGATCAGTCGCTAGCCCAGGAGCCGCGTGCCCGAATCCATCGATGAATACTTCACCGCCACCATCTCGGCGATGAGCGGGCCGGCGCGCCGCCTTACCGACGACGAGCCGGTACGGGAAGGATCATCGTTGACGGCGCGAGTGTGCTTGTCGCTGTTCGATGTTCAGCTCGGCAGCCGTCACCTCGATCTGGCCGCGCGGTGGTTGCGGTCACAGGGGAGGGGCTACTACACGATCGGATCGTCCGGGCACGAGGGCAACGCCGCCGTCGCGGCGGCGCTGCGGCCGACCGACCCGGCGCTACTGCATTATCGTTCCTGCGCCTTTTTCCTGGCCCGCGCCGCCCTGGTCGACGGTCGCGAGCCACTGCGGGATGTGCTGCTCGGCTTGGTGGCGGCCACCGATGAGCCGATCGGCGGCGGGCGGCACAAGGTCTTCGGCAGGCATGACCTGCACATCATTCCGCAGACGTCGACCATCGCGTCGCACCTGCCGCGCGCCGTCGGGGTCGCGTTCTCCATTGCCCGCGCCAAAAAGATTGGGGTGCCATGCCCGTGGCCAGACGATGCACTCACGGTGTGCAGCTTCGGCGACGCGTCGGTGAACCACTCCACCGCGGTCGGCGCGATCAACACCGCGCTGCATTCCGCATACCAAGGAGTGCCGATGCCGCTGCTGTTCGTCTGTGAGGACAACGGGATCGGTATCAGCGTCAAGACACCCCGGCGTTGGATCGAACGGACCTACGGAAACCGCGATGGCTTGGCGTATTTCGACGCCGACGGCTGCGATATGCCCGCGACGCTCGATGCTGCGGCCGCGGCCGCCGAGTGGGTGCGCACTCGCCGCCGACCGGCGTTCCTGCATCTGCGCATGGTCAGGCTTATGGGACACGCCGGTTCCGACTACGAACCGGCCTATCGTCGACCCGAGGAGATCAGCGCCGAATTCGACCGGGATCCGGTGTTGCGGACCGCGAAGCTGTTGATCGGCCAGGGGGTGCTGACACCGTCTGAGGTGCTCGACCGCTACGAGGCAAAGCGCTCACAAGTCCTCGAGCTTGCGGGCGAAGTTGCCGAGGCCGCACAGCTCGACAGTGCGCGGGCGGTGATGCAGCCGCTTGCACTTGCCCTCGAAGAAGCGATCGCCGCCGCTCCCGCGTCGCTCGCCGCATCGGTCAGGTCCAGCGATCCGGACGCCCCGATGACCGTGGCGCTCGGGATCAACCGTGCACTCGACGACATTCTGGACCGCTACCCGGAAGCCATCATCTTCGGCGAAGACGTCGCGCGAAAGGGCGGCGTCTACGGGGTGACCCGCGGACTGCTCAACCGAACCAGCTCGGCGCGGGTATTCGACACGTTGCTCGACGAGCAGTCCGTCCTTGGACTGGCCCTTGGCGCCGGCGTGTCCGGGTTGCTTCCCATACCGGAGATCCAGTACCTCGCCTACTTCCACAACGCCGCCGACCAGATTCGCGGGGAGGGCGCCACGCTGCAGTTCTTCTCGAACCGGCAGTACCGCAATCCCATGGTCGTGCGTGTCGCTGGATACGGCTACCAGAAGGGCTTCGGCGGACACTTTCACAACGACAACTCCATTGCCGCGATCCGGGACATCCCAGGGATCGTCATCGCGTCGCCCTCGCGCCCCGACGACGCAGCAGCGATGTTGCACACCTGTGCCGCTGCGGCGAAGACATCGGGAATGGTCAGCATCTTCCTCGAGCCCATCGCTCTGTACCACACGCGCGACCTTTATGACGACGGCGACGAGCAGTGGCTCGCGACCTATCCCACCGCCGCGGTGCCGATCGGTCGTGCCCGAACATACGGCGATGGAACGGATTTGACGATCCTCACCTTCGGCAACGGCCTGCGGATGAGCCTGCGCGTTGCCCGCAGGCTCGAATCTCGCGGCATCGGTGCGCGCATCGTCGACCTGCGATGGCTGGCGCCGCTGCCGGTCGAGGACATGCTCCGCGAGGCGGGCATCACCGGCAGGGTGCTCATCGTCGACGAAACCCGGGAAACCGGGGGAGTTGGCGAGGGCATCCTCGCCGCGCTGCTCCAACACGGCTATAGCGGCGCCGTGGACCGGGTCGCGAGCAGGGACAGCTTCATCCCGTTGGGTGACGCCGCGTTGGAAGTGCTCCTCTCCGAGGACGAGATCGAGGCTGCGGCGACGAAACTCGTGTCCTGAGGTCAGAAGGGTGGGGTGTCGTGTTGGTTGAGTGCGCGTTCGGCTTTGATTGCTGCGGCGATGTCGGCGGCGCGGGGGCGTTTTCGGCGCGGCATCATCTGCCCGCGATTTCCTGCGTCGGGCGGTGGTTCCGTCTCGGGCGGGGGTAGTTCGGCGGGGGTGACGTTCCAGGTGGGGAAGAACAGGCGGCTGCCGGGGTGGGTGGTGTAGGTCTTGCCGCTGGGTGCTGTCCAGATGACGGTTCCGTCGGGAAGTTGTTGGTCGGCCCAGCCTCCGATGCCGGTCCAGAACGTTTTCATCAGGTCGGTTGATGAGCCCGCGAAACTGCGCACAGATCGCGATTCGCCGCGATTTCGTGATCTCTCGGCAGTCTCGCGGGGGTCTTGGTGTTTTCGGCATTTGCAGTTGAGGTTCGACGCATGCGTCGGCCCCCAGGGCCACGGGCGGGCGTGGTCGAGGTCGCAGCGGTCCGCGGCCACGGTGCAGCCGGGGAAGCGGCAGAACAGGTCGCGCATGCGCACGAATTCGGCCAACTCGTCGCTGGGTCGGTACCGCAATTCGGGTTCGGCGCCCGGGGTGCGGATCGGTTTGATGGTGGCGCCGTTGCGGATGGCTTCGGCTAGCAGGGTGTTGGGCAGCACGCCGTGTCCCAGTAGCAGCGCCGGTGCGGGCGGACGTTGTTTGGTCTCTGCGGCGTCGTTGGTGGCGGGCTGGTCGGTGGTGGCGTCGGTGATGGCGGATTGGTCGGCGATCACCCGGATCACCACATGGGATTGCGGTGTCACGTCGGCGGCCGGGCAGTCGGGTGATCCGCAGCGGCAGGCCAGGGTGTCGGTGCCGTCGGCGATCGCGCCGGCGGCATCCGAGCGGCGCTCACCGGGGCTGCGCGGATCGTTGTCGCACAGCCCGTTGAGCATGGCGGTGATCCGTTGTTTCATCACCGCGGCTGCCGGGGTCATCAGCCGTCCCCACACCGACACGGTTTCGGTGTCGTCGTCGCAGGCGCCGATGGTGAAGTCGCGACCGCGTGTGGTGGCCTCGGTGCGCCGTTGTGCGTCGGGGTCATAGCGGGCCACCTGCATATCGACGGCGACGCGCAGCTTGTCTTCTGACAGGCGTTCCCAGTTGACGGCGCGGTCGGCGAGCGCGGCGTCGATGTTGGCCCAGGCTTGGTCGCCTTGCACCAGCCGGGTGCCCCAGGTGATCGTCGACACCAGCCGGGTACTCAGCGCGCCCTTGCAGTACAACGCTGCGATCTGGGGCAGGTGTTCGCGAAGCGCTTCGGCGATGCGCATCTGTCCCGAGGCGCGGCGCGACCCGACGGCCATCGCGGCGGCCACCTCGGCGGCCGCCGAATCCCAGGGGTCGAACGCCCACAACGCGCGGTGGTCGTCGTCTTCGTCGATGCGGCGCCGAGTCAACTCGGCGATCGCGGCCAGCCGCCGGGCACCGGCGATCGCCTCCTGCCGCACACCGTCCTCGATCGCGGCAACAAGCTCCTGATCACTGGCCGCCGCAAACTCGGAATCGAACATACATTCGATACTGCCACAGCCCACCGACATTGAGTCGTGAGCCGGTATACCTACACTTGCCCCGATGACCGCGCACGTGAGTAGCGAAGACGGCACCCGACCCGACCCGACCGCTGGCCGGGGTCCGGATCGTCGAGATCTCCAGCTTCGTCGCCGTCCCGCTTGCGGGGATGACGCTTGTCCAGCTCGGCGCCGAGGTGGTGCGGGTCGATCCGATCGGGGGCGCGGCGGACTACCACCGCTGGCCCGTCACCGACGACGGGACGAGCATCTACTGGGCCGGGCTGAACAAGGGCAAGCGGTCCGTGGCGGCCGACTTCCGTTCGCCCGACGGCCAAGACCTCGTCCAGCGCCTGATCGCCGACAGCGGCGTGCTGATCACGAATGTAGCTGGGCGCGAATGGCATTCGTACGACAACCTGACGAGGCTGCGGCCCGACCTGATCCACGTCGAGGTGTCCGGGCGCGCCGACGGCGGCACCGGGGTGGACTACACCGTCAACGCCGGTCTCGGATTTCCGATGGTGACCGGACCGGCCGAGCTTGCCAAGCCGGTCAACCACGTGCTGCCTGCATGGGATGTCGCATGCGGCATCTACGCAGCGCTGGCGGTCGTCACCGCACTGCGGCACCGCGACGCCACCGGGCAGGGCCAACGCATCTGCATTCCACTGGAGAACGTGGCGCTGGCGACGGCGGGCAACCTCAGCCTTCTCACCGAGGCGATGGTGAATGGCACCGCACGCGAACGGATCGGCAACTCGATATACGGCCAGTACGGCCAGGACTTCACCAGCAGCGACGGGGTCTCCTTCATGGTCGTCGCGCTCACGCGGCGACACTTTCGCGACCTGACCGAACTCACCGGGACGGTCAAGGCCGTTGCCGCCCTTGCCCAGACGATCGGCGCCGACTTCACCGACGAGGGAGAGCGATACCGGCACCGCGATGCGCTGACCGGACTGTTCACCGAGTGGTTTTCCGCACATACCGCTGCGGAGATCACCGCCGCGCTGTCCGCATCATCGGTTCTGTGGGAGCGTTACCGCAGTTTCGCCGAAGTGGTCACTGAGGATCGGGTGACGGCCAACCCGTTGTTCACCCCGCTGGACCAGCCCGGGATCGGCGAATATCTGGCCGCGGGCCTGCCCGTGTCGATCGACGGTGAATACCCGCGGGCGGTGGCGGCACCGGCACTCGGCGACGATACGGCCGGTGTGCTGGCGGAGTGGCTGGGGCTCAGTAGCGGCGAGGTCGACCGGCTCACCGAATCAGGCACCGTCGCAACGGGTTCAGACGACGAGGCGGCTGGGTGAGCCGAACTGCTGAAGCTGTTGGAGTTGCAGCGAGGCGCCGGCGCCGACACGTGGATCGGACCGGCAAGTGGTCCGGACGGCAAGCGTGCGTTCGGCGGTCAGTTCGTTGCGCAGAGCCTGGCCGCGGCGTGCCGAACCGTCGAAGGTGGCCGGCTGCCGACCAACATGCATCTGCAGTTCCTGCGCGGCGGCGAGGCCGGCGACCCCGTCGAATACTCGGTGGTGTCGGTGTTCGACGGCCGGACGGCGGCCGCGCGCCGCGTCGACGCCCGCCAGGACGGGCGGCTGCTGACGACGTCGACGGTTTCCTTCGCGGTCGACCTGCCCGGACCCGAACACGGCCGATGGGATCGCGTGGCCGGTGATCCGGACACGTTGCCGCAGACCGGGCCCGCCGGGCCCGCGCCGTCGATGCCGTTGGACGAACTGGACATCAGAATCGCCGACGACGGCGCCGGCGGTGAGTTCGTGCGGCGATTCTGGTGGCGGGCAACGGTTCCCGTACCGGACGACACGTTGGTGCACACCCTCGTCGCGGCGTACGTCACCGACGTGTACATGATCGATCCCGCGCTCCAGGTGCACGGGCATTCGATGAAGGCCCGCAGTCATCGAAGCGGGACGACCGATTCATCGATCTGGTTCCACCAGCCGGTCCGCGCGGACCAATGGAATCTGCTGGAAACCCGATCACCGGCCGCCGCCCGTGGCCGCGGCGTCGTGACGGGAAGCCTCGTCCGCACCGACGGCGTCATTGCGGCCACCCTCGTGCAGGAAGGGCTTATCGCAGAGCGGGAACCGAAGCCGCAGTAGCCGTGCGCTCAGTCCGCTCACGAACCCAGGTGCGCGTCACGTTCATCAGCCGGGTGAGCAGCACGCCGACGATGATGGCCGCGACCACGCCCAGCAGGGGATGCGCATCGAACAACGGATACACCTGGTAATGCGTCAGATAGGTGTACAGGGAGGCCTCGGCGACCGTCCCGGCGACAACGGTGAACCAGGCCGGGCAACGGATGGCGGGCAGCCAGATCAGCAACACAAACCCGGCCAGCACCAACATTTCTCGATGCGTGCTGTCGAAGTAGCCCTGCATGCTGACGATCAACACCAGGGTCACCGCGATCCGCTGCCACACCGTCGACGACTTCGCCGCGGCCCAACCTACCGCGAAGAACCAGAAGGCCAGGATCGTGAACCACGCCTCGCGGCCGAAATCCAGACCCAACAGGTCGTAGCGCAGTGCCAGCCCGGCCACCAGGAAGCCCGCCGCGAACCCAAAGGGGCGACGACGCTCCAGCCGGTCCGCGGCGGGTAGCCAGCACACGAAGGTCAGCGCGACCAGAATCCAGACCAGCACCTCGACGAACCACAGCCGTCCGGCGGTCATGCTGTCATCCGGACCGAAGAACTTCTCGACGAGCAGCAGGTTCGTCGGGTGATAGTCGTCGGTGATCAGCAGCGCGAGCGCAATCCAGATCACGGACGGGACGGCGATCCAGGCAATTGTCTTGCGCAGGTGGCGAACCCGGTCCCCACGGGGCACAGGTGTCAGGCAGAACCGGCCGAAGTTGTATCCCGCGATACCGAGCAGCAGATGGGCGCCGCCCCACATCTCGTACAAGGTGGCGTGCGAACCGACGATGAGCACGATGGCCGCCGCGCGCAACGCCACGCTGGTCTCCAGCGTCGCGCCCAGCCACGGCCACGATCGGCGAACGGGGCGCGATATGCGTTCCAAGTCGGCCAGCGATCGCCGCTGCCAGTCGGCCGGGAGTCGGCCAAGGGCCCGTTCGAGCCGAACCGACATGGCCACGTAGGACAACGAGTTTCCGCCGAGGTCGACGAAGCTCTGCTCGGACCGGATCGTTCGCGGATCGATCTGCAGGACATCGGCGAACAGGGCGCGCACGTCGACAGAAGATCGCGCCGGCTCGGGTGTTCGCCGCGCCATGTCCCGCACGGCCTGATAGTCGGGTTTGCCCGACGTCAACAGCGGCAGTTCGCCTGAGGTGACGACGCGGATGGCGGCCGCGGGAAGGCCGGACGCCGAAACCGTGATGCGTTGTACAAGACGCTCGTCGTGGCCCACCGCCGCGACCACGAGCCGCTCGTCATCGTCGGTGCAGAAGGCTGTCACGCCGTCGGCGCTGAGGGCGGCCTCCACCCGCTGCAGGTCGATACGCAGGCCGTAGATCTTGACGAAGCGGCTGGTGCGGCCGATCACTTCATAGAGCCCGTCGGGGGCTCGACGCGCGACGTCACCGGTGCGCAGGGTGTCGACGGTCTTGCCCAGCGCCAGGTCCGCCGGGCTGTGCGCGTAGCCCATCATCACGTTCGCCCCGTGGTACACCAGCTCGCCGACGTCGGGATCCGACCATCCGTCGAGCGGCTCGATGCTGAAGGAGCCACCGGGGATCGGTCTGCCGATCGACGTGGGGCGCGACTGCGCGAGATCCGGTGGCAGGTAAGCCATTCGGGCGGTCGCCTCCGTGGCGCCGTACATGACGAACAGTTGCCAGCCCTTGCGTTCGCCGAGCGCGGCGACGCTGCGCACGCGTTCAGGGGACAGCCGCCCACCGGCCTGGGTGACGTAGCGCAGATCGGGAAGGTCGATGGCGCCGAAGCCGATCCGTTCGAGCATTTCGAATGTGTAGGGCACACCGGCGAACGAGGTGCCGCGGTGTCGGCGGAACAGCATCCAGAACTCGTCGTCGACGACCGAGCGGTCGGTGAGGATCAGCCCGGCGCCGCGGAGCAGGTGGCTGTGGATCACCGACAGGCCGTAGCAGTACGACATCGGCAGAGTGGTTGCGGCCCGGTCGGTCTGGCGGATATCGAGGTAGTCGGCGATCGCCGTCGCGTTCGCGACCAGATTGCAGTGGGACAGCCTCACCAGCTTCGGCGAACCGGTGCTGCCCGAGGTGGACAGCAGAAGTGCGAGGTCCGGGTGCAAGCGGTGGGCGCTGCCGCGGCGGCGCTCGTGGACGCCGGTGCCGTCGATGACGACGTCGGGATCATAGGAACGCAGCACGGCCGAGTGATCCCGCCCGGCAGACATCGGCAGCACGACGTGATCGCCTGCCAGCGCACCCAGATAGTGGACCAGCGTGGACAGGTCGTTGCGCGTTTCGAGCAGCACGAGCCTGCGAGTGTTGCCGAGTTCGGCGGCGGCCGCGTCGACCAGACCCGCGAGGTCTCGGTAGGTAAGCGAGGTGGTGTCGGTCAGCACCGCGACCCGGTCGCCGTGGTAGCGCAGATGGTCGACGAGCCGGCTCATTTGAGGACGACTCCTTGGCCGAGCACCTCGATGCGCACCTTGGCGTCGACCGGGGGAGGATTGAGGCTGTGCTGCCGCACGATGATCGGTGCGGATGTCTCCGGCGGGGTCGATCGTGAGCAGCACGTCGTGCCCGAGGAACTCGGTGGCGATGACCGTTCCCACGCCGTCGCGTCCCTCGCTGTCCGAAACCACGGTCGCGACAAGCTGTTCGGGCCGAAGCGCCAGCGTCGCCTGCCCGTCGTCGGCCGATGTCTGCACGGGTACGCGCCCCAGCGCGCACTCTGCGATACCGGACACCACCGTGCACGGCAGCGAAATGCAATCGCCGAGGAACTCGGCCGTGAAGCGGTCGTTGGGCTGGCGGTAGACATCTCGAGGAGCGCCGACCTGGGTGAAGCGCCCGTCGCGCATGACCGCGATCTGATCGGCGATCGACAGCGCCTCCTCCTGGTCGTGCGTCACCAGCAGCGTCGTGATTCCGGCGTCGGTGAGCAACCGCGACACCACCTTGCGGGTGGATGCCCGCAGCCCGGTGTCCAGCGAGCTGAACGGTTCGTCGAGCAGCATCAGCACGGGCTTGCGGGCCAGCGCGCGGGCGAGCGCGACGCGCTGCTGCTGGCCGCCGGACAATTGGTGAGGTCGGCGAGACGCGTATGAGCCGTCCAGAGACACGGTTTCGAGCAGTTCGGTCACGCGGTTCGTGGACCTACGCGGCTGCGAGCGTTGCCCGGCAGGCCGTACGCGATGTTCTGCCCGACGGTGAGGTGTGGAAACAGCGCTCCGTCCTGCGCGACGTAGCCGACGTTGCGCCGATGCGGTGCAACGGAACGCTCCGCGCTTGCCACCTGCCGGCCGGCAATGGTGACCGTTCCGGTGTCCGGTGTTTCGAATCCCGCAACGAGTCGCAGCAGCGTGGTCTTGCCGCAGCCGGACGATCCGACGACGGCGGTGGTGCTGCCCTCGCGCACGTTGAGATCAATGTGGTCCAGCACGGTGTGGCCGTTGAAGGACTTTCCCAGTCCGCCGACGTCGAGCATGGTGGTCATGGCGCGGCCACCTTCGTCGATTGCCGGAACAGCACCAGCGTCACCGGAATCGCGAGCACCACCAGCACAAGCGCGTACGGTGCGGCGGCCGCGTAGTCCAGCTCGCTGGAGAACGACCAGAACAGCATCGACAACGTCCTGGTTCCGGTGGGCGCGAGCAGCAGCGTCGCGGTCAATTCGGTTGCCACAGCGACGAATACCATCGCCGCACCGGCGGCCGCGGCGGGCGCGGTGAGCCGCAGGGTGACCCGGAAGAACGTCGCCGACGGCGAGCGGCCCAGCGACCGCGATGCCTCCTCGAGGCCGATCGGGACCTGGGCAAGGCCGGCGCGAACATTGACCAGTGCGCGTGGCATGAAGAGCAGAACGTAGGCGAACACGATCAGCGGCACGGTCTGGTAGAGCGGCCTCGCGAAGTGGATGGCGACGGTGACCAGTGCAAGTGCAGTGACGATGCCTGGCAGCGAACTGGTGACGTAGTTGGCGCCTTCCACGGCGCGGGCCAGCACGCCACTGGACCGGACCGCCACCCAGGCGACGGGGAACGCCAGCACCGTCGTCAGGACCGCCGCCACACCCGCCAGTCCGATGGTCTGGGCGAGCGCTGTGCCGATGTCGTCCAGCGCCCACACGTCGGGCCCGCCGATCCACAGCCAGCGAAGGATCGTCCACACGGGCACGCCAAGCGCCAATACCGTCAACGCAACCAGCGCCGCCAGTGCGGGTATGGTGCTGCGGCCCAAGCGGATCGGAGTCGCTGCCCGCGGAGCGCCCGCGCCGATCCTGGCGAATCGGGTGTTCCCACGCGCCACTGCCTCGGCGATCAGCAACACCAGGCACAGCAGCACCAGCACGCCGGCGAGCATGCTTCCCGCCGCGCCGTCGAAGGTGACCTGGAACTGCTGGAAGATCGCGACCGTGAAGGTGTCGAATCGCACCATGGCGAAGGCGCCGAACTCGGCGAGCAGATGCACGCCGATCAGCAGCCCGCCGCCGAGGATCGCCAGCCGCAGCTGCGGCAGCACGACGCGGAAGAACACACCGGCCGAATCGGATCCAAGGGCCCGCGCCGATTCCTCGACGGCCGGATCGAGCCGACGCAGCGTTGCGGCCACGGGCAGATACATGAACGGGAAGTACGACAACGTCGTGACCAGAACTCCTGCCCACAGCCCGTTTAGCCACGGGATCACGCCGACCCAGGCATAACTGTTGACGAAGGCCGGAATGGCGAGCGGAGCAACGAACAACGGGCGCCACCAGGCCCGGCCGGGAAGATCCGTCCGCTCCACCAGCCAGGCCACCGCGACACCGATCACCACACAGAGCGGCACCGTGACGACGACCAGCGCGACGGTGTTGAACAGCAGTTCGCCGACCCTGGGGCGGACCACCAGTTCATAGGCGCGCGTCCACCCGACGGACGCCGCCCCCCACACCACGTAACCGAGCGGGATGCACGTTGCGGCCACCAGAATCGCGACCGTTGCGGAGACGAACGGCCCGGGGCGGGCGGTCGGTTCAGGCCGCGAAACCGGCGCCGCGGGGAGCGAAACGGGGGGAGCGACCACCTACAACAAGCCCGCCTTCGTCATCAGATCGGTCACCTTCTGGGCATCCAGCGTCGACGGGTCGACCTTGGGCGCCTGCAACGAGTCGAGCGGCGGCAGGGCCGGGTTCGCAGGAACGCCACTGGCCACCGGGTACTCGAACGAGGTGCCCTTCTCGAGGACTTCCTGCCCGGCCTTGCCGGTGACGAACGTGATGAACTGCTGCGCCTGCTCAGCCTTCTTGCTGGACTTGAGCACGCCGCCGCCGGACAGGCTGACGAACGCCCCGGGATCCTGGTTCTTGAAGAAATGCAGCGCCGTATTGCCGCTGCCCTCTTTGGTTTTGGCCTGATCGCGGAACCAGTAGTAGTGGTAAATGATGCCGCCGTCGACCTCGCCGGCGTTGACGGCCTTCATGGTGGCGATGTTGTCGTTGTAGATCTTCGCGTTGGTCTTCATGCCGGTCAGCCACTGCGCGGTGGCCTGCTCGCCCTTGAGCTGAAGCAGGGCGGAGACGATGGCCTGGAAGTCCGCCTTGGCCGGAGCTCCACCCCAGCGGCCCAGCCACGCGGGCTGCTCGAGATCCACCATGGATTTCGGCAGCTGGTCGGGTTGCAGCTTGGCCTTGTTGTAGACGAAGACGGTGCTGCGCGCCGCGACACCGGTCCATTTGCCGGTAGCCGGACGGTATTGCGCCGGAACCTGTTCGATGGTTTCGGCGTCGAGGTCGGCGAACAGTCCGGCCTTCTCCACCGCGGCCATAGCGGGGGAGTTCTCGGTCAGGAAGACGTCTGCGGGCGATGCCTCTCCCTCGGCGACCAGTTGGTTGCCCAGCTCGGTGTCGCCACCCTGGCGATAGGTGACCTTGATACCGGTTTCCTTGGTGAAGGCGTCGATCCATTCCTTGGTCAGCGATTCGTGCTGGGCGTTGTAGATCAGGAGTTCGTCGCCGCCCTCAGAACTCGAGCAGGCGGTCGCTCCTGCCACGACGGCGAGGGTCGACACGAGTGCGGCGATCCGGCTCCAACGGGGTCGCATCCAGGACGTCCTTTCCCGCGCCAACCGGGCGCCTTTAGCTGAGGTTTACCTAAATGAACATACCCTTCGTAGGCCCCTAATCTGCTGGCCCGCGGGAAACCGGACGTCATTGAATTGCTGTGAATCCGCTGGCACGGGCATCCAAGGGGCGAGGCGCGCATGCCGTCATTGACCGGTCACCCTTTCCCGGGCCAACCCCCACGACAACGTGCAACACTTTCAGCAGCCTGGCCTGGGGTTCTGCAGGGCGGCTCGTTCTGTGCCTGCTGGTCAGGGGAACGACCCGTACGCGACAACACAGAGGGATGCGAACGAATGAGAAGGTCTACAACTGCGATGCGCCGCGGATTGTTCGGTGCCTTGGCCGCCGGTGCGCTGACAGGTGTAGTGGCGACCACCGTCGCACTGCCGACGGCCGGCGCTGCGCCCTGCACGGCGAGCGGACTGGCGAGCACCGCCAGCGGCGTGCTGAGCTCGGCCGGCTCCTATCTGGCCGCCCATCCGGGCGCGGATGAAGTGCTGACCGCGGCGGGTTCGCAGCCGACCGGCGAGGCCAAGCAGACCGTCCAGGCGTACTTCATGTCGCACCCAGGCGAGTTCCTGGACTTGAAGGGCATCGCCCAACCGCTGACGGACCTGCGCGGCCAGTGCGGAGTCTCGGTGTCACCGGGACAGCTGGCCGCGCTCGTCGAGTCGTTCCAGTAGGAGTGCAGGCGGAAGGTCGCTACATCCGGCCGTAGCGACTGCGCACGAAGCTGTAGGCGCCGAACGCGGCGAGTCCGAGTGCGGCCAGGATCAGCAGGAACTTGCCGAACGGCGCCTGGCCGAGCGTCTTGACCGCCGCATCGAGGCCGGCCGCCTTCGACGGGTCCGTCGTCAGCGAAGCGAAGATGACGAGCAGCCCGGCACCTGTGAGGACGAGACCCTTGGCCACGTACCCGGTGATACCGACCGCGGTGATCCCGGTCCCGCCGGAGGTCCGTAGGTCCTTCAGGAACTTCGTCGACGCGCCCTTGTAGACGTGGTAGCCACCGACCGCTGCGACGCCAAGGCCGACCGCGATCAACAGGGTCTTACCCCAGCCCGATTGCATCAGCTGCGCGGACATGCCCGAGTTCTGCTGACCGCTCGACTGTCCGCTGCCCATCGCGAAGCGCGCCGCCGAGAGTGCAATGGCGAAGTACAGGATGGCGACGCCGATGTCTTTGGCCCGCTTCCACGCCGGTCGGTCTTCACGGTCCTGCTGGGCCCGCGACCGCTCGCCGGGATGCTTACCGACGATCGCTTCGGCGACGTGCCACAGCGCCAACGCCGCCATGCCGATCGCCGCGGTCCATAACATGAGCGTCCCGCCGGGTTGTTTGGCCAGTGTCGCCAAGGCCCCGGACTGATCCGCGTTGCCACCCGAACCGAAGGCGATCCGCAGGACGATGAACGCGACGATGAGGTGAAGCACACCGCTGATCGCGAATCCGGCCCGAGCCAAGTATTCGAACGCGTCGCTGTCCGTGGCCCTGTCGACCACACCGTGTACCGACCTGTCGCTCATCTCGACCTCCTGCGGCGGGGTGTACCCGCTTTTTGACGGCCGCGAAACCGAATGGGAGGTTTGGCGATTAGGAGGCCACGATGATCAAGCTCGTTTTCTGCCTGCGGCGCTTGCCGACGCTGTCGGTGTCAGAGTTTCAGCGGTACTGGTTCGACAACCACGCCGAGTTGGTGCGCCGGCACGCCGGGCACTGCGGATTCGCCGCTACACCCAGAGCCACACCTTGTCGGACCCTCGCCTTTCCCCGGTGATCGAGGTACGGGGTGGCCGGACCGATCCGTTCGACGGCGTGGCAGAACTCTGGTGGGACAGTGCCGATGACCTGCTCGAGGCGATGTCCACGACTGAAGGACTGGCTGCCGGCCTGGCGCTGCTGGAGGACGAGCGGACCTTTATCGACCTGGCGAACTCTCCGCTGTTCTTCTCCACCGAGCACGTGGTTTTAGGACAAGACCTGTCCTAAAGCGTGCCTAGCGTAGTTGTCATGACCACTACTACGCGAGGAGATGTGCACTCCTTCCGGATTGACATTCCCCAGGCTGAGATTGATCGGCTTCTTCATCGGCTCGACGAGACCCGTTGGCCCGCACCGCTTCCCGGAGATGACTGGGATGCCGGCGTGCCGGTGTCGTGGTTGCGCGAGCTGGCCGGATATTGGCGCAGCGGCTACGACTGGCGGGCAGCCGAACGTGAACTCAATCAAATCCCGCAGTTCACCACGGTGATCGACGGCCAACAGATCCATTTCATGCATGTCCGCTCCCCCGAAAAGGACGCGCTGCCGCTGATTCTCACTCACGGCTGGCCCGGCTCGGTGGTGGAGTTCCTCGATGTGATCGGCCCGTTGACCGATCCCGCAGCCCACGGCCGTGACCGCGCAGATGCCTTCGACGTGGTGATTCCCGCCCTGCCCGGATTCGGCTTTTCCGGTCCGGTATCCGAAACTGGTTGGACCACAACGAAGATCGCCGCAACGTGGGATGAACTGATGAGACGATTGGGCTATCCACGCTACGGCGCCCAGGGCGGCGATATCGGCGCCGCGGTGTCGCCGGAGATCGCCCGAGTCGCCCCGACACGGGTTGTAGGAGTGCACACCAACGGCGGCCCGGGAGGATTCCCCCAGGTACCCCTGCCCGACGACGTCATGGCCACCCTGTCTCCGGTCGAACGTGACCGGATCGCCCGGGTAGAGACCTTCATGCGTGAGGAGTTCGGCTATATCGCCATCCAGTCGACGCGCCCGCAAACTCTGGGATACGGCCTCACTGATTCGCCCGTCGGGCAGCTGGCCTGGCTCATGGACAAGTTCCGCGAATGGACTTACCCACGTGATGTGCTGCCCGATCGCATCATCAGCCGCGACCGTCTGTTGACCAACGTGATGCTGTACTGGCTGACGGGCACCGCCGCCTCCGCCGCCTATGTGGGCTACGCGCAAAACGCGGCATGGGGCGCCCCGAAATCCAACAGTGGTGTGCCGACCGCGGCGATCGTGTTCGCCCATGACGTCGGGATACGCCAGTTCGCCGAGGCCGAGAACACCATCACCCGCTGGGTCGACGTCGACCGCGGCGGCCATTTCGCCGCCCTCGAAGAACCCTCCATCCTCGTCGATGACATCCGCGAGTTCTTCAGGGCGCTGCGATAACCCGACGCCGATCGAACCGCGCCATCTTCTGTGGATGGAGGTTCGACTGTGGATAAGCGTGGCCCGTCGCCGTCGGTTGTCCGCCCTTGACCGCATTGTGGCGGCATGACTTCATGGACGCGCGCCGAGATCGGTGCGCTGGGTGAGCAACTGGCAGTCGAGCACCTGACACTCGCTGGGACTGCGTTGTGCTGGACCGCAACTGGCGATGCCGTTACGGTGAGCTGGACATCATCGCGGCCGACGACGCCACCCGCACGGCGGTTTTCGTCGAAGTGAAGACGCGCACCAGTGACCAGTTCGGTGGGGTGGAGCAGGCGGTGACCCCCGGACAAGGTTCGTCGGCTGCGCCGGCTGGCGGGGTTGTGGCTGGCGGGCCAGGACGGCAGCTGGGCGGCGGTGCGCATCGACGTGATCGGCGTCCGCATCGGCAGGCAGCGGAGTCCGGAGATCACCCACCTGCAGGCGGTCGGCTGATGACGCTGGGCAGGGCGTTCTCGGTGGCGGTGCGCGGGCTCGAGGGCGAGATCGTGGAGATCGAAGCCGACATCACCTCCGGGTTGCCCGGCGTGCATCTGGTCGGGCTGCCCGACACCGCGCTGCAGGAGTCGCGGGATCGCGTGCGGGCGGCAATCACCAACTGCGGCAACACCTGGCCGATGGCCCGGCTGACGCTGGCCCTGTCGCCGGCGACGCTGCCGAAGATGGGCTCCGTCTACGACCTGGCGCTGGCCGCGGCGGTGCTGTCGGCACACGGGAAGAAGGAGTGGGCACGCCTGGAGAAGACACTGCTGCTGGGCGAGCTGGCGCTCGACGGCCGGGTGCGTCCGGTCAAGGGCGTGCTGCCCGCGGTGCTGACCGCCAAACGCGAGGGCTGGCCCGCCGTGGTGGTGCCGGTCGACAACCTTCGTGAGGCCAGCCTCGTCGACGGTATCGAGGTGCTGGGTGCGCGCACGTTGGGTCAGTTGCACGCCTGGTTCTCAGGCAAGGCTCAGCTGGAGGAGAGGATTGACGCGCCGACGTCCGCCCCGGAACCGCCAGACTGATCTCGCCGATGTCGTCGGGCAATATCACGCCAGGTTCGCCGTCGAGGTGGCCGCCGCCGGTGCGCACCACCTGATGCTGACGGGACCGCCGGGTGTCGGGAAAACAATGCTGGCACAACGGCTTCCGGGTCTTCTTCCAGCGTTGTCGCACAGCGAGTCGCTGGAGGTCACCGCGATCCATTCGGTGGTCGGCCTGTTGTCGGGGGACACGCCGCTGATCACCCGGCCGCCGTTCGTCGCCCCGCATCACACGTCCAGCGTGGCGGCGCTCGTCGGCGGCGGTACCGGAATGGCGCGGCCGGGTGCGGTCAGCCGGGCACACCGCGGCGTGCTGTTCCTCGATGAATACGCCGAGATCGGTGGAAGCGCGCTCGAGGCATTGCGAACCCCGTTGGAGGACGGTGAAATTCGGCTGGCGCGGCGTGACGGTGTGGCCCGCTATCCGGCACGCTTTCAGCTGGTACTTGCGGCCAACCCGTGTCCGTGTGCGTCACCGGACCCCCGCGACTGCATCTGCACCTCGGCCGCCAAGCGCCGGTATCTGGGCAAGCTGTCGGGCCCACTGCTGGACCGCGTCGATCTGCGGGTCTTCATGCACCGCGAGAAGGCCGGAGCGTTCGCAGCCGAGGCAGGCGAGTCGACGGCCGTCGTGCGGGACCGGGTGAAGTCGGCGCGCGACGCCGCCGCGCAGCGCTGGCAGCAGTACGGCATCCGGACCAACGCCGAGGTCAGCGGCGTGTTGCTGCGCCGTCGCTTCCGGCTGGACGCTGATGGCGATGGCACCGTTGAAGACGGCGCTCGATCGCGGCGTGCTCAGCATTCGTGGCGTCGACAGGACACTGCGCGTTGCGTGGACGCTTGCGGACCTGGCCGGCCGAACGTCGCCGGGGCGTCGAGCGAAGTCACCACAGCGTTGAGCTTCCGGCAGGCGGGCGGTGCGCAATGACTGACGACACTCGTCTGCGCGTTGGCGTACCTGTCGCGAGTGGCCGAGCCGCCCTGTCCCGAGCTGGCGATGTTGGTGAATCGCGTCGGGCCCATCGAGGCCGCCGCAGCGCGTCAAGTCTGGCGAGGTTGCCGAACGAGCTGGCGCGACGGACCGAGGCACGTCGCGGGATAGACTGCGCTGCAGAGGATCTCGAGATACTCGCCCGTCGGGGTGGCCGCCTGGTCACCGCCGACGATGCGGAGTGGCCGTTGCTTTCCTTCGCGGCCTTTGCCGGTGTGGATCACCGGCTGCGGCCACAGGCCCATCCTCCGTTGGCGCTGTGGGCCGTTGGTCCGGCCCGGCTCGACGACATGGCCGAGCGCGCCGTCGCGATCGTCGGGACGAGAGCGTCCACCGCGTACGGGGAGCACGTCGCGGCGGACCTGGCCGCCGGCCTGGTCGAGCGGGACGTGACCGTGGTGTCGGGCGGCGCATACGGAATCGACGGCGCTGCGCACCGCGCGACGCTGGCGACCGACGGGTTCACTGTTGCGGTGCTCGCCGGCGGCATCGACGTCCCATACCCCGCAGGCCACGCCGCGCTGTTGCATCGAATCGGCGCAGCAGGGCCTGGTCGTGAGCGAGTATCCGCCCGGCGTGCGTCCGGCGCGCCATCGGTTCCTGACCCGCAACCGGCTGGTCGCCGCGTTGTCGGGTGCGACGGTGGTCGTCGAGGCGGGCGCCCGCAGCGGGGCGGCGAACACCGCGGCGTGGGCGCGGGCGCTGGGGCGTGGGGTGTGTGCGGTGCCCGGGCCGGTGACGTCGTCGGCCTCGGTCGGATGTCATGCGTTGCTGCGCAACGGCGCCGAGCTCGTCACCCGCGCCGCCGATGTCGTCGAACTGCATCGGGCCGTGTCGGTGAGCTCGCGCCGGACGAGCAGCGGCCCGAATCAGCGCTCGACGGTCTGGGTGAGGCCGAGCAGCGGGTCTACGACGCGCTTCCGGCCCGCGGTCGCCGCACCGTCGACCAGATCGCCGTGGCGTCGGGCCTGCCGCCCACGCAGGTGCTGGGACCGCTCTCGATGCTGGAAGTATCGGGTTTGGTGACGCGTCAGGACGGCTACTGGAAGCTCAGCCGGCGGACGTAGCCGGCCACGGGATCGGCACCGCTCGTATAGTTGATGAGGCTGGCTAACGAACAGCGGCCCAGACTTGGAGGAACAGTGGCAGGACGTCCCGTGCACACCTTCGAAGTGGTGCGCAGCGAAAAGCTGACGCCGCACATCATTCGTGTGGTGCTCGGCGGCAGCGGGTTCGACACGTTCGTGCCCAACGATTTCACCGACGCATACGTCAAGATCGTGTTCGTCAAGCACGGTGTCGACGTCGGCGCGCTGCCGCAGCCGCTGACACTGGACAGCTTCAACGACCTGCCCGTCGAGCAGCGACCGACCGTGCGCACCTACACCGTGCGCAGCGTCGACACCGAGCGTCGCGAACTCGCCATCGACTTCGTCGTGCACGGCGATCACGGTGTGGCGGGCCCGTGGGCCGTCGGCGGCGACACCCGGACAACCGGCCTATCTGATGGGACCCAGCGGCGCCTACGCACCCGATCCCGCCGCAGACTGGCATCTGCTGGCGGGCGACGAAGCGGCCCTGCCCGCGATCAGCGCAGCGCTGGAAGCGTTGCCCGACAACGCGATTGGCAAGGTCTTCATCGAGGTCGCCGGGCCCGACGACGAGATCCCGCTCAAGTGCGCCGCCCGGTGTCGAGGTGAACTGGATCTATCGCGGTGGACGTGCCGATCTAGTTCCCGAAGACAAGGCCGGCGACCATGCGCCGCTGATCGCCGCGGTCAAGGAAGCGAACTGGCTGCCCGGTCAGGTCCAGGTCTTCATCCACGGCGAGGCGCAGACCGTCATGCACAACCTGCGGCCCTACATCCGCAAGGAACGCGGCGTGGACGCCAAGTGGGCGTCCTCGATCTCCGGATACTGGCGCCGCGGCCGCACCGAAGAGACCTTCCGGCAGTGGAAGCGCGAACTCGCCGAAGCGGAGGAACAGGCCACCGCCTGACCGTCGGCCTGGCACGCTAACGCCCATGGCTTTCGGCGACTATCAGCTCGAGATCTACTTGCAGGGGCTGTCCGGCATCGTGCCGACGCTGCCGATGGCATACGCGGAGTGGGAGGCCAAGGCCGAAGCCGCGATGTCGCCGTCGGTGTGGTCGTATGTAGCCGGCGGGGCCGGGGACGAACGCACTCAACGCGTCAATCGAACCGCGTTCGACGGCTGGGGACTCATGCCGCGGATGTTCGTCGGCGCCAAGGAACGCGATCTGTCGGTCGAGCTCTTCGGGTTGAAGCTGCCGTCACCGGTGTTCATGGCACCCATCGGAGTGATCGGGCTCTGCTCGCAGGACGGGCACGGCGACCTGGCCACCGCCCGCGCCGCAGCACGGACCGGCGTTCCGATGGTCATTTCGACGCTGACCGAAGACCCGATGGAGGACATCGCAGCCGAATTCGGCGACACCCCAGGCTTTTTCCAGCTGTACACGCCAACCGACCGCGACCTGGCCGCTAGCCTGGTGCACCGCGCCGAGGCGGCCGGCTACAAGGGCATCATCGTCACGCTCGACACCTGGGTGCCAGGATGGCGTCCCCGTGATCTGTCCACCTCGAACTTCCCTCAGCTGCGCGGAAAGTGCCTGAGCAACTACACGAGCGACCCGGTCTTTCGCGCCAGCCTGGATCAACCGCCCGAGGAGAACCCGCAGGCAGCAGTCCTGCGCTGGGTCCAGATCTTCGGAAACCCGCTCACGTGGGACGACCTGCCCTGGCTCCGGTCGCTGACCAAGCTGCCCTTGATCGTCAAGGGCATCTGTCACCCCGACGACGCGCGGCGCGCGATCGACGGCGGCGTCGACGGCATCTACTGCTCCAACCACGGGGGCCGCCAGGCCAATGGCGGCATTCCGGCGATCGACTGCCTGCCTGCTGTCGTCGAAGCCGCACGAGGGCTCCCGGTCCTTTTCGACTCGGGCATCCGCAGCGGCGCCGACATCGTCAAGGCAGTGGCGCTGGGCGCCAGTGCGGTAGGTATTGGCAGGCCATATGCCTACGCGCTTGCGCTTGGCGGGGTGGACGGCGTGGTCCATGTGCTGCGTTCTCTGTTGGCCGAGGCCGACCTGATCATGGCCGTCGACGGCTATCCCACGCTGAAAGATCTCACCCCGGAGGCGCTCCGGCGCGTCAGCTGAGCCACCGCGCCCCGGTCTGCCACGGTAGGAGGGTGGAGGAGATTCTCGAAGAGTTCGACGAGCATCTCGCCCTTGAGCGCGGCCGCTCCGACCACACCCGCCGCGCCTACCTGGGCGACCTGCGGTCGCTGTTCGAGTTTCTGTCACAGCGGACTCCCGATGCCCAGCTGACCAGCCTGAGCCTGCCGGTGCTGCGGTCGTGGCTGGCGGCCCAGGCCGCAGCGGGCGTCGCTCGCACCACGCTGGCGCGCCGGACCTCGGCGGTGAAGACGTTCACCGCATGGGCGACCCGGCGGGGGCTGTTGTCGAGCGATCCGGCCACCCGTCTGCAGATGCCCAAGGCGCGGCGGACGCTGCCCGCCGTGTTGCGTCAGGACCAGGCGCTGGACGCCATGGCCGCCGCCAACTCCGGTGCACAGCAGGGTGATCCGCTGGCGCTGCGGGACCGGCTCATCGTCGAGATGCTCTACGCGACGGGCATCCGGGTCAGCGAGCTGTGCGGGCTCGACATCGACGACGTCGACATGTCACGGCGGTTGCTGCGCGTGCTGGGTAAGGGCAACAAGCAACGCACCGTGCCGTTCGGCGAACCGGCCCAGGCCGCGTTAACGGCGTGGCTGACCGACGGGCGGCCGGCACTGGCGACCGACGACTCGGGGGCGGCGCTGCTGCTCGGCGCCCGCGGCCGTCGGCTCGATCAGCGGCAGGCCCGCACCGTCGTGCACCAGACCGTGGCAGCCGTCCCCGGCGCGCCCGACATCGGGCCGCACGGACTGCGGCACAGCGCGGCAACCCATCTGCTCGAGGGTGGCGCGGACCTGCGCATCGTGCAGGAACTGCTCGGTCACTCGACGCTGGCCACCACGCAGCTCTACACCCACGTCACGGTCGCGCGGCTGCGCGCGGTACACGATCAGGCCCATCCACGCGCCTGAGTTCCGCGAAATAGCATTCCGGGTCGTCGGAGAGCGACAATCACAGCCAGGAATGCTATTTCGCGGAGGCGGAGTGGCCCCGGCTCGCGTGGAAACTCAGCTGTGCAGCGGCTTGAGCCGAATCGGCGTGGTGGCCAGCAGCCCGAGCGGATCGACATAGTCGGCGTTGGCCGCCGGACCCCACATCGCACCCCAGTGCAGGCAGGCCGGCGCCGGGCAGCCCTGATGTCCGGCGGCCAGCTCGCCGACCGCCGTTCCCGCGGCCACCAACTGCCCGGGCCGCACCGAAGGCAAGACCGGCTCATAGCTGGTCCGCAGACCGCCCGGGTGGGCCACCGAGACCACCGGCCGGCCGGCCAGCTCCCCGGCGAACACCACCGTGCCCGGCCCCGGCGGCATACACCGGCTGCCCGGGCACTCCGGCCAGGTCGACGCCGCGATGGCCGCGATGCCAGTTCGGCGATGGCGCGTCGAACACCCGCAGAACCGCTGGTCGTGGCCGCAACGGCCAGTCCAGCCGGGCGTCGTCGGCCCGTGCAGGCGCCGCGCACAGCAGCGCAACCACCACAATCCACGCCACCGCGCGCATACGTCCAGCTCAGCGCGTCGACGCCGGATCGGAAAGGCACGAAGTGTTCACCTGGGGATCAACGCGCCGGTGTGGACAAAGCACCTGTTGGCACCGTGTAAACTCACATCCGCAATTCGCGCGAGCGGATTGACTTCGCGCGCCTGCGCCGCAGCCCCGATCTTCTGAGGGTTGCATCCGCATGCCGGGCGGTCTCGAGTCGGAACTCCGAATCGGGTCCGGCACGCAGCAGGCGCCAGGGCCTGGCGTCACCCGACGCCGGGCGACAACCGACAACAAGAGGACATGGCCGACTATGGCTGTTGTAACCATGAAGCAGCTGCTGGACAGCGGCACCCACTTCGGGCATCAGACCCGTCGCTGGAATCCCAAGATGAAGCGGTTCATCTTCACCGACCGCAACGGCATCTACATCATCGACCTGCAGCAGACGCTGACCTACATCGACAAGGCGTACGAGTTCGTCAAGGAGACCGTCGCCCACGGTGGCAGCGTCATGTTCGTCGGCACCAAGAAGCAGGCCCAGGAGTCCATCGCCGAGGAGGCGACCCGCGTCGGCATGCCCTATGTGAACCAGCGCTGGCTGGGCGGCATGCTCACCAACTTCTCCACCGTGCACAAGCGGCTGCAGCGCCTCAAGGAACTCGAGGCCATGGAGCAGACCGGTGGCTTCGAGGGTCGCACCAAGAAGGAAATCCTGATGCTGACCCGCGAGAAGAACAAGCTGGAGCGCAGCCTCGGCGGTATCCGCGACATGGTGAAGGTGCCCTCGGCCATCTGGGTCGTCGACACCAACAAGGAGCACATCGCCGTCGGCGAGGCACGCAAGCTGGGCATCCCGGTCATCGCGATCCTCGACACCAACTGCGACCCCGACCTCGTCGACTACCCGATCCCGGGCAACGACGACGCGATCCGGTCCGCCGCGCTGCTCACCAAGGTGATCGCGTCCGCGGTCGCCGAGGGCCTGCAGGCCCGCGCGGGCGTCGGCGGCAACGGCGACAAGCCGGAGGCCGAAGGCGCCGAGCCGCTGGCCGAGTGGGAGCAGGAGCTGCTGGCCACCGCACAAGCACCGTCACCGCGTCCACTGGGTCCGCCGATGGCGCCGAGCCCGGCACCCCCGAGGCGGACGTCCCGACCGAACCGAAGAGCCACGGAAGGCTGACATGGCGAACTACACCGCTGCCGACGTCAAGCGACTTCGGGAGCTGACCGGCGCCGGCATGCTCGACTGCAAGAACGCGCTCGCCGAGAGCGACGGCGATTTCGACAAGGCCGTCGAGGTGCTGCGCATCAAGGGCGCCAAGGACGTCGGCAAGCGTGCCGAGCGGGCGACCGCCGAGGGCCTGGTCGCCGCCAAGGACGGTGCGCTGATCGAGCTGAACTCCGAGACCGACTTCGTCGCGAAGAACGCCGAGTTCCAGGCGCTCGCCGACCAGATCGTCGCGGCCGCTGCCGCATCCAAGGCCACCGACGTCGACGCGCTCAAGGCCGCCAAAACAGGGGACAAGACCGTCGAGCAGGCCATCGCCGACCTGTCGGCGAAGATCGGCGAGAAGCTCGAGCTGCGTCGTGTCGCGTACTTCGACGGCACCGTCGAGACCTACCTGCACAAGCGGTCGGCCGACCTGCCGCCGGCGCGTCGGTGTGCTGGTCGAGTACACCGGCTCGGACAAGAGCGCGGCGCACGCCGTCGCCCTGCAGATCGCCGCGCTGAAGGCGAAGTACCTGACGCGTGACGACGTGCCCGAGGACATCGTCGCCAACGAGCGGCGCATCGCCGAGGAGACCGCCAAGGAGGAGGGCAAGCCCGAGCAGGCGCTGCCCAAGATCGTCGAGGGCCGTCTCACCGGCTTCTTCAAGGACGTCGTGCTGCTTGATCAGCCGTCGGTGTCCGACAACAAGAAGACCGTCAAGGCGCTGCTCGACGAGGCCGGCGTGACCGTGACCCGGTTCGCCCGGTTCGAGGTCGGTCAGGCCTAACCCATTTAGCGCCGAGCGCTCATCGTTGTACGGCTATGCGGCCTAAAACCGTACAAGGGTGAGCGCTCGCGGGTCCTGCGGCGGTACGAATTGGTACCGTCTGCTTGTGAGCCGCATACACGCTTTCGGCGACGACGCCCTTGGCGACCTTGACGCAGTCGGTCTTGTCGAAGCCCTACGCGCGGGCACGGTATCGGCGCCGGAACTCGTCGAGGCGGCGATCGCCCGCACCGAGGCGGTCAACCCGACGCTGAACGGTCTGGCGTACGAGGCGTTCGACCGCGCGCGCAAACGCGCGAACGCAGCGCGCCCCTACGGCGGCTACTTCGACGGCGTACCGACCTTCTTCAAGGACAACGTCGCTGTCGAGGGCATGCCGACGATGCAGGGCACCGACGCGTGGGAGCCGCGGCCGATGCGCGCCGACGGTCGCGTTCGCGCGGGTCTTCCTGGCCACCGGCCTCGTGCCGCTCGGCAAGACGCAGATGTCGGAGTTCGGCTTCAGCGCGTCGGCGGAACACCCGCGGATCGGGCCGGTTCGCAACCCGTGGGACCCCGACTACACCGCGGGCGCATCGTCGTCTGGTGCCGCCGCGTTCGTCGCCGCCGGCGTGGTGCCGATCGCGCACGCCAACGACGGAGGCGGATCGATCCGGATCCCCGCGGCGTCAACGGACTGGTCGGGCTGAAGCCGACGCGCGGCCGGCTTGCCGCTGGACGAGCAAGCCGCCCAGATGCCGCTTCACCTTGTGGCCAACGGCGTGATCAGCCGGTCCGTGCGTGACACCGCGGCGTTCCTCCGCGAAGCCGAACGGGTCTACCGCAACCCGAAGCTGCCTCCCATCGGGGATGTCACGCACGCCGGCAAGCGGCGACTACGGATCGCCGTTCTGCACGGAATCCGTTGTGCGAGAAGCCAGCCCGGAGGTCCGCGAGCTGACGCTTGAAGACGGCCGCACTGCTCGAGGAACTGGGGCACCAGGTCACCGAGATCAACAATCCGGTACCGCTCATCTCCGTGACGACTTCCTCGTCTACTGGCAGTTCCTGGCCTTCGCGATTGTGCGCGGTGGGCGTCGCATGATCGGTCCGAGCTTCGACCGCACCAAGCTGGACAACCTGACGCTGGGCCTCGACCGGGCCGCGGCCCGCAATCTGTACAACGTTCCGCGGGCGATCGCGCGGCTGTCGGCGTCGCGGCGAATCACCGCGCGGTTGGGCGCAACGTACGACGCGGTGCTGACGCCGACGCTGGCCGACGAGACACCGCGCATCGGCCATCTCGATCCGATGGCGCCCTACGAGCAGGTGATGGATCGGCTCATGGACTGGGTGGCGTTCACCCCGCTGCAGAACGCCACCGGCGATCCGGCGATCTCGCTGCCGCTGGCGGAATCCGCCGCAGGGATGCCGGTCGGGATGATGTTGTCGACTGTCAGGGGCCAGGAGGCCCGGCTGCTGGAACTGGCCTACGAACTCGAAGAGGCGCGGCCCTGGCCTCGCATCACCGCATGACGCGCGACTACGCCTTCGACCAAGGCTTCGTTCAGGAGCGAAAGCGGTTGTCCGCCATGGAATCCCTGTGGGATCCGGGCAGCCAGGCACTCCTTGACGAACTCGGTATCGGTCCGGGCTGGCGATGCCTCGAGGTCGGCGCGGGTGGTGGCTCCCTGATGCGGTGGATGGCCGAGCACGGTGTCCACGTGACAGCCGTCGACATCGACACCCGTTTCATCGAGCAGTTCGCCTCCGACGCAATCGAAGTTCGACGCGTCGACCTGCGCACCGATGAGCTGCCGCGGTCGGAGTTCGATCTGGTCCATGCCCGTCTCGTCCTCGAGCACCTGACCGACAGGCGCGAGATACTGGATCGCCTCGCCGCGACACTGCGACCGGGCGGCTGGATCGTCATCGAGGACTACGACTGGAGCTGCTTCGGCTTCGAAGGCGAGGATCCCGGCAACGTGAGTGGGGCGATCCTCGGCTTCATGGAGCGGGCCGGCTTCCAACGCGACTACGGCCGCCGGATCGTCGCCGACCTCGCGGACGCCGGTTTCACCGATATTCGGGGTGAGGGTCGTGCCCGCGTGGTCGGTTCGAGCGACCCTGGGTTCGACTTCTTCCGGCTGTCGTTCGAGAGCCTGCGCGACGCGCTCGTCGAGTCCGGCGAGCTGACCGCCCAGGACGCCGAAACGGCCGCATCCCGGTTCGGTGGCGACATGCGCGTGTTCACGCCGCTCATGGTGGCCGGGATCGGCAGGCACGCCTGACTGACGTGCGCAAGCAGAAATCACGCCGGGTCGGAGCCCAGGGTTACCAGGATCCGTTTGAACTCGCGGCGTTGCTCGCCGGTCAGGTTGGCCATCAGCCGCCGTTCGGCTACGCGCACGCCGGCGTCGGTGCGTTCGAGCAGTTCCTCGCCCTCGCGGGTCAGCGCGGCGGGCAGTGAGCGGCCCGACGGCACCGCGGCCGGCCGTGTCACAAGCCCGCGCTCTTCGAGCCCGCGCAGCACCATGTTCATCGCCTGCGGTGAGACGTTCGTATCGCGGGCCAGCTCGGCGTTGGACCGGTCGGGGAAGCGGGACAGTATCCGCATGCAGATGTATTGCGGGAACGCCAATCCGAGTGGCTCCAGCACGGTCGCGGTCACCTCGGACCGCAACGCGTTTGCCACCCGGTACAGCAGATAGCCGAGCGGCTGGTCCTCGAGGAACTCACTCATATCAACTATCTTGACATATATCAACCAGATTGATAGACACGGGGTATGACCACACCAGAGCAGGAAATGTTCGAATCGGCCTACCGTGGCGAGGCCGAGGAGTTCCAGGGGATCCGGCCGCCATGGAGCATCGGCGAGCCGCAACCGGAGATCGCCGCCCTGATCGAGGCGGGCAAGTTCCACGGCGACGTGCTCGACGTCGGCTGCGGCGAGGCCGCGACGGCGCTGCACCTCGCCGAACAGGGATTCACCACGGTCGGTCTCGACCAGTCGCGCGACGGCCATCAAGCTCGCCCGCGAGGAGGCCGCCAAGCGCGGCCTGACCAACGCGACGTTCGAGGTCGCCGACATCAGCTCCTTCACCGGCTACGACGGCCGGTTCGGCACCATCGTCGACTCGACGCTTTTCCACTCGATGCCCGTCGAACTGCGTGAGGGCTACCAGCAGTCGATCGTGCGGGCGGCCGCGCCCGGTGCGTCGTACTTCGTGCTGGTGTTCGACGCGGCGGGAATGCCCGCGGAGAGCCCCGCTCATCCCGTCACCGAGGACGAGCTGCGTGACGTGGTGTCCAAGTACTGGGACGATCGACGAGATCAGGCCGGCCCGCATCCACGCCAACGTGCCGGAAGGCGTTCGCCGAGTTCTTCAAGGGATTCGGCGGTGCCGACATCCGCGACGAGGCCAACGGCCGCAAGTCGGTGCGGCGCCTGGCTGCTGTCGGCCCACCTCCGCTAACCGCGTCACAGGCGCGCCCCGATAGCGGCCGCGAGGCCGCCATGAGGCAGGATTAGGGGTGCCGTCCCGGGCGAGCGCCGGGATGGCGATCTCATGCGAGGACCCCGGAGGAGTCGGATGGCGGAGCCCACCAGCCACCAACGGCGCCGAGCCATCGTCCGCCGATCCGGCCGATGTACTCGCGCGTGCTGCTCAAGCTCGGCGGCGAGATGTTCGGCGGCGGCGAAGTGGGCCTGGACCCCGACGTGGTGGCGCTGGTGGCCCGACAGATCGCCGAGGTGGTCCGCAGCGGCGTCCAGGTCGCCGTCGTCATCGGCGGCGGCAACTTCTTCCGCGGCGCCCAGTTGCAGCAGCGCGGCATGGAGCGCACCCGCTCCGACTACATGGGCATGCTCGGCACCGTGATGAACAGCCTTGCGCTGCAAGACTTCCTGGAGAAGGAAGGCATCGCGACCCGGGTGCAGACCGCCATCACGATGGGTCAGGTCGCCGAACCCTACATTCCGCTGCGGGCCCGCAGGCACCTGGAGAAGGGCCGCGTGGTGATCTTCGGCGCGGGCATGGGCCTGCCGTACTTCTCCACCGACACCACCGCCGCGCAGCGTGCGCTGGAGATCGGCGCCGAGGTGGTGCTGATGGCCAAGGCCGTCGACGGCGTCTTCACCGACGACCCGCAGGTCCAACCCCGACGCCGAACTGCTCACCGCGATCACCCACCGCGAGGTCATCGATCGGGGCCTGGAGGTGGCCGACGCCACCGCGTTCAGCCTGTGCATGGACAACGGCATGCCGATCCTGGTGTTCAACCTTCTCATCGACGGCAATATCGCGCGGGCGGTCGCAGGTGAGAAGATCGGAACACTGGTCACCACCTGACGGCGCGCTCGCGAGGAGAGAGAGACGCCGTGATCGACGAAACCCTCTTCGACGCCGAAGAGAAGATGGAGAAGGCGGTGTCGGTGGCGCGCGACGACCTGTCGTCCATCCGCACCGGCCGCGCCAACCCCGGCATGTTCTCCCGCCTCACGATCGACTACTACGGGTCGGCCACCCCGATCACCCAGCTGTCCAGCATCAACGTGCCCGAGGCGCGGCTGGTCGTGATCAAGCCGTACGAGCAGTCCCAGCTGAAGCCGATCGAGGACGCGATCCGCAACTCCGACCTCGGCGTCAACCCGACCAACGACGGCAACGTCATCCGCGTCGCCATCCCGCAGCTGACCGAGGAGCGGCGCCGCGAGCTGGTCAAGCAGGCCAAGTCCAAGGGTGAGGACGCCGGGTGTCGGTGCGCAACATCCGTCGCAAGGCGATGGAGGAGCTGCACCGCATCAAGAAGGACGGCGAGGCCGGCGAGGACGAGGTGAGGCACGCCGAGAAGGACCTCGACAAGACCACCCACCAGTACATCGACCAGATCGACGAGCTGGTCAAGCACAAAGAAGGCGAACTGCTGGAGGTCTAATGGCCGATCAGCAAGCAGGCTCCCGTGGCAGAAACCGCCGGTCGACGAGCCGCCGAAGAAGATCGCGGGCCGGCCGCAATCTGCCCGCCGCCATCGGCGTCGGCGTCGTGCTGGGCGCGATGGCGATCGGGATTCTGCTCTTCGCGCCGATCTGGTGGCTGCCCGTGTTGGCGGTGGCGATTCCGATCGCCACGCACGAGGTCGTTCGCCGGCTGCGCGAGGCCGGTTACGCCCTCCCGGTGATTCCGCTGCTGATCGGCGGCCAGGCGATGATCTGGCTGACGTGGCCGTACGGCCCGGCCGGCGTGTTGGGCGCCTACGGCGGCACGGTCGTGGTGTGCATGGTGTGGCGGCTGGTCGGGCAGGGCCTGCGCGAGCAGCCGGTCAACTACCTGCGCGACATCTCGGCGACGGTGCTTGCTCGCGACGTGGGTACCGTTGTTCGCGAGTTTCAGTGCGCTGCTGATCTTCCAGGACCACGGCGGGTGCCGGACGTTCACGCGTGATCTGCACCGTCGTCTTCGCCGACATCGGCGGATACGTCGCGGGGGTGTTGTTCGGCAAGCACCTGATGGTGCCGGCGATCAGCCCGAAGAAGTCGTGGGAGGGGCTGGGCGGCTCGCTGCTCTTCGGCATCACGGCAGCCGTGCTGTCGGTGACGTTCCTGCTCGACAAGCCGGCCTGGGTCGGCGTGCCGCTCGGGCTGATGCTGGTGATCACCGGCGTGCTCGGCGACCTGGTCGAGTCGCAGGTCAAGCGCGACCTCGGGATCAAGGACATGGGCACGCTGCTGCCCGGTCACGGCGGGATGATGGACCGGATCGACGCGATGCTGCCGTCGGCCGTCGCCGGCTGGATCGTTCTGACGCTGCTGGCGTAGGTCGCCGGTAGCCTCTGGGCGCATGAAGCTTTCGTGCGCCTTGGTCACCAACGTCGACTCTCCGGAACTCATCGCCGAGGCCGAACGCCTTGGCTACCAACGGGCCTGGCTCTACGACTCGCCGGCGATCACGTCGGATGTGTGGATGGCGTTGGCGTTGGCCGCCGAGCGTACGTCGACCATCGGCCTCGGGTCCGGGCGTGCTCGTGCCGAGCCTGCGTCATCCGATGGCCAATGCCGCCGCGATCGCCACGCTCGCTGCCAACGCGCCCGGCCGAGTGGCCGTGGCCATCGGTTCGGGCTTCACCGGTCGCTACACCCTGGGTAAGCGGCCGCTGCGATGGGCCGTCGTCGAGGAGTACGTCGTGGCGCTGCGGGCGCTGCTGCGGGGGGAGACCATCCAGTGGGAGGGGGCGCCGATCCGCATGCTGCACACGGACGGGTTTGTGGCCGATCGCCCCGTCGACGTCGAAGTGCTGATCGGCGCCGACGGCCCGAAGGGCACCGCCGTCGCCGAACGGGTGGGCGACGGAGTGTTCGCGGCCGGGGTGCCGAATCCGGCCGCTGCGGGGCGGCCGTACTCGCTGCTCCAGTTCGGCACGGTGCTCGACGACGGCGAGGACGTGCACAGCGAGCAGGTCGTCGAGAGGGCGGGGCACGGTCTGGCTGTCGTCTTCCACGCCCTGTACGAACGCAACGGCGCCGAGGCCGTCGCCGCATTTCCGGGCGGTGCCGAATGGGTGGCCGCGATCGAGGCCATTCCGCCGCGACGAGCGTCACCTCGTCACCCACGAGGGACACCTGGTGCGGCTCACCGCGGTCGACGAGGAGGCGGTCGCGCTGGCGGCCGACCTGCTACCGCACGTTCACCTTCAGCGGGACGGCCGCGCAGTTGCGCGATCGGGTCGCCGAGTACGTGGCCGGAGGCGTCACCGAGCTCGTGTATCAGCCCGCCGGCCCCGACATCGTCGGTGAGCTCACCCGCATGATGGCGGCCATCGGCGACGCCTGCTGACCCTCGGGCGTTGAGCCAGCACGCCGCCGCGCCGAGCGACCAGTCCGACGGCGATGCCGATGTCCGGCCGCTCGCCGAGCATCAGCCAGGACAGCAGGCCCGCGACCGCGGGAATGACCGCGAACAGCATGGCGACCGCCGCCGCGCCATAGTCGTTGACGGCTCGGACGTACATCGTCATGCACAGGGTGGCGTTCAAGAGCACGACAGCGGCCACCGCGATGGCGGCCTTCCACGGGTTGGTCACGGTGAACGGCATCAGTGCCGCGAGCACGACCACCGGAGCCACGCAGGCTGCGTTCTGCAGCGCCGCTGTCGCGCGGAAGTCCACCCCGCGGCAGAACTTCTGCTGGTAGACGCCGCCGGCGGCAACGCTGAGAAGGGATACCAACAGCAGCAGCACCACCGCGTCGACTCCGCCGACCATCACCAGCCGGCCCGCGCAGGCGGCCAGCACGGCGAGCACGCCGAGCACCAGCGCGACCACCCGCCGCCGCGTCAGGCACTCGCCGAGAAACGTCGCCGCCAGCAGCGCCGTGACGACGGGGTTCATCGAAATGATCACCGCGCCCAAGACGGCAGGTGCGCCGTGCAGCAGGGCCAGGTAAAGGCAGGTGAACAGCAATCCCTGGGCCAACAATCCGCTGATCAGTACGTGCACCAGCGTCCGACCTGTGGGCCATGTCACCTTGGCGACCAGTGCCCATCCGGAGAGGATGGCGGCGGCCAGCCCGAACCGGAACACCAATACCGCCATCGGCGACATCGCCGAAACCGCAAGCGCGCCAATCGGATAGCCAAGCGCATACAGGAACGTCAGCACAGACGCAGTGCGAAACGGCATGGTCGGCAGGGCCACGACTCCCATGGTTGCGACCAACGCAGCGCATTGCCAATCAATTTCCGCCAATCCTGGATGGGATACTGACATCAGCCCATGTCCCCGTCCCTGCCCCTGGTCTTCGACCCTCCGCGACGCGCGATGCCGCCGCGCCACCTCGCCGACCTCGACGAGGCCGGCCGCGCCGACGCCGTTGCGGAGCTGGGACTGCCCGCGTTTCGGGGCAAGCAGCTGGCCAACCAGTACTACGGCAGGCTGATCGCCGACCCGCGCCAGATGACCGATCTGCCCGCAGCGGTGCGCGAGCAGGTGGCCGACGCGATGTTTCCGCGGTTGCTCGACGCCGTCCGGGAGATCGAGTGCGACGCCGGGGAGACCCGGAAGATGCTGTGGCGCGCGGTCGACGGCACGACGTTCGAATCGGTGCTGATGCGCTACCCGCAGCGCAACACCGTCTGCATTTCGTCGCAGGCGGGCTGTGGAATGGCGTGCCCGTTCTGTGCGACCGGTCAGGGCGGGCTGAAGCGCAATCTGTCGACGGCGGAGATCCTCGAGCAGGTCCGCGCGGCCGCGGTGGAGCTGCGCGACCGTGACCACGGCAGGCTGTCGAACATCGTCTTCATGGGCATGGGCGAGCCGTTGGCCAACTACAACCGGGTGCTCGAGGCGGTCCGTCGCATCATTGCGCCGCCGCCGAACGGCTTCGGTATCTCGGCGCGTTCGGTAACCGTGTCGACGGTCGGGCTGGCGCCGGCCATCCGCAAGCTGGCCGACGAACGGCTCGGTGTCACGCTGGCGCTGTCACTGCACGCGCCCGACGACGAGCTCCGCGACACGCTGGTGCCGGTGAACAACCGATGGAAGGTCTCCGAAGCCCTCGATGCCGCCCGGTACTACGCCGACGCGACGGGCAGGCGGGTGTCGATCGAGTACGCGCTGATCCGCGACATCAACGACCAGCCTTGGCGTGCCGACCTACTCGGCAAGCGCCTGCACGGTGCGCTGGGTCCGCTCGTTCACGTCAACGTCATTCCGCTGAACCCGACACCCGGCAGCGAGTGGGATGCCAGCCCGAAGGCCGCGGAACGTGAGTTCGTCAAGCGGGTTCGCGAGCGTGGCGTGTCATGCACCGTACGCGACACCCGCGGCCGCGAAATCGCCGCCGCCTGTGGTCAATTGGCCGCGGAGGGCTGAGCAGGCTGTCTAGCCGCCGCGCGGGGAATTGGTCGTCCACACCATTTCTTCGCGGAGATGCCGACTGCGCCAGCCGTCCGGTGTGCTCACCAGTTCGTGGTAGTAATAGCCGCCGAAGAAGCTGAGCTCCGCCATGCCCTGAATCTGCGTCGGGTTGTAGAACATCGCACGCACTTGCGCTGTGTCGCCGTCGATCTCGGACTCGATGTTCGTGATGTAGTGCATGCTCATCGACACCAGCGCAGAGAAGTCCCCGCGGAAGAAGTCGACTACCTCGTCGAGTGACCCCGCAATGACGCCGGACGCCGAATAGTCGATGTGGGCGTCCTCGGTGAACACCGACCTGTACAACACCCAGTCCTTGGTGTCCACGGCGCGCGCGTACGTGTTGAGCAGCGCGGCGATTTCGATTTCGTCGCTGACGCGTTGGGCATCCATCAGCCGGCCGGTTTGATGCCCACCGCGTGGCGCAGCTGCGCCAGGAACTGATCGTCGTCGTCACTGCGCACGATGTAGTGCGACACCGCGACCCGAATCGCCGTGGCCGCCTTGACCCCGCCGTTGTGGCCCGGCATCAGCTTCTGCAGACGCGCACGCATGACGGGAATGATTCTCGACAGCTGTGCGATGACAACCTCAGGCTCGATGTCGACAAGTCGCACCCCCGAGTACGAGTGCTGGTACTCCACGATGAATCTCAAGGCCGCGTCGAGCTTTTCCGTACCCCGCAATCCCGCGGTCGCCCTGCCGATTCCGGTATCGAACATCTCCCGCTCATAGACGCCGAACGCGTCGAGCAGTTCACCCTTGTCGGCGAACCAGCGGTACAGCGTAGGGCGGGAGACACCGGCCTGCAGCGCCACTTCAGAAAGGCTCAGTTTCGTCTGCCCACTGCGGCCGAGTACTTCCGCCGTCGCCACGAGGATCCGGTGCCGCGTCGACGTGTCTTCGGCGTTCTCGGCTGCGTCCCGCCGGGCGCGTAGTTCGTTCACGTCAAGGCCTCAATCGTTGGGTCTTAGTGATGGTAGTTCCTGAATCACAGCGCCTTCTCCAGGAGTGCGACCGTGTCGAGGTCCTCAAGTGCGGCGATGCCCCTCTTGCAGGCCTTCCAGCGCGATGCTCTCGGCCTGCATGCCGCCCATTCCGGCGGTGATCAGCGCTGCGACGTAGGCGTACAGCGCACCCTTGCGATACCGGTCCCACAGCTCGTCGCCGTCCAGCTCCGGACCTCCTGCGCTCGCCAGCGCCTGCCGGTAGTTCTCGAGCAGGTCGCGCTGGTGCGCTTGCCGGTCGGCGGTGGTCATGCTGGTTACCAGGGTGTACGCCAGTTCGCGGCCGGGATGGCCGCGCCGCACGGCCTGCCAGTCCAGCAGGCCCGCCTCGCCATTGCGGAAGTAGACGTTCCCGGGATGCGCGTCACCGTGCATGACGGTGTGCGGCGGCTCGTCGATGAGTCGCGCGACGGCGGCGTAGTGGTCGGCGATGAAGCGTCCCCTTTCGACGGGCACATCCGACCGATCGGCGAGCCGACGCAGGGATGTCTTCAAGACAGCCCTGGGTGAACGCCGTGAACTTATCGGCGGACGCGGCGTACGCCCAGTTTGGCGGGCGCCCCCAGAACGTGCCGTGTAGGCGAGCGAGAAGTTCGACGATCAGACCGGCTTGGTCCGTGGTGAGGGGGTGCAAGGTGTCGGGAAATTCGCACGGTCCGCTCGCGGCCAGATCCTCGAGCACCAGCACGTACCGGCCTGTCAGCGGATCGAACGCGGATCCATAGGACCTGGGTACGCCGCTCAGTTCCGGCGACAACTCCTGGTAGAAGCGCACTTCGGTTTCGCCGAGGATGCCGACCTCGCCCATGAGGCGGGTGGCAGCGGTTTCGGCGGCCATCTTGACGAAGACCGACTCCGGCACATCATCGCCGGTCAGGGCCAGCCGCGCACGCGAGGATGTGCCCGCGTCGCCACTGATCACCGTCGCCGATGTCACCGTGCGACCCATGATCTTCGAGAGCGAGTCGGCGTCGAGATCTGCGATGGTGCGCGGGAGGGATCGGAAGCGGCCGATCGCCGCGTCGGTCGCGATGCGTTGCACGCCGCGGCCGAGATGGGTCACCACGCTTAGGACCGGAGCCACCCGATCGGGTATGCGGGCCACCGCCGACCTCCTACTGTGGGCCTGTATTGTGCGTAAGCTTTACAAAAGACAGCCGTTTTGTAAAGGCACCCGAGGAGGCGTGGCCGTGGCCGGACCGATGGAGGGCGTCAAGGTCGTCGAACTCGGCGTCTGGGTGGCGGGCCCGGCCACCGGCGGCATCCTGGCGGACTGGGGCGCCGACGTCATCAAGATCGAGCCGCCGACCGGCGACCCCGCCCGCAGGTTCGGCCGGATGCTCGGCATCGAGGGTGAGGTGAGCCCGCCGTTCGAGATGGACAATCGCGGCAAACGCAGCATCGTCCTCGATCTCACGACGGATGACGGCCGGTCAACCGCGCTCGAATTACTCACCGGTGCAGATGTTTTCATCACCAACGTGCGTCCCGGTGCGCTGCGGCGCGTCGGCCTGGATTTCGAAGCGCTGGCAGCCCTCAATCCGCGTCTGGTGTATGGACTGATCACCGGGTACGGCGACGCGGGGCCCGACGCCGACCGCGCGGCCTATGACGTCGCCGCGTTCTGGGCACGCGCGGGACTGGCGCATCTGCTGACGCGCCCGGGCGAGACACCTCCGTTTCAGCGGGGCGGCATGGGCGACCACATGGCCGGCATGACACTTGGCCGCGGCGGTGTGTGCGGCCCTGGTCGCGCGGGCGCGCACCGGCACCGGCCAGCTGGTGTCCACGTCGCTGTACCGGCAGGGCGCCTACACCATCAGCTTCGACCTCAACACGTTCCTGTTGACCGGCCACTCCATCGCGATCGGGCAGCGCGAGTCGATGGCCAACCCGTGCATGAACAACTATGTGGCCGGCGACGGCCGCCGGTTCTGGATCGTGGGTCTGCAGGTCGATCGGCACTGGGGTCCGCTGTGTCGTGTTGTTGGTCGACCCGAGTGGCTGACGGATTACCCAAGACCGCGGGATCGCGCCGCGAACGCACGAGTCATCATCGGCGGGCTCGACGAGATCTTCGCCACCAAGCCGCTGGATGAGTGGGCGAAAGTTTTTGCGGGCGAACCGGATTTCTTCTGGTCGCCGATCAACTCCATCGAGGATGTCGTCGCCGACGAGCAGTTCCATGCCGCGGGCGGCGTGGTCTATGTCCCCGAAGGCGATGACAACCGTGCCGATGGTCGCGACGCCTGCCGACTTCCATGGCACCCCGTCGGCGCCCCGCTCGACCGCGCCGAAGCTCGGCGAGCACACCGACGAGATCCTCGACGAGTTGCGGGCGGGTTCGTAGCGAACGGGCAGCCGAAGCCGAGCTTTACAGATTCAAGCAAAAGTGTCACGCTGTCAGATCATGGGATATTCCGCAGCCGACGAATCGTTCACCCATCAGTTTCCGCGGCCGTTCGACGAAGTGCACCACCCCGACAACACGTGGTCGGACCGGTGCTACTTCTTCGCGGCATCGCCGGACGGAACCTTGCTTCTGGCCAGCGGCTATGGAAACAACCCGAATACCAAAAGCGGACTCGGCTACGTCAAGGTGACGCGCGCCGACGGCCGGCACTGGGACCTGATGGCCGGACGACCCGTGGCCGGTGCGGATCGTGCCGACCTGAGCGCGGGCCCGATGCGGTGGACCTGTGTGGAGCCGCTGAAGAAGTGGAAGCTCGAGGTGCTCCCGAACGAGTCCGGAATCGCCTGGGAGATGTACTACGAGCCCACCGCTCCAATGTGGGAACTGCTCCCGATCGATGTCCGCGGCAAGGACGGCAAGGTGCTCGCCGACATGTACCACATGAAGGAGCCGGGAAAGTGGACCGGCTGGGTGGAGATCGACGGTGAGCGCATCTCCGTGGACGGGTTCCACGGCGGGCGTGATCGAACCTTCGGCGTGCGGGTCGCCGACGAGATCGACTTCTGGCTATGGCTGGACGCCGGTTTCGAGGACCGGGCCATCGAGGCATGGATCTTCGAAACGGCCGACGGCGAGGTCACTTACGTCGACGGCGGTATCACTCACAACGACGGGACGCTGTCCAAGCGATTCGTCAAGATCGAGCACGACGTCAAGTTCGACGGCGACCGCAAGCGCCCATCGAGTGCCGACCTGGTCTTCACCGACGAGGATGGCGAGACGTACCGAGTCACCGCCGATGCGCCCAATCAGCACGTGAACGCCTACTACGGACTGCCGATGTCGAAGTGCACTTACCAAGACCTTGGCGGTGGCGCCTACTTCATTCATTACAAATGGGACAGCAACGACCGCGACGAACTAGTCGAAACGGAAGACAAGTCGATGGCCATGGATCAGCTCATGCGCTTTGATCTCGACGGAAAGACCGGCTGGGGCATCTTTGAAATCCTCATGGGTGCAGGCGCATATCCGCGGTATCCGAACTGGCGCCCGATGGACATGTCGTCGTTCAAGCAGGACCGCAGGCAGGTCGCAACGGTTCCCGGGGAACAGGACAAGTAGGCGATGACGAACAGCGGCGAGGTGCGCGAGCAGCTCACGTCATGGCTGCGTACCCAGCTCCCGGACGCAGACGGCCTGCGCGTCGAAGGTCTCGACCGGGTCGAGTTCGGTCACTCGGCGGAGATGATGGTGCTGACGATCGTCACAAGTGCAGACAGTCGAGATGTGGTGCTGCGCTTGCGTCCTCGGCCGCCGGCGCTGTTGGAGCCGTACGACCTCAAGCGACAGTTCGACATCCTGCGGTCGCTGGAGGGGACACCGGTACGGGCGCCGAACGCGTTGTGGCTCGAGGAGACCGGCGACGTTCTGGGGCGGCCGTTCTTCGTCATGGAACGGGTGCCGGGCGAGGTTTACGAGATGCACGCCCCTGATGGCCCCGATGCGACGCCCGAACGCATCCGCCGCATGTGCCTGAGCATGGCCGAGCAGCTGGCGGCGATTCATCGGGTCGACTTGGATGCGACCGGTCTGGATGGGCTCAGTGACGGTGGCACTCACCTCGACCGCGAGTTGGAGCACTGGGAGAGCGAGATGCACCGCGTGCAACGCGGTCCGCTGCCGGCGCTGGAGCGCTTGGTCAAGGGCTTGAAGGACACCAAACCTGTGCCGTGTTCGACCGTCGCACTTGTCCACGGAGACGCCAAGCCGGGCAACTTCGCGTTCGTCGGCGACGACGTCAGCGCGGTGTTCGACTGGGAGATGACCACCGTCGGGGACCCGCTCACCGACATCGGCTGGATGGAGATGCTGTGGATGCAGCCGGTCGGAATCACCAGTCACCCGGCGGCTCCCAGCATCGAGGAGTTTCTCGCACACTACGAGTCGGTCAGCGGCATCAGCACGCAGAATCGTTCGTGGTACCGGGCGCTGAACGCCTACAAGATGGCGGTGATCTGCCTGATCGGATCGATGCTGTTCGATTCCGGTGATTCCGACGATCAACGATTCGTCCTAAATGCTTACGGCATTTCGCCGCTGACGCAACTAGGCCTCGCGGAACTGGCCATCGACGAGAAGCTCGAGGATGGTCCGGTGATGCCCAGCGACGACCGCATCACGCAGGTGCAGTCAGCCGGCTAGCCGTTCTTCGAGCAGCCCGACCGCGTCGAGATCGGCAATGGCCTGCGTGGTGCTGATCAACGCGGCTCGGCAAACGTCGATCGGCTGCCACTGCGCGCCCATCGCGGCGGTCGATGCCGCGGCGATCCACGAGTACACCGAGAACAACCGGTACTGCTCATGGGCGGTGCGCTCGTCGAGCGTGACACCGTTGTCGGCCAGCCGAGAGCGGTAGCGCGCCAACAACTCCGCTTCCTCCTTTCGCCGCGTTTCGACGGGCAGAGAATTGCAGAGGAAGTATGCGACGTCGCGAACCCCCGGCCCGCGGCCGGCGACGGCCCAGTCGTAGAAACCGGTGCGGCCTGCATCGACGAAGAGATTGCCGCTGTGGGTGTCCCCGTGAATCAGGGTGCGCTCACCCTCGCTGAACAGCGCGACGATGTCCAACGAGCGTTCCGCGTACAGATCGCCGAGATGGCGGAAGACCGGCGGCATCTCGTCGGCGAACTGATCGACCGCCGATACGACGAACTGTGCTCGGCGCGAAGCCATTTCGGGGTCTTCGGGTTTGCGCCGCATCCCGGACGGAGTGCGCAGCCAAGGCAGTTCGTGGCCACGATAGGCCGCGTGCAGCGTGGCGAGTTCATCCATTGCCGATGCGGCGACGTCGAGGATGTCGTCGTCCGCCGGGCTGGTGAAGCGGCATCCGGAGGCATCGAGGTCTTCGAGCACCATCACAAAGGCGCCCTCCGATGCGTCGTAGTCGGAGTGCCACACCCGCGGTGCCCGAACCGGAAGCTCATTGCCCACTTCTGCATAAAGCCGAGCTTCGGCCACACCAAGACCGATCTGCCGCAGGAACTTTCGCTGATCCGGCACGAACGGCTGCAGTTTGACGAACACGCTGTCGGGCAGGTCCGAGGACGACGTCAGTCCCACCCGAGCCCGGCCGGTGGTCCCGGAATGGGCGTCGAGTATCTCCACATTCTTGACGGGCTCGCCCATTATCTCGGTGAACCAGGCGGGTGTGAGGTCGTCGACGGAGGAGGGGATGGTCACGGCGCCTTCACGCCCGCCGCGTGGCGCAGCTGGGCGAGGAACTGGTCGTCGTCGTCGCTGTGCACGAGATAGTGCGACACCGCAACCCGGACGGCCGTCGCGACGGCCAGCTCAGCATCCGGCCCGTGCGCGAGGCGCTCCAGTCGTTCCCGCATCAGGGGAATGACCCGGGACAGCCGCCTGATCACCTGCGCCGGCTCGATGTCGATCATGCGCAGCCCGGGATACGACTGCTGGTACTCGACGATGACCCGCAAGGCCGCGTCCAGCTTCTTGGTCGCGGGCAGGCCGGCGGTGGCGTCGGTGACGGCGCGTTCGTAGAACTGCCGTTCCCAGACCACGAAACCGTCGAGCAGGTCGCGCTTGGATGCGAACCACCGATACAGGGTGGGCCGCGAAACCCCGGCCTGCATGGCGACCTCGGAGAGGCTGAGCTTCGTCATGCCGTTGCGGCCGAGCACCTCGGCGGTCGCGGCCAGGATGCGCTGCCGGGTCGAGTTGTCGTCCTCGGCCGGCGCCTGCGTCTGACCGGGCAGCGGTTCCATCGACATAGCTTTACAAATTTGTGCTGAAATGTCACGCTGAATTCGTGACAGCAGCATCGGTGCAGGCCCGCGAATACAGTCCGGTGGACATCACGTCGCACGACTTCTGGAGTCAGCCGTTCGCGGTCCGCGACGAGTCCTTCGCGCAGCTGCGTGCCGCTGACGGGCTGAGCTGGCACCGGCCGTTGCCGTCGATGTTCCCCATGGAGGAACCCGGATTCTGGGCGCTGACGCGACGCGCCGACATCGCCTATGTCAGCCAGCACCCCGAGCTGTTCACCTCCGCAGAGGGAGTGGCGCTCAATCCGATGCCAGCCGAGATTCAGCGGTTCGCGTCGTTCTTTCTGAGCATGGATCCTCCGCAGCACACCGTGTACCGGCGGCTGATCAGTTCGGCGTTCACTCCGCGAAACGTCCGCCAGATCGAGGAGCAGATCCACAGCAACGCCGTCAGCATCGTCGACGATCTCGTCGGCGCGGGCGACATCGACTTCGTCGCCGCGTGTTCGGCGCGGCTGCCGATGCTGACGATCATGGACATGCTCGGCGTGCCGTCGGCCGACCAGCCGGCGGTGGCGTACGCCGCCGAGAAGCTCTTCGGCATGAGCGACGACGAGTACAGCACGCCCGAGGAGCGGGCACAGGATCCGATCGGCGCAGATAACTCTGCTCTCCAACACCGGTGTGGAGTTGGCGAAGTTTCGGCGCGAGAACCCCGGCGACGACCTGATGACCAGCATCGTCAACGCCGAGGTCGACGGACACCGGCTGACCGACGAGGAGATCGGCGCGTTCCTGATCCTGCTTGCCTCGGCCGGCAACGACACCACCAAGCAGACGACGACGCACGCGATGATGGCGCTGGCCGACGAACCCCGACCAGCGCGACTGGCTGATGGAGGACTTCGACGAACCGAATCGGCCCGGCCGTCGAGGAATTCGTTCGCTGGTCCTCGCCGGTCCTGCAGTTCGCACGGTTCGTGACCGACGACACCGAGATCAACGGGCAGCCGGTCGCGGCAGGCGACAAGGTCGGCCTGTTCTACTGCTCGGCCAACCGCGACGAAGCGGTCTTCGACAGATCCGGGTGCGTTCGACCTGACTCGCTCACCCAATCCGCATCTCGGGCTTCGGCGGTGGCGGACCGCACTTCTGCCTCGGCAATCAGCTGGCCAAGGCCGAGCTGCGAAACCTGTTCCGCGAGTTGCTGACCCGGCTGAAGACTGTCGAATTCGGTGAGCCCGACCTGCTGTACAGCAGCTTCGTCCACGGCGTCAAACGCCTGCCGGCCTACGTCCAATGACAGCGCTGAAGATCGGAGTGACCATGCGGGTCGAAGTCGACCTCGACAAGTGCACAGGACACGGGATCTGCGAATCGATCGCCGAGGACGTGTTCGAGGTGCAGGACGACGGCACCGTGCGGATCGACGAGAACGAACGGCCGGAGTCCGACCGCGACCGCATGCAGCAGGCCGTAACCCAGTGCCCCGCCGCGGCTTTGCGGCTGGTCGACTAGTTGGTGGTCAATCCGGCATTATCACACCGAACGTGAAGGTACGGCGAAAAAGGTGTCAGATTTTCGCAGCTGCCGCACATTCGGCGCCGCAAGGGATTTGCGCCAAAAATCCGCTCGCCCGCAGGTTCAGCGGAGGCGTTGTCAGTGCTTGGGCATCGGGCGCACCAGCACCGACTGCTGAATTGCGCCGACGGCGCCGCTCTCGTCGAACAGCGTGCCGATCGTGGTGCCGATACCGTCGGGCCCGTAGTTGGTCTCGGCGCGGATGCCGATCCACTCGCCCTCCGGGATCCGGTGCACGTGCACGACCAGGTCGGTGTTCAGGAACGTCCACTTGCCGATGTCGAGCTTGCGTGCCGATGCCGTTGGCGTCGTCGGCGACCGCGAACAGCCGCTCCAGCGGCGTCATCGCCTCGCCCTTGACGAGGTCGACGTCGGCTTGAGCCACGACTCGCCCGGGCCCTCGCTCATCGGTTTGGTCAGCCATCGCCAATCCAGGCTGTGCACGTAGTTGCGGTCCCAGTCCTTCTTCAGGTCCCGGCTGCGGGCGTCGGCAGCGGTCGCAATGGCGCGAGCGGGCGCATGGACGATCTCGGTGGTGTCGATTGTCTGCAGCCGCCATCCGCTGGCCCTGGCGACTGGACGAGGCTCGCCGTCCGGCCCGAATGCCAGCATCTCGGCGCTGACCAATTCGATCTGCTTGCCGGATCGCTCGCTCGCGATCGCACCCAGAGATCGCCCTCGGCGGGTACGCGGCCGAACAGGTCGATCATCACCCGGCTCAGCCGGGTGTCGTCGCGTGCCTCGCAGCGCTCCAGCGCGCGCACCAGCAGGGCCGACACGGGTGCGCCGTGCTGAATCTGCGGCCGACCACGTGCTGCGCACCAAGTCGGTCGCAACGAACTTTTCGCCCTGCGGGTCGGTCTCGTCGACAAGCTCGTAATAGGAATCCGACATGTATGCCTTTCAGGGAAGCCCAGCACCCGGGATGTCGACGGTCATCGCGTCGAGGCGTCGACAGCTTGGTACCGATCAGGCGCTGGGGGTAGGCGTCGGTGCTCGACAGCAGGAAAAGCGTGCGGCGCTCCGGGCCGCCCAGCGTGCAGGCGATCGCCGTGCGGTCGCCGAGGTCGATTCGGTCGGTGACGGTGCCGCCCTCGACAATTCGCTCGAACTGGTTGGCCAGCGTCATCGCCGCCCAGACGCCACCTTCCGCGTCAAGCGTGATGCCGTCGGGCGGGCCGTCGAGTCCGTCGGCAAAGACCCGTCGATCGGAGAGCGAGCCGTCGGCGCCGATGGTGAACGACGTCAACCGTCTGCCGGTCGACTCGGCGACGATCAGCGTCGTCCGGTCCGGCGTGATGACCATCCCGTTGGGGAAGTCGAGATCCTCCGCGACGATGGTGACCGACTCGTCGGGGTCGACCCGCGCGATGACGCCGCCCTCACGTGCCTGCGATCCGACGTACGCGCGTCCGAGGTCGTCGACCACCATGTCGCCGAGATTCGCCGGAACGATGTCGGAAAGATCGGCGAGCGGTGGCGACGGCGTCGCCGTCGTAGCGCAGCAGCTGTGCGGCTCTCGGTGGAGGCGATCAACAGCGATCCGTCGGGTCGGAACCCCAGCCCCGACGGGGCGTGGCCGGCCAGTGGCAGCGTCGTCATGTCTCCCTGCAGGTCGACGGTGTGCACCGCCTCGCCGAGCATGTCGGAGAACCACAACAGGCCCTCGAACCACCGGGGGCCCTCGCCGAAGCAGAAACCGTTGGCCAGCGGTGTCAGACGCATCTCTGATCCGACCGATAGCGACCCGCACCTTTACAAAACACGCCATAAGTGTCACGCTCGCTAGGTGCCGATGTCAACCAGGTGCTGGTCATGAACATGAAGAAGTACCACAGCCACACCCTTCTCTACCTGCACGAGACGATCGCGCTGGGGTCGGGCCGAAGTGATCGCTTCACCGAGGTGTTCAGCGACGTCTACCACCCGATGATGGAAGAGCTCGGTGCGCGGCTGTTCGCGATCTGGGAGACCACGCCGTACAACGGGCACTGGCCGCAGGTCACGATCATCTGGGAGATCGACGCCTTCGCCGACTATGCGCGCATCGGCCGGGCGCAGGCGCGCGGCGGCAGCCACGAGGCGGCCGCGGCGAAGTGGTCGGCGTTCCTGTCCGAGATCGGTGCCACGGGGGAGGGCCGCATCATGTATGCCGGCAAGAGCAACAAGACGCTCGCCGAGCTCAAGGACGCCGAACTTCTCCGCGGGCCTGGTCATCCAGGAGATCATGCAGACCAAACCCGGCCGCCAGGACGACTACATCCGGGAGCTCGAGCGGCTGTACGTGCCGTGGTCGGAGCGGACCGGCAAGCGGTGGCTGGGCTCGTTCATCACGACGTTCCGGTTCAACGAGGTCATCCACTACTGGGCGCTCGACGGCGACTGGGACTGCTTCGAAAACCACTACCCGTCGTGGAAGGACAGCCCGCCGGCCGAGATCGTCACCTGGATGAGCGTCGCGCCCGCGCTGCGCGACGGCTGGGAGGATTCGATCCTGCAGGCCCTGCCCCCGTCCCCGCTGCAATGAGCACGAGAAATTCCGTGATGCAGGACTTTTCGTACGATCCGTTCGATCCGGCGGTGATGGCGGATCCGCTGCCGTACTACCGCGTCCTGCGCGACGAGCACCCGGTGTACTACGTCGACAAGTGGGACACCTACGCGCTTGTCGCGGTTCGCCGACATCTGGCAGGTGTTGGAGATCAACGACGGAACCTTCGTCGCGTCGGAGGGAACTCTGCCCGCCGCAACGGTTCTGGCCGACCACAACGACGGGCCGGTGCCCGATCCGCCGCTGCACCCCATGCCGTTCCATGCGAACTTCGACGCGCCCGATCTACGACGGTGTCCGGCGGTGCACGTCGGCGCAGTTCCGGCCGAAGTCCGTCGCCAAGCTCGCCGACCGGATCCGCGCCCTGGCCAACGAGCGACTCGACGAACTGCTTCCGCGCGGCACCTTCGACCTCACCCAGGAGTACGGCGGCATCGTCGCCGCCTCGGTGGTGTGCGAATTACTCGGCCTGCCGGTCGATCTGGCGCCAGAGGTGCTGGCCACCGTCAACGCCGGAAGCCTGGCCGAGCCGGGCAGCGGCGTCGAGGTCGCCAACGCCCGGCCCGGTTATCTGGAGTACCTGGTGCCGATCGTGGAGCGCCGCCGCGCCGGCGGTTCCGATGGCGAGCTGCCGATCGCCGACAATCTGCATCGGCTACCGGCTGCCCGACGGCTCCGCGTTCACCGACATGGAGGCCGCCGTGCAGATGCTGGGCGTCTTCATCGGTGGCACGGAAACGGTGCCGAAGATCGTCGCGCACGGCCTGTGGGAGTTGGGCCGGCGGCCCGACCAGATGGCCGCGGTGCGTGCCGATCTCGACGCCAACGTGCCCGTGGCGCGCGAGGAGATGATCCGGTACTGCGCGCCTGCTCAGTGGTTTGCCCGCACGCTGCGCAAGCCGTTCACGATCCACGACACCACGATCAAGCCGGGCCAGCGGATCATCACGCTGCTCGCGTCGGCCAACCGCGATGAGCGCGAGTACGCCGATCCCGACGAGTTCGTCTGGGACCGGCCGCATCGAGCGCCTGCTCGCCTTCGGTCGCGGGCAACACTTCTGCCTCGGCGTGCATCTGGCCCGGCTCGAGATCGCGATCATGGTGACGGAATGGCTCAAGCGGGTTCCCGACTACCGGATCGTCAGCGAGGCCGCGTCGCGGCCGCCGTCGAGTTTCCAGTGGGGCTGGAACAACATCCCGGTGGAGGTCTGACGTGTGGTCGTATCGGCTGGTCGCGCCGTACACCTTTGAGCGGGCCGACATTCCGGAGAAGACGCCGGAATCGCTGGGTGACCGTCAGGTGCTGTTGCGATTCCTCGCCGCGGGCGTGTGCGGCAGCGATCTGCCCGGCTTCCGGGGTGCGCAAGGGCGGCTTCCCGGAGACGCCGGGCCGAGTGCCGCGGAAATGGACGGCTTCCCGATCCACGAGATCGTCGGCGAAGTGATCGCGAGCCGGCACCGAAGCCACGGAATCGGAGATCGCGTCGTCGGCTGGGCCTCCGGATTCGACGGCCTGATGGAACACGTCGTCGCCGACGGCGACGGTTTGGCGCCGTTCGATCCCGCGTTGAGCCCGCAGCATCGCGGTCGCGCTGCAGCCGCTGGCCTGTGTGCTGTACGCGCTCGAGCAGCTGCCGACGCTCAAGGGCCTGCACGTCGCCGTCATCGGTCAGGGCTCGATCGGCCTGCTGTTCTCCTATGCGGCAAAGGCTTTGGGTGCGCGCCACGTCACCGGCGTCGACCCGATCGACCGCGATGGCGTCGCCAAGGAGTTCGGGGTCGACACCGTCGTCCGCGCGACCAGCGACCGGTGGGTGAGCCACCTGGATCCGCACGACAAGCCGGACATCGTCATCGAGGCCGTCGGCCATCAGGTGGCGACGCTCGGCCACGCGATCGAGGCGGCCGCGTTCGGGGGCACGGTCTTCTACTTCGGTGTGGCCGACGACGACAGCTACCCGATCAGCATGCGCACGATGCTGCGCAACAACCTGACGCTCAAATCCGGTGTGACGCTGGACCGTCGGCGAATGCTGTGCGCGCGCCAACGAGTTCGCCCGCGAGCCATCCCGAGCTGCTTCCCGCATATGTCACCCACACCTTCGGGGTCGACGAGGTGCAGGCCGCGTTCGAGTTGGCCTGCCGGCCGACGCCCGAGCGCATCAAGATCGCGATCGTCCGATGACGCTCAGCAGGCTGCAGGACGCGCTCGCCGCCAAGGAGCGGATATGGGGCGGATGGGTGGTGGGGCCCGACCATCATCGGCCCCGAGGAGTTCGCCCAGGCCGGGTACGACTACGTCGGATTCGACATCCAGCACGGCTATCTCGACGACGCCGACGTCGCGCTGTTGCTGCGCCGGCTCGAGCACGTTCCCGATCGCCACCGCGGTGCGGCTGCCGTCCGCGGATCCGGCCCCGATCGGCCGGGTGCTCGACGCGGGCGCCGACGCGGTCATCGTCGCCATGGTCGAGTCGGCGGAACAGGCCGCCGCCGCAGTGGCCGCCACCCGCTATGCGCCTGCCGGGGTGCGCAGCTTCGGGCCGCTGCGGGCCAGCCTCGGTCTCGATCCCGCCGCGCATGAAGCGGGGACGAGCGTGTTCGCGATGATCGAGACGGCGCGAGGGCTGTCGGCGCTCGACGAGATCTGCGCGGTGCCCGGGCTGGCGGGTGTCTATGTCGGCCCGGCCGATCTGGCGATCTCGCTGGGGCACGGCCTGGCCGATGCGTGGACGACATCCGGCGGTCCGTGACGCGATGGCGCGCATCCAGGCCGCCGCGTCGGCGGCCGGCCTGGTCGCCGGCATTCACGCGAGCGCGGGCAAGCCCGGAAAGGCCATGGCCGAAATGGGCTTTCGGATGATCACGCTGGCCTCGGAATCGCAGGCGCTGCGGCGCGGCGCGGCCGAGCACCTCGAAGGAGGCGCAGTGACGTCCTCCGATCGGGTCGCGCTGGTGACCGGTGCCGCGCGCGGCCAGGGCGCGGCGATCGTCAAGCGGCTGCGCGACGACGGCTTCCGGGTCGCGGCCTGCGATCTGCTGGTCGACGAGTTGACGGCATCGGTCGATGCACTGGGCGACGCGCCGTGATCGCGGTTCCGCTCGACGTGACGTCGGCAGAGCAGTGGGACGCTGCGGTGGCGGCGGCAGTCGAGCGGTTCGGCGCGCTTGACGACGCTGGTCAACAATGCCGGTGTGCTGCATCGGGCTTCACTGACCGACGAGACACCCGCAGGGTTTCGAAGGCAGCTGGCGGGTCAACTGTCTCGGCCCGTTCCTGGGCATCCGGGCTGCGCTGACCGCGCTCCGCGAGGCCGACGGGCGCGGCCATCGTCAACACCTGCAGCACCGGTGCCATCCGGCCGTTCCCGAACCACGCCGCGTACGGCTCGTCGAAGTGGGCACTGCGGGGCCTCACCCAGATCGCCGCCGCCGAACTCGCGCCGTCGGGCATCCGGGTCAACGCGGTGTTTCCCGGACCCGTCGAGACGCCGATGCTCGATGCGGCAACGCAGGCGCGGCTGGCGGCGACCGCCGTGCTCGGCCGGCTCGGCAAGCCGACGGAGATCGCCGACGCGGTGGCCTTCCTGGTGTCCGAGCACGCATCGTTCATCACCGGTTCGGAACTCGTCGTCGACGGCGGACAATCCCTGCAGATCGGATGACCAGATGGCAAAGACTCTTTCGGTGGGAATCATCGGCGCCGGTCCCGGGCGGGCTGGCGCTGGGAATCTTCCTGAGGAAGGCCGGCTTTCGTGACTTCACCATCTTCGACCGCGAGGACGGCGTCGGCGGCACCTGGCGGATCAACACCTATCCGGGACTGGCCTGCGACGTGAAGTCTCACCTGTACTCGTACTCATTCGACCTGAACGCGAACTGGTCGCGGCTGTGGTCCGGCCAGCCGGAGATCCTGGAGTACTTCGAACGCTGCGCGCAGCGCTATCGGCTCGGCCCGCAATCTGAAGCTGAACACCGAGATCGTCTCGGCGCAGTGGGATGCCGACGGCAACAAGTGGCAGCTGACCACAGCACCGGGGAGCAGTACACCTTCGACGTCGTGGTGTCGGCAGTCGGTCTCTTCACCCAACCGGTGCTTCCCGATCTCGTCGAGGAGGAGCCGTTCACCGGAACGCTGATGCACACGGCGCGCTGGGACCACTCGGTCGACCTGCGCGACGCACGGGTGGCCGTCCTGGGTACGGGATCGACTGCGTCGCAGCTGGTTCCCGAGGTCGCCAAGGTGGCCAAGAAGGTGTACTCGGTGCAGCGCTCGCCGACGTGGATCCTGCCGAAGCCGGACCGCGCCTACACCGATCGGGAGAAGTGGCTCTTCGCCCACGTCCCGTTCGCCAAGAAGCTCTACCGAACCCGGCTGTGGCTGCGCAGCGAGTCGAACATCGGGGTGATCGAGAACGGCAGCGACAAGACACAGGAGTTCAAGGGCATCGCGCTACGCGTTCTAGACGCGACGGTGACCGACGACGAGTTGCGCCGCAGGCTGACTCCGGATCATCCGTTCGGCTGCAAGCGACTGGTGTTCGCCACGGACTATCTGCAGACCCTGACGCAGCCGCATGTCGAGGTGGTGTCCAGCCCGGCACGGTCATCTGCGGTCGCGGTCCCTGGTGACCGAGGACGGCACCGAACTCGACGTCGACGTCGTGTTGTGCGCCACGGGTTATGCCGCGGCCGACTATCTGGGCCAGATCGACGTCGTCGGCGAGGGCGGCACATCGCTGCGGGACAAGTGGAGCGACGGCGCGTACGCGTACCTGGGCATGGCCGTTCCGGGCTTCCCGAACTTCTTCATGCTGTACGGCCCCAACACCAACGTCGGCTCCAACAGCGTGATCTTCATGCTGGAGGCGCAGGCCCGCTACATCGTGCGCGCGCTGAAGCACATGCGGCGCAAGCGCAAGTCGTACGTCGCGGTTCGGCCCGCAGACGATGGCGGACTTCATCGCCAAGATCGACGAGTGGATGGAGGGCACCGTGTGGCTGACACGGTGCAGCAACTACTTCCGCGCCGCCAACGGCCGGGTGGTGACACAGTGGCCGCGCAGCGCTCGGGCGTTCTGGGAGATGACCCGCCGCTTCAAGGCCTGCCGACTACACCTTCGACCCGCCGTCGCGACAATCATCCGTCGAGGCGGAGTCGCGCGTCGGCGGCCAACCGGTGACCGTCGTGGATGTCGTGCGACCGGCTCGACCCCGCGCTGCGGCATCTCGCGCGGCGCGCACCGACTTGTCCGCCGACGTGCTCGGGCGTCGTTCGCGAGTCGCTGAACCAACGCCGCCGCGACACGGCACGAGCGCTCGACACCGTCGGTGTCGAGCATCGAGGACACCGCGAGGCGGGCGCCGATTCCGGTGCGCATCTATCGCGGTGGACGCGTCGCCGGCACCGGCGGTGATCTACTGCCACTCAGGAGCTTTCGTCCTGGGCAACCTCGACACCGACCACCGCCAGTGCGTGGAGTTCGCGCGACGCGGTCGGTGCACCGTCGATCTCCGTCGACTACCGGCTGGCGCCGGAACATCCGTATCCCGGCGGCGCTCGACGACGCGATGGCCGTGCTGGAGTGGGTGGCCGACAACGGGACCGAACTGCGGATCGACACGCGCCGGCTGGCGGTCGCGGGCAGCAGCGCGGGTGCCGCGCTGGCGGCGCGGCTCGCGCAGCGCGCCGCCGACGGGTCGGCGCCGCCGGTCGTGTTCCAGTTGCTGCACCAGCCGGTGCTCGACGACCGGCCGACGCCGTCGAAGGAGGAGTTCGACACCACCCCGGGATTCGACGGACCCGCGGTGACGCAGATGTGGCAGCACTACCTGGCAGGCGAGCCCGTGCCGGCCGACGCGGTGCCCGCCCGCGCCGCCGAATTGGCCGGTGTGGCAAGCACGTTGATCACCTGCTCGGAGCTCGATCCGCTGCGCGACGAGGCGGTCGACTACGCGTTGCGGCTGATGTGGGCGGGCGTCGCCACCGAGCTGCACGTGTTCCCCGGCACCTGCCACGGGTTCGATTCGCTGCTGCCGGACTGGGAGATGAGCCGACGACTGTTCGATCTTCAGGGCTCGTCGCTGAGGCGGGCACTACATGACCGAAAGAGCGGATAGATGGATTTCTCACGGGTCGAACTATCCGAAGACGACCGAGCCTTCCGAGACGAGCTGCGGGCGTTCCTGGCCACGCTCGTGACCGACGAGGTCATCGCGCGCGATCGGGAGACCGGCGAGAACTTCGACGAGGGCGTGCACCTGGCGCTCGGCGAAGCCGGCTACCTGGCCGCCGACTTCAAGGCCGAATCCGATGGCGGCTTCAGTCGGGTGCGCAAACGCATCTGGGACCTCGAGATCGGTCGCGCGCACACCCCGTGGTTCCACTGGGGCACGACGGCGATGGTCGCGCGGGCGGTCGAGCAGTTCGGCTCAGCCGAGCTCAAGGATGAGGTGATGGCGCGCACGCTGTCCGGGCACTACCGGCTGTGTCTCGGCTACACCGAGCCCGAAGGCGGCTCCGACGTCGCGACGTGCAAGACGCGTGCGGTGCGCGACGGCGACGGCTGGATCATCAACGGCTCCAAGATGTTCACCTCCAACGCGCACAACGCCTCCTACGTCTTCCTGATCACCAACACCGATCCGGACGCGCCGAAACACCAGAGCCTGACGATGTTTCTGGTTCCGTTGGATACGCCCGGCGTCGAGATCCAGCCCCTCCGCACCGTGGACGGTGACCGCACCAACATCACCTACTACAGCGATGTGCGCGTCGACGACAAGTACCGCATCGGCGAGGTCAACGGCGGCTGGGCGGTGCTGCGGGAGGCGCTCAACGACGAGCACGGCACCGTCGAGCGCGACGCCGACGGCCTGCAGAAGATCGCGGCCATGACCGAACATCTCCTGCTGCTGGCCGAGGCGGTCGACAGGATCGCGGCGATGGCCGGCGACGACGAATCGGTGAAGTACCGGCTGGGCCGCAGCATCGCCCGGATGGAAGCCGCGATGAGCACACCGGAGATGTTCGGCCGCGTCGCGATCGCGCAGACCATGCGTGATGTGTCGCCGGATCTGATGGACATTCTCGGAACCGCGTCGAGCCTGCCCGGTCGGTGCGCGATGGAGACGTCGCCGATGGCGGAGCCGAGTACATCTTCCGGTTGGCGGGTCCGACCGGCATCTACGGCGGCACCCTCGAGGTGTTCCGCAACATGATCGCCCAGCACGCGCTCGGCCTCGGCCGGCCGAATTACTCGCCGCCGGCCAAGCAGAAGGCCTAGAGCCGGGCGATCACCTCCGAGGCGAGCAGTTCGAGAGTCTCGTCCGACCCGCGGTCGTGGGTGAACAGCACGATCTGCCCGAAGCCCAGCGCCTGCAGTTCGTGCAGGCGATCGACGATGGCCTGCGGCGTCCCGATCAGGCCACCCTCCTTGCAACCCGAATGCCGGTATCCCGAAACGCTTCTCGGCGAGCTGCCGGACCCCGGGCAGCGACGCGTCGTCCGGCGCCAGCGCCATGACCGCCTCGATCGAGAGCACGATGGTGTCCGGGTCGCGGCCGATGTCCTCGCAGATCGCCACGCAGCACCGACATCTTGTGCTCGAGCTCGCCGAGCGCATACGTGGGCACGTTCCACACGTCGGCGTAGCGCGCCACCAACGGCAGCGTGTACTTCTCGCCGACACCGCCGACCACGATCGGCGGCCGGGGCTGCTGAACCGGACCGGGCTTGATCGGCATGTCCCGCACGGTGAAATGCTTGCCGGCGAAGATCGATTCGTTCGTCGGCGAACGCCTGATGCAGAATCTCCAACGTCTCGCCGAGCCGCTCCGATCGCTGGGCGAACGTACCCCAGTCCAGCCCGACCCTGTTGTGCTCGTCCTCGATGGAACCGCTGCCGATGCCCAGTTGCAGCCGTCCGGCCGAGATCTGGTCCAGTGTGGTCGCCATCTTCGCGAGCACTGCGGGATGGCGAAACTGGTTGCACAGCACCATGTGTCCGACCTGGATGCGCTCGGTGCGGCTGAGCAGCGCCGTCGCCAGGGTCCACGCCTCCATCGAGGGGTAGTCGGGTGCACCCGGGGCGTAGAGATGGTCGTAGAGCCACAGTGAGTCGATGCCCAGCTCCTCACAGCGCAGTGCGCGATGCAGGATGTCGGGGTAGGTGAAGCCCATCTGAGGCAGATAGACGCCGATCTCGGGTTTGGTCATGACCGCAGTTCCAACCTTCCGTGGGTGATGGTGGTCGACGCCGTCGGCGGAGGCCTCGAATGCGAACGAATCGTTCGCTGACGCCATAGGCGTTCACCGTCAGGTCGCAGCCCAACGGGGTAGGCGATGCGAAGCGAACCGCAACCCGCGAAACCCGGCCGGGGTCGTCGACGCCGAGCAGGCCGAGGAGGCGGTGAGTGCAGATCGCCATCGTGCACAGGCCGTGGGTGAACACGAAATCGAAACCGGCCGCCCGCGCCACCTCGATGTCGAAGTGATGTGCCGACCAATCGCCCGACACCTCGGCGTAGCGGTGTGCCATCCGCTCATCAAGGCGGGCGGTGACCGATCCGAGCGGGTTGTGCCGCGCAGAGTCGGGGAAGTGGTGATCGGCGGGCAGCGATCCGAGATCGGGCAACCCGTCCAGACCGAGCAGCACCATCGTCCACCACTGCTCGACGGCGATCCGTCCATCGGAATCGACCTGTTCGAGGTGCACGACGACCTGGGTGCCCGCCCGAGACGTCCGCACCGCCGAGATCTGCGACCAGGTATCCAGCCGTTCGCCGGGGGCCAGCGGCCGGTGCAGCACGATGTCGTGCTCGCCGTGCACGCCGCCGCGGACCCGCTGCCACGCCGCTTCGGGCACATCGGCCCTTGCCGCCTCCACCGCGGTGAACACCAGGATCACCGGAAAGACCGCCGGAACGGTCCGGCCGGCCAGCACCGATGCGGTGTCGTCACGGTGGCCGCGGCATAGGCGGCAATGGCGTCGGGCTGCAGCCGACCTGGGAACGGGCCGTGCCGCGCGGGGTTGACCGTCATACTGAGTGGCATGGTAACGACATTCTCAACCTTGGAGAAGGTAATTCCGGAAGGCGGACGGCTCATGCGGTTCACGATCACTCATCCGATGCACAGCCATCCGTACAACCCGGAGCTGGTCACCGGGTCCGGCATCGCGACGGTTGCGGCGGCCGCCGAGGCGGCCGGGTTTCACGGCTTCGGGTTCACCGACCACCCGGCCCCGTCGCAGCGGTGGCTGGAGTCGGGTGGGCACGACGCGCTGGATCCCTTCGTGGCGATGGGATACGCGGCAGCTCGAACCACGACGCTGCGGCTGATCCCCAACATCGTGGTGTTGCCGTACCGAAACCCGTTCGTGGTGGCCAAATCCGGTGCGACGCTGGACATGCTCTCCGACGGCCGGTTCACGCTGGCGGTCGGTGTCGGCTACCTGAAGCGGGAGTTCACGGCGCTGGGTGTGGACTTCGACGAACGGGCCGCACTGTTCGAGGAGGCGCTGGAGGTGATCCGCGCCATCTGGACCACTGACGACCTCTCGTATGAGGGTAGGCACTTCTCCGCCAAGGGCATTACCGCGCATCCGCGTCCGGTTAGCCGCCCGCATCCGCCGATCTGGATCGGGGGCAACACGGCTGCGGCCCGGCAGCGCGTGACGAGCTACGGCGATGGATGGTGCCCGTTTCCCGCACCCGCCGTCCTCGCCCAGACTGCCCGCACGGCGGCGCTGGACTCGGTGGAGGGTCTCGCCGAGGGGATCGCCGATCTGCGGCGCCGGTGCGACGCGGCGGGGCGAGACTGGTCGGGAATCGACATCACCTTCACAAATATCGACGGCGGCAATCCCGCCGATGACGACTTCAACGCCGACGCCTACCTGTCCGGGGTGGAAAAGCTTGCGGCGGTTGGGGTCACCTGGCTTCAGGCAGGCGTGCCGGGTGACAGCCTGGCGCATGCGGTGGAGACCATCGAGCGCTTCGGCAGCTCGGTCATCACGGCCGCCTGAGGTCACGAGTACGCCGTGACCCGGGCGATGAGCGCGACCTCGCCGTCGGCACCGACGGCCTGCGCCTCGGCCACGCCGCTGCGTCGGCCTACCCGTAAAGCGGTTGCCGCATAACGGGAGTCACTTCCGCTCAGAAACTGGCGCAGATAGTTCACGCGCAGCGACGCGGTATGCAACGGCTCGCCGACGCGGTCGGCGTTGAGCTCGGCCGAGGCCGCCAGCTCGAGACCTGCGGCGGAGACTCCACCGTGCACGATGCCAAGACTGTTGTTGAGCACCGAATTCCCGCGCTGATGTATCACCGGCGCTCCGTCGTCGGCGTAATCGACATGCAGCGCCATGATCTCGGTGAGTTCCGTCGGCCGCGGACCGTCGACCGGCGGCGGCCACTCTTGGGGAAACTCACCCGGATGACCGACGTAGACGGACCGCACCGTTCCGGTGCCGATCACTGCGTCGCCGAGCGTGATCTCGCACATGCCAAGCGCGTTCGAGCCTCTGGTTCCCACCGGTCGAGCGGTCGCGACCACCGCAACCCCGGGGTGCTCCGCGATGACGGTCAATGCTGGCGGCGTGATCTCCAGCGTCAACTCGCTGGAGACAGTCCATTCGTCAGCTTCCCGACGATAGTGATTGACGAGTCCTGCCGCGTGGTCGACCAACACCGCCAAGGGTCCAACAGTCGGAACGCCGGTCACGGGATTGACCAGACCGGCCAGCGGCATCGAACTGACGAACGGGTCGGGGCTGTCCACCAGGGGCGCGATGCCGAACCGGCCCAGTGCCGTGTTCGGCGGATAGGCGACAGTCATCAGAAGTCGGTCGGCGCCAGGACGTCGGGACCGTACTTCTTGCCGATCAGCGTCCACGGGTCGGCGTAGCGTCCGCGCTTCTCGATTCTCCTCTGCACGGCGAGCATCAGGCGCATCAGCGGACGGATCACCGGGCCGAGCAGCCGTAGCAGGATGCGGCGCCGACCCTGCGACTCGGCAACCCAGGCAACGGTTTCCGGCCAGCTGTGCTCTTGGAAGTCGAGGAGGGCCTGGGACTCGGTGGTGTCGAAGAAACCGGTGAAACTCCAGCCTCGGTCGTCGTTGGGATCGCCCGGCAGGCTCGCCGACGCGCCGAGACGGCCGATGCCCACGCGTTCCATGATGTCGTCCTCGAGTTCGCGGTGGGCATGCATGTTGGTCTCGTCGCCGGCGATGAGCAGAACCTTGCCGTTGACGACGTCGGCGCGGTCCACCGCGTTGGCGAAGGCCAGCGCCACATCGCGGGCGTCCACCGTGTGCATCCGATTGTCGCCGGGAGTGGCGCGCATGAGAAGTAAGTGATCGGCGTTGAATGTCTCGGCCGCGTCCGGCGAGATCACGGCGGCCAGTCGCAGCATCGCGTATGGCAGGCCGCTGTCCCGGATGACCGCCTCGGCCAGTACCTTGTCCTCGCCGTACTGGTCGATGGGATTGACCGGGGTGTCCGGGGTGATCGGTTCCGGGTGGCGATGTGGGTTGCGCGACCCGTACACGGCGGCGCTCGATGCGTAGATCACCGTCGGCGGTTCGGGAAGCGTCCTGGCCGCCTCGACGAGATTCTGTGTGCCCTCAACGTTTATCTTCCGCGCGAGCCTCGGGTTCCGGTACGACGCAGGCGCGAGCATCGCGGCCAGATGCACGATCGCGCCGGGTCGGTGCTCGACGATGAGCTCGCGCATCGCTTCCGCGTCGAGCAGATCGGCGTAGGCAGGTACCAGGGTGCCCGGCCACGTCTGCTCGGCGAGCTCTTGCGCGACGACGACGGACCTGTCGTTGCGCAGATCTGTCGCGATGACGGTGTGTCCGCGGCCGAGCAGGATTTCGGCGCTGCGCCTGCCGACCTGACCGAATGCGCCGGTGATGAGAACGGTGTCGACGGGTGAGCCGGTCACTTCATCACCCGGCGCGCGGCTTTCCCGATCACCTGTCGGATCCGGTCCGAGATATACACCGAGACAAGGGCGTTGAAGACGTCTTCTCGCAACCGGGTCAGTGTGGAGCTTGCGATGAGCCACTGGCCGTCGACCTTCTCGTAGGTCTCGGTGTAGTGGCCGTAGCCGCGCAGGTTCACCCCGGGCCCGAATCGGACCACGTCCTCCAGCGCCCACACCCCGCGGGCGGTAGTCGCGGACGTCAACTCGATCTCGGGTGCGTGTACCTGATGGACGGTGGCCTGCGACCGCAGACTCTTGCGGGTGAACGCGACGAACTCGTCGGCGCCCTTGATGACCTTGCCGCCCGCCGGCGACGTGTCGCTGAGGAAGTCGTCGGAGAAGAGGCTCCGCCAGGCCTGCCAGTCCTTGGTGTCGAGGTACCGGCAGTAGCGGGCCTTGAGCTGCTTGATCGCTTCGATCTCCAGCAGGGCGGTTGCGTCGTCCATTTTCTGAGCGTGACACTTTCGTCAAGAGTTGTAAAACTAGGAGTTTAACGCCCAGCCGACTCAGCGGCGCGGCTGGCCATCAGACATGGCGCGAGGCAAGTTGAATAGGCAGCTGATGCAACTGAGAGAGGAGTAACAGGGTGAACCTTGCTGACTACGACGCTTTGAGCTTTGACTGTTACGGAACACTCATCGACTGGGAAACCGGGCTCTCGTCGGTTCTGGCGCCCTGGGCCCGCGGAGCCGGTCTCGATCTCACCGACGAGGAACTGCTGGTTGCCTACGCGGACAACGAGGAGCGCGTGGAACGGGAAAACCCGACCGCGCTGTATCCGACGATCCTCGCCGAGTCGTTTCGCGGGATCGGCGCAAGTCTGGGCGCTGAGGTGTCAGACGAATGGGCCGACAAGCTCGGCGCGTCGGTGCCGTCGTGGCCGGCGTTCCCCGACTCTCCCGATGCCTTGGCGTCGTTGGCCGACGACTACAAGCTGATCATCCTCTCCAACGTGCACCGTGAGGGATTCGCTGGCAGCAACCCTCGGCTCGGCGTCACGTTCGACAAGATCATTACCGCCGAGGACGTCGGGGCGTACAAGCCTGCCCCCAACCACTTTGAAGCCCTCGACGCGGTACTGGCCGAGCTCAACGTGCCGCGAGAACGTCTACTGCACGTGGCGCAAAGTCTGCGGCACGACCACGTGCCGGCAAAGCGCTATGGGCTTGCACTCGGTGTGGATCAACCGCCGCCACGACCGGCTGGGTTGGGGTGCCACACCCGAACCGGATGAGGAATTCAGCTACGCGATGGAGTTTCCGTCCATGGCGGCCTTCGCCGCGGCCGCGCGGGAGAGTATGCCGAGATGACCGAGTTGTCGCCGACATCAAACCCGACGACGAAAACCCGTGTATCGATGGGAAATCACCCGCAGAGAATGTGGCTGCCGACACCCGCTCGACTGGGCAGCGCAATCACGACGCGCTCAAGGCGGGATACGAAATAGTGCACCGTTAGCTTGGAAGGCGACGAGCGCGGACTGTACGGCCCGTACCCGCCGCCTCCCAACCACCTACAGATTCCTGCGCTCGCTACTTACTGCCGTAGACCCGTTCAAACAAGGCAGTGTCCCCGTAGTTCTGGACCTTGACGATCTTGCCATCGCGGTAGGTGAACGCATCGGCTTGGAGTCCGGATTCTCCGCCCGCGCTGACTTGCGAGAGGACGACCACGACATCGTCGTCGGCGAGGAAACGGCTGGGCGTTATCTTAAAGTTCTGCTCGGCGATCTTCCCGAACAATTCCTTGACCCCGTCTTTGCCGCGATATGTTCCGCTGACCGCGGTGTTACCGGGTATGACGAACTCGACGCTGTCGTCGTAGTCGTTCAAGACCGCTTCGACGTCGCCCTTGTCGAACGCCGCATACCCCTTCTTGGATGTCTCGATGTTCTGACTTGCCACCATCACTCCTTCACGTTGCTTTCCTCCGGGGCCGGTTTCCCCAGAATTGATCTTCTACCGTGGCGGGACATTCAGTGGCAGATTTGAGCGCGGGCTTGTCGCCCTTGTTCCAGGCGGCCGGGGACACCACGACGCGCTCAAGGCCCTGTGCCGGGCGATGTTGGCGTCGGGACAGTTGGGCAGCCACAACGGGCTACCGGTGACCATGGTCGTCTCCACGACGCTGGCGGAGCTGGAATCGGGCCGGGGGCATGCGGTCACCGGTGGCGGCAGTCTGCTGCCGATGTCAGAGGTGATCCGCCAAGCCGCCGCGGCCCATCACTACCTGTCGGTGTTCGACAACCACACCGAGTGCCCGCTCTACCTCGGGCGCAGTCGGCGGCTGGCTTCGGCCGCCCAGCGGATCGTGCTGTACGCCCGCGATCGCGGCTGTACCCGGCCGGGCTGCACGGAGCCGACCTATCACAGCCAGGCCCACCACGACGACGGCTGGGCCGCCGCCGACAGTCCCACCGACATCGACAAACTGTCGCTGGCCTGCGGGCCCGACAACCGGCTCATCGAAGAAACCGGGTGGACCACCCGAAAACTTACAAGACGCAGCCGCGTTGCGCAGCATAACCGCAGTTACGGCGGTTTAAAATGTGCCGGCAGGGCGGTTCGCCCCGGCATTACCCCGGCATGCGGGCGGGTTGCCCGCGCAGCGGCACAACGTTCGTGTTTGCTGCGGCGGGAAACCGGCGCGACTCCGTTCGGGCAGGGTGTGTGCCGGTCGGCTTGGCCGAATTCACAACGACGGTTCGGCTAATGTTCCCGATCACCGCGCTCTGCCCGACGCACCCCTCGATGTAGTCCGCCCCGTCGGCGACCGCGCGGCTGCCAGCGGGCTCAGTCGTCGTCCTTCAGATCTTTGAGCTCCTCTTCGAATTCTTTGAGCGCCTCAAGGAGTGGTTGCCCGCCAATGAGGACCCGGACGACCCGGATGTTTTCGACGACCAGCGCTTACACGCAGCATCATCCGCCGAAACTCCTTGCTTTGGCGCACCGCGCGGAGTTGGTCCTCTGTGCCCCGCACCATCAAGAAACCGCTGACATCTGGTGGTGCCGCCGGCCCGGCGACGCCCACCTCGAAGTTCTCGATGGCCTTTTTCTTCTCCAGGCCCTCGAAGTACTCCCGCGTGGCGGCGAAGACCCTCAGGGCACGCCGCTCACGCCCTTGCCGGACCCGGTCCGAAATGATGAACACAGCTATGTCAGCCATCAGTTTCTCCTCTTTGAGTGTCTGGTTTGGTGCCCCAAGTGGAGCAACCAACTGACTATCCGCCGTGGCGGCCTCGGTCCGCAGCTATTTGGCGGAAGTTCCGCTGGAATTTGGCGGGATGTAAGGTAGCCGATTCCTCGAATCGGCACCGCCGCAACGGTTTAAACACGGAATTCTCAGCCGATTCTAGAGTCGTTTACGGGGACTACTCAGCCGCACAGGACTCCCACCCGGTTGCGCTGGTGCGGCGGGTGTGGGTGCAGCAAACATTGCGCCGCACGGCGGGGCGCAATGCTGCGGGGCTAGCGGAAATTAGCTGTTGCGGTGCAACGGCACGACATTCGTCGCCGGGGCGGTGGGCACCACCGGTTCGGGCAGCGGGTTGGCGGCCTCTTCGTCGGGTATGTAGTCGCCGTACGTCGTCAGCGTTAGCACGTAGCTGCTATGCCCGAACCACTTCGCTACCTGCATAAAGTGGACGCCCTGCCGTGAGCCACAGGGTCGCCGCCGTATGCCGAAGGTCATGCAGGGGTACGCCTTTCGTCGCGGGCTGCGCCGGTTCGGTGCCGGTTGCGGGCACGGCGGGGCGGCTCGCCGGTAACCCGACCGCCTCCAGGGGCAAATGATCCTGCTCTACAAGCCGTTTAGGTCTAACGGTGCCGCCCCCGACGACGATGACATCGACGACGAACGCGAAGACGACGGCGAGATCGAGGACGATCCCTAACGGTGGTCGATCGTCAGAACGCGGCCTCGGGGAGCTCCGCCACAACATCGGCGCGGGTGGCGTCGAAGCTGAAATAGCCCTTGATGGGCAGGGTTTCGGGATATGGATCGTCGTAGCTCCATGCGACGTCGTCGACGACGGACCCGCCGATCACGGCCGACCAGTACGTGGCGTAACCCTTGTAGTTGCAGTAGCTGGTGGTGTCCGAGCGCCGCAACAGGTCGGTGCGCACGGCGCGAAGGATCGACGTAGAGAAGCGGTGCGAGCGCCGTCTCGAAGACGATCATCGTGTCGGTGGTGTCGACCAGCGTGGTGCCGGCGGCCACGACGCGCAGCCCTCGGTTCGTCGGGCGGCAGTCGACACGGTGATACGGGTTCGGCGGGTAGTGGACGAGCTTGCGTCCTTCCTCAAGCCACGTGTCGACCGCATCCCAGGGAACGTGGACGTACCCCGGCGCCTCCGCGACTGGGTCATGGGGGAGCTCGCCGATCGCGTCGGCAGGAAACGCATAGCTGAGCGGACGGCCGGCGCGGTGCACCAGGAGGGCCAGCTCCGTATTGATCACAAGGCCGCCGTCGCGGAACGCCTGAATGCGCCGGGGATGCGGCTCGATGAACACCACGTCGTCGGGCAACGGCGGCGAGAACCACCCAGCGGGATCCTTGCTGAGCGGGCCACGCCCGGTAACAAGACTCACTTCGGCCTCCGATCACCGTGAGCACCTCAAAGCTTTACAAAGGCCGGCCCGACCGTCACCCACTGGGTGGGACTTTCTCCGAAGTCGCCTGCCGAGGTCGTCGAAGGGGTGCAATGGCAGGTACAAGATCGAGGCGTTGACGAATGGGGTGGGTGTGAAGCGACTCAACGGCGTGGACGCGTTGATGCTGTATATCGAGACGCCTGAAATCCACATGCACACGCTCAAGATCGGCGTGCTGGATGTGTCCAACGTCGAGGGCGGATTCAGCTTCGACTTGTTCCGTGCCGTGGCTTTCCCGCGGTTGCAGGCCATGGCGCCGCTTCGCTATCAGCTGGTCGACATCCCGCTGAAGCTGCACCACCCGATGTGGGTGCTCAACGACGACATCGACTTCGACTATCACGTCCGGCGAGCGCGGGTGCCGGCCCCCGGTGGGCGTCGCGAGCTCGATCAGTTGATTGGCGAGATCGCCAGCACCCCGCTGGACCGCAATCGACCGCTGTGGGAGATGTACGTGGCCGAGGGCCTGGCCGACAACCGCATCGCGATCATCCACAAGGTCCATCACGTGCTGGCCGACGGTGTGGCGTCGGCCAACCAGATGGCGAAGGCGATGGAGTCCCGGCAACCGACCGAGGTCGTGGGGATGTTCGAGGAACCCGATCTGGTGCGGACCAGGGCGGCCCTGCTGAAGGCGGCGGGGCGTGATCATGTGGGGTTGATCCGTAAGCTTCCCCGGCTGGTGAGCGAGACGGCCACCGGGGTGTCCCGGGTTCGTCGGCGGTCCAAGGAGCGCGGGGAGCATCCCGATCTGGCCCGCAACTTCGCCCCTCCGCAGTGCTTCATCAACCATGTGGTCACCCCAGGGCGCCGGTTCGCAACGGCGCCACTGTCGCTGGCCGATGTCAAGGAAACCGGAAAGCACCTCGGCGTCACGATCAACGACATGGTGCTCGCGATGTCCGCCGGGGCGCTGCGCCGGCTGCTGCTGCGCTACGACGGAAAAGCCGATGCACCGCTCATCGCCGGTGTGCCGGTGACCATCGACCCGTCGCCGGAACGGTTGATGGGCAACGAATTCACCTACATAACGCCGTCGTTGCCCGTGCACATCGACGACCCACTGGAGCGGGTGAGGCTGACGTCGTTGGCGACCACCATCGCCAAGGAGAACCACCAATTGCTCGGGCCGACACTGCTGCCGGCATGGCTGTCCTATCTTCCGCCGTCGGTGGCGCCCCCGGTGTTCCGCAGGCAGGCCAGGCGCGTCGAGTCGGCCAGCGTCATGAACCTGACCATCTCGAACGTGCCAGGGCCGCGCGAGCGGGGACTCATCGAGGGCGCGATCGTCAGCGAAATCTACTCTGTCGGACCAATAGTGGCCGGTAGCGGCATGAACATCACCGTGTGGAGCTATGTCGACCAGCTGGCCATCTCGGTCCTGACCGACGACCGCACGCTCGATGACCCGCACGAGGCGACGGACGCCATGCTCGAGGAGTTCAACGAAATCCGAAGGGCCGCAGGAATTACCGACGACCTCAGGCCGGTCGGTTCGGCACTGCCACTGGCGACCGCTGCCGGTTGACGCCTACCCGAGCACCGGGAACCGGCGCTGCTTGGCAAGTCGGTCCAGCGCCTTTTGCATGACCTGGCGGACATGCGCGTCCACCTCGGCGACATCGGGGTTCTTCCCGAATCGCTTGGTGATGTCGATGGCGGGCAACACCTGCGTGACGATCTTGCTGGGCAGCGGCAAGTTCATCCCGCCAACCGACACCCCGAACGGGAAGCCCGCGGAGACCGGAATGAGCTCGCTGCGCATGATCTTCAGGCCCAACTTCTTGGCCAGCCAGTCCCCGCGAGTCAGGAAGAACTGGGTTTCCTGCCCGCCGATCGAAACGATGGGCACGATGGGCACTCCCGCCTCGATCGCCGTCCGCACGTATCCGGTCCTGCCGTTGAAATCGATGAGGTTCTGCTGCAGCGTCGGTCGGGTTGCGTCGAAGTCGCCGCCGGGGAACACCATCACGGCCGCATCGTCGGTCAGCGCCTTTGCCGCATTCTTTCGGTTGGCCGGAATGAACCCGAGCCGCTGGAAGAACTGCTTGGTCGGTCCGATCGACAGGATGTCGTGGCTGAGCGTGTAGAGCGGCCGGTCGTAGCCGAACCGGTCGTAGAAGTCCACCGCGAAGGTCGGTAAGTCGGTCGTCGTCTGGCCACCCGAGTGGTTCGAGACCAGCAGTGCACCGCCGGTCGGTATACGGCCCAAGTCCTTCACCTCGGAGCGGAAGTAGCGCTTGACCATCGGCCGCAGGAACCCGACGACCTTCTTGGTCAGCTCGGGATCCCATTTGGCGATCTCGGAAATTTGCGCGTCTTTCTGGTCTTTGACCAGCTGTGACGAAGGCATGTCAGTCCCCTTGAAGTGGATGGTTCGGAGTCTTCCGCGAGCAATTGCGCGGCTGCTCCGGCCATACAACCTTTACAAATCGGACCGCAAATGTCACGTCATTGTGAGCAATCCCATACAAGCCGGACCACCCTGGAAAGGGTGGTCCGATGAAGATGAGGATCTGGCCGTCGGTAAGCGGCTACCTGGTCCAGCCGCGGCGTCGCAGCCACCAGTCTCGCGCGACGATGACGACAATCAGCGCGGCGAAACCGATCAGGAAGATGTCCTCGACCTTGCCGACATGGTTGCCCCTGAGCATCAGCAGCAGGAACCCGGCGGAGAGCAGGCCACCGATCTGGATCACCTTGTGGTTCTCCTTGGACCAGCCCCATTCCGCGGACGGCACCTCTTCGACGTCGACGCCGGTGTAGCGGTCCACCTCGGTGTTGGCCACGGCTGCTCCTCACGGTCGGGCTGAGCTCTGCCGACATTCTGACATAGGCCGTCTGCACCTCGCGCGAGCGCTCGTCGGTGCGGCCGAAACTGTCCATGCCTCACATGGAGCCGGAAGTGATCACCGACATGATGGTCTATCTGTGTGGCGCCTCGGGCCGGTATCTCACCGGTGTTGCGTTGCCGATGGACGGCGGCCTGACGCTCAAGTGATTGCGCTGTAGCGACGCAGGGCCTCGGCGCGCTCGGCCTTGTGGTCGACGATGGGCTCGGGGTAGTCGTCGTCTAGCTCGGGAATCCAGCGCCGCACGTATTCACCGTCTGGATCGAACTTGTCGCCCTGTGTTGTCGGGTTGAACACCCGGAAGTACGGTGCGGCGTCGGTGCCGGTGCCCGCCGCCCACTGCCAGCCGTGCTGGTTGCTGGCCATGTCGCCGTCCACCAGCTGTTCGAGGAACCAGCGCGCACCCCACTGCCACGGCAGGTGCAGGTCCTTGACCAGAAACGACGCCACGATCATCCTGACCCGGTTGTGCATCCAGCCGGTCTCGGCGAGCTGGCGCATGCCTGCGTCGACGATCGGAAACCCGGTCTTCCCGGCCTTCCACGCCTCGAACGCCTTCTTCGCCTCGGCGCCCTCGTCGAGCTGCATCGAGTCGAATGACTTGTTCCAGTTCCACCACGCGCTATCGGGCCACTCATTGAGCACCGCGGCGTAGAAATCGCGAAACGCCAACTCCCGCAGATAGGCCTGAGCCCCCTTGCCCCGGCCGAGGTCCGCGGCCATGGTGCGCGGGTGGATGGTGCCGAACTTCAGGTGCGCCGACATGCGGCTGGTGGCAGGCAGATCGGGCCGGTTGCGGGCCTCGGCGTAGTCGGCGAGGTGGTCGTCGATGAACTTCTTCCATTGGCGGGTCGCTGCCCGCTCGCCGGCGGGCAGCTCGAGTTCGACTCCGGCATCTGGGATCTCGACTCCGCCCTTGACCTCCGCCGGGTCGATCCAGCGCGCCGACTTCGGGCCCGACTTGGCCGGTGCCCGCCAGCCGTGTCCTCGCCACGCGTCGTAGAACGGCGTGAATACCTTGTACGGTTCGCCGTCGCTCTTGACGACGCGGCCGGGCGACACCAGGTACGGCGACCCGGACGCTTCGAGCGGTATATCGCCGAGCGCGTCGCGCACGGCCTCGTCGCGGCGTCGGCCGAACGGGGAAAAGTCGGCGGAGACGTGCACGGCGGTCGCACTGACGGCATTGGCCAGCACGGGAATTCGCTGATCCGGCTGCCCCCGCGCCACCATCAGCCGGCCGTCGAGGGCGTCGCGCAGTTCGCGCAACGCGTCGTACAGGTACTGCAGCCGCCGCGGCCCGGACGACGCCTTCAGGCGTGGGTCGAGTATGTAGCAGGCCAGCACCTCGCCGTCGGGCTCCGCGGCATCCAGCAGTGCGGGCAAGTCGTGCAGCCGCAAATCCCGCCGGAACCACAGCAGAGTGGGCATGCCATTGATGCTGCCCGAATTTCCCGGTAGAGAAGCTAGAGAGAAACTGACGGAAGGGTGACGCATGCAGTTTTGGTCCGGTACGGCGTTCATGGACCCGTTGGAGGCCGTGCCGGTCGCCAAGATGCTCGACGAGGCCGGCTATGACGGGATCGTGACGTCGGATCACATGATCTACCCACGCGAATTGTCGTCGCCGTATCCGGACTCGGACACCGGAAAGCCGGGATGGGCCCCCGATAATCCCTGGCCGGACCCGTGGGTGCTCACCGGTGCGATGTCTTCGGTCACGAGTCGCCTGCGGTTCTCCAACGCCGTCTACATCGCCCCTGCCCGTCCACTCCTCGAGGTAGCCAAAGTGGTGGCCACCGCCGCCTGCCTCTCCGGCGGTCGCGTGTCGCTCGCTGCGGGCATCGGATGGATGCGCGAGGAGTACGAGCTGATGGGCCAGGACTTCACCAACCGTGGCAGACGACTGGACGAGATGATCCCGGCGCTGCGGGAGTTGTGGAAGGGCGGCTGGGTGTCCTGGAGCGGCGAGCACTACCAGGTGCCCGAGATGATGATCGAACCTCACCCGCCCGTGCCCGTGCCGATCTTTTGCGGTGGTGAGTCCGAGGCCGCGCTGCGCCGCGCCGCGCGACTGTGCGACGGGTGGGTGGGCTATGCGTACGCGTGGGACGACGCGGTCGGCTATGCGCGAAGGCTCGGCGCGCTTCGCCGGGAGTACGGACGTGAGAACGAGCCATTCGACATTCTGCTGGCGCTCTTCGAACCACCTACGGTCGATCTTTACCGGCGAGCCGAGGACGCCGGTATCACCCAGGTGATGATTCGGCCGTGGGGTGCTCCGGAGCCAGCCAGCGGCGTCGAAGCCTATCGGCGGCCGATTGAAGAATTCGCCGAAACCATCATCGAAAAGTGCCGCTAGCCCACCGGGTCGAACCTGAACACAACCAATCTGCCTGCGAGCGCCTCGAACTCGTCCGGAGTCCCGTCCTGGACAAGGCCGGAGCGTTTCGCGAAGCCGACACCGACCGGAACTTGAGCGGGGAACTCGCGTAGCACCGGTCGTGACTCCTCCGCACCGAGCTCGACGATCCTGATCTTGCGGGATCTGCGTCCGCGGGACAGGGTGCCTTCCCCCGCGGCCCTGGCGTTGGCCGCCCAGTCCGCGCCGGGATATCCCGCGACGGTGTACAGGTCGCCGCGGTAGGTGAACGGTGTCATCGGAGTGCTGCGTGGCTGGCCGGTCTTCCTGCCGGGCACGGTCAGGACCATCGCGGGCCCGGTCGGGATGCCCAACTTCTGAAAGGCCTTCACAAAACTGTTCATCGGTTTCAGGTATCGGGGTGGGCGTAGTTCCGACATGTCTTGTCTCCCTTGCTAGTCGGTGAACAGATCGCGATGCGTCGCAACCGCGTCGCCGAAGCTCTGCGCTGGGCGACCCAGGATCTTCTCGACCTCGTGGGTAACCAGTGCGGGGCTGAACACCGTCGCCTCGAGGAGCCCCATGTACGCGTCGGCGAACGCCGCCGAAAAGCCAAGGTCGATGAAGCGCCGACGCACGAGGTCGGGGGGAACCTCCTGATAGCGCAACCGGCGACCGAGGACGGTGCCGATGACATCCACCAGCTCGGTATTCGTCAGCGCCTGCGGGCCGGTCAGTGGGACCCTCTGCCCCAGCAGCTCGTCGCTGAGCAGCGCGCGCACCGCCACCGCCGAGATATCGCGGTCGGCGATGGGCGCCGTCGACGCCTCCGCGTAGGGGCCGCTGACCACATCGCCGGCCTTGATCTGCGGTGCCCACATGCCAAAGAAGTTGGTGACGAACACGGTTGGTCGCAGGCTCACCCACTCCAGACCCGAGTCGATGGCGTGCTGCTCGACTTCCTTGTTGCGATCGCCGCGGAACCGCGACGGCTGACGCGAATAGTCGTCGTCGGCGTTGATGGCGGACAGCGCGACAAGCCGGGTCACCCCTTCGCGACGGGCGAGGTCAACGACCGTTGCGAGCTCGTCGCCGAGCGCGCGCGAATTCAGAAACATCGCAGATGCGCCACGCAGACCCGCGGCGGCCGAACCGACTACTTCGACGCCGGTGGGGAACTGTGCCGAGTCCGGGTGCCGAGTGACGGCACGCACGTGGGCGCCGGCCTCTGCGAGCTGATTGACCAGTGGGCGGCCGACGTTGCCGGTCGCGCCCGTGACGAGGATTGCGTTCATGCAACCAAGGACGGGGCGGTGCCCAAGAAAGTTACATGTCGAGTTGCGTAACTTTTCGCGTCGCTGTTTCGTCGTAAATACATGAGCGATTCACCGTCGGTAGAAGAGGCGTGGCGCAGCCACCGCCCGTACCTGGTGAACCTCGCCTATCAGATGCTTGGTGATGTCGGCGACGCCGAGGACGTCGCCCAGGAGGCCTTCCTGCGACTGGCCCGAACCGACGCGGCCCAGATCGACGACATTCGGGGCTGGCTCACGGTGGTCGCCGGACGGCTGTGCCTGGACCAGGTGCGGTCTGCGCGCGTCCGGCACGAACGCCCCGACGAGGGTGATGCGGTCGGTGTCATGCGATCGACCGATCCGGATCCGGTCGATCGGGTCACCCTTGACGACGAGGTCCGCGGTGCGATGTTGGAGGTGCTGCGGCGGCTCTCGCCCGGTGAGCGGGTGGCCTTCGTCTTGCACGACGTGTTTCAGATTCCATTCGAGCAGATCGCCGAGACGGTGGGCCGGCCGGTCGGCACCTGTCGCCAGCTCGCGCGGCGCGCCCGCGCGAAGTTCAGCGGCGAGTCATCCCGGCTCGCCGACGTCGTGGACGCCGAACATCAGCTTGTCACCGAAAGATTCATCACCGCATGCGCCAACGGTGACTTGGAGGCGTTGACGGCCGTGCTGGATCCGACGGTGTGGGGAGTCGGCACCGTCCTTGGCGAGCTAGCCCCGCCACCGCAGGTCAACCACGGCCCGAACGAGGTCGGCCGCAACCTTCTTCGCTACCTGGGACACGGCGCAACGCTTGTCAGTGGGCCGGTCGGGGAACCTGTCCTGCTCGCCTTCGCCGACCGGCGGCTGTTCGCGGTCATCGTGCTCACGGTGCGCGACAACTTGATTCTGAAGATCGAGGCCACCGTCGACCCAACGGCGGCAGCCCGATCGTAGCGATCGGGCTGCCCTCCGTATTCAGTTGTGGTGGAACCTAGTTCGCTGGCGGCATCAGCACGGTGTCGATCATGTACACCTGTGCGTTGGCGGTCGAGACACCGCCGCACACCACCGAGGCGCCGTTGACCTTGAGGTTGTTGCCCATGCCGGAGACCGCCACGTCGGCGCCCTGCACGGTCTTGTGCGAGCCAACCACCTGCGTCGGGCTGGCCTGGCCGGGAACCACGTGGTAGGTCAAGATTTTCGTGAGCAGATCCGAGTCGGTCTTGAGCTTCTCGATTGTCGCCGGGTCGATCTTGGCGAACGCGGCGTCGGTGGGAGCAAAGACGGTGAACTCGCCGCCGTTCAGCGTGTCAACGAGATTCACGTTCGGGTTGAGCTGGCCCGATAGCGCTTTGGTCAGTGTCGTCAGCATCGGATTGTTGGACGCGGCAACCGCAACCGGGTCCTGGGCCATTCCGGCCACCGAACCCGGGCCCTCCGGCACCTGGGCGGCGTAGGCAGCACACGACGGCCCGACCAGTTCGGCCGACGCGCTGCCAGCGGTGGTCAGCGACAGGCCCATCGCCGCCGCGGCGGCCATTCCGGCAACCGCGGCCGTCTTCTTGATGTTCTTCATCGGTAATCCACTTTCTGTTTCGCGGACGGCAACTGCCGCCTCTCACTTGTGCTTCCACCTGTTATTCGGAGCCCGAACTCTCCCGGATGGGTCGCGGGACGAAATCGTTACCCGTAGGTGAACGAGAACGCCTGCAAGCCCTTGCTCAGCTGCACCTCGAGCTGTCCGCGCGCGACCTCGTCACCGGCAACGATCTGGCGGAATGTCGGCGGCCCGCTGATCGGCACGGTGGTGGTTTTCCCGTTGCGTGTCACGGTCACGGTGCCCTCGCCGCCGACAACGAGGTAGACGTTCTTCGCGTTGTACTTCAGTGCAATGCTCGAATCGCCGGCCTCCGCTGTGGCGCCTTGGTAATCCAACGTCCACCGCCCGCGGTACGCGAATGTGTCGTCGGCCAGTCGTATCGGGTAGTTGAAGTCCGCGGTGCCTTCGTCGTAGGTGTCGGGACCGCCGTAGTTCACCACCTTGCCGACTCCGAGGTACGTCTCGGGCGTCTGACCGGCCGTTGGCGTCGTGTCGGCCGAATCACTCGGCGGTGGCAGCGCGACGTCGGGATCGATGTCGGTGAGCAGTTTTCTGATCAGGTTCTCGGTGACGTCGTAGTCGCCCTCCCCGAACTTGATGTGGCGCACCGTTCCATTCGCGTCGATCAGGTACTCGGCGGGCCAGTACCGGTTTCGATAGTTGGTCCAGGTCGACAGGTTGTTGTCGAGCGCGATCGGGTAGGTGATGCCGAGATCATCGGCGCCGCTGACGACATTGCCCTGGATCTTCTCGAACGCATACTCGGGGCTGTGCACCCCGATGACCTCGAGTCCGACGTCCTTGTACTTGTCATACCAGTCGACAACATGTGGAATGGCGCGCTGGCAGTTGATGCACGAGTATGCCCAGAAATCGACGAGAACGACCTTGCCCCGCAACAACTTCAGGTCGACCGGCGCACCACCCGGCGTGTTCAGCCAACCGGCGATGCCCTTGATATCCGGTGCGGTGCCGCAGCTTTCGAGCTCGGTTGCGCCGTTGCTGCAGTTCGACAGCTCCCGGTTCTGGTCGTTGACCAGGCCGCCGAGGTTGAGCTTCTCCTGGATCTCGTCGGAAGCCACGACCTTGTCCTGCAGCGAGCCCGTGTAGTCGGGAATGGCCCGCTGCAGCTTGGCCGGCACATTGAACACCAACGCGACCGCGAAGACCAGCATCACGACTCCGCCGATCAACCGAATGCGGCGCTGGTGGCGGCGAAATGTGCCGACCCGCTCGGCAACCCGCTGGCCGGCCAGTGCGAAGAACAGCAGCGGCAGGGCGGCGCCGATCGCGAATGAGATCGTCAACGCGACGGTGTCCAGGCCGATGGAGCCCGTCGCACCCGCGACCACGATTGCGGCAAGTACCGGTCCGGCGCAGGGCACGTACAGCACACCCAGGGCCAGCCCCAACCCGAAACCGCTTCTGCCCTGGCTCATCTGAAGTTGGGGAATGCGGCTGAACGGCTTCTCCAGAATCTGCTCGAAGCGCGGAAAGATCAGGCCAAGACCGATCGCGGTCAGCGCGACTAGTCCGGCCCACCGGATCGCGTCCTGCGGGAGATGCAGCAGCGACAGCAGTGATGTCCCGACAAGGGTGACCAGGCTGAAGCTGAGCACCAGACCGCCGATCACTCGGTAGGGCCGCAGCCTCTCGGACAGCGCAGGCTTGGCCTTGACCGCTGTTGCGGTTCCGCCGCCCGTTTCGGCGACCGGCTCCGAGCGTGTGCTCTGTGTGCCGGAGAAGAAGATCACCGGCAGCACCGGCAGAATGCATGGCGAGATGCCCGTTATCAGACCGCCCAGAAAGCCGATCAGTACAAGTGTGAACATGTCAGTTATTCGGACCCGCAACACATTTGGATGGGTCGCTGTTCTTGTCGAGCAGACGCAAAAGTCCCCGACCACTCGGCGTGTCGGGGACTTTTGCGTCTGCTCGCGGTAGAAGGTGACCTAGCCGGCCGGCGGCATCAGCACGGTGTCGATCATGTACACCTGTGCGTTGGCAGTCGAGACGCCACCACACACCAGCCCGGCGTCATTCACCTTCAGGCCGTTGCCCTCACCGGTGACTGTCACGTCGGCGCCCTGCACGGTCTTGTGCGTGCCGACGACCTTCGTCGGGCTGGCCTGATCGGGCACCACGTGATACGTCAGGATGCTGGTCAGCAGATCCGAGTCGGTCTTGAGCGTTTCGATCGTCGCGGGGTCGATCTTGGCGAACGCATCGTCGGTCGGGGCGAACACGGTGAACTCGCCGCCGTTGAGGGTGTCGATCAGGTTGACGTTCGGGTTGAGCTGTCCGGACAGCGCCTGGGTCAGCGTCTTGAGCATCGGGTTGTTCGACGCCGCCACCGTCACCGGATCCTGCGACATCCCTGCCACCGAACCCGGGCCCTCCGGCACCTGCTCGGCATAGGCGGCACAGCCCGAACCCACCAGGTTCGCCGCAGGCTCAGCCATCGCCGGGGTCGTGGGTGCCGCGGCAGAGGTCGTCTCGGCGGCCGTAGCCTCGGATTCCGCGGTCGAGCTGTCGTTCGAACACGCCGACAGGCTAAGAACCGCCATTGCCGCGATGGTGGCCGCCGTCAGTGTGCTGCGATGAACATTTCTCATTGGTGCTCCGACTCCTCGGTCACGGGCGGACATGTGGCCGCCCTTTGACATGACGCCGGGGATTCGGTGTGGCGGTCGTCACGGATGGGTGCGGTGCGAACGCGTCACATTTGCGTCATTCCTGCCCGTATGGACGGGAGCAGGGCAGCAGTGATTCGGGGCTTGGCCCGGCTGGCGCACAATAGGACGGTGAGCGCAACAGGAGACCGTCTCCGCGTCCTGGTGCTGGGCAGCACCGGTTCGATCGGCACCCAGGCGCTCGAGGTGATCGCCGCCAACCCGGACCGCTTCGAGGTGGTGGGCCTGGCCGCCGGCGGCGGCAATCCCGACCTGCTGGCCCGGCAGCGCTCGGAAACCGGGGTGACCAACATCGCCGTCGCCGATCCAGGGGCCGCCGAGCAGGTGGGCGAGGTCACCTACGCGGGCCCGGACGCCGCCACGTCGCTCGTGGAGAACACCGAGGCCGACGTCGTGCTCAATGCGCTGGTCGGAGCCCTGGGCCTGGCACCGACGCTGGCCGCACTCGCCAGCGGCGCCCGGTTGGCCCTGGCGAACAAGGAATCCCTGATCGCGGGCGGACCGCTGGTGCTGCGGGCGGCGAAGCCGGGCCAGATCGTGCCCGTCGACTCCGAGCATTCGGCGCTCGCGCAATGTCTGCGCGGCGGCACCGCCGACGAGGTCGCCAGCCTGGTGCTCACCGCCTCCGGCGGGCCGTTCCGGGGCTGGGCCGCTGCCGACCTCGAGCACGTCACGCCCGAGCAGGCCGGGGCGCATCCGACCTGGTCGATGGGCCCGATGAACACCCTGAACTCGGCGTCGCTGGTCAACAAGGGCCTTGAGCTGATCGAAACGCACCTGCTGTTCGGCATCCCGTACGAGCGCATCGAAGTCGTCGTGCACCCGCAGTCGATCGTGCACTCGATGGTGACGTTCACCGACGGCTCGACGATCGCCCAGGCCAGTCCGCCGGACATGAAACTGCCGATCGCGCTCGCGCTGGGCTGGCCGTCACGGGTGCCGGGCGCGGCGCAGGCCTGCGACTTCCGCACCGCCTCGACCTGGGAGTTCGAGCCGCTGGACACCAACGTCTTCCCGGCCGTCGAGCTGGCACGGGAGGCGGGCGAGCGCGGTGGTTGCCTGACCGCGGTCTACAACGCCGCGAACGAAGAGGCCGCGGCCGCGTTCCTCGACGGTCGCATCCGATTCCCCGCCATCGTGCGAACCATCGCCGACGTGCTGCACGCCGCAGACCAGTGGGCCGCCGAACCGGCTACCGTGGAAGAAGTACTCGATGCGCAACGCTGGGCCCGCGACCGGGCCGGGCAGGCGGTATCCCAGGAGGTTGTCACCACCAAATGATGATGTGGGTCATCGGCGTCGTGCTGTTCGCGCTTGCCATCTTGATATCGGTGGCGCTGCACGAGTGCGGGCACATGTGGGTGGCGCGCGCGACCGGGATGAAGGTGCGCCGCTACTTCGTCGGCTTCGGGCCGACCCTGTGGTCCACCCGGCGGCCCAACAAGCTGGGCTACACCGAGTACGGCGTCAAGGCGATCCCGCTGGGCGGATTCTGCGACATCGCGGGCATGACCTCGATCGACGAAATCGCGCCAGAGGACCGCCCCTACGCGATGTACAAGCAGAAGACGTGGAAGCGGGCCGCCGTGCTGTTCGCCGGCCCGGGGATGAACTTCATCATCGGCCTGGTGCTCATCTACGGCATCGCCGTCATCTGGGGGCTTCCGAACCTGCACGCAGCCCCCAGCGGTCGTCGGCCAGACGTCGTGTGTCGCCTCCGATCTCGTCAAAGACAAGCCGGATGACTGTCACGGCAGCGGTCCGGCGGCGCGGGCAGGCATCAAGTCCGGCGACACGATCGTCAAGGTCGGTGACACGCCGGTCACCAACTTCCAGGAGATGGTCGACGCGATCCGCAAGCTCGACGGTCCCACTCCCGTCGTGGTGCAGCGCGACGGCGACGGACGTGACAACCGTCGTCGACGTGACACAGGTGCAGCGTTGGCTCAAGGACATCCGACACCGATCCGACCGCCGCCGGGGTGATGGGCGTCGCGCGCCGCGGAGCCTCCCGGCCCCACGCAGTACAACCCGGTGACGGCGGTGCCCGCCACCTTCACCTTCACCGGTGACCTGGCCGTCGAACTGGGTAAGTCACTGGCGAAGATCCCGACCAAGATCGGTGCGCTCGTGCACGCCATCGGCGGCGGTGAGCGTGACCCCGAGACGCCGATCAGCGTGGTCGGCGCGACCATCATCGGCGGCGACACCGTCGAGCACGGGCTGTGGGTGGCATTCTGGTTCTTCCTGGCCCAGCTGAACTTCGTGCTCGGTGCGATCAACCTGATCCCGCTGCTGCCGTTCGACGGTGGTCACATCGCGATCGCGGTGTACGAGAAGATCCGCAACATGATTCGTTCGGCGCGCGGCATGGTGGCCGCGGCGCCGGTCAACTACATGAAGTTGATGCCCGCGACATACGTAGTCTTGATAGTCGTGGTCGGCTATATGGCGCTGACCGTCACCGCAGACTTCGTCAACCCGATCAGGTTGTTCCAATAGGAGACACCATGTCCGTCGGCTTAGGCATGCCGGCACCCCCAGTGCCCACGCTGGCCCCGCGGCGAAAGACTCGTCAGTTCATGGTCGGCGACGTCGGCATCGGCAGCGATCACCCGATCGCGGTGCAGTCGATGTGCACCACCAAGACTCACGACATCAACTCGACGCTGCAGCAGATCGCCGAGCTGACCGCGTCCGGCTGCGACATCGTCCGGGTCGCCTGCCCGCGGCAGGAGGACGCCGACGCACTCCGCGAAATCGCCCGGCACAGCAACATTCCGGTGATCGCCGACATCCACTTCCAGCCCAAGTACATCTTCGCCGCGATCGACGCCGGCTGCGCCGCCGTGCGCGTCAACCCCGGCAACATCAAGGAGTTCGACGGTCGGGTCGCCGAAGTCGCCAAGGCCGCCGGGCGACGCGGGCATCCCGATCCGCATCGGCGTCAACGCCGGATCGCTGGACAAGCGGTTCATGGCCAAGTACGGCAAGGCCACCCCCGAGGCGCTCGTCGAATCCGCGCTGTGGGAGGCGTCGCTGTTCGAGGAGCACGGCTTCGGCGACATCAAGATCAGCGTCAAGCACAACGACCCGGTCATCATGGTCGCCGCCTACGAACAGCTTGCCGGCGCAGTGCGACTACCCGCTGCACCTCGGTGTCACCGAGGCAGGCCCGGCGTTCCAGGGCACGATCAAGTCCGCGGTCGCGTTCGGCGCGCTGCTGTCCAAGGGCATCGGCGACACCATCCGGGTGTCGCTGTCGGCGCCGCCGATCGAGGAGGTCAAGGTCGGCAACCAGATCCTCGAGTCGCTGAACCTGCGCCCGCGTGGCCTGGAGATCGTGTCGTGCCCGTCGTGCGGGCGCGCGCAGGTCGACGTCTACACGCTGGCCAACGAGGTCACCGCCGGGCTCGAGGGCATGGACGTTCCGCTGCGCGTCGCGGTGATGGGTTGCGTCGTCAACGGTCCCGGTGAGGCACGCGAAGCCGACCTCGGGGTCGCGTCCGGAAACGGCAAGGGCCAGATCTTCGTCAAGGGCGAGGTCATCAAGACCGTCCCGGAGGCGCAGATCGTCGAAACACTGATCGAAGAGGCCATGCGAATCGCCGAAGAGCGGGGACCAGAGGCATCTGCAAGCGGTTCGCCGGTGGTGACCGTAAGCTGAACATGGCCCTGTGACCGGGGTCATCACGCCTTAAGGCCGCAGAAAGAGTCTCCATGTCGGCTCCGCCGCTTTTTCGCCTCGTCGACGAGCGACGGGTTTCCGTGGTGCGCGACGCCGCGGCCGTGCGGCAGGTGCTCGACGCCGATCCCGTCGGAAGCTGCATGGTGGCCTCGCGGGTGGCCGAGCACGGCGTCGACCCGACTGCGATCGGCGGCGAACTCTGGACGCGGCGGCGGGCCACCGAATCGCTGTGTTACGCCGGCGCCAACCTGATCCCGCTGCGCGGTGAGGCGAGCGACCTGTACGCCTTCGCCGACAAGGCGGTCAGCGGCGCCCGGCGGTGCTCGTCGCTCGTCGGGCGAGCCGAGCTGGTGTTGCCGATGTGGCGCCGCCTCGAGCACGCCTGGGGCCCCGCCCGCGATGTACGCGACCGTCAACCCCTGATGGCGCTGGCCGGCGCGCCCAACTGCCCGATCGACCGCGCGGTGCGCCCGGTGCGCATGGACGAACTCGACGCCTACCTGGTGGCCGCGATCGACATGTTCATCGGCGAGGTCGGCATCGACCCCCGCATCGGCGACGGTGGCCGCGGCTACCGGCGACGGGTCGCGGGCCTGATCGCCGCGGGGCGCGCCTGGGCCCGCTTCGAGCGCGGCCAGGTGGTGTTCAAGGCCGAGGTCGGGTCGCAGTCGCCCGCCGTCGGCCAGATCCAGGGCGTCTGGGTGCACCCCGACTGGCGCGGACGCGGCATGGGCACGGCGGGCACCGCCACGCTCGCGGCCGCGGTGGTGCGCAGCGGGCGCATCGCCAGCCTGTACGTCAACGACTTCAACACCGTGGCGCGGGCGACCTACGAGCGCATCGGTTTCGCCGAGGTCGGCACCTTCGCGACCGTCTTGTTGGACTAGTTCGCCCGCACAGCGGCGTTGGTTACGCTTCACGCCATGACCGACGATGGGCAGAAACTCGCACGCAGGGAGATCGCCGACACGCTGGTGCGCGCGCTCGAACGGCGGCATGAGCTCCTCGACGTCGTCGTGGAGTCCGAGGACTTCGACGCGGCCGTCGAGGCGATCGCAACCATGCTCGGCACGTCGCCCGCCGGCGCCGAAGCGGTGCTTCGGTTGTCCTTCGACCGTCTCACCAAGGTTTCCCGGCGCCGGATCGCCGCCGAGCTCGAGGACCTGAACCACGAGCTGAGTTTCACGACGGGGGAGCGGCAGGCGAGTCCGGGAAGCAACCTGGTGCTGCGTCCGTTCTCGGCACATTCGGACCGCGACATCTTCGCCGCGCGCACCGATGACGTCCGCACGGCGGGCGACGGATCGGGCGCGCCCGCAGGCGATCTGGACGACGAGATCCGCGCCGCCGTCGGCCGGGTGCACGCCGAAGAGGCGGTTTGGTTGGTGGCGCTCGACGGATCGGACAAGGTCGGCATGGTGTTCGGCGAGTTGGCCGCCGGTGAGGTCAACGTCCGCATCTGGATCCACCCGGCCTTCCGCAAGCAGGGCTACGGCACCGCCGCCCTTCGCAAGTCGCGTTCGGAGATGGCGGCCTATTTCCCCGCGGTGCCGCTTGTGGTGCGGGCACCCGCCGCAGGTCCGTTGGGCGCCTGAAGCATCCCGCCGCGTCGAAATCCGAGTTTTGGCGCGCTCTTCTCGCACTTTTCCTGCGAAATATCGGTTTCGGCGTCGCGCCTCCGCTGATTTGAGGTCTCGGCTTCGTAACATTTGCCCCAATGGCACCTTGGCTCTCATCTGCAACACGTATGGCCTGTCTGCTGACGGTGGTGGCGACGACCGCGTCCCTGAACGCGTGCACGCCGAAACCCAACGGGCCCGAACCCGCCGCCGAAGAGTTCTTCGCCGCGTTGGCGAAGCGCGACACCGGAGGTGCTTCGCAGCTCACCGACCGCCCCGAGGACGCGCGGGCCGCGCTCAACGAGGCATGGGCCGGTCTGCAGGCCACCGGCCTGGACGCGCAGGTGCTGAGCTCGAAGTTCGCCGAGGACACCGGCACCGTCGCCTACCGCTACACCTGGCACCTGCCGAAGCACCGCACCTGGATGTACGACGGCAAGCTCAACATGGTGCGCAACGAGGGCAACTGGGAGGTTCGCTGGACCGCAACCGGGCTGCATCCGAAACTCGGTGAGCACCAGACGTTTGCGTTGCGTTCCGACCCACCCCGGCGCGCTTCGGTGAACGAGCGCAGCGGCAGCGACGTGCTGGTGCCGGGCAACCTGTACCACTTCGCGCTGGACGCCAAGGCGGCAGGCGCATACCTGATGACGACCGCAACCGCCGTCGTCGATGCGCTGCGGCCGTTCGACGACACGCTGGACGCGCAGCGGCTCGCCGAGCAGGCCAGCTCGTCGCCGGAGCCGCTGAGCCTGATCACCCTGCGCCAGTCCGACCGCGACCAGGTGGCCGCCGTGCTAGGTAACCGTCCCGGTGTGGTCATCACGCCGCAGGCCGAATTGCTGCCCACCGACGAGCATTTCGCGCCCGCCATCATCAGTGAGGTCAAGAAGGCGGTGGTCGACGAACTCGACGGCCAGGCCGGATGGCGCGTGGTCAGCGTCAACCAGAACGGCGTCGACGTCGACGTGCTCAACGAGGTGCCGGCGGCCCCGGCGCCGTCGGTCACCATCAGCCTGGACCGCGCCGTCCAGAACGCCGCGCAGAACGCCGTCGATGGCGTCGGGGGCAAGAAGGCGATGATCGTGGCGATCAAGCCGTCGACCGGTGAGATACTTGCCGTCGCGCAGAACGCAGACGCCGATGCCGACGGGCCTGCTGCCACCACGGGTCTGTACCCGCCGGGATCGACGTTCAAGATCATCACCGCCGGTGCGGCCATCGAACGGGATATGGCAACGCCCGACACGCTTCTCGGCTGCCCCGGCACGCTCGACATCGGCCACCGCACCGTCCCGAACTACGGCGGGTTCGACCTCGGCACGGTGCCGATGTCGCGGGCGTTCGCCAGTTCGTGCAACACCACGTTCGCCGAGCTGGCCAGCAGGATGCCGCCGCGGGGCCTGACGACGACCGCCGCCCAGTACGGCATCGGGCCCGACTACCAGATCGAGGGCATCACAACGGTTTCCGGCTCGGTTCCGCCGACGGTCAACCTGGCCGAACGCACCGAGGACGGCTTCGGGCAGGGCAAGGTGGTGGTCAGCCCGTTCGGTATGGCAATGGCTGCGGCGACGGTCGCGGCAGGCAAAACCCCTCTGCCGCAACTGATCGAGGGCCGCCAGACGACCGTCACCGGTGAGCCGACCCCGATCACGCCGAAGATGCTCGACGGGCTGCGGCCGATGATGCAGCTCGTGGTCACCAACGGCACGGCCAAGGAACTCAACGGGATGGGCGACGTACGCGGCAAGACCGGTGAGGCCGAATTCGAGGGCGGATCGCACTCCTGGTTCGCCGGCTACCGCGGCGACATGGCGTTCGCGGCGCTGATCGTCGGGGGCGGCAGTTCGGAGTACGCGGTGCGGATGCTGCGGTGGATGCTCGAAAGCCTGCCGCCCGACTACCTGGCCTGAGCGGCGAGCGGCGCCGAGATCGACGTTGGCGAGACAAAGTTCGAGTAGCGGCCACGCCAACGTAGATCTCGCGGAGCGGGGGGATGCTCGAAAGCCTTCCGCCCGACTATCTGGCCTGAGTGGTGTCGGCCCGGCGGGCCGCTTCTTGGGCGAGCTGCACGCGTGACGCGAATCCGAGTTTCGTGTAGACGCGGGTGAGATGGGACTGAACGGTCCGCGGTGAGACGAAAAGCCTTGTGGCGATGTCCTTGTTGCCGAGCCCCTCGCTGACGAGCCGCACGACGTCCAGCTCGGCCGGGGTCAGCGAGGCCCAACCGGTGGACGGCCGCTTGCGTTCGCCACGTCCACGCTGCGCGTAGGCGATCGCCTCGGTCGTCGACAAGGCCGCACCCTCGGCCCAAGCCGCTTCGAAGTCCTTGTCGTCCATCGCATTTCGAAGTGCCTCGACCGATGCGTCGTATTCGGCTTGGTAGATCTGGAAGCGCACCTCGCCCGTGCGCTCGCGGATGCCGTCCGCTGCGCCGAAGAGCCGGGCCGCTTCGCGGTGACTGCCGGCGTCGGCGGCCAAGCCGCGCGAGGATTTCGAGGAGGTCCGGAACGCCTAGATACGCTCCGACGCCCGCGCAACACGCAAGGGCGTCATGGGCGTCCGCTCAGCTCGTTCCGGGTCGCCCTCAGCGATCGCAACGCGTGCACGCGTCGTCAGCGCCATCGCCAGGATCCAACCCGGCGTCGCCGAGATGGCATCGTCCGCCCCGCGTCGGGCCCCGGTGAGATCACCGCGCGCCAGGGCCGCCTGGGCGATATACGCGCTGTTGAGCTGCGCTGTCCCATGAAGGCCGCTCATGTGGGACCACGCGGCCTCGGCCGCATCTGACGCCAGTGCGACGTCACCCGCGGCCAGGTGCGCGATCATCACCGGGATGTAGACAGCACCGATGATAGACATCGCCGAGTTCCGCGGCGGACTCGATGGCCCCCTCGGCGACGGCTCGGGCCGCACTCGCGTCACCCTGGTATGCCAGCGCCTGCGGCAGCATGATGAGCGCGGTCGACCCGCGACATCCCGTCGTGCTCGGCCTCGGCCTCGGCGACCACCCCGCGCAATAGGGCTATCGCTCCGGTCAGATCGCCCTGCAGTACAGTGTGCGCGCTCGCGAGCCGCCACCCGCATTGGCGCGATCCGAAGCGATCACCGATGGTGTCGGCGATCTCGCGCCCTTCCTCGGCGGACGCCCGCAATGCGATGGAGTCACCGGTGACCAAGGCGGCCTGAGCCTGCTGACCGAGAATCTGGGACAACCTCCACTGGTCCCCGAGCGCTCGGGCCAGGCCGATCGCCTCGGCGAAGTATCGCGGAGCCACCTCGGCGTCGTAAACGGTGGCGCTGCCGCAGGCGGTGAGTGCTCGGGCCAGCAGCGCCGGATCGTCGAGTTCGCGCGCGATCGTGAGAGCTTGTTCGGCGTCGCTCCATGTTGTAGGTGTTGACCCAGGCGTCGAGCACGGTCTTGTCGGCGAGTGCTCGCGCGCGAACGTCAGGCGCCAACTCGTCGAGGCGTGCGTCGTCGTCGGTGAGCACGGCATCGAACCAGGCCAGCCCCTCCTGGATGCGGCCGCGGGACAGCCACAACGGCATGCAGCGACGACGCCAGCTCCAATGCGCGCCCGATGTCGCCGGTTTCGATGCTCCAGCCGAATGCGCTTCGGAGATTGTCCATCTCCTCATCGGCCTGCTCGACTCGCTGGTGATAGTCAGTGCGGGCCGGCGCGTCGAGCAGCGCCGCCATCGAGTTGTAGTGGTCGCGGTGGCGTGACCGCACTGCCTCGGCCTCGCCGGACTCGCCGAGCTTTTCCTGCGCGTACTGGCGCACGGTCTCGAGCAACCGGTATCGCGTTCGGCCACTGGTGTTTTCGGCGACCACCAATGACTTGTCGACGAGCAGGGCGAGCTGGTCGAGAATCTGGTAGCGCTCCACCTCGCCGTCACCGGCGACGGCCTGGGCGGCGTCGAGGTCGAACCCGCCGAGGAACACGGCGAGCCGGCGGAACAGGATGCGTTCGGGCTCGGTCAGCAACGCATGCGACCAGTCCACCGACGCGCGCAGCGTCTGCTGCCGGCGCACCGCGGTGCGAGCACCGCCGGTCAACAGCCGGAACCGGTCGTGCAGGCTGCCGACGATCTCGTCCAGCGACAGCGCGCGGACACGGGCGGCGGCGAGTTCGATCGCCAGCGGCATGCCGTCGAGCCGTCGGCAGATCTCGGTCACGGTGGCGGCGTTGTCGTCGGTGACGGAGAAGTCGGGGCGGACCCGACGGGCCCGGTCGGCGAACAATTCGAGCGCCTCGTCGGCCAGCGAAAGCGACGGCACCAGAAATGTCACCTCACCAGGCACGCTGGCGGGCTCGCGACTCGTCGCCAGCAGCCGCAACCCCGGGCAGGCGGCCAACAACTCCGCCGCCAGCGACGCGATCGACATCAAGCAGATGCTCGCAGTTGTCGAGCACCATCAGCATCTGTCGGTCGCCGACGAACCGCACGAGCGTTTCGACGGTCGAGCGGCCCGGTTGGTCGGGCAGTCCGAGTGCCCGGGCGACGGCGACCGGCACCACGAGAGCGTGGGTGATGGGCGCCAGGTCGACATAGGAGACACCGTCGCGGAACTCGGCGGCGACGCCGGCCGCGACCTGGATCGCCAACCGCGTCTTGCCCGCACCACCGGCACCCGTCAACGTCACGAGTCTGTTGTCGGCCAACAGATTGCGTATCTCTGCTATCTGTGCGACGCGGCCGACGAAACTCGTCAGTTGCACCGGAAGGTTCGGTGTGTCAGTGCCTTTCGATACACGCAATGGCGGGAACTCGTTGCGGAGATCGGGGTGGCACAGCTGCGTCACCCGTTCGGGCCGGGGTAGATCCCGCAGCTCGTGCGTCCCCAGATCGGTCAGCCAGGCGTCCTCCGGCAGCCAATCGGCAACCAGCTGTTCGGTCGCGCCGGACAGCACGGTCTGGCCGCCATGCGCCAGGTCGCGCAACCGGGCGGTCCGGTTGATGGTCGGACCGATGTAGTTGCCCTCGTCGCGCAGCTGCACCTGCCCGGTATGCACGCCGATGCGCAGCCGGATCGGCGCCAGTGCCGCCCGCTGCAAATCCAGGGAGCACGCCACCGCGTCGCTGGCACGGGCGAACGCCGCGACGAAGCTGTCGCCCTCGCCCTGTTCGACCGGGCGCACCCCGCCATGGATGGTGAGCAGATCGGCCAGAGTGCTATCCAGACGTGCGACGGCGTCCGTCATCTCGGCCGGTTGGGTCTGCCACAGCCGCGTCGAGCCCTCGACGTCGGCCAGCAGCAACGTCACCGTTCCGGTCGGAAGCTCGCCCATAACTACGTCGCTCCACTCAGTTTCGCTCATGCTAGCCAGCATCCGGCGGTCGCAGCCCCGAAACATCAGCGGAAACGCGCAAAATCCGCGGCCGGCACGCTTATCTGAGCGGCTCGCTGGGGACGTCGTAGCGCTCCTGGTAGGCGGCGACCTGCTCGCGCAGCAGCTCCGCGTCCAGCCCGGTGTCGGCCCAGCTGTAGCGGCCGCCACCGCCGTCGCCCGGATGCGCCGCCAAGAACTCCCGCATCCTCTGCTCGGCGGTGGGCGTCAACTCGCGGTCCAGCCGGTCATACAGCGACCTGATCGTCGCGAACGGATCCCGCATGAAATCGGCGAACTGCACGTCGATCACCTGGCCGGGTGGCAGCGATTCACGCAGCGTCATGCCGCGCTGCAACCCGACCACGATCTCCTCACAGGACTGCACCGCGCATTCGGCGACAGTCGTTTCGTCGGACGCCATCCGCCTCAGGTGATTGGTCAACGCACTGACCGACGAAATGACCTTCAACGGGTCGCGGTGCGTCTGCACGATCACCGCATCGGGATAGGTTTCCACCAGGGTGTCGAGCGTCCAGAGATGCGCGGGCGACTTCAGCAGCCACTGGCCGGCAACCCCGGATTGCAAGTGCTGCAGGAAGATTCGGTGATATCGATAGGACGTGACGATGGTCGGCCTCGTACAGCAGCCACTTGTAGTAGCTGGGCAGCCGGTACTGGACGGAGAAGATCATGCTGCAGAACTGGCCGGCGGTGATCCGCACGCACTCCTGACCGACCTGCGCTCCCATCGGGTGGAACTTCATGAAGCCGGGGATGATCTGCTCGCTCATCTCGAGGCGGGCCTGGGTTTCGGCGATGCGCGGGTCGCTGTCGTAGGTGTCGGGCTGCGGCAGTGGATACGGGTTGTCGACCTCCCAGGTCAGCGGTGGGCGCAGCTGCGGGTCCTGGGCCAGTAGGTCGAACAGGATCGTGGTCCCGGTGCGGGGCTGGCCGACGATGAAGATCGGCCTGCTGATCTTCTCCTGCGCGATCTCGGGGTGAGCCTTGCGCCACTCGACGATCTGCAGTCGGTTCTTCAACGGCTGCACGATGTCCAGGGCGGCGATCTCCACTCCGAGGTCGTTGAGCCGGGCCTCGCCGACCAGTCCCTCGCACAGCCGGCCCAAACCGTCGCGCCAGGACTCGGTTTCGTCGAACTCCGTTCCGAAGTCGTCGCTGCCCGCCCACTCGCAGGCCTGCCCGATCAACGTGTCGGGGTCGAACCGGTCGGCGGCGCTCACGTCGTCGCCTCGCCACCACGCACGGTGACGGACACGTTCGGCGGGTCGGGGTTGTCGAGCCAGCGGAACACGACGAAGCCGCGGTGTCGGCCGCCGGTGTCCAGCCAGTGGCCGTGCCCGAAGTCGTTGGCGCCGATGGCGATACGCACCAGTCCGTCGGCGTCGGGCGTCACCCCCTTGTTGGTGACCGAACTGTGCCTGCGGCGAGGTTCGAGGCATTCGTGCCAGATGTTCTCCAGCGTCACGTTCCAGTAGCGGGTGTCGGGCGGTTCGAACTCGAGCACCAGCGACTCGTCGGCGTCCAGCCGGAAGGTCCCGAGCATGTACAGGTTGTCCGGCGTGGTGTCGGCGTCGCCGAGATCGGCCGCCTCCGCGGTGAGCAGGGTGTTCGGCTGCGTCAGCAGCTCGGGCTTGATGGTGCGGTGCAGCGTCGTCAGTTTCATGATGGTCCACGCCATCGCGGTGAACTGTTCGGCCGCTTCGTCATCGGAGAGCGCATGCGGCGGATGCGCGGTCAGCGGATCGATGCGCAGCCTCGCCGACTGTTCGGTGTCCGCGTCGGCGATGTACTCGCGGACCACGATCGACGTCGCATCCTCGGGAATTTGCACCCACTGTGCTCCGTCGAGCTCGGCCTGGGACGGCTCGGTGAACGAGAACACCAACGCGAACTCACCGGCATCCAGCTTCAGGTCGGTGTCGCTGACATATGCGGCCATCCGTCGCGGCGTCATGCCGGTTCCGGCCAGCACCTGCACACCCGAGATAGGCGGTGGTGCCCCGCGTCCCGGTGACCCGGTAGGCGCGGTCGCCGCGGATCATCGCGAGCAGGTACTGCCCGTCCGGGTTGGGGCCGCCGACCAGCCGGGTGGGGGAGCACATGTCGAAGAACCACGGCAGGTCGGGATCGGCCTCCACGGTCAGCTCCGAGCACAGCGCGGTGACCCGGGAGATGACGCCCAGCCCCTCCAGAAGTTCGCGCTCGTTCTCGGCGTCCTCGGTCACGATGCGGGTGATGTCGCCGATCATCTTCTGCACGAAAGCCCATGCCTCGACCGTCTTCGGTGCCCAGGAGCTGTCATTGTTCGCCACAGTGAGACACCTATCAGGATGGACGTCGTCTCCACGGAGGATTCCCGGGATTCGTTGAGCGTGCGCAAGTGCAAAGCGACCCGGGACCGCATCGCCGCTTCCCGTGGTGCGCGCCGCACGCCGGTGGCGCCACAAGCTCGGCTAGATCGTCGGCCACCCAGATGGCAAACCATCCGCGGGGCGAACGACACGAAGGCGGTGTGCCCCGAGCCTGCGGTGGTTTCGGTCTGACGCGTGGTTCACGCAGTGGGCTTCCTCGCAGTCGGGAACAATGTTCGAGTGTCCAGCGCACGGGCGGTCTACATTGCCTACGTTCGTGCGGCGACGAAGGTGCCGAATGAAACGGTCGTGGTGGGGTTGGGGCTACGTCGAGGAAGCCGCCTCGCAGGCCGAGGTCGGGCAGCTGGTCGACCGTATCGGGCAGCTGCTGCCGCAGCATGATTTCACCGATCACGAGCCGCCGGACCCGACGGTGCTCGGATTGCCTGCGCCGCGGATCAACGCACCGGCCAGTTTGGCGCCGCTGTGTTCGTCGAATCCAACCGATCGCGCCGGTCATGCACACGGCAAGAGTTTCCGGGATGTCGTTCGCAACCTGCAAGGCCGCCTCGATCATGTTCCCGATCTCGTCGCGCGGCCCCGCGACGAGCGGGACGTGATCAATCTACTGGACTGGTGCTCGCGCGAATCAATCGCTGTAATTCCTTACGGCGGAGGCAGTTCCGTCGTTGGCGGAATCGAGCCCCGGTTCGACGGCCCGGCCCTCACGATGGATATCACCGCCATGGATGCCGTGCTCGAAATCGATCGCACCAGCCGCGCGGCACGCATCCAAGCAGGAGTTCTCGGACCAAGCCTCGAGAATCAGCTTCGCCCACATGGTTTGACACTGCGGCATTTTCCTCAATCGTTCGGGTTTTCCACCCTTGGGGGGTGGCTGGCGACCCGCGCAGGTGGCCACTTCGCCACGCTCTACACCCACATCGACGACCTGACCGAGTCGATGCGCGTCGTCACTCCCGCCGGCGTTTGCGAGTCTCGTCGATTGCCCGGGTCGGGTGCCGGCCCGTCACCGGATCGGCTGTTCCTGGGCTCGGAGGGAACGCTCGGAGTCATCACCGATGCCTGGATGCGACTCCAGCAGCGTCCACGCTGGCAGGTCACCGCTTCGGTCACCTTCGACCGCTATTCGCAAGCGGTCGACGCTACCCGCGCCATCGCCCAGGCCGGCTTGTACCCGACTAACTGTCGGCTGCTCGATCCGAGTGAATCGTTGCTCAACGCCGGCACCGCGGTCTCCGGTGGCCTGCTGTTGCTTGCGTTCGAGTCGGCTGATCATCCGGTCGACAACTGGCTGGAGCGCGCGTTGGCCATCACCGTCGAGCACGCCGGCACCACGATCGCCCGCCGCGGTCGCGACGACAGGTCCGCCGATGCGGCGGGCAACTGGCGTTCGGCATTCCTGCGCATGCCCTACCATCGTGACGCGCTTGCCCGCCGGTCACTGATCGTCGAAACCTTCGAAACGGCTTGCACCTGGGACAATTTCGAGGCATTCCATGCCGCGATCACGGCGACCGCGCAGCGGGCAGTCGACGAGGTCTGCGGGACAGGGATGGTGACCTGCCGTTTCACCCACGTCTACCCGGACGGACCCGCCCCGTACTACGGCATCTACGCCGCCGGCCGGTGGGGCAGCACCGTCGAACAGTGGGATGCAATCAAGACGGCTGTCTCAGAAGCGATCGCATCCCACGGCGGCACCATCACCCATCACCACGCCGTCGGCCGCGATCACCGACCGTGGTACGACCGGCAACGCCCCGAGCCGTTCGGCGCCGCACTACAGGCCGCGAAATCCAGCCTCGACCCCGCGGGAATCCTGAACCCCGGTGTCCTGCTCGATGACCAAAGGGCCTCCCGACCTGGGTAGCCTGTCGCTAGAAGGCAGGGAAGGTATGACGGGGATCAACGAGCAATCCGCGGCGATGCGGATATCCGACGCAGACCGCAACGGCACGCTGCGCCGCCTGCACAACGCCGTCGCACTGGGCTTGATCGACATCGACGAGTTCGAGGAGCGCTCGGCACTGGTATCGCAGGCCCGGCTGCACTCCGACCTGGACACCCTGGTCGGCGACCTGCCCGGACCCGGCGCGATCGTCACCTCCGCCACCGACCGGGTGGAGCTACGGGGCGTGATGGGGTCGCTGAAGCGGCACGGCGAGTGGACCGTGCCGACCCGGCTGGCGCTGCATCGGCGGATGGGCTCGGTCGACCTGGACCTCACCCGGGCCCGCTTCGCCGGGCCGATGGTCATCGTCGAACTCGACATGAAATTCGGTGGGCTGGATCTCCGGCTGCCCGACGGCGCGAGCGCCTCCATCGACGACGTCGAGGTCGTCGTCGGCAGCGCCCTTGACCACCGCAGGGACGCGCCCGCCGAAGGCACTCCGCACGTCATCCTGACCGGCAAAGTGGTCTGCGGCTCGGTCACCATTCGCGGACCGCGCAAGTCGTGGTTCGGCCGCGACCGCCACTAACGCTTGAACAGCTGCGAGCCGATCCGCACCAGCCGTTCCCAGCCGGCGGGGCGGCCGACCAGCTTGCCGATCAGCGGGGTGGAGTCGAAGTAGGACACCCGTTCGGCGATCAGGCCGCCGGTGAAGGTGAAGCGGTCGACGGCGTCCCACGCGATCGGCTTGCCGCCGTAGGTTCCGCTCAGCGTGAACTCGATGAACACCTCCTTGGGACCGTGCCCGACGCGGTGGACATCGGCGTGCAGGTCCGGCACCAGCGCAAACAGCCGCTGGAAGGACTCGCGGCAGGCTTGCTTGCCGCGCAGGGTGCCCATCATCGGCGCAGTCAGCACGATGTCGTCGCTCCACAGGGCTTCGTGCTTGGCCAGGTCGGGTGTGCGCCAGGTGTCGGCGAACTGCTCCGCGAAGCGGGCCGCGAACGCGTCGTCGACGTCATCGATCGTCATGGCTCATGAATCTAGCCGCGCAGCCCGACTACTCTGGCGACATGCCTGTTCGCACCGCACTTCGCCCCGGCGTGGTGTCGCCGACCCTTCCGGTGCCCCGCTCGATCGCCCGCCCCGAGTACGTGGGCAAGGCGACGGCTCGGGAGGGCAGCGAGCCGTGGGTGCAGACGCCCGAGGTGATCGACAAGATGCGGGTCGCGGGTCGGATCGCGGCGGGCGCGCTCGCGGAGGCGGGCAAGGCCGTCGCACCCGGCGTGACGACCGACGAGCTCGATCGGATCGCGCACGATTACATGGTCGACCACGGGGCCTACCCGTCGACGCTGGGCTACAAGGGCTTCCCGAAGTCGTGCTGCACGTCGCTGAACGAGATCATCTGCCACGGCATCCCGGACTCGACGGTGATCGAGGACGGCGACATCGTCAACATCGACGTCACCGCCTACATCGACGGTGTGCACGGCGACACCAACGCCACGTTCCTGGCCGGCGACGTGTCCGAGGAGCACCGGCTGCTGGTGGAGCGCACGCGCGAAGCGACGATGCGCGCGATCAAGGCGGTGCGACCGGGCCGCGCGCTGTCGGTCATCGGGCGAGTGATCGAGTCCTATGCAAACCGGTTCGGGTACAACGTGGTTCGCGACTTCACCGGCCACGGCATCGGCACCACATTCCACAACGGGCTGGTGGTGCTGCACTACGACCAGCCCGCCGTCGACACCGTCCTCGAGCCCGGCATGACGTTCACCATCGAGCCGATGATCAACCTCGGCGCGCTCGACTACGAGATCTGGGACGACGACTGGACCGTCGTCAACAAGGACCGCAAGTGGACCGCGCAGTTCGAACACACCCTTGTGGTCACCGACGAGGGCGCCGAAATCCTCACCCAGCTGTAGCAGCGTGAGATTTCTTCCGCGAGCAGACGCAAATGTCCCCGACACGCCGCAAAAGGTGGGACATTTACGTCTGCTCGGCGGAAAAGGGTGACCTGTGAGTGGCGCTCTCCTTATTGCAGGCACCTCGTTCGGACGCAGGGAAATCCATGGTGGTCGCCGGTCTGTGCCGGCTGCTGGCCCGCAAGGGCATCACGGTGGCGCCGTTCAAGGCGCAGAACATGTCCAACAACTCGGCGGTCACCGTCGAAGGCGGAGAAATCGGCCGGGCACAGGCGATGCAGGCACGCGCCGCAGGGCTGGCGCCCAGCGTTCGGTTCAACCCGATACTGCTCAAGCCCGGCAGCGACCGGACGTCACAGCTGGTGGTGCGCGGGCGGGTCGCGGGAGCGGTCGGTGCCGTCGACTACATCGAGCACCGCGACCGGCTCGCCGAGTTGGTGAACGACGAATTGGCGTCACTGCGCGGCGAGTTCGACGCCGTCATCTGTGAGGGTGCCGGATCGCCCGCCGAGATCAACCTGCGGGCAACCGATCTGGCCAACATGGGACTGGCGCGGGCCGGCGCACCTGCCGGTCATCTTGGTCGGCGACATCGACCGTGGCGGGCTGCTCGCGCACCTGTTCGGAACAGTGGCGGTGCTCGCCCCGGAGGACCAGGCACTCATCGCGGGCTTTCTCGTCAACAAGTTTCGCGGCGACCCGGCCCTGCTCGCGCCCGGGCTGACGCAATTGCAGGACATGACGGGGAGGCCCACGTACGGCGTCATCCCGTTCGACGACGGCGTCTGGCTCGACGCCGAGGATTCGGTGTCCGTGCAGGCTCACCGCGTGGTCGGCCAGCCGCAGCCGCCGGTCGGCGAGCAGTGGCTGCGGGTGGCGGCGATCCGGTTGCCCCGCATCTCGAACTCCACGGATGTAGAGGCGCTGGCCTGCGAACCCGGGGTGCTGGTGCGCTGGGTGACCGATCCCGCCGACCTGCCCGACGCCGACGTCGTCGTGATCCCGGGCAGCAAGGCGACCGTCGCCGACCTGCACTGGCTGCGCGACCGCGGACTGGCCGACGGTATCGCCGCGCACGCCCGATCGGGGTGGCCCGTGTTGGGCATCTGCGGCGGCTTCCAGATGCTGTGCCGTCGCATCGACGATCCGGTGGAGTCCCGCGCAGGCGGCGTCGACGGCCTCGGACTGCTCGACGCCGACATCGCGTTCGCGCCGGACAAGACGCTGCGCCACCACGACGCCCCGCTTCGGGGTTACGAGATCCACCACGGCCAGGTCACGCGATCCGCTGAAGACGACTGGCTCGGCGTCGGCATCCGCCGTGCCGCGGTCTACGGCACGCACTGGCACGGCCTGCTCGACAACGACGATTTTCGGCGCCGGTGGCTCGCCGACACCGCTGCTGCCGCTGGCAGGCACGGATTCGCCGTCGCTGACGACGTCGACGTCTCTGCGCGCCGCGATGCCCAACTCGACCTGATGGCCGACCTGATGGCGGCGCACACCGACATCGATGCGATCCTCGGCCTGCTGGAGGCCGGACCGCCGGAACGCCCGGCCGTTGTGAGCACGCTGCGTGGGTAGCCTTGGCCTCATGATCGGGCGGCGCGTGGGAACGGCTGCGCTGGCACTTCTGGTGATCACGGCGTTCACCGCGTGCGCGAACACCGTCTCGGGTACCGCGACCTGGCCCGGCGCCAAGCTCGAGAAGGTCGTCCTGACCGCCGCAGACTTCCCGTCGGCCGTGCAATTCGACCGCCTCGTCGAGACGCCCGGCCAAGCCGACGGCGCCGGCGGCCCGCCGGCGATGCTGTCGATGCCCGAAGGCTGCTCCGACGGGCTGACGAGGGTGATCGCCGCTTCGGCCGAACGCGGCGCCGGCAGTGCGGCGAAGTACAGCGTCGCCTACGACGGCGCTCGCATCGTGATGACCGTATTGACGTGGAACCTGGATCTGGACAAGCTCGCCGCCACCGCCGAACGGTGCGCTGCGTATCAGACGTTCTTCGATCCGTCGTCGAAGGGCATACCGATGACGACCACGAAATTGCCTACTTCGCGCCCCGACGCGCTGGTGTACGAGCAGACCATGGACCTCAGCGGAGCAAAGAGCAGCGTTTTCTTCTCGTTCGAAAATGTCCACGAGATGGCGGCGTTCGGAATCGCCTTTCCCACACCCAATCCGACGATCACGGTCAAAGCCTCGCTGCCACAGACGTTTCTAACCATCACGGGCAAACAGGCCGAGCGCCTGCAAACCGGCTGAATGACTGGTTAAGACCCGCCAAAAAACCGCCCGCCGACTGGGTAACTCGCTGTAACGTGGCACCAATGCCTTCGACGATCGTTACCGTCGACGGTTTCCCCGTTCCTGTCGATGTTGCCGGCCCGGACAAGGGGTCCGTCGTGGTGTTGCTCGGTGCCGCGCAGCAAGCGTCATCGGCATACGACGCCGTATGTCAGCGGCTGCACACCGCGTCGCTGCGGACCATCGTCATCGCTCCTGACCCTCGGTTGACCGCCAAGTCGGTGGTCGGCATCCTCGACATGCTCGATGTGCAGTGGGGCCTGCTGGTCGGCGACCGTATTGGCGGTGAGCTGGCGTGGGAACTGGCTGCCACCCGGCTGGACCGCTTCATCGGCCTGGTCGTGATCGACCGCGGCCATCCGCGGGTCGCCGACCTCACCGGCGTGATCCGCGACGAGCACTGCCCGCCCGTGGAAATGAACACCACCGCGCTGGTCAGCACCCCGGCGGCACGGGCGGTGGCGCGGGCCAGTCAGCGTTATGTGTACGGCGACTTCCGGCTGGTGGAGTTGCTCGGGCGGCGCAACGCCCAGGAGTCCACCGCACAGCTGGCCGCCGAGATCGTGATGCGAACCAGCACCTGGTAGCCCCGAACCGGACTGTTCGGGGTTGGATGCTCGGCGCCCTGCCTTCGCGCGGACGCGCTCAGTCAGGCGCCTCGGTAGGACTCCACGCCTGCGGCACGGCGGGACTGCCGGGGAAGAGATAGTCGACGAAGGCCTTTGCGGTGGGCTGTGGCTCGTGGTTCGCCAGCCCCGGGCGCTCGTTGGCCTCGATGAAGGCGTACTCGTCGGCGGTGACATCCGGCACCAACAGGTCGATGCCGGTGACGGGGATGCCGATCGCATCGGCGGCCGCCACCGCGACGTCGCACAGCTTCTGATTCACCTCCGCGGTGACGTCGTGGATGGTGCCGCCCTGATGTAGGTTCGCCGTCCGGCGCACCCGCAACCGCTCACCCTCGGGCAGCACGTCGTCGTACGACCAACCGGCCTCTTTGACCGTGCCTTCGGTGACCTCATCGATGGGGATCCGGGATTCGCCGCCGGTCGCGGCGCTGCGCCGACGGCTCTGGGCCTCGATCAGCTCCCGCACGCTGTGATGACCGGTGCCCATGATCTCGGCGGGTATGCGCAGCGCGGCGGCGACGACCTTCCCGTCGATCACCACGAGCCGCAGATCGTCTCCGGGCGCACGCTGCTCGATCAGCACCTCCGGGTGCTGCTCGCGGGCCCGGGCCAGCGCCGCCTCGAGTTCCTCGCGGCCGTCCACGCCGACCGTGATTCCCTTGCCCTGCTCGCCCCGCGTCGGCTTCACCACCACGTCGCCGACCTCGTCGACGAACGCGTGGTCGGCCTCGTCGAAGGTCGCCAGTCGCCCTTTGGGCACGACGATTCCGGCCTCTGCCACCAGACGTCTCGTCAATCTCTTGTCGTCGCACCGACTCATCGCAACCGCGGAGGTGTACTCCGACAACGACTCTCGGGTGACGACGCTGCGCCCGCCGTGCGACAGCCGCATCTCACCGGCTTCGGCGTCGAGGACCTCTACCCAGATCCCGCGCCGCAGCGCTTCATCGGCGATGATGCGCGCATACGGGTTGAGGTCGTCGACGGTCTCCGGCGGATGGGTGAACAGCGGCTCGTTGATCGCGTTCTTACGCTTGACCGCAAGAACCGGTACCCGCTGAAAGCCCAGCTTCTCGTACAACGCGATCGCGGCGGCGTTGTCGTATGCCACCGACAGGTCCATGTATGAGCGGCCACGCTCGCGGAATTCGTCGGCGAGCGCGCGGGTGAGCGCCGCGCCAACCCCGGGCAGGCTCGATGTCGGGTCGACGGCCAGCGTCCACAGGCTCGAGCCGTTCTCCGGGTCGGAGAACAACCGCTTGTGGTCGACGCCGGTGACGGCGCCGACGATGCTGCGGTCGTCGTCGCGTATCGCGAGGAGATAGATGACCGCGTCATTGTGCCGCTGGTTGTCCCAGATGACGTCGACCGGCGCGGGCACCATTCCGCACCGCACGTAGACGCGGTTGATCGTGTCGGCGTCGTCGAGGCCGCCCAGCTGCCGAACAGTGAAGCCGGACGGCGGCGGCGCGGGCTCGTCGTCGTCGGTGAAACGCAGCCGGTATGTGTGGCTCGGGTCGATGAACAGCTCCGCCGGCGCCTTGGCGACCAGAACGTGGGACTCGCGTGCGTAGATGCAGATGTCTCGCCGCCCGTGCGTTTCTCCGCGCAACACCTCGGCCAGCTTGTCGGCGTCGGCGAATGTTTGACCGAAAATCAGTCGGCCCCAACCGAGTTCGAGCTCGACGTCGTTCGCCATCGCGTCAACCATGTGCGGTGGTCCTACGCCCAGCGTCACGCCGACGCCGGCGTGGCGCCGGATGTCCTCATGGCTCTCATGGGGCACGAGAAAATCAGCACCACGATGGGTTATTACCGGATTCCGCAGAAGCGCCGACGTCAGGCCGCGGAACTCGTCGGAAATCTCGTCATCGACGGTGACCACCTGGCGATCCGACCGATGACCATCAAGCACCGGCTCGCAGACGAACGCTCCACGATCGCGGTCCCGTTCGGAAAATGCTCTAACCCGCAGAATGTCGCCGCCGAAGGTCACGGCTGCCCGATCCGACATCAATGTTTCGGGTGCGCGTCTTTCAGTAGCGACCCGTCCTATCTGCCCGAAATGCGGCGACGCCTGCTCGACCTCAAAGCGATCCGGGCGCGGGTCGACGCCTTCGACGGGGCCGCTGAATGGGCCAAACGCGACGCCCGGCCCAGCGACGAAGAAATCGAGGCCCTCCAACGCCATATCCACGCCGAGGAAGACAAGCTCGCCCATGCAACCTCTGAACAACGAGCGCTCATCGAGAATGCTTCGGTCACACTGCGCAAAGCCCGTGCCGTAGCGCAAGTAGACATCACCCTGCGTCGCCGCGAAAACGGAGAGGACGCGCTGCTGACACACATCAATGACCGTCGCCACATCATCGACGCGGTCGGACAGATCACCAATGACTGACCTCCAAAGCTACGAAGAGCGCATCTCGCGACTGACCAACGCGCGCCGAAAGGATTCGGCCGCCAAACGGGCTGCGGTGCTACGCGCACTCAACGAGCTCCGCAGAGAAGATCGGCGCATCACCCGCCGAACGGTCATCGGCCGCGCGGGTGTGCACCGAAACTTCCTGCACCGCCACAAAGATCTCGCCACGTTGATCGACCAAGCTGCTGCCGGGCCACGCCCCGAGTCCCATCCACCGCCGCAAGACCGCATTACCCGGGACAGCCTGCTTACCGAACTGGCGTCGGCCAAAACCCGCCAACGCGAACTCGAGAACAAAGTGCGCATCCTCGAACACAGGCTCGGCGCACAAGGACCAGCGGTTGGCCAAGCGCTTCTCGACCAACACCCATTGGTGATCGAGCTCCGACGACGCATCGCCGACGCCGAGATCGACATCAGCGCAAAGGATCGCGCCATCACAGCACTGCAGGATGACAATGAGGTGCTACGAGAAACCAACCGATCCCTGGTTCGCCAGTACGGCCTCAGAAGTCATCCCGTTTAAGGCATGACGGCTGTGTCGCGCTCGCTCACACAGGCGGCCCGTTACGGGCACCTGGCCACCCGACGCAGCCTGGCTTAGCAGGCGACTTAGTCGGCCGTCCGCTCGAACAGCGCGATCGCCTCGTCGAGGCGCCCCGCCGACCGGTAGGCGTCGGCGAGGTTGTTGCGCGAGGTCAGGGTGTCGGGGTGGTCGGGGCCCAGCACCCGCTCGCAGTCGGCGAGGGTCTGCTCGAACAGCGGGATCGCCTCGCCCGAGGCGCCCCGCCGACCGGTAGGCGCCGGCGAGGTTGTTGCGCGAGGTCAGGGTGTCGGGGTGGTCGGGGCCCAGCACCCGCTCGCGGTCGGCGAGGGTCCGCTCGAACAGCGGGATCGCCTCGCCCGAAGCGCCCCGCCGACCGGTAGGCGTCGGCGAGGTTGTTGCGCGAGGTCAGGGTGTCGGGGTGGTCGGCGCCCAGCACCCGCTCGCAGTCGGCGAGGGTCTGCTCGAACAGCGGGATCGCCTCGCCCGAGGCGCCCCGCCGACCGGTAGGCGCCGGCGAGGTTGTTGCGGGAGGCCAGGGTGTCGGGGTGGTCGGCGCCCAGCACTTCTTCGCTGTCGGTGGCCACACGAAGCCCCAGGTCGATGGCCCTGGTCAGGTCGGCGGCCCGCAGTTGTCGCAGGCAGGGCTATCCGCGGGCCACCGGGGCGGCGCTGCTGCTGTCGATCGAGACGACCGCGAACGTTCGTACTCGAGTAATCCAGGGTGGCGTGTTCGTGCAACTGTGATGCAACCCATAACGGTCTATCGTCAGTGACGAGCGATACATTTCCCGTCGTTTGAAAGCAGGAGAAACCCCGTGACTGTGTACGCGCGACCGGGTGCAGAGGGCTCGTTAATGAGCTTCGCGCCCCGCTACGACAACTACATCGGTGGCGAGTGGGTCGCGCCCGTGCAGGGCCGCTACTTCGAGAACTCGAGCCCGGTTACCGGCGAGGTGTTCTGCGAGGTCGCCCGCTCCGACGAGGCGGATATCGAACGCGCCCTGGATGCGGCGCACGCGGCGGCACCCGCCTGGGGCAAGACCTCCCCGGCCGAGCGAGCGGTGATCCTCAACAAGATCGCCGACCGGATCGAAGAGAACCTGGAGTCCATCGCCGTCGCCGAAGCCTGGGACAACGGCAAACCGGTGCGGGAAACGTTGAATGCGGATATCCCGCTGGCGGTAGATCACTTCCGCTATTTCGCCGGGGCGATCCGCGCCCAGGAGGGCTCGCTTTCCCAGATCGACGAAGACACCGTGGCCTACCACTTCCACGAGCCACTCGGCGTCGTCGGGCAGATCATCCCGTGGAACTTCCCGATCCTGATGGCCGTCTGGAAACTCGCGCCCGCCCTGGCCGCCGGCAACGCGGTCGTCCTCAAACCCGCCGAACAAACCCCCGCCTCGATGCTGTACCTGATGTCGCTGATCGCTGACCTGCTGCCCGCGGGCGTGCTCAACGTCGTCAACGGCTTTGGGGTGGAAGCCGGCAAACCGCTGGCGTCGAGCAACCGCATCGCCAAGATCGCGTTCACCGGCGAGACCACCACCGGCCGCCTCATCATGCAATACGCCAGCCAGAACCTCATCCCCGTCACCCTGGAGCTCGGCGGCAAGAGCCCGAACATCTTCTTCTCCGATGTGCTCGCCGCCCACGACGACTATCAGGACAAGGCGCTGGAGGGTTTCACCATGTTCGCCCTCAACCAGGGCGAAGTCTGCACCTGCCCGTCGCGCTCGCTGGTTCAGGCCGATATCTACGACGAGTTCCTCGAACTGGCCGCGATCCGCACCAAGGCGGTCCGCCAAGGCGACCCGCTGGACACCGAGACGATGATCGGCGCGCAGGCCTCTAACGACCAGCTGGAGAAGATCCTGTCCTACATCGAGATCGGCAAGAGCGAGGGAGCCAAGCTCATCACCGGCGGCGAACGCGCCGAGCTCGGCGGCGATCTCAACGGCGGCTACTACGTGGCGCCGACGATCTTCACCGGCAACAACAAGATGCGAGTCTTCCAGGAGGAGATCTTCGGACCGGTGGTGTCGGTGACGTCGTTCACCGACTACGACGACGCCATCTCGATCGCCAACGACACCCTCTACGGACTGGGCGCTGGGGTGTGGTCGCGCGACGGCAACACCGCCTACCGGGCCGGGCGTGATATCCAAGCCGGCCGGGTGTGGACCAACTGCTACCACACCTACCCCGCGCACGCGGCGTTCGGCGGCTACAAGCAGTCCGGCATCGGCCGCGAGAACCACAAGATGATGCTCGACCACTACCAGCAGACCAAGAACCTGCTGGTGTCGTACTCAGACAAAGCGCTCGGCTTCTTCTGAGCCTATAGAGCTGCCGCCCTTAACAACTCACTTACGACGGGAAGGACCCACGGCACCACGGTAAGGCCCCTATCTGGCCGCCACACGGATCTGGATGCCACCGCATTTCCGTAGCGACAAGACCGATCGGGCTTCCCCGGGCAGACGCCGAGGGTGGAACAGGAGCCGCTATGTCTAGCATCGAGCACCACCATGGGGACAGTCATCGCGTCGGCGCTGATTTCCACGACGAGAGCAGCGACTACCTGGCTAAACGGACCCTGAAGCGGGGCACTGCGGGCTGGCTGCTGCTGGCGGGTCTCGGTGTGAGCTATGTGATCTCCGGCGACTACTCGGGGTGGAATTTCGGTCTTGCTCAGGGCGGGTTCGGTGGCTTGCTGATCGCCAGCTGTGGTGATCGCGGGCATGTATCTGGCGATGGTGCTGGGTATGGCCGAGATGTCCTCGGCGCTGCCGGCGGCCGGCGGCGGCTACACCTTCGCGCGCCGCGCACTGGGGCCCTGGGGCGGGTTTGCCACCGGGACCGCGATCCTGATCGAGTACGCGATCGCGCCGGCCGCGATCGCCACCTTCATCGGCGCCTACGTCGAATCGCTTGGCCTGTTCGGCATCACCGACGGCTGGTGGGTGTACCTGGCCGCGTACGTGCTGTTCATCGGCATCCACCTGGCGGGCGTCGGCGAAGCGCTCAAGGTCATGTTCGTCATCACCGTCATCGCGCTGGCCGGCCTGGTGATCTTCGCCGTCTCGGCGATTGGCAGCTTCGACGCCGCGAACCTGACGGATATCGCGCCCACCGAGGCCGCGGGCGCGTCGTCGTTCCTGCCGTTCGGCTATCTCGGGATCTGGGCGGCGGTGCCGTTCGCGATCTGGTTCTTCCTGGCCATCGAGGGAGTGCCGCTGGCCGCCGAGGAGGCCAAGGAGCCCGAACGCAATGTGCCCAAGGGCATCATCGCCGGGATCGGCGCGCTGCTGATCACCGCTACCACCGTGTCGTCCTGGTCCCCGGGGCCGGCGGGGCGAAAGCGATGAGTGAATCGGCAACCCGCTGGTGGAAGCTCTCGGCGACTCGACGATGGCCACGGTGGTCAACTACATCGGGCTCGGCCCGGCTCGATCGCCGCTTCTTCTCCATCATCTACGCCTCTCGCCGTCTGCTGTTCGCCCTGTCGCGGGCCGGGCTACCTGCCAAGGGCGATCTCGGTGGTCAACTCACGCAAGGCGCCGACGCTGGCGTTGGTGGTGCCCGGGGTCATCGGCTTCGTGCTGTCGTTGACCGGCCAGGGCGCGATGCTGCTGAACATGGCGGTGTTCGGCGCCGCCCTCTCGTATGTGCTGATGATGGTCAGCCACATCGTCCTTCGGGTGCGTGAACCGGGCATGCCGCGTCCGTACCGCACACCGGGCGCATCATCACCACGTCGTTCGCGTTGGTGGTGGCGGCGCTGTCGTGGTGGCGACGTTCGTGGTGGACAGCAGAGCGGCGTTTTGGTGTCTGGTGGTGTTTGCGGCGTTCATGGCGTCCTTCGCGCTCTACAGTCGCCACCACCTGGTGGCGAACACACCGGATGAGGAGTTCGCCGCGCTGGCTGCAGCCGAAGAGGAAGCTGGAATGGAGTGGCCGCGGCTCAAGCAGTACAGCGCGCGGTCGAGGGTGTGACCTACAGCTTCAACGGTCTGCGTGGAGCTGATGGCCAAGGCCACGCCGTTGCGTTCCGGCGACGAGTGCCCGGGTGCGCGGCGTCGTCGGATGCCGAACGCGCGGCGCCCAGTGGGCGCTGGCCGACACCGGCCTGGACGTGTTCCTCGAGTGACGGTGATCCCACGAGGACGACGAAGCCATCGCGCCTGATCATCGATACCCACGACCGGGTTGCGTTCCAGCGCATTTCGCATCTGACGGTCGGCGGACTGCGCGATTGGCTACTGGATGTTACCGGCGGGCCCGATCCGCTTGCGCGGCGTCCACAATCGCGGGAATCTCAAGGGCGATCACCCCGGAGATGGCCGCCGCGGTCAGCAAGATCATGCGCAACCAGGACCTGATTGCGGTCGCCCGCGCGATCACGGTGACCTCGGCGTTTCGCACCACCGTCGGCCTGCCGGGGACGCTGACCACCCGGCTGCAGCCCAATCACCCCACCGACGATCCGCGCGGGATCGCCGCGGCCACAGCTGGACGGCTTGCTGTTGGGGTGCGGCGACGCGGTGATCGGAATCAATCCGGCGACCGATTCGCCGGACGCCGGACCGCCGCACCTGCTCGTCCTGCTCAACGACATTCGTGGGAGGCTACACGATTCCGGTGCAGTCGTGTGTGTTGTCTCATGTCACCCAACGACTATCGGGCTGATCGAGCGGGGTGCCCCGGTCGATTTGGTGTTCCAGTCGGTGGCCGGCACCGAGGCCGCCAACGCGGCGTTCGGCGTCGACATGGCCCTGTTGCGCGAGGGGTGCGCGGCCGGGCGGTCGCTGCGCCGCGGCACCGTCGGCGACAACGTGATGTACCTGGAGACGGGGCAGGGAACCGAGCTGAGTTCGGGCGCCCATCTCGGTATGGGCGGTCAACCGGTCGACCAGCAGACGCTGGAGGCCCGGGCCTACGCGGTCGCGCGGGATCTGGAACCGCTGCTGGTCAACACCGTGGTGGGGTTCATCGGCCCGGAGTACCTCGACGACGGCAAGCAGATCATCCGCGCGGGCCTGGAGGACCACTTCTGCGGCAACCTGCTGGGCCTGCCGATGGG